>NZ_JANINI010000004.1 GCF_024580145.1 Methyloversatilis sp. XJ19-49
TCTTGGTCAAGGAGTAGCTTTGGGCCCGTCAGCTCTTTCCCTCGTCGGTACACCTAACCCTTCGCTGCACCGGAAGTGCTACAGCGGGCTTCGCCCGCTTCCGCACTCCGGTGAGCTCAAACGTTGGGCGTCAAGGGGAACCGCATGAGGAGGCACTTCCTCGCACCGATCAAGAACCCTACTTGGAGGGACTATTTCCTCCGGGTTGGTAGCGCACTCGGAGTCGTTGTCATCGCCATACTTGGCGCACGAACTTTCTTCCCGGGCTACGAGGGCGTCGCTGTTCTGCTTGTTGCAGGGTTAGGCATTTCCGTCGCCGTGATCCAGGGCGCTCGTCATCCCGTTGACAAGCACGGGGCAAAGCTCCACGAGGGGAGAAAGTGACGCCCAACCCATCATTCCACCGGACCGCCTCCGGCGGCCGGTGAATTCAAACGTTAGGCCTCACAAACATCGCCCGACACATATCATCGCGACCGAACTCTTGGGAGCACGCATGACCTACGCTATTGCACTCTGCCTGGAAACTGGAGTCGTCTTAATGTCGGACTCTAGGATGAACGCCGGCCTTGACGCGGTCTCCAGTTTTTCAAAGATGAGGACCTGGGCACATCAAACCTCAACAGGTTCAACTCTCGTCGCATTGATGCACGCAGGGAATCTCGCGGCGGCCCAGAGAGTTCTTGATATCTTCGGACAGAGATTCATGGCTGCCGCAAAACTGGGAACAAAGGCCATCGAGTCTGACTCACCCGCCGCCTCTCTATCTGACGTTGCCACCGAACTTGGAGGAGTCATCCGAGAGGTGGCTGCCGAGTATCGCGCAATGGTTGATCCTGAAATTGCGTTTAATGTGTCCTTCTTGCTGGCAGGCAAAATTGGCGGAGAACGCCATCGCGTCTTCCTAGTCTATTCACAAGGAAACTTCATTGAAGCAACGGAAGAGACACCGTATCTGCAAGTGGGTGAGACAAAATATGGGAAATCAATAGTCGATCAAGTCGTCACTCGAGCATCAAGCCTCTCTGACGGCGTTCAGGCGTGCCTGCTCTCCGCGGCGACTGCTGTTCGCTATAACCTTGCTGTAGCGCCCCCGTTTGATTTGGCAATCCTGAATGCCAAACGACCTATCTGGATAAAGAGAACAATCAAGGAGGATGATCAACGATATTTAGAGCTTGTTCGGGATTGGAACGAGGGCAGTCGAATGCTATTCGCCAAGTTACCGCCTGCGGTAAACATTGAGTCGCCGGACGTCATTGATGTGTTTCTATCCTATAGCAGCAAGGATCGAGCCCTCGCAAAGGCTCTAGCGGAAAGACTAACAACCCTTGGCTTTGTAGTATGGTGGGACACAGAGCTACTGGCTGGGGAAACGTTTCGATCCGAGATACTTGCCCGACTTGAAGCGGCGAAGTCCGTTGTCGTGATTTGGTCGCACCACTCAATAGGCTCGGCGTTCGTTGTTGATGAAGCTGAGCGAGCACGTAGACAAGACAAACTCATACCTCTACGCGCAAGCGATTTGTCCAGCGATGATTTGCCGCTAGGATTTGGTCAGCTCCAAACCATACCAATCACTGATGAAGATACCCTTGTCCGCTCGCTCGCCGCACTCGGAATTAGTAGTGGTTGAGTCGCAGCGCTAACCCGTGAGGCCTAACCCCTCGTTCAACCGGACCCGCTACGGCAAGCGCCGTAAGCCTGGTCCGCGGCACATGGCGCATCATCGCGTACCAGGCTTACGGCGCTTGCCTCCGCGGGCCGGTTAACTCGAACGTTGGGCATCTCGGCGGCGGTAGCCAGCTATGCGCTTTAGGAGTACAGTCCGCACATGCTCACAGTCGTCGAAACGATGCTCTTCCAGAAGCAGTGGCCGCTGTACTGGACAGAGGAAGAACGCGGTGCATTCGCTGCGTACATCGCGGGACACCCAAACGCCGGAGACGTCGTGCCCGAGTCCGGTGGCATCCGCAAAGTGCGGTGGGGGCGAGCAGGTTCGGGCAAGTCTGGCGGTGTGCGGGTCATCTACTTCACGCGCACCGTGGAAGGTGAGGTCGTCTTACTCACGCTTTACGCGAAGTCCAAGACAGACAACCTCACTGGTCCAAAGCTCAAGGAGATTCGCCGTGCCCTCGAAGATTAAGCCGCTGGCCCCCGCCGAGTTGGAGGCCTATGAAGCGCAGCGCGATTTGGCTGCGGAGTTGTTGCAGTCGGTGCGCGAAATGAAGGCTGGGCAAGTCCGTGTCGTGTCGTCGCCAGTCATTGAGGCGCGCAAGAAAACGGGGTTGTCTCAGTCGCAGTTCGCTGCGCTCATGGGCGTGTCGGTTCGCACTTTGCAAGGGTGGGAACAGGGCCGCAAACAGCCCAGTGGAGCGGCTCGGACGTTGCTCTCTATCGCAAGTACAAATCCGAAGGCGTTACTCGCTGTCGCCGGGAAATAAGCCAGGCCCGGCAAGCAGAGGCCCAACCCATCATTCCACCGGATCTGTCGCGGCAAGCCGCGCCAGGCCGGTGAATTCAGACGTTAGGCCTCACAAACGCACCCATGCGCTCAAACCTCCCATTCGAAGCCGCGCCGCGCGCCCGCGCCAAGTTGGACTCCGGTACGCTGTACGCGATCGATGGCGGCGACTCCTTCATCTACTTTGGCCAGGTTGCGGCTAATCGGCAGTTGGGGTTCTTTCGCTATCGCAGCCACGAAGCAAGCGCAAACGAGGCGCTTGCAGCGCCCCTGATGTCCAGGTTCGGCGTACTTCTGCCGAGCATCGGCATTGCGCTCCGCGAAGGAAAGTGGCTACACCTCGGGCACCATGAACTTCGCCCGGAACTGAGCGAAGTACCTGTCGTAGTTCAATGGCCAGTTGGCACTCTGGATGTGACCCTTTGGAAAGGGAGCACCGTCATCGGCTCTACCAAAGTGCATGATCCAGCCATTCAGGATCTGGAAGTGATTGCGGCTTACGACGCTGTCCACCATGTTCCGAACCGACTGCAGGCAGACTTCACTCAGAGCGACAGCGCATGGTCTGCCGGAGGAACCATTCGGCGTGAGAGGCTCAAGAAGCAGGATCTGGCCACGCGCTTTCCGGAACAACCGTGGCACAAGTTGCCGTCAGGCTGGGTTGCCGTCCGGTGAGGCCTAACCCCTCGCTCAAGCTGACCCGCTACGGCAGGCTTTGTAAGCCCGGCCTGAGGTACTCTGTACATTCTCTCAGTTCGGGCTTACAAAGCCTGCCTACGCGGGCAGCTTAGCTCGAACGTTAGGCGTCGCAATGCGCACTGTCCATGCCTTCCAACTCTTCGCTGACTACTTCCAGTTCGTCGTGCAAGACGAAGAGTCGGACGATGACTTTGCCACCATCTGGACCGAAGACGCCTTGTCCGCTCTAACAGCCTTCGGTCGAAGCGCTGTCTGTCCTGGAACGCTCCGCAACGTCGAAGTGCCCGTCGAAGTCGTAGTCAGCGACCACGAACCTCTTGTTGCTTTAGAAGACGTTGAGCATGCGGTTGAAGGAAGCATCGAGATCCCATCTGGGAAAGTGGTCGTCATGGGATGCACTCAATACTTCCCGGACGCTCCGCGATTCAATGTCACGCCTGGAACGTATCGCGCCCTCGCAGTCATGTCGGGCATCAAGAGTATCCAGAACGAATGGGACCCAGCCGATGACAAGTACACTGTTTACCTATGGCCGGGCTCGTCACGTCAACCAAAACTACTCAAGCACTGGAACAGCGACGCCTAACCCCTCGCTCAAGCTGACACGCTACGGCATGCGTCGCAAGCCCGGTGTTTGCCAGTTCGACCATCGTCACACACCGGGCTTGCAACGCACGCCTACGCGTGCAGCTTTGCTCGAACGTTAGGCATAAGTTCATGGCACCAGGCTTTGCTCTCGTTCTTCTCTCTGTGGCATTGGCGGCTGTCGCTCCGCTCATTCTGCTTGTCTCGGTTGCATTTTGCTTTTCGCGCGCCCGTCGGTCTCAAGCACTTCGCTGGCTACTTTCCGGCTTTATTGGCGGTGGTGTGGCTGTGGCTGTTTTCTCCCTTCTCGCAGCGTTGATCGGCACAAGCCAACCCCAAGCGCAGCCGGAGGCTTCATTTGTTCTTTTCGGTGCAGGGTTCTCCGCCTTCGCAATCTTGCGCGGTGCCTTGCCGTTTATTTTCGGGCGTTGGCAGCGAAAGGTTACCCATGCCTAACACTGCGCTCCAGCCGACCGGCTACAGCGGGCTTCGCCCGCTGTAGCCGGTCGGCTGAGCTTGAACGTTGGGCGTCATGAAATTCAGTATCCAGGTCACATGCGGCGGGGAGGTTGTCTTTGCCGGGCATTCGCAAAAGGATCGCCCTGTCTATTACGGCGCACCGCCAGAAACCGGGTTGTGGCGTGTGAGCATTCCAAAGTTTGAAGATTTTGTAGCCGGCAAACTGTTGGCAATGTCATTTGGGGACTCTATCGACGAGTTCCGCTTTGGGTTCGAGATCGGTGAGTTGGAGGAATGGGGGACGTGGTTCACTTCAATGAGTAACTACATGAGCTACCGGCCAAAGCACAAGACATTCATCTCCGTTGGGCAGTTGGAGTGGAAGGCAGTCAAGCACCTATCCACGTCTGAGCAGTTGAAAATGCTTGGCGATGCGCTCGTTTCATCGATCGAACGAATAGCCACGGCTAAGCGCAAGCCCAAGGACTTTGACCACACGGCTCTGGCTCAAACCGTTCGTGGCATCCTGCGCTCGTGCGAGCCATCTCTCGTCGAGGCTGAAGCATGACGCCCAACCCATCATTCCACCGGACCTCGCGCCTGCGGCGCGCGTCCTGTGAATTCAAACGTTAGGCGTCACCGAATCCCCACTCTTTATGCGCAAGCTCCTCATCACTATCTTCTTGGCCACCACCGCCGCTATATCGGTCGCGGAACCTCTTCCGCTCGCGTTCGCTTCTATTTCTTTTCCAGTCGGCTGGAAGGTAGAGGTAGAGAAAGGCACGTATACCTCGTCTCCACCATCGGAAGGGACAGGCCGAGTGATCACAGCGCAGGTGTGTACACGGTCGAAAGAGGACTGCGGAAATACGTGCAATCCATCGGAGCTGCGCTCGAACTTCTTCTACTTCTTCGATGCGAAGTCGAACGCTGAATACTCACAGCCGACACGGACCGACGAATTCGAAGAACTGAGTGCTATTGGCGCCGTTGGAACACCTCCGATCTGGATAGCGGCAACGGTCATATGCGGGTCGCTCGGGCTGGTATACATCGGAGCAATGTCTCCATCGAAGGACGAGGCCATGACCCTGCTCTCAAGCGCAACTGAGTCAGTTCGCCTGGCTCCGAATGGAAGCAAGCCTGCCAAGTGACGCCTAACACTTCCATCGAGAGGGACGTCCAAGGGCTATCGTCCTCGGCCGCCCCTCATGTTGAACGTTAGGCCTCGCTAGTGCCCTTCGGCAACTGCAGCGCCTCATCATTGCCTTTCTGGAACCCAGGTGAGTCACTGCGTGCAGAATTGGTGCGGGCACATCGCCCGTGAGAACCACAGGAGACATGAATGTTTGCGCCTGACACTTGCTGCACCTTGGTACCGTACTTTGAGGTCCAAGACGGGCAACTCGACGCTTTCAAAACTCTGGCGCTGAAGCTCGTCGCCAAGACGCGCGCGGAGCCGGGTTGCATGCACTACGCCTTCTCTTTCAGCGGCAACGTCGCCCACTGCCGCGAGGGATACGTGGATGCTGCCGCAGTGCTCGCACATCGTGAGAACGTTGCTGAATTGCTTGGCCAAGCGCTGAAGATCGCAAAGATCGTCAGTTTCGAGGTCCATGCGCCAGAAGCGGAGATCGATAAGCTTCGCGGCCCGATGGCATCGCGGAGTCCACAGTTCTTCGCGCTCGAAGAAGGCATTCGCCGCAGCAGAGAGGCCTAACCCTCCCATCGAGAGGGACGTCCGTGGGCTATCGCCCTTGGCCGCCCCTCATCTCCAACGTTAGGCAACATCAGCATGCCAATGAAGCACGACCTGTCCCACATGTACGCACTCAAGTCCGCAATCGAGGACTTGCTCGGAGAAGCTGCTTGGCGCGACTTGAAGGAATGCACATCCCTCACAACGTGGCGTCGCTACGTATTGAAGATCATTGACGCCATCGAACTGAGCGTCAAAACCAATATTCAAATCTGCGACGAAGACTGGATGAACCAAGTAGCTAGCAACTTGGCACATGGGCGAGACCTCGCACGAATTGCAAAAGATACGGATGGCCTAGTGGCCGCACTTACGGCGACCTTGCTAAGGCAGGTCTTCTTGCAACTAGGTCATGCACCGCACCGAAAGACATCGCGCAACGTGACCCTCAAAGCGGACAACTGGCGCCTCGACGGCTTCAGGACCGTTCAAATTGTGCAAACGCCAGCCCAACGCGAAGTGCTTTTCATGTCCAAGCAACGTAGAGAGATCGGCTTCGATGCGCAGTTCGATTTGGAAGCGGAGTACAGGCGCAGCAGGTCCAAGCTACCCTATTCTGTTTGGTGTGCGCAGCGAGCAAGTGAACAGCAAGAGGCCAAGCAAAATGGGCCAGAAAATGTCGCCTAACTGGGCGGTCAAGCGGGCGCCAACAAAGCCCATGGCTTCGCCGTTTGTCAAACGTTAGGCATCAGAATGGAAGCTGCATCGACCACAACTGTTGTTCGCGCTGGACTGGAGCGTGCTTGCGTGCAGTTCAGCGCGGGCATCTCTGAGCATCGCTTTGCTCGAACCAAAAAGATGTTCTGGACGCGTGTTAATCAACACACGATTGACTTTGTGCACTTTCACCGCAGCGGAAGTTCTTACGGTGCACCTAGCAGCGCATCGGTTGCTATCCGAGTTCACTTCGGAATACGCGTGCTGAATGACACCTTTCCTGCACAGGCCTTGAACGGTCCCTGTAGCGACTCTCCGACCACAAGTGCTGGCCGCTATCACCTGAGGTTCAATGCTTCTACCGGAAGCACCTCTGAGAGGTGCATCGAAGACTTGCATCGCCTCTTCATGGAAATTGGGCTGCCATGGTTCGAAAGGTTCTCCGACCCGACCGCGCTGCTTGAGTTGGCGGACTCTCCGTTGCAGCCCTATGCGAAGAAGCTACTTCAAGACGCTGTCCGAGAAAATCCCGTTGCAGAGCATGTGGCAGCATCGCTGAAGCTCTTTGGGGTCAAAACCCACGCAGCACATCGCGCTGATGCCTAACCCCTCGCTCAAGCTGACCTGCTGCGGCAGCCGTCCTTGGCCCGGTTGTCGGTACGAGGTACATTTTCGCCAACCGGGCCAAGGCCGCCTGCCTCCGCAGGCAGCTCAGCTCGAACGTTGGGCGTCTCAGTAGTGGTAGCGGAGTTGTGCGAGGAGAAGAGAGCCGTCTTCGATCTTGTAGACCATCCGGTGCTCATCATTGATGCGCCTAGACCAGTAGCCTGATAGCGCGTGTTTGAGTGGCTCCGGTTTTCCGACGCCAGCGAACGGCTCGCGCTTGACTTCATTGATGAGCTTGTTGATGCGCTCAACCATCTTTCGGTCTTGCTTCTGCCAGTAGAGATAATCTTCCCATGCCTCGTCAGAAAAGATCAGCTTCACTCGGCAAGCTTCCGTTCGGTGCCTTTGCCGGCGTCCAGTTGTGCGGTCGCGGACAAGAGCCGTTTGGCATTGGCAGGGTTACGCAGCAAGTACGCCGTTTCCTCAAGGGCTTGAAAGTCTTCAAGGGAGAGCATGACCACGGCTTGGTCACCGTTTCTGGTGATGATCAGAGGCTCATGGTCGTTGCACACGCGATCCATCGTGCGAGCCAAGTTTGCTCTGGCTGAGGAGTAGGTAATGGCATCCATTGGGCACCTCGGTGGTTGTACGGAATATTGTACATATGCGTATGCGAACTGTCCACCAGGGGCGGAGACGCCCAACCATTTCATCGAGCGGATTTGCCTTCGGCAAGCTGCTCACGTCAAACGTTAGGCCGCTCGTGAAGCAACACGATGCTCATCTGTCCCAGTTCAGCATCGCGGTGGGTATTGCCGCTCTTGTTGCACCGGCTCTGCACTCGGCCACAGACGCGCTGGAGTGGTACTACGGAGGCTTCTCAGTAGCCCAACTCTGGCTCAACTACATCGCCTTTCTTCCAATGCCTTGGTTGCTGCTCGGGCTGTACGCCGTACGTAAACCAAGGCCAAACGTAGTGGGGCTGATCGGCGCACTTCTGTATGGGGCGGCATTCACCTACTTTGCTCATACAACTCTCTACGCAATGGCCGAGAAGATTCCCACCTATGAAGCCCTGTGGGCTCGTCTTGGCAGCATCTACACAGTTCACGGCGCATTCATGGTGCTCGGAGGCTTCATGTTCGCTTGGTCTGCACTGCGCGCAGGTTGGTTGCCAAAGTGGCCACTACTGCTCTTCGCGGCGGGCGTCGCACTGAATCTACTTCTTGCTCTTATCCCAGCACCAGACATCCTTCAAACTATCGGCACTGCAGCCCGCAATCTCGGGCTTGTCGCAATGGGCTATGCCATCCTGTTCAGACAGCTGAAACCAGCGGCCTAACCTTTCAATCGAGAGGCAGGCACCGGCAAGCCGGTGTCTGCCTCTCATCTCAAACGTTAGAGGTCACGGTGAAGATCCACGGTTACGCCGACGAAGGTCGCGCCATTGGGGACAATGTTCCCGTCGAGCTTGCAGAAATTATCCTTGTCGCAACTCCAGACGAAATGCGCCGGATTGCCAAGTTTCTTGAGTCTTGCGCGGAGGGAATTGATACCCGTGGCAAGGCTTGGGAACACGAACATCTTTCGGACAAGGACCGTTCGTTCGAAAGCTCACCGCATTTTGTTGTGTTTAACCCGGATTGCGGCCAATGACCTCTGACTTTCCGCTCCAGAGGGACGCTTCGTCGGCAAGCCTGCGAAGCGTCCCAGCGCTTGCACGTTGGGCGTCATGAGCGAACATCGTTCCCGGCATCACACGCAAGACAGACGTGGCTCAACTGTCAAGGAAGGCACACGTGTGCGTGTCATCGAAATTTCGCCGTCAGTTCTTGAGCCTTTCGATCTGCAAGAGATATCGCGTGTTCAATCGATGCTTGGCGAAGTCTTCTCCGTGTATGAGGTCGATCCGTACGGTAGGGCATTGATCGAGAAATGGTGGCATGAAGGTGAAGAACACTCGACGTCGCATTCTCTAGCTCTTGAACCATCACGAGATGGCGGTCGTTTCAGACAATTGAACCCATGATCAGGCCCTGCACAGGTTTCTCTCGTTGCTCAGTTGCCGTGTCGCTGGCGCCGACTTTTTGTGTCTGCCACTTTTCATCCGCGCCGCCGCCCAAGCCGGCGTTAGAAATGGAACCTGCAAGTGACGCTTGCAGGTTCCGTCCGCGCTCCGGCCGTCCCTCACCTCAACGTCAGGCCTCTTGTGACTAAGCCCGACTTTCTTTTGCTGCTGCTTCTGAACAGTGCATGTAGCTCGACGCATGACTTGAAGCGAGACGGTCCGAACTATCTCGGCGGTGGTGGTGGCTTCATAGACGACGAGATGGCGCCGGGTGTCTACCGCATCAAGGGCTTCAGCAACCTCTCGCTCTTCGCCACTCCGGACTCGGCCGCAGAAACATTCCGTTATCGAGCGCAGCAGCTGTGTCCTGCCGGATACGACGAAGTACGGAGCTCTTTGAATGCGTACCGCTCCTCGAGTGGCGGCGTAACGATAGTCCCCAACCCCGAAAGTCCGGTCCCGGTCGAATTGCCGCCGCCTGTCATAACTTCCAAGATCGGGTTCGTGAGTTGCAATGACAGCCCTTTGTCCCTCCACGAAGCGCATATGCTTGTTACGGCGGGTGACGAACCGTGACGGAATCGCCGGAGGTCCGACCGGTCATTCCAGCGGACCTAAGCAAAAAACCGCTCAGGCCGGTGAATCCAGAATTCAAGCCGCCGAGCCGATAACCATGAACAAAGCTAGCCTCTTCCTTCTTGCCGCTCTGGCGCTGCAAGGATGCACCATCACTCGAAGCGATTCCCTTATCGCCTTCACTCCGGTCCCTCTCAAGCGTGCTGCAGTCGCAGATGAAATCGATGGTGCTGCAGTCAGACAGGTGTCGGTCATCGATTCTCGCCGGGATGGATAATCTGGTCGTCCCATCACTGATGGCCGGATATTGCTGAACAAACGCAACGGGTATGGCAGAAAGATGGAAGGCGTCTACGCTGCAGCACGCCCGCTGGCCGAGTATGCAAAGGCCTCCTTGGAAGATTCGCTTGTTCGCCTTGGTGTAGCTCGGCAGCAACACGCTCGGTACGAGATTCAGGTGATCCTGCATGAAGTTGACGATCCGCACTACGAAAGAGGCTTCTTTCAGTCACCCGCGAACTACTTGACCTTGGCGGCAACGGTAGCGGTGATGGAAACGGCAAGTCAGAAGGAGTTATGGCGTCAGACCATTCTCGCCAGGACCGAGCTGACGTTTCAAGGCGTGTTCGGCGGCGCCGACGATTACGCCCGCGCTTTGCCCTCTCTAATGAATGATCTTGTCGTACGCTGCGTCACCGCTCCCGGATTCGCGGAGGCACTGAGAAATGGTGAGGTCAGAACGTGAGTCGGCCGAACCCTTCCATCGACACGGACGCTGCGCGATAGCGCCGCGCCAGTCACCTCTACGGTTACGCCTCAGGAAGAATCAATGCGCACGCTGTCTCTACTGCTCTTGTCTGCGACGCTCGCATTTCCGAATCTGTCTTCCGCGCAGGAGCGTGACGAGAGCGAGATTGTCATGATCGGCACCACCGACCCTGAAATGGTCGATGCGATCCGAACGGCTAGAGCCGGACTCGATGACTTTCTTGCGTTAGCCAATTCACCCTCAACAGGAACGGAACAGTTCAAGTTGAAGGTCATGATTCGTGACGGTGACGCGACAGAGCACTTCTGGGTAGTTCCATTCCGCCCCACCGGCACGGGATTCGAGGGCGTCCTCGCTAATGATCCGAAGGTCGTTCACAACGTCAAAGCAGGTCAGCAGATACAGTTCACGAGGAATCAGATCTCAGATTGGGGTTATTCAAGGAATGGCCGTCAAGTCGGTAGCTACACCGTGTGCGTACTGTTCAAGAAAATGCCACCTGAGCAGGCCGACTACTACCGAAAGAATCACGGATTCGACTGCTAGGCTGGAGCAGCTGAGGTCTGACGTCTCGGCCAAGGAAGACGCCTTCAGCCTTACGCCTCTCACAACATCGACATGGCAACCTCGTACCGCTTTGGCGTCCTCAGCTACCAGATCATTGGCGCGGTCTGCAGCCTCTTCTTCCTGGGGTGTGCTGCTGGAGCGTTCCTAGCCCGGCAGTACCCACCAATCGCAGTCTTCGCGTTCTTCGCATGCATGGGCCTGTACATGACTGCCAGCGCCGGAAGCTTTGAGTTATCCGAGAAGTCGGTCACCCATCACAATCTCCTCGGCACGTTCCGCATGACTTGGGCGGAAGTTCGGAGGGTTGAGTTGGGTACTCAGGGCTCGATCATCCTTCACGGTGAAGGCAAGCGCTTCGCGCTCGCACCGCCTGCCTACTGGTCAGGCAGGCAGAAGCCGGAAGCATTCGAATTGCTCCGCAAGACCATTGATCAACTCGGTGTACTTACGTATCCAAGTAACACTGCCGACTACAAGGTCCACAAAAATGTTCGGGTCCGTAAGGGAGAGGCCTGAGGCAGGCGCAGCAGTGACGACTCCCACACCGAGCGGATGAAGCGGCGCATCGACTCCGAGCACGGCAAGCGGGATGAAAGGCGCGCGCCTTGCCGGGGTCGAACCGGTGTTCGGCAACCTGCGGCACCACAAGCGGCTCGATCGCTTCACGTTACTCGGGCGCACCAAGGACGATGCTGCAGTGGAAGCTCCAATGCATGGTGCACAACATCGAAAAGCTCGGGCACCACGGCTACGCGAATTAGGTATGCTGGCGGAAAGGGAAACGCGCCGATCCGGTCTGTCAGGAGCTGCGTATGAGGGCGTAAGGGGACGACGATGAAACCGCTGAACCGGGACTGATGCGATGAAGAATGAATTGAAGCCAGCTATTGCCGGGCGCAGCAACTTGGCCCGAAACGGGGTTCTTCTACTGCGTCGTTAGAACACAAGGAACAGTGATGGAAACTCAAGCCGTCGCGCAGAAACCGCAACCCGTCGGGATCGCCGTGAATCTCCTTTGGGCATCCTTGGGCGTGGGTTTGGTCAAGACCTTGATTGACTATTCACACGTCACTGCTCAGGCATCCGTAGCGTTCACAACTGTCGTCGTGGTCTTTACGTTCGCCTTGATCGGATTTCTCGTTTTCAAGATCTCCGCTGGCAAGAACTGGGCGCGTATCACATTCCTTGTCCTATTCATCATCGGCGTATTGCCAAGCCTGTTCGTCGTAGTGGGCGAGTTCTCGCGGTCATTGATTCTTGGGGTGCTTTCAGTAGCTCAAATCGGCCTTCAGGGCTACGCCCTCTTCTTGCTGTTTTCCCTGCCGGGTAGCACCTGGTTTCGCAAGGTTGTATCCGCTTGAGTTGTAACCCGGCGGTGCAGGGGATGCGGCACGATCACGCCGCGCAGCGTCGGTCTCCTCTACGTTGGGCCTGTCGGCGGCCGCTGAACGTCTACGTTGAAAGTCTTCAAAGGCAGCGCGCTGCAGTCTGGTGACAAAAGGCACACGTCAAGGTAGCATTTCCGCATGAAGCCATTTCGCTGGAGCCCGGAGAAGAACGGTGTGCTCAAGGAAGATCGAGGCGTGTCCTTCGAGAGCATGGTCGTTGCCATCGAGGCTGGCGGACTTCTGGACATCCTTGCTCATCCCAACGAGCAAAGGTACCCGAGACAACGTGTCCTTGTTGTCGCCCATGACAGCTATGCCTACCTGGTACCGTTCGTCGAAGAGGACGATTACTTTTTCCTCAAAACGGTCATTCCGAGCCGCAAAGCGACCAGGGACTACTTGAACCAAGGTGACGATGATGCCCACCAAGATTGATCACGACGAAAGCGAGCTTCTGAAGGCCTTTGAACAGGGGCAGTTGAAGTCCGTCGCAACGAAGAGCGAGCTGGCCAGGTTCAAGGCGGCTGCACGAGCCACGGCTTTGAAGGATCGGCGCGTCAACATCCGTCTGTCGTCCGGGGACTTGTCGGACATCCAGATCAAAGCGCTTGAGGAGGGCATTCCTTACCAGACGCTCATCGCCAGCGTGCTGCACAAGTACGTTACAGGTCGTCTGACTGAGCGCCCTGCAGCAAGCAGGCAAGCGTTGAAGACCAAAGTGCCGAAAAGCGGCGGCTGAGCAAGCGCTTCGGTCATGCCGGACACGCCCAACGTCTCGGTTGTGCTGACCACCCGAAGCTGCGCTGCCCGACGTCCTCGCAACGACGGCCTCAAGTCGTGAAAGCCACCGTTCACAAATTCAAGCGCGGAACGGCGTGGCCGAACGAGGGATTCGTTCAGGGGGCGATCGAGGCATTTTTTCGCGCCGGTGGCTTTGACGTCGGCAAGCACCGGACGATCGACCTCGTATGCTCACACCCTTTCAGCGGTGTTGAATGGAGAGTCGAAGCGAAAGGGCTGACCACCGCCGTAGGCCTCGACTTCCGAACTGGCTTGGGCCAGCTGATCCAGGGCATGGAGGAGCCAGGCATCGAGTACGGACTCGCCGTGCCAGACATTCCACAGTTCCGGAAGCAGGTTTTCGCGGTCCCGTCCTGGGTGGTTGAGACTTTGAGAATTCACTGGTTGTTCGTTCAGCCCGACGGGTCAGTAAAGATTGAATCGGTCAGGTTCAGAAGGCCGCAGCATCCGACTGCCTTCGACGTCGGCTGAGTGGTGGAGTCAGGCGTAGCCGATGCACGAGCCGCTGCCCTACCGACTGCTCGCGGATGCGGTCCTGCTGCTGCATTTCGCCGTGGTGGTGTTTGTCGTCGCCGGGCTCGCTGCGATCGTCGCAGGGAATCTGCGAGGATGGCGCTGGGTGAATGGCCTGTGGTTTCGTCTCGCTCATCTCGCTGCCATCGGGGTCGTCGTCGTCCAGTCGATGCTGGGCAGGCTGTGTCCGTTGACGGTGCTGGAATCGTGGCTGCGCGAACAAGCCGGCGGTGCGGCCTACAGCCGGAGCTTCGTTGAACACTGGGTTCAGCGCGTTCTTTTCTACGAGGCGCCGTTCTGGGTGTTCACGGTGGCGTACGTGGCCTTCGGCCTGCTCGTCCTTGCGGCGTGGTGGCGTTTTCCGCCGCGCAGGAGGGCTAAAAATGGCCAAGCGGGCAGCACCTGACGTGTCGCTGAGGCCGAGCGCCGGCGGAACGCTGTCGGGGCTGTTGTGGCGGTACGGTAGATTGTCGCCAACCGGGCCCCGGCATCCTGTTGTCGTTGCCCGCCCACCTCGGACGTCAGACGTCGGGATTCACCATGCTCAGTAATTTGGGGTTCTTCGGTATCGCCCTGGTGATCGGAGGCATACCGCTCGCACTGAAGTCGCACTCGCGCATCCGCCTGTATCAGCGAGCGCAACACTGGCCGAAAGTCCGGGCCACTGTCATCAAGTCATCCGTTACAGAGTCAACCGACGGCGATGGCACGTCATTCCGTCCGGAGTTTTCGTATTGCTACTCGGTCGCGGGAATCGAATACTGCTCGACCGAGCATACGGAAGGCCTTCCTTTCCCGAGCACCGAAGAAGCCGCACGCCGAATGGTGAACAGCCTTCCCGTCGGAAGCAGTGTCGACGTCGCGGTGTGTCCGACTGAACCGAAGCGCGCGGTGCTCGACACGGGGTGTCCGAGGATGTGGCAGATCCTGCGTCGCGCAAGCATGGTTGCTCTCGTCGCAGGGGCCGCGATTGCACTGCATGAACTGGTCATTCCGAAATGAGGGTCGGCCGTTCTCAAGGTGGACCTGAATGGCAATCCGCTCGAGCAAACTTGAGGCTTGGCATATCGATGCTCGCATCCTCTTCATCCGTCGAATCAGATCTGCGGCCCAATCAAAGGGCTGGCCTGACGACCGCCCGACATGTCGAACATCAGAGCGCAGGAGGCAGTCATGCCGGCACACGAGAAGATCAACTACGTCGAGTACCCGGCGCGTGACATGGTTGCGACGAAGCGGTTCTTTCAGGACGCCTTCGGGTGGGTGTTCGAGGACTACGGCGCCGACTATGCGGCGTTCTCCGGCCAGGGCCTCGACGGGGGCTTCTTCAGGTCCGATCTGGTGGCAGATACCCGTCAGGGGAGTGCGCTCATCGTCTTCTACAGTGCGGACCTCGAGCGTACGCTCGCCAAGGTGGTCGCTGCGGGTGGCAGGATCGTGAAGCCGGTGTTCGCGTTCCCGGGTGGCCGCAGGTTTCACTTCACCGAGCCCAGCGGCAACGAGTTTGCGGTCTGGTCGGAGGCTGCGGCCTGACGGGTGTCCGCAGGCGACCACCATGCCACCTGAGCCGCAAATGAAAAAGCGCTTCCCGCTGTCGAAGGTCTACAGCCTGCTCGAACCCGGGCCACTGCTGCTGCTGACCACCGCCCACCGCGACGCCAGCGACGTCATGCCGATGACGTGGTACTCCCTGCTCGGGTTCGAGCCGCCGCTGGTGGCCTGCGTGGTCAGTGCCGGCAATCACTCGCAGAAGCTGCTTCGGGCGTCGAAGACGTGCGTGCTGAACATTCCGGCGGTGGAACTGGCGAAGCAGGTGGTCGGGTGCGGCAACTGCAGCGGCGCCGAAGTCGACAAGTTCGCGAAGTTCGGGCTGTCGTGCAGTGCCGCGGAACAGGTGGCTGCGCCGCTGCTTGATGACTGCTACGCGAGTCTCGAGTGCCGGGTGGTCGACACCGGGCGGGTTCGGCGGTACGAGCAGTTTGTGCTCGAAGTCGTGGCCGCCTGGGTTGACCCGAAGGTCAAGGACCCCCGTACGCTTCACCACCGCGGGTACGGCAAGTTCATGGTCGCCGGCGAGAGCATCAAGCTGCGTTCCAGGATGCGGTGAGCACCTGCGGGCCGTGCGGCCATGACCCATGTCGCGCAGCGCTGGGCCGCCGGCCCGCATCGCCGCCATTCCGGCCGCCTCCCTGGCAGGGCAGAATGAGCCTTCCCCAAACAGCGCGAACCAGGAGATCCCAATGTCCAGTGTCGGTTACCACGAACCTGTTGAAGAACTGTCGGATGAAGTACGCGACATGCATCGCGCCATCGTTTCGCTGATGGAAGAACTTGAAGCGGTGGATTGGTACAACCAGCGTGCATCCGCCTGCAAGGATCCCGTGCTGAAGAAGATTCTCGAACACAACCGCGACGAGGAAAAGGAACACGCCGCCATGGTGCTCGAATGGATCCGTCGCAAGGACGATCGCTTCTCGCACGAACTGAAGGACTACCTGTTCACCGACAAGAGCCTCACCAGCGACGCGCACGGTCATTGAGTTGAAGGCTTCGGCACCGAACCCCGGCACGCATCCATGGCATTCAGGATCCGACGTCTGCGAATCCTGACGGCGCCATTCTGCGCGGTGCTGCTGGCCGGGTGCGCCAGCACGGTCGTCACCCTGGCACCGTCACCGCAAGCCGCGGTGTGCGAGCGAGCGGCGACGGCGCTCGTGCTGTGGGCGCCCGAATGGCGGGCGGACCAGAAAGACGCCGCGGAGCGGGAAGCGGCCGCTGCAGCGGGGCTGAAGGATTTCTTCGCCAGTTCCGGATGCTTCGCAGAGGCCGCGCTGCGACGCGTGCACAGTCTCGACCCGGCTGCCGTGTCCGCGCAGCATGCTGCGCAAGCCGGACGCGTCACGCGGGTGGTTGTCATCGCCGTGCGTGAGCTCGGCCCGGTGGTCAGGCTGCTGTCATCGGCTGCGCTGGTCGAAGGCGGCACCGAGGTGTTGCTGCACGTCAGTACCTTTCCGGTGCCGGGCGATGCGCCACCACGCCAATTCACGGTTCACTGGCGACATGGCGGCCCGGCCGTGGTCAAGGGAGTCGCCAGCCTGCCCGCCGACATGCAGGCTGCGCTGGTCGCCGGGTTGCAGCCGGGCGAAGCCCCTCGGTGACCCCCGGCCGCCCTGTCTAGACGGACGTCCGGAGGCCATCACCCGCGGGTTTCGCTCCGGGCGACCAGGCATTCCGCATATCCTTCCGCCTCGCTGAAAGTCCGCTGCATGCGTCCAGCTGCAGCGAAGACACGGTGCGCGACCGCTGCGCAGCCGCCTTTGACAGGGGTCAACCTGCTCACACCCGATCGGGCATAGCTTGAACAGGTGTTCAAACCTGAGGTTACCTTGATGAAGATCCTTGCAAGACTGTTCCTGCTCATCGCGCTGGCACTGGGCGCAATCGCATCACCGGCCATGGCGGGCGATACCGACCCGCTCTTCATCAATCTCACGACAGATGATCAGCACCGCGCAAACATGGGCATTTCGTTCGGGAAGAATCAGATGGAACGCGGGCATCCGCTGACGATCTTTCTCAACGACAAGGGAGTGCTGATCGGCGCGAAGGCGAATGCGGCGAAGTATGCCGACCACCAGAAGACCCTGACCGACCTGATCGTGCGCGGCGCAAGCGTGCTGATCTGCCCGATGTGCATGAAGCACTACGGTGTCACGGAGGGCGATCTGGTGCCCGGGGTGAGGGTTGGAAATCCGGACCTGACCGGCGCCGCCCTGTTCAGGGACAACACGAAGACCCTGACCTGGTAGCAGAGGGCGGTCCGGATGGCGTACGACGAACATCTGGCATCGCGCATCCGCGCGGTGCTGGGCCGGGCTCCGGGCATTTCCGAGAGGAAGATGTTCGGCGGCCTCGCATTCCTGCGCAATGGCCTCATGGTCGTCGGTGTGCTGGACAGCAGCCTCGTGGCAAGGGTCGGAAAGGGCCTCCACGACGAATCGCTGTCCCGCGCGCACGTCCGGGTCATGGACTTCAACCGCAAGCCCATGGGCGGGTATGTCTACGTCGATGCGGCGGGTACCGCCACGGACGCGGACCTCGCGTTCTGGGTGCAGCGCTGCATGGACTTCGTCGCGACGCTGCCGCCCGGGAAGCGGTAACGGTCGGCGATCGCCGGCCGCACCGGTCCCGGGCGGGTGCCATGCGGTACAGTCCAGTCAGCCTGTCTTCACTGACCTGACGCTGTTCCCCGCCCGTGCCGGACGCCGGGCGGCGCGGCCCGCCATGTGCTGCATCCATGAACCCGGTACTCCGCATGAACGACATCGACTGGACTTCGCCACGCTGTGGCAGGGTGACCTACACGTATGCGCAGTTCGCGGCGGCCAAGTCATGGTTCTTCGCGAAGTGGTCGGACTGGGCGTCGGATCGCGGTCTCGGTGCGCCGCCGGATCTGTCCGGCTCCTGCAAGTACGCCTCGCTGTACATGCAGTCGATCTTCGGTGGTGCGATCCGCGGTCACTTCGAACACCAGTACAACTTCATCGACGGGCGGCTGGTCGATCTGAGCCATGACGCGCTGGATGTCGGCCGCATGCATCACCCCTACCTGCACGAGCCGGAATACTTCAGCATTCCGGAACTCCAGGCGGCGCTGGTCAGCTGTCAGCCGCGTGCCGAACGCTGGGCGCACGAATTCATTGAACACAGCGAAGCGGCGCAGACCGATGCGCAGGCACGCCTTGACCCGGGCGCGGTTCGCCCGACGGGTCCGTGACTTCACGAAGCCACCGCGTCCCGTATCATGCGCAGCCGATGGCGCCGCTCGTCCGGCGCCGGTCCATGAATGCAGGGCGCGCGAGCGATGATCGGGCGTTCAAGAACGGGAGTGGTCGATGAGCTACAGTTACCCAGCCGAAAAGTTTTCGTCCGCGCGCCAGGCACTGACGGTGCCGCATCCGGACGGCGAGCACGAAGCACTGGGGCGTGCCTTTCTCGAATGCCGGCTTGGCCTGCACCGGATGAACCGCGCCAAGCTGCCGGATGACATCCGCACCGGCATTCACCAGCTCGAGTGCTTCATGGATACCACCGGTTTCGTCGATGCCGACGGCGAGGGCGCGTGGGTGCACATGTTGAGAAGCCGCAGCGCGGATGACCGGGCCGAAGTGGCACGGCTCATCGACATGCTCGCGCAGTGGTTCGCCAGCCAGGAGCCCTGATCATGCGGGCGCCGGCATCCGCCCGCCACCTCTCGTACCCATGACGGGGCGCAAGCCGGCGCCGCTTCTGTCGCGCGGGGTCGTGCTTGCGCTGGCGGCTGCCGCATTGTTTTTCGGGGTCTGGTACACGCGCTATCTCGGCGTCGACTTCAATGAACTGGGCCGCCATTACGATGCCGACGCGCAGGTCGTCACGACGGATTCGTCTTTTGTATTGGGCCTGCCGGCCATCGGATGCCTGCTGGTCGCACTGGTGCTGATCGGCCACCGGCTGTGGCGTCGGCGCGGCTGACGCGTCACGATGTTCCGGATCCAGACGCGCGGTGACCTGATCTGTTACCTGGTGCTGTGCACGCTGGTCACGGTGATGGGGGTACTGTTGCTGGCATTTCCGCCGGTACCGCTGCCGGCGGATCCGGCGGCGTACGAACAGCGCACCGGTGCGCTGGAGGCGATCACCCAGCGGCATGCCGGCTACAAGAGCGCGTGGGTCCGGTTCCGCATTGCGAATGATGCGACGATTTACGAAAGCCACGCACCCAGTATCCTTGAAAGCGCGTCGGCGTGGGTCGAGCAGCGGACTGCAGTTTCTTTCTTCGTGCCGCGCAGGCCGGCCGGATCTGACAATCGGGACAGTCCGCAGACGGTCTACGGACTGCTCGCCGAAGGCGTGCAGACGCGTACGCTGGAGGCCGATATCGCCTTCGTGAATGCCGGCGCGACGCGCTGGGGTGCCGGGCTCGCGCTGGGCATCGGCGTCATTGGTTATCTGGTCGCGTTCTTCGCCTGGCGACGGGTGCGCCTGCAGCACGAGGCGATGCAGGCGCTCGGACAGGCGCCGCGTACGCGTCGTGCGCGGGCGAAGCCACGCGCCCCAGCGCGGCGCAGGCGCGCCAGGCTTGCTGCCAGTCGCCGTGACAGCGACCATGCAGGCTGACTTCGTTACCGCAGGACATCCCCATGAAGCGACCCACTCTGAAGACGCGGCTGACCGGTGCCGCGCTGATCGTGTTCGGTGCCGGCACCACGCTGGTCGCGCAGGCGCTGACCGATGCGTTGAACCCGGCGCAGAACGACTCGCCGCAGCGTGTCGAACATCGGCGCACCGACCTGAGCGGTGCGCCGGGCATGGAAGTGATTGCCTCGACAGCCGAATACCGCCCGGGCGATCGCATCGACCTGCATCTGCACCACGGCGTCGAGGCGGTCTACGTGGTTCAGGGCGCGACCGTGCAGGCACCCGGCAAGCCGGCGATGACACTGCAGACCGGTGCGGCGGCGATGAATCTGCGCGAGGTGAAGCACGCCGGCTTCACCGTCGTCGGCGACGTGCCGCTAAAGCTTTTCACGGTGCACATCGTCGACAAGGGCAAGCCGCTGTACGACTACGCCCATTGAGTCGGTCGCGGCCGGGCTGAAACGAAAACGGCCGGGCAAAACTGCCCAGCCGCTCGCAAACCGCTTCGACAGATCCCGCGTCGTCCGCGATCAGGCGAAGAACTCGACCCGGCCGTCCTCGAGGTCATAGCGTCCCGCTACCACCTTCACTTTGCCCATCTTCACCAGCTCGGCAATGATCGGGCTTTCGGTGGCGATCTTGCGCGCGGTGCGCACCGCGCTTTCGTGAATGGCGTTGTCGAGGAAGCTGCCCGGCTTGCCGGCCACGGCCAGAGCCGCAGGAACGATGGCATCGACCATCGGACCGATCGAGCCCGGGAACAGCGTCTTCTTCTCGACCACTTCGCACGCTGCGGCGACGGCGCCGCAGCGCTGATGACCCAGCACGACGATCAGCGGCACGCCGAGCACGCCCGAGCCGTACTCGATGGTGCCCATGGTGGCGGTGTCGGCCATGTTGCCGGCGTTGCGCGCCACGAACAGTTCGCCGACGCCGACGCCGCCGAACAGCAGCTCGGGCGGTACGCGGCTGTCGGCGCAGGACACGATGGTGGCCCACGGCGCCTGACCCTTGGCGACCAGGGCACGCTGGGATTTGAGTTCGGCGGCACACACCTGCGGCTCGTCGAGATACTTCTGGTTGCCGGCCTTGAGCTTGGCCAGCGCTTCGTCAGCCGTCAGCGACGTGGTCGGTCCCGAGGCGGCGAACACCTGCGGTACCGAAAGCCCGATGCCGGTCGCCATGCCGGCGGCTGCGAACTTCAAGAACCCGCGTCTGGCCTCATTCTTCTCATCACATACCTGGCACATTTTTTGTCTCCTGTAGTTTTTTGGTTTCGATGTGGCGCCTTGTGCAGGGCGCCAGCCGGCGCAATTTTAGGATAAGCATTACTGATGTTCGAATAAGTAATAATTATGGAATGGCAAACAATCGCTTACCGCGCGATTGATATGCGCGGCAATGAACAGCGACCTTGATGCAGATCGATCGCGTCTTGCGCTTGGCAAACGGGTCAGGCAGCCCGAGAATGTTCCGTTCGGATGCGCGCTCTGTGGGCACTCTGCATGCTTGACGGTGTCTGCATCCGTGCAGCGCGTTTTCCCGTAGTCACAGGATGGTCGCAGCGAGATCCGCGCCTGCGGCCAGACAACAGATCACCATTCGCGCGCGCCGGAACCGCCGGTCGCGCACAAGACATGTTCCGGAGGAAGTGACGTGCTGCAAAAAAACACTGTGCTGCAAAAATCGCTGCTCGCTCTGATCACTGCATGGGCGCTGGCGGCACAGCCCGTCGCGGCACAGGGCGCGCCGAAGCTGGACGACGAGGCCCTGGCGGCCAGACTGATCGGTACCTGGATCAATCCGCCGGACAGTCCCGACTACGAGAACTTCGCCAGCAGCGAAACCTACAACGCGGACGGAAGCTATGAGTACCGGGAGTACGACGACAAGGAATGCCGCATCGTGTCGGCCTTGCTGAAGTCGCGCTGGCATGTGTGGAACGGCGTCATCATCACCGAGTACGACGGCGGCAAGGCGCTCAGCGACCAGGTGGTGTCGATGGAGGCCGAGCGCATGGTGCTGCGTTCGGTCGATGACGGGGTGACCGCCTACCGCAACCGCTCGAGCAGCTGCGCACCGACCACGGCAAAGAAGTGATCCGGCGCTGAAGTCTCAGCCGCCGAGCGCCCGGCGGCTGCTTTCGATGTGCAGCTGCATCGTCGCGCGCGCCGCCTCGGCGTCGTGCGCGCGCAGCGCGGCCAGCAGCCTGCGGTGCTCTTCGAGCGAGGCCACCAGACGGCCTTCGAGATAGAGCGAGTCGTGGCGCTGCAGTTTCAGCACGGCGCGCAGCTCATCGATCATCTGCGCCATGCGCCGGTTGCCGGCAATGTGGTGGATCAGCAGGTGGAAGCGCTGGTTGGCGTCGAAGAAGCGGTCGATGTCGCGCGCCGCGGCGCTGTCTTCAAGCGCCTGGTGCACCGCGGCCAGTTCAGCGAGATCGGCATCCGACGCCCGGCGAGCCGCACCGGCGGCACATTCGCCTTCGAGCAGCGCCATGATCGGGTAGATCTCTTCGAGGTCGCCGCCGCTGATCTGGGCGACATAGCAGCCGCGGCGCGGCTTGAGCACCACCATCCCCTCGGTCGCCAGCACCTTCAGCGCCTCGCGCAGCGGCGTGCGTGAAATGCCGTACTGCATGGCCAGCGCCTGCTCGTCTATCCATTCGCCGGGCGCCATGGCATGACTCTGGATCAACCGGCGCAGGCGGTCGGCCACTTCTATATAGAGGGCGCGCGGGGCGATGCTGTCGGCGCTGCGGTTCAGGGTTTCGCTGTTCATGGCCGGGCTGTCGTGGCTGCAGTTAACGCACTGCAGCACTTACTTGCATTCATAATTATGGATAAAGTATTCTCCGCCTTGCGCGTGACTGTCAAGCCGGATCCGGCTTGCCTCGTGCGCGCCTCTCCGAAATACCGAAGGAATCCAGCATGGCCGATACGACAGGCAGCGCTCACCCCGAATACGCCGCATGGCTCAAGGCTGCCGCGAAATCGGCGCCCGGCGGCGATCCGGCGAAGCTTGACTGGCATACGCCGGAAGGCCTGACGGTCAAGCCGCTGTACACCCGCGCCGACATCGACGGCCTGCCGCACACCGACACGCTGCCCGGCTTCGCGCCCTATGTGCGCGGCCCGCAGGCCACGATGTACGCCGCCCGGCCCTGGACCATCCGCCAGTACGCCGGTTTCTCGACCGCCGAGGAATCGAACGATTTCTACCGCAAGGCGCTGGCCGCCGGCGCGCAGGGCGTGTCGGTCGCGTTCGACCTGGCGACCCACCGCGGCTACGACTCGGACAATCCGCGCGTCGAGGGCGACGTCGGCAAGGCCGGCGTGGCGATCGACAGCGTGGAGGACATGAAGCGCCTGTTCGACGGCATTCCGCTCGACAAGGTGAGCGTGTCGATGACGATGAATGGCGCCGTGCTGCCGGTGCTCGCCGGCTTCATCGTCGCCGGCGAAGAACAGGGCGTGCCGCAGGCGCAACTTTCAGGAACGATCCAGAACGACATCCTGAAAGAATTCATGGTGCGCAACACCTACATCTATCCGCCCCAACCTTCCATGCGCATCGTGGCGGACATCATCGAATACACCGCGCGCAACATGCCGCGCTTCAATTCGATCTCGATTTCCGGCTATCACATGCAGGAAGCCGGCGCGACCCAGGGCCTGGAACTGGCGCTGACGCTGGCCGACGGCATGGAATACGTGCGCACCGCGATGGCGCGCGGCATGGATGTGGACGATTTCGCCGGGCGGCTCAGTTTCTTCTTCGCCATCGGCATGAACTTCTATCTTGAAGTGGCCAAGCTGCGCGCCGCGCGACTGCTGTGGAGCCGCATCATGGACGGCTTCGGTGCAAAGAGCGCCAAGTCGAAGATGCTGCGCACGCACTGCCAGACCTCCGGCTGGTCGCTGACCGAACAGGACCCGTACAACAATGTCGTGCGCACCACCATCGAAGCGATGGCGGCGGTGTTCGGCGGCACGCAATCGCTGCACACCAACAGCTTCGACGAGGCGATCGCGCTGCCGACCGAGTTCTCGGCGCGCATCGCGCGCAACACCCAGCTCATCGTCCAGGAAGAGAGCCACATCACGAACGTGATCGACCCCTGGGCCGGCAGCTACATGATGGAAAAGCTGACGCAGGACATGGCCGACCACGCCTGGGCCATCATCCAGGAGGTGGAGCAGATGGGCGGCATGACCAAGGCGGTCGAGTCCGGCTGGGCCAAGCTGCAGGTCGAGAAGTGCGCCACCGAAAAGCAGGCGCGCATCGACTCCGGACGCGACGTGATCGTCGGCGTCAACAAGTACCGGCTGAAGGACGAAGACAAGCTGGATGTGCGCGTCATCGACAATGTCGCGGTGCGTGAATTGCAGGTGACGCAGCTGAAGCAGATCCGCGCCCGTCGCGACAGTGCCGCGGTCAATGCCGCGCTGGAAGCGCTGACCGCTGCGGCCGGCTCCGGCGAAGGCAATCTGCTCGAACTGTCGGTCAACGCGATGCGCGTGCGCGCCACCGTGGGCGAGGTGTCGGACGCGCTGGAAAAGATCTGGGGCCGTCACCGCGCGAGCACGCAGGCGGTCAGCGGCGTGTATCAGTCCATCGTGGAAGACGACGAAGGGTGGAGCGTGATGAAGGACGACGTGAGCCAGTTTGCCGAAGAGCAGGGCCGCCGGCCGCGCATCCTGATCGCCAAGCTCGGCCAGGACGGCCATGACCGCGGTGCCAAGGTGATCGCCACCGCCTTCGCCGACCTCGGCTTCGACGTGGACATCGCGCCGCTGTTCCAGACGCCGGAAGAGGCGGCGCGGCAGGCGATCGAGAACGACGTGCATGCGGTCGGCGTGTCCACGCTGGCGGCCGGTCACAAGACGCTGGTGCCGCAGCTCATCAAGGCGCTGCGCGCCGAAGGCGCGGACGACATCGTCGTCGTGGTCGGCGGTGTTATTCCGGCGCAGGACTACGACGAACTGTTCGGCCACGGCGTGGCCTGCGTGTTCGGCCCGGGCACGCCGATTCCGAAGGCGGCGAAGGACACTTTGGACGCGATCCGGGCGAAGCTGGCGTGATGCATCGGCCTGTGGGAACGGCTGTGGGATCGGAGGCCTGTGGGATCGGTTGTGGGAGCAGCGGCCTGTGGGAGCGGCGATCCACTGTTGGCCCTGCATGGCCAACCGGCTCCGCGGGCGGCGAGCAGTGCTCGCCGAAACCCCCGCTCCGTTCCACGGCTGGCCTTGCACGGCCAGCCGGCTCCGCGGGCGGCGAGCAATACTCGCCGAAACCCCCGCTCCGCCCCCGCCGCGATGTGAGCAGTCTCTGTGGGAGCGGCGGCCTCGCCGCGATAGAGCAGCGATGGTCACTGATCAACGTGAGGATCGCGGCGAGGCCGCCGCTCCCACAGGCCGCCGCTCCCACAGGCCGCCGCTCCCACAGCCAAAGCCAAAGCCAAAGCCAAAGCCAAAGCCAAAGCCACAGCCAAAGCCACAGCCAAAGCCACAGCCAGGCGCGCGCAGCCATGATGACGGTCGCACCATGACCCCGCCCTCCGACGCGTCCCTGATCGACGGCGTGCTGGCCGACAATCGTCGGGCGCTGGCCAAGACCATCACGCTGATCGAATCGACGCGCGAGGACCATCAGCAGCGCGCCGGTGAAGTGCTGCGCGCGCTGCTGCCGCACACGGGCCGGTCGATCCGGGTCGGCATTTCCGGCGTGCCGGGCGTCGGCAAGTCGACCTTCATCGAAGCGCTCGGGCTGGCGCTGATCGGCAAGGGCCACAAGGTGGCAGTGCTGGCGATCGATCCGTCGTCGTCGCTGACCGGCGGTTCCATCCTCGGCGACAAGACGCGCATGGAACATCTTTCACTGCGCAGTGAGGCCTACATCCGGCCGTCGCCGTCGTCCGGCAGTCTGGGTGGCGTGGCGGCGCGCACGCGCGAGGCGATGCTGGTGTGCGAGGCGGCCGGCTTCGACATCGTCATCGTGGAAACGGTGGGCGTCGGCCAGTCGGAAACCGCGGTCGCCGGCATGACCGACGTGTTCGTGCTGCTGCAGCTGCCGAATGCCGGAGACGATCTGCAGGCGATCAAGAAGGGCATCGTCGAACTGGCGGACATCGTCGTCTACAACAAGTGCGACATCGATGAAATGGCGGCGGAACGCGCCATGCAGCAGATGCGTGGCGCGCTGCATCTGCTGCGTGCGGCGTCCGCGGGCTGGACGGTGCCGGTGCTGAAGGTGTCGGCGCTGCAGCAGGCCGGGCTTGAGGAGTTCTGGGCCGACATCCTGCGCTATCGCGACGCCATGCAGGCCAGCGGCGCGTGGACGGCCCGGCGCAGCCGGCAGGCGCTGGACTGGATGTGGACCCTCGTCGATCAGGGTCTGCGCAGCCGTTTCGAACACCACGCGGCGGTACGCGCCGCGTTGCCGGACATCCGCGCCGCAGTGGCGGCGGGTACCCTGCCTGCATCGGCGGCTGCACTGCGCCTGCTGCAGGCCATGGACTGATTTCAGGGAGAGAACGACGATGCAGGACATCATCCTCAAGCTCGACGAAAAGCGCGAGCAGGCCAGACTGGGCGGCGGACAGCGCCGGATCGACGCGCAGCACAAGCGCGGCAAGCTGACCGCACGCGAGCGGCTGGAACTGCTGCTCGACGAAGGCAGCTTCGAAGAGTGGGACATGTTCAAGGAACATCGCTGCACCGACTTCGGCATGGCCGACGAATCGGTGCCGGGCGATGGTGTGGTGACCGGCTACGGCACCATCAATGGCCGCCTCGTGTTCGTGTTTTCGCAGGACTTCACGGTGTTCGGCGGTTCGCTGTCCGAGTCGCACGCCGAGAAGATCTGCAAGGTGATGGATCAGGCAATGAAGGTCGGCGCGCCGGTCATCGGGCTGAACGACTCCGGCGGCGCGCGCATCCAGGAAGGCGTGGCGTCGCTCGGCGGCTATGCCGAAGTGTTCCAGCGCAACGTGATGGCGTCCGGCGTGATTCCGCAGATTTCGCTGATCATGGGGCCGTGCGCCGGCGGCGCCGTGTATTCGCCGGCGATGACCGACTTCATATTCATGGTGCGTGACTCGTCCTACATGTTCGTCACCGGTCCGGAGGTCGTGAAGACCGTGACGCACGAAGAAGTGACGGCAGAGGACCTTGGCGGCGCGACGACGCACACCACCAAGTCCGGCGTGGCCGATCTGGCGTTCGAGAACGACGTCGATGCGCTGATGTATACGCGCCGGCTGTTCAACTATCTGCCGCTGTCGAACCGCGAAAAGGCGCCGGTGCGTCCGAGCAGCGATCCGGCCGACCGGCCCGACGCCAGCCTGAACACGCTGGTGCCGGCGAATGCGAACCAGCCGTACGACATGAAGGAGCTGATCCTGAAGATGGTCGACGACGGCGACTTCTTCGAAATCCAGCCCGACAACGCGAAGAACATCATCGTCGGCTTCGCCCGCATGGAAGGCAGCACGGTGGGCATCGTCGCCAACCAGCCGCTGGTGCTGGCCGGATGCCTCGACATCAAGAGCTCGATCAAGGCGGCGCGCTTCGTGCGCTTCTGCGACGCCTTCAGCATTCCGGTCATCACGCTGGTGGACGTACCCGGCTTCATGCCCGGCACCTCGCAGGAGTACGGCGGCATCATCAAGCACGGTGCCAAGCTGCTGTACGCCTACGCCGAGGCGACCGTGCCCAAGGTGACCCTGATCACCCGCAAGGCCTACGGCGGCGCCTACGACGTGATGAGCTCGAAGCACCTGCGCGGCGACGTGAACTTCGCATGGCCGAGTGCGGAAATCGCGGTGATGGGACCGAAGGGCGCGGTGGAAATCATCTTCCGCGAAGAGAAGAACGACCCGGAGCGCATCACGGCGCGCGAAGCGGAGTATCGCGAGAAGTTCGCCAACCCCTTCATCGCCGGCAAGCGCGGCTTCATCGACGACGTGATCATGCCGAGCGAAACGCGCAAGCGCATCTGCCGCTCGCTGGCCATGCTGCGCGACAAGCAGCTGGAAAACCCGTGGCGCAAGCACGGCAACATTCCGCTGTGATCGATGCCGTGTGGGCGCGGAAGTCCTGTGGGAGCGGCGATCCACTGCCGGCCCTGCATGGCCGGCCGGCTATGCGGGCGGCGAGCAGTGCTCGCCGAAACCCCCGCTCCGCCCTCGCCGCGATTGGCACCGGCCCTGTGGGAGCGGCGGCCTCGCCGCGATACGCACGCTGCACAACGATGGTCGCGGCACTGATCGCGGCGGGGCCGCCGCTCCCACAAGACCGTTCGCTCCCAAGGGGCCGCTGCTTACGCAGGACGCTGCGCCGACGCCACGGCGGATTACCCGTTGCCCGACTTTGTGCCGACTTCCATTTGTGGAGCACTGATATGTTCAACAAGATACTGATCGCAAACCGCGGCGACTCGCAGCGCGGTCGCGCTGCGATCCCCACTACTCGCAGCATGCGCGCAGCGTGTGCACGCGGTCCTGCGCGGGGACAAGCTGTGTTTGAGAAAGCTCTGATCGCAAACCGCGGCGACTCGCAGCGCGGTCGCGCTGCGATCCCCACCACTCGCAGCACACGCACAGCGTGTGCACGCGATCTCGCCGCGGAGACAAGCCGTGTTTAAGAAAATACTGATCGCAAACCGCGGCGAGATCGCGTGCCGCGTCATCCGCACGGCCCGCCGCATGGGCATCGCCACGGTGGCGGTGTATTCCGAAGCCGACCGCAGCGCGCTGCATGTAGAGCTTGCTGACGAAGCCGTGTGCATCGGCCCGGCCGCGGCGCGCGAGTCCTATCTGGTGATCGACAAGATCATCGCCGCCTGCAAGGCGACGGGTGCCGAGGCGGTGCATCCGGGCTACGGCTTCCTGTCGGAGAACGAAGCGTTCTGTGCCGCGCTGGAGCGCGAGGGCATCGTGTTCATCGGGCCGAAGGCGCATGCCATCGGCGCCATGGGCGACAAGATCGCGTCGAAGAAGCTGGCCAAGGAAGCCGGCGTGACGACGATTCCGGGCTGGAACGATCCGATCGAAAGCCCGGAGCGCGCGGTCGAGATCGCACGCGGCATCGGCTATCCGGTCATGATCAAGGCCAGTGCCGGCGGCGGCGGCAAGGGTTTGCGGGTGGCGTTTAACGATGCCGAGGCGCATGAAGGTTTTGCCTCCTGCGTCAATGAGGCGAAGAACGCCTTCAACGACGATCGCGTGTTCATCGAGAAATTCGTCGAGGAGCCGCGCCACATCGAAATCCAGGTGCTGGGCGACAGCCACGGCAACGTGGTGTATCTGAACGAGCGCGAGTGCTCGATCCAGCGGCGGCACCAGAAGGTGATCGAAGAGGCACCGTCACCGTTCATCGATCCGGACACCCGGCGCGCGATGGGCGAGCAGGCGGTGCGGCTGGCCAAGGCGGTGCAGTACCAGTCGGCCGGCACGGTCGAGTTCGTCGTCGGCCGCGACAAGTCCTTCTACTTTCTCGAAATGAACACCCGGCTGCAGGTCGAGCACCCGGTGACCGAACTGATCACCGGGCTGGACCTGGTCGAACAGATGATCCGCGTGGCGGCCGGCGAAAAGCTCGCCTTCACGCAGGCCGACGTGAAGCTGGAAGGCTGGGCGATGGAAGCGCGCATCTGCGCCGAAGATCCGGCGCGCGGTTTCCTGCCGTCGGTCGGCCGCCTGATCCGCTACCGTCCGCCGGTCGCCAGCGACCGTGTGCGCGTCGATACCGGCGTGTTCGAAGGCGGCGAAGTGTCGATGCACTACGATTCCATGATCGCCAAGCAGATCTGCTACGGCGCCACCCGCGCCGAGGCGATCGCGCAGTTGCGCGACGCGCTCGACGCCTTCTGCATCCGCGGCCCGAACCACAACATCGCCTTCGTGTCTGCGGTGCTCGGACATCCGCGCTTTGCTGCCGGCAACTTCACGACCGCCTTCATCGCCGAAGAGTATCCGCAGGGTTACGACCCGGCGACCGCGGCTTACGAGGACGAGGCCCTGCTGGTGGCCGTGGCGGCCACGGTGCACCAGCGTTACATCGAACGCGCATCGCGCATCGTGGGTCAGCTGCCGGGACACGAGTTCCGCATCAGCCCCGATGCGGTGGTGCGCCTGCGCGATGTCGAGCACCGGGTACATATCGAGAACGACGGCGACCACCACGCGGTGCTGATCGACGGCGTTCGCCACCGCATGGTGAGCGACTGGCGTGTGTCCGATCCGGTGTATCGCGGCGAGATCGACGGCCGCCCGTTCACGCTGCAGGTCGAACGCATCGGCCTGCGCTACCGGCTGCAGCACCGCGGTGCGCGTGTCGATGCCGAAGTGATGAGCCCGCGCGCGGCCGAGCTGCTCAAGCGCATGCCGGTCAAGTCGGCCCCCGACCTGTCGCGCTTCCTGCTGTCGCCGATGCCCGGCCTGCTGCGTGAGGTCGCGGTGAAGCCCGGTCAGGCGGTGAAGGCCGGCGAGCGGCTGGCGGTGATCGAGGCGATGAAGATGGAGAACATCCTGCGCGCCGAGCGCGACGGCGTGATCGGCAAGGTGTCCGCACAGCAGGGCGAAAGCCTGGCGGTGGACCAGATCATCCTGGAGTTCGCTGCCGGTTGAGCCATGGCGGCGGCAGTGCCGCCGCCATGGCTCAAGTCCGACGCTGCGGGTGTCGTTAAGCTTTGCTGCTTTCCATTTCTGGCGTAACGACATCCCGGACCCATGAACTTCCGACACTTCAGCCCCGCCCTGCCGCGGGTGGCAAATGGCCGTTCGCGCTGCGGCGGAGCGCGCTGACATGCGCGCCCGGATCATGCTGGTGGAAGACCAGCCCGAAATTCGCCAGTTGATACGCATGACCCTCGAGTTCGGTGACTTCGAGCTGGCCGAGGCGCCGGATGCGGATGCCGGCTGGACGCTGATGCAGCAACGTCCGCCCGACCTGATCCTGCTCGACGTGATGATGCCGGGCTCGATGGACGGTCTCGAGTTGTGCCGCAGACTGCGTCAGCACGCGGCGCTTCAGGCGATTCCGGTCATCCTGCTGACCGCACGCAGCCAGCCGCGCGACATCGAGATCGGCTTCGAAGCCGGTGCCAACGCCTATCTGACCAAGCCCTTCAGTCCGATGGAACTGCTGGACCGCATTGCCGGCCTTCTGAATCCGCCTGCACCCGGATGAACCTGCGCGACGGGGTGTGGGCCGAGACGACCGGCGCATCCGACGGCGACGCGCCGCCCTTCGCGCGTGCGATGCGCGATCCGTCCATGATCGCCTGGCCGGCGCTGGCACTCGGCATGCTGTTCACGCTGGTCATCACCTTCCTGCTGTGGGACAGGCTGGCCCAGGCCACGGCGCAGCGCTTCGACAGCGAGGTCGACAAGGTCGTCGCCCAGATCAGCCGCCGCATGGAGGCGCACGAGAACATCCTGCGCGCTGCGGCCGGCCTGATGCAGGCGAGCGACGAGGTGTCGCGCGCCGACTGGTACAGCTACGTGAGCGAACTGGGGCTGGAGCGCAACTTTCCTGGCGTACTCGGGGTGGGGCTGTCGCTGCGCATACCCGCGGCACAGCTCGCTGCGCATGAAGAAGGGGTCCGGCGCCATGACATGCCGACGTATGCGGTCTGGCCGAAGGATGTGCGCGACGAATACCACAGCATCGTGTTTCTCGAACCGTTGAACGAACGCAACGTCAGGGCCATCGGCTACGACATGTATTCCGAGCCGGTGAGGGCGGCAGCGATGCGGCGCGCGCGCGACACCGGCAATGTGGCGTTGTCCGCGCGGGTCACGCTGGTGCAGGAGGGCAAGGGACCGGTGCAGCCGGGCTTCCTGCTGTACTACCCGCTGTACGTGCGCGATGAGCCGGCCACCACCCTGGCCGAACGTCACCGTGCACTCGTTGGCTACACCTACAGCCCTTTCCGTGCACACGATCTTTTTGGCGACATCCTGCTCGGTTTCGCCGACAAGGTGGTCGTGACGATCCACGACGGCCGTGGCCTGTCGCCCACGACACTCCTGTACAGCAGCGCCGACGGCAAGCCGGTTTCGTCGCTCGAAGCAGTGCGCGAGATCGACCTGGCGGGACATGCCTGGACGGTGCGCCTGCGCGCGCCTGCAGCCTTCAGCGCCGATCACCTCGTGCTCTGGCTGGTACCGTTGATGGGTGCTGGCCTGAGCGCGCTGCTTTTTTACCTGCTGCGCCTGCTTGCGGCGACGGCGCGCGCCAATCGCAGCGCGCACGCCATGACGCAGGCGCTGACCATCAGCGAATCGCGCCTGGTCACCTTGCTCGATACCGCCGCCGACGGCATCGTCACCACCGACGAATCCGGCATGGTGCTGACGGTCAATCGTTCCGCTGCCGAAATGTTCGAGATCGGCATTGATGCGGCGATCGGCCTGCCGCTGGCGCGCCTGCTGCCGATGTTCGATGCCGCATGGTTTGCCGGCCAGGCGGACACGCAACCCATCGGGCTGCGCTGGCGCTTCCGGCAGGATGTGCAGGGCGTGCGCCGCTCGCGTCGTTTTCCGGTCACCGTATCGGCCAGCCGCTTCAACCTGCATGGGCGACCGGTCTATTCGCTGCTGATGCGTGACATTTCCGAACAGGTGGAAGCGCAGACGCGCATGCGACTGCATGATCGCGCGCTCGAATCGTCGAGCGAGGCGGTGATCATCCGCGACGTTCAGCGTGGCGGATACCCCGTGGTGTATGTGAATGCGGCATTCGAACGGCTGACCGCGCGCGCGGCTGACGAAGTGATCGGCCGCACCTTCACCCTGGCGTCGGGGGAGCAGAATCCGGAACACGTGCTCGATGAAATGCGCTGGGCGATCGCACACCAGAAGCCCTTCAGCACCACGCTCGACGTGACGCGTGCAGACGGCCGGTCGATCTGGGTGGCGCTGTCATCGTCGCCGGTGCGCGACAACGAAGGCCGGGTCACGCATTACGTCGACGTGTTCGGCGACGTGACCGAGCGCATCGAGTTCGAACGCAAGCTCATCCGCCGCACCAACCGGCTGCACACGGTGTTCGCGCTGTCGCCGGACGGCTTCGTCACCTTCGACGAGGCTGGCACGCTGACCAATGTGAACCCGGCGTTCCTGCGCATGATCGAACTGACGCAGAGCGATCTGCTCGGCCTCAGCGCCGCCGTATTCGACGGCCGGCTGGCCCGGCTGGCCGACCCGGACAAGCCGTGGCCGGGACTGGTGCTCGATCAGTCGAGCGCCGAACCGCAGCGCCTGTGGCTCCGGCTGCCCGAACCGCGCGTGCTCGAGCGCAGCGCGCGCGTGGCGCCCGAAGGTCGCTCCGAGACGGTGCTGTACTTCCGCGACATCACGCAGCAGTTCGAGGTCGACCGCATGAAGAGCGAGTTCCTCAGCACCGCGGCGCACGAGCTGCGCACGCCGCTGGCGTCGATCCTCGGTTTTGCCGAACTGCTGATCAACCGCGAGTACGACGAGCCGGCGCGCCGGCGCATGCACACCATCATTCACCGCCAGTCGCGCGTGCTGGTCAATCTGATCAACGATCTGCTCGACCTGGCGCGCATCGAGGCACGGACCGGGCAGGATTTCCGCTTCGAAGACCTGTCGGTGAAGGGCATCATCAGCGCCACGCTGGAAACCTTGACCATGCCGGACGACAGCCATACCGTGCGGCTGGACATGCCGCCGGCGGTGCCGCGCATCCGGGTCGATCACGCGAAGATGGTGCGCGCGCTCGGCAACGTCATCACCAACGCCTTCAAGTATTCGCCGGGCGGAGGCGAGGTGGTGGTGACGGTATGCGAAGGCCTGCGCAATTCGCGGCTGATGGCCGGCATGCGCGTGATCGACCGCGGCATCGGCATGACGCCGGATCAGCAGGCGCGCATTTTCGAGCGCTTCTACCGCGCCGACCCGTCGGGCAATATTCCGGGCACCGGTCTGGGCATGTCGCTGGTGAAGGAAATCATGGATCTGCATGGCGGCGAGATCGAAATCGACAGCGCGCCGGGCGTCGGCACGACCGTGACGCTGTGGCTGCCGGTGATGGACACGGCGACCACCTGAGCCTCGAAGTTCTGCCATGATCCGCGCATTCATCGGAGATCGACATGCGACTGGGCGACGGGCGGGAAAGCGACAACATCGAGGACCGCCGGGGTGCGCGCAGCGGCGGCATGCTGCGCGGCGGCGGGCGCAAGATCGGTGTCGGCACCATCGTGCTGGCGCTGGTGGCGATGTATTTCGGCGTCGATCCGTCGGTGGTACTCAATATGGGGGCCGGCCTGCCGCAGACTTCGCAGCAGGCGCCGGTGACACCCGGCGTGCAGGCCACCGGTCGGGCGGAAGACGACGCACTGGCGCGTTTCACCGCGCAGGTGCTGGCTGACACGGAAGACACGTGGAACGAACTGTTCCGCGCCGGCGGCAAGCAGTACCGCGAACCGAAACTGGTGCTCTACACCGGCGGCACGCAGACCGCCTGCGGCACCGGGCAGGCCGCGATGGGGCCGTTCTACTGCCCGGGCGACGAGCGCGTCTATCTCGATCTCGACTTCTACCGCGATCTGCAGGCGCGCTTCGCCGCGCCGGGCGATTTTGCGCAGGCCTACGTGATCGCGCACGAGATCGGTCATCACGTGCAGCATCAGCTGGGCATTGCGGAGAAGGTGCAGGCTTCGAAGCAGCGCGTCAGTGAGCGCGAAGCCAATCAGCTGCAGGTGCGCATGGAGCTTCAGGCCGACTGCTTCGCCGGCATCTGGGCGCATCACGCCAATCGCTCGCGCGGCATTCTTGAGCAGGGTGACATCGAAGAGGCGCTGCGCGCTGCGTCCGCCATCGGCGATGACACGCTGCAGAAACAGGCGCAGGGCTATGTGGTTCCGGAAAGCTTCACCCACGGCAGCGCCGAACAGCGCATGCGCTGGTTCAAGCGCGGCCTGGACAGCGGCGAAATGAAGGCCTGCGACAGCTTCGGCGCACGCACGCTTTAGGAGATTCAAGATTCAAGATTCAAGATGCAAGACGCAAGACGCAAGACGCAAGGGAGGCACCGCGTGCCGCTTGAATCTTGCATCTTTCTTCTTGCGTCTGCTTTCAGCCGATGCTGACGACGACCTTGCCGACGTGGGCCTGGCTCTGCTGGTGTGCCAGCGCCGCGCGTGCCTCGTCGAAGCCGAAAACGCGGTCGATCACCGGGTGGATCTTGTGCAGCGAAATCACCCGGTTCATCGACTCGAACATTTCACGCGAACCGACGAACACGCCGCGCACCGTCGAGGTGGTGAACAGCAGCGGCAGCGGATTGATCTCGCCGCCGGTCAGCACGCCGATCAGGTGCGCCTGGCCGTTCTGGCCGAGCGAAGCGATCGAGCGCTGCAGCGTGCCCGGGCCGCCGACTTCGACCACGTGGTCGACGCCCACGCCACCGGTGGCCGCGCGCACTTCCTGATCCCAGTCCGGATGGCTGCGGTAGTTGATCAGCGTGGTCGCGCCGAGCGCCTTCGCCTTTTCCAGCTTGGCGTCGCTCGACGACGTGGCGATCACCTCGGCGCCCGCCGCCTTCGCAAGCTGCAGTGCGAACATCGACACACCACCCGTGCCGAGCACCAGCACGCGATCACCGGCGCGCAGCGGCGCCGGACCTTCGAACAGCGCATTCCATGCCGTCAATGCGGCGCACGGCAGGGTGGCCGCTTCCTCGAAGCTCAGGTGGGCTGGCTTGGCCACCAGCGAATCCTGCGGGAACAGGCGGTATTCGGTCAGCACGCCGGGCGCGGTGCCGCCCAGTGTCTTGCCGAAGTACTGCGGCTGCAGCCGACCGGCGATCCAGGTTTCGAAGAATGTGCCGATCACGTGGTCGCCGGCGGCGAAGCGGTCAACGCCAGCACCCACCTCGACCACCTCGCCGGCGCCATCGGACAGCGGCACCAGATCCTTGGAGTCGACGCCGGGATACAGCCCCTGCAGGATGAACAGATCGCGGTAGTTCAGCGACGCTGCGCGCATCTTCACCAGCACCTGGCCGGGACCGGGACGCGGTACAGCGGCTTCGATCATCGTCAGGCTGTCGGCATTGCACTGCTCAAGATAGGCTTGGTAACGCATTCGTGTGAACCTCCGTTTGATATTGTCGTGGGCACATGGCTCGGACTGCTTCGTGATGGTGCCATGCCCGGGTGCGGTCAGGTGTCTCGCATGCAGCTGCCTGTATAGACTGACGGCCTTGCCGTAATGCCATCCGAACGCGACATGCCGAAATTCCCGTCCCGCCTGCGCTGCCTGCTGCCTGCCTTGCTGCTGTTCTGCGTGCGCGCTGCACACGGCCTCGGCCCCGGCGAACTCGCGGTCATTGTCAATGTGTCGGATCCGGCGAGCGTGGAAACCGCCGCCTATTATCGTCAGCAGCGCGACATCCCGGCCGCCAACGTCATCGAGGTGAGCTTTCCGCACGAACGCGGCGCGCTGTCGCGGGAAGAGTTCGAACGGGCATACGCCGAGGTCGGCGCAAAGCTGTCGCCCGGCATCAAGGCCTTCGCGCTGGCCTGGACCCGTCCCTGGCGCGCCGGTTGCATGAGCATCACTTCCGCCTTCGCCTTCGGTTACGACGAAAGCTTCTGTTCATCGACCTGCGGCCCGACGAGGCCGAGCGGCTATTTCAACAACGGCCGCAACGCGCCCGACAACGCCGCGATGCCCCGGCCTGCCATGCTGCTGGCGGGCGAATCGGTCGAGCAGGTGAAGCGTCTGATCGACCGCGGCGTGGCCGCCGACTACAGCTATCCGAAAGGCACGGTGTACCTGGTGCGCACCGAGGACACGGCGCGCAACGTTCGCTCCTTGCTGTTCGACGAAACGATGGCCCAGGTGCGCGGCCTGCAGTTCGCCAGCCCGAGGGCGGCCGAAGCGTTCGGCCAGCAGGACGTGATCGGCTATTTCACCGGCGCGGTGCGCGTGCCGGCGCTGCCGACGCTGGGCTTTCTGCCGGGGGCACCGGCCGACCATCTGACGTCGGTCGGCGGCACACTGCTCGACAACACTGCGCAGATGAGCGCACTCGAATGGCTGACGGCGGGCGCCACCGGCAGCTACGGCACGGTGATCGAGCCGTGCAACCACCTGCAGAAGTTTCCCCATCCGGGCATCCTGATGAGCATGTACGCGGAAGGCGACACGCTGATCGAGGCCTACTGGAAAAGCGTGGCCTGGCCGGGCGAGGGCGTGTTCATCGGCGAGCCGCTGGCGCGCCCTTTCGGTACCCGCACCATGCAGGACGAGGCTGGCTGGTGGGTCGAGTCGCATTCGGCCACCGGCCGGCGGGCAGTGATCGAAGTGGCGCGGAGCGTGGTCGGGCCGTATCGCGCGGTACAGCAGCTGATGCTGCCTGCGGGCTTTGCGCGGCAACGGCTGAAGGTCGACCGCGGTGTCGGCGCCGTCAGGGTGCGCTGAGGCCTGCCTGAAAGTCGCGGATGGCGCGCGCGAGGCCCTCGGCCAGGCTGGTGCTTGCCACCCACCCCATCGAATTGAGCCGCGTCACGTCCATCAGCTTTCTCGGCGTGCCGTCGGGCTTGGTGGTGTCGAACACCAGGTCGCCGTCGAAGCCGGCCACCTTGCCGACGAGTTCCGCGAGTTCCTTGATCGTGACGTCTTCGCCGACACCGACATTCACCAGCGGCGGTTCGAAGCGGCCGGTATTTGACTCGTCGCTACCCAGCAAGCTCGCGTACTTGTCGTCCGGCAGGTTGATCAGGAAGACGCACGCGTCGGCCATGTCTTCGCTGTACATGAATTCGCGCCGCGGCGTGCCGGTGCCCCATAGCGAGATACAAGATTCAAGATTCAAGTTGCAAGTGTTGCGGAGCTGTTCCTTGAGGTCGTCGGGGATGGGGCCATGCGCCGCCTCGTCCTGCTCAATGGCGGCCCAGTTGCGCTGCGAAGCAAGTTTCGCGAGGTGAAACTTGCGAATCATCGCCGGGATGACATGACTGTTCATCAGGCTGTAGTTGTCACCCGGGCCATACAGATTGGTCGGCATCACCGCCAGATACTGCGTGCCGTACTGACGGTTGTAGCTCCAGCACATCTCTATCCCGGCGATCTTGGCCAGTGCATACGGCCGGTTCGTCGGTTCGAGCGGGCCGGTCAGCAGGCAGTCTTCGCGCATCGGCTGCGGCGCCATCTTCGGGTAGATGCAGCTCGAACCAAGGAACATCAGCCGCGTGACGCCGTGCTTCCACGCGCTGTGGATCACGTTGGTCTGGATGACCAGGTTGTCGCGGATGAATTCGGCCGGAAAGCTGTTGTTGGCGACGATGCCGCCGACCTTGGCCGCGGCGAGGAACACGTACTCGGGTTTCTCGGCGGCGAAGAAGGCGTCGGTCGCAGCAGCGTCGGTCAGGTCCAGCTCGGCGTGCGTGCGGGTGACGAGGTTCGTGTAGCCCCTGGCTTCAAGGTTGCGCACGATGGCCGAGCCGACCAGGCCACGGTGGCCGGCGATATAGATGCAAGAGTCAAGATTCAAGATGCAAGGTCCGGAGCGGAGTGGGTCACTTGATTGAACGGATGAGGCCATGCAGCATTTTCGAGATTTCTTCGGCTTCGCCAAGCCAGGCCCGGCCGGTCTCGCGGTCGATGTAGCCGATGTCCATGCCGATGTAGATCTGCGTGCGAAGCTCGCCGGCGGAGCCCTTTGCATAATTGAAGAACTGAGCCGCTTCCTTGCTGGAACCGCGTTCGTGCCCTTCAGCAATGTTCGATGGCACGGAAAGACTGGAGCGGGTGATCTGGTCCCGAAACCCGAAGTCACGAAGATCGAACAGACCTTTGTAGATCGAGGCACTCAACCTCGCAGACCGCTTCCAGACTTCAAGATCCTCGAATCTGCTCATCACCGCGCCCCGAGCGCCCCGACTTCACGTAGCACTATGACCGCAAAACCCGCACGGTCCGCCCTTCCTTGCACCTTGCACCTTGAATCTTGCATCTGCCTTATTCAAAGTGGTCGTAGGCCTTGAAGCCGGCAAGCTTCACCAGCGCATCGCGCTTGGCGCTGGTGTAGTCGGCTTCCACCATTTCCTTGACCAGTTCACGCAGCGTGGTCTTCGGTGTCCAGCCCAGCTTCTCGCGCGCCCGGATCGGGTCGCCGAGCAGGGTTTCGACTTCGGTCGGGCGGTAGTAGCGCGGATCGACCTTCACGATCACGTCGCCCACCTTGGCCTTGGCGCGGTCGCCCGTGATGGCGGCGACGACGCCCACCTCCTGCTCGCCCTCGCCTTCGAAGCGGATCGTGATGCCCAGCTCGGCGGCGGCGAATTCGACGAACTGGCGCACGCTGTACTGCACGCCGGTGGCGATCACGAAGTCTTCCGCCACCTCCTGCTGCAGCATCAGCCACTGCATTTCGATGTAGTCGCGTGCATGGCCCCAGTCGCGCAGCGCGCTCATGTTTCCGAGGTACAGGCAGTCCTGCAGCCCGAGCGCGATGCGCGAGATGGCGCGCGTGATCTTGCGCGTGACGAAGGTTTCGCCGCGCACCGGTGACTCGTGGTTGAACAGGATGCCGTTGCAGGCGTAGATGCCGTACGCCTCGCGGTAATTGATGGTGATCCAGTAGGCGTAGAGCTTGGCGCAGGCGTACGGGCTGCGCGGATAGAAGGGCGTGGTTTCCTTCTGCGGGATTTCCTGCACCAGGCCATAGAGCTCGGAAGTCGAGGCCTGGTAGAAGCGCGTCTTCTTTTCCAGCCCGAGGATGCTGATGGCTTCGAGGATGCGCAGCGCGCCGATGCCGTCGGCGTTGGCCGTGTATTCCGGCTCTTCGAAGCTCACCGCCACGTGCGACTGGGCGGCCAGGTTGTAGATTTCGTCCGGCTGCACCGCCTGGATGATGCGCACCAGCGAGGTCGAATCGGTCAGGTCACCGTAGTGCAGGATGAACTTGCGGTTGTCGACATGCGGGTCTTCGTACAGGTGGTCGATGCGGTCGGTGTTGAAGAGCGAGGAGCGGCGCTTGATGCCGTGGACCACATAGCCCTTCTTCAGAAGGAATTCGGCAAGGTAGGCGCCGTCCTGGCCGGTGACGCCGGTGATGAGTGCGATTTTGGTCATGTACTTGGGGCTGGGTATCAATATGCGTCGATTATCGCCGATGCTCGCGTGCCGTCCGTGCAGGCGGTACCTGAAGCAAGGGCTCGATCACCGCCATGCAGCGCGCGGTGGCGCCGCGATGCTGTTCGGCGTAGCCGAGCCCGGCGGCCGCCATGCGCTGCCGCGCCCCGGAATCCGCGAGCAGCGCAGCGACCGTCGTCGCCATCTCGGCCGGGTCGGTTGCGCGCACTGCAGCCCCCGTGCTCAGTGCGTCATCGGTGGCTTGCGCGAAATTGAACATGTGCGGCCCGACGACGACCGGACAGCCGACCGCGCAGGCTTCGATCAGGTTCTGCCCGCCCAGCGGCAGCCAGCTGCCGCCGATGACCGCCAGGTCCGCGAACGCGTACCAGGCGGTCATTTCACCCATCGAATCACCGAGCCACACGCGGTCGCCGCCGCCGGGCAGCTTGCCCGAACTGCGGCGCAAGGGACGGACGCCATAACCCGCAACGAGCCCGGCCACTTCGTCGAAACGCTGCGGGTGTCGCGGCACCAGGGCAATCAGCACGTCGTCCGGCAGTTGTTCGAGCAGCGGTAGCAGCAGAAGCGCCTCTTCGCCTTCGCGGGTGCTGGCGAGCAGCACGGCGCGCCGCGCGCCGATGTCCTGGCGCCACTGTGCGCCGAGTGCGCACAGCAGCGCCGGCGGTGCAAGATCGAACTTGAGATTGCCGGCCACCGTCACATTGCGTGCGCCGAGCTGCGTCAGGCGCCCGGCATCCGCCGCGGTCTGCGCTGCCACCCCGGACAGCGATTGCAGCATGTCTCGCGCCAGGTACGGTATCCGCGCGTAGCGCCGTGCCGAACGTTCCGACAGGCGGGCGTTCGCAAGCACGACCGGCACGCCGGCGCGCCGGCATTCGGCGATCAGGTTGGGCCACAACTCGGTTTCCATCAGGATGCCGATGGCCGGCCGCCAGGCGCGCAGGAAGGCGCGCTGCGCCCAGGGCAGATCCCAGGGCAGCCAGGCAAGGTCCACCGTGTCGCCGTACAGCGCCTGCGCGGTGGCGCGTCCGGTGGCCGTGGTCTGGGTGAGCAGGATGCGCGCGCCAGGATGGCTCGCACGAAGCTGTCGAAGCAACGGCTCGGCGGCGCGCGTCTCGCCGACGGATACCGCATGCAGCCAGATGGTTTCGTGCGCGCCCGCCGAGCGAAAGTATCCCAGGCGCTGGCAGATGTCCTGCGCGTAGCCCGGTTCGCGCCGCGCGCGCCACAGCAGACGCAGCAGCACGAAGGGCAGCGCAAACAGCCACAGCAGGGAATAGGAGATCCGGATCACGGGCGACTGGCGGGCGGCGTTTGCAAAGGCGGGTGTGCCACGAGCGGGAAAGGCGAGCCTCCGGTCTGGTCGCGAACATGTCAACATGCCGGGGGCCTGCCGAACAGCTTTGATCGCGTGCGACAATCGCCGCGCCGCTGCCGGGTTGCGGCGCATATTACCAAGTTGTGTCGTGCCCGCTGCACGCCGGTCGCGCGGGATACGTCGCACCGGGCGCTGCCGCCGGCATGCCCGTCCATACGCTTACCGAATGCCGCTGAAGAAAAACATCCTCGCCAATTACCTGGGAACGGGTGCGGTCGTGCTGGCGCCCATCCTTGCGCTGCCCTGGTATCTGTCAGCGCTGGGCGCGCGACAGTTCGGGCTGATCGGTTTCATCGTGCTGTTCCAGGCCGTGCTCGGCCTGCTTGACGCCGGTCTGGGCCAGGCCCTGGTGCGCGAATTTGCGGTCCGCTTCGATGCGACGGAAGTCGGCCGGCGCAATGCCGCGTCGCTGCTGTTCGGATTCGAGCGCATCTACTGGGTGTTTGCCGTCGGTGTCGCCGCGCTTGCGATGCTGCTGGCGGGTCCGGTCGCCACGCAATGGCTGAATCTGAACGGCCTGCCGGAATCGGTCGGCCGCGAGGCCGTTCTTGGTGCGGCCCTGATTTTCGCCTTCCAGTTTCCCGGCTCGGTGTACCGCAGCCTGCTGATCGGGGCGCAGGCGCAGGTGCCCCTCAATGCGACGCTGGTGACATGCGCCCTGCTGCGCCACGGCGGCGGTGTCGCGGTGGTCATCGCATGGCCCACGCTGACCGCCTATCTTGTCTGGCATGTCGCGATCGCGCTGCTTGAAACACTGATCCGGGCACGTCTCGCCTGGGGTACGTTGCAGACGCGACGCCGCCACCTCGCGTGGGATGCCGACGCGCTGCGCCCGGTGTGGAGGTTGTTTGCAGGCATGTCGGGCGCTACATTGCTGGGCGCGTTGACCGTGCAGATGGACCGGATAGTGCTAAGCCGCATGGTCGATATCGAACAGTTCGGTTACTACTCGATCGCAGCCACGGTGGCCGTCGGGTCGCTTCAGCTCATTCATCCGCTGACCCAGGCGATGCTGCCGCGTGCGATTCAGCTGCGTGCGGATCCGCCTGCGCTCAGGCGTCTGAACTTCAGGCTGCTGGGTCTGATAGCGGCCGTTGTTGCATCGTGTGCGCTGGTGTTCATGATGCTTGGCGAATGGCTGCTTGGTGTCTGGCTGAAAAGCCCGTCCGCGGTGAGCATCGTGTATCCGCTGCTGTCCGTGCTGCTGGCGGGCACCGCGCTGAATGCGTTCTACAACGTCGGCTACATGAACTGGCTGGCCAGCCGGAAGATAAGCCGGGTGTTTCAGGTGAATGCACTCTCGTTCGCCCTGTCGGCGACCCTGATTCCATTTCTCGTTTTGTCGTATGGGACGCCGGGCGCTGCATTCGGCTGGCTGGCGATCAACCTGACCGGGTGCCTGCTGAGCCTCGAGTGGTTAAGGCGGGCTGGCGGAATGCGCCACCCGACATCGGAATCATCGTCATGAGCCGAAACGGCCGGCGTCGTGCTGCGTGCATGGCAGACCCGATGCCTGAACCGGATCAAGGAGAGGTTGGAACGTGTTCTTCCCAGAAAAGATAAGGTCGGTCCGTCCGGGAGACCGGGTGCTTGAAATCGGCCCCGGATCTAATCCGCATCCGCGCAGCGATGTCTTTCTAGAGCTCGCGTTCGATGCCGATCAGGCGAGGTTGAAGCAGCGTGGCGGAACGCCTGACGAACCGGATTTCGGCGGCAAGCCGGTAGTCCACTATGACGGATCTGTTTTCCCGTTTGCCGACGCGGAATTCGATTACGTGATCTGCTCGCATGTCATCGAGCATGTCGAAAATCCGGAATTGTTCGTGAATGAAATCAATCGCGTATCCGGCGGGCGGGGCTACATCGAATATCCGCTGATCACTTACGAATACCTCTACAGCTTCGATGTGCATCTTAATTTCGTCAAATTCGACGAAAGCTGCAATGTCTTGAGATACATTCCGAAGCGCGCGACCGGGCTGGCCGAATTTTCGGCTGTGTGCGCATTTTTCAATGCGACCCTTGCGCAGGGCTGGGACGATCTGACCGCCTCGAACAAGAAGCTGTTCTTCGAAGGTTTCGAATTTGTACGCCCGTTCGCAGTTGAACGGATGACCGGCATCGACACCCTCGTGCCACCGCCCGCCCTGATCGAGCGCAAGAAGCCGCTGCGCTGGTTCATCGTCGCGTGTCTGAACAAGCTCCGGCTGTAGCGTCGGGCGTGACAGCGGCAATGTCGAGTCCGGCCTGGTGCCGATGAACGGGTAATCCAAAAAATGTTGAAGCGATGGCTGCTCGCGCTGCTCACGCCTGTCCCTCTGCTGGGGCTGGTGGGCCTGCCGCGATACATGGTCCAGTGGTACAGGTTGAGGTCGACGCGGCGCGCGCGCCTGACTTTTCGCGACAGCTACCCCTGTCTGACCGACTGGGTCCAGTCGACGCCGTTCGATCCGCACTACTTCTTCCAGGCCGGCTGGCTGGCGCGCAAGCTGGCGCAATCGAAGCCCGCGGAGCATGTCGACATCGGGTCGGACGTACGCATGATCGGTGTGCTGTCTGCGTTTGTACGGACGCGCTTCATCGACTTCCGCCCGCTGCAGGTCGAACTCGACGGACTGGAGTGTGCTGCGGGGAACCTGACGGCGCTCGAACTGGGCGATGGATCGCTGCCGTCGCTGTCCTGCCTGCATGTGATCGAACATGTCGGACTCGGACGCTACGGCGACCCGCTAGACATCGATGGCAGCGTGCGCGCGCTGGCCGAATTGCAGCGTGTGCTGGCGCCGGGCGGACGGCTGTACATTTCGGTGCCGGTTGGTCGCGAACGAATCTGCTTCAATGCTCACCGCGTGTTCTCACCGGCCACCGTCATCGCGGCACTGCCGGCGCTGCGGCTGATCGACTTTTCCGCGGTAGACGACGACGGCGCTTTCCAGCCGGGCTGTGCGCCGGAAAGCTGCGTCGCACTCGAGTACGGTTGCGGCATGTTCGTATTCGAAAAGCCCCCGGCCTGACCGGATTTCCGGCTCCGAGCCGGTTTGATGGCCGCTGGAATGCACTGCAACAGATGAACGTACCGACAGAATGAAATCACTGCTGAAGCAAAGTCCGCTGCTCGCATTCAACTTGGTGTTCCGTGACCGCTGGGTCGCGCAGCAGGCGGCATCGCTGCCAGCCGGTACCCGTCTGCTTGACGTCGGTGCTGGGTCCTGCCCCTATCGTCCGCTGTTCGCGCACTGCGATTACCGCACGCAGGACTTCACCGGCCTGCAGGACGAACAACTCAGACATGGCGGCTACGGGCAGATCGACTATATCTGCGATGCGGCGGCGATCCCTGCGCCGGATGCCGACTTCGACGCCCTGCTCTGCACCGAGGTGATCGAACATCTGCCGGAACCGGGCAAGGTAGTGCGCGAGTTCGCGCGCCTGCTGCGCCCGGGCGGGCGGCTGATGCTGACCGCGCCGCTGGGTTCGGGCATCCATCAGGAACCGCATCATTACTACGGCGGCTTTACGCCCTGGTGGTACCAGCGCTTCCTGACCGAAGCCGGATTCGACGATATCCGCATCGAAGCCAACGCCGGCTCCTTCCGCTTCTTCTCGCAGGAGTCCCTGCGCTTCTTGTCGGGCACGATGCCCTTCCGCCGGCTGCCGCCGCTGACCAGTCTGCTGTGGGCGCCGTTCTGGCTGTTGCTGTTGCCGGTGCTGGCCGGGCTGGTGCCAGTCGCCGCGGCGCTGCTCGACCGCCACGACCGCGAACAGCGCTTCACGGTGGGCTATCACGTCACCGCGACGCGTCGCGCCGGTGCGGTGCTGCCCGCGGCATGAAGATCCTGTGCGTATTCGGTCGCCATAATTACGGCGATCCATCGCGCGGCGAGGGCTACGAATACAGCAACTTCCTGCCCGCCCTGAGCGCACTGGGCCACGAGGTGCACCATTTTGAGTCGTGGGACCGTTCTGCACACGCTGACTTCGCGGCGCTAAACGGCGCGCTGCTCGACCGAATCGATCTGCTGCGCCCGGACCTGCTGTTCTGCGTGCTGATGGGATACGAAGTGTGGACCGAAACCCTGCGCACGCTGCGCGCGTCCGGCCTGCCGGTGCTGAACTGGGGCACCGACGATTCGTGGAAGTACGGGCAGTTCTCGCGTTTCGTCGCGCCCGAAGTCAAGCTGTGGGCCACCACTTCACATGCCGCCTTCGACAGCGCACGCAACGCCGGCCTGGACATGTTCCGCCTCAGCCAGTGGGCGGCCAGCGGCGAGCGCACGCGCGAACCGCTGCCGGCCGCGCAGTGCGAGCATGACGTCAGTTTCATCGGTTCGGCCTACGGCAACCGCGGCCGGTGGATCGAGCGCCTGCGGGCACGCGGTCTGGTGGTGGAGTGTTTCGGCCAGGGCTGGCCGAACGGACCGGTGGCGGCTGCGCGCATTCCAGGCCTCTATCGCAGTTCGCGCGTCAGCCTGAATTTCGGCGATTCCGGCGTGCAGTGGCGCGGTCTGCGTCCGTACCGCAGCCGGCAGATCAAGGCACGTGTGTTCGAGGTACCGGCGGCGGGCGGCTGCCTGCTGACTGAACAGGCCGAGCGTCTCGGCGACTATTTCGAAGGCGGTCGCGAAATCGAAACCTTCGCCGACGAAGATGGGTTGATCGAACAAGCCCGGTCGCTGCTGGCCGATCCGGCACGGCGCGACGCGATGGCCTGGGCGGGCTACCGGCGCGCGATGGCAGATCACCTGTATGAAAGCCGCTTCAGGCCCTTGCTCGATGAGTGTGCAGGGGCTGTGACACCAGTGGTCTGGCCGCTTGACCGTGCGCTGTTCCGCCAGGCACAGGCCGCGCATCGCGCGGGTGCCGGCGCGCGTGCGATGCGCACGGTGATGGCGTGGCCGCTGCAGACGCTGTGGGGCGAGCAGCGCGGTGCGCGTGCCGCTCGCCGCCTGCTGTTCGAACTGAGCTGGCGTCTGTGCGGCGCGGCGACCTATAGCGCGTCCGGCCTGCCGGGCCGGCTGTTCTACCGTGAAAGCTGACGCGCTGGCGGCGGCGCCACGCATCAGCGTCATCCTGTCCTTCCGCGATGGCGGCGCCGGGCTGGATCAGGCGCTCGCATCGCTGCTCTGGCAGACCGAGGAGGACTGGGAACTGATCGCCATCGATGACGGGTCGCGCGATGGCTCGGCCGATCTGCCGCGCCTGCACGGCGATCCGCGCATCCGTTTGGTCCGCCATGATCACAGTGCCGGGCTGGCGGTGCGGCTCAATGAAGGCGTCGGAATGGCGCGCGGGGAGTACATCGCCCGTATGGACGCCGACGACGTTTCCTTTCCGCAACGGCTGCGGGTGCAGTCGGACTATCTGGACGCCCATCCCGATGTCGACCTGCTCGCGTCGTCGGTGCTGATGATCGACGATTCGGGCCGCGCCATCGGGCTTGCGCACAGTCCGGCGAAGCATGCGCAGCTGGTGCGCCGCGCGCCGCTGCACTTTCCGATGCCCCATCCGACCTGGATGGGACGCGCCGCATGGTTCCGAGCCCACCCCTACGATGAGCGCGCGATCAAGGCGCAGGACCAGCACCTGCTGTATCGCAGCTTCCGCGACAGCCGTTTCGCCGCCATCGAGCAGCCGCTGCTCGCCTACCGCTACGCAAAGTTGTCGGCAAGAAAGACGCTGCTCGGCCGATATCATTTCCTGCGGGCAGTGTGGGCGCACGGCAATGTGCTCGATGCCTGCAGGTCGAGCGCGCTGCACGCCGCGGCCGCATTGCGCGACCTGATCGCCATGGCGCTGGGGCGCGACAGGGCGGTCATCCTGGGACGCGTCGGTGCAATCCCGGATACCCTGCGCGACGAATGGGCAAACCTGTCGGCGCGGCTTGACGCTGCGCGCGACTGAAAGAGGACAATGTGTGCAATCGCGGGGCTGTGGTCGCGTGTCGCGGACCCGGCTGAAGAGGTGTTGCGTGGCATGGCGATGGCGATGGTCCATCGCGGGCCGGATGACGGCGGACACTGGGTCGATGCCGGGACCGGACTCGGGCTGTCGCATCGCCGGCTGGCCATCGTCGACCTGTCTCCGGCCGGCCATCAGCCCATGCTGTCGCGCAGCGGCCGCTTTGCGCTGGCCTTCAACGGCGAAATCTACAACCACGCTGCGTTGCGCGCGGAACTGGACGCGCAGCGTGGTGCAGCCACGCCATGGCGCGGCCACTCCGACACCGAAACCCTGGTCGAAGCCTTTGCCCAGTGGGGTTTCGACGCCACGCTGCGCCGCTGCGTCGGCATGTTCGCGCTGGCGCTGTGGGACCGCGAGGCGCGCGTGCTGCAACTGGCACGCGACCGGCTCGGCGAGAAGCCGCTGTACTACGGTGCGGTCGGCGGCGGCATTGGCTTTGCGTCCGAACTGAAGGCTTTCGCAGCCGTGCCCGGCTGGTCGCCGGAGATCGATCGTCAGGCGGTGTCGCTGTTCATGCGCTACGCCTACGTGCCGGCGCCCTGGTCCATCTACCGCGGCATCCGCAAGCTCGAACCGGGTGCGACGGTGCGCTTCGACAGCGCTGGCGCTGAACCCGTGCATGGTCGCTACTGGGATGCCCTGTCAGCGATCCGCAGCGCGCGCGCGCAACCCTTCGCCGGATCGCTGCACGCCGCCGCCGATGCGCTGGAAAACCTGCTCGACGAAACCATCCGTCTGCAGCGCGTGGCCGATGTGCCGCTCGGTGCCTTCCTGTCGGGGGGTATCGATTCGTCGACTGTGGTGGCGCTGATGCAGAAGCAGGGCGGTGCGCCGGTGCGCACCTTCAGCATCGGTTTCAACGAAGAAGGGTATGACGAGGCGCAGCACGCAGCCGCCGTGGCGCGCCACCTCGGCACGCAGCACACCGAACTGTATGTCAGCGCCGACGAAGCGCGCGCCGTGATTCCTCTGCTGCCGCGGGTGTACGACGAGCCGTTCGGCGACTCGTCGCAGATCCCGACCTATCTGGTGTCGAAGCTGGCTCGCGCCCATGTCACCGTGAGCCTGTCCGGCGACGGCGGCGACGAGTTGTTCGGCGGCTATAACCGCTACTTCATCGCGCAGACCCTTTGGCGCCGCCTGTCCGGTCTGCCCACACCGCTACGCGCGCGCGCAGCGGCGATGCTGCGCGCGCTGCGGCCAGCCACCTGGTCGAAGCTGCTCAAACCGCTGCTTCCGCTGCTGCCGGTGCGCCACCGCTACGCCAACCCGGGCGACAAGCTGCACAAGCTCGCCGAGGTGCTGGCACTGGCCGAGCCGCGTGCGCTGTACGACCGGCTGGTGCGCTTCTGGGAATGGGATATCTGCCCCGGCGTCGAACCGCCAGCCGCCATGACGGCCGATCCGGGCTGGTCGTATTTCGGCGCGGCGGACGGTCTTGTAGACGCCATGATGTTCGCCGATACGGTGAGCTATCTGCCGGACGACATCCTGGTCAAGGTCGATCGCGCATCAATGGCGGTCAGCCTGGAGTCGCGGGTGCCCATGCTCGATCATCGCGTGCTTGAATTCGCGTGGCGCCTGCCGGACAGCGCACGCGCCTCGGGCGGCGTCGGCAAACGCGTGCTGCGCGAGGTGCTCGCACGCCATGTGCCGACCGCGCTGACCGACCGCCCGAAGATGGGTTTCGGCATTCCGGTCGGCGACTGGCTGCGCGGTCCGCTGCGCGGCTGGGCCGATGCGCTGCTCGACCCGCAGCGTCTGCGCGCCGATGGCTACCTGGCGACGGATCTCGTGCGCACGCGCTGGGACGAGCATCTGTCAGGGCGGCGAAACTGGGAGTACTCGATCTGGAATGCACTGATGTTCCAGTCCTGGCTGGATGAGTGGCATGGCGGACGTTGAGCCGGCAACATCGCTGCGCGGACGGTCACTGCTCTTCCTGGTGACCGAGGACAGCTATTTCGAATCCCACCGTCTGCCGCTGGCGCTGCACGCGCTGCAGCAGGGCATGCGTGTGCTTCTTCTGACTCGCACCGGCGAGCGGGCTGCACATCTGGCCGGACTGGGCATTGAGGTGCATCACCTGCCCTTTGAGCGCGCCGGACTGAATCCGCTGCGCGACGCTGCTCTGCTGTGGCAGCTGGCGAGTCTTTACCGGCGGCTGCGGCCCGATGTAGTGCATCACGTGGCGATCAAGCCAGTGATCTACGGCAGCGTCGCAGCTCGACTGGCCGGCACGCCTTGCGTGGTCAATGCGCTGGCCGGTCTCGGCTTTGTCTTTTCATCTTCGTCGCTGACCGCGCGGCTGCTGCGCCCGCTCGTGCGCGCGCTGCTGCGGCGCGTGCTGTCGCGACGCGTGAGCCGCGTCATCCTGCAGAATCGTGATGACGTGGCACTGCTGCTGCACGAACGCCTCGCGCCGGAATCGCACATCCGGCTGGTATGCGGCGTCGGCGTCGACCTCGATGTGTTCCATCCCCTGCCCGAACCAGCAGGACGCATGCGCGTCGTGTTGCCTGCGCGCATGCTGGTCGACAAGGGGGTGTACGAGTTTGTCGAAGCCGCTCGTATCCTGCGCGGTCGCGGCATCGACGCAGAGTTCGTGCTGGCCGGCGGCATTGATGCCCACAATCCTGCAGCACTTACGCCGGAACAACTGCGCGCGTGGGAAGGCGAAGGGCTGGTGCGCTGGATGGGTCAGAGTGACGACATGCCCGCTGTGCTTTCGGCCAGTCATATCGTCTGCCTGCCGTCCTATCGCGAAGGCATGCCCAAGGCGCTGCTGGAAGCATGTGCCTGCGCCCGCCCCATCGTGACCACCGACGTTCCGGGCTGCCGCGAAGTGGTACGCGACGGCCAGAACGGCCTGCTTGCGAGGGCGCGCGACGCCAGAGATCTCGCGGACAAGCTGGGGCTGTTGATTGTCGATGCCGGCCTGCGCGCCCGCATGGGCGCGCAGGCGCGCTGCATCGCCGAACGCGAGTACGGAATCGGGCGCTCGGTCGAACAGACCTTCGCCATCTACCGGGAACTGCTCTGATCATGCGGGTGCTGGTGACCGGCGCTTCTGGATTCGTGGGTCGCGCGCTATGCGCGGAGCTGTCACGGGCCGGCCACGAGGTGATGCGCGGCAGCCGCCGCAGCGATGCCGGCGCGGGGTCGGTCGGCACCGGCGAACTCGGGCCGGACTGCAGCTGGTTCGACCGCATCGCGTGCCCGGACGTGATCGTGCATCTGGCCGCAAGGGTGCATCAGATTGATGAGGATCCTTCGCAGGCGGACGAACTTCATCGCATCGCGAACACTGAAGGCACGCTGGCGTTGGCGCGCCATGCCGCCGCGCGTGGAGTGCGGCGATTCGTGTTCCTGAGCAGTATCAAGGTCAATGGCGAAGGCCGTGCGTTGCCCTATCGCGCCGATGACCTGCCGGCGCCGGTCGACGCCTACGGGCGATCGAAGGCGGCTGCCGAGGCTGGACTGTTCGAGCTTGCCGGGCACAGCGCCATGCAGGTCGTCGTAATCCGCCCGCCGCTGGTCCATGGTCCTGGTGTGGGCGGCAACTTGCGCAGCCTGCTGCGCTGGCTGCAGCGCGGCGTGCCACTGCCGCTCGCGGCGGCAACGCAGAACCGTCGATCGCTGGTCGGTATCGACAATCTGGTCAGCCTGATCACGCTGTGTCTGACACATGACGCCGCACCGGGGCGCGTCTGGATGGTCAGCGATGATGAGGATGTGTCAACGGCCGTGCTGTTGCGGCGACTGGCGAGCGCACTGGGCACAACGGCGCGGCTGTGGCCGGTGCCCGTGGCGCTGCTGCGTGGATGCGCGGCACTTGCGGGCAGGCGGGCCACGATGCAGCGCCTGTGTGGCGACCTGACCGTCGACATCGAAGCGACGCGCAGCCTTCTTGGCTGGCGGCCGCCGCTGACGCTGGACGAAGGTCTGCTGCGCTGTGCGCAGGCGTTCCTGCTCGATCGGCGACGCTGACAAAAGGCCCATGCGGCGCCGGGCCGCTTGATAAAATGCACATTGAGCGCGATGTGCGTGATCCGGTCCAGTCCATGCCCCCAGATATCGTGTTGCCCGTGCTGACGGCCTTCGGCCTGACGGCCGTTTTGCTGCAATTGCTGATGTGGGGCCATCGCTTTCTGCCGGTCGATCACCCGAACGAACGGTCGCTGCATACCCGGCCGGTACCGCGCTTCGGCGGTCTGGCAATTCTTCTCGGCTGCGCACTGGCGCTGGCGTCCAGCAGCCAGCCGATGTCCGCCTGGCTGTGGCCGGTGCCGTTGCTTGCGGCAATTTCGCTGATCGATGACTTCGTCAGCCTGCCGACCGTTCCGCGCTTCGCGGTGCAGATCGCGGTGGCGGCTTTCTTTGCCTGGGGACTGCTCGGTGCGACCTGGATGCTGTTTCCGGTGCTGTTCGGCATCGTCTGGATGACCAATCTGTACAACTTCATGGATGGCTCCGATGGCCTGGCGGGCTGCATGGCACTGGCCGGATTCGCCGGCTACGCGTTGCTGGCCTGGCAGGGCGGCGACGCCGAACTGGCGATGGTGTGTCTGGTCGTATGTTCGGCAACGGCCGCCTTCCTGCTGCGCAACCTGCATCCGGCCAGCGTGTTCATGGGCGACACCGGTTCCATCCCGCTGGGTTTCCTTGCAGCGGCCATCGGCCTGATCGGCGTCGAGCGCGGGCTATGGCACGGCTGGGTGCCATTCATGATGTTCCTGGTGTTCATCGCCGATGCTTCGGTGACGCTGCTGCGACGACTGCTTCGTGGAGAACGGGTGTGGCAGGCGCACCGGACGCATTACTATCAGCGCCTGGTGCGCATGGGGCTGGGCCACGCAGGTACGGCGCGGCTGTACATGGCGGCAATGACCGGATGCGCGGCATCAGCGGTCATGGTTCAACTGACGGGCCCCCGGTTCGGCGGCCTGTTGCTTGCTGCCTGGTGTCTGCTGTTCGTCCTGATGGGCCGCCGCATAGACCGGCGTTGGCGTGCCTACGAATCGACCTTGAAGGAGGGAACGCAATGAGCTTGCTGTCGCGCGCCATGGTGGTGTCGCTGTGCGACATCGTGCTGGTGGCCGCCGCCTGGTATCTGTCCTTCCTGCTGCGCTTCAATTTCTCGATTCCACCCGATTTCATGCATTCGCTGCTGCTCACCCTTCCAGGCGTGATCGTCTCGCAGGCGTTGGTGTTCAGACTGTTCGGCTTGTACAAGGGCATCTGGCGCTTCGCGAGCCTGCCCGATCTGCAGCAGCTGGTGCGCTCTGTGGCGGCGGCGTCGTTGTGTGCGCCACTGATCGTGCTGCTCGGCATGTCGGTGGTCGTGCCGCGTTCGGTCTACGTGCTCGACCCCATCCTGCTGATCCTGCTGATGGGTGGTGTGCGTTTTGCGTACCGGGCCTGGCGCGAGCATCGCGAATTCGGCGCGCTGATGGCCAAGGGCAAACCGGTGCTGGTGCTGGGTGCCGGCGAAACCGCGGCGCGGTTGCTGCCGGACATCGGCCGGTCGGGCCAGTGGCGCGTGGTCGGCCTGCTCGACGACAATGCGAAGAAGCACGACCGCACGCTGTACGGCCTTCGCGTGCTTGGGCCGGTGCGCGATCTCGATCGCCTGGCGCGCGAAATGAAGGTGTCGCACGCCATCATCGCCATGCCGAATGCCTCGCACGAGGCGCGGCGCGATGCCGCCAACGCGTGCGTGCGGGCCGGCGTGAAGCCGATGACCGTGCCGTCCTTCGATGACCTGATCAGCGGCAAGGTGTCGGTTGCCGCCGTACGCGAGGTCGAGGTGGAAGACCTGCTCGGGCGCGATCCGGTCAAGATCGACGCGCCGCGCCTGCGTCAGCTGATCGAAGGTCAGGTGGTCATGGTGACCGGTGCCGGCGGTTCGATCGGCTCCGAACTGTGCCGGCAGATTGCGCGTTTTTCGCCGTCGGCCATCGTGGCGTTCGAACGCGGCGAGTTCTTCCTCTACAACCTGGTGGAGGAATTCGCCGAGGTGTTTCCGCAGCAGCGCATCGAGCCGGTGATCGGCGATGTGCGAGAGGAGGCGCGACTGACCGCGGCGATGCAGCAGTACCGCCCGGTCGTCGTGTTCCATGCCGCCGCCTACAAGCACGTGCCGCTGATGGAAGGCGCGAACGCGGCCGAAGCCGTCCGCAACAATGTCGGCGGCACACTGGCGGCGGCGCGCGCGGCGCAGGCCTGCGGCGTACCGCGCTTCGTGCTGGTGTCGACCGACAAGGCGGTGAACCCGGTGAACGTGATGGGGGCGACCAAGCGGCTGGCCGAAATGGCCTGCCAGGCGCTGGCTGCGCGCGGCGGCACGACCGCCTTCAGCACGGTGCGCTTCGGCAACGTGCTGGGCAGCGCCGGCAGCGTCATTCCGAAGTTCCAGGAACAGATCGCCCGCGGCGGCCCGGTCACGGTCACCCATCCGGACATCATCCGTTACTTCATGTCCATACCCGAGGCGGCGCAGCTGGTGCTGCAGGCGGCGCTGATGGGCGAGGGCAGCGAAATCTTCGTGCTCGACATGGGCGAGCCGGTGCGCATCGCCGATCTGGCGCGCGATATGATCCGCCTGTCGGGCGCCTCGGAAGACGAGGTGAGGATCGAGTTCACCGGCTTGCGGCCGGGCGAAAAGCTGTTCGAGGAACTGCTGGCCAGCGATGAGACGACACGGCCTACCCACCACCCCAAGGTACGCATAGCGCGTGCCCGGGTCATCGATGACACGCTGTGGCTGGCCCGTCTCGAACGCTGGCTGGTGGGCTCAATGCCGGCCGATCCGGTGGCGCTGCGCAGCGAGCTCGCGCAGTGGGTCACCGAATACAAACCGCAGAACGACGCACCGCAGCCGGTGATGCTGGCGCCCGCGGCAGACGGACCGGACAGTCAGCAGGCATGAGCACCTACGCGATCGGCGATCTGCAGGGCTGTTTCGATCCGCTCGAAGCGCTGCTTGAACATTGCGGCTTCGATCGCAGGCACGATCGCCTGTGGTTCGTCGGCGATCTGGTCAATCGAGGCCCGAAATCGCTCGAAACGCTGCGCTTCGTGCGCGATCTGGGCGACGCGGCCGTCACCGTCCTCGGCAACCACGACCTGTCGCTGCTGATGATCGCGGCCGGTCAGGGCAAGCGGCACCGGCTCGACACCTTTCACCACGTGCTCGACGCACCCGATGGCGACGAGTTGATCGACTGGTTGCGCCAGCGCCCGATGATGCATGTCGAGGGCGACTACGCCATGGTGCACGCCGGTCTGCTGCCGCAGTGGGACATCGCGCAGGCGCTGGCGCTGGCGCACGAGGTCGAGGCCGCGCTGCGCGGGCCGCAGTCGGTCGAATTCATGCAGCGCATGTGGGGCAGCGAACCGGCGCAGTGGCAGGATGAACTGCACGGCTGGGACCGCCTGCGCATCGTCGTCAATGCGCTCACCCGCATGCGCTTCTGCACGCCGGAGGGGCGCATGGAATTCCACAGCAAGGGCGCGCCCGAAGAGCCGCCGGATGGCTATCTGCCGTGGTTCGACAACGCTGCCGCGCGCTGGCGCAGCCACACGGTGGTGTGCGGCCACTGGTCGGCGCTCGGCTATCGCAGCGCAGACCACGTCATCGCACTTGATTCCGGCTGCCTGTGGGGCGGCGCGCTGACCGCGCTGCGGCTGGAAGACCGCGCGGTGTTCCAGGTGCCGTGCGAGCGCTGCGCCACGTTCTGAACCTTCGCGCGGGCCGTGGGAACGGCTGCCTGTGGGAGCAGTCCTGTGGGAGCGGCGGCCTCGCCGCGATAGTGCCTCGATGGTCGCTGTGCGAAGTGTGCATCGCGGCGAGGCCGCCGCTCCCACAGGGGATTCGCCGCTCCCAAAAAAGTCCGCCCGAGCTGTGAAGCCCGTGCCCGCGCGCATCATCCGACCGGGCCGGCCCGTGGAAGATGTCGAGCGATATGCGATTTGGCGCCAACAGACCCTAGAATGCGGGCTCGCCTACGGAGGATTTCCATGATCGGGTTGTTTCTGATCACCCACAGCAGTTACGGCGAATCGCTGATCCAGTGCGCCTGCCACGTGCTCAACACCCGGCCGGTGCAGATGGCGCAGCTGGGCGTGTCGGGTCAGGACGACCCGCTCGACCTGCTGCCGCTGGCCCGCAAGTGGCTGTCGGTCGTCGATACCGGCGACGGCGTGCTGCTGCTGACCGATGTGTTCGGCGCCACGCCGTCCAACCTCGCGCAGAAGCTGTGCGAGCCGGGGCGGATCGAGGCGGTGGCCGGCCTGAATCTGCCGATGCTGCTGCGTACGCTGACCTACCGCGAACGCGAAACACTCCCCGGTCTGGTGAACCGCGCGGTCAGCGGCGGTCGCGACGGAGTGATGGCCATGAGGACGACGCGCGATGCCAAGACGTGACATCACCATCATCAACAAGCTGGGCCTGCATGCGCGCGCCTCGGCCAAGCTGACCCAGCTGGCCAGCCGTCATCAGTGCGAAGTCTGGCTGGAGCGCAACGGCCGTCGCATCAACGCCAAGAGCATCATGGGCGTGATGATGCTGGCCGCCGGCAAGGGCAGCACGATCACCATCGATACCGAAGGCAGCGATGCCGACGCGGCGATGGCCGGGCTGGTCGCGCTGATCGAAGACCGTTTTGGCGAAGGCGAGTAACGTGACCTTCACGTTGCACGGTCTCGCGGTGTCGGGCGGCATCGCGATCGGCCATGCCTACCTCGTGTCGCACGCCACGCTCGAGGTGGCGCACTACGCCGTGGCCCCGCGCAAGATCGAGGACGAAATCCTCCGCCTGTCGCGAGCCTTCGACACGGTGCGCACCGAGCTGGCCGAGCTGCGCAGCGGGCTGGTCACCGACAGCTCCGAAGCCCTGGGCGAACTGCTTGCCTTCGTCGATCTGCACAGCATGATTCTCGACGACCCGATGCTGCTCGACGAGGCGCGCGAATTCATGCGCACACGCCGCTGCAACGCCGAATGGGCGATCAAGCGGCAGATGGACCGGCTGGTGGAACAGTTCGACCAGATCGACGATGCCTACCTGCGCAGTCGCAGCGCCGACGTGGTGCAGGTGGTCGAGCGCGTGCTCAAGGTGCTGGCCGGCAAGCGCAACCGCATGAGCACACGCCGACGCGACACCGACAGCATCGTCGTCGCGCATGACCTGTCGCCGGCCGACACCATCCAGTTCAAGGCACAGCGCATTGCCGCCTTCGTGACCGATCTGGGCGGCGCCACCTCGCACACCGCCATCGTCGCGCGCAGTCTGGCCATTCCGGCGCTGGTCGGCATGCGCGAAGCACGCACGCTGATCCAGGACGACGACATGCTCATCGTCGACGGCCTGCGTGGCGTGCTCATCATCAATCCGGACGACAACATCCTCGACGAGTACCGGCTGCGCGCGCGCGAGATCGAGATCGAGCGCTCGAAGCTGAAGCGACTGGTCGGCGGTGTCGCGAGCACGCTCGACGGCGAGGTGGTGCAGCTGTACGCCAACATCGAACTGCCGCAGGACATCGAGCAGGTGCGCGAGGTGGAGGCCGACGGCATCGGCCTGTTCCGCACCGAATTCATGTTCCTGAACCGCGATACGCTGCCCGACGAGGACGAACAGTTCGAGGCCTATCGCAGCGTCGTGCAGGCGATGAAGGGCAAGCCGGTCACGCTGCGCACGCTGGATATCGGTGCCGACAAGGCGCTGCGTGGCGCCCAGCGCAGCGAAGCCAATCCGGCGCTGGGCCTGCGTGCCATCCGCTATTGCCTGGCCGAACCGCGCATGTTCGTCACGCAACTGCGCGCCATCCTGCGCGCCTCGCACTACGGCAGCGTGCGCATCATGCTGCCCATGGTGGCGTTCCAGCACGAAATCGAATCGGCGCTCGCCCTGGTCGCGCTGGCGCGCCAGCAGCTGCGCGAGGCCGGACGCAAGTTCGACGAACGCGTGCCGGTCGGCGCCATGGTCGAAATTCCGGCCGCCGCGCTGGCGCTGGGCACGCTGATGAACCACTTCAGCTTCCTGTCCATCGGCACCAATGACCTGATCCAGTACACGCTGGCCATCGACCGTGCCGACGAGGCGGTGGCGCATCTTTATGATCCGCTGCATCCGGCGGTGCTGCGGCTGATCCAGCAGGTGATTGCGCAGGCCAAGCGCGCCGGCATGCCGGTGGCGGTGTGCGGTGAGATGGCCGGCGAGCCGCAGTTCGCCCGCCTGCTTCTCGGCATGGGGCTGCGCCAGTTCTCGATGCACCCCTCGCAGCTGCTGGAAGTGAAGCGCGAAGTGCTCCGTTGCGACTGCGGCGACGTGGCACCGCGCGTGCTCAAGCTGCTGCGCTCCGACGACCCGCTGCGCATCCGCGAGCAGCTGGAGCGCATCAACACCGGCATGACGCCGGTGCAGTGATGCGCATACTCGGTATCGACCCCGGCCTGCGCATCACGGGTTTCGGCGTGCTGGAAGCGGTGGGCGCGAAATTGCAGTACGTGGCCAGCGGCCGCATCACGTCAAACGAACGCGATCCGCTGCCGTCGCGCATCGCCACGCTGTTCGAAGGCATCCGCGAGGTGGTCGACACCTGGCAGCCGACGCATGCCGCGGTCGAAATCGTGTTCGTGAACGTCAATCCGCAATCGACGCTGCTGCTTGGCCAGGCGCGCGGCGCGGCGCTGTCGGCGCTGACCGCAGGCGGCCTGCCGGTGGCTGAATACACCGCATTGCAGGTGAAGCAGGCGGTGGTCGGACACGGCAAGGCGAACAAGGAACAGGTGCAGTTCATGGTGACGCGCCTGCTGGCGCTGGCCGCCACGCCGGGCACCGACGCCGCCGATGCACTGGCCTGCGCCATCTGTCACGCGCACGCCGCCCGCGGCATCGGCGCACTGGCCGGCCCCGGCAGCCGCCGGCGCGGCGGCCGCATCATTGCGCGTCGTCTGGCGTGCAGCAGGGATCGGTGCTGCGCAAAGCGGCGGTCCCCGGCAAGAGCGGCCCCTTCGGGAGCGGCGCCCTGTGGGAGCGGCGGCCTCGCCGCGATCGGCGCGTTGATCAATGATTGTCGCGGCATCAATCGCGGCGAGGCCGCCGCGCCCACAGCCCAGCCCACAGCCCAGCCCCCAGCCCCGCCCCCAGCCCAGCCCACAGCCCAGCCCCCAGCCCCGCCCCCAGCCCAGCCCACAGCCCAGCCCCCAGCCCCGCCCCCAGCCCAGCCCACAGCCCAGCCCCCAGCCCCGCCCCCAGCCCAGCCCACAGCCCAGCCCCCAGCCCAGCCCACAGCCCAGCCCACAGCCCAGCCCACAGCCCAGCCCACAGCCCAGCCCACAGCCCACAGCCCACAGCCCACACCATCCCGGCGCGGCCTCTCAGGCCGCATCCCGGGGCGGTCGCTCGCCTACAATCGCGGCATTCACGGGGACGCGCACGCTTGCGACCAGGCATGCATGCGGAGCGCCCCCCGGTCACCCCTGATTCCGGAGTCCCCATGATCGGTCGCCTCACCGGCACGCTGCTTGAGAAGAACCCGCCGCGCATCCTGCTTGACGTGCAGGGCGTGGGGTACGAAGTCGATGTGCCGATGAGCACCTTCTACAACCTGCCGGCGGTCGGTGAGCGGGTGACGCTGCACACCCACTTCGTGGTGCGGGAAGACGGACACTTCCTGTTCGGCTTTGCGTCGCCGGCCGAGCAGGCGGCCTTTCGCCAGCTGGTGAAGATCACCGGCATCGGGCCGCGCATGGCGCTGGCCGTGCTGTCCGGCATGTCGGTGGATGAACTGGCGCGCGTGGTGGCCATGCAGGAAGCCGGGCGACTGACCAAGATCCCCGGCATCGGCAAGAAGACCGCCGAACGGCTGCTGCTGGAGTTGCGCGACAAGCTGCTGCCGACCGCCTCGCTGGCCAGCGCCGTGGCACCCGACGCCGGCGCCGACATCCTGAATGCGCTGATGGCGCTCGGCTACAGCGAGCGCGAAGCGCAGTCTGCGCTGCGCACGCTGCCCGAGGGCGTGGGCGTGTCGGACGGCATCCGGCAGGCCTTGAAGGCCTTGTCGAAGGCTTGAGTGGCGGTTTCACCACGCGCCGCTGTTGCGGCGCAACATCAGTTTGATGTGCATCAATCCTGCGGTCAGGCGCCGGTCGTAGCGTGTACGCATCGTTACGAAGCCTTCAACCATCAGGAGTTTCATCATGCACATCGTCCACACCGCACTGGCTGCCGGCCTCGTGTCGCTCAGCCTGATCAGCACGCCTGCGCTGGCCGATCCGGCGAAAGATACCGCCATGCTCAAGCTGGCCGCCAGCAGCGGCTGCACCGTCTGTCACAGCGTGGAACCTGCAGCCAAGGCCGACGGCAGTGTGCCGGTCGGCCCGCCGTGGCGCGACGTCGCGTCGCGCTACTACGGCGTCAAGGATGCGCAGACCACGCTGACGCAGATCGTCATGCACGGCTCCAGCCCGTATTCCAGCCACTGGAAGGGCAAGGTCGGTGGACTGGCGATGCCGCCGAATGAGGTCGCCATCAGCGAAGCCGATGCGAAAAAGCTGGTCGGCTGGATCCTTTCGCTCGATGTTAGATAGGTCCGCTTGACTTGATGCGCACACGCTTTTAATGTGCGCACTCGCGCCGATTTGAGCAAAAGCTTGCGGGCGCGTTACAAAGAGAGTCCCGACCCGTCGGTACGCTTCCTGCGTTCGACGGGTTTTTGCATTGGTGCCGCCATGATGGCGTGACGTCATTGCCTTGACCCTCTGCAGTGCCGACCGCCCCGCACCACGGAGACCCAGATGATTCGCCCCGACTGCACCGACCTGCTCAAAAGCCTGATGACCCGCCGCATCCTGATCCTGGATGGCGCGATGGGCACCATGGTGCAGCGGCACAAACTGGTCGAGGCGGACTATCGCGGTGAGCGCTTCACGCATCATCCGAAAGATCTGAAGGGCAACAACGATCTGCTGCTGTTGACGCGGCCCGACGTGATCCGCGGCATCCACGCCGCCTATCTGGAAGCCGGCGCGGACATCATCGAAACAAATACCTTCAACGCCACCGTGATTTCGCAGGCCGAATATGGCCTGGAGTCGGTAGTGCACGAAATCAATTTCAACGGCGCCCGCCTGGCGCGTGAGGTGTGCGACGAATACACGGCGAAAGACCCGGGCAAGCCGCGCTTCGTCGCCGGCGTGCTCGGCCCGACTTCGCGCACCTGCTCGCTGTCGCCCGACGTGAATGACCCGGGCTACCGCAACGTGAGTTTCGACCAGCTGGTGGATGACTACGTCGCCTCCGCGCGCGGCCTGACCGAAGGCGGCGCCGACCTGCTGCTGATCGAAACCATCTTCGACACGCTGAACGCCAAGGCCGCCATTTTCGCGGTCGAGAAGTTCTTCGACGAAGCAGGCCGCCGCTGGCCGGTCATGATTTCCGGCACCATCACCGACGCGTCCGGCCGCACATTGTCCGGCCAGACCGGCGAGGCGTTCTGGAACTCGCTGCGCCACGCCAATCCGATTTCGTTCGGCTTCAACTGCGCGCTCGGCCCGAAGGAACTGCGGCCGCACGTCGAAGAGCTGTCGCGCATCGCCGACACACACGTGTCGGCGCACCCGAACGCCGGCCTGCCGAATGCCTTCGGCGAGTACGACGAATCGCCGGCCGACATGGTGAAGCACATCGCCGAGTGGGCGAAATCCGGCTTCCTGAACATCGTCGGCGGCTGCTGCGGCACCACGCCTGACCACATCCGCGCGTTCGCCGAAGCCATGGAAGGCATCGCGCCGCGCCGCGTGCCGGAGATCGAACGCAAGCTGCGCCTGTCCGGGCTGGAGGCCTTCAACGTCGGTGCCGACGCGCTGTTCGTGAACGTCGGCGAGCGCACCAACGTCACCGGCTCGAAGGCCTTCGCGCGCATGATTCTCGAAGGCCGCTTCGACGACGCGCTGGCAGTCGCCCGCCAGCAGGTCGAAAACGGCGCCCAGGTCATCGACATCAACATGGACGAGGCGATGCTCGATTCGGTCGCCGCGATGGACCGCTTCCTGAAGCTGATCGCCTCCGAACCCGACATTTCGCGCGTGCCCATCATGCTCGATTCGTCGAAGTGGACGGTCATCGAAGCTGGCCTGAAGTGCATCCAGGGCAAGGGCGTCATCAATTCGATCTCAATGAAGGAAGGCGAAGCCGAATTCCTGCGTCAGGCGAAGCTGGCGCGCCGTTACGGCGCAGCGGTCATCGTCATGGCCTTCGATGAAAAGGGCCAGGCCGACACCTATGCGCGCAAGACCGAAATCTGCCAGCGCGCCTACACGCTGCTGACCGAAACGGTGGGCTTTCCGCCGGAAGACATCATCTTCGACCCGAACATCTTCGCCATCGCCACCGGTATCGCCGAGCACGACAACTACGCGGTCGATTACATCGAGGCGGTCGGCTGGATCAAGCAGAACCTGCCGTACGCCAAGACCTCGGGCGGCGTGTCGAACGTCAGTTTTTCGTTCCGCGGCAACGACCCGGTGCGCGAAGCCATCCACACGGTGTTCCTGTACCACGCGATCCGCAACGGCCTGTCGATGGGCATCGTCAACGCCGGCCAGCTCGGCGTGTATGAAGACATTCCGCAGTCGCTGCGCGACAAGGTCGAGGACGTGGTGCTCAACCGCAGCCCGGGGGCCGGCGAGGCGCTGGTCGAATTCGCCATCACGGTGAAGGGTTCGGCGCGCGAGAACGAGAAGGATCTGGCCTGGCGCGAGTGGCCGGTCGACAAGCGGCTGGAGCACGCGCTGGTCAAGGGCATCACCGAATTCGTCGTCGACGACACCGAAGAGGTGCGCGCGCGTCTCGAAGCCGAAGGCAAGCCGCCGCTGGCCGTGATCGAAGGCCCGCTGATGGCCGGCATGAACCACGTCGGCGACCTGTTCGGCGCCGGCAAGATGTTCCTGCCGCAGGTGGTGAAATCGGCGCGCGTCATGAAGCAGGCGGTGGCTCACCTGCAGCCCTACATCGAAGCATCGAAGAAGGTCGGCGAAACCAAGGGCCGCGTCGTCATGGCGACCGTGAAGGGCGATGTGCACGACATCGGCAAGAACATCGTCGGCGTGGTGCTGGGCTGCAATGGCTATGAAGTGATCGACCTCGGCGTCATGGTGTCGTGCGAGAAGATTCTCGCCGCCGCACGCGAGCACAAGGCGAACGTGATCGGCCTGTCCGGCCTGATCACGCCGTCGCTCGAGGAAATGAGCCATGTCGCGTCGGAAATGAAGCGCGAAGGCTTCGACATTCCGCTGCTGATCGGCGGCGCGACCACGTCGCGCGCGCACACCGCGATCAAGATCGCACCGTTCTACGACCATCCGGTCGTGTACGTGCCCGACGCCTCGCGCGCGGTCGGCGTGGCGACCAGCCTGCTGTCGATCGACCAGCGCGCCGGCTTCGCCGCCGACGTGGCCGCCGACTACGTGAAGATCCGCGAACAGCACGCCGCCAAGAAGGGGCAGAAGCTGGTGTCGCTGAACGAGGCGCGCGGCAACGCCTACTGCTGCGGCTGGGGCAGTGACGTCATTCCCGTGCGTCCGTCGAAGACCGGCCGCCAGGTCATCGTCGACCAGGACCTCGCGGCGCTGGTCGACTACATCGACTGGAGCCCGTTCTTCCAGACCTGGGAGCTGTCGGGTCCGTATCCGGCCATCCTCGACGACGCCGTGGTCGGCGACGAGGCGCGCAAGCTGCTGGTCGACGCGCAGGCCATGCTGCAGCGGATCATCGACGAAAAGTGGCTGACCGCTCGCGCCGTGTTCGGCGTGTGGCCGGCCAACAGCAACGGTGACGACATCGAGTTCTATACCGACGACACGCGCCTGAACACGGCGATGGTGTGGCACAACCTGCGCCAGCAGCACGAACGCCCGGCCGGCAAGCCGCACTTCTGCCTGTCCGACTTCGTCGCGCCGCGCGACAGCCGCGTGGCCGACTGGGCGGGCGCCTTCGTCGTGACCGCCGGCATCGGCATCGAAACGAAGCTGGCCGAATTCGCGAAGACCCACGACGACTACAGCAGCATCATGCTGAAGTCTCTGGCCGACCGGCTGGCCGAAGCCTTCGCCGAGTATCTGCACGCGCGCGTGCGGCGCGAGGACTGGGGCTACGCCGCCGACGAGACGCTCGACAACGCTGCACTGATCGCCGAAAGGTATCGTGGCATCCGCCCGGCGCCGGGCTACCCGGCCTGCCCCGACCACACCGAAAAGGGCGACCTGTTCAAACTGCTCGATGTCGAAGCGGCCATCGGTGTGTCGCTGACTGAAAGCTACGCCATGTTTCCGACCGCTGCGGTCAGCGGTTTCTACCTGGCGCACCCTGACGCGCAGTACTTCGCGATCACCAAGGTCGGCCCCGACCAGGTCGCCGATCTGGCGGCGCGCAAGGGCCTGCCCGAGCCGGTGATGAAGCGCTGGCTGGCGCCGGTGCTGTAGGGCGACGCCAACCGCTGCGTCTCGCTGAATGCGGGCTTCAGCCGCGGAACAGCGGATCGTCCGCCGGCAGCTGCAGCGCCTCGAACACCTTCAGCGCCGCCCAGGCGTCGTTCGCGGCGTACAGCACCTGAGCCGGCGTGAGCACCGGCAGCGACCAGTTCGACGTGGTCACCGACTTCGACTTGCGGAAGTTCTGCCCCAGCACGACACCGACCGCCGCGCGCACGCCGATCGAGTTGTTGTAGCCCTGCTTGCGGAACACGCGGTCCAGATCGACCAGTCCGCGCGGCACCACACCCAGCTTGGCCAGCACCTGCGAGCGGTCCGACGACAGGCCGAAGCCGATCTTCAGCACCTCTTCGTCATGCAGCAGCTCGGCCAGCACCGGCCAGCAGTCGCGATGATGCAGCTGGAACACGTACGCACGATCGGTCAGCGCGAACTGCACCACATGCGGGCCGCTGCTCACCTCGCCCGGCTTGAAGGTGGGTTTCGACTCGGTGTCGAAGCCGACCTGCCGCGCCGCGCGGATGTCGGCCGCCGCCGCCGCAAAGGCAGCCGGCGTCGCCGGCACATGGATGCAGTCCGGCGGCACGCCGGGAAATACGGGCAACAGATCGGTTTCCGCTTTCGAAGGGGCGGTTTTTCGCATCGCGGTGGTTTCGGGTTCGCCGGGGATGGGGCGGGGGGATGATCGCTCAGTCCGGCGGATTGCGACAGCACGGCCGGATTCCACCCGTGGTGATCCGGTGAGAGCGACCTCTGGGGGAGCGACGGCCTGTTGGTGCGGCGGCCTGTGGGAGCGGCGGCCTGTGGGAGCGGCGGCCTGTGGGAGCGGCGGCCTCGCCGCGATCGGCGCGTTGATCAACGATCATCGCGGCATCAATCGCGGCGAGGCCGCCGCTCCCACAGGGACAGTGCCCACAGGGACAGTGCCCACAGGGACAGTGCCCACAGGGACAGTGCCCACAGGGACAGTGCCCACAAGGGCACTCCCCACAGGGGCAGCCTCACAGGGATAACGCCCACACAGCCTGCACGGCTCGCGAGCGCATGTCTCTGCGCCGGAGTGCCTTCAGCCCTTCAGCGCCGCGTAGCTGGTCATCAGGTTGCGGTAGTCGGGGATGTGGTTGGACAGCAGCGTGGCCAGGCCTTCGACGTCGTTGCGCCAGTCGCGGTGCAGTTCGCAGGCCACGCCGAACCAGTTGATCAGTTGCGCGCCGGCCTGCGACATGCGGTCCCAGGCGGAATGGCGGGCGATGTCGTTGAAGGTGCCGGAGGCGTCGGTGACGACGAACACGTCGAACCCTTCCTCGATCGCCGACAGCGCCGGGAAGGCGACGCACACTTCGGTGACCACGCCGGCGATGATGAGCTGCTTGCGACCGGTGGCCTTGATCGCCTTGACGAAGTCCTCGTTGTCCCAGGCGTTTATTTGCCCTGGCCGAGCAACGTAGGGCGCGTCCGGGAACATCTCCTTCAGCTCCGGCATCAGCGGGCCGTTCGGGCCCTGTTCGAAGCTGGTGGTCAGGATGGTCGGCAGCTTGAAGTACTTCGCCAGGTCGGCGGTGGCCAGCACGTTGTTGCGGAACTTGTCCGGATCGATGTCGCGCACCAGCGACAGCAGGCCGGCCTGGTGGTCCACCAGCAGCATCACGGCGTTGTCCTTGTCCAGCTTCCTGTAGGGCGTGTTCATGTCATTCTCCTTGCGGTTGAGGGCCGTCAGCCTGCAAGGCGTCCGGCGGTGAGAACCCTGCGCGCCCGGTGCGCGCAGGGGTGAAATGGATCAGGTGGTCGCGGCTGCCTCGAAACGCCCGCTGTTGAAGTCCTCGATCGCCTCGCGGATTTCGTCCTTCGTGTTCATCACGAAGGGGCCGTAGCCGGCGATCGGTTCGTCGATGGGTTCGCCGGCCAGCAGCAGCACGCTGGCGTCGCTGTCTGCGGCGATCGAGAAGGTGCTGCCCTCGCGGTGGTACAGCGCCATCTGCGCCTCGCGCACCGGCTGGCTGCCGTTGGCGCGGATCAGGCCGTGCAGCACCACCAGCGCCAGCGTGTGGCCGTCCGGCACAGTCAGTTCGACGTTCGCACCGGCCTTCAGCTTCAGGTCCCACACATCGACCGGCGTGAAGGTGCGGGCCGGGCCGCGATGGCCGAGATACTCGCCGGCGATGACGCGCAGATGTCCCGCGCCCCCGGGCAGTTCGACCACCGGAATGTCGGTCTTCGCCAGATGCTGGTAGCCCGGCGTGGCGCGCTTGTCGCGCGCCGGCAGGTTCACCCACAGCTGCACCATTTCCAGCGGACCGCCGCGGCGGGTGAATTCGGGCGAGTGGAATTCCTCGTGGATGATGCCGGCACCGGCGGTCATCCACTGCACATCGCCCGGGCCGATGACGCCGCCGGCGCCGGTCGAATCCTGATGCGCCACCTCGCCGGCATAGACGATGGTGACCGTTTCGAAGCCGCGGTGCGGATGGCGGCCGACGCCGCGCGGCGTGTCCGACGGCTCGAATTCGGCCGGGCCGGCATAGTCGAGCAGCAGGAAGGGGCTGACGTGACGGCCCATCGAGTCATACGAAAACAGCGAACGCACCGGAAAGCCGTCGCCGACCCAGTGACCTTTCGGTGCGCTGTACAGACCTGAAATCTTCTTCATGGTGTTTCTCCCGTTCGTTGGCAGCGTTCCGTCGGAAGGGTGCTGCGTTGAGGTGAATACTAGATTCAGGACAATCGATGCACTAGATGGCAAAATGGCACTTCAGCGTTCCATTGGTGGAACGATGGAAGGTGCGATGGCCACTGCAATGCAGGATCTGAACGATCTGTACTTCTTCACCCGGGTGGTCGAGCACGGCGGCTTCGCGCCGGCCGCGCGCGCACTCGACCTGCACAAGTCGAAACTGAGCCGGCGCATCGCGCTGCTCGAAGAGCGCCTCGGTGTACGCCTGATCCAGCGCTCGACGCGGCGCTTCGCGGTGACCGAGATCGGGCAGGCCTACTACGGGCATTGCGTGGCGATGCGGGTCGAAGCCGAGGCGGCGCAGGAGGCGGTCGAGCGCACGCGCGCCGAGCCGCAGGGCATCGTGCGGCTGGCCTGCCCGACCGCGCTGCTCGAATACCAGGTGGCGGACATCCTGTCGCGCTACATGGCCGAGTGCCCGCGCGTGCAGATCCACGTCGAAAGCACGAACCGCCGCGTGGACGTGATCCGCGAAGGATTCGACCTCGCCATCCGGGTGCGCTTTCCGCCGCTGGAAGACACCGATCTCGTGATGAAGGTGCTGGGCGACAGCCACCAGCGGCTGGTCGCACACCCGCGGCTGGTCGAGCCGCTGGCCGGCCAGTGCGTGCCGGCCGACCTGTCGGCGCTGCCGAGCGTCGCCTGGGGGCCGGCGCAGCGCGACCACCGCTGGAATCTGCAGGGGCCGGACGGTGCCAGCGCCCAGGTGGTGCACACGCCCCGGCTGGTCACCGACGACCTGTCGGCACTGCGCAGCGCCGCATTGCACGGCGTCGGGGTCGCGCAGCTGCCGACCATGATGGTGCGCGACGATATCGAAGCGGGCCGCCTGATCGACGTGCTGCCGCACTGGGCACCGCGCAGCGGCATCGCGCACGTGGTGTTTCCATCGCGCCGCGGCCTGCTGCCGGCGGTACGCGGGCTGGTGGACGCGTTGAGTCAGGGCTATGTGGTGGCCGATGCGCCCGACCCGCGCGCGACGCATCCGCCCGCAACTCCGACCGCCGTTCCGACGACCGATCAGTACTTCAACCGCGCGTAATAGGTCTGCTGCGCCGCTTCGCGTGCTTCGCCCAGCGTGTGGATGCCCTTTTCCGCGAGCAGCGGAATCAGGCGCAGGAACACCTCGGCGGTGACGATGGCGTCACCGAGCGCGGTGTGGCGGCCGATGACGGTGATGTTGAAGCGTTCGGCGATGGCCTCGAGCCGGTGCGATTCCTGATTCGGGTGCACCAGCGCCGACAGCAGCAGCGTGTCCAGCACCGGCTGTTCGAAGCGCAGGCCGGTGGCCGCTTCCTTCAGTTGCAGGAAGCGCATGTCGAAGGCGGCGTTGTGCGCGACCAGTACGGTGTCCTGCGCGAACGCATGGAAGGCCGGCAGCACGGCGGCGATGGTCGGCTGACCGTCCACCTGGTTCTGCGTGATGCCATGGATCGGGATCGATGCTGCAGGAATCGGCCGCTGCGGGTCGACCAGCTGTTCGAAGCTTTCCTGCCGCAGCAGCTTGCCATTGACGATGCGCGCCGCGCCGATCTGGATGATTTCGTCACCACCGCCCGGGTTCAGTCCGGTGGTTTCGGTGTCGAACACCGTGTAGGTGAGTTCGGTGAGCAGACGGTCGGCCAGCGCGCAGCCGGATTCGCTGGTCTGGAACAGATCGAAGTCGTAATACTCGGGCCGGCTGCCGAGCGGGAACAATTCGGCCGCGTCGAGCTGTTCCCGCTCGCTCGCCAGCGGCAGCAGGAAGCGGAAGAAAGCGCGGTGACGCACCCGCTCGCGCTCCAGCCAGAATTCACCGCCGTGCCGTTCCACCACGTCGCGCACCGACAGCGGCGAGCGTTCGCCGCCGCTGACCATGTCGTCCATCTGCCAGCCCATGATGGTTTCGGTGCTCATGGTCTGGCCCTGCCAGATCAGGTCGAGGTGGGCCCGCCCGGCCTGCGCCGCGCGACCCAGGCGCAGGCTCACGCTGCGGATGTCGTACTCGTCGGCCAGCCGCTCGGCCAGCGAGGCCAGCGCCTGCAGCAGCGAAAAGCTGTCCACCTTGAGCCACAGCGCGCCGCCGCCTTCATCGCCTTCTTCGATCCCGGCGCGCAGCCTGCCCGGCACGTCGATGCGCCGCTGCGCCGCCGACAGCAGGTCTTCGCCCAGCATGTCTTCCAGCGGCCAGCGCGTCTTGATCCCTTTTGCGGCGTTGTCGGCCAGCGTATGCAGGCGCGCGCCCATCGCGCCGATCTCGTCGCGGATCACCGTCTGGAAGCGCTCGCGCATCGCCGGCTCGAGATCGGGCAGGTCGAGCATGTCGATCGCCGCCTGCATGCTGGCGAGCGACCCGCGGCTGCCTTCGGTCAGCGCGAGCAGCAACGCGTCGCGCGCCGATTCTTCTTCGAACTCACGCGTGATGTTGTCCAGCATCAGCACGAAACCGGTGATCGAGGCGCCGTCGCCGTCATCAGGCGCACGGGTGACCGCGGTCATCTGGGCGCGCAGCAACTGGCCGGCGCGCGTGGTGGTGACGAACTGCGCCGACGGACTGACCACGCCGCGCTGCCGGCGCTGCTGGATGTTCTCCAGCGCGTGCGCCACCCGCTTGCGGTCGAACACTGTGTAGATCGAGCGCCCGAGGCCGATCAGTTCGGCGCCCGAGGCAACGCCGGGCGCATCCGACAGCGCGCGGAACTGCAGCCGGGCGCGCGTGTTGTACAGCAGGATGCGGCCGTCGAGGTTGCACACCACGACGCTCTGCGTCAGTTCCGACATCAGCGCGGCGAGCCGGCTGCGCTCCTGGTCGATCGAGCGGCTCGCCTCCCGCACCTGCTGTGCGACGTCGGCGCGCAGGGCGTCGCGTTGCTGCGCCAGCGCAAGGATGACCTCGCCCAGCGCGCGGTTGTCGGGTGTGCCTTGCGCGGTCGGCGCGCGTGTCGCGTCGGTGCCGAGCAGCGTGCGGGCTTCTTCGAGCAGGCGCGCCGGCGGTTTGATGTAATGGCGCACCAGCGCGTTGAGGCCGGGTGCAACGCCGAGCAGCACGAACAGCAGCGTCAGGCCGCCCAGCGCCGCCATGCTGTCGGCAAGCTCACCGAGCGCGCTGCGGCCGGCCGGCTCCAGCGTCGACCAGACCAGGGCGGCGGTGACCGCCGCCCACAGCAGCATGACGCCGCCCAGCGCAGCCAGTGCCAGCAGCACGCGCCGATCCGGCCGGTTGCGCGGATTCACGCGGTGACTTCGAGCAGGGCGCGCACCTGCTGCTGCAGCGCCCGGGTGGTACAGGGTTTGGTCAGGTAGGCATCGGCGCCGAGCGCGAGGCCCTTGGCGATGTCGGTGTCGCGACCCTTCGCGCTCAGCAGCACGATGCGCGGTCCGGACGGCGCGTCCTGCGCGCGCAGCGCCTGGCAGACGTCGAAGCTGCTGTGGCCGGCGGCATTCAGGTCGAGCAGAACGAGCTCGGGCGGCTGCACCGCGACGGCGGCCAGCGTGGCCTCGCCATCCTGTGTGACCGAAACGTCGAAGCCTTCGCGCCGGAACATGAATTCCAGCGACATCCGCATATTGGGGTCGTCGACCGCAATCAGGATGCGATGCGTCATCGTGATCTCCTCCTTCTGCAGCCCGCGCGGGGTCCGGCGGGCCTCTTGTAGGCTGCACTCTAGCCGTCGGGACAGGCCGGCGCCTTGCGCTGGATCAGACCCGGTGCTGTCGGCTCAGGCCGTCTTCTTTCCGGTCTGCAGGTGGGCGTGCCGGCTGAGCGCAAAGCTGGCGAAGAACTTGCACCAGATGGTCGAGCCGGCGATGGCCGACCAGACTTCATACGACAGCGAACCGCTGACCACGCCGAGGATGACGAACACCACGACGATGCCGGCCACCAGATTGATCGTCATTTCATACGGTGCCCAGCGCACGGCGTCGGCCGGCGGCTCGCCGCGCTTGATCGCCACTTCCGAGAAATCGCGTTTGACCATGATGCGCCAGGCGCGGCGCAGCCAGAAAAAAGCCATCGGGAACAGCGCGAGAAACAATATCCACGTCATTGCGACGCTGATGTCGAAAACCATGTCGGGCTCCTGACCTGCTCCGCCGGCAGGCCTGCGCGGCGGATGCGGGAGAAAAAAGGCCCCGCCGGCAGGACCGGCGAGGCCTCACATTAAACCATCAGTCCGCGCGGCGGGCCGATGGTCCGGTCAGCATGAACCGCGTGCTCAGTGCGCGCCGTCCACCGCCTTGGAACCGCGCGGGATGCGCACGGCTTCGACCATGTGCTGGATGTGCTCCGGCGGCTCCTTGGTCACCTTGTCCACCGCGAAGGCAACGATGAAGTTGACCAGCGCGCCGATGGCACCGAAGGCTTCCGGCGTGATGCCGAAGAAGCTGTTCGCGCCGCCGATCATGTCGACGTACTCGGTGCCCTTCACGAAGAAGATGCCCTTGTGCGCGAACACGTAGAACAGCGTGACGGCCAGACCCGACAGCATGCCGGCGATGGCGCCTTCCTTGTTCATCTTCTTCGAGAAGATGCCCATCATGATGGCCGGGAACAGCGACGATGCCGCGATACCGAAAGCCAGGGCCACCGTACCGGCCGCGAACCCGGGTGGGTTCAGACCGAGCCAGCCCGAAATCACGATGGCCACCGCCATGGCGATCTTGCCGGCCAGCAGCTCGTTCTTCTCGCTGATGTCAGGAACGAAGATGTTCTTGATCAGGTCGTGCGACACGGCGGACGAGATGGCCATCAGCAGGCCGGCAGCGGTCGACAGCGCCGCAGCCAGACCACCCGCAGCCACCAGTGCGATCACCCAGTTGGGCAGCAGCGCGATTTCCGGATTGGCCAGCACGATGATGTCGGCGTTAACCGTCAGTTCGTTGCCCTTCCAGCCGGCCGCTTCGGCCTTCGCCGCCGCTTCTTCGCTCTTCGGCTTGTCGTTGTAGTACTGGATGCGACCGTCGCCGTTCTTGTCCTCGAACTTCAGCAGGCCGGTCTTTTCCCAGCGCTTCATCCAGTCCGGACGATCATCGGCCTTGATGCTCGACTCTTCGGCGTACAGGTCACCGCCCTTGACGACAGCCGTATTGACCGTGCCGTGCAGGTTGAGCTTGGCCATCGCCGCGACAGCCGGAGCGGTCGTGTAGAGAATGGCGATGAACACCAGCGCCCAGCCGGCCGAGCTGCGTGCGTCCTTGACCGTCGGAACGGTGAAGAATCGCATGATCACGTGCGGCAGACCGGCGGTACCGATCATCAGCGACAGCGTGTACACGAACATGTTGAGCGTCGAGCCCGCCGTGGTCGTGGTGTATTGGCCGAAGCCCAGATCGGTCACTACCATGTCGAGCTTGCTCAGCAGCGACACGTCGGTACCCACCATGTTCGAACCCAGGCCCAGTTGCGGGATCGGCATGCCGGTGAGCTGCAGCGAAATGAAGATGGCCGGCACCGTGTAGGCCAGGATCAGCACGATGTATTGCGCGACCTGCGTGTAGGTGATGCCCTTCATGCCGCCGAACACGGCGTACAGAAACACGATGCCCATGCCGACATAGATGCCCGTTTCGGACGACACGCCGAGGAAGCGCGAGAACGCCACGCCCACACCGGTCATCTGGCCGATGATGTACGTGATCGATGCAGTCAGCAGGCAGATCACGGCCACCATCGAGGCCGACTTCGAGTAGAAGCGGTCGCCGATGAACTGCGGCACCGTGAATTTGCCGAACTTGCGCAGGTACGGCGCAAGCAGCATGGCCAGCAGCACGTAACCGCCGGTCCAGCCCATCAGGAACAGACCGCCGCCGTAACCCATGTTGGAAATCAGGCCGGCCATCGAAATGAAGGACGCAGCCGACATCCAGTCAGCCGCAGTCGCCATGCCGTTGGTGACCGGGTGCACGCTGCCGCCGGCAGCGTAGAACTCGCTCGTCGATCCTGCACGAGCCCAGATGGCGATGCCGATGTAGAGCGCGAAGCTCAGGCCGACACCGATGTAGATGGTTGTTTGCAGATCCATGGCATCAATCCTCGTGTACGTCGAACTGACGGTCAATGTCGCCCATCTTCTTGGCGTAATAGAAGATCAGCGCGATGAAGACGTAGATCGAGCCCTGCTGTGCAAACCAGAATCCGAGCGGATAGCCGCCCAGCTTGATGCCGTTGAGTGCGTCCGCGAACAGGACGCCGGCGCCGAACGACACCACGAACCAGACGATCAGGATCTTGGTGAGCAGGCCCAATGTGGCTTGCCAGTAGCCACTGTTACCTTTTTCCATGGGTGTTTCTCCTCCGATGTTTTTTGAACTACCCGGCTCCGCGGCTGTTGTGCCGGAGCTTTTCTGACCGTGATGCCGGGCGCCCTTTACTGCTGCGTGCCGGATACTAGGGCGCTTACCTTACGGCAAGCTTATGCGGTCAATACCGCCGAAATACTACGTGGCGTGTGGGGCGCAGCCCATCGAGGGAGGCGGCCGGACGCCTGCGCGGTTATCGTCCGAGGCGGTAGCCGAGGCCGCGTACGGTCTGGAGTTCGTCGCCCAGCGGCCCGAGTTTCTTGCGCAGGCGGCCGATATAGACATCGACGACATTGGTCAGCGGATCCTTCTGGGCGCCCCAGATCGCGTTGAGGATGCGTTCCCGGGCGAAGACCTTGCCCTGGTTGGACAGGAAGAGCGCCATGATTTCCCTTTCGCGGGACGTCATGTCGACTTCCTCACCTTCGATGGAGAGGATGGCCGAGCGGGTGTCGAGTCGCAGCCCCTTGAATTCGAGTACATGCACATCGCCCGCGCCGCGGAAGGCGTTCGCGCGCCGCACCATGGCCTTGATGCGCGCCACCAGTTCGTCGAAGTTGAAAGGTTTGGGCAGATAGTCGTCGGCCCCGACGTGCAGGCCTTCGATGCGGTCCTTCATCGAATCCAGTGCGCTCAGCATCAGCACCGGCATGAAATGGCTGCGCGCGCGCATGCGTCGACAGGTTTCCTGTCCGCTGATGCCGGGCAGCATCAGGTCGAGCAGCACGATGTCGAAACCGGTCTGTGCCAGCAGTTCGAGCCCGCGCTCGCCGTCGCCGGCACAGGTGACGGTCCAGCCTTCTGATTGCAGGCCGCGCACGATGAAGTCCGCGACGCGCGTTTCGTCTTCCACCAGCAATATGTTCATGCAAGAAACTCCGGCTTCGGCCCGAAGGGCAGGGTGATGTCCACAAGCAGCCCGCCGCTGGGCGCGTCGCCGAGCGTGATCTGTCCGCAATGGGCGTGGACGATGGATTGAGCGACCGGCAGGCCGAGCCCTGCGCCTTCGCTGTAGCGCGCGGCAGCATTCGAGCCGCGAAAGAAGCGCATGAATGCAAACTGCTTTTCGTCGTCGGTCATGCCGGGGCCGTCGTCTTCGACCTGCAGCCGGTAACCGTGGTGAAACTCGGCCAGCCGGACGCGAACGGCCTGGCCGCCGTGGTTGCGTGCGTTCTGCAGCAGTATCAGCAGCACCTGCCTGAGGCGTCCGGGGTCGCCGATCATCGGCGCCGGTTCGATCTCCTTGATCACGGTGGTGTCGCGACCGAAGTAGCGCGTCACCTCATCGACGATCGTGCCCAGGTCGATCACCTCCTCCTTCAAGGCGAGTTCGCCGCTTTCTGCACGCGCCACCAGCAGAAGGTCATCGACCAGTCGAGCCGTGTGGCTGGCCGCGTCGCGGGTACGTTCCAGGGCTTCGCGGTAGGGCGCCGCACCGGTGTCGTGGCTGCGCAATGCCACATCGGCTTCGCCCTTGATGATGGTCAGCGGCGTACGCAGTTCGTGACTCACGTCGGCGATCATCTGCTTGCGGGCTTCTTCGGAACGTTTCAGCTCCCTGAACAGCTGCTCCAGCTGTTCGGTGCGCTGATCGACGACCCGCGTCAGACTCATCTTCTGCAGTTCGAGCGAGTGGGTCTGCTCGGCCAGCCGCTCGGCCATGACGTCGAACTCAGCACCCAGGCTCGAAATCTCGTCGCGGCCCTTCAATTCGACACGGGTATGGATATCGCCTTCGGCGAACCGCCTCACCCCTTCGGCCAGCCGCTCCACGGGCTCGGTGATCAGCCGCTTGAATCGGTGGGCGCCATAAACGGCCGTACCCAGCGCAGTGAGCGCGCACAGCACGACGAGCGACTGTTGCAATTGCACTTGTCGATGGGCCGCTTCCCGCGCGCGCAGCACCTCAGCAGATTCGCCTGCTATCACATCGCGAATCAACTGACTGAAACCGAGGTCGATATCCGCATTGAGGATGCGCGACACCTCACTCCAGTTCGTGCGCAGGTTGCCGCTCACCCGGCGTTCGGCGAGCTTCTCCAGCGATGCGGTCAGGTGATTGACCCTTGTCTCGATCTCCGCAAGCTTCTCCAGTTCCGTGTGCTCATCGTTCTGCCGCGCCTGCAGGAATTTCATTTCGGCGCGAATCGCGGTTCGCGCCCGTTCAATATCCTGTTGAATCGAACGACTCAATAGCCGTGTTTCAGCCGATATATCCTGATTGCCGATCAGCAATGCGTCGCCGAATTGCTTGAACAATTGATAGGTGTGGCTCTCGATCAGCAGAAAATCGTCCAGAACCTGATGAGAAAGAGTCAGTCGCTGAATGTGATAATTGCTCTTCTGAATGCTCCACGCGGCCAGCATCGAGCTGCCGGTGCTGAGAATGATGAAGATCAGGAAGTAGATCCTGATGCGGGATACCAGCGTCAATTCGCAATGCTCCGAATGTTTCATGCCAGCCCGAATGGCCGGGTCTGCACTTCTGCGGATCATCCAGATTTCTGTAGGACAGTCCGCAATCCCTTTTCCAGTGAAGCTATCGCCAGCTTGGCATCGGCTCGGTCAAAGCGTATGTAGGACTGCGCTGACAGGTGTGTAGCCCGGAACGGACAAGCTCGATGAGCCCCGTATCAAGCCATTCTTCAGTTCTGAAGAATTCGGGAATTATTCCCGAATAAACCGCTTTGAACGAATGTTCTAAGCCGTGTATTCGATCTCGGCCGGCACGGCCATCCGGGCGCAAGGAACTTCATTTTTGTGAAATTCGAGGTGTGAATTCAGAAAGCCAGCCCGCAGTGTGAATTATTTCCGAAATTTATATTTCTTTCATGATCGGGTCAGGTCCCGTTAATTTTCGCTACAGTCGCCCGACAGATCGCTTCTCCAGAATGAGTCTTGTCAAGTACTGCGAAGGCATTTGCCGGCAGTCATTTCCTGGAGAGCGACAATGCAAATCATCGATATCACAGCTGGAACGATTCCGTCTGGCACAAAATGGGCCTTCACCACCCGCCGCGTCAATCTTGCCGACGTCGCCGGCCTGTCGAAGAACTTCGACGCCGCGATGCCGGGTGATCTGGTGCTCGGGCGCATCACGCAGATTGGACAGCACAAGAACATCCATCTGGCGCGTGGCCGGGCGTCACAGACCCATGTCGGCGACCATGTCGTGATGGTCTTGGGTGATCGCTACGCGCCAGACCAGTTCGAGGGATTTGCGGAGATCAACCCCGCTGGCTGCGATGTGGTCGCTGCCGGCGGCATCATCGGGCGCGTGGTGCAGGCGCACGACCGCATGTCGGCGCCCACGCGCATTGCACCGCTCGGCCTGCTGACGGACAGCGAGGGCGACGTGATCAACGTGGTGTCCTACCAGCTGCCGCGCGCCTTCATTCCCGACGATGTGACCGTGCTGGGGGTATTCGGCACTTCGATGAATGCCGGCAAGACCACCGCGGCCGCAGCCTTGGCGCACGGACTGTTGCGCGGCGGCCACGCCGTGGCGGCCGTGAAGGCGACCGGCACCGGCGCCATCGCCGACTACAACACCTTTGCCGATGCGGGCGTGCCGATACTCGACTTCACCGACGCCGGCATGGCCACGACCTACCGCATGCCACTCGAGCGCATCGAGTGTGCATTCGAGACACTGGTCGGTACCGCCGCGCTGCGCGGCGCCCGCGTGGTCGTGGTGGAGTTCGCCGACGGCGTGTTCCAGAAGGAAACCCATGCCGTGCTGGCGGGCTCGACCATCCGCGAACGCATCGATGGCTTCGTGTTCGCAGCGGGCGATGCGGCGGGCGCCGTCGGCGGCGTGCTGACGGCGCGTACGCTCGGCATCGAGCCCTTCCTGCTGTCCGGCCTGCTGTCATGTTCGCCGCTGGGCAAGCGTGAAGCGCAGGCGGCGCTGGGTATCCCCATCCTGACGCGCGCGCAGTTGCTCGATCCGAAGGTGGTGAGCAGCGTCGTGGCGTCGCGTCTGCGCCAGCCGGTCAGCCAGCGGAGCGCCGCATGAAGCCGGCCCGCACATGCGGGACAGCGCCGTGGCGGGAATTGCCATGAGCCTGCCGCGCGTCATTTCCGGTCGCCGGCGTGCTCGCTTCGCGCTGTTGCTGGCCAACGGGGTCGGCGAGGCAATCGCCGCAGTGGCTACCGCGCTGCTGGTACGCGAGGTGTTTGATCGCGCGGTGGTCGTCGGTGCCGGCGCGGCGCTGCACGACGGCCTGCTGCGGGTCGGCGCGCTGTGTGGCGTGCTCGCCGCCAGCGCGTGGCTGCGCTGGCGCAGCCACGTCGATGCAGAGCATCTTGGCCAGTCCTATGTGCATGCGGTGCGGATGCGGCTGTTCCAGCATGTCACGTCCATCGGTGCAGCCGGCGCGCGCCGGATGAGCCGCGGCGCGCTGCTGCTGCGCTTTGTCGGTGACCTCACCGCGACGCGCAACTGGGTCAGCCTCGGGCTGGCGCGATTGAGCGTGAGCGGTCTGGCGACCGTGCTGGCGCTGGCCGCACTGGTGGCGATTGAACCGGTGATTGCGGTGGCTGTGGGCTGCGCGGTCAGCGCGTCGATGCTGCTCGCGCTGGCCATCGGTCCGCGACTGCGTGTGCGCACCCGCGAGGCGCGCTATCAGAGGGGGCGCATTGCAGCGTTGATCAGCGATCGCATCGCCAACCTCGGCGTTGTCGAGGCATTCGGCCAGGAAGCACGCGAGTCGCGTCGGGTACGCGAGGTCAGCCGCGACCTGAAGGCCGCGATGCTCCGGCGCGCGCGCGTGGTCGGCCTGCTGCGCGCCGTGTCCGACGCGGGCGCCGCGCTGGCCAGCCTGTGCGCGCTCGCCGTCGGTGCGGTGCAGGTGGCGGCGGGTCATGCAACACCGGGTACTGTGGTCGCCGCCATGGTGGTGGCCGGTCTGCTGGCGCCGCGACTTAATGATCTGGGTCGTGTATTCGAGTATTGGAATGCGGCACTGGTCGCACGCGAAAAGCAGCTTGAAGTGCTTGCCCTGCTGCCCGCCGGCCGCAGCGTTGTACGACGCGGCAATGCGCCGCTGACACAGCGGCCGGCTCGCCTGAAGATGACGGCGGTCAGCTATGGCGTGCTCTTCAGTGGTGTCGATCTGAACATCGGGCCGCGTGAACGCATCGCTGTCATCGGGGCCAATGGTTCGGGCAAGTCCACCTTGCTGCGACTGATGGCCGGGCTGGTCGAACCGGACAGCGGCACCGTCTGTCTGGGTGGGCAGGATCTGAGCCGAAGTGCGTGGCCCGATCTGCGCAGCACCTTTGCCCTTGTCACGCCCGAGCTGTCGCTGCTGCGCGGCTCGCTGCGACTCAATCTGGTCTATGGCGCGCCGGGCGTCGACGCCGCGCAGCTGCAGCAGGTGATCGAGCTGTGCCAGCTCGACGCGCTGATTGCCCGGCTGCCCGGCGGGCTGGAGGCGCGACTGTCCGAAGGCGGGCAGGGTCTGTCGACCGGCGAGCGCGCGCGCATCGCCATCGCACGTGCGCTGCTGGTGCGCCCGCGCTTCCTGCTGCTGGATGAAGCCGAGGCGAACCTTGACCGACCCGCACGCGAGGCGCTCGACCGTGTGATCGATACCTTCGAGGGCAGCGTGATCCATGTGACGCACGACCCGGCGCGACTCGCCCGCGCTGATCGCGTACTGGCGCTGCGCGCGTGCAGGCTCGACACGCTGACACCGGAAGAGGCGCTGATCCGTCTGCAACTGTCGTCGCCGCGCGCGCTGAGGCTGCTGTGATGAGATCGCCACCCGTCAACACATCCACTGCACGCGTGATTTCGTTGCCGCGCCCGGCGCGCATCGCCCTTGCCCCTGGAGCTCCCATGTTTTTTGAATCCTCCCCGGTCGACATGTCGTCGGCCCGGCGCGATGCCGATCGTCAGCGGCACTGCCTGCCCGCATCGCGCGTGCTGCGCATGACGCTGCCCGGCGCGCATCGCCAGACCTATTTTCTCTACCTGCCGGTCAATGTCAGCCCGACCGCACCGGTGTTCGTCACGGTGCACGGCATTTCGCGCAACGCACGCGAGCACGCGGAGCGCTTTGCTCCGTTCGCCGAACGTCATGGCGTTGTTCTGGTGGCGCCGCGCTTCGGCCGCAAGCGCTTCCCGCGCTATCAGCGGCTGACGCCGGACGCACGCGGGCATGCGCCCGACGCGCTGCTCGACGCCATCGTTGACGATGTGCGACGTCTTCTTGGCCTGCTGCACCGCCCCATCCACTTGTTCGGTTTTTCCGGCGGCGGGCAATTCGCGCATCGCTACGCGATGATTCATCCGGCGCGCGTAGCGCGCGTCGTGGTCGGTGCTGCAGGCTGGTACACCTTTCCGGATCAAGGCGTGCGCTATCCGCGTGGTCTGGCCGAGTCAGCAGGCGGCGCGGTGCACATCGCCGCCCCGGATTTCCTGCGCATCCCGATGGCGGTGGTTGTGGGCAACGAAGACACGGTGCGCGACGCCGCGCTCAACCTGTCACCGCGCATCGACCGTCAGCAGGGCGTCGACCGTCGCGAACGCGGCTGGCGCTGGATAGGTGCCATGCGACACGCGGCGCGCGAGCGAAGTCTTGCCACGCCTTACGGCTACTCGGTACTGCCCGGTGTCGGGCACGATTTCACGCGCGCCATGACCGAAGGTGGTCTCGGTGCAGCCGTGTTCCGCTTCCTGTTTGGCGAGCAGGGCGAATGCACCGTCCATGGGGTTTCGTGTCCATCGGGTTCATCCGGCGTGTTGCCAGCGGCGGCGCAGACTGCCTTTCCCTGGCGTACCGACCGGGATTGCGCATGAACGCCGGCACGATGATCCGCTGGCTCATGTTCGCCGCCTGTATCGGTCTGATCTGCCTGCGCCCGGACGAGGCCCGTGCGCGTGACGACGGGTTGGCGATCGAATCGGCCGATGAGCGTTTCGGTGTGCGCGTCGGTGGCCGCGTGCACGCGGACTACGCGCATGTGGACAGTGACCGTGAGCCGGATGACCGCAGCGGCGGCGAGTGGCGGCGCGCCCGCCTGTTCATCGCCGGCCGGCTGTTCCGTGATGTGCGCTTCCGCTACGAGCACGATTTCACGTCGGACCAGAACGCGCAGATCAAGGACGCCTACATCGGCTACTACGGTTTCGAGCGGGTGCGCCTGCGCATCGGCAATCTGGTGGAACCGGTCAGTCTTGAGCAGATGACCGGCTCGAACGCTACAGTGTTCATGGAGCGTGCGCTGCCGAATGCACTGGTGCGCGGCTATTCGCTGGGTGTGCTCGGCGAGACCTGGCGCGAGGCTGCCGGTGCGGACTGGTACGCCGCTGCGGGCGTGTTCGAGGGCCGTGTGCAGGGCCGCGAGCACGGCGAAAGTCAGGGCTGGGCGCTGGCGGGGCGCGTCGTGTGGTCGGCGCAGCTCGACCGTGGAAGCCGCTTGCATGTCGGTCTGTCGGCCGAACACCGCACGCCGCCCGGTGATGACCGTGTCCGCTTCGGCGCGCTGCCTGAAGTGCACCTGGCGACGCGACGGCTGCTGTCCACCGGAACCTTGAGCGACGTCGATCGCAGCGTGACCGCCGGGCTCGAACTGGCGCTCACCCATGGCCCGCTGCTGCTGCAAGGCGAGTATCTGCAGACGTCGGTGGCGCGCCATGGGCGCGAAGACGTGCGTTTTCAGGGTGGCTATCTGCTCGCTGCCTGGCTGATCAACGGCACCCGCCGCGGCTACAACCCGCGCAGTGCCACCTTCGACCCGATACGCGCGAGCGGTCGCTGGGGTACCTGGGAGGTGGCGGCACGCTACAGCGTGCTGGACCTCCAGGACGGACCGATCACCGGCGGCGAAGAGCGCAACTGGACGCTCGGGCTCAATGTTCATGTCAATGACCACCTCCGTCTGATGGCAAACTGGGTCGAGGCCGAGGCAGTACCTGCCAGCAGCGGGCGCGATGCGCGCCTCTCTGCACTTCAGGCGCGTGTGCAGATTCAGTTCTGAGGCGCAGCCTGCGGGCGGTTTCGTGTTAAACCATGCAGCAGAGCGTCGGCGCGGCAGACATTCCGCTGTTCGGCCGCGCGGGCGTCCCGAAGCCACCCTGCACGGATCACTGCTGCATGACCGCAATCAACGGATATCTTCTGCTGGCCGGCCTGCTGCTGTTCGTCAGCGTGCTCGGCAGCACCGTGTCCACCCGGCTCGGGCTGCCGCTGCTGCTGCTGTTTCTCGTGGTCGGCATGCTGGCCGGCGAAGACGGGCCGGGCGGCATCCTGTTCAGCGACTTCACGAGCGCCACGCTGGTCGGCCAGCTCGCGCTCGCCGTCATCCTGCTCGACGGCGGTCTGCGCACCCGCACCGAAACCTTCCGCGTAGCGCTGCGCCCGGCGGCCGTGCTGGCGAGCTGGGGCGTGGTGGCCACCGCGCTGCCGCTCGGGCTGTTCGCCACCTGGCTGCTCGATGTGGACTGGCGGCTCGGCATGCTGCTGGCCGCCATCGTCGGCTCGACCGATGCCGCCGCCGTGTTCGCGCTGCTGCGCAACAGCGGGGTGCGCCTGAACCAGCGGGTGAAGGCCACGCTGGAGATCGAATCCGGCGCCAATGACCCGATGGCCATCCTGATGGTGACCATGCTGGTCGAAATGCTGCTGCACCCGGAACAGTCGAGCCCGCTGCGCTTTGCGCTGATGCTGGTCAGCCAGATGGGGCTGGGTGCGCTGGCCGGTCTTGCCGGCGGCTGGGTGCTGGCGCGCCTGCTGCGCCGGCTCAAGCTGGCCGAAGGCCTGTATGCCCTGCTCATCCTGTCCGGCGGTCTGCTGATCTTCGCCGCCACCAATCTGCTCAACGGCAGCGGTTTTCTCGCAATATATATAGCGGGGCTCATTGTCGGCAACCGGCGCAGTCACGCGACCGAACACGTGCTGCGCGTGATGGACGGCCTGGCCTGGCTGGCGCAGGCCGGCATGTTCGTCGTGCTCGGCCTGCTGGTGACGCCGTCGCACCTGCTCGACCACGCCTGGGAAGCGCTGGCGATGGCGGTGTTCCTGATCCTGGTTGCGCGCCCGTTCGCGGTCGCCACCGGCCTGCTGCCCTTCCGCTACCCGGTGCGCGAGGTGGCCTACATATCGTGGGTCGGGCTGCGCGGCGCCGTGCCCATCGTGCTGGCCATCGTGCCGGTCATGATGGGCGTGCCCGATTCGCTGCTGCTGTTCGACGTCGCCTTCGCCGTCGTGCTGCTGTCGCTGCTGGTGCAGGGCGCCACCGTGCCGGCGGCCGCGCGGGTGTTCGGCGTCGAGGTGCCGCCGCGCGACGAGCCGGTGGACCGGCGCGAAGTGTGGGTCGGCGGCGACGCCGCGCTGGAGCTGCTCGAATATCTCGTCGGTGCCGGCTCCGCAGCCGAAGGGCGCCACCCGGATGACATCGCGGCCGACTTTGGCGAACCCGGCGAAGTGCGCTGTGTCGCAGTCACGCGCGATCAGCGCCTGGTGCGCCTGCAGCCGGCGTCCCGGCTGGCCGAGGGCGACGCGGTGTGGTTCGCCGCGCCGGAAGCGCTCGCCGAACCGATCGCCCGCGCCTTCGGCGCCGTGTCCGGCGGCCTGAGTGCGCACGCGGGTTTCTTCGGCGAATTCGTCGTCGATCCCAGCTGCCGCGCCGGCGACCTCGCACTGAACTACGGCTTCGAACTGTCGCCCGACGATGCCGAACTCGACCTGAAGACGCTGATGCTGTTCCGCCTCGGCCGCGGCGCCGTCGTCGGCGATCGCGTCAGCGTAGGCGCCATCCAGCTCACCGTGCGCCGCATGGACGCCGCCGGCAACGTGGTCGCGGTCGGGTTGAAGGTGCCGCAGGCGGGTGAGCATTGAGCGCCTGACTGACCCACCAGAAAACAAAAAGGCCAGTTCCGAAGAACTGGCCCAATTAAATGATTTTACTGGTGGGTTGTGAGTGGCTCGAACACTCGACCTACGGATTAAGAGTCCGAAAAAAATAGAGTTTCTTCGCGTTGATCTCCATTTATCGTACATTATAACCTACTGTTATTAAACGAATTTGCTAAAAAGCTTGTTGATTTGCGTTCAGTCGGATTGCTAGAATGTCGCTACACGGTGGCTACCTGGCCTATCGTGTGTAGCCACAGGAGAGCTCATGCAACGCGAACGACTGACTGCCGAACGCATCCGCCGATTCACCTGCCCGAAGGATGTGAAGCAGAGCTTCCTCTGGGATACCGAGGCCCCGCGTCTTGCGGTGCGTGCTACTGCGGGCGCAAAGTCTTTCGTCTTCGAGGCCAAACTTCATGGTCAGACCATCCGCCTGACTATCGGCGACGCGGCGGCATGGAAGATCGAAGATGCGCGCGCCGAGGCCTGCAGGCTGCAGACCCTGGTCAACAGGAAAGTCGATCCTCGCCAGGAACGTGCCGAAAAACTTGCATCCATCGAAGCGCAGCGTGAGCGGGAAAAACGAGTTAAGTCCCCTGCGCTTGATGCGTGGGCGGAATACGTTGAGGCGCGGCGCTCGAAGTGGGGTGCGCGTACGCTTGCAGACCATCAAAGCATGGTTTCCGAGGGCGGAAAGCCGAAGACCCGCGGGCGGAAGAAGGGCGAGGGTGATACCACCCAGCCAGGCATCCTGCGCGCACTGCTGTTGCGCCCGTTGGAGAGCATCGACGCGGAAGCAGTGCGAGACTGGCTGAAGGAAGAGGTGAAGAAGCGGCCCACCTCGACCGCACTGGCATTTCGTCTGTTGCGAGCCTTCTTAAACTGGTGCCTAAGCCGGAAGGAGTTTGCTCCACTGATACATGCAGACGCGTGCAAAACTCGCACTGCGCGCGATGAGTTGCCAAAGAGATCCGCGAAAGACGACTGCATGCAGCGGGAACAACTCGCGTTGTGGTTCGAGAAAGTGCGCGCCCTGCCCAACCCCGTGCATGCCGTGTATTTGCAGGTACTACTGCTTACCGGTGCTCGCCGCGAGGAGATCGCGGGCTTGCGCTGGGTGGATGTCGACTTCCGATGGAAGCGCCTCTTCATCAAGGACAAGGTGGAAGGCCAACGCGTCATCCCGCTCACACCCTACGTCGCGAGCTTGCTGCAGGATCTGAAGAACCTCCATGATGAGCACGAAAAGCGAGTGAGCAAACTGCGCGGTGCGGACAAGGAAAAAGCCGAGCAAATCGCCGAGCGGGTGCGTGAATGGGTGTTCAGCAGTCCGACCGCAGCATCCGGTCGGCTGCAGGAGCCACGTATCGCTCACAACAAGGCCTTGGCTGCCGCTGGCCTACCACCGCTGACGCTGCATGGTCTGCGTCGGTCGTTCGGCACGCTGTGCGAGTGGGTGGAAGCACCGAGCGGCATAAGCGCGCAAATCATGGGCCACAAGCCGTCTGCGATCGCCGAGAAGTACTACCTCCGCCGGTCGCTCGATTTTCTGCGCGTTTGGCACATCAAGATCGAGCAATGGATGTTGCAGCAGGCCGGCATCACGCAGTCGGAGGAACAGCTGTCCCAAATCGTCGACGCAGTCGTTAAATGACAAAATCTTCGATAGCGGGACAGGTTAGTCTCACACCACACGGGGGACGTCATAGTCATCGGTATCGTCGGCACGAACGCCGCGCGCGTTCGAATCGATGGATCGAAAACGAAGAACCGGATATGGAACTGAAGCCCAACCAAACCGAAGCCGAGCACTTTCTCGCCTTGGCCGAAATCGAACGATTGTGGGACGCTCAGGAAGGTAGCGCCGCGGCGGATCGCCTTGAGGTCCTTGCCCTGAGTGTCGAGCGCTACGAGACGGCGCACTTTTCGATCGAGTTACCTGATCCGAGCGGCTTTTAGGGGTCCATGATGCGCACGAGGGAGATCCTCGGAAACGACATGGAACGGTATCTTGAAAAGCGCCCGAGGCCGCCTGACCGTGCGACACCGCGTCAGCTGAATACAAGTGAATCAGCGGAACGGTGGGCACGGTACCTACGGCAATAAAAAGCCTGGTGGCCCGAGCTTCTTATTGATTACATTTAAGATATAGGCGGAGCGGCTTCAATATTGAGCCCCACAAACAACCGTCCACATTCGATTTCACGAGATAACCTCAGGTTCGAATACTCGTGATTGAGGATGTCATTGATACTCATGAAACCGTAGCTCGGTTGTGAGGTGAGCATACTTGCTTTAGCGTACCAACATGCCCACTCCTTTTTCCCACTTTTTCTTTTATACGAATCTCGATAACGCAAATAAGCGTTGCGAGCACGTACAAAGCTTCCTTGAAAACAAAGGATTGCCAAGATGTGGATTGAAAATGGAATGTGAGCCGCAACACACATCTTCATTACTTTGCTAACATTTTTCATATATCACCTTTAAAAATAAGGTTGGATAAGTCTGCGCATTAGAAGAAATCGAATCTATTTCGATTTCAGTTGAACCTTGGTATTTGAATTTTATTTATTACATGGCGATCTCCTTTGCAAAGTCTAATCAATGCGGTGCGCACATTAAATGTACCCCGCTGCATTTCAAATGCAACTAATAATTTAAATCTTTTTCAACTTTTTTAACCACGCGTGTATAAATTATTAAAAGTTATTATCTCCGGTCAATGGGCCCTCTAAATTGACGAATAAAGCGTGCCCACTAGCATGTTCGAAAGCATAAATATCAAATCAATTTTGAAGCAACTTTAAAGCATGGCTGCAGCCGGTGCAAAAAAATAAATTAAATTATTTAATTATTAAATTAAGAGCTAGCTTCTTTGGCAGCACGCTCGTCGATTGACACAGTTCCTACATGACTCGTGCGGTGCTTTCACGCCAAAGTGTTTAATATCGCTTGCTTATGAGTTTTTCGGTCCCGCGTGTGAACTGAGGAGAAGCAGTGAAAAGTGCGCTTTTTGTTGATTTCGATAATGTCTATTCGGGTCTTCGGAAACTGGACCAGACTGTCGCAGATCGCTTTGCCCGGCAGCCGCTCGCATGGATCACTTGGATCGTTCAGTGTCTTGAACTTCCAGAGCATGTTCCCCTCGACTCTAAACGACGTGTCCTTGTCAGGCGCTGCTACCTCAACCCGCAGGCCTATCAGCGCTTTCGGCCTTCCTTCAATCTTGCGGGCTTTGAGATCATCGATTGCCCTGCTCTTACGAGCGAAGGTAAGACCAGCACGGATATTCATATGGTGCTCGACATCATTGATCTTCTGCAGCATGAAACTCGGTACGACGAGTTCATCGTCTTTTCGGCGGACGCTGACTTCACACCGGTGCTGAGAAAACTGCGTCGATGGGACAGACGTACGACCGTACTCGCTATTGGCTTCCCTTCTGCTGCCTACAGGGCTTCAGCAGATTTGCTCATCGACCAAGACGATTTCATTCGAAAGGCCCTTGGGTTCAAGGATGACGATGACACCCTGCCGCTTGAAACATCCGAGTTAGCAACGCCCATTGGTTCGGACACTGAGTTTCTAGCGCGCGCCTGTCGAGACATCGTTGAGCAGACCGTTGACGAATCAACTGTTGCAGTGCCTCTGGCAAAACTTGCAGCAAAGGTACTTGCCAATGTGAAAGGCATGGATGCTTCTACGTGGGCTGGACATGGGAGCTTTCGCGAGCTCCTCGAATCCTGGAACTTGGCGTCGCTGCGCATCACTTCAGATGGAGGTGGGACGATCTATGACCCGCAGCGCCACTCCGTGCCCTCACGAGCTCAACCAGACTCCTCAACTTCGATCGACGATGAGTTGAAGCAGGTTGTAAAGGTAGTTCATCAGGAAGTAGCGAATTCAAGTCAGCCTGTACCTTGCAGCCGCTTAGCAAGCGTGCTGACTCGGCAGTTTGGTTCGCTGGCCGCGGACTGGAATGGCCAAGGTACATTTCGCAAATTTGTAGAAACATTGAATGTCGCGCCACTCCGATTTGACTGGTCTTTCAGCGGAGGCTCGGTGAGAGACCCCGCGCGACATCCCCACGTCGGATTAGAAAGAACCCCGAATGTAGATATGAGCAAATGGGATGGCGATGCAGCACTTCTCCAAATCGCTACTCAAATTCATGAAGTTTCTAGCGTTCCTCTGCTTAGTCCAACCGACTATCAGCTCGTTTTCACGTTTATTGCAAAGGACCTGAAAGACCACCAGTTCGATCTGAAAGAAACTGGTAAACGAGTTCGAGATGCGCTTCGTGACGCCGGAGGCGTTGGAAGCCGGTTAGACGTAAATTGGGTGCTGCGAGGCTTATTGATGCGAGGGCATGAGTTCGGTAAGAACGAGGACACAGCGGAATCGCTTAGCCGGAAAACTGCTAATAATGTAAGGTCATTATGCTTACGCGAGCAGATGTTACTCGACCGAGCAACAGATACGGCAATCCTGCGCTGGTTCGGAGTCAGTGAATAGTCGCCGATGGAAAGTAGCTTTTGCGAAGCTGAGGGCAGAAAGTGCTTCGACGAACTGGGCGACCTCCCTTTTGACAGTGAGTCAGGTTGCTTAGGGCAATTCAACAACACGAAGTGAGGCCAGTCGGAGCAAAGATGCCCGAAAGGATCGCTCGTAGGGCTGGTGCAAGTTGCTTTGGGACTCCGCCACAACCGGCCGCACGTTGAACCCTCAGCAGCACCAAGCCATACCAATTCGTCACTTAAGGAAGTTACATGCTCTACATCGACTTCAACATCACCCAGTCCAGCATCGACAATGGGCGCCTCTATCTCGACGCGGCTCACAGATCCTTTTTTCCCGAAGACTGCCTTGGCGGCCGCGGCACGACCGAGCACGCGCACGGCGCTGTCGCCATTGAGGCGAACGGTGAGTTGTTCGAAACGGACATACGCGTCAACACCTCGCGCATTTCGCCCCGCAAGTCCTTCAAGTCCTGGCTGAAGTCGGTTGGCGCGGTGACCGGTAAAACTGTCCGCCTGCACAAACTCGCCGAGCGCCATTTCAAACTCGAATACCTAGGTTAAGCGAGCGCATGCTAACGGACGAACTCGAACATCGCACCGGAAGCCTATGGACTGAGTTCTAGGCCTGCAGCATTACCCATCCACTGACGTTGATCGAAATGCAGAAGCGCGAGGACGAAAAGCGTGCCATCACAGCACCGAGTTCTGCTCTACGCGACGGCGGCACTTGATGAACTCGTGCTTCACTTTGCGACCTTTGTGAAATACGCGGTCGCTTTTCCCAGAATGTCGCGCCCCATCTTGATCCGCGCTTACCGGATTGCTGCCCCCCCGTGTGCCTGCTCTGCCAGCTGTCCTTGACCTAGTCGGACAAGGTCTTATCGACCTTGTCGAAGGTTCTTATTGCCTCGGCAATGCTGTGCCAATTTTGAGCATTCGCACTGTTTCCTGCTTGAACTCCAACGTAGAGTCTTGCGCGCGCACGACATCAAAGAACTTGCGTCGCACACGCGCCAAGCAACCGGCCTCGTGAATCAGACTTTCGGCTTACAGCGCATCGAAGCTCACGAAGGTCATGGCTTGCACGATGCCGCTGAAATCGCTTAGTGCTTCTGCGGATGCGCACTGCGCTGGTCCGGCAAGTAGGCGAGCCACACCGCAGGGGCTAAAGCAATGGATAGTTTGAGACGAAGCCAATCCTCGCGTTCTCTCCTCCGATTAGCGGTACGAAGACAGCACCAAATCGCAGCATAGGTCGCTCCGAATTTGGCGTCATGCAGATCGCGCCATGCTCGGTCGCCACTGCACACTAAGCATGCTGCCCTGAGACCGGATTAGTCCATCAGCGGTATTCGCCTTCTATCGTTGAGCCAGCAGCTTTAAAAATGCGTTTCCGTCGACTTTACATCCGCTCGAGATCGATTCTATAAGGCGATCTTCTCTGGGTAAAAGGATAACCACTTTGGCGACGGAAAATACTACTTCTTGAGTCGTTTGATTTCCCCCGACTGCTCGAACGCTTTCCCAATCCCCATCCCTATAATCGATTAAGTATCACTGCATTGGTGGTATGAAATTTATCGGGAGATTCAATATGGTCAGAAAACCGCAGTCACGCAATCGTGTCTATGAATTGTTCTTCGATGAACTTGAACAAAGAGCAGTGACTTTTAGAATGATCGGTTATGCCGCATTTACAGCCAGATAACTCAATCTGATTTCGTAGTACAGATTGACATCATGAAGCCGTAGGGAAGACTTTGCTGTTTCTTGGCCAGTAACTCACTTATTGTCGCCACTGAGTTGGCCGTAAAGTGATAATGTTTTCGTTGTCTCTTGTCGATCATGTCAATTTGTATATTCCCTGGGCAAGGGCGAAACGTAGACGTCTCGTCCTGCCGACGTGCCTTCAGATCGTTACTAAGGCATGGGTCCGGGCGAAATACTCCATCTTCAGCGGTGTTCCCTTTGAACAAAAATATGGCGACGTCTTCATTGTTAAACACTAGTTGAAAATGTCGCGTACCTTTTTCGGGTTCCGCTTTAGGCAAGATACGCGTCTGTTGGATGACTGAACCATCAGCGGAGAACTTGTATAGCTCGACGATTTTGGGACCATCAGATCTTGAGCAACTGTATGACTCCGAAGCGACCGCCGACGTCTGAGACCCAATTCCGTACACCGCAGCACTTACCGAGATAAGTTGACGTAGTTTCACTATTCTTCTCCAGTCCTGGGGTGCCCAATGCCGCAATGGGTCCGGTTGAGCGAATGGTTAGGCCTCACGGCACTAACCATGATGTTACCCATGACCACGTTCTGCGGTGTGACAGCACGGCAATTAGGGCGCATACAAGGCTGCACCAGAAGAAGAGATGCTCTGCAGCAACCCAGCGTTGGCCTTTGGGGCCAAGCAGCCACCACGAGGGACCTGTAGGTTGGTTCCAGAAGTCCTCAAACGATTGGGCCTGTGTCAGTGAGGTTGCCACGACGCCGCCGCATGCGCCGGCTAGGACCATGAACAGCAGAGACATTCCTAGAAATGCCGGCGATCCAACTAGTCCGACAAACGTATCTGGTAGTTTCCCGCCAGCTATTGCCGAAATGAGTCCTGTGAGACCTGCGGCAGCGGATAGGTAGATTCCTATGTGGAACTTCGTGTAGTCGTAGAGATGCTCTATGCGCTTGTCTGCTTGAGACGATTTCAGCATTTGCTTCCTTTGGTTGCGAGGCAAGGTACCGGTGAGGCGTTTCATGGTTGGACCGTTATGGGCAGGTAGCGTGGATCTGTGAGGCCTAACGCCATGGTTAACCGATGGCAATGCGAAGCATTGACGTCCAGGTTGAACCTACAGTTAGGCTGGTGGCGTAGGCCCTTCTGGGCAAACATGCTACAAATGCATTGAGTGCGAATGTCCGAAGGTTCGGGCTGGACTGTGTGTTCTTGGTCATCAAATTCCCTTATCTTTTTTGTAGCGTGCTTGCCATGAGTCGATTGCAATCACGATGGAGCTTATTGCTTGCGTGGCCTGCATCCAAAACTCGTTGAAGTCTGCTGCATCTAGATACTGGGCGCACAGTATTTGTAATTGAACATCAGGAACAACACGAACCCAATACATTTTTATTAGCATCTTCCGCTTCCCTGTCGCGGACTCATATGTAAAAAGCTTGCCCTGTACCCCAGATATTGTGGTGTCTTCGACTTTGACGGCGCCAAAGTTTTTCTCTAAGGTTACTCGTTGGTTTTCGACTTGAGCGGGGAGATCATTGATGTAATTTGGTTGAACGGGCCTTAGCCTAAAGTTCATGCCAATCGAGCCTTTTGTTTCTTCATAGCGGCTGACCAGATTAAACTCCCCGCCGGCAAGGCGAGCAGGACTGTCTTCTGCTGTCCAATTGGCAGGGACATTTAGCATGATCCCGTAGTTTGGATAAACCAATTGTTTAAAATTTGGGTTCTGACTTGCTTGCAGGGAAATCTTCTTGCTATCCAACTCGGCAAGCGATTTGTTTGAGTCGCTTGACTTTTGCCCTTGACTATACCCAGCGAGGGCAGTGAGGGTCGCTGGAATTATTGCAATAACAGCTAAGACAATTTTTTGATTCATCACTAACTCTCCGAGCTTTCGCGCCCAATTGCTTGTAAAGAGAGGCCTAACGTTTGAGTTGAGCGCGCCGCCCGCTAGCGCCATGACAGGGCACTTTATCGATCGCGGCTGTGCTCCAACGATTTGTTGGGCGACATGAGCACAGCGCATATTCTTGGCTCCGCACTAGGACCGAGCCCGTCATGCGAACACCCTGACTAGGCGCCACCCCAATTCAAGGATTCGCGCCGTGATGTCGTCTGTGGGCTCAGCGCCTCCATGGACAATTCTGTTCCTGATTGCCCAAAAGTCGTGGAATGCTCGAATTTCGTCAGCTGTTATTAATCCCTGAGTCAACAGCGAACTGACCGTCGCGCGCGGACCGCCTCCGGGTCTCAACTGAAGATCAAAATCGGCTGCTACCGTTTCAATCATGCGTTCGATGAGGATCGCGGCGGCCAAGATCTTCTCGGTATTAGAAACCGACGATTGGATTATCTGGGAGTAATCATCGAAATACTTCTGCCACGTGCTTCCCGTGTCATCACGACGACTCCTATGAGCCCTGGAAATTCCTTGGCCATTAGGTTCCGAAATGCTTGATTCTGTGGCAGTGACAGTCTTCTCGAGATCATCAACCAATCCCTGCAGCTCCAGCTCAAAATCTCCCCACTTGAGTCTCTTTACGTCGAGGAAGGGGATCAGGAAAGCAACGAAGGCGATAGATAGAAGTATCAGCGATGTGGTGTCGAAGTGGATTTTTGGCCAGAACATCCGCGCAGCGATTACGCCAATACAAGTGGTGGCCACAACAATGAATGGCCAGCGAGGTACCCGATATGCGTCGGCGGGATTTCGCGAGTGAGCCATAGTGTCGCCTAACGACGCTGTAGAAAAACCCCGTTCCGGGGCAAGTTGCTGCGTCCGGCGATTGCCGGCTTGAATTCACTCTTCATCGCATCAGTCCCGGTTCAGCGGTTTCATCGTCGTCTCCTGACGCCCTCACAGGGGGGCTCCTGCGTGAGCTGATCGGGGCGTTTCCCTTCCCGCGAGCTTACCTAATTCGCGTAGCCATGGTGCCCGAGCTTTTCGATGTTGTGCACCATGCAATAGAGCTTCCACTGCCCATCGACCTTCGTGCGCCCGCGCAGCGTGAAGCGGTCGAGCCGCTTGTTGTGCCGCAGGTTGCCAAACACCGGTTCGACCGTGGCAAAGCGCGCGCCGATCATTTGCTTGCCCTGGTCCGAGTCGATGCGCCGCTTCATCCGTTCGGTGTGCGATGCGCTGCCATCGCGCTTGCCACGGAAGAAGGCGACCTGTCTTACCTTGGTCTGCTGCGGCGTGCGCAGGCACCGGGTGCGCTGGTCGCACGGCACGCAGTCGCGCTCGGCTCCGGTGTATTTGGTGGCGGCGTAGCCGTTGATCGTGCAGTTGCCGCCGTTGCGATAGAGCCGCTTGCCCGCCGGGCACAGGCAGTGGCTGCGGTCTTCCGCTTCGATGAAATCGGTGTTGGCGTAAGGCTTCGTCTTCTGCGCCGCGCGCGCGTCCTTCGCCTTGTCGCTCTTGTCCCATAGCGGGTCGGGCCTGGCCTTGTGCTTCGCCTGTTCGGCGTATCTCGGGTCGCGTTGCCGGTAGCCGCTGTCGCAGATCCAGGCCGGGATCTGTCGATTGTCCAGCTCGGCCAGGTTCTTCTCCGAGTGGTAGCCGGCATCGGCGCAGATCGCCGTGTCCGCCGTGCGCTGCGCCCCGGTCGCATCGACCACGGGTAGCAGCAGTTCCTGCTCGGAGCCGGTGCCGTGTGCCTGTGCGTCGACCACGATCTGGTGGGCGGCATCGACCGCGGCCACACCCGTGTAACCCTGAATGACACCCTTGCCGGTGGCCATCTTGGCCGACTCGTTGTCGGTGCGGTTGGACTGGCGCACGGCGCCCTTGGCACCGCGTCGCTCGTCCGGGTTTGTCGCGAGCCAGTCGCGGATCTGCGTGGCTTCGCGGGTGAGCCTTTCACGGGTGCGGGCCGCGCGCGCTTGCTCGTCGTCACAGCCCGAGAGGTCGCGCGCCTTCTGCTCGCCCATCATGCGCTGCACGGTCGCCTCCATCTTCGCCGCCTCGCGCTCGAAGTCAGCCCGTGTGCCGCTCTTCGCCTTCGATGCATTCGACGGCAGCTTCACGCCGTCGATGGCAAAGAGCTCGCGCCCGATCAGGCCCTGGCGGTCGCACACCAGCAGCACCTGGGTGAAGAGGGCTGCGGCTTCGTCGCCCAGTTCGGCCACGAAGCCGGCAATCGTGGTGAAGTGCGGCGCGCTGTCGCCCGAGACGGCCATGAACAGTACGTTGTTCCGGCACGCGCCGGCAATTGAGCGCGAACTGATGAGCCCGCGAGAGTAGGCGAGCAGCACGATCTTGAGCAGCACCGCCGGATCAAAGGCCGGGGCGCCACCGGCGTCGTTGGTGCAGCGGGAACGGAGGGTGGAGAGATCGAGCTCGTTGTCGACCAGATGGCAGAGCGCGAACTCGAAGGTGCCGGGCAGCACCTGCTGCGCGAAATCGACCGGAATCATCTTCAGCCCGTAGTCGGGCGTCTTGAAGCGCGGCATCGCAGGGCTCCGTCGAAGCGATGACCGATCATAACAACGGCATGCAAACGGATGATGAAAACGGTTCTTCTACAGCCTCAACGTTCGAGCTAAGCTGGGACCGACGGCGAGGCGCCAAGCCCGGGCTGGCGAAAATGCACCGCGTACCGCCGGCCCGGGCTTGGTGACTTGCCGTTGGGCCTCAGCTTGAGCGAGGGGTTAGGCCTCACCGTTCGCCTTCAGACGGTGCATGCTCTCTTTAGCATGAGCAATCCGGTTTCGACTTTGGCGCAGTATTTTGTGTAGTCAGCTTGCAAGTCCTTAACTTGCTCCCGAACTCGAGCGATGCTGGACGCAGTGTCGCTTGTCCAAAGTTCGATCTCCAAAGTGTTTAGGAGTCCGCGATAAAAGACGATCGAGTGCGCGTCGCCGCCAGCGTGAACGACCTCAAGACACTCCGCGAGCGAAGAGACATAGTACAGATATGCGCGCTCAACATCGCGCCTTGGGTCAAGATCGCATTTCCGGGCGACTTGGTCAATTATGTGCCAGTCCTTTGCCTCCGAAGCTAGGCGCTCATTGACTTCTTCAAAGATGGTCCTTAGGCTGCAATTAGGTCTGCTGAGCTGGAGATTCACATACGCGAAGGTGGCATCATGCCGCTCAGCCATTCGAAGGTAGTGCGCGTGAACGGGCTCCACGATCTCCTTGTAAAACCTTTGCCGTTGCGCATGTCCTTCACGTACCAGTGCTAGGCCTTGCTCCAGCAGAAGCTTTATGGTGTCGATCATTGAAGTGCAACCCTCGTGATAAGCAAGGTAAGTAGGATGTGAGGCCTAACGTGCTAGCTCAGGGGCGCGGAGCCGGCTAGTCCGGTCGCGAATGAAAGGTAAGAAACGGGATCTGCGCTATCAAAAACTCCGGTGGCGCTTAAAATTTCGAAAGGCGGCAGCGATGATTGCAGCAAGGGGCGGGACCCTATCGCCATGATGTCGGCTACCGGGCTGGCGACGATATCAAGAGCGGTGTTGTCTTCGCTAAAAAACGCCAAGCCGGAAATCTCAAAAATCCCTGAAACCGCTATTTTATCTATCTCTCCGCTCAGTCCCGTACCGTAGACAACAAAAGCATCTAGCGTGTCTATATAAGTTCCTGATGCCTCGCCAAAATCGACATTAATTGTCTGAATAAGGGTGTCGTCCTGGATGCGTTGTCTAAATGGCGCTGCAAACGCCAAGGTCTCACCCGCCGCGGGTGCTTGGCCAAGGCGTCCCGCAGCAGCCGTCACCCAGTCATACGCAGGCTGTAGCCGAGTGTACGACTGGTCCTTTCGAATAAATGCGTTCGCCGGCAGCTCGCCGGAGACGGGATTATCCTCCCGTGCCACAACGCCACCAAGCTTAAACGGACGTTCCCGGCACTGTCGACTACGCTTACAAAAAGAGGCCCTCCGCTGTCGCCTTTAATAATGTGGCCATAGGATTGCCCGAGGGCGCGCATCATTTCCATAGTTCCCACGTGAATTAGTTGGTTACCGTAGGTTTCAAATGTCCCGTGGAGTAGATTAAGCATCTCGGCTGATTCGTAATGATAGGCAATAGGCCAAGGAAAAATCGCCGTCATTAATGATGCGCGGTGTGGGTGCAATAAATGCGGCTGAAATCAAAGCTGTCCGGGTCAAATCCCCGCCGGGGTAGCTGTACCCCGCTTTGAAGGCTGGAATGAAGTTAAACACCTCTTGTGAGGGAAATCCTGCCGGTGGCTCTAATGGGAAAAATAGGTTATTGACTTCCACGACGGCTGCTCGATCCGAAGGGCCCATTATCAGGTCCGGAATCAAGAATACCGATGCGCCGTAGAACCTTGAGGGAGTCTCTGAAGTAGTCCTGAGTAATGCTAGGTCCCAAACAGGATGGAATTCCACCGCATATCCTCTTCCAAACGCCTCTGTTCTCGCATTCGGCGTTACTAGCCAGCTATCGTCATACGCCTTAACGGTGCGGGGATTATCCGCGCCGGAAGAGACCCAAACTGATCCTGGACTGCGGATTCCAAATATTTTTCCCGCCGTGGCGCTTTGCCCTGCAGGTTTTGTAGGGTCCTCCTCCACAACCTTTGACAAGCAATGGGCCGCAGTTAGCACAAGCCCTTGCCCCACTGAATACCCGGAGCAGCCTGCCGCGCCTTGTGGGTAATCGGAAGGGACTATTACGATATCGACGAGCGCAGATGTGTCAAAGAGATTCTTAAAGTCGCTATTAGTGACCCGCAGAGGATCTGGGGATCTATTATCGACCGGAAGGATGGCTTGCACGTTCTGGCTTGCAACGATGAGAACAGCACTGATGGCAATGGCTGCAATGGTATGTGTTGCGCTGACTTGTCGGATCACAACAATTCCCCTTCGTCCCAGAAAGACCGTGGGCATAAGCTTAACACCGGCCGGAATGCAAGCACAACGGCCGCAAGACGTTGGTTGTCATAACGACCCGCAGCCCGCCCGGCGCCGCGCAATCCCGGAACTTTGGTCTAATGCTCGATCTTTTGCATCTAAAAAGAACCCGATAATTTCGATAAAGATAGATCGCGCGCCATATGGCCAAGGGCGTTCGCCTTTCCAGAAGGCCTTTTTAGTTGCGCTAACCCATCGCTCGAAGTCGACTCTGAAGCGCGAGTATCTCTTGTTCAATCCTGGAGCGCTCCGCAACAAGGTCGATGATGTTAGAACCTACGGACCGCTCGAGACTCCACCAAAGCTCCGGGTCAGACGGGAGGTGAGTAAGGACATCAAGTTGCCGCAATCGGGCTCGTTCTCTGAGTGCGGAAGCCAGCGATTTGCGATGACGATCTTCACCGTGTTGGATGAAAACCTCGCGCGCAGCAAGGTTGCACACGCCTTCGCGTTCCCGCAGGAGCCAGTTCAGCAGATCATTTTGGTCGGCGTGTGCAGAGTAGCCATTGACCTTGTAGATGCTTGCTTGAACCTTGAAGACCGGGATCGGCTCCTTGCCAGGCAACGCAATCGATCCCGAGTCGCGCACACGCTCGTTCAAGGGAACGTGGGCAATTGCGAGCAGTTGTCCGGCGACGGTGCTTTGTGAGCAATGGCCCGTCATCGCCACTGTCGTAGTTTTCAGCGAAAGCAGTGCGGACAACCACTGTACGACTGGGCCGCCGTCACAAGTCCCTGAACTCGTAACGATCACTGTTGGGCCGACGAGATCAGCGTGGCGTGCCTGGCGAGCCTCCTCGGCGCTTCGGAATATCGGACGCCAATCTCTTGCAATCTGATTGCCCGTCGCGATACCTCGCAACTGGTCATTTTGCGCGTCATCGAAGACCATCCCCAAAATGGATTGACCTGCGGCGATGTCAGCGGGGTTCGCGTCATCGAGGCCAAGGTCCCGAAAGAATTGCTTACCCAGCCACCGCGCACGGACCTTACCTTTAGAGGAGCGTTCGGTCTTCTGAAGTGCTTGCCGATTCACAGGATGCACCTTTCTCGCAAGTGGCGAGTCGAGAAGGAATCTCAAGCGATCATATTTACCGCTGCCGTCTGCGACGACCCAGTGAAGATCGAACATCAAGTCCTGAGTGCGGGCGATCGAGAACGCCGGCAGCACGAGTGCCCCGTTTTGTTCGATCGTTTGATCAAGCAGCAGACGCAACTCCTCGCGGCGGGTTTGAGAGTCTTGCTTCTCTGCTGCTCGAATAACGTCTCCGTAAGTGGATTCAACAACAGCGTAATTGCAAGTCTTGCTAGGGTCCATACGAAACCGCAGCAATGGCAGACTCTCGCTGTCTTCAGCCCCAGGGCCGAGGTCTCCGGAGAAGTGAATGCTTCGCTGGTCAGAGCCCTTCGGGCCCCAAGACACAACGACAGAAACGGCCCCGACAATGTGCCCGGTTCGAAAAAACTGCAGAAACAAATCGTCGGCGACCGGAAAGTAACTCCCGAACGGTTGGTCCGGACCAGTCGTGCGCCAGACAACCTTTTCGATGTCGGTAAGGCCATACGTAAGCGTCGAATGACGGGTGCCATCCTTCAGCAGTTCGATAGCTAATTGTTGGGTTTCGCTCGTGCAGTAGACAACTCCTTGGAAGCCGTTTCGGTAAAGGGCCGGAATCAGGCCGCTGTGATCCGCGTGAGCGTGCGTGAGGATGACGAACTTGATCTCCTTGGGATCGAACGGCCAGTTCGCCTTGTTCCAGACATCCTGCGTTGGCTCGCCCTGCTGGATACCGCAGTCAACCAGAAAGCTCCAGTCATGTTCCGTGTCCCTCATCCAGGTGCATGAACCGGTTACGACTCCAAGTGGGCCAAGAAAACGAACTTGCACATTGAACTCCTTATTGAGTGGGTGGGGATGAAGATTTCAACCACGCCAGAATAAGAGTCCTGCATTGATACGCAATTGCGCATGCATCGATGCGCATCGATGCACTTGTGATGCATCGGTATCACCCTCTGTTAGTCTTCGGGACTAAAGGAGTTGAAGATGAGCCAGCTGATCGAACAAGCCCGCCTTAAGGTCGGGTTCAAATCTAACGATGCCTTGGCGGAAGCCATCCTTCTGCATAGGCCCGAGCTGGCCTTAAACATACAGCGAAGAAGTCTGGGCACGAGGATAGGCAAACTTGCGAAGGGTGAGGTCGATTGGTGGCAAAGGAACCTGGGGTATCTAGACGCGCTCACCGAGGTGCTGAACGTAGATCCATCAGACATCGGCATTCACGAGGGGAACGGTGGACAACTTTATTCGTTCGCTGAGTTCCCGGAGCTGCCACCTCTGGATCTTAGGTCAGAGGCTCCGTACGAACTTGCATTTGCCCGGATAGCTATTGAGCTCAAGGGCCTCGCCAACAGCGATCACCCTCGGGAGCTTGACCTCAAGCCGTGGCTGCTCAAGGACCAGATGCGTGACGCGCGAAAAATGCCCCGGGGCGTTTCTTGGTTGTGGGTGCCAACTGAAGTAGGCGCAGAGCTGCTCATCAAGCAGCTTCAAGCCACGTCCGCGTTCAAGGTTCTGAAGGTTGAAAGTCTTCAGGACGTCAAGATGGATGCACAGTCAGCAATGCCTCTTGTGATTGTGCTTTCAACCCAGTCTGACGGCGAAGATCTGGTCCTTTCTGAAAGCTGGCCTGAAATCACATTGTTAGTGATCTGCCCTTTTTCAATGCCAAACGGATTTACGTCCAATCACGGTACAAGCCCTCCTGACGGCGAGTTCTCGAACTCGCCACCAAGAACTTCGAATCCTCCCTGGTTTAAAAAGTCCTTCGTTTGGACGCTGCACGACGATTGGAGGAAAAGGCTGATAGTGTGGGTTCAGCAACGGCTCGATACGAAGAAGATCGACACGTTGCTCGCGCAAGCGGAGGTCATGACTTGGTTGGAGGTCCTTGATCCCGAGGAGCGTCTCGTCAGGACACCATCGGATGTGCTGACCGTCTGCCGCATGTTTCATAGTCGATCCAAGAAAGGTCGGCCGGACCCAGCGGGTCGGGACGTCGGCCGTCGCCTGCAGTCTTGTTTCGCACCCATTGATTCCAGGACATCAGACACGTTTAATCGTCTGGCCGATGCGGTCTGGCAACACATAAACCATCCTTGGGGTGATCCCATGGAATGGGAAAAATGGCGTCATTTGTGTTCATTTGAGGGGAGCCCAGCGCTAAACATGGATGCCCCAAACGATCCGAACGCGGTAAAGACGGTCAAGTCGAGTAAAAGGCCGCGGCAAAAAATCGACGCAGTTTCCACGTTACTCGATGATCTCAAGCGCCATGGCCTTCTGGCATCGGTGCCTCGACGAGCATCGGGTGACTATGCGTTGAAGCCACAGCTACTGGCTGACTTGCGAATTAGAGACCTGCTGGCAGCCGAGATTCAGTCGGCCAATTTCCAGACCTGGGGACGGCTGTCCTTAGATCCGGACAGGCAGTATCTGATCGATGCAGCCCTCTCGGCTGCGTCGATGACCGACTTGCTGCAGACAGTCCGGATGCTTCGGTCTGCCAACCCTTGGGAAGCCTCGGCCGTGGGCGCGAGTGAGTCGCTATTCCTCGAGTTGGGAAATCGCCGGGCCGAAGGACATGTGCTTGATGCAGACATGCATATCGTCACCGAAATGGTGCTTAACCGATACTTTGAATCTGGCAATAGTGGCGTCGAACTACTTTTGACGCGAAAGGCAGTGTCCCGCGTTGATCATCCCGACGTGTTGCAAACGATCTCTGCGTGCATGGGCTGGAGCTTAACGATTAAACCAAAGATGTACGGAAAGCTTAACCCTGCGGTTCTGCAGCTGTTTCCTGGGTGGGCGGGCAATAGCGTTTCGCTACCGCCGATGCCAGATCATGCTGGCGCAAGAGGTTTCTCGGAACACTCAAGTTCATCTCGGTGGCGTCGATTTATGACGGCCTTGTACAGGGTATTCATCGAGATCGAGTCGTGGCCAGCTGGCTCAGACGAACCGCGAAGCAACGTATTGGCACCATTGTTGATAGCTGCAGGGCTATCTAGAGGGGAGCGAATATCTGTTGAATTGTGGGCAGAGCTGGCTCTCCACCAGTGGGCCATCGACTTTGTGGTCGAGCAATTGGAAAAGCAGCGATCAGATGGCCTTGCAACCGTCGCGCTCCGTTTAATCTTGACGGCAGTTTATGAGGGGATGCCGACTGGCAACTTTCCTAGTTGGTCCTTCTTTCTCTTCAAATCAAATTTATGGAGGTGGGCAATTAAGCATTCGGCGCCTGCTCAGTACATTGCCCAGATCGATTATGCGCAGATCTCTGTATTGCAGGCTCAGCCACACATTTTCCCGGATTCGTGGAGGCACGCTCTGTTAGAAGCCCTCCCCATAAGCGAAAGGGGTGACCGCGACGAACTCATTTTAACGGCTGGAACGGAGGCTCGAACACTACTTCTCAAACGGCTGGGTACACCTGAAGGCGAGCCTGCTGCCAAGAGGCTCTGGCAGCTTAGCGAAGAGGACGTACTTAGGATCCTTGAATCAGGCAAGTTGGACGTAAAAAGTACGTTCGATCTACTTTGGCACAGCCCTTACCATATGGCTACTCCGCTAGCGAGATATGTCTCAGAATTGCCTGCGTTCGATGACAAGAAGCTGCGACGGGATTGGATCATCAAGAGGCTGTCTGGAAACGCGATGCTCTCAGATCAACTGCTTACACTGCTCCACTGAATGCGCTTCGTTCAGTGCCCTGAATTGCCCAAAATTTAAAATTTAAAATTTATTTTTTATTTTTCCATAATATTCTTTGAGGTTTTTACAACTTCTTGGGGTCAGTTCAACCCGGAGCGATTCAAACGCTGACTCTGACACTTACGTATCCAACACTTTAAACAAATTAAAGCTTTGAGTTGAGACCATTCAAGACTTCGTTTTCACCATTAATTTCAGGCAACCCCTGCCCCGGACCACCCTCGAACCCACCCGTCAATCAAGTGTGAATCGGGCAATCGGAACAGGCGAGCACGACGTCGATCTACATCGTTGTTAGGGCCTACCGATGTGTCGGGATTGATTCCGATTAGGGTAATTTTTGCCGTTGCTAATCGGGTGCAGTTTCACGGCCCTGGTGGCCTGGATCAACACTGGTACAACGCCACCTCCTTTTGACATTCCTGCGTGCCCGTAGCAGCTTTGAGTTTTTGTGGACGCATGTCCCAGAGCTCTCGCGATTTCCTCAGGTGTCTTTCCTGCAGCCTTGAGGTCACTTGCAAAAGAATGCCTCAAATTGTAAGCACTCAGCCCAGTCTCACCCCCCAACCCCAAACGTAGAGAAGCTCGTTTAATGGCGGCGCTGTAAGCCTTGGTATCTATTGAATCAATCGTCACAAAGCCTTGATTGTTTTTCGGCAGAGCTTTGACGGTCAAGACGATTTCAGAGAGAAATGGGCCCCTTGCTCCCGCGAGCTTATGGATCAACACCCTGGCAGGCTGTCCTGACGACGCCCTTACTTTGAGTCCTTTTATTCCAAATAAAATATAGTTCTTTATGACCTTAACCAAAAAACCCTCGCCGAATTCGCCAGGCCGACATCCGGTAACCGCACTTAAGGCGTAGTGCAGCCTGTACTTTTTCAACCCCGGTTCATCCCAAAGCAATTCCCGCCAGTTGGACGGCGCACCCCGCATGTCCTTCCGCTTACTGTGCCGTGGTTTGCGAGTTTCTTTGGGAATCGGTGGCGCCGCCTGAAATGCTGTAATTAAATCGCTTAAGAAGCTTTGCGAAAGCGCTTGGATCTCGGTGGGAACGCGTGACAGCTCAAGAGCTTCGTCCGCCACATGTTCTCTGTAATTACTCCAGAAAAGAACTGCGGCCTTGTAACAGAACCATGTATTGTTCTTGGTTGTTTGCCTTGCTTTCTCGAGTACCTCATTTGCGCTAGAACACCCATTTATCAGGCGGATGAAGACTTTCTCATACTGTTGTGTGGTTTTTTTTGCAGGTTGCGTCATTACCATCTCCATAAGTTGTACTACTCAGGAAATGTATGCGGCAAACTGAGAAAGTCAATTTCAGCCAAAAAAGGCATAATCGAGTCGGACTGAATTAAAGCCGGTCACGCCCGTCCCGAACGTGATCCGCTATTCGATTGCGGACTCTGTGTGACGCGCCGCCTCATCGGCTTCGCGCGACGATGTCAGTGGCGCGCACTATTGCGCCAATTCAATCACGCCCCACAGACTCGCTGCATCCCGAACATCAATCAAAGCTCTGAGAGTCCAACTTAACGGGTGACTCAACCCTCGGCACTCATGCCCACGATGTCGGAAAGGTCGATCGTTGCCTTGCAGGGATCAATCTCTGACTGGCAAGACGATGTCAGTCGAACGTTCGTTTCCCGGTAGCGCATTCGGGTTGCGCATGACCGTTCCCTTTCTTGAAAGGGTTGTCACCTCTGTGACTTCTGCGCTGAGGCTATATCGAGATATCTCGGCGAAACGTGCGATGCCTACTCTTGTATCTGTTTGCGGTTGATTCTCCGGGAATCCGCAGATGATGAAGCGTTGGCGGATCGGATCGGATCGGATCGTTCGCGCGATAAGCACGCACGACCGTCGGGTAGCAATATGAAATACTGAGTAGCGTGGACGTTGCGCGCATCACCTGTCCCCGGCCCTTCGTAAAAAGTGCCGTTTCGGCGGCTCGTTGTCTCGAACAGGAGAAACCATGTCTGCGTCGGAATCCAGTAGTCAACCCGAATCAATCACCGAGCCCTACGAGTGGATTCGCGACACCGGGCCACTGGCCGGAAGTCTGGCGCGGCCTTTGGTCTATGCGTTCGAGCACATCACGCTGCCCGACGCACTTTTCACTCGCCACCCGGAATTGATCAGCGCGCTCATCCCTGACGAACAGAGCGGGATGGCCTTTCTTCATATGTGGTCCAAAAGTTTTGGTGTCTGCCAGAGTCATGGCATGTTCAAGCCGGGATCAGCAAGCCACACCAGGTTGGAGATCGCGTACATCCGATCCATGCTCGGGTCGGTCAGCTGCAGAAAGGTCATATACGGAGAATTTGCGATATCGGTGCTCCGCACACCCCAACCCCGCGTGGGTGGAGAAACCTACTACGTCGCGTTGTGTCGTCGCCTCGACGACAACGCCGCCTATGACGGAACCCTTTCACCATCAAGCAGGTATTTCACCTTCGAAGCCTTCGATCTCAAGGAGCATGCGTATTTTTGTGAATGGGATCATGGGCGGACCCACAGCAATATGGGCATGTTTCCGATCCTGAGCGAACAACAGTTTCTTGAACTGGTGTGCAGTCGGTTACCTTCAGGCAACCTCCCCACAAAACTGGAGACACCTGTTTTTGGCTAGGGTCATGAGCAACGGATGATCAGACGAATGATCCGGCGCGTGCAAAATCGGAGGGCACCCTTCTCAGTCGCCGCGCTCGGGCACCTGCCAAGTTCTGACGGCTGACTCTAGAACGTCATGCCTGCTGTGCATCGTTCAGCGAAACGCCGACCGCTCGAACTGCCGCGCCGGGGCCGTCAAATGCCGTGTGCGGGTACTCCCGGAGCCTCTGCCAGTCCTTGGCGACACAGCCGCCTATGGCGCGTGAGCAGCAGGCTCCTAGGCCTTCGCCTTATCGTTCGCTTCGTCCTCGGCATCCGTATCGCCGCGCAGCGTTTCGGCTCACATCAACAGCCCGGTCAGCACAGAACCCAGTGCGACCGCATCAAGGGGTTTGAGCCGCGGGCGCGAGCGGCGGTCGATCTCGGGTCAGCACCGCAACACCCGCCGACACGAGCAGCGCCGGTATTTCATCGTTGCAGACGGCGCGCAGGGCAACGATGGGATCAGCGCCAGCCTGACCCGGCGTACCGAGGTCGAGGTCTATTACCAGCGCATCAGGCAGGCGCAGCGCGCTCTCCAGTTGCGCACGGGTCGCCGCACGTACCGGCCAGCGGTTGGTGCCGCGTGCGGGTCAGCCGAGGCGGCTCATCAAACTGTGAATTGAACGAGATTTTCCTCGGCACCGAGCGCGCGCTTCAGCCAGGCAAATTCGACGCAAGCGTTGCAGATTCATGACAGGCATTGAACGTTCCGCGATGGGTCGTTGTGCGAGGCTCTGGTACAGTCGAAACGGGTATATTGACGCTGCGTTGTAGCATGTCTGCGCCTGTTTTCGGTGACCGGCGAATCAGACATGCCCGTTCATTCGATGACGTTGCGGTGAGGGAGGAGGCATGGAAAGCATGCGGGGCGACCAAGGCGAACATCCCGAACGAAAGACCTTGATCGACGTTTCCGTCGAAGGCTGGCGTTTCGCTAAGGTGTTCGCCCGCCTGCTTGACAAACTCGATCCATGGGAAGCGGGGCGATACACCAATCAGGCCCGCTATTTCGCCAAGAAGATCGACGACGGACTCGAAACGTTCGGCCTGCGCATCGTCAGCCTCGAAGGCCAGCCCTACGACCCTGGCATGGCGGTCTCCGCCTTGAACATCGCAGACTTCGGGCCGGACGATGTACTGATGGTCGACCAGATGGTCGAGCCGGTGGTCATGGGGCCCGAAGGACTGGTGCGCGGCGGAACCGTCATGCTTGCGAGGGTTGCCCAGCCATGAAGCACTACATCGGAATCGACCTCGGAACAACCAACAGTGCAGTGAGCGCCTACGACGGCGAGATCGTGCGCCTGTTCAAAAGTCCCGACCAGAACGATGTCACGCCCTCCGCGATATTCATCGACAGGCGCGGCAACAAGTATGTCGGCAAGCGCGCCTACGACAATGCGGCACGCAACCCTGAGAACGCTGCAACCCTGTTCAAGCGGCTGATGGGCACCAGCACGCCGGTCAAGTTGCCGGCGGTCGATCTGACACTGACCCCCGAGGAGTGCAGCGCAGAAATTCTGCGGGTGCTGTTTGGCTATCTCCCGGAGGATGTGCGCAACGACCCGGACACCGGCACGGTGATCACGGTGCCCGCTGCGTTCAACCAGATGCAGAAGGACGCCACGATGGCGGCTGCCGAGATGGCGGGCATGGGCAAGGTCGCCCTGATGCAGGAGCCGGTCGCGGCCGTCATGAGTGTGATGCGCCACAGCAACGAGGACGGCATGTTCCTGGTGTACGACCTCGGTGGGGGCACCCTCGATGTTGCCATCGCCGAGAGCATCAACGGGCGGGTGAGTTTGCTGGCTCACGGTGGCATCGCCATGTGCGGCGGTCGCGATTTTGACCGCGCCCTGCTCGACAGCGTCGTCAAGCCCTGGCTACTTGAAAACTTCGATCTGCCGGAGGACTTCTACTCAGACGCGCGCTACACCACGCTACGTCACATGGCCACGTGGGCGGCGGAAAAGGCAAAGATCGAGCTCTCGTCAAGCGACGAAGCTGTTGTCACGCTCGACGACAGCGAACTTCGTGTTCGCGACGAGGCGGGCGTCGACATTTACCTCGACATTTCTTTGAGTCGCCTGCGTTACGACGAACTGATTTCGGGGAAGATCGAAGAGTCCATCGCAGCGACTCGCGAAACCATGGAGAAGGCCGGACTGAACGCCGGCGACATCGGCCGCGTGGTGTTCGTTGGAGGCCCGACCCAGTACAAGCCCTTGCGCGACAAGGTCGCAGTCGAACTGGGTATAGCCGCATCCACCGACGTGAACCCGATGACTGCGGTGGCTGAAGGTGCAGCCGTTTTTGCCGAATCCATCGATTGGTCTAGCCAGAACCGTGGGCGAAAAAGCGGGCGCGGCGCGCTGTCGACAGGTGGCGGGCTGGATCTGGCCTTCAACTACCGGGCGCGCACACCCGATTCAAAGGCCAAGGTGGTCGCTAGAATCGGCGGCAAGGTCGATGACGGGGTCGAGTTCCAGGTCGACAGCCTCGACACCGGATGGTCTTCCGGCCGCGTCGCGCTGACGGATGGCGCGAGTGTGGACGTTCCCCTGGCCAAGCCCGGCGAGAATCTGTTCAAGGTGTTCGTGTTCGATGCCGCCGGTGGGCCGGTCAAGCTTATGAAGGACAGGATCGGTATCTCGCGAACCGCTGCACAGATTGATGCGATTCCGGCCTCTCATTCAATCGGGGTCGAGGCGCGGGAAAAGGTTGGCGGTCGAATGATCCTCGACTACCTGGTTCGCGATGGCGACCAGCTGCCCAAAATCGGCAAGAAGACTTTCAAAGCTGAGGAATCGCTGCTCGCGGGCGCGGGAGGTTCGATCAAGTTCAAACTTTGGGAAGGTTCGATCGAAGACCCAGTCTCCGACAACCGCTTCATCGGCATGTTCGAAATCAGAGGATCGGACTTTTCCGCTGGCGTGATCGCCAAGGGTGCGGAACTCCAGTGTGCATACGAGGTGCTCGATTCGGGCAACATCGTTCTGGAAGTCACGGTGCCTTCGATCGGCAACTCATTCTCCAGCGGCCGAAATTTCTATTCCAGGCAAGAAGGACAGATCGACTATTCCAAGGCGACCGAACGCCTGACGGAGGAACTGGAGCAAATCGGCAACCGTCTGGATGAAGTTGAGTCAAAGATTGACGACCCCCGGATCGCTCAGGCGCGCGAGCGCCTGAGGCGCGCGTCGGTCGCCAAAGACCTCGAAGGCGACCCAGAAACGGCCAAACAGGCGATGGATGACATTCAGGAGGCGAAGAAACTACTCGCGCTGGTTCGCAAGGAGCACATCAAGGTCATCCGGCAGATGGAACTCGACAAGGCAATTGAAAACTTCGAGCTGCGACTCCGTCAGATGGCCCGCCCTTCGGAAACCGTGGACTTCGAAAATCTGTTCAAGGCAGCGCAGCGTGCGATCGACAACAACCGTGGGGACTTTGATCTGCATCTGTCGGAGCTGAACGACAAGAGCTTTCTGATTCTCTGGCGTCAAGACTGGTTTGTCATCAACCGGTTCCAGCAGCTTTCCAGGAACGTGTTTCTGTTTCCCGACACAGTTGAACACGAAAAGCTGTGCCAGATGGGGCAACTGGCTTTGAAAGCCAACGATATCAACAAGCTCCGGCAGGTCGTCGCCCGACTCGATTCGATTCGCGTGGGTACCTCGGGCGAGGACGACATAATCGCCAGTTCCAACATCGTGGTGAGCTGAGCATGACGCCCGATAGCTGGCTTCCGATCGGATTCACTCTGCCGGACGGCACGCGGTGCGGCCGGCCGCTTCACGGCGACGCCCACTGGCAAATCCTCGACGCCCGCGATGGCGGCAAGGCACTGATCGTCACAGAGGATCTCTTCGCAAAGTGGGCTGCGGCCGGGCTGACCGGCGAAGCCGAATTCCGCGCCTTTTCATTTGGGTCCGATTCTTTCCGGGAGTTGTTTTGCGTCTCTGACCAGATGCTCGCGCCGCTGTCGGATTGTCGTTCGCCAAACAACAAGAACGAGGCACTGGCATTTGCGGCGGCGCTGCGGCAAACCCGCGCGATTGACCCCCACACGCCCCTGCAGGATGCAATCTATGTCGCAAAGCTCAGGCGCCTGCTGCCGACGTTCGGCGACACCGCGCCCGCGGGTGACGACGTTGTTCTCGGCCAGTGGCTCACCGGCGGTGCCGGCGTGTCAGTGAGGTCATTCCGCAGGCTTCAGCAGATGCTGACATGGTTAGGCGCCCAGGATCTGATGGACGTTGTGGACACTGCAGGAATGGGTGCTTCAGAAGGTTCCTCGACTTATGGCTTTCGCGCAGCGCAGGCACCACGTCAGGATGGCGTGCCGGCCAGCGACGCACGCACGCCTTCAGCAAGCGCGCGGCAGGGCGGCGGTGTCGCCTCGGACAAGGCCTTCGAGCTTCCGGGCCGGCCTGAACTCGAAGCTTTCTTCAACGAGCACGTCGTCGACATCGTTCGCAATCAGGCGCGCTACAAGGCGCTCGGCGTGGGTTTTCCATCAGCGATCGTTCTGCATGGGCCGCCCGGATGCGGCAAGACTTATGCGGTCGAGCAGTTGATCGAGTTTCTTGGCTGGCCGGCTATTCAGATCGACGCTTCCGCCGTGGCAAGCGCCTTCATCCACGAAACCAGCCGCAAGATATCCGACGTGTTCGCGAAAGCGATGCAGATCGCCCCGTGCGTACTGGTCATTGACGAAATGGAGGCTTTCCTCGCCGACCGGGAAAGCGGTGGCGGAGGTGGCCACCACCGGGTCGAGGAACTTGCCGAGTTCCTGCGCCGCATCCCTGAAGCCGCCCGAAATGAAGTCCTGATCATCGCGATGACCAATCGGCTCGACATGATCGATTCAGCGATCATGCGGCGTGGGCGCTTCGACCATGTCATCAAGGTCGACTACGCGAAAGAAGATGAAGTGCTTGCGCTGCTCAACAAGCTGCTGGTGACGCTACCGAAGGACGAGACCGTCGATCCGGTGCCGTTGTCCCAAAGATTGACGGGTCGCCCGCTTTCCGATGTCACCTTCGTCGTTCGCGAAGGCGCCCGACTGTCTGCCCGCGCCGGACGCAATTCGCTGGGGCAGGCTTTTCTGCTCGCGGCACTCGATGCAACGCCGTCGAGAGATGGGGACAACGCCGGCCAGCGCATAGGATTTGTGTGAAAGGTACCGATTTGGCGTATTTCAGAATTTGCCAGATGAGGGAACTATGCGTTGTGGGTCCGCACTTGCGGGCGCCCGCATGCGCGCAGCAGAAGCTCGCGCAGCAGCGGGGTGCATGCATCGCTTGGGTTTCTGAGAATTGGAATCCACACCCTTCTCCCTGACGCCAAACCTCATTTGCCAAGGGTTAGCATCGGCATGAACCACATCAACACCGGGCTACACGCAAACCCGTTCAGCATTCTGGGCGTGACCCCTCAGGACGATCGCCGCAAGATCGTCGAGAGTGCGGAGGAACGCGCTCTGCACCTGGACGGCAACCTGTGCTCGAAGGCCCGCGCCGACCTGACCCATCCGCGGGCTCGGCTTTCCTGCGAAATGGCGTGGCTGCCCGGAGTTGCCCCGGCCACCGTTGAAAAAGTCCTGCAGATGCTCGCGGATTCTCCGCAGGCGGTTCTGGCTGAGCCGGGCCTGTCCAGCCTGGCCCTCGCCAATCTGATGTCAGATGCGTGCGAGCGCGTTCCTGCGGACGAATCCGCTGCATCCCTGGCCGAATTCATGAGCGAGTTTGCCGATCTTGTTGACAGCATCGAGCCTGAAGCAGTCCTTCGCAATGTGAATGCCGACAGGGTGATCGCCGGGTTCCCCGAGGTGCGCGGGATTGACCTTGTCGAGGAGGAACTTGCCGAGCGTCGTCGAACATATCGATTGGCGCTGAAGAATCTTCTGGACTCCATGCACCCGGCAAGGCTCATCGACGCCATGACCGGGGCGGTGAAGAGAGCCACCCGCAACGGCGAGAAGCAAGGCTCGACATTGATCGAGGATCTGGTCGATAGCTACGAAGTCGAGGTGCAGGGGTTCCTACACAAGGAGCACGACAACATTACAACACTGCTCAATGCTGCCCGAGAGACGGCGCCGCTCGGCGAGACAGCACTCGTAGTGATTACGGCGAGGCTTGAGGCGGTCGTGCGCAAGTGGGTCAGGGTCGCGCAACCGATCCTGATCAGTGCCAAATCTCGCGGCACTGCGCATCCGATGAGCATGAAGGTTGGCAACGATCTCAGAAACCTCAGCGTTGAACTGAACAACACGCATGGAATGCGCAATCATCTTCGCAGCATGATTGAATTTCTGCGGGAACTGTTTGCCGAACTCACACACCTGATGGAATTGCTGGAAGAAGACTCCAAGGCAATCGGCGCGTTTGACGAAACGAACGATCCGCATCGCATCAGCTTTCGCGCGAAGATTGGTTTTCCAATGTTCAGGCGGGAGTTGGGCATCTCGCCGGAGGGTGTGGTCTGGAACGGCGAAACCTTCCCGCTCGAGACGATCACCCGTGTGCGCTGTGGAGAAATGCGGCATGGGCCGGTGGGAACTGGCGTTATCAGATACATCGTTGGGTTTGGAGACAATTTCTCGGAGCAAACCGTCAAGATATTCGATCAGGCAATCGCCGATGTGTTCATCGAGCGACTGTGGCGGGCAGTTTGTGTCGGACTGGTTTCCGACATGATTTCGGCGCTCGCCCAGGGCACATCCTTCCATTTCGAGAGCATCACGATCGAGGACGACGCCGTAACGCTGGTAAGGGAAAACTTTTTCGGGCTGAACGACCGGGTTCGCGTCGGTTGGGATGAAGTCGGCGTCGGTCGAAAGGACGGCTGCTTCTTGATCGGCCAGAGCAACAAAAGCAATGTCAGAGGGTCGGCGTGCTACGTCAGCACATGGAATGTTCATGTGCTTGAGCACGTCGTGCGCAACTGCCTGACAAGACGTTGCCTGAAACTCAGCGACTCGATAAGGGGCTGACGGATCGTGACGCGAGACAACGGAAAAAAAAGAGGATTCGCAGCAATCGAGGGCATGGTGACCGATCTGGAGGCGCCAAGCCGGTCGTCTCGCGCCCTCTACGTCGGACAGCCGATCGCAACCTGGAGATACGCCTTCAACGGCAAGGGCTGGCTGATCATCAGCCTCTGCGTCGGCCTCCTTTTTGTACCGATAGGCGACCGTGACGCCAAGTCGTCGAAGTCAGGCCACGCATCGAGCGCGCCTGCCTCGCCTGCGCCGACCGTGCCCATACAGGCGACTGCGGTCCCGCCTGCGCCGACACCGCTGCCTCCGCTCGAACCGGTCGTTGCAGGCAACACGCCACCCCAAACCAAAGTTTCGAGAACGTTGTTGGTAGAGCGTGTTCCCCCGATCGGCAAGGGACTCGTACTGGACCCGGCACAGATACGCTACTGCCTGTCGGAGGGCATACGTATTTCCGCTTGGCATGAGCGTGCGAACAGAAATTCGCAAAGCGCCGTCGACACGTTTAACGCTGTGGTCAATGACTATAACGCTCGTTGCAGCGATTTCAGCTATCGCAGCGGCACGCTCGAAAGCGTCCGTGCAGAGGTCGAAAAAAGCCGCGAAATGCTGGTCCAGCTGGGTTTTGAAAGCGCAGAGCGAAATCGTTGAGGCAATTGGCGGATTGAGAATTGGGCTTAACTGGCGCAGTCGTCTCGGCTACCGTTTTTTTACTCGGCAACGCCTTGAACTGCACCGCCGCGCCTGCTCAGGTCGTCGCGAGCACCGGAAATCCGACTGATCGATCAGTAAGTGGGGCGCCGTGGAAGACCCGGGAGGCGGTGGAATGGGTGTCCTGGTTCAACCACAACCCCCTGCTCGAACTCATCGGCTACATTCCGCCAGCAGAATCAGAGGCAAACTACTATCGGTAACTTACCCGTCGGGCTTCCGCGGTGGAGGCCTGACTTAACCCAGTGGGCCTCCGCAAAACCGGGGCGATTCACTGAGCCTCTGAAAGTATTGCTGTTCAAACTCTACCGGCGAGAGCACGTTGCTCGAACCATGCCGACGCTTCACGTTGTAGAACATCTCTATGTAGTCGAACACGTCGGCACGCGCATCAGCCCGCGTCAGATAGATCTTCCGCTTGATCCTCTCGCGCTTGAGCAACTGGAAGAAGCTCTCGGCCACCGCGTTATCGTGACAGTTGCCGCGCCGGCTCATGCTCGGTTTCAGATGGTGCGCCTTCAGGAAATCCTGCCAGTCGTGGCTGCTGAACTGGCTGCCCTGATCGGAATGCACCATCACCTCCTCCGTCGGCTTGCGGCGCCACACAGCCATCAACAAGGCGTTGATGGACAGATCGCGCGCCATGCGCTCGCCCATCGACCAGCCCACCACCTGCCGCGAGAACAGATCAAGCACTGCTGCCAGATACAGCCAACCCTCATGCGTGCGGATGTACGTGATGTCGGTAACCCAAGCCTTGTTCGGTGCGCAGACAGCGAACTGGCGTTGCAGATGGTTCGGCGCCACCACTGCCGGTTTGCCGGATCGAAAGTGCGGCCTGCGCGCATACCCTGTCTGTGACTTCATCTTTGCCAGGCGCATTAGACGCGCCACGCGATGCTTGCCGCAGTGCTCACCCAGTTCACGCAGATCGTTGTTGATCTTGCGATACCCATAGACGTATCCACTCTCTTCCCAACTGGTGCGGATTAGAGCTCCCAGCCGGGCATCCTCTCGGGCGCGAGCCGACGCAGGCTGTGTGCGCCAGGCGTAATAGCCACTCGGATACACACGCATCACCGAACACATGCGCCGTACGTGATATTCCATCTCGTGGGCCTTGATGAAGGCGTACTTCACCCGGACTGCTTGGCAAAGTACGCGGCGGCCGTTTTTAGGATGTCGCGCTCCTGGCTCACCCAGCGCAACTCCGCTTTCAGGCGCCGAATCTCATCGGCCTGACCGTCCTGTTGCACCCGCTGAGCCGGGCTCACCTAATAGCGCTTGATCCCGCCGTACAGGCTGTACGTGCTGACACCAAGGCGTAAAGCAACCTCCGCCACAGGATGGCCACGCTCGGTGACCTGCCTGACAGCTTCGACCTTGAACTCTTCGGTGAAGCGACGACCCGACTTCTTCTCTTCCATAAACATCTCAGTCATGCCCCGATATTGAGGCTACAGGATGTCTAGAAACCAAAGCGATTACGCCCAAGCGCAACTGATCACGTTCCGGAGCACCAACAAGCAGAGCTCAAACGCGGCTGCGTTTTATATGTCATATTCATCTAAAGAGCAACAGCCTCATCAAGAGTGATGCAATTCAGTTGAGCGAAAAACCTTGAAAATATATTCATTCAGACTATAAAGTAGAAACTGTCTAGACTGCACGCTGATGTCAAAAGCCTGTCTATGAAGGACAGGGTGAGCACACCAGTAAAAACCCGTATGCAAGTTCCGCGGCGAGCTTTCCTACTGCTTTGACGCACTAAGAAGATGGCACTTATAAATATAATTGTAGCGTTGGTAGGCGTCGGTGCAGTGGCACTGAATTCACACCCCGATTTTCCACCGCTAACGGCATCGTATTTTTATGAAAGTGCCGAGCACGGCGAGATTTCTGCGCGTTTTTTTGGAACAACTACGATTTTATTCAACGACGGGGAAGACGCAATACTAATCGATGGCTTTTTCTCAAGGCCGGACAAGAATAAAATTCTTTTCGGGAGACTATCCCCTGACAAAGCGCGACTTAAGAAAATCGTTGAATGTTGCATTCCATCTAACTTGAATTCAATATTCGTTGCGCACGCACATCACGACCACGCACTAGACGCCGGATTCATAGCAAAATTGACGGGGGCTACCATATATGGCTCGAGGTCGGCATTAATTGTAGCCAATGCAGTCGACAACACAGAACTCAAAAGCGTACTCAATGCACCATTAACGAATCAAGAAATTATACGGAACGGAAGTGTTTATTCTTCCAAGAACAACAAATTTAAAGTGATTGCAATTGAAACCCCCCACTCCGCAAGCTTGTTGTCACAAGACTCAATTGATCCGGACTTCAGATTTCCCGCGAAGATTACCGATTTTAGACCGGGGGAAAACTATTCGTTTCTCATTGAGCACGAAAGCGCAGGCATTCTTTTTGTGACCAGCGCCAATAAATTAAGTGACGCACTTAAGGGACTCAAGGCCGATATAACAATATTGTCTATCGGTGGAATCGGAACAGAAACGAATGAATACACGCGGGTCAAACTCATCGAGGAGTATTGGAACGCAGCGGTTAAGGCAACAGGAGCAAAGGTCGTGGTCCCAGTGCACTGGGATGACTTTACAAGACCGTTAGGCGAAACACTAGTTGCGTTTCCCTATGTCATCGATAGAGTTGATAGAACATTCGCCACGATACAGGTGCTCGCGAAACGAGATGGCGTCGCTATTCGATTCATGCCCACTAATAAGGTGGTAAAGCTAGCGCCACAATAAGACATGAGGACCTAAATTCGAATGGCTAATTGTCGGATGGGCTTAAAATTAGTTAGTCTACCGACGATTGTCTTTACGAACGATTGTTTTGGTAAGAATAACTTTACTCCGTTGGAGAAAATATGAGCATTACGGATCGCGCCACAGAGTCGATATGGCAGGTGAGGTTAAAGCGCGGACAGGAAGCAATTTTTGAAGCTAATTTGCGGAAACTGAATCTTGATGTATGGGGGTCACTCTTGCTACCTGCAGGAGACCGGTGGCACGTCGTGTGTTCTGGCATAACCGATGCGCTCGCTGACGACATAAGGACGAAATTGCTTTCGGCGGGTGCAGAAGCTGCTAATGAGATATCGGAGACCGCGCTCGTCGAAATTCTTCGAACCCGCGCAGCGGAAGATAACCAGAACCCTTCCCGCGCAGAGGATAACAGAACCGCACCCACATCGTTAGGACGTTATCGAAACGCCGATATTGAATTGGACTGGTTCCTTACGGCGAGTGGAATCCCTGACGCGTGGAACCAGTTTGTAAATCCGGAAGATTGGTCAGGAATTAAAGTAGGGCATATCGACACAGGATATACGGAACATACTGCACTTGGATTTGGAAGAAATGACTCTGCTCCGTTTGTGAAACCAAATCTAGGTCTTAATACTTTATACAACCCGCTTGCAATGAATGATGAAGGCGCAATGTATAGGCGTACATCCGAATCGCCTAAACCTCTCGATAATCTATCTGGCGCCAACGGCGGCCACGGAACTCGAACAGCAAGTGTTTTGGCGGGCCTGTATGTACCACCAAGGCGGGGCGCGCCAGTCGCCCCATTTTTTGGAGCTGCGCCTGGAGTCTCTATCATTCCTTATCGCGTTACTGACTCCGTCCTCGTTGATCACGTGAAGGACGATATTTCAACCGCAATTCTTGATGCAGTCGAAAAAAAGGGGTGTAAGGTAATCAGCATAAGCCTCGGCGCGCTATTTGGCTTAGGCAGTCTTGCCGCGGCTATCGACTGTGCTTATGAGAACGGTGTAATCATTTGTGCAGCCGCTGGCAACTATATCCGAGAGGTTATTTACCCCGCGCGCTATAACCGAGTAGTAACAGTAGGAGGCGTGACCCCAGTTGAAGCAGACGGCAATTGGAATTTCAAACCGTGGAGCGGTTCTGCTCGGGGGACGTATGTCGACATCTGCGGTCCCGCGGATCGCATCCGTCGCCCGTCAATGATTCGATCAAAAGGAAGAGAGAAGCAGGTGATTGAAGCCAATGGTGACGGAACGTCCTATGCAACCGCGATCTGTGCAGGCATCGCGGTTCTATGGCTTGCTAAACATGGTGAGGCAGCACTGGTCGAAAAGTACGGAGACCAACGTTGGGCGCGCGTGGCTGCTTTTAAACACCTACTTACAGCATCAGGCATTTGCACGACACCACCCGGATGGGATAACGACCTTTTCGGCGCGGGCGTATATCACGCAGGGCGTTTGCTGGAAGCTCCTCTTCCTAGTCTCTCAGACCTTACGCGCGAGGCTAACGCATAGCTGCCAAGATTCTTAATCTACCCCGGTTTCCGAACAGATGTACAGCGCTATAGACAGCCCACTCATCAAAGCTACCTACGTTGCTTTCCTTCATTGCGATCACCATTAGGCAATCGGATTGCGCGCGAATACAACACTGGGCCCAATACAGGTAGTCGTGTATCACAGCGGCCCTGCTGTCCTGGCCATAAGGAGATAGGCCGAGCGACCAAAGACTCTGGGGTAGCAGAGTTAACGCCAAGTTAGGCCTCATTCGTCCTGTTTCTGTGCACGCGTGCTGCTGTGTGGAACGCGTGTCGTGTCTCCGTGGTGACAATAGGCGGGAGTGCGGTCGAACACTGGGTCTCGCACTCCTTGAGCGACCAAGAATCTTCGATAGTCCTGCCAGCGACTGTTCGGGTCTGCTGGGATGAGATAGTCCGGCGGAACCACCCTTGGCAGGCCGGAAGTGCGCTCCAGCCTATTGGACTCCCAAGAACCTCTGCCTCCCAGATAGACGCCCGCATAGACCGCAACCTCGTCGAACTTGTCAACGTCGCTCTCCTTCATCGCGAGTACCATTAGTCGATCTGCTTGTTCCCGGACGCAGCCTTGTGCCCAGTAGAGGTAGTCGTGGATGACGGCGGCACGGCTGTACTGTCCATGAGGTGAAAGGCCCATTGACCAGAGTGGCTGTGGGATGGAGGCAAAGTCAGTTACAAAGCCTTTTGGTACGACGACGTAGTCTGCGGTATCTCCAATGCGGTAGACGAGGTCTTCGCTGACGATCCAGTGCTTGTTGTCGCCGAACGGCCGGAGAAGCGGAGAAGGTGGTGGCGCCAGGACAGACATTGCCGAGAGCGCAACACCTATGCCGACCGCTATGCCAATTCCGAGTAGAACTGCAACGATCAGGGGAGGATGGCGGCGAATTACAGATAGTAGGTCAGCCACTTCTGCTCCAGTCTATGAGGCCTAACGACACTGTAGAAAAACCCCATCCCAGGGCTAGTCGCTGCGTCCGGCCATTGCCGGCTTGAATTCATTCTTCATCGCATCAATCCCGTTTCAGCGGTTTCATCGTCGCCTCCTGACGCCCCTACAGAGCGTGTCCCGATCGGGCTGGTTCCCTGTCCGCCAGCTTACCTAATTCGCGTAGCCATGGTGCCCGAGCTTTTCGATGTTGTGCACCATGCAATAGAGCTTCCACTGCCCATCGACCTTGGTGCGCCCGCGCAGCGTGACGCGGTCGAGCCGCTTGTTGTGCCGTAGGTTGCCGAACACCGGTTCGATCGTGGCAAAGCTCGCGGCGATGGCCTGCTTGCCATGGTCGGAATCGATGCGCCGCTTCATCCGCTCGGTGTTCGATGCGCCGCCGTCGCGCTTGCCGCGGAAGAACGCGACCTGTCTCACCTTCGTCTTGTCCGGTGTGCGCAGGCACCGAGTGCGCCGGTTGCACGGCACACAGTCGCGCTCGGCTCCGGTGTATTTGGTGGCGGCGTAGCCGTTGATCGTGCAGTTGCCGCCGTTGCGATACAGCCGCTTGCCGGCCGGGGACAGGCAGTGGCTGCGGTTTTCCGCTTCGATGAAATCGGTGTTGGCGTAGGGCTTCGTCTTCTGCGCTGCGCGCGCGTCCTTCGCCTTGGCGTTCTTGTCCCACAGCGCATCAGGCTTGGCCTTGTGTTTCGCCTGTTCTCCGCACTCGGGTCGCGTTGCCGGTAGCCGTTGTCGCAGATCCAGAACGGGATGTGTCGCTTGTCCAGCTCGCCGAGATTCTTCTCCGAGTGGTAGCCGGCATCGGCGTAGATTGCCGTTTCCGCCGTACCCTGCGCGGCGGTGGCATCGACGACCGGTAGCAACAGTTCCTGCTCGGAGCCGGTGCCGTGTGGCTGTGCGTCGACAACGATCTGGCGCGCAAGATCGAGCGCACCAGCTGGCCGGTCGCCGCCTGAACAACCCTTCAACCCATATCCCGCCAGCACTTGCAACGAGACCGATCATCCATCATGGCCAAACGGGTCACATCCACGGTGACTTACGCCGACAACTCTTCCGGCAGCTTGCGTGCCGCTTGTAGCGATTGGCGATCCCCGCGCAGATTCCATATGGGCACGGGGCACACAGAACCAGCTACAGATGCCGGATATACGACTGCAAGTGATTCACCCGACTACGCCAAACTATTGATCAGCCTTGATTCTGGGGGGTGTCCATATACAAGGGGTTAGGCGGCGCCCGCAGCATCGGTCGGCCGATTCCGTGCGAATAAAGGCCTCCTACCCGTGCGAAAGTCAGACTCAAGGCGCAGTCAGCAGCAACGCCTCGTCCTTGCAGGAAATGGGGTAGGCAACCTCCTTCCTCGTTCCCTTGACCAGTACCGGCGGGCTGCCCTTCCGCTGAAATACGCTAGGGTCTAAGGCCTCCTGTGGCGGCTGCTTTCTGTCCTCACATTGGATGCGCAGAATCTCGGGCATGTCTCGGACGGACCAATGGGAGAGGCCGTTGGGGTTTTCGGGAAGCCGCGGAATCTTAGCTGCGAAGCCATAGCTCTGACTGAGGATACTGAGCATCCAATTGAGAGAGATGTTGGGCAACTCATACTCGCTGTCATACCCGCCGCCGACGTCGGCATGAGCGCCTGGAAACCAGCGCTCGAGAATCCTGTTCTTGTGCTGGCCGTTGTGAAGATCAATCTGCGGACAAAGTAGCAGCGGGCCGAACTTGTCTCTTTTCTCATCCAGCGCAACTGCGTGCGCGATTGTCCGGATCGTGGGGTACGAGTCCGACTTGTATCGATCTCCATCCTTGCGATCTGGCAGTTCCTTGCACGAGCCAAACTTCTTGAATGATGAGCCGGGTACTGTATCCCATACGCCAAGCAGCTTGATCGAAACGGGAAGAAACTCTGCGCGTAGGGCGGTTTGAGCCTCAAAGGCCAATGGAGGAGCTCGGTTTGGCTCCCACGACTTCCAATAGTCCGTGAAATCGGCGTCGCTCTTCTTCTTTGTAATTTCCAGAATCTTGTTCCATTGCCTTTGCCCAAACAACATACTCCGATCCGAGGGGGCTGGAACGCCAACGTAGGAAAGCAAGCCTGCCAGCGCGCGCGCTTGGTGAGCCCCTCGGCTGAAGCCGAAGACGTACAGATCATCGCCTGGGCGATAGCTCTTCGCCACGAAATCGTATGCCGATTTGATTCGGGCCTCCATGCCTTGTCCCCAGATAAGCCCAAAGACAATTGACGACGTAAAGTCCGGGCTCCCGGCGGAGCCGACGCCCTCAATGTACTTAGCGGTTGTCTGAGGGTCTCTGATGTCACTGACAGCCTGATACAGGCGCCAAACGTTGGTCGCTGAGCCAGGGTTGTTTGCCGTGCCATCAAGGAAGACGAATATGCTTCTCTTCTGGTTTGGGTCGCCCGTGAACTGAACTTCTGTCGCCTTTGTATCGTTGCCCTCTTCGGCCGGGTCGATCGTCGAGCAGCCCCCCAGCGCAATGGCAATAAGCAAACTCGAACGGATTACCAGATGACGGAGTCGCATACGGTCACCTTTCGATTGGGTTGAGCGCACAGGCCAATGTTTCGCTGGCCCAGAGGGGCGAGCCGTTCAAGCGGAAAATGATGAACTTCTGGGCGCGGGCGAGCAAGGCCAACTGCCGATTCACTGAATCTCGCAGACTGGGTGATCCACCGAATTGATGAAATCGAGCGCCTGAGACGACTGTAGGCAAGGGAGCTTTTGGGGACGGTCGTCTGTGACGGCGCTGAATAACGACGCTGTAGAAAACCCCACCCCGGGGCAAGTCGATACATCTGGCCTTCGCCGGCGTGAATCCATTCTTCATCGCTTCAACTCCGCATTCGTCGCTGCATCATCATCTCCTGACACGCAATGCCGGCATCGCTTGCCAGCGTTCGGAGGGACCTGTTCGGCTCGCCAGCATACCTAATTCGCGTACCCATGGCGCCTGCGCTTTTCGATGTTGTGCACCAAGCAATACAGCTTCCATTGCCCGTCTACCTTGGTGCGCCGCGCGCAGCGTGAAGCGGCCGAACTGCTTGTTGTTCCGCAAGTTGCCGAACACCGGTTCGACCGTGGCGAAGTGCGCGTCGATCATCCGCTTGCCCAGGTCCCAATCGATGCGCTGCTTCATCCGGTCGGTGTGGGATTCGTCACCGCCGCGCTTGCTGCGGAAGAAGGCGAACTGTCTCACCCGGGCCCTGTACGGGGTGCGCAGACATTGATGTCGCTGTTCGCACAGCACGCAGTCGCGCTAAGCGCCCGTGTATTTCGTGGCGGCATAGCCATTGATCGTGCCGTCCCTACCGTTGCAATTGAGCCGCTTGCCCGCCGGGCAGATGCAGGAGCTGCGGTCTTGGGCTTGCGTGAAATCGGTGTTGGCGTAGGGCTTCGCCTTGCTGCGCTTGTCCCACAGCGAGTCAGGCTTCGCTTCGTGCTTCGCCTGTTCGGCGTAGCGTTGATCGCGTGGCCGGTAGCTGTTGTCGCAAATTCAGGCCGGGGTGTGTCGTGTGGCAAGTTCGGTCAGGTTCCTCTCCGAGTGGTAGCCGGCGTCGGCGCAGCGCACTGCAGAAACGGTGGTCTGGTGCGCCGCATCGACCGCGGCCACATTGGTATAGCCCTGGATCACGCCTTTGCCGGTGGCCATGTTGGCCGAGTCGTTGTCGGTGCGGTTACTCAACCGCACAGCGTCCTTGGCGCCGCGCCGCTCGTCCGGGTTGCGCGCGAGCCAGTCGCGGATCTTCGTTGCTTCGTCGGCAAGACGGTAGCAGGTGCGCGACGCACGCGCCTGATCATCATCGTTCCCTGCGGTATCGCGTGGCTTCTGTTAGCTGATCTTGGGCTTGACCGCCGCTTCCATCTTCGCGGCCTCGTCGCCCAACTCGGAAACGAAGGCAGCAATCGAACTCGAAGTCAGAAGTCCGTAGCAGTACGCGAGCAGCACGATCTTGAGCAGCACCGCCGGATCAAAGGCCAGGGCGTCGTCGGTGCAGCGGGAACGGAGGGGTGAATCGCCCCGGGTTTGAACTGACCCCCAGAAGTTGGACAAACTTCGAGGGGGTTTCATGAAAAAGTATCAAACAGAGTTCAAGCTCAAGGTAGTGAAGCGCTCTTTGGCTGGAGACGGCGGAGCGAAGCTGCTGGCGCGGCGGCGGTCAGTGCCTGAGCAGATGATCCGCACCTCGGTGAGCCACTACCGCCTGCGCGGCGTTGATGTTTGCGACCCAAGCGCAGCACGTACAGTGCGCAGTTCAAGCTAAAGGCGCTGTCCCACCAGGACCACGAACAGCTATCAAGCCGCCAGGTTGCCGCGATCTATGACATCCGTAATCCCACCCAAGTCGTGGTCTGGCGACGCAAGCTAGATGAAGGCGGCGTTGAGGCACTCGGGAATAGGGAGCAAGGCAACCCAGTATGAAGAAAGAACAACACTGCCCAGGGCCGCCAAGCACGGCCATCAACGATTCGGCGCAGGCGCTACGCGAATAGAACGAGCAACTACGCGCTGAGGTGGCCTACCTAAAAAAATGCAAGCCTTGATCCCGTCGAAAAGATCAGTTGCGCCGACAAAGCGCGTCTGATCGCCGGGTTGAGGCGTCACCATAAATTGGCGGACATGCTGCAGATAGCAGGCCTGGCGCGCCGTACGTTCAATTATCAGTGCGCAGCTCAGCGAGGGAACCAACAGGGCGGCATGGAGCCTAGGATCCGTGCTGTCTATGACGAGCACAAGGAGCGCTACGGATACAGGCGAATCACAGCAGCGCTTTGCAATTCAATGGCCGAACCGGTCAACCACAAGTGCGTCCAACGTCTGATGCAAAAAGATGGGGCTGCGCGGGGTGATCCGGGCGAAGAACCGCTCCCGACACGTCCCAGGCATTAGCGATGCGCGCGTGCCTAACGTCCTGAAGCGCGAATTTTTTGCGGCAGCGCCAAACCGGAAGTGGGTGACGGATGTCGCCGAGTTCAATGTGAAGAGCCACAAAATCTATGTGTCAGCCTGTATGGACCTCTACAACGGCGGGATCATCGCGCACCAAATGACAAGGCGTCCGGTCTTCGAGCTGGTTTCCAGCACGCTTCGGGCAGCGCTTTCGCGGATCGCCTGTACCGCGGAACTGATCGTCCACTCAGACCAAGGCTGGCACTACAAGATGAAGCCCTATCGAGAAATGCTCGCGCAGCGTGAAGTCAAGCCAAGCATGAGCCGTAAGGGCAACTGCTTTGACAACGCGGCAATTGAGAGCTTCTTCGGCACGCTGAAGGCCGAGTATTTCCATCTTGAAGCACCCAATAGCCTTGATGCGCTTGAAGCGGGCGTAGATGATTACGTCCGCTATTACAACCACGAGCGCCTAAAGCTCAGACTGAAAGGGCTTAGCCCGGTGGGATACCGGCTCAGAAACACCGCCTAGTTGGCGGCATGGCAACCGTCCAACTTCTGGGGGTCAGTTCAAACCCGGGGCGATTCATGAACGACGCCCACCGATCCGATTTGTACCCCTGGACCCGTCTCTCTCAGCCAGCAAATCTTCTGCGTCGTCGTGAAGCTTGAAGACGGCAGGCAAGCCCACCAGCCAGCCGTTAAGTCTTGGAAGCCTTCAAGCCGACTCAGGTACAGGGAGGAGAACTCGGCGCGACTCACTTGCGCATGGCTCCCTCTAAGTTGTCGCAGGCCATCCTCTAGAGTTTCAAGTGATCCGAAAAGCCAGGAGCACCTCAAAGTCATCCAAAAGGATGGTGCGACGAAATACAACTTCTTAAGAATCGTGAACTATGCTCGAACAAAAGCAAGTGGCGACGAGTAAAGCAAAGTGCGTAGCTTAAAGGCTTCTATGACCAGCGGCCCATAATGGTCGGCTTATACCCGACCTGAAAATGGAGTTTCTGATCATCGTTATGAGGTTCATTCCGAGTCAACTTTCAGAGATTTTTCCATGAAATATATCAGCCTTTCCATAGTGCCTTGTACTGTATTGGTTCTCTGTTCTTTATCTGCGTCGGTCTGTGCAGATACACAAGGTACCAAACCTCCAAAGACAGATCGAGATGGCAATAAAGATGAGTCTAAAGGTGGCGCTCGATACTTCGGGCCTGTAGCGCACGATCCCAAGAGCAAACCACCCTTCGATGAGTCTAGTAACGGTGTTTCAGGCTACAAACAAGGCACACAGCATACGTTACCCGAACTTTGCAGCTCGAATACGCCACCTAATTGGTGTGAAAAATAATTCAGTGGACAAGTTAAAAATAGTTTCAGATATAGCCGCAACATGGGTTGCCATTGTCGGTGTTCTATTTAGTGGCGCATTTGGGCTCGTTGAATATCACAACAACTCACGCGCAGAACGCGTAAAAACAACGATTGCCTTATCCGAAAGATTTGGCCGGGACCAATATTTGATTGCGAGGATGAAGATTGATGCGTATGGCGCAGAGAATGCGTCTGAACTTTTCACAAGAAGTGCAAAGGGGAGTGCGGTGCTCTCACAGTATATTTTAGGCGTTATCGGTAAGAGTGGCTTGGGGCCGGAGATAGATATTGTTGTTGAGTTCTTTGACGAACTTCATGCGTGCACGTGTGGGGGAGCGTGCGACGAGGAAATGGCGCGTCGCCTATTTGGAAGATTCTCAGCCCTTACCCACTCGAACTTTTACCCCTACATCGCGCTACAGCGAGAGCAACTTAGAAGCAAGGATTATGGCATCGGGATTGAGGCATTTACAAAGGCGTATCGGCGAAATTCCGACGTTTGCGTATTGTTGCGCTAAAGTCATTTTGAGGTTTTGACTAACTTAATTATTAATTTGCTGGTTGGATGACTCCGTTTTAATAATTTTGTGAAGCCTGCTAAGTTTTTAGTATCATTACCGATTTGATTGCGAGGTGTCGATGATTGAGCCTATTGTTATAGTCCATGGATGGAGTGACGAGTCTCGAACCTTTCGCGGGCTCGCAAAGTTACTTGAAAAAGAATTCGATTCAAGGCCCAGTCTGATCAATTTAGCAGATTGGATCTCAATGGATGATGATGTAACGTTTGCAGATCTTGCAGAAGCGATGCAGCGTGCATGGGTTGCCGCCAATCTGCCCACCAAACCCCGATCTGCAAATATTATCACTCACAGCACAGGCGCACTGGTCGTTCGGGATTGGATGACTCGCTACTATCAACCCAGTTCGGTACCGATCAAACGATTTTTGATGTTGGCTCCACCCAATTTTGGGTCTCAATTGGCTCACAAAGGACATTCTTTTATAGGCCGTGCGATTAAAGGTTGGAAAAATCATGGTTTCGAAACTGGAGAGCAGATTCTCAAGGGGCTCGAACTCGCTTCGCCTTTCACTTGGGCACTGGCAGAGAGAGACCTCTTCTCTAATGAAAATTGGTACGGGCAGGGAGCTGTGCTTGCAACAGTTCTTATTGGCAACGAGGGATACGATGGGGTGCGAGCCATTGCAAATGAGAAGGGTTCCGACGGGACGGTTCGTATTTCAACGGCGAACTTGAATTGTTCCAGGCTCAACTTGCATTTAGATGAAAACCAAACTTTAGTAAAAAATCTGGAGATCGAGCGCAGCAATACCAAGGTGGCGTTTGGGATAGTGAACTCCCTTAATCATAGTAGTATTGTACCGAACGCAACCGCAAAGTCCCATGCCGAGGAGACGCTGCATCAGTGTGTGCTTGAAGCGCTGAAGGTTGGTGACGGTGATTATCTAGGCCAATCAGAAAAATTTAACTGGCAAGAGCGTCTCGTCGAGATGACGCGTGATGGGTTCGCTAACGCATCTTTGTTTAAGAATGTCGTGACGCGAGTCAGCGACAACTTAGGAAATGTTGTAACCGACTACTTCGTCGAGTTCTATCGCACCAGTGGAGAAGACGGTAAATTTGAGAGGTTTCTCTATGAAACGTTTCTTTATTCAGTTCATTCTTATAAGGATAACGGTTCTTACAGAGCACTTTATTTGGACGTGGGAAGCCTCCAGTCATTGCGCCCCGGGGAAGCTATTAATTTAAAGCAGTTATTTGTGAGTATTGACGCGCATCCGCAGTATCTCGATAAACGGTCGAAGACTCAGCCCGTCGGATATCGATCGCTTTCACCCACCAGCGAAGGTGGCATTTGTATTCCAAGTGGGCGCATGGATGAATTCTTTCGACCGCATGAGACGATGCTGGTGAATGTCGTTTTGACTCGTACCCTATCCGCGGGGGTTGTTACATTTAGACATGCGAAAATGCAGCAATGAACCGCCACAAGGGCGATTCACATTGTCCAATTTAGGATGGCAGTTGATGCAGTCAAATTCTGATCAGTTCGTCAGTGAGCCAGCGCCTGAATATCTTTCGGAAGGCGTGGCTTGCATAGTGAAATAGCTGGTTACCCCTTTGCGGATAGGGTTAGTTCAAAGAAGCACAAAGATTGGGCGAACTCTCGATCTTTGGCTCTTTGCGCGGGTGGACGGACTTTTCACCTAATATAATGGCCTACTAGCTGTAAGCGTCCTGCCGGCATCATCTTTTCCTCATTGCTGTAATAGGTAAAGATCGACCGCATCGTAGCACCTCAAATTTTTTCCACGGATTCGTGGACACAAATACCAAGGCGGTTGCGCAGCGGTACAGCCGCGGTCCGCGCGAGCATCACCCGGTAGCGTTCAAGCGTGCGTTCCGAAAAGTCGTGAGTATATGACTCTCCGATGAAACGAAACTCTTATAGTCTCAAGGTCTAAGTTCAGGGACGCTACGCGGCATCTTCCTTAGTGGCGCTGAAACACGGCGGTGGGATTGGATTGGATAATTAGAGCGAATTATTGATTCGTCATTCGTACAGGGTTTATTCGTTGGCTAAGATAATCTTGAAAGGGTTTAGAAATTTTTTCTGCACGCAATTGCGCATAGAGCCCACGTCATTTTCGTTCTCGCAGGCTAGGCGAATAGACGTTTTGTCAATAAGTTTTTTATGTAGATCAATCAATAAATCAACATCCTTCTCCTTTTGTGAATTAATTGATTCTCTAAGGTTGAACAAGAGACCTGAAAAACTTTCATCCTTCAACTCTCCAAACATAACCGGTCCGCGATCAATGTTTTGGGTAAATTGATTTAACACATAATCCTCAGTTTTTCCAGAACTTAAGGCGTCCTCCAAATAATCGACTCTATGAACAATTTCGGCCATATATTTTCGCGCGGTTGAATTGCTATCTTGTTGTGGTCGTAGATCGCTTATGGATGTAACGCCTTGGTAATCACGCCTTGCTTCTAATATCGGGGTAACAGTTATTTGAGGGTTGACTTCAATATGAGGGCTTACCTCTATATGGGGAGTTGGCAGGCTGACAGGCTTTGGTGTCGCATTAAGTTCATCAGGAGACGAACTGCTATATAAGTTAATTGCGGCGACTGCTATGGCACCAATTACACTGATAACGGCAAGTAAAACCTTAGTTTTTGAAGAATCCGAGTTTGCCATTCCAGCTCCGATATTCAACGTTCAAATTTGGCTCAAGAATATATTCCCTGCTGCGAGTCCTAGTGACCGAAGGGAGTTCCTTTGCTGATGGAATGGATTCCCCGGGATTTTGGTCACTAATCCGGCACCCGCCGGTCTTCAAGCGTGAGGATCGGCCTTCAATCTGAAAAATCTACTATGCATATTAATACAGTCACGGCCGTTCTTGACAAGATCATACTTCAACTCGCTGTCACCGATGAAGAACAACAGCTTACCGCCTTACCTGAATGCAGATCGAAGCCTAGTTTTCCGACCGGACCGTCCCCCTTATGACTATCGAGGACAATAAGTGGGCTCATTACTCGGCGTTCTGGGCCGCTTCACCTCGCATCGAATTCACCTTACTACTGTATTTTTAACCATTGACGCTGCAGAGAAAATCTCGTCCCCGGGGCGCGCTGCTGCGTTCGGCCTCGCCCGGCTTGAATTTGTTCTTCATCCCTTCAATTCCGCGTTCGTCACCTCTTGACGCCCGGTGCCGGCATTGCATGTCAGCGCTGTGAGGGCCTGGTTCTGCCCGCCAACTTATCTATATTGCGCATCTATGATGCCCGAGCTTTTCGATGTTGTGGACAATGCAATGTTGTTTTTATTGCCCATCAACCTTTGAGTCCGGCGCTGCGTGACGCGATCGAGTCGCTTGTTGCGCAGTAGGTTGCTTAGCGCAGGTTCAGTCATAGTAATGCCCGTGATTACCATCTGCTTGCCCTAGTCCGAATCGATGGGCTACATCGTTCGGTCGGGGTGGGATTCGGGACCACTGCTCTTGCCGCGGAAGGAGGCGACGGGCGTGCGCGGTCAGAGCCGATGCTGTTGGCACGACACGCTGTCGCGCGTCGGCCTGCTTATTTCGCTGTGGCGTAGGCGCTGATCGTGCAGTCCCCACCATTCCGATGGAACAGCTTGCCCTCCGGACAGATACAATGTCATTTGTCTTGGGCTTACGCAAATCGGTGTTGGAGTAGGCCTTCGTCATCGAACCGCTTATCGGGTGACGAAAAGCGAGGGAGCAGTGGATTTTATTACATTCGAGTCGATCACTGTCCTAAGCGACGGGTACTCCCTGCGGGGACCTACACCATTCGGATAGCCCATTCACGCACTCCAAGCGAGAACGCCCGCGATTTCCTTGCGGTGCAACATTTCCAAGAATCGGAGCCTTCGCAGAATCCTCAAAGATTCGATATGTAAATGCGAGGAATGGTCCTGTTGTTTCCTACAGGACTTAAATTAGAATGCACGCTTCTACTCATCAAAATCTTGCTCCTTTATAAGCAGCAGTTGCTCGGGTAGCGTCCTTGTTGCTATCATCTCTAGGTAATCCGATGAGGGGATTTGTGTGGAACGGGAACTAAAAATAGGGCTTAGAAATATCACGGATAATACCTTCGTGTTCGCGTGGGGCGTGATCTTGATCAGCCTTTGGACTTACACACCAGACCTCATGCTCTCCGGAATCATCGCCGGTGCGTTTGGATGGTACGTCAGCACAAAAATTGGAGGCCATTTCTTCGCCGTCGTCCTGGCGTCTGTTCTTGGTTTTATTATTTATGCAGTGAATTCTATTGGGTAGATTCTGGCTGCTTATCTGCTTTAGGATTTGAGCGGTTGAAAACGACAAATCCCTCCGGGCCAAGAGCCGCAGGAATTTGTCGATTCAAAGATAGCATCGAGTCAATTTTTCAACAAGCCAGAGCGTGCTATGCGCACTGCGCTCCACTCCCGTTGCATCTGAAGCGGCAGCCATGTCAGATCCGTGGGCGTAGCAGCCAGGAGTACAAGACCCACATTCGTCTCCTTCGCGTGCTGCAGCAATCTTCTCGAATGTTTGATGAGAGCATCCGCGATCCCGTTCTGGGTGACAACAACCAGCAGGAACGCTGCACTGGCATCAAGGTGGATGCGCTGCGCGTGGGCCTCGTGTATTGCCCGCACGTCGAACTGGTCGGCAAGTTTTACTTCGAAAGTCACCGCATGGCGCGTTGGTCCGCCTCGCCTCAAGGTCGGATGCGTGCCGCTTCCCAACAGATCCTGCCTCGACCAGATTCCGCCGGTGTCGCGTCGGCCTTGATGGGCGGTGTTCGCGACCTGGACATCTGAGAATCCAAGTGCTGGCATCCATTCACGCTGGAGTTTTTCCTGGATAGCCCCATAAGATTGCTTTTCTCTCGTCCAAATGGTCGGTTCGCAGTGATTTTCGGCAAGTAATCCCTCAAAGCCACATGGTTTGCGAACCAGACGTACGCGCCGGCCGCGACCGCGGCAGCGTTCGATCTGTCCCCTTCGAACCAGCTCTTCAGTGGCAACCTCGACTTCATCGCGACTCAGGCCGTTAAGCAGGGAGAGTTCGACAACCATCATGGATTCGCCTGTCGCCGCCAGGCATTCTGTGATCAGTTGGTGGTGGGTTCGTTGGTCAAAAGAATTCATCGTCTTCCTCGAAGGCACCTGAAGATAAGGTTTGATGACCTTTCTTTCTTCCAGCCATTAGAGGTTCGTCGGTTTGCCCTTTGAAGCGAGCGTCCTCAGCGTGGTGATGAACTTCGGTCATCACCACGCCTGCGGTGGTCGCTGCGATGTCTTGGTAATCGAAGGCTTCCCTCTTGAGTTTTGGTGTCCTTGGGGCATAAGCGTGGTCCGGCATAAATGTTGGGGCGCCCGTTCTGCTGTGAGATTCCATGTTAAGAATCAGGACTGCCTGGCCGTAATGAGGGTATCTTGCCTGCACGAATGCTTGATTTATCGGAACTCACTGCTGGATTGAGATTTCTTTCTTATATAAGAGGCCTTGTGTGCCCCCGAATTTACAGCGCGTATCAGCGCTGTAAATTCTCCCCCTGAAGGGGGTCGCGGAATCTCGAAAAAAACTCGAGCTTCCACATTATTCGCACTTTAATAGGGGTGCGAATAATGTTTTTAATTAGGGCCTCTTGGTTATCTTGAGAAATCCATCGTGTCAAATTTTGGAGTTCTTTTCTTCTGGCATCCTTGGTTATGTTTGGATACCTCTGTCCGTTATGTGGGAAACCCTGCACGGGTGTCAATGCGCTGTAATGAAGTGTTCTCTCTGGCACGCTTGAGAGCCTTAAAGTAGGGGTTGAGCGGCGGGCCTCAGAGTTCATCATCGGTATCCGTGAGGGATGACCGCATCCGACCGGCGCGCTCCACGTCGTAGTCACCTTGTCGGACGACACGGACCTCGAGGCTGTCCAGATCAAGTTCGGCGATGCCTCGAAAGCCCACACCGACGCATGCGAATCCCATCCGTTTCTGCTCAGCGCTGTAGTCGAGACTGTCGTGGTGGTGGCCGTGGATGACGAGTTTTGCGCCCATGGCCCGGGCAAGGTGGTCGATACCGATGTGACCGTAGGGGTGGCAGCTCGGCGCCTCGTGAGTGATGAGTACGTCAGCTTGCAAGTTGGCCATTTGTTCGAAATCTTCCGGAAAGATGCTTGATAAATGGAGGATTTCCGAACCAAAGAGTACGTTTGCGTGAAATAAGGGATCGTCAAGCGCAGCGATTGCTTGTTCAGCGGTGATCCCCTGCTCTTTGAACCGAGCAGGGCCGGGTGTGGCGAGGATTCGTTGCGTGGCAAACTCTTTAAAGCTCTTAAAACTCGCTGTTTTGCCGTCGAATTGCTGTAAATCCGGTGACCAGACGGTTTTTCGGAATACACCCCCGAAGCCCGCGAGTCGGATGCCTCGGAGTTCAACTACGCGCTGATCAAGGTTCTCATTCAGAGCGGTGACAAGGTGCAACCAGGTAGTCACGTGTTCTGTATCGTGGTTGCCGCGTATCCACCACGTCTGAATGCCTTCTTCCTTTAGTGGAGCAAGGATCTCCTGCATGCTCCTCGTGGGTTCGATGTCACCCAGAAAGACGACACCTGCGGGACGACGCGCCAGCGCTTCATGGAGGGCGTGGTCAAACCGCCCATGAACATCCCCAAAAAGGAGGATGGATCTCGATTTCATGCGAATAGACCCAGAATTTTCGGGTTTTTACGCTCAAAAATCGGATTTTCGGAGAAACGGTCTTTCATTTGCCGCGTACCGATGAGCCGCCTACCCTTCGACACCAGTCACAGAGCGTCGTCCAGCACGTTTGATGGTGCAAAGTGGGTGCTCCACAGTGCTCGCAGACAAAGGACGACTCCTTCCGGGCGATTTCCACCACGCGTCTGGAGTGTTCCGTACTCATGCCGACTCGGAACCTGAGTTGCCAGAATTTCTGCGTGACGCCCTTCAAGTGTGGGACTTTCCCTACCGGCGCTTTTCGAATCTTCATCGCGTAAAGGCACTCGGCTTCGATGCCCGTGCATGCCTGATCGACCAGATCGAACCACCCGTTACCGCAGTCCAGACGCCATCGCCACTCATGCTCTGCCTGCTCTTTGATCTCCCGGAAAACGAGCGGGTAGCGGTCGATCAACTTTTTGACGAGGACGATATCCATGCTCGTCAGTGGATGGCGAGTGTCGTAGCGTCAGCGCAAAGATCTCGCCCGAGCAGATCTTCGGCGATCAGGTGACTACGCCCCGTGAGGACGGCTCTGCCCGCGGCAGCTGTGAGCCGCTTTCTCATCTCGCGCGGCGGTAAAGCTGAAAGAACCGTCAACACTTCGTCGCTCAGGTGTCGATCCAGCACGTCGGTCAATCCACGATCCTTAAGAAAGTGGGAGAACACGTGGGTTGCAATTTGCCGGCCCTCATTCTCTTTCGGGCTCGGGATCTCGAAGGTGACGAATCGCTGCCGGATGGGGTCGGGAACGAGTTCGATGTCGTTGCAGGTCGCAAACCAGAGGACGCGGCTCGCATCAAGAAGCAACTCGGGGAGCGACAGATCACAAAAACGTCTGGCAGTACTTCGTTCAAGCAACAGGTGAAGCGCCCCAAGCGCGGCCCTTTCTCCGCTTCCGCCACTGATGCTGCTCACTTTGTCGATCTCTTCCAGCACCACAACAGGGTTGGCGACCGGGGAGGTGACGAGGTGCCAGAAAAGCCGGCCTTCGTGAGAGTTCGCCCAGAAAGTCTCACTCCCGGCGAGGGCGGCACCGCTTTGTGCGCTGGCCATGTCCACTAACAGCACGGGAGCAAGACGTAATCCGTCTGCCAAATGTTGCAGATACAGGGTCTTTCCCAGGCCCGGCCGGCTATGGATCAGTACCGGATCGAGCGCAATGGCTCGTCCAGTCGCCAAGGACAGCGCGCACTGGCCTTCCATGTAATCAGTGACTGAAGTGAAATTTGGAAATAAGGCTCTTAATTCGGCAAAAAGGCCGTGAATGACGCCTGAAAACTGTCTCAGCGGCTTTTTTGAACTGTGCGCCTTCAACCCGGCAACGACGCCACGAATGCGCACCTTCGCGTCAGAGTCTCGTCCACTGACCCGCGTCTCCAAAAGCTCAACACCCTTCTCCTCCCACACATCCACAAGTTCTTCGCGCTTCATAACGGCCAAGCCTGCTTCTTCGACGTCAGGCGGATGCTGGGCATCCCCCTCTCCCGTCGAAAGAGACGAAACGTCACCAACGACAGAATCAACACAATCGCTGGAAGAAAAAAGAGGGATGGCACTTGAAGATTGAGGAGCGGTTGCATCAAACCATGCTGCAACCCTTAACCCCTCAAGATAAGAATGCTCCGTGCAGAATTTGTGGTTCTCCCTCTCCAAAGGACTTCCACAAGCGTTACAGGAATACGCAGCCAGATAGCGGAAATGTCGACACCGTTCCGTGAGTGCTGCAGTCCTTGCCTCATCCAAGTCCTTGATAAACATAAAAACGGATGGCCCGTACGCACCGTAGGCCCAAAAGATGAAGGCGGAGGTGTCGTTAACACGGGCGTCGCCTACGATCGCACGAAATTCATTCAGTGCATCAAGAACGATCGATACGTGGCCAGGGAGGAATTCGATGGAAAACTGCATAGACCACGGGAATTCAGTGCGCTGAACCTGGGCGGAATACGCACGAAAAGCCTCGTGATTATCGAAGATCTTGTCGAGAAGAATGTTCTGTAGCGCCATCATGACCTCACAATGGCCGCAGTAGAGCATCAATCCTTGTGTGTGTAAACCCCTTTAAAATCAGAGGGGATCGCGGACAGGAAATAAATATTTGGCTGGATTATTACTTTGATAATGGTGCATTAGGCAGTCTTTGATTACATTTAGAGCACGATAAACAGCCCTTTAGGGGGGTAGATAATGATTTTAAAAAGTGAAAGCCACGCAAAACATTTTCCGCTGGCCACCTTCGAATTTTCGGAGAGATTCAAAGTCAAGGCGCAAACGGTAAGGCGTCGGCTGTGCGAACGCGGGTCCTATTACGGATTTGTCCCGGTAAAACTTCCAAATGGCCGTCTGGCGTGGCCAGAGGTGGTTGTAACCGCGGATGGGCCTCAAGCTCTTTAAAACGTAACTTATCAGCGCAAAGGATTCATCATGGTAAAAAGAGTAAAAGCAAAGCTGTCGGCAGTCGAGCAAGAATTTGATGACGATGAATATCTCCATTCATACGGCAGCTATGCCGGTGATGGTTCTGATCTTTACGACGCAGACACAGGTTTCAGCAGTACGGATTACAACTTCGAAGGTGTCGGGAGAGTTGATCAAGACAACATGCGATATCAACAGGCAGTAAAGGACCTGGCTAAAGTGATCATCAATCTCGTCGAGTGATTGAACTGTAAAAGCGAAAATTTCCGGGCTGCCCGGGAAGCCAGACGCAAAAGGGGCACTTGAATAAAGTGCCCCTTTTGCATTGCTCATCCCTTGCCACGTGTTTTCGCGTCACCGTGACCTGCCCCGATTCTTCGGACCACGAATTACTTGAGGAGAGAAGTGGCTTCGCGGTCCTCTCCTGACAGGAATTCTACGAACTGCGCCGGGGTCAGGTAGCCCAGTGCAGAGTGCGGTAGTACTGCGTTGTAATGGCGCTTCCACTGTTCGATCACAACCCGAGCTTCCGTGGGGTTCCGGAAGTATCCATCGACAGGCACTCGTCGCAAAACTTGCCGTTGAAACTCTCATCGGTACCGTTCTGCCACGGTTTGCCCGGCTGCGACAGTGCCATCTGAAAACCCTCGTTCGCGGCCCACTGCAACAACCTTGTCGAGACGAACTCCGGGCCATTGTCCGAGCGCAGAAACTTCGGCGCACCGCGTTCGCTGATCAGCCGGCTCAGTACCTCGACTACACGCTCAGAACGAATGCTGCCCGCCACATCGATCGCCAGTGCCTCCCGCGTGTGTTCGTCGATCACCGTCAGGCACGTGAGCTGCTGACTGTTGGCGCAGGTGTCGAACACAAAGTCGTACGCCCACACATGGTTTGCTGCGGGCGCACGCTGCACCTAGTCCCGCTGACTTGCCACCCGCCGCCGGCGTCGCTTGCGCGGCACCTGCAAGCCCGCCTTGGTCCACAGCCGCCAGGTTCAGCCAATGCGCAGGCTGAGTCCGGCACGGCGCAGGAAGATACGAACGCGCCGGTAACCGTACCGTGGGTACTGACCCGCCAGCTTCTGCATTTGCTCGATCACCGGCCGATCCCGAACATCCAGCCGCGACACATAACCCAGACCGGAGCGCGATACGTCGAGCAGAGCGCAGGCACGTCGTCTCGATAGTCCTTTACCTTCTGCAAGCAGCACCTGCGCCCGACGGGCGCAGGTGCTCTCCATTTATTTGACGCAATCTCTTTCATCACGTCGATCTCAAGGTCGCGTTCCGCGAGCATCTTCTTGAGCCGCGCGTTCTCCACTTCGAGCTGACGCAGACGCTTGACCTCGTCGGCGTTCATCGCGCCGAAGCGCTCTCTCCATGTGTAGATCGTCTGCTCGCTGACCCCGTGCTTCTTCGACACCTCCGACACCGGCGTCTTGTCCGCTTCGCGAAGGATCTTGACCATCTGCTCTTCCGAAAAACGACTCTTTCGCATGACTTCCTCTCTGCTGTTGGAAGCCTTCCTCTCAAGTTTCAACTGGCCCGAAAAGTCGGGAGCAGGTCACTCTGTTCGCGTAAAGGGGGGAAGTCGATCGAAAGAGACCCGACTTGAAGCACGCCAAGTTCAAATAGTGGCAGAGCGGTGACGCACGCTAGACGCGCAAATGTGCTTGTTTTGTCGCTCGCCCTTTAAATAAAGGAATTCCTTTACAGAAAATGCTTTGCTAATTTGAGGGCGTCAGCTCAATCACTTGGAATCAAGAACATGACTAAGACGAAAGTTACCTTCCGCGTCCCAGTGCCCTTGTGGGATGCCTTCTCAACGCAGGCTGATGACTTGTTCTTAAAACGCGCGCCCTTCCTCGATCACGTACTTTCGCGCGAGATCCCACATCTCGAGGATGACCTCAAGGGTATGAGCCTAAGTGTTCGTGGAAATCGCTTCATCAGCGAGGCCCTCCATAGAGCTCAAAATTACCAAAATGAAAAAATGGAGCTCAAGGCGGTCAATATCGAGATTCAGAAGACAACCGCCGACCGGCTCAATGCAGCTGTAAAGCGGCACAACCTGGTTCGGGATGCTTTCTTCTGCCGATTGCTCATCCTGTTCCGCGGGCAAGACAGGATGCTGAAAAGACTTGGCGTCTCATCGACTACAGGTGGAAGGAATGACTACGGCGCGCCCTTCTCGACGAGCCCCTTGAAAGCGATGGAAGAAGTTCGTGATGACCCGTTCTTTTACCTTCGGCAGGCGATATTGGCTAAACACGGGCTCGGGCTTTACCTAGTCGAACTACCAGGGCTGACGTGGGCAACTTGCTTCGTCGATGATGCAATGGTGCCAACGACAAGTAAGTTCAAGAAGCTGAAGCATGCGATGGAGGAGTTCGAAGACTTTCTCTTCGAAGTGAAAAATGACAAAGGGAGCGGACGATGAACTACTCCGATCACGCTTCAGTGAGGATGCAACAGCGGGCCATCCCTGCCCTGATCGTTGAGTTGGTCTTGCGGTTCGGAACAGCTGAGCCCGCGGGCAACGGCACAAGTAAGCTTTACCTCGACAAGCGAGCGCGTCGCCGAGTTAAGTCTTTCGCAGGGCCGCTGGCCAAAGCGATTGAGTCCCACCTTGACGTCTATGTCGTTATCAGCGACTCAGGCAATGTCGTTACAACGGCGTATCGCCATGAGCGTATTCACCGTCACTGAGGGTGGGTCAGACCTCGCGCGCATCGGTCGCGAGATGCAAAGCGGTGTAAATGAAGTTGAACGTGAACCATTTCGGCAAGCTCCCGGCGCTTGCATGAAAAAACATCCGAGATGCCGAGTACAAGATCGCAGCGCACGAAAGGTTTCCGCCAAAATTGCGAAAACGTTTGTCATGGATAAACCACAATTGCAAGATCAGTCAATCATGTCCATTGAACCGCATATGCAGCCTCCATCAAGTGCGTGGGTACGTTTCTTACGCACGTATGGCCCAACACCCAACAATCTGACGATGTATGACGAATATGTGGCTGGGGCTGTGGGCCGAGCCAAGGTGCAGCCTATCGCACTGAGCACGCCGATGCTAGAACCGATGAAGGCGCATGTCGCCTCGGGCAAACCCGGCTCAGTCTTGATCGCGGGCACAGCCGGCGATGGCAAGACCTATCATTGCCGCGCGCTGTGGACAGCTATAGGTGGTGACTCTCGCGCTTGGGCCGCCAAGGGAAACATCAAGGAGCATCGCTTGGTCGATGGCCGCTTGGCAGTGTTTATCAAGGACCTCAGCGAGTTCAATGGCGAAGAGAGCGACGCCCCTTTGGCGCGCCTCGAAAAGTCGGTGCTCGGCGGCGACGACAGTGAAATAATTATCTTGGCAGCCAACCATGGCCAAGTGCTCGACCGGCTTCGCGACCTCGGGCGCCGGCAAGGGCGCAATCATCCCTTGCGCAAGCCGCTTCAAGAGTTCTTTTTGCAGGCGGCGCAGGAGCCTGATCGCCTCGCTGTATTCGATCTAAGCCGCAGCGTAGGGCGCATGGCTTTGGAGGAAGTGGTCGCGGCGGTCGCCGACCATGCCGAGTGGAACAACTGCGATCGGTGCTCCTTGAAGTCCAGTGGTAAGGTCTGCCCGATCTTCGAGAATCGGCAGCGTTTGCTCGGGACCGGCGATGGCGCGCAGCTCGGGCGCCGCCTTGGCGACCTCGTCGAGATCGCCAGGCTCAACGGGCAGCATTTGCCAGTCCGGGACTTGCTTGCGCTGTGCGCCAACATAATCTTGGGCCATCGCGACGCAAAGGACGGCTTGATGTCCTGCGCCGAGGTTGCGTGGATTCAGGAGCAAGGGGCAGTGGACCGGGCGAGTGTCTACAGCAATGCCTTCGGCGCGAACCTGCCCAAGAGCCGTCTTGGCGAACGGCCGGTGTTCAAGGCGATGGCGGCCTTCGGCGTGGGCGATGAAACCACCAATGGCGCGGACGGCTTGTTGGTCTATGGCAAAGATGACGTGAAGCTCGCGCCGGCGTTTGCCCGCTTGATCGGCAGCGATCCGGTCTATGGGGCTACGCCGAGACTGTTGAGCGCCCAAGACAAGTATCTCGAAGGCGAGGAGGCCGCCCGCATTGACGGCGGCGCGGCCGGCTTCATGGACCTGTTGCAGGAGCAGCGCCGCAGATTGTTTTTCACGCTGCCGCCGGATGAGAAAGGCTATCCCTTCTGGTCCATGACGGTGTTTCGCTTCGCGGGCGAATACTTGGAGATGCGTGCGGCCCTGCTCGACAAGAAGCCCGTCGCCGAGACCGCGCGCGGCCGACTCGTGCGCGGGCTCAACCGCGTGATGACAGGCCTCTTGGTCGACAACGTGGACCGCATCTTCGTCGCCAGCTCTGGCGGATTCACCCAGTCGCGCGTAAGCGTGCTGTGCGACACCGAGGCTCCGTCGCGCCGGCTCAATGGGGTCGGCATGGCGGTGAAGCTCGAGGCGAAGACGGGCCGTCCCTGTCTGGAGGTGTCACTGGTCCAAGGCGCAGTCGATTCCGTGGCCTTCGACCTCACGCCCGTGCGCTTTGAGTTTCTCTCGCGGGTCTCCGAGGGCGCGCTGCCGGGCAGCTTCTCCAATGAGTGCTTGGAGGACATGCTGGCGTTCAAGGCCAAGCTGCTGCGCAAGGCCGAGCTCATCCGTAACCGGAGCCAGCAGGACGACGACGAGGAGGCAGGGGCTGATAGCGGCTCGCTGACGCTCAACTTCATCGACATCGAGCAGGGTGGCCACGGGTTCTCTCGGCCCATCACCGTGAGGATTTCAGAATGAGGCAGCGCATTGACATTGACCGGGTCGATTTCGCTGTCGACGAGCACATTTGGGGCCACCGCCTCTATGACGAGCAGTTGCCGCATTTGACGGTGCTCGAGTTCTTGGGCGTGCTGGGCTCAAACCTTGACGGCCCGTTGGTCGCCACGCCGAGCGACAAGGTGCGATATCGGCCGCAGCATCAAATCCGCCTGCGCGGTCTGCTATTCAACAACCCCTTTGTCGAGGCCATCCGCGAGAGATCAATCCCCGACGACGAGAAGTGGCGCGAGTGGAGCGCGTTGTTCGCCCAGGACGCCACCAATCTCGGCGACCACGACATGGGCTACCTGCGCAAGGCGTTTTCCAGCTTTGACGACTTCGCCAAGGCCATCGAACTGCTGCGCTCGTCGGCCTTCGAGGCCCGCAGCAACAAGCGTTGGAGCTCTAAGTTCGTCTTTCCCTTCGGTCCCGACGCGTTGTTCGAGGACTTGCGGATTGACTCGGGCGGCGCGAGCAACGACCGCCGGTTCTTTGCCCGCACGGGCGAATTGCTCTACCTGATGCTCAGCCGCGCGGCCCGCGGCCCGCAGCTCGGAGCTCAGCTCTCGCAGCGCCTGTTCAACCGCTCCGCTCCGATGAACCGCCTCGTGCGGGCAATGCAGGGCGAGCCCCAGTTGGCGTCGAATTCGCGTGACGTTGGCTACCTGCCCCACGCGTCCCATCCGCGCTTTGATCAGCTGTGCGAGGACTGGTTGGCGATCTTGGCCAAGGACATGCCCATCTATGACGCCTTGGAGCACTTGATCACGTCGGCGGGCCTCAACCTCCTATTGTATTTCCTGGAGCAGGCTAAGACGCAGGCCGGCGACGCCGAACCCGTGGAGTTCGTCTGCGAGATCGTCTCCAAAGAGCGCACAAAGGTTCGCGCCCTGTCGGGAGACAGCTACCAGCTCAACCAAGGGCTCTCGGTCAAGGCTATTCGCGCGTCCATCGAGCAAACCCGCCTGCTGCCCGAGTGGGAGGCTGCGTCCAAATCGGATTACCCCGACGCGGCGCAGGCCAGCATCATGCGCGAGCTGTTCCAGTGGCCGTCGGCCGATTCGGACGACGAAGCCGACTACACGTGCATGTCTGGCGACAAGCTTATCGAGAAGCTCGTGGAGATGGCGATTTCGCGCCATGAGCAGCACGTTAACAAGATTCACGCGTCGTGGTCGCGCGCCGTTGGGCTGAGCTCCCGTCGCCTTGCGCGGCGAACGCGGTATGCGCCAAATGACCGGCTCATCAAGACGCTGGTGGTCACCATTGTCGATGACCGGATGCAGTTCGACGAGTTCCTTACCGAGGCCAAGCGCCGATATGGGATCGTCATCGGCGACGCGGAGGGCTCGCGCCTGGTCGCCGACAAGAAGGTGGACCAGGAAGTGCTCAGCGAGAACCGCGCCAATCTCGAAACGCGGCTGGTGGGGCTTGGGCTGGTGCGGCGGCTGTCCGACTCCTGCTCGTTCGTGGAAAACCCGTTTGGGTTCAAGGGAGAAGAAAATTGCTGACCGATCGGATCATTGGGCGCGTCGGCGCGGACATACTGGCTAAGCGCATCAGTGACGCTCGCGAGGCCGACGGCTCGGCGCACGACTCGGCGGCACTGTTCCGCCTCGACAAGCTGTCTTCTTCCCAGGTCGCCTCGGTGGTCCGCGCGGTGCTTGCCAACCACGACTTGGCCGCGCGCGTTGATCTCATGATTCCCGAGGCGCTGGTCGAGGGCCAGGGCTTGCCTCCCGAGGCTCTGATCCAGCACAACGCTGGCTTCGTGCGCAACAACGCCCAGACGAGCAAAGAGGCGATCCTCACGGCCAACGGCAACGAGCATAACCTGGCCGACACCTTGGGCCACGTTACCGCTTTGGGGGCCAAGGAGCTGCGCGCGAACGAAGAGGCATGGGTCGATGCGACATGCCATGTCGCTGGAATGGCGCCGGTTCCCGATGATCGGCAGGTGTTCCGCTCTGCCCTCAGAGGCCTGATCTCTGCCTACGACCTGTCATTGGTTCAGCTTGGCGATTTCTGCGCCCACGTAACGGAAGCAATGTCGGCGACGCGCGGCCTGCCAATTCGCGACGCTATTGGCTGGTCGCTGCCGAAGGTGGGCTTGCCTCGGGACACCGCTTTCTTCGCCAGCGCGAAAACCTACGGTGCGTCCTACAAGCCATGGAAGAAGGCGTTCGAGAAGCTCTTCGCCCACCGCGCTCCGCTGCTGCTGCGCTTGCGGCCCAACGGCCAGCCGCTGGACCCCGACGAAATGCGCCAGCGCTTGGAGGACAACGCGGCCAGCATCACCGATGCCGCGCGCGTCGCCTTGGAGGCGTTCATCAACGCACCTATGGGCGAGAACCAGCCCGCTGCTGACGTGGCAGAGCTCGAATGGGAAACCGATGGTGTATGCCACATCTTCGACAAGCCGAAGGAAAAGCTCCAAGGTCTTGCCGAGCACACGTTGCGGTTTTTCGAGCATGACTGCGACGACGCAGAAGCCCTTGACGAAAAGTGGAAGCGCCACCTTGAAGATCTCAAGGCGCGAGAGAAGCGCTCCGAGTGGAATGATGACGACAAGGTCTTCTTCGAGCTGCACCGCCGCTTCATGGAGCCATCGCGGCAGCTTCATTCCCGCTGGGAGAAGGCGATCTTCGGCAAGGCCATCGAGTGCAATGACTTTCTTGATGGCTTCGCGAGCGTGGCTCACCACCTTTTGGCTGGCGCCGACGACATGGCCGGCGAGCGGTTCCTGCGGTTTACGGTGAACAAGGGCCGGACTGAGTGGCGCACTCGCTTCAACCATGACGTGGGGTGCTATTTCTCGGCGATGTATCGCGGCATCCAGGAGCTGATGGGCTCCCGGGTGAAGTGGGAGGTCAAGGGTATGGGCGTGGGCAACCTGCCCGACCCGCTGTTCCACTATGAGAAGTTTTTCGCCAAAGAGAAGGAGCTTCGCGGCGCGACGCTTAAGCCCGTTTCGTCGCTGGCCCGAAACGCGGTCCAGATCAAGTTCGACGTGGCGCTTGTGCAGCGCATTGGCGAACGCGAGAACGTCATCGACAAGACACAGCTTGTGTGGAGCTACCGGCCTGAATCCATTGGCTTGGCGTTGGTCTCGGACATGCGGCGGCTGCTGGAAAAGGGTGCGGTCGGCTGCACCGAAGTTCCGCGCCGCCTGGTCAGCAAGAAAGGCGGCGTTCAAAGCGTCTCGCTGCTCGACACTGGGACGCTGGAGGCTACGTTCTCCCGCGATGCCGGTTCGCTGATTCCCCCGGCCAACAAGCTGCGCAGCTTGCGGGCCGAGATCAAGGACCGGATCAAGGAGCTTGCTAATGAGGGACGCCTGACCAAGGAGCAGCGCGACGAGCTGCGCGTTGCATGGGATGCGTTCGAGGCCGATTACATCTCGGCTATGAAGGACTTCATCGATACAGGTCTGCAAGGCGAATCCGTCCTACGGCAGGCTGAGTCGTTCTCGACCCTCCTCAACGCGCTGATGGTCCATGCGCGAGGCGATGTGTGCCGCGCGAAGCTGGTCGCCGAAGTGCTCTCGATTGCCACGGCCCGCATTTCGGGCGCGCAGCCGTCGCTAATCATCCCGCCTTGGCATCCCGAGCGGATGAAGGCGCTGGCGGTCAAGACTCGCCGCGTTGCGGGCCTGGTCACTCACTTGCTCAACAGCGACAGCGTGCTCTTTGGGCACCGTGACATCTTCTTCCGGGAGTTCTCCGAAGAGCTCGCACATCCGTTTTATCCCGAAATCGCCGTCCTGCAGCGCGGGAGCGAGCCGCTGCTTGTCGCCGAGAGCAGCACCGTCAATGGATACAGCCTGTTTGAGCGGCCGGTCCGCGGCGAAGAGGACTCAATGACCGATGTCGATCCGACGGCCGCCGCCAAGCAGGCGCGTGAGCTCTTGGAGCGCTACATCGGTCTGCAGCCCCACGAGGCGGCTAACCTCAGCGTTTTGCTCTACAACGCCGACGCGGCTGAGCTGCCGCTGGCCACCGTGCGCGAACTCGCAAGCCTGCAAACCGAGGACGACTTCCAATGCAATGTGTCGGTCAGGCACAGCGATTCGGCCAAGCTGCGCCGGGTCTATGCCGAGCTGGTCAACAACGCGTGCGACGACCCGGAGCTGCCAGTGGTCAGCGAGACCTCGGACAACTTCATCTCCAAGCTGCGCATCGCGGTGACTCCGGCGTCGGCCACGCCAGGGCAAGACGAAGGCGGCTTCAAGCCCTTCGACGTCGCGTTCTTGCATGACGTAGTGTCGCGCACGGCGGTTGAAGAGTGGCTTTCCGTGGACTGGACCAACGACCGGCCTAGTCTGGAGCACGCTCCATCGCGCTGGTCCTATCGAAGCGTATCCGGCGAAAACGAGCTCAAATCCACCACCTTCCTGACTTGCCCGTGGCAGACGGCTTCGGGATGGGCCTATGTCGGCGCGGTGGCGGCGGTGCATCGCCAAACCGATGCGCCGGTTGGAGCACGCTACCTGCCCGCCCGCCGCATTTCGTTGCAGCATGAGGCGCTGGCTTCCACCATGAACGACGCGCACGCGTTGGCCGAGTGGGTCGCCACCTATGATGAGCTCCTCGATAAGCGGCAACTGCAGCACAACGGCATCACGGTGGTCCGGTATCGCCGAGCGTCCACCAACGGCCGCAACATGATCGTGAGCTCGACCTCCGAGCTGCGCCTGCTCGGCGTGCTGATTCGCCGACGCCTCGGCGAGCTGGGCCTCTCTCTTGGCTCCGATGAGCTTGATGCCGTGGCCGCCCGCATGAAGAAGGATGCCTTGTCCGTCTCCGGCGACATCGTTCTGCGCGCCGCCAAGCGCGGCGTCTCTGCCGGCGAAATGCTCGGGCTTGTCCTCAGCCGCCACCTGGTTGCCGAGGAGTTTGCAGCCCAGGCCTGCGTGGGCCAATCGTTCAGCGTATTCTTTCTGCTGGACGACTACGCCGATTGGTTGGCCCAGCGCGAAAGTCGCATCGCCGACATCTTGGCCCTTTGTGTCGAAGAGGTGGACGACGGGATTCGGCTGCGCATCGCAGTGGTCGAATCCAAATACGTTGCCGCCGATGGCTTAGCTGATGCGAAGCGCTCATCGAAGGCGCAACTCATGGCGACGTTGACGACCTTCCGGGCGGCCTTGTTTGGCGACCCTGGCCGCCTTGACCGCGATGTGTGGCTCTCGCGCCTTGCCGACTTGCTGATCGACGCTGAGATTCCGCCAGGCCTCTCCGGCCTGTTGGAGCGGGCACGCTCGAAGCTGCGGGAAGGCGACGTGGACATCGGCTTGCGTGGCTATTCCCAAGTCTTCGTCCATTCGGCCGAAACAGGCCAGTCCCAATCGGCGTCCGAGCAGATCGAGATCGACAATACGGATGGCGTCCAAGCCTGGCAAGAAGTGTTTGACCGGCCAGAACTGCGCAAACTGGTGGAAGCCTATGCGGCGGGAACAGGCGCAACCGGCGCTCGGACACAGCTGGGCGGCTCAGAGCCTTGGACGTCCGTCGCGTTCAACCGCCCGGCCGCGCGCGTAGCTTGGCACGCCATGATGGAGCAGCTCGGGCCGCAGCCGGAACAGGCGCAGGAAGCCGCTGGCGCGCCTGAGCCCAATAAGCAGCCCCCGTCGGTCCAGCCAGTGCCCGCTCCGGCGCAGACCGCCTCCGCGGCGCCCGCCACTGAAAGCGCTGCCGCAGTCGCGCCATTGCCAGTCGCGGTCGCGATGGGGGCGCATTTGTCGGCTTTGATCGCCGCTAAGCAAGCGGGCTTGGCCGTGGCGGACGACGAGCGCGAAGCTTGGGCGCAGGAGACCACCAAGAAGCTCAAGACAGCATTGAACAGCTACGGCTTGCAGGCTGCGGTCTTGGGCACGCGCATGACGCCCAATGGCTGCTTGGTACGCCTGGCGGGTTCTGATCGGCTCAGGGTCGAGGACATTGAGGCCAAGCGCACTCAACTTCTGACCACCCACGCCATCAACCTGGTGACGGTTCAGCCCAAGCCAGGCGAGATCGTGGTGACGATTGCCGGGGTCAAGAGGCAGGCGGTGTCGCTTTGGGACTTATGGGCCAAGCGGCAGCTCAACCGCAACATAGCCGGCATCAACACTTCCTTCGTCCTGGGGCTTCAAGAAATTAATGGCTCGCTGCTCTACCTGAATCTCGGCGGCGAGTTCGGCGGCCTGTCCTCGCATGAACCGCATTCTCTGGTGGCCGGGGCCACGGGCAGCGGCAAGTCGGTGCTGATCCAAGCGATTCTTTTGGATATTGCCGCGACCAACCCGAAGGAGCTGGCCCAGATCATCCTCATCGATCCCAAGATGGGCGTGGACTATGCGGCGTTGGAGGACTTACCGCACATGCGTGAGGCGATCATCACGACCAAGGAGCGCTCGACCGAAGTGTTGGGCGCGCTGGTCGAGGAGATGGAGAGCCGATACAGGGCGTTCGCCCAAGCTCGCGCGCGAGACCTGGCAACGTTTAACGCAAAGGCAGCCCCCGACGCTCGTTTGCCCATGGTTTTCCTGATCCACGACGAATTCGCTGACTGGATGCTTGACGATGGCTACAAGGGCGCTGTTAGCGCCGCGGTGCAGAGGCTTGGCGTGAAGGCACGCGCCGCAGGCATCCATTTGACCTTCGCAGCGCAGCGGCCCGACAAAGACGTGATGCCCATGCAGTTGCGCGAGAACCTCGGCAACCGGCTGATCCTAAAGGTTGCCAGCGAGGCCACGTCAAAGATTGCGCTTGATCGTCCAGGCGCCGAACTGCTGCTCGGACGGGGCCATATGGCCGCAAAGCTCAATGGCGAGCAAGGACTTGTTTTCGCTCAGGCGCCGTTCCTGTCTGACGACGATATTGCCTTGGCGGTTACCGCGATTCGCGCCTCAAGTTTGAACATGACATAGTTGGGTCGGCTGATGTCCCAAGGAAATTAAGTATGACAAATTCATTTAATGAAGAAGGCCAGCCTTTTCGAATCGCTGCGCGTGCGATGCGGCAGCTCGGTGCCGAACTGATTACATCTGATGAAATGGCTCTCTATGAGCTCATTAAAAACGCTTTTGATGCGCGTGCGCCACGGGCAAAGGTTTCAATTTCCGCGCCAGCGGATGCAGGCGCCGTTGCGCTTGTTCGTGAACAGCTCTTAGCCCAAAAGATTTCTAAGGTCGCCGCGCTCGAAAGGCTCGATAAAGCGATCTCTGTGGATCTTGATCTTGATCAACGGGCACAGGTATTGAGCCTGTTCAAGGAGAATTTCGCCTCGCGCGAAGACTTGGCGCAATGCATCGAAAAATTTTTGCTTGATGACTACTGGATTCAGATAAGCGACAGTGGTGAAGGTATGTCGGCTTCGAATCTACAGAATAGATTCATGGTCGTAGGGACGCCTAACAAATTCTTGGAGAAGAAAACCAGAAAAGAGGGGGGGCATCTGGTTTTGGGCGAAAAAGGAATAGGTCGTCTGTCCATGATGAAGCTGGGCGACATCGCAATCGTCGAATCCAAAACTGAAGGTGAACGGTATTGGCATTCAATAACTTTTGATTGGCGAAAATTTGATGATCCAGCTGCATATCTCGGAGAAGTAAGGTTTCACGTTGTTCGTGGGCAAAGCGACGCCTCCGAGGTTCAGGGAACGGTCATCACAATACGTAGACTTATCGCGAACTGGTCAGCCACCAAGGTGCAAGCGTTTCTCAATAAGTTCATTCGCCGATTACAAGACCCAGTTTCCTCACGCAGGCGGCCCTACCCCATAGATGTTCTTTTAAACGGACACAGGCTGCCCATCGTTCCGTTGCCGCGCTGGCTAACAGAGTGCGCGCAGTTCAAGACTGAAATCACATACACGCCCGGTGACTCTCCCACCTCCGTGGCACTGCGACGCGATCTCAACTGGAAAAGCGCCACCAGTGCTGAATCCAGAAGTTGGACGCTTGAAGAGATTTCTCGTGAGGCGAGCGTACCCATAGAAATCTGCCGGCGCCTAGGGCCATTCTCAGTGAGTTGCCTCTGGTTTAATAGATCGCTTATTCACGGTGGCATTGAGCACTCGAAGAAAAAGATAGTCGATGAGCTCAATGTTTGGTGCGGAGGGTTTGCAATTTACCGAGATGGATTTCGCGTCGGTCAAACAGGCGGAATGGATGATGACTGGCTTGAGTGGGACGCCAAAGCTCTACGCACTAAAGGGTTTACGCTTAACCGGTATCAGACTGTGGGAAGCGTCAACATTTCATCTGAAACCAATCCCCATCTTGTCGATGCGGCGAATCGGGAAAGGCTGGTTTCTTGCCCAGAGCAGGATTTGCTCGTCACATTGCTTGGAGACGTGATTGTCAGAGACCTGCGCGCGCACATCGATGCTGTGAAGCAGCTTGAAGTCAAGCACGCCATCGAGGAGGAATCTACGGATGAGAGTCTCAAGAAGTCTGAGGACTCACTGCGACAGACATTGCGAAATGTCGAAGAAATAGGTCGCTCTATTCCGGCTGCAAAACAAAAGATCGATGAAATTCGGCGTGCCCTACAAGGTCAAGTCGAGTATGTGGAAACGATCCGAAATGCACTTCAGCTTGCTCGCGAGACGCGAGTTGAATTGCTTGAGTTAGCCAATATCGGTCTAGTCGTTGAGATTGTTGTCCATGAACTCACACGACTGACCCAGAGGACGGGAGAACTGCTGTCTGATCTCAAAAAGACGGAGGGGGCGAGTTCGGCAATGGTATCGCTAGTTGATAACCTGCAGACACAGATCATTGCAACAAACAAGCGGATTCGGTCAATTGACGTTATGAGTCCGTCAGGGCGGAATCGTAAGGAACGCTACGATGTTATCGCTCAGGCACAAACTGTCTTGGCAGGGTTTGACGCCAGGTTCAAGCGCCATCTGATTGAATTCGAGTTGACCGTTGATGGCGAAGACCCCGCTGGGAAACGACTCGTCGTTCAGCTTGTCAGGGGACTGATAGCTCAAGTTCTTGAAAATCTTTTAACTAATTCTGTGTATTGGGTGCAGCAAAGCCTTCGAGAGCCAGACGTTGTTCGATACATGTCTGTCGATATTGACTCGCAGGCTTTCACGATTTCCGTATCCGACAATGGGCCGGGAATCGATCCTTCGTATCGCGAAGATGTCTTCAAACCCTACTTCACCACCCGGAAAAGGGGCAAAGGGTTGGGTCTCTACATCGCTCGCGAGCTCGTTGAATATCATGGCGGAAAGCTCTATCTAGATTCAACGAGCGATGCTGATGGGAGACTGAGAACCTTTGTGCTTGAGCTTCCCAAGGAAGGCTAAAAATGAACGAGCAGAATATCAATTTGGAAGGTGCGCCGGACAATACCCTCGTGGCTGGTGATCCGCCCCGACTGGCTATTCAGCCACCCGAGGGGCAGGAGCTAGTACTCAAGAGAATACTTGTGGTCGATGACGAGCTCGCGGGCTTGCGTTGTGAGCACGTCAGGGGAGTTAGTCCAGATTTCTATGACGTGATTTCCGATGTCAACGATCCGCGATTCGAATACTTGCGGCAGGTGGGCCTTGCAGTTGTGTCAATTGCTGAGCTCATGGACGGCAACATCAATGATGTGGCTGAGTATTTTGGTTCAGACGACGCCGTTTCAAATTTGATTTTGAGTGATGCTTTCGCTCAAAGTGCCCACCATGAGTTGAAGGCGTTGCTGAATCCCTTCGTCGAGCGTGCGGCGCGCGTTAAAAAGCTAGAAGCCGCAGTGCGTGAAGCATTTCCCGCTTCGCATTTTGTGATTGAGATTCGATCTGCCCCTCGTCCTCCTCCGCAGGACGTGTTGTTGTTCGACGGTCTGTTCTTGGACTTGTTTCTGGAGAATGGTGAGGCCAATCCCGTCGACGGACTGGCTGACTACATGCGGTCAGTCTCGCGGGCAGCCGCCGGAAATGAGATTCCTCCCATCGTGTTGATGTCATCTCATGAGGAGCTTGAGCAAAACAGGCGGAGTTTCAGCGAGAGGTCGCAGATTAGTGCCGCGGGCTTGCTGATTCTCCCTAAGCAAAAGATTACAAGTGAGGCTTTCGGCGCTCCCGGTTTGCGGCTTAGTTTTGATCAGTTGACGCGTCAGCGCCCGGCGGCTCGTGAGATGCGGCAGTTTATGGCCAACTGGCTTAATGCACTCGATGAAGCCAAGAAGAAGGCCTCGGCCACGCTTTGGAATCTGGATGCGTCGGCCATGCAACAAATTCATTTTGCGTCTGTTAGCGACGATGATCCTTTTGACCAGCATCTTCATGAGTTGCTCGCGCGCGAGCATCTTGTCCATATTGAAAAAGATGCGAGTGTCTCGTCGAGCATGTCCAAGTTGGACGGCATTTTTCGGCTGCTGCTGTCGGCCGACGGGAAGGCCATCGAAAACAGGCTGATCGCGCCGACTACCGATGTCCACGCAATGCGAAATCTAATCTCGCATTTCACATGGGTGGGTGCATTGCCTTCCGTGCCTTTTGTTACATCTGAGAACGAAGCAGAAGCGGCAAAGAACATTAGCCGAAGCCTGCCTTTTGGCTCTGTTCTTGCCGGCCCGGACTTGAAGACTGGTTCGATTTGCCTAGTTCATATAACTCAGCAATGCGACTTGAACGGCATAAGCCGAGATGAGGACATCAACGGTTGCTTGATTTTTGCCCGTGCGCGGGCACGGGAGCTTCAAACATGGGAGAAGCCCGACCCTTCAACAAAGCCACGATTGGTTGCTCGGAATTTGAAGTTTGACGACAGTGCTGGGCCACATGAATTTGATTTGGACATAGAAGTTGGCCAGGTTTTGGCTTTGCCGTTGGTCGAAGTGGTTCAACGCGCGCGGGAACAGAGCCTTCGCGTCATTGGGCGTTTGAGGTGCGACATTGCTTCGCATGTCGTCGCTGACACAAGCAACCACATCTCACGCTCGGCCTCTCAGAAAATGATTCGGCCGGCGATGATGAAAGCGAAGGTGTTCCTTCAAGAGCCGACGTTGCCTCGAAAGTTCACCACTGTTTTGGAGAACCCCAAAACAGGAAAGATTTTCTCTCTACTGCTTGAAGGCGAGCTATACAGCTTTCAGGACGATGCCTGTATTTGGATTTCGCTATGGCTTAGGAGTGAGTTGGCAAAGCTGAGCATCGTGGTGGAGGCTGACTTGGTTTGCACCGCGCTGCGCAAGGGTTGGCGCGCCGATAAGCGACTTGCGGGGGTCTTGATGACGAGAGTGAAGAGTGTGAACGCACTCGACACCGCGTATAACGCACTCGTTCACCCGGAGGCTACGGCAGGCCAGCCGCAGTTGACCATTGTTATCGAGCGGAGCGCGTGACGTCCAAGCCTACTTGTGACAGATCACGCAGGACCCGTTGCCTTCGTCCTCGCCATAAACATCGTCGATGTCCTCGGGGCATGAGCGAACTGGGCGGAGCGGATTGATCGGGATGACCGCGCGAGCGCGCTCCCTGCGCTTCTCAAAGTCAGCCACGATTTGGGCGACCCGCTCGGGTTGCTCCAGCTCAGCAAGCGACTCCCCTGAAGACCAGGTGAACGGCGAACCGTGCTCCAAGGCGTCTTTCTCCAAGTCCTTGGCGGCCTCGAACTTGTCGGGGTGGCGTTCTTTGAGGCGCACCCATTCGATCTTCTGCTGGAAGAAGCAGAACGTGCAGCCGCTGCGAGAACGCCACTCGTAATACTTGGGGTAGCCCACGCCGGATGATTCGAGGATGTCCATCACGCCAGCCTTGTCGATGCCGGCCGTGCGGAAAGGCAGGGACACGCTGAGGTTGTCCCGCTTGGACGAGTAGCCTTCGCGATAGTCTTCGTCGGCTCTGATGGCCACGTATGAAGTGACCTTGTCTCCGGCAGCGATCATCGGTTTAATCCACTGCTCGAACGGCGTCAGCTTGAGCTTGCGGGTGCACCACCGCGTTTGTGGCGACGGCAAGAAGTGGTTGTATTCGCGTAGCCAGAAGTCGAAGTCGCGTCGCGGATTGAGCCGCTCAATGGACTTGCCGAGGTAGCCCTCGAGGCGGCCAAGGAACTCATAAACCTCCGGCAGCTCTTCGCCTGTGTCGGTGAAGAAATACTCGATGGTCAGTTCTGGGTGAGCCTGGCGCATGTGCACGGCTAGTGCCGCGCTGTCCTTGCCCCCCGACAGTCCGAGAACGTGGCGATCAGCCATGGTTTTGCTCCTCGTCAGCCGTCAGCCGCATGCCCGCCTTGGCCAGAATGGCAAGCAACACATCCGTTTCCAGGCCTTCCTTTTGCAGTTGGGCAGCGATCTCGTCGGCCTTGGTTTCCACGGCCTGGCGATTTCGGTCGGTGATGTCGAAGGAGCGCGAGATCGTTCGGGCGTCTGTGCCAGCGCCAATGACCACTGCAAAGGCTTCGCTGTTGGGCTTGCGGCCCTTGACTGAGACGAACGCCTCGGTTTGCCTGAACCGCAACGCTACCTTTGAGATCTCAAGCGTCGCAGCGTCGATGTCGCGATCCGTCCAGTCACGCGGCGGCTTGTTGGCGGCTAAGCTCAGGATGCCCTCGATGCTGACCGTGCTGCCGTCATGCTTGGCCAGGCGGGTTGCGAATGAGTCTTGCCTTAGGTCGCCGGTGATGCCGGCAACGGCCTCAGCGCGAGCCCTCAGACGGTCAAGGCGAGCCGGCGGGGCGTCGAGGGCTGCGAGCATGGCCGAGTCCATGCTTCTGAGCATCGCTTCGTATGCCCCGGCCAATTCGGCGATGGGGCCACGCAGGGCTTCCACATAGGCGTCGCCATCGCTGGTGTCTAACAGAGCCACCAGGTCGACGAACAAGACCTTGTGGGGGTCGCTCGCTTTTAGCAAGGTGTCGCGGATGGCTCGGGCGCTGTCGCTGAGTTGATGTGTGCGCTGGGTCCACACCGGCAGGTTGAACGCCAGGCCGACCAAACTGCGGGCGGCCTCGAGCGGGTCGCGCGCATCGGCGGCATGTCCTAGCTCCGTCAGGATGTTGGCGATGCCACCTAAGATGCGCGCCTTCTCCTCATCGATGACCACCCAACGAAGCGAGAAGCGGCCAGCGTCTTGAAGGTATTCGTCGATATCGGCGTCATTAAGGCGTGGAATGAACATGCCATCCTTATAGACGGCCACATTGGATTGATGCGCCAGCAAGAACGCGACGAAGAGCACTGGCTGAATGCCCGCCTTCACCCCAAAGGGCGCGGCAGACCATCGCTCAAGGATGTCGGAGGCCCTTACGCGCGATGACGAGTCCACGAACATGTCGCGTGTCGCTTGCCAGATCGCGGCGAAACGGGCTTCGCCGTCTCTGTCAGGCTGCACAAAGCGCCAGTTCCCCTCGCTGACTTCCTGGTGGATTCCTGTGCTGTGTAGCAACGTCTCGTAGAGGCCGCGCTCAGCGGGGAAACCTTCAATGCCCAGGTGCTCGGTTCCCTCGTGGGAAAGCATGCGGTGTAGCAGGTCGCGGCGCGCCTTGACGCTGTTGCTCGACACGCTGTCGCGATTGACTAGCTCGCTCCACACAAGCGGAGCGCTTGAATAGAGCTCGTCGGCGAGGTTGGAGGCGATGGGGGAGAGGCGAGCGCCGGCTTCGATGGACTCGTTGCTTCCATCGAACCACTGAACGTTGGTAATTGCAGCTTGGAGCTGCTCTTCAAGGGTGGCGTTGACGGCGGCGAGGCGCGCATGGACTTCGCGCCTCGCGACAGCGTCACCTTGGAGCTCGTGGCGATCCTTGACGGTTTCGAGAGCCACCAGCTCGGCACCGAGCTCTTCGATACGGGCATGGTTACGCGGGATGCCGACCAGCACCGGCCAAGGACTCAGGCGCGAGCTCTCCTGCGCCCTACGCTGCGCGACCTTGTGCCCAACGCCGCGACCAGGGAGGGCAAGGGCAAACAGGCCGAACTCGCCCTTGGCCGGAACGTATTTCTCGGCCAAGCGTTCTGCCTCGTCGAGCTTGCTCAGCGAGAGATTCATCCACCGCATGGTGCCTGTCGCGTGATAGTGCCGCTTTGCCACGACTGGGTGCAGGCCCATCAAGTGGGCGAGGTGGTTGTAGTCGACGTCTGGCGAGGCGGCCAAGGTTTTGGCGACGGCAGCGTCGATGTCGAAGTCGCTGCCCTCAAAGACCGACCAAGCGCCGATATGCTTTTTGAAGAGAGCCACACGCATGCGCGAAAGTTCTTCAAGGCCCTTCTCAATTTCAGCGATGGGCTGCTTGTAGAAGATTGTTCCCAGGACTGCCGTGTCGGCGGCCAGGCCGGAGCCATTGCGGAACAAGTCAATTACCGCAATGTTCTTGATCAGCTCGACCAAGAACGGATTGCAGTTCTTAGCCTCGGTGCGCTCGACGGCTTCGACAGCTTGCGACCAACGATGGCCATCGGGAGAGGCGAGAATCGCGGGCTCAAGGTTCGAGCGTAGGTAGTCCCAATAATTGTCCGGCCGATACCAAGTGGCCGACTTGATGGGGGTCGCTTCGAGATAGGAGCGGAAGCCGTGCGGCTCCACCGATGCCAGAAAGCCGAATGTGCTGCGCTCGTTTTGGCCGAACTGCCGCTTGGAGATCGGGCCGAGTAGTGCAGCCATGGCCGGATGTAGCGGCCAGCAAGCTTCAAGCGCGTCGGCAAACTGGCCGCCAACGACGGGGCGGCGCAACCGGATGGAATCAGCGATGGCTGTGGAGACTTCTTTCACCCAAGTCGGGCGGCACCCTGCTTCGATGGCCTTACCTATCAACGCCACCATTTCGTCGTTCGCGGCGACAAAGGGCAGGTCGATGTATCGGCCTTGAATCTTGGCCCACTCGTCACGGGTCTCGGTGCCCAGACGCGCTCCGTATTGGGCGAACGATTGGTGCAGTACGCCAACGATCACTAGCCTGCCATTGGCACGTGCTGCAGCTTCGGCAAGTTCTTGGAAGAAGAAGACATCGTCTCCGTATCCCAAGGCCGAAGCCTCTAGAAACTTACCCATCTCGTCAAGGATAACCAGTACGCCGTCTTGCGAGCGATCCTCGGCGGTTTGACACAGCTCATTGATCAAGCTGCTTGAGGATACTTTGCGGTTGTCGGTGCCCTTGCCCTTGGCTTTGCGCAGCGCGGTGTTCAGGTCGGCGACTACATTTCCGCGCCTGCCTACCACGGGTAACACAAGCCATCCGTCGCGGGTCGGGAATGCCTTTTCAAAGGCGGGCATCGCGCTGAGCTTGAGTACGTTTCGTGCGTGGGTCCGCAGCTTCTTGTCAGGATGCAACGCGCTCGCTAGAGCCACGGCAAGCGATGACTTCCCTCCGCCGAAAGGGCCGGTCCAAGTGAATGAACGTTGGTTGGTTTCCGTTAACTGCCGAGCCATGTTCTCCAAGATGGAGGTCGCGGTGGAGTGGCAGATGTAGCCTGCCAAGGCGTCGAGACGGCCCAAGTCCGCGTCCACGCGTATTGAGCGTTGGTAATGGCGTGCAATGTGGACGAAGTCTGAGAGAGATTGGCCTTTGTCGTCAGTCATATGCTCTACGAATCATATTTAGACGCATTTCATTGGAGTCTCCTGCTTGCTTATGCACTTGGCGCAGACCCGCCGTGTCCGTCCATGCCAAAAAGCCACTTGTGAGATCGTTCAGCCCCATCAGCCGTTCAGCGATGGAATTTTCATCAAGTTTGAATACACGTCCCGGTGAGCCCTCGCCGTACGCAATGGTTTCAAATGCCATTGAGCTCATGCTGACTTCCGATCTCTCCCAGTAGTCCAATAGTGCATAGGCGAAAAGGGCGTTGTGAAGAGTGGCCTTTGGGCCTCTTCGGAATGCGTATTGGCCTTTGTGTATTTCTTGGATCAAACCGAGCTCGCCCAGCAGCGGTTCAGCAAAGTCTTCCGGCGAGCCACCGGCAAAGCGCGGCGCGTAGCTGCGTAGGCACGTGTCCAAATCACGTGACAGGGTGGAAGCCGACAGCCGTCGCTTTGGGTCGTGCTTGCGCGCGAAATTTTCCAAAGGTGATTCGAGCTCCTGTCGCGTAAAGGTTGGTGAGGTCACATGATTGAAAAGCCAACTCCAGGTCGTGGCTCTGTTTCCCTTTCCTGCGAGCCACCAGTGCGCATGCCAAGCGGTTGTTGGGCTTTCGGCATACGGGTCCAAGCCCCCATCGCAAAGGACCTCGATAGCGACAGGAGATAGGTCGAAAAATCGAGAGTCACTAGAGTCACGTAAAACATCGCAGGCTAGTGCCCAGTGGCGGATAGAGCTGACCATGTTTTTGCCGACACCAAAAGCTGCGATAGCGCTCTCATCGGAGAACGCTGCTTTTGGAACGCGATAGCCCGCAACCGATTGATCAAAAACCTTTTTTAGCCACATTTGCCGGAGAGGAAACGTCTCATGTCCGGAAAAGTGGTGTGCATTAGCTGTGTTCAAAGCCATCCTCATTTGCATTTTGTAGTGGCGTGAATGCAAGAACTGGTGGAAACCTCCAGTTCGCATCTTACTCCTGTGGAGGATGTGTCAGTCGCCTCAAGATTTTCTTACGCCATCGCCAATCCCGCGCCACCTTCAATGCCAAATGAATCTAAAGATTAATGCGTTGTCCAGCCGGGTGATATCAGCACGCGTATGAACTTCAGGAAAAAGGGGTATTTTTACTGAAAATTTAAGCCTGTCTTATTAGATGCAAGCATGTGATAAAAAAGTACTTTCAAGAATATTCTGTTATGGAAGGGGTGGGGCTTTCACAAAAGTCGATGCGTGGCCGAGTGGGGCGGCGTGTTCGGTGATGCGGTGGTGGCCACCGCAATCCTCGATCGACTACGCCACCACAGCCATGTCATCACGATCCGCGGCGACAGCTACGGGCTCAGCGCAAACACCGAAACCCAAAACGATTGATCAACAACAGGGGTCAATTCCTGATGTCGTTTGACACGCCGCACATCGACGCGCTGTTCGATGGGGGTGGATTTCGTTTTCTGCCAAGGGACACGTCAGCATCTCTGCGGAATTGCCGGAGTTAGCACATGTGCAACTTGGGATCTCTCAAGATTGGATGCTTCGAGACCTCCAGACGGCACACCTGCCTTACTTGTCGATACATCGAGCTCACGAGTTTCGCGGGTGACGCCGCCCAGTTTGGTTGATTGAAACTGGCTACGCCGTGGCTACTCAGGCCCAGAAAACAAAAAGGCCAGTTCCGAAGAACTGGCCTAACTTACTGATTTTACTGGTGGGTTGTGAGTGGCTCGAACACTCGACCTACGGATTAAGAGTCCGCTGCTCTACCAACTGAGCTAACAACCCGAAACTGGTTCGCAATACCTGTTTTTCGGCCCACCTGGTGGTGGGTCGGGCGAGACTCGAACTCGCGACCAACGGATTAAAAGTCCGCTGCTCTACCGACTGAGCTACCGACCCTCGCCTTGCGAAGAGGGCGGATTATAGGAAGCGGGTTTTGATGCGTCAAGGCTTTCCGGCATCGGCGGCGTGCAGGCGTGTGCCGGTTACTCGCGCATCAGCCACCACATCGAGGCCTTCATGGTCAGCGCCGAGCCGGCGATGATGGCCAGCAGCGCGATGGCGGAGCCGAGCGCCAGCGTCGATACGCCGGTGATGCCCTGGCCCACGCTGCAGCCGGAGGCCAGCACGCCGCCGATGGCCATCAGCGCCCCACCGATGCCGTGCCGCACCAGGTCGGCGCTGCTGCGGAACCACTCGATGCGGAATTTGCCGGCCACGATGGCGTACAGGAAGGCGCCGACGATGACGCCGACCAGTGCCATGACGCCGAAGTTGAGCAGGGCGGTGTTGGTCGGGTCGAGCAGGTAGCGCGCGCTGTCGGCCATCGGGCCGACGAAGGTGTAGGACTGCGCCTCGACGCGGCTGGGCAGCACGTCGGCGAATTCGGCCCACTCCTTCCATGCCGCGGCGCGCGGGCCGGCGGTGAGCCACCAGCCGGCCAGCACGGCCAGACCGAAGCCGATGCCGCCGGCGATGTTGTCCCGGTCACGCCGGAACTCGGCATTCGCGAAGGCCCAGACGGCGAGCGCGCCGGCGATCAGCCAGGCCAGCGCGCGGTTGAGCGTGGCGGCGTCGCCACCGACGGTGCCGGCGATGACCGAGCCGAGCGCCTGCGAGTCGATGCCGCGCGCCTCGAGCGACAGCGTCAAGCTGCCCATCCAGCCGAAGGCCAGCGCGTAGAACTCGGTGAAGATCATCAGGTAGGCGAACAGCGCACCGACCGCCAGCACGAACACCGACTTGAGATTGCCGCCGCCGATGCGCACCAGTGTCTTGTTGCCGCAGCCGCTGGCCAGCGTCATGCCGACGCCGAACAGCAGGCCGCCGACCAGATAGCGCAGCCAGGCGAACTGCGCGCTGCGGTAGGGCGGATAGGTGGTGCTCAGGTCGATGATGCCGGCCGATTCCATGCCGACCAGGCCGGCCATCGCGGTGGCGATGGCGAGCATCCACGAGCGCATGCGGCCGAGATCGCCGATGTTGATCCAGTCGGACACCGCGCCCATGGTGCAGAAATTGGTGCGCGAGGTCAGCGCGCCGAGCGCGATCGACAGCCCGAGCACGGCGGCCAGTGTTTCGGTGTGGATGTTGAGGTCCATCGTGTTCGGGTCCGGTTGTCGGCCCCTCGCACGGGGCGCTATCTGTACGGCGTCGGGTCCGCGATGCCCGCGGCAGCGAAGCCTTCACGGCGCAGCCGGCACGAATCGCACACGCCGCAGGCGCGGCCCGCGTCGTCGGCCTGGTAGCACGACACGGTGAGACCGTAATCGACACCCAGATCTGCGCCAGCGCGGATGATACCCGCCTTGGTCAATGCAATCAGCGGTGCGTGCACGGTCAGTCGGGCGCCTTCCACCGCAGCCTTCGTGGCCAGATTGGCCATCGCTTCGAAGGCCTTGATGTATTCCGGCCTGCAGTCGGGGTAGCCGGAGTAGTCGACTGCGTTGACGCCGCAGTGAATGTCCTGCGCGCCGAGCACTTCGGCCCAGGCCAGCGCCAGTGACAGCATGATGGTGTTGCGCGCCGGCACATAGGTGACCGGGATGCCGGGCGCGACGCCGTCGACCGGCACGTCGATCGCGCTGTCGGTCAGCGCCGAACCGCCGAAGGCACGCAGGTCGAGCGTCAGCGTCCGGTGGCTGGCAGCACCCAGCGCCTTTGCCACGCGCGTGGCCGCCACCAGTTCCGCGCGGTGGCGCTGGCCGTAATCGACCGACAGGCAATGGCAGTCGTGCCCCTGTGCACGCGCCATCGCCAGCACGGTGGCCGAGTCGAGGCCGCCCGACAGCAGCACGACGGCCGGCCGCGAAGAAACCCCACTGCCCATTGCGCGCGTCCCTTCCTACTTCTTCTTCGGCGGCGGGGCCAGTTGCTTCAGGCGCTGACGCGCGACGTCGGCCGCCGGCGTGCTGCCGTATTCGGCCACCACGGTGTCCAGCGTCTTCTTCGCGCCCTTGGTGTCGCCCTGGACCTGCTGCGTGTTGGCCAGACCGAGCAGGGCCTCGGGTGCGCGCACGTCGGACGGCCACTGCGCGTGCACGGCCTGGTAAAGCTCGGCGGCACGCGGGTAATTCTTGGCCTGGAATCCCGAACTGGCGGCCCAGTAGTGCGCCGCAGGCTGGAAGCTGCTCTGCGGCCAGGTGGTGATGAAGGCTTCGAACGCCGCTTGCGCGTCGGCAAACTTGCCACCCTTGAGCAGATTGAGCGCTGCTTCGTAGTCGCGCGCCTCAGCCGCCGGATCGGCGGCCGGTGCCGCCGCCGCCGCGGCTGCCGGAGCGGCTTCGAGCGCACGCAGGCGGTTGTCCAGATCGAGGTAGAAATCCTTCTGCCGTTTGGTGGCGGCTTCCAGTTCGTAGGTCAGCACCTCGTTCTGGCCGCGCAGCTTGGCGATTTCGGCGCGCAGGGCTTCGATCTGGTTGTTCAGGTCGAGCTGCACGCGCTGCGATTGTTCCACCTGCGCATCGAGCTTGCCCAGCCGGGTAGTGGATTCAAGCTTGAGCGCTTCGATCCGCTGGCGCGCCACGTCGTCATCGAACAGCGCCCACGCCGGGGCGCTGCCGATGGACAACATGGCCAGCGCCGTCGCGATGCCGCGACGGGCCAACATCAGAACTCACCCGAATAGAGCATTTCCGAGCGGCGGTTCTCGGCGTAGGCGGCTTCGTCGCTGCCTTCCATGCGCGGCTTTTCTTCGCCCAGGCTGACCGACTCGATCTGCGCTTCCTGCACGCCCAGCAGCATCAGCGCGCGCTTGACCGCTTCGGCACGCTTCTGGCCGAGTGCCAGGTTGTATTCGCGCGAACCGCGTTCGTCGGTGTTGCCCTGGATCAGCATCTTCAGCTTCGGATTGGCGACCAGCACCTTGGCGTGCGCCGAGACCAGGCTGGCGTAGCTGTCCTTGATGGCGTAGCTGTCGTAGTCGAAGTAGATGATGCGTTTGGACAGCGGGCTGTTCGGGTCCTTCAGCGACGCCATCAGCGCCTCTTCCGGCGTCATGGTCTTGCCGCTGACGGCGGGCGGGGCGACCGGCGTGCCGCTCGGGCTGGCGGGCGCAACCGGCGTCTTGCTTTCGGTCGGGGCGGCGGGTTGCTCCGGACCGGATGACGAGCAGCCGGCGAGCAGAGCAAGGGTCAGGGTGGCGATGGCGATCTTGCTGGCGGACGTTTGCATGGCGGAGGCCTTTCTTGTGGTCGGAACGAGGAGTGTGACGTGATTTCGAAGGTTGGTCTGTGCGGCGTCAGGGCTGGTTGAACGGTCCCCAGGCCGGTTCGCGGACATCGCCGCCGGCCTGTCCGGACAGTTTCTGCTTCACGCGGCCATCTGACGATACTGCCGACAGCACGCCGCGCCCGCCCACTTCCGATGCATACAGGATGGTGCGGCTGTTGGGTGCGAAGGACGGCGATTCGTCGCGCGACGAATCGGTGAGGATCTGGATCTGCCGGCTGGCCAGGTCCATCACGGTGACCTGGAACCGGCCGCCGTTGCGCGACACGTAGGCGAGCATCTTGCCGTCCGGCGACAGCCGGGGCGACACGTTGTAGCTGCCTTCGAAGGTGACGCGCTCGGCGGTGCCGCCGGTGGCCGCGACGCGGTAGATCTGCGGGCTGCCGCCGCGGTCGGACGTGAAGTAGAGGTGCTGGCCGTCGGGCGAGAACTGCGGCTCGGTGTCGATGGTGGTCGAACCGGCCACGCGGGTCAGCCCGCTGCCGTCGGCGTTGATGCTGTAGATCTGCGAACTGCCGTCCTTGGTCAGCACCACGGCCAGCCGCTTGCCGTCGGGTGACCAGGCGGGCGCCGAATTCGAGCCCTTGAAATTGGCCACGACGGTCTGCGTGCCGGTTGCCAGCGAATGCACGTAGATGATGGGCTTCTTGGCCTGGAACGACACATACGCCAGCCGCGTGCCGTCCGGCGACCAGGCGGGCGAGATGATGGGCTCGCTCGAGCGCAGCGCGGTGCGCGGGTTCTGGCCGTCGGCGTCGTCCACCTTCAGTTCGTAGCTCTTGCCGGTCTTCACCACGTAGGCGATGCGGGTCGAATAGACGCCGCGCTCGCCGGTCAGCTTTTCGTGGATGAAGTCGGCGATGCGGTGGCCCGTTTCGCGCACGGTCGCTGCACCGAAAAGGAAAATCATGCCGTCCGGCTTGTTCTGCCGTGCGATGTCATAAAGACGCATGCGCACTTCGTAGCGGCCGCCCGGCGCCGGCAGGATGCTGGCCAGTGCCAGCGCGTCGGCGCCGCGGTCCTTCCACTGGTTCAGGTCGATGGCCGCGTTCTCCGGCACCGGCGTGGTGCCCGGATCGACCAGCTTGAACAGGCCGCTGCGCTCCAGATCGGCGCGCACGACACCGGTCAGCGCCTGCGGCAGCAGGCCGTCGCCGGCAAAGTTGGCGATCGCGACCGGAATGCGGTTGGCGCCGGCGCCGGTGATCTCGACCGTGAGCTGCGCCTGGGCGGCGGTTGCTGCCAGCAGCAGCGTGGTGGCCATCAGTCTGAATATCTTGAACATCTGATCCTTTCGATGAGAGGTGGTGCGGCGGCGGCTACTGTCCCAGCGGCCGGAACACCAGATCCAGGTTGCGCACGAAGACCGACGGATCGTCCGGCTTCGGCAGCGGTGACGACTTCACGATGGCACGCAGTATCGCGTCATCGAGCGCCGGATTTCCGGTTGATCTTTTCATGCGCGGTTCGCCGACCACCGAACCGTCCGGCAGCAGCGCGATGGCGACCAGCGCTTCCGGGTTGCCGGTGGCGCCCGGCGGCAGCACGATGTTGCTGCGTATCTTGGCGCTGATCTTGTCTCCCCATGCGCTTGCAGCGTTCCTGCGCGCGCCTTCCGCGGCGGCCTGCGCGATCAGGTCCGCTTCTCGCGAAGCCTCGCGCTTGGCCTGTTCGGCGCTCTCGCGGGCCATGGCTTCCTTGAACATTCTGTCCTGCGCTTCGATCTCGCGCCGCATGTCCGGCGGCGGCTTCACGTCGGGCTTCTTCTCGACCGGTTTCGGTTCGGGTTTCGGCTTGGGCTCCGGCTTGGGTTCGGGCTTCGGCTCAACCTTGGGAACCGGTTTCGGCTTCGGAGGTTCCTTGAACGCGATGTCCGGCTTGGGCGGCGGCGGCGGGGGCGGCGGCTCGACCACCGGTTCCGGCCGCTTCTCGACTACCGGCTCGGGCGGCGGCGGCAGACGCACCGGAGCCTCCACCGTCGGCATGCTGCTGATCAGTTCCACCTGCACCGCAGCCGGTTTGCTGGTCTGCCAGCGCACGCTGTAGAACAGGAACAGGCCGAGCAGCAGATGCATGCCGGCGGCCAGCACGGCCGACTGCCATTTGCCGGGTTCCGGGCGTTTGAGTGCGTGCTCGCGCATCAGCGGGCCGGTTTCGCAGTCTGGCCGGTGTGCACCAGCAGGCCGATGCGGGTGATGCCATTGCCTTGCAGCGTGTCCATCACCTTCAGTATTTCTTCGTAGCGTGCCGCCTTGTCGCCGGCCACCACCACGGCGCGGTCGGGTCTGGCGCCCTGCAGGTCGCGGATGCGCGTGACCAGTGCATCGCGCGTGATCGTTTGTTCCTTGCCGCCCTGGTCGCGGTCGCGCAGCGCCAGCTTGCCGTCGGCTTTCACGATGACTTCGATCGGCTGCGCCGGGGTCTGCGACGCCTGACCGACGCTGGGCAGTTCGATGCTGCCGGTGGGCGTGGCCTGCGGCGCCACCATGAAGATGACGAGCAGTACAAGCATCACGTCGATGTACGGCACGACGTTGATCTGGTTCATCAGGCGGCGCTGTCTTCTCATTGCGCCTTACCGGGGCCCTGGCGCTGCAGGATGTTGGAGAACTCTTCCATGAAGCTTTCCCAGCGGATGGAAATGCGGTCGATGTCGTGCGCGAAGCGGTTGTACGCGACCACCGCCGGAATTGCCGCAAACAGGCCGATCGCGGTCGCCACCAGCGCTTCGGCGATGCCCGGGGCGACCTGGGCCAGCGTCGCCTGACCGACGTTCGACAGGCCGCGGAAGGCGTTCATGATGCCCCACACCGTGCCGAACAGGCCGATGTAGGGGCTGACCGAGCCGGTCGAGGCGAGAAAGGCGAGGTGAGATTCGAGTTCGTCGACCTCGCGCTGATAGGTCGCGCGCATGGCGCGCCGGGCGCCATCGACCGCGGTAGCGGTGTCGATGTTCTGCCGCCCGCGCAGCTTGATGAATTCCCGGTAGCCGGCTTCGAAGATGCGTTCCATGCCGCCGGCGTTGTGCCGATCGTTGGCCGCGCTCTGGAACAGCGCGTTCAGGTCGCCGCCGGACCAGAACTCCAGCTCGAACTTGTCGGTGCGGCTGCGTGCGCCGCGGATGGCGAAGGATTTGCGGAAAATCCAGTACCAGCTCATGAACGAAATGCCGATCAGCAGCGCCATCACCAGCTTGACCAGCAGGCTGGCGTTCATGATGAGCGAAATGATCGAGAGGTCTTCTGATAGGTTCATGGTCAGTTCGTGAGCGGGGGCAGAAGAGGGGGCGGGGATGAAGGGACGAGCCGCGCGCGCAGTGCAGGCGGGATCGACACCGGACGGCCGCGCGCCGGATCGATGCAGATCACCCGCACCAGACCGTCGAACAGCAGCGTGTCGCCGCGGTACAGCCGCTGCGCGAAGTCGATGGCGACCCGGCTGACGCCGGCGATCGTGCTGCGCACCTCGAGCGCGTCATTGAAATGCGCCGGCTTCAGGTATTCGCCGGTGACCGAGCGCACGACGAAGCCGTGGCCCTGCGCCGTCATGTCGACCTGATCGAAGCCGAGCGCGCGCAGCCATTCGGTGCGTGCGCGTTCGAGAAAGCGGAAATAGTTTGCGTAGTAGACGACACCGTAACTGTCGGTGTCTTCGTAGTAGACGCGCACCGGCCACGAAAAACCGTCGGCGTGCGGGCCGTCATCGTGCTGCGCGGAAGGTGTCATGGGCCGCGATTTTACCCGAGCGGCCGCCCCGGCTTGCTGCAAGGCATCAAAAAGCCTCGCAAGGGGATGTAACAGTCGGCTGGGTGGCGTGGAGGCGGGCAAGCGGCAGGGTTCAGCGGCGGGTGGTCACGACCAGCGCGATGCCGCCCAGCGTGGCGGCAGACGCCAGCGCCAGCCGCGCGGTCAGCGGCTCGGCCAGCAGCAGCGCACCACCGAGCGCGGCGATCACCGGCACGCTCAACTGCACCGTGGCGGCCTGCGTCGCCGTCAGCCCGCGCAGCGCGCTGTACCAGATGGCGTAGCCGACGCCCGATGCCAGCGCGCCCGACAGCACGGCGTACAGCACGCCCGCCATATCGATCCGGGCGTCGGCGGCCGACACCATCGACAAGCCGATCGCCAGCGGCACGGCACGCACGAAATTGCCGGCCGTCATGGCGAGCGGCGTGCCGCGTGCGTGGCGCCCGCGCAGCGAGTACACAGCCCAGGCCATTCCGGCCAGCGCCATCAGCAGGGCCGCATCGACCGGTGGTGCGCTGACGCCGGGCGCCAGCAGCACGCCCAGCCCGCCCAGTGCGACGCCGAAGCCGGCGATCTGCAGCGGCCGGAAGCGCTCGCCCTTGAACAGTCCGGCGGCAATCATGCTCACCTGCACCGTGCCGAACAGCAGCAGTGCACCGGTGCCGGTCGACAGCGCGCGATAGGCGAAGGAGAACGCGGCGGCATAGATGAACAGCGCACACGCACCCGGCCAGTCGCCGGCCAGCCGGCTGCCCGACTGGCGGCGCACCAGCGCCCACAGCACCAGCGCACCCGCGGCCAGGCGGATCAGCGTGAAGCTGGCGGCATCAATCGCCGTATCGGCCAGCGCCAGCCGGTTCAGCACCGAATTGGCGGCGAAGGCGAACATCGCCAGCGCGGTCAGCGCGGCGATGCGGCCGGCAGAATGCGGCGCGGTCAAGACCGGTGCGACGGCAAGCCGGCCTTACGGACGGCGCAACTGCGTCAGATCGCGTACCGCGCCGGTATCGGCGCTGGTGGTCATCAGCGCATAGGCCTGCAGCGCCTGCGACACCACGCGATCACGGTTCCTTGGCGTCCACGCGTCGGCGCCACGCGCCTCTTCCGCCGCCCGGCGATGCGCCAGTTCGTCGTCTGCGATGACCAGATGGATGGTGCGGTTCGGAATGTCGATCTCGATCACGTCACCGTCCTTCACCAGCGCGATCAGGCCGCCCTGCGCCGCTTCCGGTGAGGCATGGCCGATCGACAGGCCGGAGGTGCCGCCCGAGAAGCGGCCGTCGGTCAGCAGCGCGCACGCCTTGCCCAGGTCCTTCGACTTCAGATAGGTCGTCGGGTAAAGCATTTCCTGCATGCCGGGGCCGCCCTTGGGGCCTTCGTAGCGGATCACGACCACTTCGCCCGGCTTCACCTCGTCGCCGAGGATGCCGGTCACCGCATCGTCCTGGCTTTCGTACACCCGGGCGGTGCCCGAGAACTTCAGGATCGAGTCATCGACGCCGGCCGTCTTCACGATGCAGCCGCGCTCGGCGATGTTGCCGTACAGCACGGCGAGGCCGCCGTCCTGGCTGAAGGCATGCGCCTTGTTGCGGATGACGCCGTTTTCGCGGTCGAGGTCGAGCGTCGGGTAGCGGCGGTCCTGCGAGAACGCGACCTGGGTCGGGATGCCGCCGGGAGCCGCGCGGTAGAAGGTGCGCACCGCTTCGTCTTCGGTGCGCACGATGTCGTACTTGTCGAGTGCTTCGCCCAAGGTGGCGCTGTGCACCGTCGGCAGGTCGCGGTGTATCAGCCCCGCGCGGTCCAGCTCGCCGAGGATGGCCATGATGCCGCCGGCGCGATGCACATCTTCCATATGCACGTCGGACTTGGCCGGCGCGACCTTGGACAGGCAGGGTACGCCGCGCGAAATGCGGTCGATGTCGGCCATCGTGAAATCGACACCGGCTTCGTGTGCCGCGGCCAGCAAGTGCAGCACGGTGTTGGTCGAGCCGCCCATCGACACGTCGAGCGTCATCGCGTTCTCGAATGCCTTGAAGCTGGCGATCGAGCGCGGCAGCACCGATTCGTCGTCGTTCTCGTAGTACTTTCGGCACAGCTCCACCGCCAGCTGGCCGGCGCGCAGGAACAGCGCCTTGCGGTCGGCGTGCGTGGCGAGCGTCGAGCCGTTGCCCGGCAGCGACAGGCCGAGCGCCTCGGTCAGGCAGTTCATCGAATTGGCGGTGAACATGCCGGAGCACGATCCGCAGGTCGGACAGGCACTGCGCTCGTAGGCGTCGGACTCCTCGTCCGAGCAGTTGCTGTCGGCGCCCTTGACCATGGCATCGACCAGATCGACCGCGATGATCTTCATGCCGCCGGGGTTGGACAGCACGACCTTGCCCGCTTCCATCGGCCCGCCGGACACGAACACGGTCGGGATGTTCAGGCGCAGCGCCGCCATCAGCATGCCCGGGGTGATCTTGTCGCAGTTCGAAATGCACACAAGTGCGTCGGCGCAGTGCGCATTCGCCATGTATTCGACGCTGTCGGCGATCAGTTCGCGGCTGGGCAGCGAATACAGCATGCCGCCGTGACCCATCGCGATGCCGTCGTCGACCGCGATGGTGTTGAATTCCTTCGCCACGCCGCCGGCCTTCTCGATCTCGCGGGCGACCATCTGGCCCAGATCCTTCAGATGCACATGGCCCGGCACGAACTGCGTGAAGCTGTTCGAAATGGCGATGATGGGCTTGCCGAAATCGCCGTCCTTCATGCCGGTGGCGCGCCACAGCGCGCGGGCGCCGGCCATGTTGCGGCCGTGGGTGGAAGTACGTGAGCGGTAGGCGGGCATGGCGGCTCCTGCTGGAAATCGGGTAAAAGCGGGATTCTATCCGTCCCCCGGCCTGCCGGCCCGCATGTTGATGACCCGACCGCGCGTGCTGTTCGTGACCCGCAGCCGCTACTGGCGCGCCGGCAACGGCGAGGCCACCCGTACGCGCACATTGGTCGAGGCGCTGGCTGGCGTGTGCGAACTGACGGTTTTCTTTCTCGAAGCCGCCGATTCCGACGCGTCAGCCGCGGTGGCGGCGAGCCCGCACCGCTACCGGCTGGCGCATGGCGGCCGCGAAAAGCCGGCGCGTGAAGCGCTGCTGGCGGCCGTGCGACAGCTGTGCGGGCAGCTTCGGCCCGATGTCGTGCTGCTGTCGCGCCTGCAACTGGATTTCCTGCGCCAGGCAGTGCCCGCCGGCACCCGGCTGGTGATCGACACCCACGATCTGGTCAGCGACAACGCCGCGTCGCGCCGGCACCTTGGCGTGCCGGTCGATGAGCCGCTCGGTTTCGAACGCGAGATCGCCTTCCTGCGCCGTTACGACCGGGTGCTGCTGATCCAGCCCGACGATCATGCGCGGGTCGCCGCCGTGCTCGGCGAACGGGCGCTGTGCGTGCCGCATCCGGTCGAACTGCCGGCGCAGCCGGTGCGCCCGGCGTCACGCGTGCTCGGCTGTGCGGCCAGTCCTTCACCGGCCAATCGACATGGTGTGCAGTGGTTTTTCGGCGAGGTATGGCCGCAGCTGGCCACGCACCGGGTCGAGCTGCAGCTGGCCGGCCCGCTGTCGGCGCTGCTGCCGCTGCCCCTGCCCGCGGGGGTGCGCGCATGCGGTTTCGTGCCGGCGCCCGAAGCGCTGTGGGCCGAGGTCGACGTGGCAATCAATCCGGTGCGCTGGGGCTCCGGCCTGAAGATCAAGACGGTCGAGGCACTGGCATCGGGCCTGCCGCTGGTCACCACGCGCGAAGGCGCGCGCGGCATTGAACATCTCGCTGGCGAGGCCTTCCTGCTGGCCGACGATCCCGCCGTCTTTGCCGGCGCCTGTCTCCGGCTGCTCGATGACGTGGACGCGCGTCGCGCGATGTCGGCCGCGGCGCGGCGCTGGGCCGGTGCGAACCTGTCCGTGGCCGTGTGTTTCGGTCCGTTCTTCAGCTGGTTGTCGGGAAATTCATGAATGTAAGCCGGCTGTCGCCAGGCGGCCGGCAGAGCCGGAACCCGGTTGGCGGTCTACAGTCAGGAGTGCGTATGCGACACGTTCATCGCGACCTCAGCGTCGCGCGTCAGTCGCATACCGAACCGATCGCCTGACAGGAAAAGGAGATTCGCCATGTCACATCCCGCATTGTCGACTTACCGTTTCGCCGAAGGCACCTGCATCGCCCAGGCCACGCCGCCCGAGGCGGCCCGCGTGTCGCTGGACAGCCCCGCGACCGCCGTCATGACCGATCTGGCCAGCGTGCGCGCCGCCTGCATCGGCCCGCAGGTCTCGCTCGACGCGGCCGAGCAGCGGATGCGCGAAAGCGGCGTCCGCATGCTGTTCGTCATCAGCGACATGCCCTGCGTGGATGGCATCGTCACGCTGTCCGACCTGCAGGGTAGCAAGCCGATCCGGTTGATACAGGCGCAGGGTCTGACCCGTACCGAGCTGACGGTGAAGCATGTGATGCAGGCGCTGAGTGACATCGACGCGGTGGATTTCGAGGCGCTCGGGCGCGCCACCGTAGGCAGCGTCGTGGCGGCGCTGCAGCACTACGGTCATGCCTACCTGCTGGCGGTCGAGGCCGCGACACGCGGCGCACCGCCGCGCATCCGAGGCATCTTCTCTGCGGCGCAGGTCGAGCGCCAGCTCGGCATGCCGTTGAATTCGGTCGAGGTCGCCGCGACCTTCGCAGAGATCGCAACGGCGCTGCGCGGATGAGGTGATGCGGCCGCCCGCGGTTCCATCACCGAGGCGGATAACCTTTGGTTATCGAATCATTGGTTGTTCGCCTCTTGAGTTATATGCGATGAACTCGCTATAAAGCAGACTGTTCAACGAATCCGGTTCTTGCCATGGCCACCGTCGCACCCGAAAAAGTCCTCAGCGTGCATCACTGGAACGACACGCTGTTCAGCTTCAAGACCACGCGGGACCCGAGCCTGCGCTTCCGCAACGGTCATTTCGTCATGATCGGGCTGGACACCGGCGGCAAGCCGCTGCTGCGCGCCTACAGCATCGCCAGCGCCAACTACGAAGAGCATCTCGAGTTCTTCAGCATCAAGGTGCCGGACGGTCCGCTGACGTCGCGCCTGCAGCATCTGAAGGAAGGCGATGAAATCCTGGTCGGGCGCAAGCCGACCGGCACGCTGGTGCTCGACGACCTCAAGCCCGGCAGGCATCTTTACCTGTTCGGCACCGGCACCGGGCTGGCTCCCTTCCTGAGCCTGATCCGCGATCCGGAAGCCTACGAGCGCTTCGACAAGGTGATCCTGTTCCACGGTGTGCGCCATGTGAACGAACTGGCCTATCAGGACTACATCGAGCGCGAACTGCCGGACGACGAATTCCTCGGCGAATTCGTGCGCGACAAGCTGCTGTACTACCCGAGTGTCACGCGCGAGCCCTACCGCAACCGCGGCCGGCTGACCGATCTGATCATCAGCAACAAGATGACCGACGACCTCGGTCTGCCGCCGCTGAATCCGGACACCGACCGCGCGATGATCTGCGGCAGCCCGAGCATGAACAAGGACACCGCCGACCTGCTCGACGCTCGCGGCTTCGTCGTGTCGCCGGGCGTCGGCGAACCGGGCGATTACGTGATCGAGCGGGCTTTCGTCGAGCGCTGATCAGCCACGCTGGGCGTCCAGCCAGGCCGGAAACCGCTGCTGCCAGGCGTCCGGCAAACGCGCCGCGAGCGTGCCCCGATGTCCGGCATGCCAGCGGCGCAGCCAGTCGGTGACGCCGGCGACCGCCGGTTCGATCACCCGTCCGTCCGGTGTGTGCGGCGCCGACAGCCAGCCGTAGCTCGCCTGCGTGCCGCTGGCCAGCCGCACGCTGCACAGCGTTTCCCGAAAGCGCAGCAGGCCTGACGTGTGCAGCGCCAGCTGCACCGGCCACCAGCCACCCGCTTCGCCCATGTCCGCCGGCCACGGCTGGCCGTCCGGCGCACCGGCCAGTTCGACCAGCAGGTCGCGCCGGAACATGCAGGCCGCCAGCGGTGGTGCAACCCACTGACTCAGCCCGGTCGCGAACGGCGGAATCTGCTGCACCGCCTGCGCCCAGGCGCCGCTTTGCGCGAATGCGTTCTGATGCACCAGTTCGCCGCCTGGTGTGATGAGCCGTACGTCGCTGCAGGTCACGCCGACCAGCGCGCCGTACTGGCGATAGAACAGATGGCGTTCGACGAAATCGCGGTCCAGGCGGTCACCCACCGGCAGGAACACGATGGATTCACCGGAGGCCGCCTGCGCGGCCGCGATGAGGCGCGTCAGGGCGTCAGTCTCATCCGGGCCGTCGTCGTAACGGCGGATGTCTGCGCCGTCGGGCGTTGCCGGACAGGGCAGCGCGGCGGGCAGCAGCACCTCGCAGGCCGGATGCCGCTGGTCGAGTGCCGAAGCGACGCTCGCCGACACGCCGGCGGCGTCGCCGCGACCGATCAGCGCGATGCTGATGCGCGCCGCCGCGACGCCGCGGTCGCCGGTCGGCATGCGCTGCAGTTTTTCCCAGCGCCGGAAGTAGCTGCGGGCACGCGCGTGGTGCGCCGGTTCCAGATCGGCCATGTCCACCCACTGGTCGAGAAAGTGCAGCTGGCGCGGCGTGCGGTCTCGCAGATCGATGCGTGGCGCATAGCGGCCGTTGCGCAGGCTGCCGAATTCGTTGGCCGAATGGATGCGGTAGATGCCCAGGCTCTGGCGCAGGTAGTGAACGCAGCCGCTCCTGATCAGCGCCGCCGGGCACAGCGCACCGTCGGCACCGCGCGGAAACGCCCAGGCCGGAATCGCGGCCAGGCACTCGGTGACCAGCGTGCGTCCGAACACCAGCCCGGTCGGCACCGAGAACGGGAAGAACATCGGCCGGCCATCGAGATCGTAGATGTCGTCCAGCTTGTCGATGCCGACGATCTGGAACCAGGTGTCGAGCGCCGATTCGCCGGTGCGTTCGTCGCGCAGGATGAGGTCGTGGCACAGGAACAGCCGCTCGGTGTCGATCGCCTTCGCGGCGATCCAGGCCGCCACGCCCGCCAGCTTGTCCGGCAGGCACAGGTCATCGGAATCGAGCAGGCACACCAGTTCGCCGGTGGCGGCGCGCACGCCGGCGTCGAAGGCGGCGGTCTGGCCGCGGTTGGGCTGCTGCACCACCTTAACCTGCGGATGGTCGCGGTAGCGCGCCAGCACGGCGAGCGAATCGTCGGTCGACCCGTCATCCACGACAACCACCTCGACCTTGTCGGCCGGATAGCGCTGCGCCAGCGCACTGTCGATCGCCTGCCCGACGAACTGCGCGTAGTTGTAGTTGCAGATGACGATGGAAAAAGACGGTGAGCGAGACGGTGCGCGGGACGGCGTGCTCATCGGTGCGGCTCCAGCAGGGTTTCGCAGCGATCGGCGACTGCCCGGATCGTCTGCTGCGGTTCGTACCCGGTGTGACGCTGCGCGAAGGCGCGCGCGGCCCGACCGAGGGCTGCGTTCGAGAGGGCCTTCCTGAACAGCGCCGCAATGGCCGCCGCGGCATCGGGCATCACCACGGCGGCGACACCGAGGGTTTCGAGACGTTTGGCGGTCATGACCTGTTCCATCTGTGACGGCAGCACGACCAGCGGTTTGCCGGCCAGCAACATGGCCGACACCGTGCCGTTGCCGCCATGGCAGACCGCCAGATCGCAGTCCCGCCGGGCGGCTTCCATGTCCAGCGGCTCGACGCTGACGCGCATCGATCCGCGCGAAAACGTGGCGACGGTCTGCGCCGAGGCGCCCGGCACATGGGCCAGCACGCGCGCCGGCAGTTTCGCCAGCGCACCCAGCGCTGCATCGATCGCCGGATAACCGGGCTTGAGATAGGCAAACACGCGCGGGCCGCTGCCCTCGGGCCAGATGACGTCGCTGCCCTGGCCGAGGCTGAACAGCGGTCCGAGCCAGTGCGCGCCCGGGTGATCGGGGTAATGATCGAGTTCGGCGAAGCCCAGCATCAGGGAGGCATCGCAGGCGGTCAGTTCCGACAGGCTCGCCAGCGGTGGCGCGTCCAGCGCGAACAGCACCTCGTTCGCGGTTTTCCACACATGCGCCTCCGAATCGGCGACCCGCTTCATGTTTTCCTGCTGCCACCAGCGGAACGGCGGCATCGGACGGCCGCCTGGTGGAATGCAGAAGCCGTCGCCCAGATTGACGCGCGGGGTGTCCAGCCCGCGGGTCGCGAGCAGCGCCGTCGGCGCGTGATCCATCACCAGCAGGTCGGGTTGCACGAGGTCGATCATCGCGCGCCAGGCCCGCGCGACGCCGGTCAACGCGCGCGTATTCAGGAAGCCGAAGCGCATCAGCAGTTCGGCATGGCTGATCGGCGGCGGCAGCCCGGTGACCTGGCCGATCCACAGCGGCGCCTGCAGCCAGCGCAGCTGATGCCTGTGCAGCAGCGCTTCCGCGCCGAGCAGGTCGCGCACGGCGAACACCGGTTCGTGTCCACGTTCGCGCAGCGCCAGCGCGATCGGCAGCAGACGCGACAGGTGACCGTAGTCCCCACCCAGTTCCCAGCAGAAAAGAATGCGCGCCATGGATGCCATGGTAGCGGCTGCTCAAACAACAACGGCACCCGCAGGTGCCGTTGTGTGAAGGCTGTCGTGAAATCAGCCGGGTTTGCGTCGTCGCGCAGCAGCCAGTCCGGCGAGTGCCAGTCCGGCGAGTGCGATGCTGGAGGGTTCGGGTACCGGGTTGCCGACGTTGCGCTGCGTGATGGCAAACGGCGAGGCGTTGTCTGCCGGGATCACCAGTTGCTGCGGGCCGGGATTGGCGAACGAGAAGTTGTTGGGGTCGCCGCTGCGGGCGATCGCCTGGCCGGGGCTGCAGCCGAAAACGGGGATCAGGATCACATCTTCATCATCAACCGTCGCGGCCGCGAACTGGGGTTGCTGTTCGACGACGTTGCCGAACTGGACAGCGCCGTTGCCATAGCCGTCTTCGACGAATTCGCCGTAGGAACTGCACTCGGTGCCGCCCAGCATGTTTCCGGACACGGTGGCGATGATGTCGTACTGCAACGTGAAGTCGCTCGTGCGGATGCCCAGGTCGGCAGAGAAGTCACGCGAGTTCTGCGAAATGCTCGCCAGTGCAGAAGGCGGGCATTCGATGTAGCTGTCGAGCTGTCCGCTGCCGGCGTCGGTACAGGTGATCGTGCCGGTCGCCGCGAGATCCAGGCGGATGTCTTCGCGCGTCAGCTCGGTGCCGTCGATGCTGATGACGAGCTCGAGCCGGGTGCTGCCGGTCTGGCCGATGAACGCGTTGTAGAAAGCCAGTTCGGTGTTGTCGACGCGGAAGTCGAAGTTCACGGCCTGGGTGCCGGTGACATCCACCAGCGTGCTGTAGCTGACCCGGCTCCACGCCGTGAAGACGCCTTCACCGGATGAGCGGGCACCGAAATTGGCCTGACCGCCGCTTTCGTACCCGTAGGTATGGAAGAACACGGAGTTGCCGCCCGGGGTGTCTTTCCAGAGGTAGTAGTCAACATTGCTGCCGGTCAGCGTCGGTTCGGTGATTTCCGAGCCGCCGCCGAGGCTGTAGCGCGCGTCGACCGAGATCGGATTGGCCTGTGCCTGAAGCGACAGCGCGCTGAATGCAGCACCGATTGCCAGGGCGATGGTTTTTGCGTTGGGAAGTCTGGCTTCCATGAGCTACTCCGGTGTTGTTTGAGGTGTGGACGCCCGTAAGCAAAAAAAAGGCCCGAAATAAATGTACAACTAATCAGAGGGTTGAAGAGCGGGTATTACCGAAGTGTTAAAAAATCTGACGGAAGTTAAATTATTAGAGTGCTAATCAATTGTGTAAAACATTGTTGCGGTGAAAAGTGCTGCACTGCATAGTCGTGGGCCCGCGCGCCGGTCTGTTCGCGCAGTGCGGCATCGGCCAGCAGTTCGCGGCAGTGGCGCGCAAAGCCGTCCGCATCGTCGGCAACACGGAAGCAGCGGCCGGCGTCGTCATCCAGTCCGCGCGCGCCTTCGGTCGTCGTGACCAGCGGTACGCCATGACCAAGCGCCTCGACGTTCTTGATCTTGAGACCGGAGCCCCAGCGCACCGGATTGATGGCGACGTCCACGCTGCCCCAGATGGCGGTGTAATCCGCCACGAAGCCGTGTGCGATGGCAGTCATCCCGGGGGGCGGTGCCCAGACCCGGCACACCGACCCCCACACATGCAGTTCGGCCGTCACGCCCTCCAGCGCTGGCCAGACCTCGTGTGCGAACCAGTCCAGTGCGTCGACATTGCCTTGCCAGCCGCTGGCGACAAAGCCCAGCACGCGGCCTTGTGCCCGCACCGGCTGGCGGGCGAACATCACCGGGTGCGGCACGCACAGCGCCCGCGGTCCGATGGCGGCCGCCACGCGACGTGCATCATCCTGCTGGATCAGCAGAACGTGATCGTAGCGGGCCAGCAGCGTCATCTCCTCGTCGAACGACATATCGACGCCGCCCCAGGGCTCAAGCCCGGCGCGCGCGCGCGACGCCACGTTGTCGCTGACCAGATCATGGGTATCCAGGATGCGCAGCACGCCGGGCGGCAGCGCGTCTGCCAGAAAGTCGAGCCGCAGGCGCGCAAACAGGCAGGCATGGGCAGCGATCGCGCCGACCAGATCGGCCAGCTGCGCACTTGCGGCCGCAGGTTCCGCATCGGTGCAGGGATGCAGCGTGGCGGACACGCGCAGTGCGGCGAGCCGCTTGTGGTCGGCCTCGCCAACCGGCGCAAGGCAGAACAGGTGCAGGTCGAACAACTGGCCGAGCATCCAGGCCAGCGCCAGATTGCGCGTGCGCTCGCCGCCGCCCAGACGCCAGAACGGGTCGTGGGTGACGAACAGCACCACCCGGCGCGCGCTCATGCCCGGCCGCCCGGCGCGTGACAGGGCGCGTGCGGCGCCCGTATGCTCTGCGCCTGCATCATGTCATTGCCGGATGAGTCGGACACCATGGAAAACTCCTGCGCGCGGTCGGAACGGACGCGCGATTCTTGCACAGGCTTGTCGCCATGAGCCGCGTGCTGATGGCGTGGGAGCTCGGTGCCAACATGGGCCACCTCGACCGCATGCTGCTGACCGCGCGCGTCCTGCGTCGGCGCGGTCATGAGGTGGTGTTCGCGCTGAAGGATCTGTCGCGTGCGCATGGACGCGTGGTTGGCGAGGGATTTTCGGTCATGCAGTCGCCGATCTGGCTGCCGCGCATGGCCAGACCGCCCGGTCTGGTCAATTTTTCGGCCGTGCTGGCGTCGGCCGGCTGGCTTGATCCGGGTGGGCTGGCGGGGTTGATGTCCGGCTGGCGCACGCTGTTCGACCTGTGTCGGCCTGATCTGCTGGTGTGCGACCACGCGCCGACAGCGATGCTGGCGGCGCGCGCCTGCCGCTTTCCGGTGGCCGCCGTCGGCAACGGTTTCGAAGTGCCGGCCTTCGGTGACGTGTTCCCGGCGTTGCACTACTGGGATGCGGCCGATACCGCTGCCTGTGCCGGCAGCGACGCCACCGTGCTGCGTGCGGTCAACGCCGCGCTCGACGCGCTGGGCCAGCCCGCGCTGCCCCGGCTCACCGCCTTGTTCTCCGACGTGCTGTGCATCGTGGCTTCGCTGCCGGAACTGGCGCATTACCCGGCCTATCCGGACAGCGTGGTGCGTGTCGGCCCGAGTTTCGTCGCCGACGCCGGCGCGCAGCCGCAGTGGCCACAGGTTGAAGGTGAAGGAGGCGGCGAGGGCATCTGCGTGTTCGCCTATCTGTCGCCCGAGCATGCCGATTTCGCGGCGCTGACGGAGGCCCTGCGCCAGCCCGGGCTGCGCAGTGTGGTGCATGCGAAAGGGCTGTCGGCCGCGACGGCGCGCGAACTTGGCGCGCCCAACATCCGATTCGAGCCGGCGCCGGTGCGCATGGACCTGGCGACCGCGCAGGCGCGCATCGTGCTGTCGCACGCCAGCATCGGTACCGTCAGCGCGGCCGCGCTGGCCGGATGCGTGCAACTGGTGCTGCCCAATCACATGGAGCAGTACATGGTGGGTCGCCGCGTGGTCGAAGCCGGCGTCGGGTTGATGGTCGAGCCGGGCAGCCGCGGCACCGACTACCCGGCGCTGCTGCGCAGGTTGATCGACGACACCGCATTCTCAGCGGCCGCGCTGGCGCTGGCCGGGCGCCATGCCAGCGTGCGACCGGACCATACCGGGGTACAGGTCGTGGACGCGCTGGAGCGGTACCTCGCGCACGGCGCGGCATGACCGGCAGCGGAACCCCTGCCGCGGCGGGCGTCCAAGGCGGATGACGTCCCCTCAAGCCGACCTTCCGCTGCGACGCCTGCTGCTCAAGCTGCCGCTGCTCGCCGCCCTGCCGGCGCTGGCGCACGGTCCGGAGTTCGACCCGGTCGTGCGCGGCACGCCCCTCGTGCTGCCGCGCGACCATGGTGCGCACCCGCGCCACCGCATCGAGTGGTGGTACATCACCGGCTGGCTGGAGCGCGATGGCGCGGCGCCGGTCGGCTTCCAGCTCACCTTCTTCCGCGTGCGCCAGCCTGCGCACGACGCCAGTGCAAGCCGTTTCGCACCGGGCCAGATCCTGTTTGCGCATGCCGCGGTGTCGGACGCCGCACGCGGCCGTCTGCTGCATGCGCAGAAGATTGCGCGCGCCGGCTTCGGCCTGGCCGAGGCGTCGGTGAGCGATCTGGACGTACACATCGACGACTGGAGCCTGCGCCGTCACCCTGCGCCGGAGCATCTGACGGCGCGCATCGCGGCGGCCGATTTCGGCTATGCACTCGATTTCACGCCGACCCAGCCGGTGCTGTGGCAGGGCGACGCCGGTTTCAGCCAGAAGGCGGCCGACCCGGCGCACGCCAGTCACTATCTGAGCTGGCCGCAGCTCGCGGTGGCCGGCACGCTGGACATCGGTCGCCGTCGGCAGCGCGTGCGTGGCCACGCCTGGCTGGACCATGAATGGTCGAGCGCGCTGATGCCTGAAGGCGCCACCGGCTGGGACTGGCTGGGGCTCAACATGGACGACGGCGGCGCCCTGATGGTGTTCCGCATGCGCGATGGCGAGGGCCGTGCGATGTGGGCATCGGCGACGCTGCGAGACGCGCGGGGCGAGTGGCAGTTCGCGCCGGCCGACATCGAATTCACCGTGCTGCGTACCTGGCTCAGTCCGCGCACCGCCGGCCGCTATCCGGTCGCGATGAGCATTCGTGTCGGGTCGCGTCGATTCGAGCTGCAGCCCCTGATGGACGACCAGGAACTGGACAGCCGCGCCAGCAGCGGCGCGATCTACTGGGAAGGCGCGGTCAGCGCATCGCAGTCGGGGCGACCGGTCGGACGCGGCTATCTGGAGCTGACCGGCTACGCCGGCGCGCTGCGCCTCTGACGCGGGCGGCGAGGGCGCTCAGAGCCGCCGCGCAATCGTCACCGCGAACGCCGACCCGCTGCCCACCAGAGCACACCAGCTGCGCATCAGCCAGCCGTCGGGCAGGTCACCATGACCCAGCGCTTCGTCGCGATGCGCGCATTCATCGGCCTGACATTCGACCAGCAGCGCGCGCAAGGCCGGGTGGTTGCCGTCGTCGGGCAGACGGTCGATCTGCTGCTGGTAATGCCGGTCTACAAAGGTTTCCACTGCGCCGATGGTGCCGAATACCGCACGCGCGCCGAACAGTGCCGGCAGCGCGCCGGTCAGGAAGCCGGCGACACGCCAGCCGGGCAGCAGGACGCTGCGCCGCAACGGTGGCAGCAGCGCCGAAATCCGGTCCAGGTGCTGCTGCTCGGTCACCCCGTGGCGCTGCGCGAATTCGCGCACGACCGGATCGCGCGACACGGCGAGGATGCCGCGGTAGATCCACACCGCACCGGTTTCTCCCGCATGGTCCGAGCGCAGTTCGCCGATCAGGTCGTCCGGCACGCCCGGCGTGTCGAGCGCGCGCGCGACGCGCTGCATCGAAGGGCGCACGCGCAGGAAGCTCCGGTAGGCGACTTCGAGCACGCTGGCGACGCCCGGCAGCGCGCCGGCGCGGGCCAGCCAGCGCCAGCCGGGCAGGGCCGCCCACAGCGCGATGAAGGCGCGCGCACCGCTGAGCACTTCGCCGCTGTCGCGCCGCACGTGAAAACGCGCCAGATAGCTCGCCCGGTCGCCGGCTGCCGGCAGCGGCACCCGCGTGTCACTGACGTCCACCCAGTGCAGCGGCCGCAGCGGGCGCAGGCCCCGGTAGACGCCGACTTCGCGCCGGCACAGCGGGCAATCGCCGTCGTACAGCACGGTCAGGCCGGTGGGGGATTCGATGTCGGGCGCGGTCATGGCGGGCGAAGGAAGGGAAGAAAGGCAGACGAAGGCGCAACGAAGACAGCAACAGCGCAACTCAGACGCGGCGGAGCCGCAAATGTTCAACCCGGCTGCGGTACGGCCTCGGCCGACCATTCGTGCTAACGTCACGCCCCGCCCCCGGACCGACAACCCGTACAGCATCATGGAAGCCTTCATCGTGTCGACCGGCGTGGTCGCACTGGCCGAAATCGGCGACAAGACCCAGTTGCTGGCCTTCATTCTGGCCGCACGCTTCAGGAAGCCCCTGCCCATCATCGCCGGCATCCTGTGTGCGACGCTGGTCAATCACGGTCTGGCCGGCGCGCTCGGTGGCTGGATCACTTCGGTACTGAGCCCGGAGGTGTTGCGCTGGGTGCTCGGCCTGTCCTTCATCGGCATGGCGATCTGGACGCTGATCCCGGACCGGATCGAGGACGAGGAAACGAAGGTCGCGGCGCGCCTCGGCGTGTTCGGGGCCACGCTGGTCACCTTCTTCCTGGCCGAGATGGGCGACAAGACGCAGATCGCAACCATCGCCATGGCAGCGCACTACGCCAGTCCGCTGCTCGTTGTCATGGGGACCACGCTGGGCATGCTGATCGCCGACGTGCCGGCGGTGTTCGTCGGCGACCGCTTCGGCGCGAAGATTCCGATGAAGCTGGTGCATGGCATTGCCGCCGCGATCTTCGCAGCGCTCGGTCTGCTGACCCTGCTCGGTGTCGATCGGCTGCTCGGGTAGTTTCACAACGCAACACCCGATACAGCGGTTCAAGGCAGCGTGACATTTTCCCGATAATGACTGCACGAGACGCTTTGCGCTGGAACTGCGCAGGCATATTGGGTTCCACGGTTCGCCAGGGCATCCCGGCAGCCTTTGCGGGCCTGTCCTCGGATGCCATCAAGTTCGGCACCTCGACGACGAGCGCGCCGGAACGACCCGACAACAGGGCTGCAAGCACACATTCGGCATGCACGACAGGGAAATATCCATTGATGAGGAATCGAAGCGCCTCGACACACTGAGGCGCTACGACATCCTCGATACGCCACGTGATGAACGTTTCGACAACATCACTGCGCTGACGGCCGAACTCATGCAGGTGCCGCTGGCCCTCGTCACCCTGGTCGATGCCGACCGTCTGTGGTTCAAGTCGGCGCACGGTCTCGATGTGCGCGAGATTCCGCGCTGCAGCGGGCTGTGCTCGTCCGCCATCCAGCAGGACGGTCCCTACATCGTCGAAGACACCCGCGAGTCGCCGGTCGAGCGGGATCACCCGCTTGTCACCGGCCCGCTCGCGCTGCGCTTCTACGCCGGTGTTCCGCTCAGGGCAGACGACGGCCGCGCCCTCGGCGTGCTGTGCATCGCCGATCGTCAGCCCCGCCAGCTCGCTGCGCGCGCGATCAGCCACCTGCAGGCGCTCGCCCGGATGGTGATGGACCAGTTCGAACTGATGCGCGCGCTCAGGCAGGTCACCTCGATTGCCGAAGACGACAGGCGCTTCAAGCTGCTGTTCGACAAGATCGCCGATCCGATGCTGTTGCTCGACGCGGCGTCGGGCATGTTCATCGACTGGAATCCGGCAGCCATGGAAATGCTCGGTTATCCGAATCGGGACGAAATCCGTGCCCTCAGCCCGGCCGACATTTCGCCGCGGCGGCAGCCGGACGGGCGCGATTCGGCCGAGAAGGCCCTGGAAATGAATGCCATCGCTGCGCGCGAAGGCAGCCACCGTTTCCAGTGGGCCATCTGCAGTCCTTACCGCGACACGCTGGTCATCGAAGTACTGCTCACCGCGCTGACGATGCAGGGCCGCCGGGTGTTCATCACCACCTGGCGCGACCTGACGTCGCAACGTCTTGCCGAGCAGAAACTGCTCGACAGCGAAATCCGCTGGAAATTTGCCATCGAAGGTTCGGGAGACGGGCTGTGGGACTGGAACATTCCCGCCAGCACGGTCTTCTTCAGCCGGCGCTGGAAAAGCATGCTGGGCTTCGAAGAGCACGAGATCGGCTCGGATCTGACGGAATGGGCTTCGCGTGTGCATCCGGATGACATGCCGTCGGTGATGGCGGATGTGCAGGCGCACCTGCGCGGCGAAACCACGACCTACATCAACGAGCACCGCGTTCGCTGCAAGGACGGCGAGTACCGCTGGATACTCGATCGCGGCAAGATCGTCAGCCACGATGACGCCGGTGAGCCGTTGCGCATGGTCGGCACGCACACCGACGTGACCGATCGCCGGCGCGTGCTGATGGAGCTGGAAGCCGCCGAGTTCGGCCACCGCGCATTGCTCAACGCGATGGCCGACGGCGTGTTCGTGTCGCAGGACTTCCGCTTCGTGTTCAACAACCCGGCGCTGCCGCAGATGCTGGGCTACGCGCCAGATGAATTCACCGGCCTGCGCTTCGACCAGATCGTGCACCCGGATTTTCTCGACCTGTGGACCGAGCGCTTCATCCAGCGCATCAGCGGTGCCATCGAACCGGTGCGTCAATACGAGGCGAAGTTCCTGCGCAAGGGCGGTGCCGAGGTCATCTGGATCGAACTGATCGCCTCGCGTTTCATGTTCCAGGGCGCGCCGGCGGTGCTCGGCATCGTGCGCAACATCAGCGAGAAGAAGAAGACCGAGGACATCATCTGGCGTCAGGCCAATTACGACGCACTGACGCAGTTGCCCAACCGGCTCATGCTGCTCGATCGGCTCGATCACGAAATACGCCAGTCTCGCCGCAGCGGTCAGCCGCTGGCGGTCATGTTCATCGACCTCGATCACTTCAAGGAAATCAACGACACGCTCGGCCACCACCGCGGCGACCTGCTGCTGCAGCTGGCGGCTCAGCGCCTGTCGTCCTGCCTGCGCGAGACCGATCTCGTGGCCCGTCTGGGCGGTGACGAATTCACGGTCGTCGTGTCGGGGCTCGACGACATGGACACGGCCGAGCGCATCGCGCAGAACATTCTCGACGCCCTGCAGCGGCCTTTTCATCTCGAATCGGAACTGGTGTATGTGACGGCCTCGATCGGCATCACGCTCTATCCGCATGACGCGCGCTGCATCGAAGATCTGCTCAAGCAGGCCGATCAGGCGATGTACGACGCCAAGCATCTGGGCCGCAACCGTCTGAGCTATTTCACGCCGTCGATGCAGCAGCGCGCGGAAAGGCGCATGCGCCTGGTCGGCGACATGCACGAGGCCATCGCGAAAAAGCAGTTCTACATGGTGTATCAGCCCATCGTCGATCTGGCGACCGGGCAGACGCGCAAGGCCGAAGCGCTGATCCGCTGGAACCACCCGGAGCGCGGCATCGTGTCGCCGGCCGATTTCATTCCGATTGCCGAAGAGACCGGCCTCATCATGGAGCTGGGCGACTGGATCACCCGCACCGCGCTGGCTTTCGCGCTCTATCTCGAGCAGCAGTTCGACGAGCCGGTGCAGATCAGCGTGAATCAGTCACCGGTGCAGTTCCGCAACAAGAAGCCGCAGTACCCCGATATCGTGCAGGTGTTGAATCAGGCTGGCGCCTCCGGCGAACTGGTCACGGTCGAAATCACCGAAGGCACGCTGCTCGACGCCGATGCGCAGGTGCTCGACAAGCTGCACCGCATGCGCGAAGCGCACGTACAGGTGTCGCTGGACGATTTCGGTACCGGTTACTCGTCGCTGTCCTACCTGAACAAGTTCGCCATCGATTACCTGAAGATCGACCGCTCGTTCGTGCAGGGGCTGGCGCCGCATTCGAGCGAACTTGCGCTGTGCGAGGCGATGATCGTCATGGCGCACAAGCTGGGCATCAAGGTGATCGCCGAAGGCGTGGAAACCGCCGAACAGCGCGACCTGCTGATCCTGGCCGGCTGCGATTACGCGCAAGGCTATCTGTTCGCCCGGCCGCTTACCGGCGAGGCGTTCGAGGCCTTCCTCGCTCAGGGCCCGCAGCCCCTGTGATCGACAACGCCGCACAATGACCGGATGATCCGCGCATCGCCCGATCCGGAGTCGTCATGAACAAGTTCATCGCCAGCGCCTTTCTCATGTTCAGCAGCCACACCGTCAGCGCACTCGAACTGCTGGTACCCGCCTACTTCTATCCGGTGGATGACGGCGTCACCTACTGGCAGACGCTGGCCGAGGCCGCGCCGGACGTGGCCATCACCGCCATCCTGAACCCGGACAGCGGCCCCGGCGCGGCGTTCGACAGCGACTACGCAGCGGTGGCGAACGCCTTCCAGGCCGCCGGCGGTCGCCTGATCGGCTATGTGTACACTGGCTACGGCGCGCGCAGCGAAGCGCTGGTGAAGGCCGAGATCGACCGCTACTACGCACAGTACGGCGTGGACGGCATCTTTCTCGACGAGGTGTCGAATCTCGCGCAGCACCTTGGCTACTACCAGTCGCTGCACGCCTACATCAAGGGTGGCTTCGAAAGGAACCACATCGTTGCCAATCCGGGCACGCAGACGCCCGAGGCCTGGCTCGCGACGGCCGACGTGCTGGTCACCTTCGAAAGCCCGGCTGCCGAATACGCCGGCTACGCGCCGGACGTGTGGACCGCGGCGCAGGACGCCACGCGTTTCGCGCATCTGGTCTACGACGTGACGGATGCCGAGGCGATGCGCACCATCATCGACACGGCGCGGGCGCACAACGTCGGCCACGTCTACGTCACGGACGACCGCGGCGACAACCCCTGGGACACGCTGCCGACCTACTGGGCCGCCGAAACCGCCTACGCCGCAGCGGTGCCGGAACCCTCTGCATGGGCCGGCCTCGTCGCCGGCCTCGCGCTGCTCGCCGCTCGCCTGCGCCGGCGCGCGCACTGAAGCGCGCAGCCGCTGGACAGGTACCCGCAGCGCAGCCGACAATGTCGCCATGAGCATTTCCGGCGCCATCCCGTGCCACTGACACCGACCCGTCGCTGGGTCGTCCGGCAGCGCGCCGCCCGCTGGCGCCCCTCTCCGCACATCGCATGGCACTCACTATCGATGCGGAGATTTCATGAACATCCAGTTCCGACCCAAGCTGTTTGACACGCTGCGCGGCTATGACCGCGGCCAGTTCTCCGGCGACCTGTCGGCCGGCATCACGGTCGGCGTGCTCGCGCTGCCGCTGGCCATGGCGTTCGCGATCGCCAGCGGCATGTCGCCGACCGCCGGCATCTGGACCGCCATCGTCGCAGGCTTCCTGATTTCCGCGCTGGGCGGCTCGCGGGTGCAGATCGGCGGCCCGACCGGCGCCTTCATCCCCATCATCTACGCCATCGTCGTCGACTACGGCGTGCAGAACCTGCTGATCGCCACGATGATGTCCGGCGTCATGCTGCTGGCCATGGGCGCGTTCCGGCTCGGCAGCATGATCCGCTTCATCCCGCTGTCGGTCGTCATCGGCTTCACCAATGGCATCGCGGTGGTCATCTTCGTGTCGCAGATCAAGGACTTCCTCGGCCTGCGTGTTGACAGTCTGCCGGGTGAGTTCTTCGGCAAGATGGAAGCGCTGTACCGGGCGCTGCCGACGCTCGACAGTGCCACGCTCGCGCTGTCGTGCGCGTCGCTGGCCGTGCTGCTGGGCTGGAACCGGCTGGCGAAAGAGGTGGCGTGGATGCGTCGCCTGCCCGGACCGCTGGCGGTGCTGGTCATTGCGACCGCGGTGAACGCCTTCATCCAGCTGCCGGTCGACACGATAGGCAGCCGTTTCGGCGGCATTCCGCGCGAGTTGCCGGACATCGGCCTGCCGGCACTGTCGTTTGGCCTGCTCGGCAAGCTGATCGCACCCGCACTGACCATCGCGTTGCTGGGTGCCATCGAATCGCTGCTGTCGGCGCGCATCGCCGACAGCCAGATCGATGACCGCCACGACCCGAACCAGGAACTGATGGCGCAGGGCATCGCCAATATCGCGGCGCCGCTGTTAGGCGGCTTCGCCGCCACCGGCGCCATTGCGCGCACCGCGACCAATGTGCGCACCGGTGGCCGCACGCCGGTGGCCGGCATCATCCACGCCGGCGTGCTGCTGACCATCGTGCTGGCGCTGGCACCACTGGCCAGCCACATTCCGCTCGCCACGCTGTCGGCCATCGTCGTCGTGGTGGCGGTCAACATGGGCGAATGGCACGCCTTCGCGCCGAAGGAACTGGCGCGCTACTCGACGCCCTACCGCACCATCCTGCTGGCCACCTTCTTCGTCACCGTGGTGTTCGACCTGACGCTGGCGGTCGAACTGGGCATGGCGCTGGCCAGCCTGTTCTTCATCTACCGCATGTCCGACCTGACGCGCATCGAGCGCCTGCCGCTGGAGGACTTCTACGGCGTCGAGGCGCTCGCCCGGCCCGATGGCACGCCGCGCATCCTGGCCTACCGGCTGACCGGCTCGCTGTTCTTCGGTGCCGCCAACAAGCTGGAAAACCTGCTGCTGATGCAGGACGGTCACCCGGACGCGGTCATCCTCGACCTGGAAAAGGTGATCAGCATCGACACGACCGGGCTGGACATCCTGCAGACACTGCAGCGCAACCTGGCCCGGCGCGGTGCCACGCTCATCCTGTGCGACCTGAACGAACAGCCGGGATCGCTGATCCACCGCTCCGGCTTCGCCGACCGGCTGGGCGAGGAGAACATCGCCGGCAACATCACCGACGCCCTGCTGCGGGCGCAGACGGTGATGCCCCGAAACTCCGGCGTGTCCTACGTCTGACAGCGCCAGCCACTCGATCGGATTGCATCGCTACCGACCGTCGTCACGGTTCCTGGCGAGGTCGGCCATCTGTCGGGTCTGCTCGTCGAGCGCGCGCTGCCGTTCCTGCTCCTGCGCCTTTTCCAGCTGCGCGCGCAACTCGTCGAACTGCTTGTCGAGTTTGGCCTGCAGGGCCTGCTTCTCGTCGGCGCTCTTGTCGGCATGACGCTCGTCGAACTTCTCCTGCAGCGTGGCGAGCTTGCCGTCGAGTTCCTGCTTCTTCTGCGTGAACGTCTGGTCTATGGCCTCGAGCGTCTTGCCGAGCTGCGGATCGAGATCGACACGCCGCACTTCGTCGAGCAGGGCGTTTTCCCGTTCGGTGTCCTTCGAGTTGATGTGCGCATCGGCCAGTGCATCGACCAGCATGCCGCGGTTCTTCATGTGCATCTCGACATGCTCGACCGCCTGAACGATCTGCTGTCCCACGGGGCCGTTCAGCGCGCCTTCCAGCACGACATCCCCAAACTGCGCGACCTTGTCCACATCTTCCAGAACAAGCTCCGTGACCGGCGCCGACGTGGGCTTCAGGTCCGGCGTCATCGCCTGCGCCTGCGCGCGCGCCGCGTCGTCGATCTGACGATCGACCAGGGCCAGATCGGCGTCGATCTGCGGTATCGCGCGTGCCGCCGGAACCTGCTCCTGCGCTGCTGGCTGGCTCTTGGCCATGTCCTGCTGCCGGATGGCTTCCATGTACTCGTTGCGCAGTTCGGTGCGCCGGGCGTTCAGCCGAGCCAGTTCGGCCTGGTAGTCGATGCCTTCACTCATGGCGTGCTCCCGCGGGTCGTCATACGCTGCCCATGCGCGCCTTCAGGTCTTCGTTGCGCCACGCATAGTCCTTGCTGACCTTGGCCGGACGCGTCGCCAGACCGAGCACGATCTGCTGTTCGCGGTAGTTGGGGCCAGCCAGTTCCGAGGCCTCGACCAGCTTCTTGCGCGAACCATCCAGTGCATCGACGAAGCCGATCTCGTCGGACAGCCGCTCGGCCAGACCATCGGCCCCGGTCGGGTTCATGAAGATGCGCACCGCGCAGCTGCCCAGCATGCCGTCGGCGTTCTTGTAGGCGTTGCGCAACTGCCCCACGCTCTGCGCGAACATCCACAGCCGCAGCCCGTATTTGCGGCCGATGTTCAGCGCCTCGTCAACCGGCGGCATTTCCCTCAGGCGCGGCAGCTCGTCGAGCATTATCAGGATCGGCGCCGAACCGCGCGCCGGTACCTTGCCGCCGGTCAGCATGCGGATGTGCTGGCCGATGAAGACGCGCAACAGCGACAGATAGGATTCGACCGCATTGGGCGGCACGACGATGTAGATGGTCGGGTTGCTGCCGCTGCGCAGATCTTCCGGGCTCCAGTCGGAGCGATCGGTGATGCGCGCCACACGCTCGCCGGTCCATGCGTTGAGGCTGGAACGTGCCGTCTGCAGCACGCTTGAGCGGGTCTTTTCCGGCATTTCGCCGAGCGCGGTGGCGGTCTGCATCATGACGCGCACATCCACCGCGATCTTCAGCTCGAGAATCATGGTGTCCCAGGCCTCGCCGCCGAACATCACGTCGAGCACCGCATGCATCGGCCGCTTTTCGGGCGGGTGCTGGTAGCACACGTTGGCGATGGCGGCGCACAGCACGGTGCGCGCTTCGTTCTCCCAGAACGGATCGGCCGCCCCGCTCGGCACGATCATCATGTCGGCCAGCAGGCGCGCGTCTTCCCAGATGAATTCCGGTGCACTGCGCACGAAGGCGAGCGGGTTGTAGTGGTGGCTCTGGTCCGGTTCGAGCGGATTGAAGCGGAATACCGGCCCGACGTTTTCGGCGCGCCACTTGCTGGTGTTGTCGTAGATGTCGCCCGACACGTCCAGCACAACCGCCGGTCCCGGCCACGCCAGCAGATTCGGAAATACGTTGCATTGCGTCTTGCCTGACCCGGGCGGCGCGATGGTGACCATCGAGCCTTCACCCGAATAGGTCAGTGCGGTGCCGTCGGCGAAGGATCCGATGTGGAGCGGGAAATCGCCCGACGCGGCGAATACGGTCTTGCCGATGTCAGCCGGCCGCAGCCAGGTGCTGCCGCCGCCGATCAGCTGGTCGCTGGCGTCCTGCACGAGCTCGCGGATGCCGGCCGGCAGGTCGGGCTTGCCCTTCAGTTCGGCGAGATGGCCCAGGATTTTCGAGATGACGTTGTCGACCGAAAAACGGAGTTGCTCAACGGCGTGGTCGAGCGCCTGACGCGGTGTCTTGGCCTCGTTGTTCGCATTGCCCAGATTCCACTGCGCCGCGCCGCTGGTCCCCTTGCCCTGTGACCACACGAGCGCAAATCGCCAGCCACGGTAGAGCGGATCCTTGCCATCGGCCGAACTGTTCAGCAGTTCGGCGATGCGCATGAACTCGCGCTCCTTGTTGTCCATCGCCGCCAGGCTGCGGCTGACGGTTGTCCAGTAGTAGGCGTCCATCCAGCGGTCGTTCTCGCCTACGTACTGCCAGGTGCCGTAGTGGCACACTTCAAGCGTCTGCGATCGTTCGGCGAACAGGGCATCGATCACCGGCACGCGCGCCGCATGGGTCGGGCCGAGGCTTTGCAGCCAGTGCGCGGCCGCGTCGTCGGCCTTCTTCTTCAGATCCTTTTCCTTCGAGTAGGTCACCTTTTCGGCGCCCTTCGGCCTGAACCACAGCCAGCCGCAGATCCCGAGCACGATGGCGCTTCCGAGGATATCGAGCACCCAGGTCGCGATGACGCCCACGATGACCGCGACGACGTGCTGCCTGAACCACTGCGGCAGGAAGGCGGCGAAGTCCGCCGGCACGGTGGCTGAGTTGGTGCCGGCCAGCGCCTTGCGGTGCCAGAAGAACCCGATCGCTACAAAGCCGGCCAGAAAGATGCCGATGCTGAACAGCCTGAAGAAGAACTCCATGCGTGCTGACTCCCGGTTGATCGGCACTCCGCATCGGGCCGGAAACGGTGACCTGTCCGTTCCGGCGCCGCGTCGTTCTGTTGTGCGCGGATGCACCAGTTTCTTGTATCGAGCTGTCGAACGGGGCTGACCGCCCAAGGGGAAGTTTGCGGGCGCAGGCGCGCACGCGCAAGGCTTGTGGCACACGACCGACCGATCGCGATGCACGATGACGCACTGCCCGATACGTCAATCGACGTATTGGCGCGCGAACCACCGTTCGCACAATGGACAGTTGATTCCATTCTGCCAGCGAGGATTTCATGCACCACGGAGACATTTCGAGCAGCAAGGACACAGTCGGCGTCGCGGTCGTCAATTACAAGATGCCGCGCCTGCATACCAAGGCGGAAGTACTGGATAACGCACGCAAGATCGGCGAAATGCTGATCGGCATGAAGGCCGGCCTGCCGGGTCTCGATCTGGTCATCTTCCCGGAGTACAGCACGCACGGGATCATGTACGACTCGAAGGAAATGTATGACACGGCGACCACCGTGCCCGGCGACGAGACGGCGATCTTTGCCGAGGCCTGCCGCAAGGCCAAGGTGTGGGGCGTGTTTTCGCTGACCGGCGAGCAGCACGAGGAACACCCGAACAAGGCGCCGTACAACACGCTCATCCTGATGAACGATCAGGGCGAGGTGGTGCAGAAGTACCGCAAGATCATGCCCTGGGTGCCGATCGAGGGCTGGTACCCGGGCGACTGCACGTATGTGTCCGAAGGCCCCAAGGGTCTGAAGGTCAGCCTGATCATCTGCGACGACGGCAACTACCCGGAAATCTGGCGCGACTGCGCGATGAAGGGCGCCGAACTGATCGTGCGCTGCCAGGGCTACATGTATCCGGCCAAGGAACAGCAGATCATGATTTCGAAGGCCATGGCGTTCGCAAACAACGTCTATGTCGCGGTATCGAACGCGGCCGGCTTCGATGGCGTTTACTCCTACTTCGGCCACTCGGCCATCATCGGATTCGATGGCCGCACGCTGGGCGAATGCGGCGAAGAAGAGATGGGGCTGCAGTACGCCGCGCTGTCCAAGAGCCTGATCCGCGACTTCCGCAAGAACGGCCAGTCCGAGAATCACCTGTTCAAGCTGCTGCACCGCGGCTACACCGGCCTGATCAATTCGCGCGAAGGTGACAAGGGCGTGGCGGCCTGCCCGTACGACTTCTACTCGAAGTGGATCAACGATCCGGAAGGCACGCGCAAGGCGGTCGAAGCCTTCACGCGCGACACCGTCGGCACGGAGGAATGTCCGATCGAAGGGCTGCCCAATCCGGCCACCGTCGGCCACAAGTGATCGCGCCCGCGACCGCCGACCTGCGGCAGGCGGTCGGTGCGGCGGGCGCAGACCCGCTGGCAGACTGGCGGGTCGCCGACGAGCCGTACTACACGGCTGCCGGCGACGAAGTCGAGGCCTTCGAGGCGGCGCATGCGCGGCACCTGCCGGTCATGCTCAAGGGCCCGACCGGCTGCGGCAAGACACGCTTCGTCGAGTACATGGCGTGGAAGCTCGGTCTGCCGCTGATCACGGTCGCCTGCCACGAAGATCTGACCGCCGGCGACCTGATCGGACGTTTCCTGCTCGATGCCTCGGGTACGCGCTGGCAGGACGGCCCGCTGACGCGCGCGGTACGCTTCGGCGCGATCTGCTATCTCGACGAAGTCGTCGAGGCGCGCGCCGACACCACCGTGCTGATCCATCCGCTGACCGACGCGCGCCGCCAGCTGCCGCTGGCCGCCACCGGCGAACTGCTGCACGCGCATCCGGATTTCCGGCTGGTCGTGTCGTACAACCCGGGCTACCACGGGTTGCACAAGACGCTCAAGCCGTCGACCCGGCAGCGCTTCACCGCGCTCGAATTCGGCTATCCGGACGCCGATCACGAATGCGCCATCGTCATGCACGAGAGCGGTGTCGAAGCCGGCACCGCGCGCCAGCTGGTGGTGCTCGCCGAGCGCACGCGCCGGCTGGCCGGTGACGGCCTGGACGAAGGTGCCAGCACCCGCATGCTGATCCACGCCGGCGCGCTGATCACGCAGGGCCTGTCGGCGCGCTCTGCCTGCCGGCAGGCGGTTGCCGGCCCGCTGACCGACGACCGCGAAGTCGCGGCGGCGCTGATCGCGGCCATCGATGCCTGCTTTGCCTGACCCCGCCGGCGCGCGCGCGCTGTCGCTCTATCTGCGTGCGCTGTGGGATGTGGCGCCCCGGCTGACCACGCTGCCAGCCGCCAACGATGCGGCGCGCCCGATACTGGGTATCGAAGGGAGCCGGCCGGTGCTGCATCTGCCAGCGCAGGGCGACGCGGCGCTGCAGCGCGCCCGCGCTGCGCACGCGGCCGCCCACCTGAGTTTCGGGGGGGCGCCGTTCGAGCGCGCCCGGCTGAAGCCGGTGCAGCGCGCCCTGCTCGAAATCCTGGAGGACGCGCGCGTCGAATGGCTGGCCATGCAGGCGCTGCCCGGTCTGCGCCGGCTGTGGGCGCCGCACCACGTTGCCGACGCAAGCTGGGGCAATTGTGCCGAAGCACTACTGGCGCGTCTGTCGCGCTGCCTCTTCGATCCGGCACACGAGGATGGCCACGCCTGGATGGCGAAGGTGCGCGGCCTGTTCTTCACGCCGCACGGTGCGTTGGCGCTCGAAACACCGATGCAGCTGCGCGAGGCTGCGTCACGGCTCGGCAACGACGTCGGCCAGATGCGGCTGCGCCTGAACCCGGGTGGCTGGCAGGTCGAACCTGTCGCTTACCGCGATGACAATCACCATCTGTGGATGCACGACGAAAGACTGCCGCCGTCAGCGACGCCCCTGGAGCAGGAACTGCCCGATGCGAACGGTGCGTCGGGCGATGACGACGCCGACATGAGCTTCGAACGTCCGCCGCCGCAGGGCACGCCGGACAGCGATGCCGGCGACGCGGCGGCGAGCGTGCTGCAGATCGAATCGTCGCTGCGTACCGTGACCTATCCGGAGTGGGATCGCCTGATCGGCCGCGCCCGGCCGGACTGGTGCACCGTGATCGAGGCGCGTGCACCCCGGTCGGACGCCGCAGCCGTGCGCGCCGGACTGGAGCGACACCTCGCCCGCACGGTGCGCCTGCTGCAGGCGGCGGCCGTGTCGGATCGCCGGCCGACACAGGGGCGCAGCAAGGACGGCGATCTTCTGCATACCGGCGCGCTGATCGATGCCGGCATCGCGCTTCGCGCGGGGCATGACCCGGAGCGACGTTTGTACCGCGACAGCGCGGCCCGCGTAGAGGGGATCGACGTGCTTCTGTTGATCGATACGTCGGCTTCAACCGCGCTGGCGCTGCCGTCAGGCCGCACGGTGCTGGAGGCGCTGCGCGAGGTGGCGTTGCTCGCCGCCGCGGCACTCGAGGCCACCGGACATCGCTGCACTCTTCAGGCCTTTGCATCGGACACGCGCCATCGCGTGCGCGTGCAGCGCGTGAAGGATCACGAAGAAAGGACTTGCGACGAGGCGGTGCTGGCGCGCGCCGGCGGTCTGGCCAGCGCCGGCTCGACCCGCATGGGCGCTGCACTGCGCCACGCCACGGCACAGCTGCCGGCGCGGTCGCGCAGCCTCATCCTGCTGCTGACCGACGGCGAACCGCACGACGTCGACATCCATGATCCGCGCTACCTGAGCGAAGACCTTGCGCATGCGCTGGCCGACGCGCGCCGCGCCGGCATTTCGGTCGCCTGCCTGCACAGCGCGCCCGACGGCGCTTCGTCGGCGTTGCGCCGCGTGTTCCCGCCGGGCCGTTACGTCGCGCTGCGCGCCCCCGAACATCTGCCACAACTGCTCATCCGCCAGATCCAGACCGCCACCGCCCCCTGAAGCTTGAATCTTTCATCTTGAATCTGATTCATTGGCTGCCTGGAAGTGGTCGATGAATACGCGCAGCCGCGCCGGCATCTGCGCGCGGCTCGGGAAATACAGATGGAAGGCGGACAGCGGCATTTCGAACGGTTCGAGCACGCGCACCAGGCGGCCACCGGCCAGATCGGCGGCGACCAGCGATTCGAGTGATTGCGCCAGCCCGAAGCCGCGGCAGGCGAGATCTATTTCGGCCTCGGCGTCATTGACGATGAAGCGGCCGCCAACTTCGACTTCGAGCGTACGGTCGTCGCGCTGGAACACCCAGCGCGCGGTGCGTCCGCTCGACAGATAGCGGTAGCGCACGCACTCGTGTGCGGCGAGGTCTTCCGGCGCGCGCGGTGCCGGGCGCCGGGCGAGGTAATCCGGTGCGGCGACGGTGATCATGCGCTGCGCCGCGCCGATGCGTACCGCCACCATGTCGGCTTCGATGCTTTCGCCCAACCGCATGCCGGCATCGAAGCGCGCGGCAACGATGTCGGCCAGCCCGTCGTCGAGCGCGAACTCGAGGCCGACCTCAGGGTGGCTCACCGCGAAGCTGGCCAGATGCGGCGCGATCAGAAGACCGTAAGCGACGCGCGGCATGTTGATGCGCACGGTGCCCGTGGCCTCGCCGCGGGATTGCGCCAGCAGTTCCAGCGCACTGCCCAGTTCATCCAGTCCCACGCGCACGCCGTCGTAGAAGCGTTCACCCTCCTCGGTCAGCGCGACGCGGCGCGTGGTGCGGGTGAGAAGGCGCACGCCCAGCCGTTGTTCGAGCCCGCGCACCGACTGCGACAGCGCCGACGCCGATACGCCCAGTTCGGCCGCTGCACGCGAAAAGCTGGCATGCCGTGCGACGCATTCGAAGGCCGTCAGCGCGGGCAGGATGGCAGCGTCGATCTTTAAGTCTGGCTTCATAGGTCTTGCAAGATTAACCAGTCGACCTAATAAAACAAAGCGGATACCGTGCAGTCCATTGCATACCGCTGCGTCATTCGCGTGCGTCTTCGGCGCAGCGTTGTCGCTGCTGCTGCCTATCCCGGAGGATTCCCATGGCAAAGATCAACCTCAATGGCTGCGACGTCGCGGTCGACCTGCCCGACGATACCCCGCTGCTGTGGGCGCTGCGCGACGGCCTCGACATGACCGGCACCAAGTATGGCTGCGGCATCGCCATGTGCGGCGCCTGTACGGTGCATGTCGATGGACAGCCCACGCGCTCCTGTGTCACGCCGCTGTCGGCCGTAGCCGGCAAGAAGATCACCACCATCGAGGCGGTCGGCGAAGCGAAGGTCGGTGCCGCTGTGCAGGCCGCCTGGCAGAAGCTGGACGTGGTGCAGTGCGGCTACTGCCAGTCCGGCCAGATCATGTCGGCCACCGCGCTGCTGGCGACCAATCCGAAGCCGAGCGACGCCGACATCGACGCCGCGATGAGCGGCAACGTGTGCCGCTGCGCCACCTATGTCCGCATCCGTGCGGCCATCCACGAAGCCGCCAAGACACTGGCTTGAGGAGCGCACTCATGAACTTCAGGATAGAGAATGCATTCCAGACGACCCGTCGCGGTTTTCTGAAGGGCGGCGCCGGTCTGGCGCTGGCCATCGTCACGCCGGTCATGGCTGACACCCCCGCAGCAGGTCCCGGTCTGGCCGGCAGCACCATGGTCGACGGCGAGTTCTCGCCCAGTGCCTTCATCCGTATCGGCACCGACGGCATGGTGACCATCGTGTCCAAGCACCTCGAAATGGGTCAGGGCGTCTACACCGGGCTGGCCACGCTGGTGGCCGAAGAGCTGGACGCCGACTGGTCGCAGGTGAAGGTCGAAGGCGCGCCGGCCGATGCCAAGCGCTACAACAACCTGTTCTGGGGTCCGGCACAGGGCACCGGCGGCAGCACCGCGATCGCCAATTCGTTCGAACAGATGCGCCGCGCCGGCGCCACCGCGCGCGCCATGCTGGTGGCCGCCGCCGCCGAGCAGTGGAAAGTGCCGGCCAGCCAGATCAGCGTGAAGGCGGGCATCGTGTCGCATACGGCCAGCGGCAGGAAGGCCGGCTTCGGCGAACTGGCGGAAGCCGCCGGCAGGCAGGCCGTGCCGGCCGAGGTGAAGCTCAAGGACCCGAAGGACTTCACGCTGATCGGTCGCTCGGCACCGCGCGTCGACAGCGTGTCCAAGACCACCGGTCGCGCCATGTTTACGCAGGACGTCAAGCTGCCCGGCATGCTGACCGCCGTGGTCGCCCACCCGCCGCGCTTCGGCGGCAAGGTCGCTTCGGTCGACGACAAGGCGGCGCGTGCCATCGCGGGCGTGACCGACGTGGTCACGATTCCGAATGGCGTGGCCGTGCTGGCGAAGGATTTCTGGACCGCGAAGAAGGGCCGCGACGCGCTGAAGATCGAGTGGGACGAATCCGCCGCCTACCGCGGCAGCAGCGACGCCATCGTCGCCCGCTACCGCGAACTGGCGCAGACGCCGGGTCTGGCCGCGCGCAAGGACGGTGACGCCGAAGCGGCGCTGGGGGCCGCCGGCAAGGTGATCGAGGCGGAATTCGCCTTCCCCTTCCTGGCCCATGCGTCGATGGAGCCGCTGAACTGCGTCATGAAACTCGACGCCTCCGGCTGCGAGGTGTGGAACGGCGAGCAGCTGCACACCGGCGACCAGTTTGCGCTGGCGAAGATGTTCGGCCTGAAGCTCGAGCAGGTGAAGATCAACATGGTGTATGCCGGCGGCAGCTTCGGCCGGCGCGCCAATCCGCAGTCCGACTACCTGCTCGAAACTGCGCAGATCGTGCAGGCCATCAAGGGCCGGGCGCCGGTCAAGCTGGTGTGGACGCGCGAGGATGACACGCGCGGCGGTTACTACCGGCCGATCTATCTGCACCGCGTGCGCGCCGCGCTCGATGCGAAGGGCATGCCGGTCGCCTGGCAGCAGCGCATCGTCGGCCAGTCGATCGCCGCCGGTTCGCCGTTCGAAGGCATGCTGGTCAAGGAAGGCATCGACATGCTGTCGGTCGAGGGCGCGTCCACGCTGCCGTATGCCGTTCCCAATCTGAATGTCGACCTGCACACCACCAATGGCGAAGTGAAGGTGCCGGTGCAGTGGTGGCGTTCGGTCGGATCGACCCACACCGGTTTCGCGACCGAAGTGTTCATCGACGAACTGGCCGGCGCCGCCGGCAAGGACCCGGTCGCCTACCGCATGGCGCTGCTCGAAAAGCATCCGCGCCATGCCGGCGTGCTCAGGCTGGCGGCCGAGAAGGCGGGCTGGGACAAGCCGCTGGCGCCATCGAAGGACGGCGCGAAGCGCGGCCGCGGCGTGGCGGTGCATGAATCGTTCGCCAGCTTCGTCGCCCAGGTGGTCGAGGTGACGGTGCAGAAGGACGGTACGTTCAAGGTCGATCGCGTCGTGTGCGCGGTCGATTGCGGCATCGCGGTCAATCCGGACGTGATCGCGGCCCAGATGGAAGGCGGCATCGGCTACGCGCTGGCGGCCGCGCTGACCGGCTCGATCACGCTGAAGGACGGCGTGGTCGAACAGTCGAACTTCAACGACTACCCGGTGCTGCGCATCAATGAAATGCCGAAGGTCGAAGTGCACATCGTGAAGTCGGCCGCCAAGCCCACCGGCGTCGGCGAGCCGGGTGTGCCGCCACTGGCACCGGCGCTGGTGAATGCGCTGCACGCCGCCACCGGCAAACGCATCCGCACGCTGCCGATCGGCGAGCAATTGCAGACGGCATAGTCCGGCATGTTGGGCATCGCTGCGCTCACCCCAACCTACGGGCTGGACAGTGCGAAATGCAAAGTAGGTTGGGGTGAGCGCAGCGATGCCCAACACCGCGACCGACGGGAAGACGCAGGACATGTAGGTTGGGGTGAGCGCAGCGATGCCCAACGCAGCGACCGACGGGAAGACGCAGGATATGCAGGTAGGGGTGAGCGCAGCGATGCCCAACATCACCCCCGACAGGAAAGGTCCGGATAAGCCATGGACAGTCTCGATCTCGAAGTTCTGACCCGCGCGCGCGACTGGCTGCGTGCCGGTCACCGCGCCATGCTGGCCACCGTGGTGCGCACCTGGGGTTCGTCGCCGCGCCCGCCCGGCGCACTGCTGGCACTGCGCGACGACGGCCGCGCCGTGGGTTCGGTGTCCGGCGGCTGCATCGAGGACGACCTCATCTTCCGGCTGCGGCATGACGGTCTGCCGATCGCGGCGCACGTCGTGAGCTACGGCGTCAGCGCCGACGAGGCGCGCCGCTTCGGTCTGCCGTGTGGTGGCACGCTGCATCTGGTGCTCGAACCGCTGACCGACGCCGCCGCGCTCGACGAACTGCTGACCCGACTGGGCCGCGGCGAACTGCTGACCCGTCGGCTCGATCTGGCCAGCGGTCGCGCCACGCTCGGCGCCGGTCATGCCGACCAGGCGCTGCATTTCGACGGCCAGACGCTGATCAGCGTGTTTGGCCCGCGCTACCGGCTGCTGCTGATCGGCGCCGGTCAGCTGTCGGCCAGTCTGGCGCGCATCGCGCAGTCGCTCGATTTCGCGGTCACCGTGTGCGATCCGCGTGAGGAATACAGCGACGAGTGGGCCGTGCCCGGCAGCACGCTGTCGCGCGACATGCCGGACGATCTGGTGATCGCGATGCAGCCCGATGCCCGCATGGCGGTCATCGCGCTGACGCACGACCCGAAGCTGGATGACCTGGCGCTGATGGAAGCGCTGAAGACGCCCGCCTTCTATGTCGCCGCCCTTGGCTCGCGTCGCAACAACGATGCGCGGCGCGAGCGGCTGAAGGAATTCGACGTCAGCGACGCGCAGCTCGATCGTCTGCGCGGTCCGGCCGGTCTGTACATCGGCAGCCGCACGCCGGCCGAAATCGCGGTGTCGATCGCCGCCGAACTGGTGGCGATGAAGAACGGCGCCGCCGCCGACACGCTTCTGAATGTACGCGACGCCAAGGTCGCCCTCGACATCGCCGCCGACACGCTTACGTCGTGCGCGGCAGGTCGAGAATGAGTTCCGCTCCGATGGGTGCGCGCAGGCCCGGCATCCGGCTGTCCGTCGCGACGCTCTCCCCTCCGCTGCGCGCCTGGCTGGCTGACGCGCCGTGGTCCGGGCGTACCCGTCGGACGCGGAACATCCGCTGATGCAGGGCATCCTGCTCGCCGCCGGCTACGGCCGGCGCTTCGACCCGACCGGGAAGAACAGCAAGCTGCTGGCGCGCCTGCCCGACGGCCGGATCGTTGCTGCGCAGACGGCGCGTGCGCTGTGCGAGGCGCTGCCCGGCAGCATTGCGGTGATACGGCCGGGTCAGACCGAGCTGGCGGTGCAGTTGCGCGAGGCCGGCTGTCACATTCTCGAAAGCATTGAAGCCGAAGGCGGTATGGGCAGCGCGCTGGCGCATGCGGTGCGCGACACGCGAGGCGCCGATGGCTGGCTCGTCGCGCTGGCCGACATGCCGTGGGTGCCCGCAGCCGCCATCCGCGCCGTGGCTGCCGCCATCGACACCCCGGACCGCATCGCCGCTGCGGCATTCGAAGGCCAACGCGGCCACCCGGTCGCCTTCGGTGCGCATTGGGCGCCGGAACTGGCCGCCCTGAGCGGCGACCGCGGCGCCCGCGACCTGCTGCGCGGCACCGGCCTGCGGCTGATCGACACCGGCACTCCCGACGTGTTGCGCGACATCGACCTGCCTTCGGATCTGCCACCGCCTGCCTGAACGCGCGCCCGGACGACGTGCGCGCCGTGCGGTACGATCGTCACCCTGATGATGAGCAAGCGTTGAATGCGTGCCGGGCCATGACTTCAGCCCGTGAAATCCGCTCAAGAAGACGAAGCGCTGGACGTTATCAAGCAGTCTGGGTTGAAGCACGACCTCACGAAAAGATCATCCCATGAATGAGCAGCACGTCTTCGAAGGGACTGATAACGCTTGCGGCACGTCTCTGTCCGAACAGATGAAGTGGTTGCACGAGCACGCGCTGCTGCGACATCCCGAAGTGCACCGGATCGCCATCGCGCTGTACGACGCGCGCCACGAACTGCTCAAGACCTATGTCAACAGCAGCGACGTGCAGCATCCGATGTCGCTCTACCAGAAACCCCTTGCAGCCTCGTCATCGCTGACCGAACTCGCCACCCTCCGCAGCACGCGGGTGATCAGTGACCTGGCCAGCCTGCCCGAGCCGCACGCCGAACACACACGCTGGTTGCTCGAGCACGGGTATCGCAGCAGTTTCACGGTACCGCTGTTCCAGTCCGGCGTGCTGTTCGGCTTTGTCTTTTTCGATTCGCGCGCGCCGGGCGCCTTCGACGGCGCGCTTTCGCTGGATCTCCAGATCTACGTTCAACTGTGCCGGATGTCCGTGCTCAACGTGATCAACCTGTCGCATGCCGTTGAAGGCATTGTGAAGGTCGCGCGCGGACTGGCACATCTGCGCGACATCGAAACCGGTCGCCATCTCGACCGAATGTCCAGCTACAGCCGTCTGATCGCACGCGGCGTGTCGGGTCATTTCGGCTTCGGCGACGAGTTCATCGAACATGTCTATCTGTTCGCGCCACTGCACGACATCGGCAAGGTGGGCATCGCCGACAGCATTCTGCTCAAGCCGGGCAAGCTCACGGACGAGGAACGCGAAATCATGAAGGGGCATGTCGATCTTGGTGTGCAACTGGTCGACGAAGTGATGCAGGACGCCGGCCTGGGCTCGACCGAATATGTTTCGGTGATGCGCAATGTAGTGCGTTGCCACCACGAATTCATGGATGGCAGCGGCTACCCGCGTGGACTGTCCGGTGATGCCGTGCCCGTGGAAGGACGCATCGTCATGATCGCCGACATCTTCGACGCATTGACGACGGAACGACCCTACAAGAAGCCCTGGAGCAACGAGGACGCGCTGGCTGAACTGCATCGCATGTGTGATGCCGGCAAGCTCGATCCTCGATGCGTGGCCGCACTGGAGGACAGTGGCGACGAAGTGCGGGCGATCCAGCAGAAATTCGGTCTGAACGCCTGATCTGCGCACGCGCAAGTCGCACGCGTAAGTCGCTCGCTAACGGTCTGTCCTGATGCGATCTCGTGTCGAGCCAGTCGGCTACCGCCGGCGCTTCGACCCGGCCGCGCAGCTGCGTGACGCCGGCTGTCGCATTCTCGAAATCAGTGAAGCCGAATGCGGCATGGGCAGCGCACTGGCGCATGCGGCGCGCGGCATCGACCTTCCCGTCCAGCTTCTCCGCTGACAGCGCACGCGCGTGATGCTCGTGTGACGATGCCCTTGAGGTATTCCGACCGTCGTTGCCGGCACGCCCGGGCCTGCAAAGGTTCATAATTGGGGTACTCGTTTCGTCAGGTATGCGCGATGCCGAACGTCGATTCGTCCGAAGCCCCTGCCGGTGATCCCGGTACATCGCTGACCGAGCAGATGCGCTGGCTGCATGCCCGGGTGCGTCATCATCATCCGCAGGTGCACCGCATCGCCATCGCCTTGTACGACAGCCGGCACGACACGCTGAAGACCTATGTCGACAGCAGCGACGTGGCCGACCGACTGGCCCTGTACGAGCGCCCGCTGGCCGATGTCCCTTCGCTGTTCGAGCTGGCGCACAACCATTCAGCGCGCGTGATTGACGACATGGCGAAGTTGCAGCCGCCGCACGGCGAACACACCTTGTGGCTGCTGTCGCATGGCTATCGCAGCAGCTATACGGTGCCGCTCTACCAGTCGGCGAAGCTGCTCGGTTTCCTGTTCTTCGATTCGCGCAGACGGGGCCTCTTCGACAGCCGCTTGCTGCATGAGCTGCAGATCTACGTGCAGTGGTGCCGGCTGTCGGTGCTCAACATGTTCAACCTGTCGCTGGCGGTCGCAGGGCTCGCCACGAACGCGGGCGAAAGGGCGCACCTGCGCGACATTGAAACCGGTCGTCACCTCGACCGCATGTCGAGCTACAGCCGCCTCATTGCGAAAGCCGTCGCGCCGCAATTCGGGCGCAACGACGAATTCATCGAACACGTGTATCTGTTTTCCCCTCTGCATGACGTCGGCAAGGTGGGTGTCGCCGACAACCTGCTGCTGAAGCCCGGGCGGTTGACCGACGAACAGCGCCTCGCCATGCAGGAACATGTCGCTCTGGGTGAGCGGCTCATCGAAGAAATGATGCTGGAGGGTGGCATTGTCTCAACGCCGTATTTCCAGGTGCTGAAGAACATCGTTCGCTGCCACCACGAGTTCCTGGACGGCAGCGGCTACCCGCAACACGTGGCGGGAGATGCCGTGCCGCTGGAAGCGCGCATCGTTGCGACCGCCGACATATTCGACGCGCTGACGTCAATACGCCCTTACCGCACGCCGTGCAGCAACGACGAAGCCCTGCTCGAACTGAAGCGCATGGCCGACGCCGGACAGCTCGATCCGCACTGTGTGTCGGCACTCGCCCGCTCGCGTGGCGGCGTGGCGGGCATCCAGCAGAAATTCGGCCTGACCGCCTGACGGGGCGCAGACCCTACTGCGAGCCCATCTCGATCCAGCCTTCGCAGGCCGGGCGATCCACGCTGCGCACCTGCATCCAGCGCTTGAGCGCGCCCCCCCGCTCGCGCGGCCAGCGGGTTTCGCGGTAGTCGAGCACCGTGAACACTTCCTTGTCGCCCTGGCGGCCGCGCAGCGCCCGGAGCTGTTCGCGGTTGTAGGCGCAGACCGATGACTGCATCTGCTGGATCGACCGGGTGAGGCTGTGACGTTGCTGCACCGTTTCGCTGCCGGTTTCCGGCTGCGGAAACAGCGGCAGCCTCATCGTGATCACGCCGTCGATGCCCTCGAACGGCAGCGTCACGGTGTCACCGATGGCGGGGGGTGCAGCCTGGGCGGCTGTCATGCAGGCGAGTGCGGCGAGGGCAAGCAGGTGTTTCGGGGTCATCGGTCGTCGGGTCGGCTGGGTACGGCGCCGATGGTACCCAACATTCAGCCACCGCCCTGTGCCCGCGCAAGTTCGAGCATGTCGCGCGCCTCGACCGAGTCCGGCTGCGCCATCAACCAGCCGCGGCAGTGTCGCGCCAGCTCGTCCCAGCGCCCCTCATGCTCGAACTGCACCGCCTGAAGGAAAGGCGCGCGCGTGGCATCCGCTTCGGCCCAGAACGGCGTCTGATCGGGAAGGCGGGGCTTGATGCCGGCCGCCAGTACCTCGGGTACCCAGTCGGCCGGGATGGCAAAGAACATGCTCTTGTCCGGACTGAGCTTGTAGAAGGTCAGGATGCCGATCAGTCGCCCTTCGTGGTCGAACAGCCCGCCGCCTGACGCGCCGGCGGCAAAGGCGGCGCTGCCGCGCAGCACGCGGCTGCCATCCATCGCATACAGCTGCTTCACCTCCCCCACGTCGTAGGCGAATCGCCCGGCGGTGAAGCCGAGGCTGAACACCACGTCGCGCTTGCTGACCTGGCTGGACGGAATCAGCGGCGCGGCGCGCGTGCCGATCTGGTCGGATTTGAGGATGCACAGGTCGCGCCGGTAATCGGCCGCGACCAGATCGACGGTGAGCGCCTCGCCGGTCTGCACCACGACGCCATGCGTCGCCTCGCCCAGTACATGGCAGCTGGTGGCGAGCAGGCCCGGACCGACCATGACCGCCGAACCGCTCGAGGTGCCGCGCGCGCTTTTCGCGTACAGCTGGAACACCGTGCGGGCCGCGCCCGGTACGCGCTCGTACAGGGCGTCGTTCGACACCGCCGAGTCATCGGCCGGGGCCCATGCACACAGCGCGCTGAGACAGACTGCTGCCGACAATCGCTTCATGGAGCCCCCGGGAGTGTCTGGATCGGATCACAAGCGCTTGGTGTCGCCAATCGGTCAACGGTTCCGTTGCCGCCCTCGCTGCGAACAGTCGTTTACCATCAGCCGATGGACGCAACGCCGATGACCGCTTCGATGGCACCTCTCTTACCGCAGCATGCCCCGGCCGGCTGGCAGGCCCGCATCGCGCTCGACTACCGCTTCTCCGGCGGCCGCAGCGTGCTCGCGCGGCGCGAACACGTCGGTCCGCTGCGTGTGCAGAAGGCGCTCTATCCGGAAGGCGACGCGGTGTGCCACACCCTGCTGCTGCATCCGCCGGGCGGCATCGCAGGCGGTGACGCGCTGCAGGCGGACATCGCCGCCGCCGACGGCGCGCATGCGCTGATCACCACGCCGGGTGCGACCAAGTGGTATCGCAGCGCCGGGCCGCTGGCGCAGTCCGGCCTGTCGATGCACATCGGCGCCGGTGCCTGCGTCGAATGGCTGCCGCAGGAAGCCATCGTGTTCGACGGCGCACGGGCGCACATCGCCAGCCGCATCGAGCTCGACGCTGGCGCGCATTTCATCGGTCTGGATCTCTACTGCCTCGGCCGCACGGCCAGCGGCGAGCGCTTTTCCCGCGGCGAACTGAAGCTCGACACGCGCGTCGTCCGCGCCGGGAAGACGCTGTGGCTGGAGCAGGCGCGGCTGGACGGCGATTCGCCGCTGCTGCAGTCGGCCGCCGGACTGGCCGGTGCGTCGGTGTTCGGTACGCTGCTGTGCGCGGGTTTCGAAGCCGATGACGCGCTGCTCGCCGCCTGCCGTGCGCTGCCCTGTGCCCTGGGCGACGGCGGCGTCACCCGGCTGCCCGGTCTGCTGGTTGCGCGCTATCGTGGGGCGTGCACCCAGTCAGCCCGGGCATGGTTCGTGCATCTGTGGTCGCTGGTGCGACCGGCAATGACCGGGCGGGCGGCGCAGCCGCCCCGGATCTGGGCGACCTGAAGGTCGATGGACAGGCTGTTCGACACCTCTGAAAGCGGAAGAAAAGAACAACGATGGAACTGACGCCACGCGAAAAAGACAAGCTGCTCATCTTCACCGCGGCCCTGCTCGCCGAACGCCGGCGTGCGCGCGGGCTGAAGCTGAACTACCCGGAAGCGGTGGCGCTGATCACCGCCGCCATCATGGAAGGCGCGCGCGACGGACGCAGCGTAGCCGAACTGATGAGCTTCGGGACGACCCTGCTCGGCCGTGACGACGTCATGGAAGGTGTGCCGGAAATGATTCCGGACATACAGGTGGAAGCCACATTCCCCGACGGCACCAAGCTGGTGACCGTCCACCAACCCATACAGTGAGGCGCTTCGGTGAGCGATGAGGAAGTCGAGCTGGCCCGTCGTCTGGCGCGCTTCAAGCTGAGCGTGCGGCGAACGCTCGGCGTGTCGGTCAATCTCGACGCGCTGCTGGTCGACCTCGATTACCGCACCCGAACCCTGTCCGAGATCGAAGAACTGACCGACGACGAAGAACTGCTGGTGAACCTGCTGCTGGTGCGCGACCTGCTGTCGAAGAAGCACGACAGCGCAGACGACGAAGCAGGCACCAAGCCCGTGCGCGATTACCGTTTTGGTGCGCGCTCGGGGTGAGGCGACGGATGCACAAGCCTTGTGTCGCGGCCAGCACGCCGTCGTCGTTGGGCATCGCTACGCTCACCCCAACCTACGGGTTCTCGCCGTACCCGACGGGTTTCGTAGGTTGGGGTGAGCGTAGCGATGCCCAACACCCCACCCGGAAATCCGGAATGAAGCCGGTCGGAAAAGGACACATGATTCCCGCCGGCACCCGCAGGTTGGGGTGAGCGCAGCGATGCCCGACATCCCCGCCTGCAAAACCGCACGACAGATATGAAGCCAGTCAGGAACAACACATGATTCCCGGACAGATGCAGGTCGCCGACGGCGACATCGAACTCAACGCCGGCCGCGCGACGATCACGCTCGACGTGCGCAACACCGGCGACCGGCCGGTACAGGTCGGTTCGCACTACCACTTTGCCGAAACCAACGACGGGCTCGATTTCGATCGGGCCGCGGCGCGTGGTTTCCGGCTGGACATCGCAGCCGGGACCGCGGTGCGTTTCGAACCCGGCCAGCTGCGCACCGTGCAGCTGGCCGCACTGGCCGGCGACCGCCGGGTTTTCGGATTTCAGGGCCGCGTTCAGGGCCCGCTTGACCCCCTTGGAGACAGGACATGACCAGAACGACAGTGGTGCTTGTGGCGCTGTGGAGCAGTGCGGCCTGGGCACACGATGGCGAACATCACGGCAGCCTGCTTGCCACGCTGATGCATCTGGTCAGCCAGCCCGACCATGTCGCGATGATCGCCGCTGCAGCCATCCTCGGCGGCGTCGGCGCGCTGGTGATGCGCCGGCGTACCCGCAGCGCGCCGCATGTTCGGCAAGCAGTGAGCCGGTGATCGCGTTCCGATGAGCACACGGATCAGCCGGCAGGCCTATGCGGAAATGTTCGGCCCGACCACCGGCGACCGCGTCCGGCTGGCCGACACCGGACTGTGGATCGAGGTCGAACGCGACTATACGATCTACGGCGAAGAGGTGAAGTTCGGCGGCGGCAAGGTGATCCGCGACGGCATGGGTCAGAGTCAGCGCCTGAGCGCCGACGTGATGGATACCGTCATCACCAACGCGCTGATCGTCGACCACTGGGGCATCGTCAAGGCCGACATCGGGCTGAAGAACGGCTTCATCGCGGCGATCGGCAAGGCCGGCAATCCGGACATCCAGCCCGGTGTCGGCATCGTCATCGGCCCGGGCACCGAAATCATCGCCGGCGAAGGCATGATCGTCACCGCCGGCGGCATCGACAGCCACATCCACTTCATCTGCCCGCAGCAGATCGAGGAGGCGCTGATGTCCGGCGTCACGACGATGCTGGGCGGCGGCACCGGACCGGCCACCGGCACCTATGCCACCACATGCACGCCGGGTCCGTGGCACATCCACTCGATGCTGGCCGCGGCCGAAGCGTTTCCGATGAACCTCGGCTTTCTCGGCAAGGGCAATGCCTCGCTGCCAGGTCCGCTGCGCGAACAGGTCGAAGCGGGCGTGATCGGGCTCAAGCTGCACGAGGACTGGGGCACCACGCCGGCCGCCATCGACAATTGCCTGTCGGTGGCCGAAGACATGGATGTGCAGGTCGCCATCCATACCGACACGCTGAACGAATCCGGTTTCGTCGAAACCACCATCGCCGCGTTCAAGGACCGCACCATCCACACCTTCCACACCGAAGGCGCGGGCGGCGGACACGCGCCGGACATCCTGCGCGCGGCGTCGATGCCCAACGTGCTGCCGTCATCGACCAACCCGACGATGCCCTATACGGTCAACACCATCGACGAGCATCTCGACATGCTGATGGTGTGCCACCACCTCGACGCCGCCATCGCCGAAGACGTGGCCTTCGCCGAAAGCCGCATCCGGCGCGAAACGATCGCCGCCGAAGACATCCTGCATGATCTCGGCGCCTTCTCGATGATGTCGTCCGACTCGCAGGCCATGGGCCGGGTCGGCGAAGTGATCATCCGCACCTGGCAGACCGCGCACAAGATGAAGCTGCAGCGCGGTACCTTGAGCGATGCGTCCGGCGCATCGCCGGCGGCCGACAATTTCCGCGTGCGTCGCTACATCGCGAAGTACACGATCAACCCGGCGATCACGCACGGCATCGGCCACATCGTCGGCTCGATCGAAACCGGCAAGCTGGCCGATCTGGTGCTGTGGAAGCCGGCCTTCTTCGGCGTCAAGCCCAGTCTGATCCTGAAGGGCGGCATGATTGCCGCTGCCGCGATGGGCGATCCGAACGCGTCGATCCCGACGCCGCAGCCGGTGCACTACCGGCCGATGTTCGGCAGCTTCGGGGGCGGCCTGCGCACCTCGCTCACCTTCGTGTCGCAGGCGGCGCTGCACAATCCCGCGGTCGCCGCACTGGGACTCGCGAAACGGCTCGAACCTGTGCGCAACACGCGTACGATCCGCAAGTCCGACATGGTGCTCAACAGCTGGCAGCCGCAGATCGACGTCGATCCGGAAACCTACGCCGTGCGCGCCGACGGCGAACTGCTGGTGTGCGAGCCGGCCGAGGAGCTGCCGATGGCGCAGCGCTATTTCCTGTTCTGATGCGGATGGTTTTCTTGCCGCGACATCCGCGGTAGACACACACATGCTGCTGATCGAACACTTCGCGCCGGCCGACGCCGTGCCGGCCGGAACACTGACGCTGTCGTTCGAGCTGCGCGCCAAATGCCGGCTGCGCACCCACCTCGATTCGGGCGAAGAGGTCGGACTGTTCCTGCCGCGCGGCACGATACTGCGCAGCGGCGACCGGCTGGCCGGCAACGATGGCCGCGTCGTGCAGGTCGTCGCGGCCGCGGAAACGGTGACCGAGGCGCGCAGCGCCGATGCGCTGCTCGTCGCGCGGGCGGCCTATCACCTCGGCAATCGCCATGTCGCGGTCGAAGTGCAGCCCGGCCTGCTGCGGCTGGCGGCTGACCATGTGCTGGCGCAGATGCTGGCGGGTCTGGGTCTGGAGGTGACCGAAGCCCGCGCCCCCTTCGAACCGGAGGCCGGCGCCTATGGCGGCCAGCCGGCGCATCACACGCACGCTCATGCCGAGGAAACCGGCGCGAAACTGCATCTGTTCGGTGGCGCTGCGTGACACCCCTGGCGCTCGTCCGCCTGCTGCATCTGGCCAGCCCGACGCTGCCGGTCGGCGCGTTCAGCTATTCGCAGGGGCTGGAGTGGCAGGTGGATGGCGGCGCCATCCGAACCGAAGCGGACGCCGGCGCCTGGATACGGGCCGTGCTCGACGCCGGTGTCGCGCGCTTCGAACTGCCGCTGCTGGCGACGCTCATGCGCGCGTGGTCAGCCGCCGATCACGCGGTGCTCGCATCACTCAATGATGATTATCTGGCCAGTCGAGAGGCGGCCGAACTGCGCGCCGAAACGGTGCAGATGGGCTATTCGTGCACGCAGTTGCTGAAGGCGCTCGACGCCTGCCGCGGCGTCGCCGATGTGCTGGCGGACATTTGCGAACCCGCGTTTCCGACCGCCTGGTCAGGCGCTGCGGTGGCGCTCGATGTACCGGTCGGGCCTGCGCTGACCGCCTGGGCGTGGGCGTGGGCGGAGAACCAGGTGATGGCGGCGATCAAGGCGGTGCCGCTCGGCCAGACCGCCGGCCAGCGCCTGCTGATGATGCTGGGCGAAGCCATTCCGTCGCGCGTCGACGCCGCCATCGACCTGCCGCGGGCGGACTGGAGCAACTTCGCGCCGGGCCTCGCCATCGCCAGTTGCCGGCACGAAACGCAGTATTCGAGGCTGTTCAGATCATGAAGGCCCCCTGTGGGAGCGGCCCCCTGTGGGAGCGGCGGCCTCGCCGCGATCGAGCAGCGATGGTCGCTGATCAGAGTGACGATCGCGGCGAGGCCGCCGCTCCCACAGTGACAGCTCCCACAGTGACAGCTCCCACAGTGACAGCTCCCACAGTGACAGCCCCCACAGTGACAGCCCCCACAGTGACAGCCCCCACAGTGACAGCCCCCACAGGTGGCGCTCCCCCGGGCGAGCGCCACCGCCGCTTTTGAAGAAAGGACGACCTCATGACTTCACCCACTCCCCGCCCGCCGCTGCGCGTGGGCATCGGCGGCCCGGTCGGTTCGGGCAAGACGGCGCTGACGCTGGCGCTGTGCCTCGCACTGCGCGCCCGCTACAACATCGCGGCGGTGACCAACGACATCTACACCGAGGAAGACGCGCAGTTTCTGGTGCGCAACCAGGCGCTGCCACCCGAACGCATCATCGGCGTGGAAACCGGCGGCTGCCCGCACACCGCGATCCGCGAGGACGCGTCGATCAATCTCGAGGCCGTGGCGCGGTTGAATGCGCGCTTTTCCGGGCTTGACGTGATCCTGATCGAATCCGGCGGCGACAATCTGGCGGCGACCTTCAGTCCGGAACTGTCCGACCTCACGCTGTACGTGATCGACGTGGCGGCCGGCGACAAGATCCCGCGCAAGGGCGGGCCGGGCATCTGCAAGTCCGACCTGCTGATCATCAACAAGATCGATCTCGCGCCCATGGTCGGCGCGTCGCTCGACGTGATGGAGCGCGACGCGAAGAAGATGCGCGGCGAACGACCGTTCGTGTTCTCGAACATGAAAACCGGCCACAACCTCGACTTCATCATCGCGTTCATCGAGCGCGAAGGCATGCTGGGCAGCGTCTGAATCGCGAGTGAAACCTGAATGAAAGCCGGCTGAACACCGCGCTGCTGCACCGCAACAGCCGTGTTGCCGCTACACTCGCGCAACTTTTTCGCAAGGTGGGCGCGTGAAGATCATCATCCTGGGCGCGGGTCAGGTCGGCTCGTCAGTGGCCGAAAACCTGGCGTCGGAAGCGAACGACATCACCGTCGTCGATACTGACGCGGAGCGCCTGCAGGCGCTGCAGGACAGGCTGGACCTGCGCGTGGTGTTCGGCAACGGGGCGAGCCCTCTGGTGATGCGCCAGGCCGGCGCCGAAGATGCCGACCTGCTGATCGCGGTCACCGCGTCCGACCAGACCAATCTGTGTGCCTGCCGCATCGCGCAGACGCTGTTCAACCTGCCGACCCGCATCGCCCGCCTGCGCTCGATCGATTACGCCGATTACCCGCAGTTGCTGGATGACGACAACTTCGCGGTCGATTTCTCGATCTGTCCTGAACAGGAAGTCACCGACTACCTGAAGCGGCTGGTCGCCTTTCCGGAGGCGCTGCAGGTGATCGAATTCGGCAAGGGCCGGGTGACGATGGTGGCGGTGCGCGCGGTCGGCGGCGGTCCGCTGGTCGGCGGGCCGGTCAAGGCATTGCGCCAGCACCTGCCGGGCATCGACGCACGCATTGCGGCCATCTACCGGCGCAACAACGCCATCATTCCGGACGGCGACACAGTGATCGAACCGGGCGACGAGGTGTTCTGCCTCGCTGCCAGCGAACACATCCGTGCGGTCACCGCCGAACTGCGCCGGCTCGACAAGCCGATGCGCCGCATCATGATCGCCGGTGGCGGCAACATCGGTTTCCGGCTCGCCACGTCGCTGGAAAGGGATTACGAGCTCAAGCTGATCGAACACTCGAGGGTGCGCGCGGAATTCCTGTCCACCCATCTGCCGAAGACGCTGGTGCTGGCCGGCGACACCACCGACGAGGTGTTGCTGGAAGCCGAGAACATCGACGACATGGACCTGTATCTCGCGCTGACCAACGACGACGAGAACAACATCATGTCCAGCCTGATGGCCAAGCGCATGGGTGCGCGCCGCGTGGTGGCGCTGATCAACCGCAAGGCCTACGTCGATCTGGTGCAGGCGGGCGCCATCGACATCGCCATTTCGCCGGCCCAGGTGTCGATCGGTTCGCTGCTAGCCCACGTGCGCCGCGGTGACGTGGTCGCGGTACACAGCCTGCGCCGCGGTGCCGCCGAGGCGCTCGAACTGGTGGTGCATGGCGACCGCAAGACGTCGAAGGTGATCGGCCGGCGGATCGAGGAAATCGGTCTGCCCGAAGGTGCGCTGATCGCCGCCATCGTTCGCCGCACGGACCGGCCGGTCACGATAGGCGTGTCCGACCAGGCGGTGCAGGAAACGCACGACGTGGTGATCATTCCGCACCACGATACGGTGATCGAGCCGGAAGACCACGTGATCGTGTTCTGCTCGAGTCAGAAACTGGTGTCGCGCGTCGAGCGACTGTTCCAGGTCGGCTTCGGTTTCCTCTGATGCTGTCGGTCATCAACGTACTGGGTCGCCTGCTGATCGTGTTCAGCGCGGCCTACCTCGTGCCGATCGCCTGTGCGCTGATCTACGACGACGGCTCGGCGATGCCTTTCGTCGACGGCATGGCGATCAGCGCCATCAGCGGAATGCTGCTCTACATGGGCACACGTGGCCGCTACGCCGAACTCAAGCCGCGCGACGGCTTCATGCTGGTCAGTTCGGCCTGGCTGTGCATGGCGGTGATCGCCACCGTGCCCTTCATGCTGACGCTCGACTCGTTGAGCTTCACCGATGCGCTGTTCGAGGCGATGTCGTCGCTGACCACGACCGGCGCCACCACGCTGGTCGGGCTCGACACGCTGCCGCCGGCGCTGAACCTGTGGCGCCATCTGCTGCAGTGGCTGGGCGGCATGGGCATCATCGTGTTCGCAGTCGCCATCCTGCCGCTGCTCGGTGTCGGGGGCATGCAGCTGTACAAGGCCGAAATGCCCGGTCCGATGAAGGAGAACAAGCTGACGGCCCGCATCACCGATACGGCCAAGGCCCTGTATTCGATGTACATCGGCCTGACCATCCTGTGCATCCTTGCGCTGAAGCTGGCCGGCATGGACTGGATAGACGCCATCTGCCACGGGTTTTCCGCGCTCGGGCTGGGTGGCTTCTCGACCCGTGACGCGAGCATCGGCGCCTTCGATTCGGTCGTCATCGAAGGCGTGCTGATCCTGTTCATGATCTTTGCGAGCATGAACTTCGCGACCCACTTCATCGCCTTCCAGCGGCGTTCCGTCGGGCCCTATCTGCGCGACGCCGAAGCCAAATCCATCCTGCTCGTGCTGGGTGGCAGCTTCATCGGGCTGACGCTGTACATCCACTTTCAGGATGTGCACGAGGATTTTCTGCTGACCGCGCGCCACGTGGCGTTCAATCTGGTGTCGATCGCGACCAGCAGCGGTTACGCCAGCACCGATTACGGCACCTGGCCGCTGTTTGCGCCGCTGTGGATGCTGTTTCTGGGCGCGATCACGGCAAGTTCGGGTTCGACCGGCGGCGGCATCAAGATGATGCGTACCCTGGTGCTGATGGGCCAGAGCCGGCGTGAAATGGTGCGCCTGATCCACCCCGCGGCGGTGCATCCGCTGCGTGTCGGCCGTACGCCGGTGTCGGATCGTGTGGCGCAGGCGGTACTGGGTTTCATCTTCGTTTACTTCATGAGCATCGTGCTCGTGACCTTCGTGCTGCTGCTGTCCGGCGGCGATTTCCTGACCGCCTTCACGGCCGCCTTTTCCTGCATCAACAACATCGGCCCCGGTCTGCAGGAAGTCGGCCCGGCCACCAATTTCTCGTCGCTGACCGACTTCCAGACCTGGGTGTGCACCTTTGCCATGCTGCTGGGGCGCCTCGAAGTGTTTTCGCTGCTCATCCTCTTCACGCCGGGCTTCTGGCGCAAATAGCGCCGCCTCGCCGACCGGCGGTCGCATCGGCTATCCTTGCTGCCTGCGAAAACCGCTCGAACCAACCCTCCGGGACTCACCATGGCCGCTCCCCGCAACGACTCCTTCCTGCGCGCACTGCTGCGCCAGCCGACCGATCACACGCCGATCTGGCTGATGCGGCAGGCGGGGCGCTACCTGCCGGAATACTGCGCGACGCGCCGTCGCGCCGGCAGTTTCCTGCAGCTTTGCAAGTCGCCTGCCATGGCCTGCGAAGTCACGCTGCAGCCGCTGGAGCGTTTCCCGCTCGACGCCGCCATCCTGTTCTCGGACATCCTGACCGTGCCCGATGCAATGGGGCTCGGGCTTTACTTTGCCGATGGCGAAGGCCCGAAGTTCGAGCGTCCGGTGCGCTCGGAAGCCGCCATCCATGCGCTGCGCGCGCCGGATCCGCACGCCGAATTGCGCTATGTCGTCGATGCGGTCAGCGAAATCCGCCGCGCGCTCGACAACTCGGTACCGCTGATCGGCTTTTCGGGCAGTCCGTGGACACTGGCCAGCTACATGGTCGAAGGCGGCGCTTCGGATGACTACCGTCACCTGAAGACGCTGATGCTGGACCGCCCCGATCTGCTGCACCACCTGCTGGGCGTCACCGCGCAGGCGGTCACCGACTACCTGAATGCGCAGATCGAAGCCGGCGCGCAGGCGGTCATGATTTTCGATTCATGGGGCGGCGCGCTGTCGGCGCACGGCTATCTCGAATTTTCGCTCGCTTACATGCAGCGCATCATTGCCGGCCTGAAGCGCGAGCACGACGGCGAGCGCGTGCCGGTCATCATGTTCACCAAGGGCGGCGGGCAGTGGCTGGAAGCGCAGGCCGAAGCCGGCGCCGATGCGCTCGGACTCGACTGGACGACCGACATAGGCCTGGCGCGCCAGCGCGTGGGACACAAGGTCGCGCTGCAGGGCAATTTCGATCCCACCGCGCTGTTCGCGCAGCCGGCCTCGATCGCGCGCGAAGCCGAGCGCATTCTCGACAGCTTCGGTCCGCACCCGGGTCATGTGTTCAATCTGGGTCACGGCATTTCGCAACACACGCCCCCGGAGCACGTTTCCGCGCTGGTAGAAGCCGTACACCGCCACAGCCGGTCGATTCGCGCTGCTGCAGGCGTATAAACCGCGTCCTGCGGCGCTTTGCGCAAGGCGTGCAAAAGTGCCGCGGGGGTTGACTTATGCACAGTCAGCCGCTCAGGGCGCCGGCACGCCACAGATGGACAGGCGATTTATTCCTTGACATCCAAGTTGTTGGTTTTAATGAATAATTTTTTTTCTTGACGCCTGTTCAAAAATTTGGTGGAAAAACCGTCCGGTCAAGTCACTGATTGCAACGAAGTTTCCCACAAAGTTATCCACAGCCTTTCCGCGCCTCAAACCCGTGTCGCCTGAGTGGCTTGCGGCCCGGATCGATCAGTCTTCTTGAACGATATGCCGCAAGTGACTGAATCCATTGATAGCGCCCGACAGGCCTTGGATAGCGCGGCGCCGCCACCGTCCGGCTCCTTGTTGCAGGTGGCGCTGGCGCGCCCGATTCCGTCGCTTTTCGACTATGACGCGTCGGCCTTCCCGCAGGTCGAACCCGGCTGCCGTGTTCGGGTACCGTTCGGCCGCAGCGAAGTCTGGGGTATCGCCTGGGGCTGGCGTGCCGACGCCGAACTCGACCCGTCGCGCATCAAGCCGTTGCTCGCCGTCGACACGCGCAGCGTGCCGCTTCCGGCCAGCTGGCGCGCTCTGGTCGATTTCGTCGCCCACTACTACCAGCAGCCGATCGGAGAAGTCGCCGCGATGGCGGCGCCACCGGCGATCAGCGCCACGCGCGCGCAGCGCGCCATGCGCCGGCTGCGCGTCACCGAGGCCGGCCGCGCCGCGCTCGACGCCCTGCCTGTGCGCGACGTCGGCCGCAAGCTCATCAATGCGCTGATCAGTGCCGGCTCGCTGAACGAGGGCGAACTGCGTGCGCTGTCGGCGCGCGCCGGTGCAGTGATGCAAAGCCTGCTCGAACGCGGCCTGATCGAAATCGCACTGGCTGATGTGCCGGCCGAAGCGGCGCACGCGCTCGGTACCGATCAGGCCCATGCGCTGGCCGCACTGCTGGAGCACCCCGGCTACGCGGTCAGCCTGCTGCACGGGGTGACCGGCAGCGGCAAGACCGAGGTCTACCTCCGGTTGATCGAGACGCAGATCGCCGCTGGCCGGCAAAGCCTGCTGCTGGTGCCCGAAATCGCGCTGACACCGCAGCTGCAGGCGCGTGTCGCTGCGCGTTTTCCGCGCGCCTGTCTGCATGTGATGCACAGCGAAATGAGCGACGGTGCGCGCGCCATGGCCTGGGCCGCCGCGCAGTCAGGCGAGGCGGACATCGTGCTCGGTACGCGGCTGGCGGTGTTCGTGCCGCTGCCGCGTCTGGGCTGTATCGTGCTCGACGAAGAGCACGACGCGTCGTTCCGGCAGACCGAAGGCGTGCGCTATTCGGCGCGCGACGTCGCGATCTGGCGTGCGCGCGCGGAAAACGTGCCCATCGTGCTGGGCAGCGCGACGCCGTCGCTGGAATCGCTGCGCCATGCCATCGACGGCCGCTACCGCTGGCTGCGCCTCACCACGCGCGCTGGCGAGGCGAGCCTGCCCACGGTGAAACTCATCGACACGCGCGTGCAGCGCGCCGAAGAAGGCCTCAGCGCGCCGATGCTCAAGGCCATCGAACAGCGGCTCGAACGTGGCGAACAGAGTCTGCTGTTCATCAACCGACGCGGATACGCGCCGGTGCTGAGCTGTCCGGCGTGCGGCTGGGCGGCGAGCTGCACCCAGTGTTCCGCCCATCTGGTGCTGCATGCGGTGGATCGCCGGCTGCGCTGTCACCACTGCGGTGCCGAAGGCGCGGTGCCGCGCGCCTGTCCGACCTGCGGCAATCAGGACATACAGGGTTATGGCCGCGGCACCCAGCGCCTCGAGGAGACACTAGCCCAACGCTTCCCTGCGGCGCGCCTGCTGCGCATCGACCGTGACAACGTGCGCGGGCGCGAGCACTGGCAGCAGCAGCTCGACCTGATCCGCTCGGGTGCGGTCGATCTGGTGGTCGGCACGCAACTGCTCGCCAAGGGGCATGACTTTCCGGGCATCACGCTGGTTGGCGTGGTCGGCGCCGACGCGTCGCTGCACGCCGCCGACTTCCGCGCGCAGGAGCGGCTGTTCGCGCAGCTGATGCAGGTCGGTGGCCGCGCCGGCCGGGCCGGCACAGCGGGCGAGGTCCTGATCCAGACGGCGCAGCCGGACCATCCGCTGTTCGCCGCGCTGCGCGCGCACGACTTCGACGGCTTCGCGCGCAGCCAGCTGGCCGAACGCGCCCAGCTTGGTCTGCCGCCGCACGGCTTCCAGATCATGCTGAGCGCCGACGCGCCCGAGCTGGCACTGGCCACCGAATTTCTCGCCGCCGCCCGCCGCGCCGCGCTGGCGCTCGACGTCGATGGCGTGCGGGTGTACGACGTGGTGCCGATGCGCATGGTGCGCCGGGCCGGGCGTGAGCGCGCCCAGCTGGTGGTCGAATCGCGCAGCCGCCCGCCGCTGCGTGCGCTGCTCATTCCGTGGCTCGACAACCTCTACCGCCTGCGCCTCGCACGCGGCCTTCGCTGGCACATCGACGTCGACCCGCTGGAAGTGTAGTCACAGCGCGAGCTTGCTTGCGGATGGTGGGCGAATGGCGAGGTTTATGTGGGAGCGGCGGACCCTGTGGGAGCGGCGGCCTCGCCGCGATAGGCGCGTTGATCGACGATCATCGCGGCATCAATCGCGGCGAGGCCGCCGCTCCCACAGCCGCCGCTCCTACTGGTGGCCGCAGGCGATCAACGTGCGGCGTCGGTGATCTGTGGCGTCTCGGCAGGCAGGTCCTTCGGCGGCCAGAAGAAATCGCGTGGGCGGGTCAGAAAGCGCCGGGCGAGCTTCACTGACAGTCCGCGCGTGTGTTCCGGCTGGATGCCGCGCGAGCGCAGTGCCACCCGCATCGCGAGGCTGAAGCTCACGGTCAGGTTGGTCAGGCCGATCAGCACCACACCGAGCGCGCCGATGGCGATGGCGTGCCAGTCCACATCGAAGCTCAGTGCTTCGAGTCCGTAGGCGAGGTTGGCGGACGCGAACGCGACGTGGCGGATGTCCAGCGGCAGTCCGAGCAGCGTACCGATGACCGGCGTGCTGCCCAGCATGCAGCCGAACAGGAAGTTGCCGGCCAGCGCGCCCAGATTGAGCTCGATATAGCGCGCGAAGCGTGCCAGCCGGGCTTCGCCGAGCAGCGTGCGCAGCCACTTCACGCGCAGCAGGCGTTCCGGCACGCGGTGGTAAAGCGACTGGTTGTCGTAATAACCGGAGATCAGGCCGCTGAGGAACAGGAACACACCGGCGATCGCCGCATGCAGGATGGCGAGGCTCTGCCAGGGGTGCAGGTCGTGCAGCAGATGGGCGCCCTTGACCGGATTGACCGGATGCCAGTCGATGAACTGGCCGGCCGTCATGGCGATGGATAGCGCCATGATGAAGCCGATGCTGACGTTGCCGGCGATCGATATCCACTGTGTGCGGCTGACCTGAGCCGCCAGTTCGACCAGCACGCCCAGGCGCGCGTCGCGGCTCTGCTTGCCATCGAGCGCGGCGGCCAGCGTGGCAGCCGTCATCGCCGGCTGCTTGGTGGCGATGGTCAGGTGCAGGATATGGATCAGCACGAAGCCCAGGCCGTAGTCGAGGCTGTAGGCGACAGCTTCCCACACCGGCGGCAGCCCGAGTCTGGAAATCAGGATCTTGATCAGCGCCATGACGCCGATGATCACGCCGGCGCCGGCTGCGGCGCGGAACATGGCGACGAACTCGCTGCGCGTGCCGGTCACATAATGTTCACCCGAACGGCTGGCCTGCTCGGTAACACGGCGTGCCAGCAACTGGGTCGTGCCGGCGAACAGGTCGCGCAGGCTGTGGCGCCGGTTTTCCTGCTGCACCAGGCGCAGGAAGAAGTCGATCGCCCGGGCACGCAAGGTGGACGGGTCGTCGGCCGCATCGGGCAGCGCCAGCGTGCGCAGCAGGCGCAGTCGGTCGGCGATCTGTTCGATGCGCGCCAGCAGGAACACCAGATTCACGCCTACACCGGCTTCGCGCGAGCGCCGCCTGATCGTGTCGACATAGCTGCTGCACTGTTCCAGCAGCACCTCGAAGTGGCCGTCGTGGGGTTGCAGCGTTTCGCTGCCTGCGTGCAGCCGGATCAGTTCGCGCACCTCGTCGCTCTGCGCGAGGAAGGGCGATTCGTGCCGCGCCAGCGCCGGCATGTAGCGCAGCAGCGCGGGCTCCATGCCGAGTGCGGCCAGCCGGTGCGACGCCATGCGCATGGCTTCGAACAGTTCGTGCCGGCACTGCCGGCGCGCCGCTGCAAAAGCCTCGCCGTCGAGATCCAGCCGCTCGAACAGCGTCTCCCAGTCTTCGCGCGGAATGGCCACCATCCATTCGCCGTCGTCGGGGCCGTCGAACACTTCGCTGAACAGGTCGCGCAGGAAGTCGTCATTGATCGCCGGTGGCAGCATGCGGCCGAGCACACGGCTGATGAGGCCGCTGAAAAAGCCCTGGTTGGCCAGCACGCCGGATTCGGAATACAGCGTGCGGTGCATGCGCGACACCAGCACCGTCTTCAGATAGTGCGACAACGCGGTGGCGAGGTCCGGCCGGCTGGCGAGCAGGCGCAGCAGGCCGTGAAAACGCGATTCGGCCGCCGCCACGCCTTCGCGGCCGTGCGGGCGGATCAGCGCGACGAGACTGGTCAGCCGGTCGCCACTGCTGTCGTCCGGGCGGCGCGCAGCGTCCTCAAGCAGGGCCTGCAGGGCTGACGTGTATGCGTTGTTGGCAGAGGTCATGCGAAATCCATGCGGAAACAGTCGGATCGAAACAACCCCGCCGCGCGGGGTCAGGCTGGTTCTGCAACAGATGTCGAAGCCGCGAGGCGGCCATCGACCAGTTCGATGCGACGGTCGCAGCGGGCGGCCAGTCGCGGGTCGTGCGTCACGATGAGGCAGGCGCTGCCCCGCTCGCGATTGAATTCACGCAACAGCGCGAAGATATCATCCGCGGTGTGCGTGTCGAGATTGCCGGTCGGCTCGTCGGCCAGGATCAGGCGCGGTGACAGCGACAGCGCACGGGCGATCGCCACCCGCTGCTGCTGACCGCCCGACAGCTGACCGGCCTTCTTGTATTCGTGGCTTGACAGCCCCACCCGCGCCAGCAGGTCGTGCGCCACGGCCTCGTCCTGAGCCGTCGCCACGCCGTGCGCGATGATGGCCGGCATCATGACGTTTTCCAGCGCCGTGAAGGCCGGCAGCAGATGATGGAACTGGAATACGAAGCCGATGTGACGGCCGCGCAATACCGTCAGCGCCTGCTCGTTCAACCCTGTCGTCGACTGTCCGGCCACCGAAAGTTCGCCGGCAGTGGGCGGCTCCAGCAGGCCGACCAGGTTCAGCAGTGTGCTTTTGCCCGAGCCGCTGGGGCCGATCAGCGCACAGAATTCGCCTTCGGCAAGATCGGCGTCGATGCCGTGCAGCACTTCGGTTTCCACCGGCGTGCCGACGCCGTAGGACTTGCGCAGGCCGCGCATCGAAATGATGCCGGGTTTGCCGGCTGCATCAGTCATGCACGGATCGCCTGAACAGGGTCCATCTTGGCGGCGCGGCGCGCCGGAATCAGCGCGGCCAGCACACCGACCGCGAGCGCGATGCCGGCCGCCGACAGCGCGATGCCTGTATCGAGCTGAGGCTCGAAGATGGGCGCGCCGTCACCGGTGCGGTAGATCGTCGAAAAGATCTGCAGCAGCGCCCAGGCCAGTCCCACGCCCGACAGCGCACCGACGAAACCGACCAGCGCGCCCTGCAACAGGAACACGCCCATGATGCGGTTCGAACTGGTGCCCATGGCGCGCAGGATGCCGATCTCCTTCTGCTTCTGCACCACACTCACCACCAGTACGCTGGAGATGCCGAGCGCCACGATGATGATGACGAAGCTGCGGATCAGGTTGTTCGACACCGACTGATTGCGCAGCGCCGCCAGCAGCTGCGAATTGGTCGTCATCCAGCTGTCCACCGTCATGCCGCTGCCCGCCTGCAGCCGCGCCGCCACCTCGCTGGCATCGAAGATGTCGGTCACCGTGATGTCGATGTTCGATACGCCGCCCGGCAGATCGAGCAGCGACTGCGCCAGCTTCATCGTCGTGAACACCCAGCGTCGGTTCAGGTCCTTGTTGCCGATGTCGAACAGGCCGGTCACCTGCAGCAGTTCGTCGCGCCCGCCGGCGGCGCGCAGGAACACCTTGTCGCCAACCGTCACGCCGAGATCCTTCGCCAGTTCGGTGCCGATGATGGCATTCGTGCCCTCGACCTGGAACTTGCCGCGCACCATGTAGGTGTCCATCTTGACGATGCGCCGGTAGCGGTCGGGTTCGATGCCGAGCAGCGCCACCGACTTGCTGGCACGCCCGCGCAGCGCGAACGCCGGGCCGCTGACCACGGGTGATACAGCCACTACGCCGGGCTGCTCCTCGGCCAGTTTCACGATGGCTTCCCACTGGTCGATCGAACGCAGCCGTTGCGCACGCGGCTCGATTACCGCGGTGCTTGCGGGATCGGTGCGGGCGCGCAGATTCACCTCTTCGAGCGGCCGCACGACCACGTGTGCCTGGCTGCCCAGCACACGGTCGATGATGGTGGATTGCAGCTGGGCGATCAGTTGCGACAGAAAGACGATGACCGCCACACCGCCGGTCACGCCGAGCAGGATGAGTGCGGTCTGCATGCGCCCCTCGCGCAGGAAGCGCAGCGCGACCAGGAATTCGAACGGGAGTCTGGGTCTCGCCATTTTCAGATGCAAGATGCAGGATCAAAGATGCAAGTGAAAACCGCGCCGGTCTGACTTGCCTCTTTCATCTTGAAACTTTCTTCCGCTTCACCCGGATGCGGTCGCCGTCGAGGGCGCCGCCGGCGGGCAGGATGGCGACGTCGCCTTCTGCCAGGCCTTCGGTGATTTCGATGCGGCCGACGCCGCGCAGGCCGGTCTTCACCGGCACCTTCACCGCCTCGTCCGCGCGCGCCAGCAGCACCCAGGGTTCGGTCGTTTCGACGTCGCGCACCGCCTCGAGCGGCAGCGACAGCGCCGACTCGCTGCGACCGATCACCACCTCGACCGACACCGTCATGTCCGGCTTCAGGAAGGCCGGTGGTTCGGGCACGCGCAGGCGTACTTCGACCGTGCCGCGCTGGGCATCGATGGCCGGCGCGATGTAATAGACCACGGCTTCGAAGGCCTGACCGGGGAAGGCGTCCGCCACCGCCTGCGCGCGCGCGTCGAGCTGCAGATGGCGCAGGTTCTTTTCGTCCAGCGTGGCGTAGACGCGGGTTTCGCCGGATTGCGCCAGCGTCAGCAGCGCGCGCCCGGCCTGGGCCACGTCGCCCGGCTCGGCGTCGCGCGCAACGACCAGCGCGTCGACCGGTGCCCGCAACGTGAGCAGGTCGCGCCGCGCCTGGGCGGACGCCAGTGCAGCCTGCGACTGGGCCAGCCGTGCCTGCGCGCCTTGCCGCTCGGCACCGCGCGGCAGGCTGGCGTCGCGCTGTGCCTGCGCGGTGCGCAGCTGGGCGCGTGCGTTGTCGAGCTGGCGCGCCGCCTCGTCGAGCTTCGACGGCGAGAAGAACTGCTGCGCCACCAGCGTCTGCGCGCGCTGGTACTCGGCGTCAGCCACCTTAAGGTTGGCTTCGGCCTGACGCACGGCCTGCTCGGCCACCGGCAACGTGACGGCGTCGGTCTGGCGCAGGCGCGCCTGCGATTCCTGGATCTGGGTACGCGCCTGTTCGACCGCCGCTTCGGCGTCGGCACTGCGCAGCATCACCAGTGCGTCGCCCGCCTTCACCTGTGCTCCTTCGCGCACCGCGACGCCGTCGATGATGGCGGTGACCTGGGTGCCCAGTTCGATGCGCGCCGGCGTGGCGATGCGGCCGGTGGCCACGACGCTCTGGGTCAGCGGCGCACGTGTGACGGCAGCGGTATCCACCGCGATGCCGCGCGGCCAGAACAGCCACGCGACGAGCACTGCGGCGGCCAGCAGCAGCGCGATCAGGTAACGGGATTTCATCGGGAAGGTGGCTTCAGGACGGTGCGTCGAGCAGGTTTTCGATCAGCGCATCGAGCGCCGCATGATCGGGAATGCCGATGATCTTCCTGACCACCTGGCCCTGCCGGTCGATCAGGTACGTGGTCGGCGTGGCATTGACGCCGCCGAAACCGCGCGCCACGTCGCCGACCGGGTCGAAGCCTACGCGAAACGGCAGCGCCTCGCGACGGGTGAAGGCCTGCACGTGGCTGGGCGCGTCGTAGCTCATGGCTACGGCGACCACGTCGAGGCCGCGTGCCTGATAGCGATGGTGCGTGTCGGCCAGCGCCGGCATGCCGCGGATGCACGGCGCACACGAGGTCGACCAGAAGCTGACCAGCCTGACCTGGCCCTGCGGCTGCGAAAAATCGACCCGGCCGCCGTCGAGCAGCGCAACCGGCACGGCCGGCGCCTGATCCGGAAAGCCCTGGCCGCGCAGCAGCCAGACCAGACCGAGCAGCACCCCCAGCACTATCGGTGACATCCATTTGCGGGACATAATCGTTGAGCAGTTCAGGTTAATCAGTTTGTTCGTTCAATCAGAAGGGTTTCGATCATGCGTGCGATTGTCGGTTTTGTGGCCTGTCTTGTCATGTGTACCCAGGTGTGGGCCTTGTCGCTGTCCGACCTCACCGACAAGGACGCCGGCGGCGGCCTCAAGGAGGCGCTGACCCAGGGTGCGGCCAAGGCGGTCGACATGCTGGGCAAGCAGGATGGCTTCCTGAAGAACAAGGCGGTGAAGATTCCGCTGCCGGATGGTCTGCAGCAGGCCGAAAAGCTGATGCGCACCTTCGGCATGAAGAAGCAGGCCGACGAACTGATCACCGCGATGAACCGTGCCGCCGAGGCTGCCGTGCCCGAGGCCAAGCAACTGCTGGTCGGTGCGGTCAAGGACATGAGTGTCGACGACGCCAAAAAGATCCTGACTGGAGGCGAAACCTCCGGCACCGAGTATTTCAAGGGCAAGACATCGGCCCAGCTGAAGGAGCGTTTCCTGCCCATCGTGCAGCAGGCGATGGATAAGGTGGGCCTGGCCAAGAGCTACGAGAAATTCGCGTCCAAGGGTGCGAAGTATGGCGTGATCAGCAAGGAAGACGCCGATCTCGACAACTACGTGACCGAAAAGGCGCTCGACGGCCTGTTCAAGATGGTGGCCGAAGAAGAGAAGGCCATCCGCAAGAATCCGGTCGGCGCTGCCGGCAGCCTGGCGAAGAAGGTGTTCGGCGCGCTCGGCCGGTAAGGGCAGCCGCAGGTGTCGCGCTTCATTCACCTCCTTCTGTGCCTGGCGCTGTGCGCACCGCTCGCGTCCTGGGCTCAGGTGAAGCTCGACATCATTCCGCTGAAGCATCGTACGACCGATCAGGTGCTGCCGGCGCTGCAGCCGCTGGTCGGCGAGGACGCCGCACTGTCGGGCGCCAACAACCGCATCTTCATCCGCGCCGACGCCGCCACGCGGTTGGCCGTCAAGCAGGCGATCGAGGCGATCGATACGCCGCTGCGCAGTCTGATGATTTCGGTGCGGCACGACAACGACGACTCGATCCGGCGCGAGGGCGCCGCCGTGTCGGGCGACGTGCGCGCAGGCGGCGTTTCGGTCGGTGCCGCTGACGGCGGCGAAGGTGGACCTGAAGGGGGCGCAGTCATCGAGGGCCGCAGCGGCGACAGCCGGGTCGCGACGCGCGTCTGGTCGACCCGCGGCAACTCGGCCGACCGGCTTTCACAACGGGTGCAGGTGGTCGAGGGCGGATCGGCCTTCATCCAGGTCGGCAGCTCGATTCCGGTGCCCTTCACGCAGATCATCGCCGGCCCGCGCGGCCGCGCGGTGGCGCAGGGTACCGAGTACCGCGACATCGGCAGCGGCTTCTATGCCATGCCGCGCGTCAATGGCGACCAGGTGACGCTGGACATTTCTCCGCAGAAGGAATCGCTGTCGGAGACGCAGTACGGCGAAATCCGCACTGCGCGGCTGGTCAGCACGGTTCGTGGCCGGCTCGGCGAATGGATGGAACTGGGCGGCAGCGGCTACAGCGAACAGATCGACCAGCGCGGCATCACCCGCTACGGCACGCGCGACGCGCAGTCGCAGCGCCGGCTCTGGGTGAAGGTCGATGTCGTGCGGTGACCTTCATGAATTTCCTGAGCCGAGCTTAATTCCGCTGACGAGGCGTTACGCCGGGGTGCGGTCGATACTGCAAGGGCGTTGCAACACAACGCATTTTTTTAAACGACCATCAGGAGACAAACATGAACTGGCAAACCCCCAAGGCTACCGACCTGCGTTTCGGCTTCGAAATCACGATGTACATCGCCAACCGCTAAGGTGGCGAGGACCCGGCGAGTGGTAGCTCCCGGGTCCGCTGCAGCACCGGTCCGCGCGAGGCGACCGGCGAGACGAATACCGTGACGCGCCCTGAACGGGCGCGTTGCATTTGAATCAGAGTATCCGCACACGGATACCGGAGGAGGGGCATGCGACTGCACGTACTGGGGTCCGGGGCGGGCGGCGGCTTCCCGCAGTGGAACTGCAACTGTCACAACTGCGACGGCCTGCGCAAGGGCACGATACGCGCCACCGCGCGCACCCAGTCGTCGGTCACGGTGACCGGCGACAATGAAAACTGGGTGCTGTTCAACGCGTCGCCCGACATCCTGACCCAGTTCCAGCAGTTTCCCGAACTGCAGCCGGCGCGCGCGCTGCGCGACACCGCGGTCAAGGCCATCGTGCTGATCGATGGCCAGATCGACCACACCACCGGCCTGTACATGCTGCGCGAACACCGCCAGCCGCATGAAATCTGGTGCACGTCGCCGGTGCAGGAAGACCTCACCCAGGGCAATCCGCTGTTCCGCCTGCTCGGGCACTACTGCGGCGTGAACTGGAATGCGCTGCCGATCGACGAAAGCGTGTTCGAGATGAAGCACGTACCGAACCTGCGCTTTCATGCCCATCATCTGCGCAGCAACGCGCCGCCCTATTCGCCGCGGCGCGACAACCCGGTGCCCGGCGACAACGTCGGGGTGACAATCGAAGACACGACAACCGGCCGGAAGATCTATTACGCGCCGGGCCTGGTCGACATCGAGCCGCATGTGTGGGCGGCGATGCAGGCGGCCGACGTGGTGCTGGTCGACGGCACGTTCTGGACCGACGACGAAATGATCGCGCTCGGCGCGTCGAAGAAGTACGCACGCGACATGGGTCACCTGCCGCAGACGGGCGAGAACGGCATGATGGCGTGGCTCGACAAGCTGCCGAAGACCACGCGCAAGATACTGATTCACATCAACAACACCAACCCGATCCTGAACGAGGACAGCGCGCAGCGGCGCGAACTGGAATCGCGCGGCATCGAGGTGGCTTACGACGGAATGGACATCACCGTATGAGCACGCAACAACCCTGGAACCACGCGGAATTCGAAGCGCAACTGCGCGACAAGGGCGGTGCGTATCACATCCACCACCCGTTCAACGTCATGCTGAACACCGGCCGCGCGACGCCGGAACAGATCCGCGGCTGGGTGGCCAATCGTTTCTACTACCAGATCGCGATCCCGGTGAAGGATGCGGCCATCCTGTCTAACACGCCGGACCGCGAAATCCGCCGCCAGTGGATACAGCGCATCCTCGATCATGACGGCTACGAAATCACCGCGCCGGACGGCACCACGGTGCGCGACGAGGGTGGCATCGAAGCCTGGATCAAGCTGGGCGAAGCGACCGGCCTGACGCGAGAGGAAATCGTCGATCTGCGCCACGTGGTGCCCGGCGTGCGTTTCGCTGTCGACGCCTACATCAACTTCGCCCGCCAGCGGCCCTGGCAGGAGGCGGTGTGCTCGTCGCTGACCGAACTGTTCGCCCCCAAGATCCACAAGGAGCGCCTTGCCAACTGGCCCGAGCACTATCCGTGGATCGAGTCGTCCGGCCTGATGTATTTCCGCAACCGCGTGTCGCAGGCGCGGCGCGACGTCGAACAGGGCCTCGCGGTCACGTTGAACCACTTCACGACGCGCGCCGAACAGGAACGCGCGCTGACCATCCTGCAGTTCAAGCTCGATGTGCTGTGGACGATGAACGACGCCATGGCCAACGCCTATGGCGTCAACACCTGACCCGGTGAGCGAAACAATGGCAATCACGACCGCAACCGTGCCGAAGGTGGGCCGCAACTTCCGCATCCAGTGGGAACCGGCGCAGGACGCCTACGTGCTGCTGTATCCGGAAGGCATGGTGAAGCTGAACCAGAGCGCCGGCGAAATCCTGAAACGCTGCGATGGCGCGGCCAACATCGCCGCCATCATTGCCGACCTCGAAACGACCTTCAACGCGCAGGGGCTGGAAGCTGACGTGATCGCCTTCGTCGAACTGGCCGAGCAGCAGAAATGGGTGGATCTGACATGACCGACCTCTCCGAAGCCGTGGCGGTGCAGGACACCGCGAAGATCGGCCCGCCGCTGTGGCTGCTCGCCGAACTGACCTACCGCTGCCCGCTGCACTGCGTGTATTGCTACAACCCGGTCGATTTCGCGAAGACCGAAGACGAACTGACGACCGAACAGTGGTTCAAGGTGCTGCGCGAAGCCCGTGAGCTCGGGTCGGTGCAGTGCGGCTTCTCGGGTGGCGAACCCATGCTGCGCGACGACCTCGAAGTCATCGTCGCCGAAGCGCACCGCCTGGGCTATTACACCAATCTGCTGACGTCGGGCGTCGGGCTGAACGAAAAGCGCATCGGCGCGCTGAAGGAAGCCGGGCTGGACCACATCCAGCTGTCGTTCCAGGACTCGACGCGCGAAATGAACGACTTCCTGTCGTCCACCCGTACCTTCGACCTGAAGCGCCGCGCGGCCGACATGATCAAGGCGCACGGCTATCCGATGGTGATGAACTGCACCATCCATCGCCACAACATCGACCACATCGAAGCCATCCTGCAACTGGCGTCGGACATCGATGCCGAGTACGTGGAACTGGCCAATACCCAGTATTACGGCTGGGCGCAGGTGAACCGCGACCAGTTGCTGCCGTCGCGCGAACAGCTCGAACGCGCCGAGCGCATCACCAACGAGTGGCGCGAAAAACACGGCAACAAGATGAAGCTGTTCTTCGTCGTGCCCGACTATTACGAAAAGCGGCCGAAGAAGTGCATGAATGGCTGGGGCAACATCTTCCTGACCATAACGCCGGACGGCAAGGCGCTGCCCTGCCACACCGCGCGCATGCTGCCCGGGCTGGAATTCCCGGACGTGCGCACGTCGTCCATCCGCGAAATCTGGTACGAATCCGAAGGCTTCAACCGCTACCGCGGCACCGGCTGGATGAAGGAGCCCTGTTCCAGTTGCCCGGAAAAGGAAAACGACTACGGCGGCTGCCGCTGCCAGGCCTACATGATCGCCAACGACCCTGCCGCGGCCGACCCGGTGTGCGACAAGTCGCCCTTTCATAACCGGATCACCGAAGTTGTCGACCGTGCCCAGATCGCCGGCAACGCGGCCCAGGTCAAGCCCTTGATCTACCGCGGCCCGAAGGAATCGCTTCAGCTCGACCGGCCCTTCTGACGTCGGCCGAACACACCGGCTGAAGCACAGGCAAAAAACGGCCCCCTGCCGGACAGTGCAGGGGGCCGTTTCAATTCCAGCCGGCGGCGCTTGCGCGCCGCCTTCCGTTGCAGCTTCGATTACGCCTTCGTGCGACGGCGGGCAGCGAAGCCGATCAGGCCCAGACCGGCCAGCAGCATGGCGTAGGTTTCGGGTTCCGGCACGGCGGTGACCGGCGCGAAGCCTTCGAACGTCGCCGTGCGCAGCGGCGGCGACATGCCGTCGATGCTCGGTGCCTGACGGATGGTCACCGCGTCCACCAGGTAGGTGAATTCCGTTGCATTGGTCTTCAGCACATACCAGCCGGTCGTCGCATTGCCTTCTTCGACCGAAATATCGGTGCGGAAATCGACCACATTGTCATCGAACACATCCACCGGATTGGTCGGGCGGGTGCGTACGCCATTCGACGTGTGAGCCGTAGATTGCAGGCGGAAATCGCTATCGATGCTGGCGTACCAGCCAACCGACACGTCGTAGTTGGCATAGCCGCGACGCAGGATGTCGTTGATCTCGACATCGTATTCGTCTGCGCCGATCGCGATTTCGCCGATATCCAGTTCGAAACGCGATGCGAACAGCAGCGTACTGTCGGTGGTGCTGCGATAGACGAAGTCGTAGAAGGTGCCGATGTCGGTGCCGTCATAGATCACCGAGCTGATGCGGCGGGCCGCGCGGGTGTAGCCAGCGCTTTCCGGTATCCAGTCGAAGCCGAGGAACAGCGGGTCAGCCGCGGCGTTGTTGATGCCGACGATCCGCAGGTCGCCGCTTTCCGGCAGGGCGACGAAGGCGTGCGCCGCGTGGGCGCCCAGGCCCAGCATCAGCGACAGTGCGATGGTTTTGATTTTCATGATGTTGACCTCTTTGTTGGATGGTGCGTAAAACTTCGGGTGTCACGCGCGCATGCGGCGACGTGCGATCACGCCGATCATGCCCAGGCCGGCGAGCAGCATTGCGTAGGTGGACGGCTCCGGAATCGGTGCTGTATTGGTCGGGACGAATCCGCTGGTGAACGCCTTCACGACCGGTTGGCTTTCTTCGCCTGCCTGGAAGTAGCCGATCGCGTTGTCGGCGACGGTGTAGTAGGTGGCATTCGTCTTCACGAGATACAGGCCGCTGTATGGATTGCCCTCGGACAGGTTGATGTCTGACTGGAAGCTGATCGCGTCCGGGTCGTAGACGTCCATCTGCAAAAGGCCCTTGTCGCTGCGGGCAGCGCTGTACATCCGCAGGTCGTAATCGGACAGATACAGCCAGGCAGCGGCCGCATCGAACACGGTACCGTTCTCTTCAAAGCCGTAACGGAACACGTTGTTCAACTCGGCGTTTTGCTGCTGGCCGGGAAGGCCAAGCAGGACACGTGTACCGAATACCAGCTTGTCGTCCCGCGAATCGCGGTAGACGAAGTCGTAGATGTCGCCGATTGCCTGACCGGCCAAGGTGACATCTTCATTCAGGCGGTAATCGAGCAGCGTAAGCGTGCCGCTTCCGATGATCGGTCGAGCGCCCGCTGTGGAACGGGCGTTGTACGTGATGCTGCTTGCAACCAGAGGGATGTTCCGGGCACCGACATCAATGAATGACGAAGTGATCACGAGCGGTGTGGGCACTGCTTGCGTTGGCTCAGGAATCTCCAGGAAATACCGATCGGTGTTCTGATTGTTGGCGCCGGTCAGCCGTAACGGAAACGATTTGTTGAGCTCGACAAAATCACCCGCTACGGCGCCCAGACTGGCGCCCATCAATACCGTCGCCGCGGCGACATACACAAATTTCATGATGCGATCTCCTTTTTGAAGTGATTCAGGGTGAGGCAATGATTCGGCGGACACATGACGGATTCGGCTGTGCCTCTTGTTGTAATCGATCCTTGTCCGATCGATGAAAACGATCCGGTGCTCATGACCCGAATGCGTAGTTGAGGCCAAACCACACGGCGCGCGGCGCACCGGGGCCGACAAAAAGCGAATGTGTCCAGTCGAAGGAGTTGTAATTGAATCCTGAGGAATCCCGCGCGCCGAAGGATCCGGACGTGAATGGATTGACTGCGAGGTCACCGGCAGTGGTGTATCGGCGGTCGAAAATGTTGTCGACCTTGCAGAACAGAGAGATATTCTTGTCGACGCGGTAATTCGCATTGAAATTGAATACTGCGAAACCGGACGTCTTGCCTTTTCCGACGTAGCGTTTGCCGAGACCGGGGATCTGCGCATTTCCGGTCAGGTCGGTGCCACCCGGTTCCGATTCGTTGTTTTCGTTGCCACGCGCAAATACAAACGACTGCGCAACCATCGAAAATCCAAAGGTGAAATTGCTGGTGACATCCATGTTCCAGCCGAGGCGGAACGAATGCTTCGGAAGCCCCGGAATGACATCGCCCGGATTGATTTCGAAGTCGTTCACACGCCCCTGGGTACGATCCGCCGAGCTGTTCGACTGATTGACGATGGTGGCGCTGGATTCGAAGGTGGCATTCAGGCGGCTGTAGCCGGCACGCAGCGAATGGCGACCGAATTTGCCTTTCAGATTGAGTTCGAAACCGTCGCGTTCGGTTTTGCCAAAGGTGTCGAACACGCCGCGGTTGCGCTGGCCGAGCGACACGAAAAGGATGTCGTCGGTCAGTTCGGTCCGGTAAGCCGTGGCGCTCCACGAAAGCTGGCCGTTCAGGCTGCTACCCCTGAGACCGAGCTCCGTCGTCAGCGACCTGACCTGAGGCAGGAAAGGGTCGGAGGTCAGCGAGGTCGGAATGGTGCAGCCCAGATTCTTGCCGTCGTTCAGCCCGTTCGGATCCTCGAGCGTCTTGTCGCGTGCGCAGCCCAGTTCGATGACGGAAGGTACGCGCGAGCCGCGACTGACGTTGCCATACACGTTGAGGTCCTGCGCCGGCAGCCATGACACGCCGAGCGACGGATTCAGGCTGCGGTAGCCGTAGTCGCCGGTCGAGCACAGAAATCGTGTGCTGACCGATGACAGCGTGCCGCAGGCTTCCGCCCTGTTGTTGAAGAAGTTGGACGTGAACTGATAGAGCGGAATCGGCTTGTCCGACTGCAGTTCATTCTTGACGCGCGAGTAACTGAGCCGTGCGCCGTAGGTGATGAACAGGTTGGGCGCAGCCGTCCAGGTGTCGCTGAAGAACAGCGCAGCCGTCCTGCTTGACCCGGTCAGATTGTTCCGCGTGATGTCCTGACTCAGCGCGAGCAGACCCAGATCCGCCTCGCGTGACGGATCGAGGAACACGGTGCGTTCGGAATCGATGAAGCCGAGCCGCTGGCTCTGCCGGAAGTCGACGTCGCTCCAGTCGAAGGAACTGCCGACGACGATCTGGTGCGCTTCGCTGATCTGCGTGAATTGCAGCGCGACACCTTCCGAGCGCTGATCCGAGCGGCTGAAATTGAACAGCCCGTTCGGCGCCACCCCGGCACACCCCGGATAGGTCGGACCGATATTCTGGTCCAGCGCGCCATTCGGCGAACCGAAACCGTCCGGGCAACTGACGCCCAGCCGGTTCGCGCTGGCGCCCTGGTCGAAGTCGTCCCACACGTCGCCACCCGTGCCCTTCTGCTTCAGGTCACGGCGATACATCTGCAGCGCGACGCTCGATGACTCGCTGATGTCGAAACGGACGCGGCCGGTCAGATGGTTCAGGTCGTTGATGTTTTCGTCCGGTGAGGTGAACACCGAATTCGGACTTTCACGCCACTGTTCTTCCGGGATCAGGCCGTTGCCGACCAGGGTGTTTTCGGCCTTCAGCAGGCTGAGCGTGGCTTCCGTCGACGTGCCGCGGATGTCGACACGGCCGAAGTACTGACGCACGCTGGTCGGCGAGTTGGTCCGCCAGCCATCTTCATCGAACTTGTTGAGCGCGAAGAATCCCGCCAGCGGACCCGAATTGCCACCCGCTGCAAGCTGGTACTGGCGTCGGCCAAACGCACCGCCGAGAGCGGAAAATTCCACTTTCGGACTGGTAAAGCCCGATTTCGTGTTGACCGAGATCGCGCCGCCCAGCGTGTTGTGACCGAACATCGGATTGGACCCGGGCAGCAGGTCCATGCGCAGGATCGCGATGTTGGGGATCAGGTCCCAGTTCACGACATCGCCAAACGCTTCGTTGATGCGCACCCCGTCGAGATAGACCGAAAGACCCTGCGGCGTGCCGATCAGCGGCGAAGCCGCAAAGCCGCGGAAATTCAGGTCCTGCTGGAAGGGGTTTCCGGCGTAGTCATTGACATTGATCGACTGGAACTGCAGGTTCATCGCTTCCGTCAGCGATGCCGCACCGGACTGCTGCAGTTCTTCGCCGGTGAGGCTCTGGACGTTCGAAGTCGTCTGCTGCTCGTCGAACACCACCCCCGGCAGCGGCGTGATCATGCGCGGTGCGCGGATCTCTACCGTCGGCAATTCCTTGACCGGTTCTTCCTGTGCGCAGACGACGGCGCTCGCGCTCAGCAGGGCGAGCGCGGCCGGGGTCAGGCGAAATGTCGGGGGACGCGAGGGTTTCATCGGGATGCGTGTAGGACGGCTCCCTACACGCTCGATAGCTGTTTATTTCCCTCGCTTTTACCGACTGACTGCGCGTGGAGGCAGGGAGAAACTCCCGACGGAAGAATGTCGGGAAAATCTCCCGGAAGATTAGCGCCCTAATTGAATGGGCGTGACAATAAGTGGCGCCGTCTAATGCGTTGATGGGCCGAGAACCCACGCACGACTTGACATTCCTCAACAATTGAAAGGGTCGCGTCGCGTCGTGCGCCAGGGGCTTTGCTGCTTCAATGCATGAGGTTCCGGAATCGACGTCGCCTCAGGATTGTCGCGTCGCGCAGTACGCCCGGGCGGCCCGGGTCAGCGCTTCGTCGCCTTCGCGAACGCGGCCGCGAGTGCGTTGTTGGCCGCCGGCGTCTCCTGCTTGGGTGCGCTGCGTCGCGCGTCACCCTGCCGGACGGGCGGGCGGGCGTCTTTCCCGGCCGGTTTGCGTGCCACCTCGTCACCCAGTCGCATGGTCAACGCAATGCGCTTGCGGGCGAGGTCGACCTCGACCACCTTCACCTTGACGATGTCGCCGGCCTTCACCACCTCGGCCGGGTCCTTCACGTAGCGGTTGGCGATGGCCGACACATGCACCAGGCCGTCCTGATGCACGCCGATATCGACGAAGGCACCGAAATTGGTCACGTTGGTCACCACGCCTTCGAGCAGCATGCCGGGTTCGAGGTCCTTCAGCTGTTCGATGCCGTCGCGGAAGGTCGCCGCCCGGAATTCCGGGCGCGGGTCGCGGCCCGGCTTTTCCAGCTCGCGCAGGATGTCCTGCACGGTCGGCAGGCCGAAGCGCTCGTCGGCGTACTTCTGCGCCGAGAGCGCCTTGACGGTTGCCGCGTCGCCGATCAGCTCGCGCGCCTTCTTCTTCACGTCGGCCAGGATGCGCTCGACCACCGGATAGGCTTCCGGGTGCACCGCCGAGGCGTCGAGCGGGTTGTCGCCATTCATGATGCGCAGGAAGCCGGCGCACTGCTCAAAGGTCTTGTCGCCGAGCCGCGGCACCGACAGCAGCGCCTTGCGCGACGGGAACGCACCGTTGGCGTCGCGATGCGCCACGATGTTCTGCGCCAATGTGGCGTTCAGTCCCGAAATGCGTGCCAGCAGCGGCACGGATGCGGTATTCACGTCGACGCCGACGGCATTCACGCAGTCTTCGACCACGGCGTCGAGCGAGCGGGCGAGCCGGGTCTGGCTGACGTCGTGCTGGTACTGGCCGACGCCGATCGCCTTCGGGTCGATCTTCACCAGTTCGGCCAGCGGATCCTGCAGCCGGCGGGCGATCGACACCGCGCCGCGCAGGCTCACGTCCAGCCCCGGAAATTCCTTTGCCGCCAGTTCGGACGCCGAATACACCGACGCGCCCGCTTCCGACACGACGATCTTCGTCATGGCGAGTTCGGGCTTCAACTTCATCAGGTCGGCCGCCAACTTGTCCGTTTCCCGGCTCGCCGTGCCGTTGCCGATGGCGATCAGCTGCACGCCGTGCTTCGCGGCGAGCCCGGACAGCACGTGCAGTGCGCCGTCCCAGTCGCGGCGCGGCTCATGCGGGTAGATGGTTGCGGTATCGACCAGCTTGCCGGTGGCGTCGACCACCGCCACCTTCACGCCGGTACGGATGCCGGGGTCCAGCCCCATCGTTACGCGCGGGCCGGCCGGCGCGGCGAGCAGCAGGTCCTTCAGGTTCTTCGCGAACACGCGGATCGCCTCCAGTTCGGCGCGGCTGCGCAGCTCGTTCATCAGATCGAGCTCGACATGCACCGACAGTTTCACGTTCCAGGTCCAGCGCGCCGTTTCGACCAGCCAGCGGTCGGCCGCCCGGCCGTTGTCGCGGATGCCGGCATGCACCATCACGCGCCGTTCGCATGGGTTGGGCTCGGCGCTGCGCGCACCGTCTTCCGGATCGGTGTCGAGCGCCAGCTTCACCCGCAGCACGTCTTCGTTGCGGCCGCGGAACAGCGCCAGCGCGCGGTGCGACGGAATGTCGGCCAGCCTTTCGCGGTAGGCGAAGTAGTCGCGGAACTTGGCCGCTTCGGCGTCGGTGTCCTTGCCGTCGGCCACCGTCGCCACCACGATGCCGTGTTCGGCCACGTGCGCACGCAGCGCGCCGACCAGTTCGGCGCTTTCGGCGAAGCGTTCCATCAGGATCTGACGCGCGCCGTCGAGCACCGCCTTCGCGTCGGCGAAGCCCGCTTCGACGTTCAGGTAGGCCACCGCTTCGGCCTCCGGCGTAAGCCCCGGGTCGGCCAGCAGCGCGTCGGCCAGCGGTTCGATGCCCGCCTCGCGCGCGATCTGCGCCTTGGTGCGGCGCTTCTGCTTGTACGGCAGGTAGAGGTCTTCCAGCCGCTGCTTGGTGTCGGCGTTCTCGACTTCGCCGCGCAGCGCCGGCGTGAGCTTGCCCTGTTCGTCGATGCTGGCGATCACCGCGGCGCGCCGCTCTTCCAGTTCGCGCATGTACGAGAGGCGTTCTTCGAGCAGGCGCAGCTGGGTGTCGTCCAGCCCGCCGGTCACTTCCTTGCGGTAGCGCGAAATGAAGGGCACCGAGGCGCCTTCGTCGAGCAGGGCGACGGCGGCATTGACCTGTTGCGGGCGTGCGCCCAGTTCGGCGGCGAGCCGCTGTTCGATCGAGGGGAGCATGTGCGACGGGCAGGGCAGCGTGGAAGGCGCGAACCCTACCCAAGCGCGCTCTGCGCCGCAAGCGGAGAACCTGCCGCCGCAACGGGGCGACCCGAGGTCACCCCGTCCGTCGCATCAGATTGCTGCGCGGCGAGCGCCTCGTGCCGCCCAGCCGATCAGGCCCAGCCCGCCCAGCAGCATGGCCCAGGTTTCGGGCTCGGGCACCGGCGCGAGGAAGCCGCGGATTTCGCCGCCCGGGAATTCCGAGCTGTGCAGGTTCAAGTAGGCCTTGCCGTCGTTGAGGCCGGCCAGCAGCACGGTGTAGGCGCTGTCTGGTGTCCCGCCGTTGGCGGTGATGAAAGCGGGGTTGTAGCTCGTTGCCAGCTTCATGTCGAAGGTTTCCATGTAGCTGCCGGAGGTCACGCCAGCCGGAAACCCCGGAAACGTGGGCGTCGGGGTCGCAACGCCTGCAGTGCCTTCACTGGCGAGGGCGGTACAGCAATGGATGTGCGCCACGGTCAGCGTGCCGAGCAATCCGCTGAAGCGGGTGTCGATGGTCATCATCCGCAGATCGAGATCCAGCGTCAGCAAAACGCTGCCGGTCCCCGGCGACTCATTGGGCGGCGCCTCTGCCGGGCCGCTGAGCGTAGCGAAGTATTCGACTTCCTGGGCGAGGGCGGGCGATGCAAGGGTGGTGGCGGCAAGCAGTGCGGCAACAAGGCGAATCCTGTTCATGGGTCTGACCTCCGGAAGGGGTGAAACGACAGAAGACGGTATGACCGGACCCAGGGTGCCGACAGGCCTCCATGGATCCGGCCCTTACGGGATAGTGCAAGAATGTTACGGGCGATAGCGGGATATGGATGCAGTCGTGCACCCGGGAGGCGGGATAACCGGGTTAACATCGAGGCGCCCCGTATCCAGCGTCATCCGACGCGACCTCCCCATGCTGTCCGACCTGAACGCACCGCAACGCGAGGCGGTGAAATACCTCGACGGTCCGTTACTGGTGCTGGCCGGCGCCGGCTCCGGCAAGACGCGCGTCATCACGCGCAAGATCGGCTATCTGGTGAACGAGTGCGGCATCGAGCCGCGCCATATCGCGGCCATCACCTTCACCAACAAGGCGGCGAAGGAAATGCAGGAGCGCGCGTCGCATCTGCTCGACGGCCGCGCCGGCCGGCAGCTCAACATATCGACCTTCCATGCGCTGGGCGTCAAGCTGCTGCGCATCGAAGCGAAGGCGGCCGGACTGAAGCCGACGTTTTCCATCCTGGACGCGTCCGACGCCTTGTCCGTGGTGCAGGACATATCGAAGGAATCCGACAAGACACGCCTGCGTGCGCTGGTGTCGCGCATGTCCGGCTGGAAGAACGCGCTGCTGACCCCCGCGGCTGTTGCGCCGCTCGTCACCAACGAAGCGGAAGCGATCACGCTGCGCGTCTATGAAGAGTACGAGCGCACGCTGCGCGCGTATCAGGCGGTTGATTTCGACGACCTGATCGGTCTGCCGGCGCGCCTGCTCGAATCCGACCCCGACCTGCTGGCGCGCTGGCAGTCGCGGCTGCGCTACCTGCTGATCGACGAATACCAGGACACCAACCGCTGCCAGTACCAGATCGTGAAGTTGCTGGCCGGCAGCCGCGGTGCGTTCACCGCGGTCGGCGACGACGACCAGGCCATCTACGCCTGGCGCGGCGCCGACGTGGAGAACCTGCGCACGCTGCAGACCGATTACCCGAAGCTCAAGGTGATCAAGCTGGAACAGAACTACCGTTCGATGCAGCGCATCCTCGCCGCCGCCAACACGCTCATTTCCAGCAACCAGAAGCTGTTCGAGAAGAAGCTGTGGTCCGACATGGGCCGCGGCGACCCGATCACGCTGATGGTGGCGCGCGACGCCGAGCACGAAGCCGAATGCATCGCCATGCGCATCGCCGCGCACAAGTTCGAACACCGCGGCAAGTTCGGCGACTACGCGGTGCTGTATCGCGGCAACCATCAGGCGCGCGTCATCGAAACCGCGCTGCGCGAACAGAAGATTCCGTATCTGGTCAGTGGCGGCCAGTCCTTCTTCGATCGCGCCGAAATCAAGGACGTGATGGCCTATCTGCGGCTGGTCGCCAACAGCGACGACGACCCGGCCTTCATCCGCGCGGTCACCACGCCGCGCCGCGGCATCGGCGGCACCAGTCTCGAAGCGCTTGGCACCTACGCCGGCGAACGCCACATCAGCCTTTTTGCCGCGCTGTCAGAAACCGGCGCCGAACATGCGCTGCCGGCGCGCGCACTCACTCCGCTGCGCGAATTCGGCGACTTCATCAACCGGCTCGAATGGCGCGCGCGCACCGAAGCACCGCGCCTGTTGCTCGAAGACCTGCTGCGCGGCATCGGCTACGAAACCTGGCTGTTCGAGCAATTCGAACCGAAGGAGGCGGAAACGCGCTGGAACAACGTGCGTGACTTCGTCGACTGGATGGGGCGCAAGGGCGAGGAAGACGGCAAGACGCTGCTCGAACTGACGCAGACCGTCGCGCTGATCACGATGCTCGACAAGCGCGACGACGACGAGGCGCGCGATGCGGTGCAGTTGTCCACGCTGCATGCGTCGAAGGGGCTGGAGTACCCGCACGTGTTCCTGGTCGGGCTGGAGGAGGGCATCCTGCCACACCGCGAATCGATCGAAGAAGGGCGCATCGAGGAAGAGCGCCGGCTGATGTATGTCGGCATCACGCGGGCGCGGCGCACGCTGACGCTGAGCTATTGCGAGCGGCGGCGCAGCGGGCGCGAATCGCGCGACTGCGAACCGTCGCGTTTCATCGCCGAAATGGGCGAGGACGTGCAGCGACCGAACTCCGACGCCGCGCCCAAAGCCGAACAGCGCGCCGCCAACGTGGCCCGGCTGGAATCGCTGAAGGCTTTGCTGGGCGGCACCCCGACGCCCAAAGCATAGGTGGGTGCGAGTGCGCGGCGCGCCGGCACCCTGCGGACGTAAAAAAGCCCGCCGGGTCGCGGCGGGCCTCTTTCCGGAAGCGGAGCCGCTTCGGGACGGCTTACTTGGCAGCCGCCACCATCATCTCAACGGCGGCCTTGATCTCGGCATCCTTCAGCGCCGGGTTGCCACCCTTGGCCGGCATCGCGCCCTTGCCCTTGATCGCGTTGGCCACCATCGAATCGAGGCCGGTTGCAATACGCGGCGCCCACTGACCCTTGTCGCCGAACTTCGGCGCACCGGCCACGCCCATCGCGTGGCAGGCTGCGCAGGCCTTGTTGTATACCGCCTGGCCGTCGATGCCGGCGGCCGCTGCAGGTGCCGCGGCGGGCGCAGCAGCAACCGGTGCGTCGTCGTAGGCGGGAGCCGCGATCGCCGGCACTTCCATCGGCGCCGGCGCAGGCGCGGCGACAGCCGGTTCAGGCGCCGGTGCGGCGGCAGCGGCCGGCGCGGCATCTTCCATCGAAGGTTCGGCAAACTTGCCACCGGCCTCGTTTGCCATGTAGACAACCGCGCGGGTGATTTCGGCTTCGGTCAATGCGGCGTTGCCGCCCTTGGCCGGCATGGCACCCTTGCCATTCACCGCCGAATGCACCAGGGCTTCCAGACCGGTCGCGATGCGGCTGGCCCAGCCCGCGTTGTCGCCCAGCTTCGGAGCGCCTGCGGCACCGGCGTCGTGACAGGCCGCACAGGCCGCCTTGTATACCTGCACACCGGTCTTCGGACCTGCCGCGGCGGAATCGGCCTCACCGAGTTCTACCCTCGCCACCGGCTGGATGCCTGCGGCGATGATTTCGGGGTTCGCCGTGTCAAGACCCTTGTAGCCCGACAGCACGAATTGGGCGACCAGCACTGCAATGCCCACAAACACCACAAACGACAGTACAACGACCGCCGCCAGCTGCTGCGGCGTCTTGATGAAAGACTCGTGTTCTTCGTGCGCGTCCGACATGGTGTGCGTTCCTTTGAAAACCTTGTGACAGGTGAAAACAAAACGCGCCATTATAGCGGCAGCGAGCCGCTTTCGCCTCACCTGCAACAGCATGCCATGGACGCGTCCGGGCAAAGCCGTTATCCTTTGCGCGGTTCTGATCGGGTTTCCTGGTCAGTTCCAGGGGCTCCCCCGCCTCCGTATGCCCAAGCGCCTGTAGCTCAGCTGGATAGAGTACTGCCCTCCGAAGGCAGGGGTCGTGCGTTCGAATCGCGCCAGGCGCGCCAAACACCAAACGGGTCGGCCTTCTCAGTCCGGCCCGTTTTCGTTTTCTGCTTCGCCCGTCCCACTGCGCGCCTGCTCGAGGGTGGGCTTCCGGTATCGCCACCCGGCGATCGATAATCCGCAGTCTGCCGGTTCATCGTCCAAGTCCGTGAAGTCACTTCTTTTTTTCGCTCTTGCCTGGGTCATCTGCACCGGCGCGCTGGCCGAAGCCCATCTGGGCATCCGGCCGCTCGATTCATTGGGCGAGGTACGGGCGCGCTTCCCGGATACGCAGTTCGTGCGCATGGCGCCTGACTGGGCAGATGAGTCGCAGGTACTGTTTTCGCTCACCGGCGGCGCGCTTCAGGGCCAGCTCCTCGTGCTGTTCATCGACGGGCGCCCGGAATACCGGCGTGAGATCGCTGATGGGTTTGCCGACGATCTCGATGCGCTGAAGTTGCTCGCGGCCGAGAGCGACGACCAGGCGCTGCGCGTCAGATGGGTGAGATGGGTGCCGGCCGCGCCGCTCCGGGTGCAGGACGTGGTCGCGAAATACGGCCGGTGGGACGCGAGCGGGTTGTCCGACGACGGTTTCAGACTCTACCGGAGCTGGGATGCCCGGGGCATCACGGTGCTGCTGTCGGAAGACGAACAGTCGGTGCTGATGCTGGACTTCGTGTTTTCCGAAGACGAGCAGCGCGACGCCTTCATCCGGCGTTACGGTCAGTTGCCGGTGTGGCTCAGGCCCGAGGGCGGGGCCACGGACGCGCCGGATGCGACGCCCCGGATCACGCCCGCACGGTGACGCCGCCCCGTGCGGCCGGGAGGCCTTTCAACCGTCGCGGCGCGCAATCGCGCGCCGACTGTTGCACAGTGATGTTCTGCCGGATGTTCTCCGTAAGTTCATGGGCCATCCTTCCCAGAATTGCGTCCGACAGATTGCGCACCGCGAACTCGTATTTCTGGACGCTGGCGAACACGATGCCGCCCTATCGAGCAATGCTCGCGCAGCGCGGAGTCACGCAAGGCATGAGCCGTGACGGCAACTGCTTTGACAACGTGGCAATCGAGGGCTTCTTCCGCACCCTGAAGGCCGAGTGTTTCCATCTTGCAGTACCCGACAGCCTTGAAGCGCTCGACGCGGGCGTACATGATTGCGTCCGCAAGCAAAACCATGGGTGCATCACGCTCAGACTGAATGGCTTCAGCACGTTGGGATACCGACTGAGAAACATCACCTGATTGGCGGGATGGCAACCGTCCAGCTTCCGGGGACCAATTCATACCCGGGGCGATTTACCTCGTTCTCTTTCGTTTTGTCGCGGCGCGATCCACCGCTTGGATCGCGTCGTTTTTCCAGACACCCTGACGCCTCGCGACAGAGGCAGGACTAAGGCCTTCATGAAATCAACGCTGTTCGCATCAGTCCTTTCACTGGCGCTCGCCACGCCGGTCAGTGTCGGCGCTGCCGACCCCGCACCGGGCGAATTTTCCTTCAGCGGCGATGCGCGGCTGGGCTACTTCGGTCGCGAGCGAGAAGATCGCAACGGCAGCCGCAGCGACGAAAGTGACTGGCGTATCCGGGTCCGCCCGGGTGTTCTCTGGCAGGTCACCCCGGAACTGAGTGCCAAGGCCCGTTTCGCGGGGCGGTACTCGACCGACGACAGCAACGACAACCATTACGAATTCTTCACCGCCATCCCGCAGAGCGACGGCCTGGGCTTCGGCGACTCGACCATCGACGAGCTCTACCTGCGTTACAAGCCCGGCAGCTGGGACGTGAAGGTCGGTCGCATGCAGACCAGCTTCGAACTGGAGGGCATTGCAAAGAAATCGCTGAGCCGCAACGATTCGCCCAACACCGACATCACCTGGACAGACGGCATTCACGCCCGCTACGTCGACGCCGCGGGCTGGAACTACCACGCCATCATCCAGCGCAGCGAGGACGACGGCCCCACCACCGTGCGGCGCAGTCCGCTGGCATTCACGGAGGCGGCCAGTCACGCCACTTACTACTTCGGCATGGAAAGGAAGGACCCGAAAGGTCGCTTCCTGCAGCTCGGATGGGATATCACCTACATACCCAGCGCGCTGCGCACGGACGGGACCGCTGCCGGCCGCATCGACGATTATCTGGGCATCGCCGGACGCATGGCGCTGCAGTGGCCGCTCGCCGGTGCGATGCGCTTCGTGTGGGCCGGTGAAGCCGGCTACGCACCCAACAGACCGACCGACGGGGCGCTGCGCCTGTCCGGCTCCGGTCGTGCGAGCGGGCTGGCGTTCCAGACTTCGGCCAATCTCGTGGATTTCGCAGCCGGCCACGGTGTCGGGCTCGTCTATGGTCAGGCGGGCGGAGGCTGGCTGCTGTCACCCGACTTCGGCAACAACCAGGAACTGCTGGAGCTGCGCTACCAGTGGAAACTGTCCGCCACGCAGTCGATCGAGGCACGGGTGCGCCAGCGACGCGATCTGGAGCAGCGAACCGATGCCGCGCAGAAGCGTGTTGACGACGATGTCTATGTGCGGTTTACGCAGCGCTTCTGAGCGGGTTACCGGGCGCCACACCGAAGAGCAACCGGCTGGCTGACCGGCGCCCACGTGCTTTACGGCACGGAGAGCCCGGTTCAGGCTTCGTGCCCTGCGGCAGTTTCCGGCCCTCCACGCTTGCCGCAGCATGTTGCCGGATGCGCTCGACGAAACATCGTCCGGAAGGCGTGCCGAAGCGCCTTGATCCATGCCCGGGGAATGTGTCCGATGCGGGTTGATGCGTCAGGTTGAAGTCTGATTACGCGGGTCCGGAGCTACTCGGCCACGACAGCATCGACCAATCCGGACAGTGCCTTGCGCAGTCCCTCCACCGCAGGGCAGTTCTCGACGCCGTGCCGCCGCGCGAGGTAGCCCGGATCGTTGTAGCCGATCCATGTCTGCGCGGCTGCATCTTCCCAGACCAGCGCTTTCAGCGGCAGATCGATGCCGACCTCCTGCGCGCACTGCATGAAGGGGGTACCGCCCTGCGGGTTGCCGAATATCAGCAACTGCGTCGGCCTGAGATGCGCACCGATGCGCGTTGCGCCGGCCGCATGGTCGATCCGTGCGAACACATTCAGACCGCGCTGTTTGACCAGACCTTCCAGCCGGTCCATGGACTCGATGACGCCGCGCGGACTTTTCACGGCGATCAGGCCATCCGCCGCGGTGGCGGCTGATGGTGCAAAGGCAAGCGCGGCAGCGCAGAGCGCTGCGGCAATCGTACGAAGGTTGATCATCGGAGTTCTCGCTGACTGGGATGTGGGGCGAACGGTCGCCACCAGCCGAAAGGTACGACGGCGGTGCGGACACGTTCAGCCGCGTGGTTCAGCCGTCGCCGCGCGCCACCTTGGCTTCGTAGTCCTCCAGCGTGATGACGCCCTCCTTCTGGGCGCGCGCGACTTCGTGCCCGGGCAGCACGTCCTGCACCATGTCGAGCCGCTTCCACAGCGCGAGCGGCGTCTCGCAGGCGGCCTTCGGCACGTACTTCGACTGGCCCACCTTCTTGTAGCGGTGGATGTAGCGCGGGCAGTTCACCCACACCTTCGTGACGGTGACCCGCACCAGATACTTCGCTTCGGTGTATCCGGCCATCAGCGGATGGTCGCGCAGGAATTCGGCGGTGCCCTGCACGCGCACGCGGTGCGGCGTTTCGAAGTCGATGAACAGCAGGCCGACGCGCGCCTGGCCGACGATGTTGCCCATCGAGTAGAACATGCCGTTGCCGTCGTAACCGGGGAACACCAGCGTCTGTGCGTCGATCACCTTCACGACGCCGGTCGGTCCGCCCTTGTACGACACGGTCGGATTGCCTTCGGGATCGACGGTCGACAGGAAGAACATGTCGCGTCCCTCGATGAAGGTCTTCTCCTCGTCGGTGATCGTTTCGTGGATCCAGTTCTGGTCCAGCATGTCGGCCAGTTTCGTGGTGCCGAATTCCTGCTGCAGCGCGCGGTGTTCGTCAGCGTAGATTGAAGCCATGTCTCCTCCTGTCGGTCTGTGTTCCGGCGTACGGCGTCAGCCGTCGCGCGCATCCGGGACCCGGGCGCCGGATCAGGATACCGCAGCGGAACACCCGGCCACGCGGGCCGGGTCTGGAGGGCGAATGGAGAACGGAAGACGGGCGGATCAGAAGCGGAAGATCGCGCCGAGCGACCAGGTGTCGATGTCGCCGCTGCCGGTGTTGCTGCCGCCCATGCTTTCGTAGCGGGTGAATTCGCCCCGCAGCCCGATGGACGGCGTCAGCGCATAGCCGACGCCCGCGCCGTACAGGCCGCTCCAGTCGCGGTCCCGCGCCGTGCCGGCGGCTGCACCGCCGGGGCCGGTCACGTCGACATCGACTTCGACCTTGGAGTGGATGCCGCCGAGCCGGCCGAATAGCGAAAACTTCTCGCCCACCGGCAGGATGCCCAGCACCGATGCGGTCCATCCATGGGCATCGATCTGCGCACGCGCCGTGCCACCGGTGAAGCTGGCCCGGTAGCGCGCGCTGCCGAAATCGGCGTACCCGAGTTCGAACGCCAGATAGGGGTTGAGCTGATAGCCGAGCGAAAAGCCGTAATGCGTGTCGTGCTCGTCCACGCTGGAAAGCAGGCCGGTGGCACCGGCCGACACCAGGGCAGCGTCGGTCTCGCTGCGACCCATGTCGACGCTGGAGCGGCCGATCGAAGCGCCGACATAGAAATCGCCGGCCAGCGCGGACGACGCGGCGAGTGAAAGCAGGGCACTGCACAGCAGCGAAGGTCTGGTCATCTTCGGATACTCCTTTGGAATGGAGCGGCGGAGTATATACATATGACGAATAAAAAATGCCTATAGAATACAACCTTGTATCGTTGGTGCAACATCGGGGAATTCCCGCGGTACATCGATGTCGATCAGCGCGATATCCGCTTGCACCCGCAGGCGGCCCGGCGCATCGTGCCCCGGCACACCGCATGCCTATGCAGGAGATTCACGATGAAACGCAGGACAGCCAGGGATTTCGCGCCCGAGGTGATGGCGCTGTTCGACCGCTACGTGCATGGCGCCATCGACCGGCGCGGTTTTCTCGATGCAGCAGCCCGTTTCGCCGTCGGCGGCGTGACCGCGTCGATGCTGCTGGAGGCGCTGAGCCCGAATTTCGCGCAGGCGCAGCAGGTGAAGCCGGACGATCCGGCGCTGAAGACCGACCATGTCGAATACGCCACGCGCGGCGGCTACGGCAAGGTGCGCGGTTACCTGGCACGACCGGCACAGGCGACCGGCCCGCTGCCGGCTGTCCTCGTGGTGCACGAGAACCGCGGCCTCAATCCGCACATCGAGGACGTTACACGCCGGCTCGCGCTCGAGGGCTATCTCGCGCTGGCGCCTGACGCGCTGCATCCGCTCGGCGGCTATCCGGGCAATGAGGACATGGCGCGCGAGCTGTTCCAGCAACTGGACCAGAAGAAGACACGCGAAGACTTCCTGTCACTGGCGCTCGCTTTCCGTGCGCACGACCTCGGCAACGGCAAACTGGGCGTGGTCGGCTTCTGCTACGGCGGCGCCATCGCCAACTTCCTCGCGACGAAGCTCCCCGACCTGAATGCCGCGGTGCCGTTCTATGGCACACAGCCCCCGCTGGAAGATGTGCCGGCGATCCGGTCGCCGCTGCTGATCCACTACGCCGACCAGGACGAAAAGGTGAATGCCGGCGCCACCCGCTACGACGCTGCGCTGGTCAACGCCGGCAAGACCTATCAGACCTATGTCTATCCGGGCACGCTGCATGGCTTCCACAACGACACCACACCGCGCTACGACGAACGCGCGGCGAAACTGGCCTGGCAGCGCACGCTGGATTTCTTCGCGCAGCAGCTGCGCGCCTGAAAAGGGCTGGGTGTAGAGACTGCGGGCGGCTGCGGGAGCGGAGGCCCGCAGCAGCCGCGACCTCTGTGGGAGCGGCGGCCTCGCCGCGATCAGTGCCGCGATGGTGTCATTGCAGAGCGCGGATCGCGGCGAGGCCGCCGCTCCCACAGAGGGGCTCCCACAGAGGGGCTCCCACAGAGGGGCTCCCACAGAGGGGCTCCCACAGAGGGGCTCCCACAGAGGAGGAATGCTCACCGCCACTGCGGTCACGGCAGCAGCTTCCATAGCTGCCGCCAGGCGGCTCCCTTCAGTGCGCCTCGTCCCAGTTCAGGCCGACGCCGGCTTCGACCTTCAGCGGCACCGACAGCTGGGCCACGCCTTCCATCAGCGCAGGCACGCGCTCCCTCACGAGGTCGATTTCGGCGTCGGGCACTTCGAGTACCAGTTCGTCATGCACCTGCAGCACCAGCCGCGTGCCGAGCTGGTCGCGGTCGAGCCAGCCTGATACGGCTATCATCGCCAGCTTGATCAGGTCGGCGGCCGTGCCCTGCATCGGCGCGTTGATCGCGGCGCGTTCGGCGCCCTGGCGGCGGGCGACCTGGGCGGCGCGGATTTCCGGCAGCTGCAGCCGGCGCCCGAACACGGTTTCGACCCAGCCCTGTTCCCTCGCCAGCGCACGGGTTTCGTCCATGTAGCGCGCGACACCGGGGTAGCGCGCGAAATAGCGGTCGATCCAGCCCGCCGCGGCGGCGCGCTCGATGCCCAGGTTCTTCGCCAGCCCGTGCGCGCTCATGCCGTAGATCAGGCCGAAATTGATCACCTTGGCGTAGCGGCGTTGTTCGCTGCTCACCTCGCCCGGCGGCACGCCGAACACCTCGGATGCAGTCGCGCGGTGCACGTCCTCGCCGTCAGCGAAGGCCTGCAGCAGGCGCGCGTCCTGCGACAGGTGGGCCATGATGCGCAGTTCGATCTGCGAATAGTCGGCACTCACCAGCCGGTGACCCGGTGGCGCGATGAAGGCGGAGCGGATGCGCCGGCCTTCCGCGGTGCGCACCGGTATGTTCTGCAGATTGGGGTCGACCGACGACAGCCGCCCGGTCACCGCTACCGCCTGACTGAAGCTGGTATGCACGCGGCCGGTGTCGGCGCGCACCATGCGCGGCAGCTTGTCGGTGTAGGTGCCCTTGAGTTTTGCGAGGCTGCGGTATTCGAGGATGAGCGCCGGCAGCGGGTAGTCCAGCGCCAGTTGAGACAGCACTTCTTCGTCGGTCGAGGGCGTGCCGCTCGGCGTCTTCTTGATCACCGGCAGCTTTTCGCGCTCGAACAGGATTTCCGCCAGCTGCTTCGGCGAATTGATGTTGAACGGCTGCTTCGCTGCCGCGTGGGCGCGCGCTTCCAGGTCGATCATCTTCTGACCCAGCTCGTTGCTCTGCGCGGCCAGCGAGCCGATGTCGAGCAGTACGCCGGTGCGCTCCATGTCGAACAGGATCTGCGACACCGGCAGTTCGATGTCTCTATATATATAAGCAAGCTTGCTGTCGGACTGGATGCGCGGCGCCAGCACCTGATGCACGCGCAGCGTCACGTCGGCGTCTTCGGCCGCGTAATCGGTGGCGCGGTCGATCGCGACCTGATCGAAGCCGATGCGCGACGCGCCCTTGCCGGTCACTTCGTCATAGCTGATCACCTTCAGGCCGAGATGACGCGTGACCAGCGCATCCAGGCTGTGGCTGCGGTCGGCGTCCAGCACATAGCTCTCCAGCAGCGTGTCATCGACCACGCCGGCCAGCCGGATGCTGTGGTTGGCGAACACGTGGCGGTCGTACTTGAGGTTCTGCCCGAGCTTGCCGTGCGCCGCCGATTCCAGCCAGGGCTTGAGCTTCGCCAGCGCCTCGTCGCGCGGCAACTGCGCCGGCGCGTCCGGGTAGCAGTGCGCCAGCGGCAGATAGGCGGCCACGCCTGCTTCCAGCGCGAAGCTCATGCCGACCAGTTGCGCCTCCATCGGCTCCAGGCTGGTGGTTTCGGTGTCCAGCGACACCACGGCGGCGCCATCCAGCAGCGCCAGCCAGCGCTCGAGCGCCGGCCAGTCGAGCAGGGTTTCGTACTGCGCGCGGTGGCTGCCTTCTGGTTCGGTCGAAGGCGTGGCGTCGGCGGCCGGCGCGGGCGCGTTGATGGTCTTCTTCGGGCCTTTGGCGAGTTCTTCCAGCAGGCCGCGGAAGCCATAGCGTTCGTAGATCGGGCGCAGCGCGTCGGCGTTTTCGCCATCCGAGGTCAGCGCTTCGAGCGGCTGCGGCAGTTCGACATCGCACTTCACCGTCAGAAGCTGGCGCGCCAGCGGCAGGAAGCCGAGGTGGGCGCGCAGGTTTTCGCCCACCTTGCCGCTGATTTCCTCGGCACGCGCGACGATTTCGTCGAGCGAACCATACTGCTGCAGCCACTTCACGGCGGTCTTCGGGCCGCACTTGTCGACGCCGGGCACGTTGTCCACGCTGTCGCCGATCAGCGCGAGGTAGTCGACGATGCCGGCCGGCGTCACGCCGAACTTGGCCAGCACGCCGGCTTCGTCCAGTTTCTCCTCGCTCATCGTATTCACCAGCGTCACGTGCCGGTTCACCAGCTGTGCGAGGTCCTTGTCGCCGGTGGAAATGACGCAGTCGATGCCGCGCGCGGTGGCCTGTGCCGACAAGGTGCCGATCACGTCGTCGGCTTCCACGCCGTCGATCATCAACAGCGGCCAGCCGAGTGCACGCACCGCGTCGTGGATGGGTGCGATCTGTGCCGCGAGGTCTTCCGGCATCGGCGGACGGTGACTTTTGTAGTCGGGATACCAGTCGTCGCGGAAGGTCGGGCCCTTGGCGTCGAACACACAGGCGCGGTAGTCCGCCTTGTAGTCGCTTGCCAGCCGCCTTAGCATGTTGATGACACCGCGCAGTGCGCCGGTCGGCTCGCCCTGGGCGTTGCGCAGGTCGGGCATGGCGTGGAAGGCGCGGTACAGGTAGGACGAACCATCGACAAGCAGCAGCGTGGGCATGGCGGATTCCGTGATTGCTCAGCGCGCCATTATCAACCCCGGACCCCCTCCCCATGAGCGCGAAAGACAAACTTCCCGGCATGATCGACCCCGGTGACGCGGCACGCGCCAGCAGTGCACGCGAGGCCTGGCGCATCTTCGGCATCATGGCCGAATTCGTCGAGGCGACCGAAAGGCTGCAGGCCATCCGCCCGGCGGTCAGCGTTTTCGGCAGTGCGCGTACGCCGCGCGAGCATCCCTATTACGACCTGACCGAGCGCATCGCGCGCCAGCTGTCCGACGCCGGCTTTTCGGTCATTTCCGGTGGCGGGCCGGGCATCATGGAGGCGGCCAACAAGGGTGCCTTCCACGGCAAATCGCCCAGTGTCGGGCTGAACATCCAGTTGCCGATGGAACAGAGCGCCAATGTCTATCAGGACATTTCGCATTCCTTCGAGCATTTCTTCGCCCGCAAGTACATGTTTGTGCGCTTCGCCGCAGCCTATGTCGTGATGCCGGGCGGTTTCGGCACGCTGGACGAGCTGATGGAGGCGCTGACGCTTATCCAGACGCACAAGAGCCGCAGTATTCCGATCATCCTGGTGCATACGCCGTTCTGGCAGGGGCTGATCGACTGGTTCCGCAGCACGCTGGTCACCGAAGGCATGATTTCCGCGTCCGACATCGATCTGGTGCAACTGATCGACGATCCGGCCCAGGTGGTCGAAGCGATCTTCCGTCATTACGAGAACCGCAGCTTCCTGCCGTTGCCTGAGGAGCACGAAGCCATGCTGAATCTTTAGATTCAAGGTGCAGGATTCAAGTTTCAAGGTGCAAGGAAAACACAGTGCGCCCGTTGCATCACCGGGAAGCGCGGGGGGCTCTGTTAAACTGCCGGATCACAAAGGATTTTCGATGCGACCGCTTCTTTCTGCCGCGCTGATCGCCGCCTCGCTGGCGCTTGCTGTCCCGTCGGTGTTCGCCCAGGCCGGCCGACCGGCCGATCTGCAGCCCATTCCGGAACCGCCGCCGCCGCCGCTGCCGCTCGAGGGCGGCGACGTGACGACCGAGCCGCAGGTGACCATCATCCAGAAGGCCGACGAGCGGGTCGAGGAATACCGGATGAACGGCAAGCTCTACATGATCAAGGTGACGCCGTCGCACGGCGTGCCCTACTACCTGATGGACGAGAACGGCGGTGGCGTGATGACACGCTACGACGATCTCGATCAGGGTCTGCGCGTCCCGAAATGGGTCATCTTCTCGTTCGACTGACCTGCACGCGCCGCCGTCGCGTGCCCAACTTCCGAAACTGATACGTGTCTGTCTTCACCACCGTCACCGCAGACGAGATGCGCGACTGGCTGAAGAATTACTCCATCGGCCATCTGCTGTCGCTGGAGGGAATTCCGGCCGGCATCGAGAACACCAATTACTTCGTCGACACCTCGCACGGTCGCTACGTGCTCACGCTGTTCGAAAAGCTCACGCGCGCCGAACTGCCGTTCTACGTGCACCTGATGGCGCACCTGTCGCGCCATGGCATTCCGTGTCCGGCGCCGATCGCAGACCGGGACAACGAGTATCTCGGCACGCTCAACGGCAAGCCGGCGATGCTCGCCACCCGACTGGCCGGCAAATCGCAGATGGCACCGCAAGCGCCGCACTGCGCGGCGGTCGGCGGCATGCTGGCGACGATGCATGTGGCCGGCCAGAGCTACGGGCGGCGCTTCGCCAATCCGCGCGGCTACGACTGGTGGCGTGCTGCCGCGCCGCAACTGCTGGGTTATCTCGACGCCGATGACCGCGCGCTGCTCGAATCCGAGATGGCCTTTCAGGTCGCGGCACGCGAGGGCGGCGTCTGCGCCGGATTGCCGGCCGGCGTGGTGCATGCCGACCTGTTTCGTGACAATTGCCTGATGGACGGCGAGCGCATCGGCGGCATCATAGATTTCTACTTCGCCGGCGATGACTTTCTGTTGTTCGATCTCGCGGTGACGATGAATGACTGGTGCTCCGACGACGCCGGCGAACTGGTGGCCGACCGCGCCCAAGCGATGCTTGCAGCGTACCGCGACGAGCGTCCGCTGACGGACGCCGAACACAGCGCGTGGCCGCTGATGCTGCGCGCCGCGGCGCTGCGCTTCTGGCTGTCGCGCCTTTATGACTTCCACCTGCCGCGTGATGGAGAGATGGTGCACAAGCACGACCCGAAGCGCTTCCGCGACATCCTGCGCGCCCGCATCCGTGCCGGCGACGCCCTGCCATGGCGGTGAATCTGCAGGCGCGCGCGCTGCCGGCGCTGGCCGGCTGGTCGTGGATCAGTGGCGGCTTCGCGCTGTTCCGCCGCAATCCGCCACTGATGACCGCGCTCACCATGGGCTATCTGCTGGTGATGGTGTTCCTGAACATCGTGCCGCTGATCGGCCCGGTGCTGGTGGCCGTCTGCCTGCCGGTCATGTCGGTCATCGTGTTCAATGGTGCCCGCCTGCTCGACAAGCAGCTCGATGTATCGACCGAGGTACTCAAGACGGGTGTGGCGGAGAACATGCGTCCGCTGGTCCAGCTCGGCTTCGTGCATCTGGCCGGCTCGCTGGTCGTGGTGCTGATTCATACGCTGCTGTTCGCGGCGCCCGATGTGCCGCTGGCGGAAGCCGACGAAGAGGCCTTCACGCGAACGTTGATGCAACTTCTGCCGCTGGTGCTGCCGCTGATCCTGATCATGTGGTTTCCGCCCTACCTGATCGCGACCCAGGGCATCAAGCTCGGCAAGGCGCTGTTTTTCGGCGCGGTGGCGGTGCTGCGCAACGCCGGCGCCTTCATCGTGTATTTCGCCGGTGCGGCGGTGCTCGGCGTCGGTCTGCCCGTTCTGGTGATCCAGCTGATCGGCAACGACGAAGGCATCGCCAGCCTGTTGCGCATCGGCGTGCGCATGACGCTGCTGTTCGTGCTGGTGCCGACGCTGGCAGCCAGCCTGTATGTGAGCTTCCAGCAGGTGTTCGCGCAACTGCCCGAACCGGAGCCTGAGCCCGAAGCCGGGTCCGATTCCGAGCCCGACTCCCTATCCGGGCCGGATTCCGGACCGCGCAAAGACGCCGCCGATGAGTGAGCAGCGGCCGGCCGGTGCAGGCTCCGGCATGCCTCTGGGTATTTTCGGTGGCTCGTTCGACCCGGTACATCTGGGCCATCTTCGGCTGGCCGAAGAAGCGCTCGAAACACTGCAGCTCGAGCGCGTGCGCTGGATTCCGGCCGGTCAGCCGTGGCACCGCGACGCGTTGCGCACCGATGCAACCCACCGGCTCGCCATGGTGCGACTGGCCACCGCGTCCAACCCCGCGTTCGAAGTCGATGCAAGCGAAGCGGAAGCGGGCGCACCGGGTTACACGGTCGACACGCTGCAGGCGCTGCGCGTCCAGCTCGGCGTGCAGCAACCGCTGGTGCTCATCCTCGGCGCCGACGCATTCAGTCGGCTGCACACCTGGCAGCGCTGGAAATCGCTGTTCGAACTGGCGCACATCGGTCTGGCGACGCGTGCCGGTCAGGCAGTCGATCCTGCCGCGCTCGACGGCGCGCTGGCGACCGAACTGTCCGCCCGCCTTGAGCACGATCCGGCGGTGCTGCGCACGGCGCCGGCCGGCGCCATCTTACCGTTCGACATGACGGCACTGGCCATTTCGGCCACCGATCTGCGGGCCCGACTGGCGCGCGGCGCCAGCTGCCGCTATCTTGCCCCGACAGGCGTGCTCGATTACATCCGCCATCATCGGCTTTACTGAGAGAATTCATGGAAATCAATGCATTGCAGGCGCTGGTGGTCGATGCGCTGGAAGACATCAAGGGCAAGGACATCGAAGTGATCGATACGTCCAACTTCAATGCCCTGTTCGACCGGCTGGTCATCGCCAGCGGCGACTCGAACCGGCAGACGCGCGCGCTCGCGCGTCACGTGCAGGAAAAGGCCCGGGAAGCCGGCGCGCAGGTGATCAGCGTCGAAGGCGAAGAAACCGGCGAGTGGGTGCTGGTCGATCTGGGCGATCTGGTGGTGCACGTCATGCAGCCGGCGGTGCGCGCCTATTACAACCTCGAAGAACTGTGGTCGGGCTCGGCCAAGCCGTCCGACCGCTCGGCCGCGGCCGCGCGCAGCCCCGGCGTACGCGGCCGCGGACCGGACGCGCGTTGAAGCTGCGGGTGATCTGTGTCGGACACCGCATGCCCGACTGGGTCGATGCCGGCGTCGAGGAGTTTGCCCGCCGCATGCCGCGCGAGTCGCCACTCGTATTCACCGAGATCAAGGCCGAGCCGAGAACCCAGGGCAAGCCGGTCGAGGCCCTCCTCGACGCCGAGCGCCTGCGCATCGAACAGGCGATCCCGCCGCGCGCCCGCATCGTCGCCCTCGACGAGCGTGGCGACGACCTGACCACCGTGGCGCTGGCCGAGCGGCTGCGCCGCTGGCGTGACGGAGGTGACGATATCGCGCTGCTGATCGGCGGCCCGGACGGCCTCGCCCCTGCGCTCAAGGCGCGTGCCCACGAGCTGATTCGACTGTCCAGCCTCACCCTGCCGCACGCACTCGCCCGCCTGTTGCTCGCCGAAGCGTTGTATCGTGCAGCCAGCCTCGAATCCAACCATCCCTATCACAGAGAATGAAGCGCCCCACGCTCACGATGTTGCTGCCATCACAGGGCTGCGCGCGCCCTTGTGCCGGCCCGGCGGGCGGTGCGACGTTAACCTGAGCAACTGAATGAGTCTTTCGACCACCGTACCGCCCGCGCTTTACCTGGCATCGCGCAGCCCGCGCCGGCGTGAATTGCTGACCCAGATCGGCGCACCCTTCCTCGTACTGCCCTTTCGTGGCCTGCCGCGCGAAGACATCGACGTGCTGGAAGATGTGCGCGACGGCGAAGACGCCGAAAGCTACGTCGTGCGTGTGGCGCGCGCCAAGGCCCTTGGCGGCGAGCAGCGCCTGTCCTGGCGGCGTCTGTCTTCCGGGCTCGTGCTGTCGGCCGACACCACGGTCGAAGTCGATGGCGAAATACTGGGCAAGCCGGCCGACGCGGCCGACGCGACGCGCATGCTCGGACTGCTGTCCGGCCGCAGTCACCGCGTACTGACCGCGATCGCGGTCAGCGACGGGCGCAGGCTCGAACACGTGCTCTCGATCTCTATCGTGCGATTTTCTGCGCTCGATACGCGCGACATCGAGCGTTATGTCGCTTCCGGCGAACCGATGGACAAGGCCGGTGCCTATGGCATTCAGGGCCGTGCCGGTGCGTTCGTCGAACACATCGATGGCTCCTACACCGGTATCGTCGGCCTGCCGCTGAACGAAACCTGGCAGCTGCTGCGCCGCTTCGGGCTCAGTTTCTGACTGAGTACCAGACTGATTTTTCGAGCGAGATTCCGCCATCCCACCCTTCACGGTCCGCGCAGTCATGAACGATCAATTCCTCATCAACTTCACGCCGCAGGAAACGCGGGTGGCGCTGCTGCAGCAAGGTGCCGTGCAGGAGTTGCACATCGAGCGCAGCAGCGCGCGCGGCATCGTCGGCAACATCTATCTCGGCCGCGTGGTGCGCGTGCTGCCCGGCATGCAGTCCGCCTTCATCGATGTCGGGCTCGAACGCACCGCCTTCCTGCATGTGGCCGACATCTGGGAAGCGCGCCAGAACGGTGACGCGCCGAAACCGATCGAGCGCCTGCTGACCGAAGGTCAGAGCGTGCTGGTGCAGGCGCTGAAAGACCCGATCGGCACCAAGGGCGCGCGCATGTCGACCCAGATCAGCATCGCCGGCCGGCTGCTCGTTCACCTGCCGCAGGACCGCCACATCGGCATTTCGCAGCGCATCGAGGTGACCGAAGAACGCGAGGCGCTGCGCACGCGCATCCAGGCCCTGCTGCCGCAGGAAGATCCGGGTGGCTACATCGTGCGCACCATGGCCGAATGCGCTTGTGACGAAGAGCTGTCGGCTGACATCGCCTACCTGCGCAAGATCTGGCAGGAAATCCGCAACCGCGCCAAGACGGCCAAGCCGCCTTCGCTGGTGTTCGAAGACCTGACGCTGGGCCAGCGCGTGCTGCGCGATCTGGTGTGCGCCGACACGCAGAGCATCCAGGTCGACTCGCGCGAGAATTACGTCAAGCTGCGCGCCTTCGCCGAGGAATACATGCCGCAGCTGACCAAGCTGCTGGAGCACTACACCGGCGAGCGGCCGCTGTTCGAACTGCACAGCGTCGAAGAGGAAATCGAAAAGGCGCTGGCGCGCCGCGTGGATCTGAAGTCGGGCGGCTACCTGATCTTCGACCAGACCGAAGCGATGACCACCATCGACGTGAATACCGGCGGCTTCGTCGGTTCGCGCAACTTCGACGAAACCATCTTCAAGACCAATCTCGAAGCGGCCCATCAGATCGCGCGCCACCTGCGGCTGCGCAACCTGGGCGGCATCATCCTGATCGATTTCATCGACATGGAGAACGACGAGCACCGCACCCAGGTGCTGGCCGAACTGAACAAGGCGTTGTCGCGCGACCACACCAAGATTTCGGTCAGCGGCTTCACGTCGCTCGGCCTGGTCGAAATGACGCGCAAGCGCACCCGCGAATCGATCGCCCACGTGCTCTGCGAAGCCTGTCCGACCTGCGGCGGTCGCGGCGAGGTCAAGACCGCGCAGACCATGAGTTTCGACATCCTGCGCGAACTGCTGCGCGAAGCGCGCCAGTTCAGCGCCCGCGAATTCCGCATCCTCGCCCATCCCAAGGTGGTCGATCTCTTCCTGGAAGAAGAGTCGCAGGCGCTGGCCATGCTGTCCGACTTCATCGGCAAGCCGATCTCGCTGCACGCCGAATCGAGCTATTCGCAGGAGCAGTTCGACATCGTGCTGCTGTAGGGGCCCCGGGCGTCTCCGGCCGCTTCATCGCCCCATGCGTGACAGACGGTCACCGATTCCACCTTGCAATGGCTGACGGAGGGGCGCGTTTTGTGGTTTGATCGTGCTCGGGCTAAAAACACTGACAGAACTTGGCTGCCATGGGACTCAAGGACCGCATCCGCGCGATTAAGCTCGAACTGATGGCGCTTGCGATTGCAGCGCAGGACACGCGCACGCCGCGGCGCGCGAAAATAATCCTGCTTTTCCTGCTCGCCTACGCGGCCAGCCCGATCGATCTGATTCCCGACTTCATCCCGGTGCTCGGTCTGCTCGACGAGGTCATCCTGCTGCCGATCGGCGTCTGGATCGTGGTCGGCATGATTCCGCAGGACGTAATGGAGGCGGCGCGGGCGCGGGCGCGCGAAGGCAAGCTGCCGGCGAACTGGATCGCCGGCGTGATCGTGCTGCTGCTTTGGGCAGCCAGCATCGCGGCCATCGTGTGGTGGTGGATGAATCATCAGGGCGCAGGTCAAGCCGGCAGTTGAGCGGCTGTTGACCGGCGCTGCCGGCCTTCTGTTTTCTGCTGTGGCCCATCGGCGGGCGACGGCCTTACCCATCGAGTGTCAATCTTTTACAATCCGGCGTCGCCATGTCCGCAGGTCGAATGCGGGTGGGTGATGCGCGTGCCGGGAACGCGCTGCGAATCACCCACACCTGACCGAAGGGCCTTGCGAAGATGGGACTCAGACTCAAGTTCAACCTGGTGCTGATCGGCGTGTTCGCGGTCGGTCTGGCGGCCTGCGCAGCGTTGTCGCACCAGTTGCTGCACGACAATGCGCGCGCCGAGGTCGAGCGCAATGCGCGGCTGATGATGGAAACCGCACTGGCCATTCGCGCCTACACGGTCAGCCAGATCAAGCCGCACCTCGATCCACTGCTGTCCGAAAAGTTTCTGCCGCAGACCGTGCCGGCCTATGCCGCGACCGAAACGATAAACGAACTGCGCAAGAACCACCCAGAGTACGCCTACAAGGAAGCGACGCTGAACCCGACCAATCCGCGCGACCGCGCGTCGGACTGGGAAACGGACATCGTCACCAGCTTCCGCAATGCCGAGGACACGAAGGAGCTGACCGGCGTGCGCGAAACGCCGACCGGCCGCCACATGTACATCGCGCGGCCGATCCGCATCAGCAACCCGGCCTGTCTGGCCTGCCACAACACGGCGGCCACGGCACCGCCGACGATGGTGAAGGTGTATGGCGAGGCGAATGGCTTCGGCTGGAAGATGAATGAAATCATCGGGGCGCAGGTGGTGTCGGTGCCGATGACGCTGCCGGTGACCAATGCCGACCGTGCTTTCAACACCTTCATGCTGTCGCTGCTCGGCGTGTTCGTGTTCGTCATGGTGGTGCTCAACCTGATGCTCGAATGGCTGATCATCCGCCCGGTGGCGCGGCTGTCGGCCGCGGCTGACCAGATCAGCACCGGCGACTTTTCGGTGCCCGAGTTCCGCGATTCCGGCAAGGACGAAGTGTCGGTGCTCGGTGCGTCCTTCAACCGCATGCGGCGCAGCCTTGAAACGGCGATGCGCATGATAGACAGCTGACCGTGACGAACGGTCTGCAGCCGCCGTCGGGTAACGGGGACGATGAGCCGTTCACCGAAGACAGCGTGAATGCCGAGGTGCTGGCGGGCAGCGGCTTCCTGCCGACTGCCAACGCCAGCCCGGGCGCGCTGCCGGCCGGCTGGGCGCTGAACGAATACCGCATCGAATCGCTGCTCGGCGGCGGCGGCTTCGGTCTGACCTATCTGGCGCATGACACGCTGCTCGACTGCAAGGTTGCCATCAAGGAGTTCCTGCCGACCGACATCGCGATCCGCGGCGACGGCCAGCGCGTAATGCCGCGCAGCGGTCCGGCGGTCGAAATGTTCGAGCAGGGGCTGCGCCGCTTTCTCGACGAATCGCGCGCGCTGGCCAATTTCCGTCACCCGCACATCGTGCGCGTCAGCCGCTTCTTCGAGGGGAATGGCAGCGCCTACATGGTGATGGACTACGAGCGGGGCCGGCCTTTGAACCAGTGGGTGCGCGAGCGTAGCGCGCGCATCGACCGCGCCACGCTGCTCGCCATCGTACGGCCGCTGCTCGAAGGTCTGCAGGTGATCCACGACGGCGGCTTCCTGCATCGCGACATCAAGCCGCCCAACATATGCATCCGCGACGACGGTACGCCGGTGCTGCTCGATTTCGGTGCCGCCCGCCGCTATCACGACACCGAACACACGCTGACCGCCATCGTCACGCCCGGCTTCGCGCCGTTCGAGCAGTACCACTCGCACGGCAATCAGGGGCCGTGGACCGACATCTATTCGCTGTCGGCCGTCATGTACTGGCTGGTCACCGGCCAGCGGCCGATCGAATCGGCCGCGCGCATCCAGAACGACCCGCTGATTCCCGCGTCGCGGCTGGCCGACGCATCCGTATTCGGCGCTTCGCTGCTGCGCGCCATCGACTGGGGACTGGAGCCGCACGATTCCAAGCGACCGCGCAGCATCGCCGACTTCCGCCGGGTATTCACCGCAGCCCCGGCAACCGCCCGTGGCCCGCTGGCGGCGGGCGCGGCGTCGGCACCGGTCGCCGCGCCGGTACGCGCGATCGGCGCGTCGGAAGAACGGCGCACCATCGTGTGCAGCGTGCTGTATGCGCAGATCGGCGACAGCCAGCGGCTGGACACGGCGCAGCGGCTGGCCTGCAAGTCCGAACTCGACGACGCGCTGGCGCGTGCCGCGCGCTCGGTCGACGCCGACAGCCGGCTCATCCTCGACACGCCGGATGGCACCGCACTGTGCCTGCTGGGCCAGCCGGAAGACGCCTGCGTCGTCGCCCAGCATCTGCGCAAGCTCGACTTCGCCGATGACGGAGGCCCGACCGGCCAGGGTCTGAAGCAGGGCATCAATCTGGGTCCGGTGCGCGTGTCGCGCTCGGGCAGCGGTGCGCTCGACCTGCACGGAGACGGTCTGGAAGCCGCGCGCGCGCTGGCCAGTCTGGCGCATGCCGGTCAGGTGCTCGTGTCGCGCGCTTACTACGAAACCGTGTCGGCGCTGGGCAGCGGCGCACCGGAGGGCCTGCACATCACCGGCCAGCGGGTAGAAATCGCCTCGCGCAGCCAGGAGGTGTTCGAACTCGACAGCCGCAGTGGCATCACGCGGCGCACTGACGTCGCGCAACCGGTGCTGGCGCCGGACGCGCTGACGCCGCTGCTCGAATCGCTGCTGGCACGCCACATCGGGCCGATGGCACGCGTGCTGGTGACGCGCATCGCGCCGCAGGCAACGTCGGCGCCGCAGCTGATCGAACAGCTGGCGGCGCACATTCCGAACGATGCGCAGCGTGCCGGCTTCCTGATCGAGGCGAAGCGCCATGTCGTGCAGACCGGTGCGACGACGTCGCGCTCATCGCAGTCGATGTCCGGTGCCGCGGCCTCCGGCGCGATATCGACGTCGCGCAGCAGCCTGCCGCCGACCGGTACGTCGAGCCGCTACGTATCGTCGGCGCCGCGGCCGCTCGATGACGCGGTGATCGCCGACATCGAGCGCCGGCTGGCGCGGCTGATCGGTCCGGTGGCGCGCATCCTGGTCGGCCGCGCGCTCAAGCGCACCGGCACCGAACAGGCGCTGCTGGAAGAGCTGGCGCGCGACATTCCCGATCCGGTGCAGCGCGCAGCGTTCGTCGCGGGTAAATAGCGGTGGCGAAACTTTCACGCTGTCCGCACTGCGGACAGGACACGATTGCGCGTCTGGTCAAGCTGATGGCGCGCGCCAGGGCGCCGGCAATCTGTCCGGCCTGCGGCGGACGTTCATGCACCGGCATCACGCCGTTGTCGCTGCTGTCCTTTTTCGTGCTGATTCTGGTGTGCGGCACGCTGCTGCGTGCGGCCGGCCGTCTGGGCAACCGGTGGACGCTGCTGGGCGTACTGGCGCTGTTCATCGGCGGCTTTCTGTACATCAGCTTCCACACCGGACTGGTGAAGCTGGAGCGCTACCCGATGCAGCGGAACATCGCCATCGCAGTGGTCGCGCTGCTGGCGATCGGCTTTTCGTGGTGGTGGTTCAGCCGCGGCACCGCAAGCTGAAGGCAGCGGGCGCGCGCTACTCGAGCAAGGCATTCACCACGGCGATTTCCTCTTCGCCGAGCTGGCCGGCAGCGGCTTTCAGCCTGAGCTGCGCAATCATGGTGTCGTACTGCGCCTTCGCCATGTCGCGCCGCGTGGCGAACAATTGCTGCTGCGCGTTGAGCACATCGATATTGATGCGCACGCCGACCTCGTACCCCAGCTTGTTCGAATCGAGTGCAGATTGCGACGACACCTGCGCGGCGCGCAGGGCCGCCGTCTGCGCGATGCCGTTGGCCACGCCCAGATAGGCCTGGCGTGCCTGAAGCGCGGCGTTGCGCCGCGCCAGATCGACCTCGGCGCTTGCCCGGTCGAGCAGGTAGGCCGCTTCGCGCACGCGCGATTCCTGCCCGAAACCCTGGAAGATCGGCACCGATACCTGCACGCCGACGGTGGCGGTTTCGGTCTGGTTCGATATCGGGTTGCCGGCGAAGGTGACCACGTTCTTGTTCTGGCCGTAAGTGGCCACGAGATCGACGCTCGGATAGTGGCCGGCACGCTGGCGCTCGATTTCGCGCGCCGCGATTTCCTGATTCGCCAGCTGGGTCAGCACTGCCAGTCCGTCGGTCTGCGCGCGTTCCACCCAGTCGTCCATGCGCGCCGGTTCCGGCATCGCGAAAGCGACGTCGCGCCGCATGCGGCGCAGCTCGGCCGGTGCGCCGCCGGTGATCAGCGACAGCGCGTGGCGCTTCACTTCGATGTCGCTCGCCGCCGCGATGCCCTGTGCGTTCGCCAGATCGAAGCGCGACTGCGCTTCATGCACGTCGGTGATGGTGACGGTGCCCACTTCGAAGCTCTTGCGCGCCAGCGCGAGCTGCTGCGACGCGGCGTCCTTCTGGGCCTCGATCGATGCCAGCACGTCGTGTGCGTACAGCAGGTCGAAGTAGGCCTGGGCGGCGCGCAGCAGCACGTCCTGGCGCGCCTGCGCCAGTTGCGCCTCGGCCGCCGCGACCTGCAGCTTGCCCTGTTCGAACTGCACCCAGTTGGCCCAGCGGAACAGCGGCTGCGTCAGCTGGAAGTTGAAGTTGTGCGAGTTGTGCTGCGAGGCGGCATTGACCGGCTGCTTCACGGTCACGTCATTCCATTGCGTGGTGCCGCTTACGGTCAGGCTGGGCAGCAGGCCGGCGCGCGCCTGCGGCAGCTTTTCCGAGGTCGCCAGGCTTTGCGCACGGGCCGACTGGTACTGCGCATCGTTGGCCAGCGCGGCGCGCGCCACCGCGACCAGATCATCGGCGGCATGCACCGCTGGATTGAATGCGAAACACGTCGACAGCGCAGCCGACAGCAGGGCATACATCGACCGACGCAGCAGCAGGGTCATTGCATCAGTACCGCGCCATCGACGGATCGACCTGCAGTGCCCAGGCGTCGACCCCGCCGGCCAGGTTGTACACCTCGCCGAAGCCATTGCGCTCGAGAAAGATCGCCACCTGCATCGACCGTCCGCCGTGGTGGCAGATGCACACCAGCGGCCGCGCCGGATCGAGCGCGTCGAGGCGCGTCGGGATGGTGCCCATCGGAATGTGCTGGCTGCCTTCGACCCGGCAGATCGCCCACTCGTGCGCCTCGCGCACATCGAGCAACTGCGGCTTCTCGCCCTGCGGTTCTGCCAGCCACGCCGCCAGCTCGGCCACCGTCATCTGCTTCATCGACGGTGTCTCAGAACACGAAACGCTGGGCGCCGCGCGCATTGCGCAACGTCGGCAACAGCGTTTCGAAGAGAATTTCCTGCGTCTGGCTGCCGTCGGCGTTCAGCGTCACCAGCGTGGCGTTCATCAGAGGTGCTTCGCCGATGAAGGCGATCAGCCGGCCGCCCGGGCGCAGTTGCGCGACCAGTTCCTGCGGCAGCACCGGCAGGCCGCCGGACACCAGGATCACGTCGTACGGCGCATGCACCGGCCAGCCCTGCGCGGCATCGCCGACCTCGACGCGCACGTTCAGCGCACCGGAGGCGATCAGGTTTTCGCGCGCGCGCTCGGCCAGCGCCGGTTCGATTTCGACGGTCGTCACCTGGCTGGCGCGTGCGCCGAGCAGTGCCGCCATGTAGCCGGAGCCGGTGCCGATCTCGAGCGCCGTATCGGTGCTGCGCACGTGCAATTCCTGCAGCACGCGGGCTTCGATCTTGGGTTCCAGCATTTCCGCGCCGTGGCCGAGCGGAATCGGCGTATCGACGAAGGCCAGGTCGCGCAACGCGGCCGGCACGAAGTTTTCACGTCGGACGACGAACAGCAGGTCAAGAATGTCCTGATCCAGCACGTCCCACGGCCGGATCTGCTGTTCCACCATATTGAAGCGAGCCTGCTCGATATCCATTGTTTCCATCCCCTCGGTCAAGCCGTGATTGTAGCCTGCTGCGCTGCGTCAGCGACCCGGCGCAGCAGTACGCTGCGCCGCATGCACGCGATGTACAGCGCCGGCATCACGAACAGCGTGAGCACCGTGGCCACGCCCAGTCCCCACACGATGGCGCCGGCCACCGGTCCCCACAGCATCGAATAGCCGCCGATGCCGGCGGCCAGAGAAAACAGGCCGCCGACCGTCGTGCTGGTCGTGATGATGATGGGCACGACGCGCCGGCGCGCGGCGTAGATCGCCGCGTGCATCACGCTCATGCCGGCCTTGAGCCGCTCATTGGCGGCGTCGATCAGCACGATGGCCGAATTGACGACGATGCCGGTCAGCGCGATCACGCCGTACAGTGTGTAGAGCGACAGCGGCGACCCGCTGACCAGCAGGCCGACCGCCACGCCGGTGAACGCCAGCGGCACGGTGGCCAGAATCATCATCGGCTGCCAGTAGCTGCGGAACTGCGCGGCGAGGATCAGGTAGATCAGTCCGACGCCGAGCAGGAACAGCACCTTCATCGCATCCAGGCTTTCCTGCACGTCTTCCAGTTCGCCGGAAAAGTCGAGATCGGTGCGCGGGAAGCGGGTGCGCTGGGCTTCCCACGCGAGGCGCACCGACTCGGCGACCCCGATCGAATTGAGCTTTTCCGTGTCGAGGTTGGCTTCCAGCGTGATGGTGCGGCGCAGGTTGTAATGCTTGATGACGCCCGGCCCCCGCGTCGATTCGCTGCCGACCAGCGCACGCAGCGTGGTGGCGCCACCATTGGGCAGTGCGATCGGGGCATCGAGCACGCGCATGACATCATCGTCGGTCACGCCGGCGGCCGCCACGCGCACCTCCAGCTTGGCGCCCTGATCGCGGGTGATGGCGACGATTTCGCCCTCGACCTGCAGGCGCACCGCGCGCGCCACCTGCGACGCGCTCAGTCCGGCGTCGCGCAGCGCGTCGCGATCCAGTCTCAGTGCCAGTTGCGGGCGGCCCGGCGTGTCGTCGTCGGTGATGTCGCGCGTGCCGTCCATCGATTCGAGGATGCGCCGCACCTCGGCGGTCGCCGCACGCAGTTCGGCCAGATCATCGCCGCGCACGCGGATCTTGACCGGCTTCTGCACCGGCGGCCCGCCCGACAGCTGGGTGAAGCTGACCGTGCCGGGGCCGGGTAGCGCGGTGACGGCGGCCCGCATGCCTTCGACCATGTCGCCCACTTCGCGTCCGTCCCCGGCACGCGGCAGCAGCGCGACCACCACCTGACCGTAGGAATCGCCGAACAGGGCTTCGGCATCGGTGAACTTGGCGCCGGCGATCGACGCGATGCGGCGCGCCTCGCCGTCCTGCATCTGCCGGCGCACTTCGGTTTCGAGCTGCTCGACCCGCGCCAGCGTGGCGCCGATCGGGCTTCCGGCCGGCATGTCGACATTGACGTAGAAGATGCGCATCGGGTCGAACGCGAAGAACTGCACCCGGATCAGGCCGGTCGCGGCCGCACCGATGGCGCCGGCGATCAGCGACGCAACGATCAGGCACAGCACGATCCAGTGGCGCACCGCCCAGGCCAGCGCCTGCGCGTAGCGGTGGCGCAGCACGCGCGTGAAGGCGATGCGCGCGCGCTGTTCGCGGCCGGGCGTCCGTGCCACCGGACCGAGCGACAGCACGTGCGCCGGCAGCATCCAGAACGCTTCGATCAGGCTGATCGCAAGCGCCAGAGTCACGACGAACGGAATGACGAACATGAAGTCGCCGACGATGCCGGGCAACAGCATCAGCGGCAGGAAGGCGGCCATCGTCGTGGCGACCGAGGCGACGACCGGCGTCCACACCTCGCGCACGCCGTCGGCGACCGCCTCGATCGGCGAGGCGCCGCGCTGCAGCCGGTAGTAGATCGCTTCGACCACCACCACGGCATCGTCCACCAGCATGCCGAGCGCGATCACCACGCCCAGCAGCACCGAAATGTTCAGCGTGTCGCCGGTGGCGGACAGTACGGCGAAGGTGCCGGCGAGCGAGAACGGTACGCCGAGCCCGACCAGCAGCGCGATGCGCGTACCGAGAAAGACCCAGCACAGTCCGATGACGCACATCAGGCCGAACAGCGCATTCCATTCCATGATGGAAATGGCTTCGCGCGTCGGTACCGTCTGGTCGTCCATCAGTTCGAGCTTCAGGCCCTGCTGCGCCAGCACCGCGTTCTTGCGTTCGACGTAGTCGCTGATGCGCTCGACCATGGCCAGCGTATTCACGCCTGCCTTCTTGCTGACCGAAAACAGCACGCTGGCCTGTCCGCCGGACGACACCATCTGGGTCGGCCGGGCACGCGCCCGCACCACGCCCGCCACTTCGTCGAGCTTCACCATTGCGCCACCACGGGCCGACGCGGCGACGCCGACATCGGCCAGCCACGCCGGATCGGCGTCCTGACCGACCACGCGTACCAGCCATTCCTGCTCGCCGGCGCGCTGCCGGCCGGCAAACACGTCGCGGAACCAGCCGGCCACGCCATCGGCGATGTCGGTCGGCAGCAGGCCGCGCGCCTGCGCCGCCTGCGCCGAGTATTCGATGCGCAGTTCCGGGTCGTGCAGGCCGAGCGCGAACACGCGGTCGACGCCGCGCATGCGTTCCAGATCGGTGCGCAGTTCGCGCCCGATGGCGCGCAGCACCTCGTCATCCGCCTGACCGGTCAGCAGCACCTGGGCGGTCGGGAAACCGTTCGAACTGGTCACCTCGATGATCTGCGGTTCCTTCGCCTCGACCGGCAGTTCGGCCCGCGCCTTGTTCTGTATTTCGCGCCGCAGGTCATTGATGCGCTTGTCGAACACCGCCGGCTCGATGTCGTCGAAACGCACCAGAATGCCGGCGAGTCCGTCGCGCGCCGCCGACGAAATGAAGCGGATGTCGGACACGTTCTTGATCGCATCCTCAAGCGGCTGCAGCACCCGCTTCTCGACGTCTTCCGGCGACGCGCCGGGCAGGGCGGCGGTGATCTGCACCCAGTTGAAATTGATTTCCGGGTCCTGCTCGCGCGGCAGCCCGAGGTAGCTGATCAGGCCGAGCAGCAGCACCACGACGAAGGTGATGTTGGCCAGCGGATGATTGCTGATGAAACGCGCGTAGGCGTTCATGGCATTTTCTGTCCGTCGCGCAGGCTGTTGCGGCCGTCGGTTGCGATGCGCGCATTGGCGGGCAGGGTGCTTGCCGCGGGACGGCCTTCCTGCGCCCCCGGCAGTTCAACGAAGCGGGCGACGCCGTCGCGCAGCACGAATACGCCGAGCAGGCTGCCGCCGCCGCTGCCGTCGCGCCGGGTCACCAGTTCGGCCGGCACATGCGGCACCGGATCGGTCCAGGCGAGACGGCCTTCGGCCCCCGCCGGCGCACGCGCACCGGTGAAGGCGGCGCGCACCTCATGCGTGCGGCTGGCGTCGTCGATGGCCGGCGACACGCGGGCGATGCGCACCGCGCTGCGTCCGGCCGGCGATACGAACTCGACCGACTTTGCGGCGCGCAGCGACGCCAGGTCGCGCGGCGCCACGCGGGCGCTCACCTCGACCCGCGTCGCATCTTCGAGCGTCATCAGCACCATGCCGGCACCGGCCAGCGAACCGGCCGACGCTTCGCGCGTGCGCACGATGGCGTCGTAAGGCGCGCGCAGCACGCACTTGTCCAGATTGCGCTGTGCCAGATCGACCGCATTGGCCGCCACCGACACGTCGGCGCGCACCACTTCGACTTCGGTCTCGCGCTGGGTCAGCGCCTCGGGCGACACGAAGTTCTGTGCCTGCAGCGCGCGCGTGCGGCGCAATTGCGCGTCGGCCTGCGCCAGACGCGCCTCGGCCGCCCTCAGTTGCGCCTGCGCACGCTCCAGCGCGAGCTGGTAGTCACGCGTGTCGAGCCGCACCAGCACCTGTCCCTTGTTCACCCGCTCGCCCGGGTCGGCATGCGTCGACGCCACGCGGGCGCTCACTTCGGCCGCGAGCTGGGTGCGATTCAGCGCCACCGCCTGCGCCGGCGCGTCGCGTCCGGGGTAGGTCGCGACCTCGGAAAAGGGCTTGAAGGCGACCGTGGGCGAGGGCGCAGCCGCGGTCTGCGCATGGCTGCCGCAGGCGGCAAAGCCGAGGCAGAACGCGGCGGCGCGTGCAGCCTGCCGGTGTAAGTCAGTCATGTTCGAGCGCCCGGATGACGAATTCGATGGAAGCGGCGATGTCGGTCGATTCCGCCTGCGCGGCCGCCGACGGGTCATCGGCGGGCGCAGCGTGATCGACACAGCCGAAGGAATGTTTCATCAGCACGCGCAGCAGCAGCGGTGCCATGACGGCCTGCACCGTGCAGGGGTCGCCGGCGACGCGGAATTCGCCGCGCGCATGGCCGTAATCGATGGCGCGCCCGATCAGCGCGCAGCCGCGCGCCATCACTTCGCGGTGGTAGAGCTCGGCGATGTCCGGGAAGTTGCGTGCTTCGGCCACCATCAGCTTGGGCAGCCCGCCCAGCCGCGTGGCGCCGATCAGTCGCCACCAGCCCCACAGCAGCTCGCGCATCAGATCGGCGCCGCTGCCGCAGTGGCTGTCCACCAAGGCTTCGCCGCCGGCCAGCGCCGGCACCAGTCCCTGACGCACGACGGCGGCGAACAGTGCGGCCTTGGAATCGAAATACAGATAGAGCGTGCCTTTCGATACACCGGCGGCGAGCGCCACGTCTTCGAGGCGGGTCGCCGCATAACCCTTTTCGACGAACAGGTCGAGCGCACACGCCACCAGGGTGGCCGGGTCGACCAGTGCCGGGCGGCCGCGCCGGACCAGCGGGTGCGCGTCGGCAGCGTGCACATCGGTGGCTTGCGGAACGGGAAGCAGGGGCGAGTGCTCTGACATGGGGTGACGCGCTTTTAATGACTGAATGTTCAGTTAATAACCGGGTCGCGTCAATATGGGCCGGCATGCGTTGCCTGCCGGCCGAGCGTGGCATCATCGCGCCCTCGCTGGCCTACCCGGTCGGCAGACCCGCGGACCGGTCACCCTCCGGCCCGTCACCGAGGAGATTCTGACGATGGCAATCCCGGATCAGGCCGCACTGCAGCGCACGCCTTTCCACGATCTTCACCTCGCCGCCGGCGCCAAGATGGTGCCGTTCGCCGGCTGGTCGATGCCGATCCAGTACGCGCCGGGCATCCTCCAGGAACATCTGCACACGCGCAGCCAGGCCGGGCTGTTCGACGTGTCGCACATGGGGCAGATCGACGTCACCGGCAGTGGCGCCTGCGCCTGGCTGGAATCGCTGACCACCGCCGATCTGGCCGGGTTGGCGCCCGGCCGGCAGACCTATTCGCTGCTGCCCAACACGGCCGGCGGCCTCATCGACGACCTGATGATCCAGCGGCTGGGCGACGGCTTTCACGTGGTGTGCAACGCTTCGCGCTGCGCCGACGTGCTGGCCTGGCTCGCGGCACACCCGCCGGGCGCCGGTTGCAGTTACGCCCTGCGCGAAGACCTTGCGCTGCTCGCGCTGCAGGGCCCGCTGGCCGAAAGTGTGCTGCAGCCGCTGGTCGACGTGGCCGGCATGCGCTTTCTGGATGTGCGCACCGCGTCGTCCGGCGAACTGCCGCTGCGCATCAGCCGCAGCGGCTACACCGGCGAGGACGGCTTCGAAATTTCATTGCCCGCTGCGTCGGCCGCCGCGTTTGCGCAGCGCCTGCTCGACCACGAAAGCGTGCGCTGGATCGGACTGGGGGCGCGCGACACGCTGCGCCTGGAAGCCGGCATGTGCCTGTACGGCAATGACATTGACGACACGACGACGCCGGTATCGGCCGCCATCGGCTGGGCGGTGGGCGCCGCGCGCCGCGCCGGTGGCGCGCGCGCGGGCGGCTTTCCCGGCGCGGCCGTCGTGCTCGGCGAATTCCAGGAACCGCCGGCACGCGTGCGCGTCGGACTGTTGCCTGACGGCCGCGCGCCGCAGCGCGCCGGCACGAAGCTGCTCGGCGCCGACGGCCGCGAAGTCGGCGTCATCACCAGCGGCAACCACAGTCCGACGCTGGGTCGGCCGGTTGCCATGGGCTATCTCGACCGGGCGGTGAAACTGTCCGGCGAAGCGCTGCACATCGATTCGCGCGGACAGTCGGCGTCCGTTTCCCTCNCTGACGGCCGCGCGCCGCAGCGCGCCGGCACGAAGCTGCTCGGCGCCGACGGCCGCGAAGTCGGCGTCATCACCAGCGGCAACCACAGTCCGACGCTGGGTCGGCCGGTTGCCATGGGCTATCTCGACCGGGCGGTGAAACTGTCCGGCGAAGCGCTGCACATCGATTCGCGCGGACAGTCGGCGTCCGTTTCCCTCACCTCCATGCCCTTCGTACCCACCCGCTACCAACGCTGAACCGCCACGCTGCACCATATTGCCCACTCGACTCCGGTCACCGCCCTTCACGGGGGCGGCGACCGGTACCTTCAGACAGGGACTGCCAAAAGCGGCCCGGAAAGGACTGTTGAACATGACCAAACGCCCCACCCTCGAAGCGCTGGAAGACCGCGGAGACTTCATCCGCCGCCACATCGGCCCCGACGAACGCGACCTCGCCGTCATGCTGGCGGCACTCGATGTCGCCAGTCTGGACGAACTGATCGCCCGGACCATTCCGGACGACATCCTGTCGGACACGCCGCTGAACCTGCCGCCGCCGCGCTCCGAGCGCGTCGTCGATGACGCGCTGCGTCGCATGTTCGCGCGCAACGAACTGCACACCAGCCTGATCGGCATGGGCTACCACGACACCATCACGCCCAATGTCATCAAGCGCAACGTGCTCGAGAACCCGGGCTGGTACACCGCCTACACGCCCTACCAGGCCGAGATTTCGCAGGGCCGGCTGGAGGCGCTGCTGAACTTCCAGCAGATGGTGATCGACCTGACCGGTCTGCCGGTCGCCAATGCGTCGCTGCTCGACGAGGCGACCGCGGCGGCCGAGGCGATGACGATGGCGCATCGCATTTCGAAGGTGAAGTCGCCGCGCTTCATCGTCGATGCCGACACCCACCCGCAGACGCTGGCCGTGGTGCGCACACGCGCCGAGCCGCTGGGCATAGAAGTCGTCGTGTGCGATCCGTGGGCCGGCGTCGAGGGCGACTACTTCGGCGTGCTGGCGAGCTACCCGGGTTCGAGCGGCCGGCTGCGCGATCCGGAACCGGTGATCGCGGCAGCCCGCGCGGCCGGCGCGCTGTCGGCCATCGCGGCCGACCCGCTGGCACTGGTGCTGCTGAAGGAGCCGGGCGCGATGGGTGCCGCAGGGATGGGCGCGGACATCGTGCTCGGCAGCGCGCAGCGCTTCGGCGTGCCGATGGGGTACGGCGGCCCGCATGCCGCCTTCTTCGCCTGCCGCGACGAACACAAGCGGCAGATGCCCGGCCGCATCATCGGCGTATCGACCGACGCCCTCGGCAAGCCGGCGCTGCGCATGGCGCTGCAGACGCGCGAACAGCACATCCGGCGCGAGAAGGCGAACAGCAACATCTGCACCGCACAGGTGCTGCTGGCGGTGATCGCTGCGTTCTACGCTGTGTATCACGGCCCGAAAGGCCTGCGCACGATCGCCGACCGGGTGCACCGCATGGCGACGATCTTTGCGCTCGGCCTGCGCGAACTCGGTTTCGACGTCGTGCATGACTGCTTCTTCGACACGGTGCAGGTGCGCGTGCCGGGTGTCGCGCGCCGCATCTCGGCGCGCGCCCGCGCCGCCGGTTTCAATCTGCACGTGATCGATGCCGACCACCTGTCGGCCACCTTCGACGAAACTTCGCGTCGCAGCGAGCTGAAGAACCTGCTGGCGGTGTTCGCGACGCGCGCCGATGCGCTGCTCGACTTGGCGCAGCTCGATGCGCGCGTGATCGACTGCATTCCGTCGGCATTGCAGCGCGACAGCGCCATCCTGAGCCACCCGGTGTTCAACCGCTATCACTCCGAAACGGAAATGATGCGTTACCTGCGCCGGCTGGCCACGCGCGACATCGCGCTCGACCGGGCGATGATTCCGCTCGGCTCGTGCACGATGAAGCTCAATTCGACCACCGAAATGACGCCGGTCACCTACCGGCTGTTCGCCGCACTGCATCCCTTCGTGCCGCTGGAACAGGCGCAGGGCTATCAGCAACTGTTCGAGGAACTGGAAGAGCGGCTGTGTGAAATCACCGGCTTCGCCGCGATGTCGTTCCAGCCGAACGCCGGTTCGCAGGGCGAATACGCCGGCCTGCTGGTGATCCGGAAATATCACCGCACGCGCGGCGACCTGCATCGCAACGTGTGCCTGATCCCGGCGTCGGCGCACGGCACCAATCCGGCCAGCGCGGTGCTGGCCGGCATGGAAGTCGTCGTCGTCGCCTGCGATGCGCTGGGCAATATCGACGCCGCCGACCTGAAGGCAAAGGCTGAACAGCATGCCGACCGGCTGGCCGCGCTGATGATGACCTACCCGTCCACGCACGGGGTGTTCGAAGAGGGCGTGCGCGACATCTGCGCGCTCATCCACACACACGGTGGTCAGGTCTACATGGATGGCGCCAACATGAACGCCATGGTCGGGCTGGTGCGTCCGGGCGACATCGGTTTCGACGTGTGTCACCTGAACCTGCACAAGACCTTCTGCATTCCGCACGGCGGCGGCGGGCCCGGCATGGGGCCGATCGGCGTGGCGCCGCACCTCGCGCCCTTCCTGCCCGACCATCCGGTGGTGCAGGGTGTGAATCCGGTGGCCGGGGCGGACGGCACCATCGGAACGGTATCGGCCGCACCGTGGGGCTCGGCCAGCATCCTGCCCATCGTGTGGGCCTACATCGCGCTGATGGGGGCGGCTGGCTTGCGCCGCGCCACCCAGGTCGCCATCCTGAACGCCAACTACATCGCGCACCGGCTGGCGCCGCATTACCCCATCCTTTACAGCGGCAAGCATGGCCGCGTGGCACATGAATGCATCATCGACCTGCGCGCCATCAAGGACGCCTGCGGCATCACGGTGGAGGACGTCGCCAAGCGGCTGATGGATTACGGCTTTCACGCGCCGACCGTGTCCTTCCCGGTGCCCGGCACGATGATGATCGAGCCGACCGAGAGCGAGAACCGCGCCGAGATCGACCGCTTCTGCGACGCGATGATCCACATCCGCGCCGAAATCGCCGACATCGAAGCCGGCCGTGCCGACCGCGAAGACAACCTGCTCAAGCACGCGCCGCACACTCACGAGCTGCTGATCGCCGACCAGTGGAACCGCCCCTACGGCCGCCGCGAAGCCTTCTTCCCGCACCCATCGATCGACCGCGACAAGTACTGGCCGCCGGTCGCGCGCGTCGACAACGTCGCCGGCGACCGCAACCTCGTCTGCACCTGCCCGCCGATGTCGGAGTACGAGGCGGCAAGCTGAGCGGCAGCGGGTGCCGCCCTGCGGGAGTGGCCCCCGGGGAGCGGCCCTGTGGGAGCGGCGATCCACTGCTGGCCCTACATGGCCAGCCGGCTCTGCGGGCGGCGAGCTGTGCTCGCCGAAACCCCCGCTCCGCCCTAATGCCGTTCAGTTAGCACTGTCAGATAAATTTTTTTACGCAAGTTGTTGTAAACACGGAAGATGGCTGTTAACGTCTGGCTCGATGCTTTCAAGCC
>NZ_JANINI010000040.1 GCF_024580145.1 Methyloversatilis sp. XJ19-49
CTGCACGCACGGGTGATCCACGTCGATGCGTCCGACCAGTTCCTCGGTCACCTGAAGGGCGTCAGCGATCCGGAAGCCAAGCGCAAGATCATCGGCCGCGAATTCGTCGAGGTGTTCAAGGCCGAAGCGGCGAAGCTGAAGGCGGGTGCCGACGGCCACAAGGGCGCGTCCTTCCTCGCCCAGGGCACCATCTACCCGGACGTGATCGAGTCCGGCGGCGCCAAGAGCAAGAAGGCGACGGTGATCAAGTCGCACCACAACGTCGGCGGTCTGCCGGAAAAGCTCGGCCTCAAGCTGCTCGAGCCGCTGCGCGAACTGTTCAAGGACGAAGTGCGCGAGTTGGGCGTCGCCCTCGGCCTGCCGCGCGACATGGTGTATCGCCATCCTTTCCCCGGCCCGGGCCTGGGCGTGCGCATCCTCGGCGAAATCCACCGCGAGTACGCCGACCTGCTGCGCCGCGCCGACGCCATCTTCATCGAAGAACTGCGCAATACCCTCGACCCTGCCAGCGGCAAGAGTTGGTACGACCTCACCAGCCAGGCCTTTGCGGTGTTCCTGCC
>NZ_JANINI010000041.1 GCF_024580145.1 Methyloversatilis sp. XJ19-49
CCTTGATACCGACGATCTCGATTTCCTCACCAACCTTCACAATGCCGCGCTCGATACGACCCGTCACCACAGTGCCGCGGCCCGAGATCGAGAACACATCTTCGATCGGCATCAGGAAGGCGCCGTCAATCGCACGTTCCGGCGTCGGAATGTAGCTGTCCAGCGCATCGGCCAGCGCCATGATCGCGCCTTCGCCCAGATCCGTCTTGTCGCCTTCGAGCGCCTTGAGCGCCGAGCCCTTGACGATCGGTACATCATCGCCCGGAAAGTCGTACTTCGACAGCAGCTCGCGCACTTCCATTTCAACGAGTTCGAGCAGCTCGGCGTCGTCGACCATGTCGCACTTGTTCAGGAACACCACGATGTACGGAACCCCGACCTGGCGGGCCAGCAGGATGTGTTCGCGCGTCTGCGGCATCGGGCCGTCAGCGGCCGAACACACCAGGATGGCGCCGTCCATCTGCGCAGCACCCGTGATCATGTTCTTCACATAGTCAGCGTGGCCCGGGCAATCGACGTGCGCGTAGTGCCGCTTCGACGTTTCGTACTC
>NZ_JANINI010000042.1 GCF_024580145.1 Methyloversatilis sp. XJ19-49
AGTTCGGCGTAACCACCCACGGCGCCCAGACCATCGGTCGGCTTTTCGAGACCGGCTGCGAGGCCGATGCCGGCCCAGCCGCCGATACCCGACAGGATACCGATGTACTGCTTGCCCTTGAATTCCCAGGTCGTCACGTTGCCGATGATGCCCGACGGGGTCTTGAACTTGTACAGTTCCTTGTTGATATCGTCGGCATCGACGCACTTGAGGTAACCCTCGAGCGTGCCGTAGCAGGCGATGCCACCGGCGGTGACCAGCGAACCCGACCAGACCGAGAACTTCTCCGGCTTGGACTGGACGATCTTGCCCTTGCCTGCGTCCCAGGTGATGAAGTTGCCCATGCCGCCGTGGCTGCCCGGGGCCGGGTACATCGACAGGGTGGCGCCGACGTACGGCTGACCGGCGGTGTATTCAACACGGAACGGCTCGTAGTCCATGCAGACGTGGTTCGTCGGCACGTAGAACAGGCCATTCTTCGGGTTGAACGAAGC
>NZ_JANINI010000043.1 GCF_024580145.1 Methyloversatilis sp. XJ19-49
GCTGAACCCGCCTCACCTTGCCCAGCGCCCCGCCGCGCGAACGCGGCAGCACCGGCTCGCTGTTCGCCGCCTCGCGCTTCGTCAGCGATGCCCCGTCGAACGCCACTGCGCCGCGACCGCTGCCCTCGTCCAGCCGGAACTGACCCACCGCGCGCATCAACGACCTCGCCTGCTCTTCCAGACTTTCCGCCGCCGCCGCTGCCTCTTCCACCAGCGCCGCGTTCTGCTGCGTCACCCCGTCCATCTGGCTCACCGCCTGCGTCACCTGCGATATCCCGCTCGCCTGCTCCTGGCTCGCCGACGCAATGTCCGTCACCAGCCCCGTCACCTGCCGGAAGCTGTCAACCACCTGCTCCATCGTCGCGCCCGCTTCGGCCACCAGCTTCGCGCCCCCGTCGACCCGCTCCACCGAGTCGGCGATCAGCCCCTTGATCTCCTTGGCCGCCTGCGCGCTCCTCTGCGCAAGGTTCCTCACCTCGCTCGC
>NZ_JANINI010000044.1 GCF_024580145.1 Methyloversatilis sp. XJ19-49
CACGGTCAAGACGACGTGCACCGGCGTTGAGATGTTCCGCAAGCTGCTGGACCAGGGCCAGGCAGGTGACAACGTCGGCGTGCTGCTGCGTGGCACCAAGCGTGAAGACGTGGAGCGTGGTCAGGTTCTGGCCAAGCCGGGTTCGATCAAGCCGCACACGCACTTCACGGCCGAGATTTACGTTCTGTCGAAGGACGAAGGCGGGCGTCACACGCCGTTCTTCAACGGTTATCGTCCGCAGTTCTACTTCCGCACGACGGACGTGACGGGCTCGATCGAACTGCCGGAGGGCACGGAGATGGTGATGCCGGGCGACAACGTATCGATCACGGTGAAGCTGATTGCGCCGATCGCGATGGAAGAAGGTCTGCGCTTTGCGATTCGCGAAGGCGGTCGTACGGTGGGCGCGGGCGTGGTTGCCAAGATCATCGCTTAAGCAGGTTGATGTGCCCCGGCCTGCGTGAGCCGGCCGGG
>NZ_JANINI010000045.1 GCF_024580145.1 Methyloversatilis sp. XJ19-49
AAGGCGAACGAGCTGGGACGTCAGAGCAACGAGGCGGTGATGCGCGGCGCGGAGACGGTCAAGCGTGTGGTGAGCACGATGAGCGACATCCAGGATTCGAGCAGGAAGATCGCGGACATCATCGGCGTGATCGATTCGATCGCGTTCCAGACGAACATTCTGGCGCTGAACGCGGCGGTGGAAGCGGCACGTGCGGGCGAGCAGGGTCGCGGCTTCGCGGTGGTGGCGAGCGAGGTGAGGAACCTTGCGCAGAGGAGCGCGCAGGCGGCCAAGGAGATCAAGGGGCTGATCGCCGACTCGGTGGAGCGGGTCGACGGGGGCGCGAAGCTGGTGGCCGAAGCGGGCGCGAC
>NZ_JANINI010000005.1 GCF_024580145.1 Methyloversatilis sp. XJ19-49
ATCGTGCCGGTCCGGATGTCCGTCACCGCTCCGGCCGTGCTCACCGTCGTCAGCGTCCGGCCATCGGCCTGGATCGCCTGCGCCCACGCCGCCGGTGACATCAGCAGCGGCAGGCTCGCCATGCCGATCGCAAGTCCGTGCGGGCGATGCAGATTGGCCACCAGAGTGCGCAACCTTGGCAGGTTGCGACGACGTTGCGTACTTTTCATGGTGTGGCTCCCGGTTACTGCCGCGACCATGCTTTGCGGTCGCTCGTAGGAATAATTCCTACATGATTGTAAGCTGATGTGACAGTGGTGGTGCTCAATACATCACGTCGGGTTTTCGACGACACCGCATCCCGACGCCGTATATGTCAATTTCTGCAAGGTGGCCCTCTGCGTCGCCGCATCGCCTGAAGCGCCGCGACCGCGAGCCCCGTCAATTGCAGTGAGCCTGGTTCGGGCACGGTCGTCACGAGCGGATCGGCCAGCTCGAAGGTCGCGCGCACATCGCGGAAGTGGTACAGGGGTGTGTTGGCCAGAAACTGCACCGACTGGGTGCGCAGCGGGTCCGGTGTCACAGTGAGCACGCCGGTTGCCCCCAGGTCGAAGGTCAGGGTCGGCAGATCGAAGGCATAAAGCTGGTACTGGCCATTGGCGATTTCCTGCATGCCGATATCGACCTCGAACGATCGGTTGACGCCCATGACGGTCATGCTCAGCGCGTGGGTCCGGTACTGGATGCCGCTCATGCCGGATTCGTCCGCCGGCCCGGTGCCCGCGAACAGCTTGAAGTAGTTGGCCAGCACCGGAGTGTCGCGCGTGAGATCGAGTGCGCCGCTCAGCCCGTCAAGGCGCGAACGCGCGGTGGCCAGCGGATGTCCCTCGAAATAGGTCTGCTCGGACGAACCGGTCGTCACGAAGCTGATCGGCACGGCGCACGCAGCACCGGCCCACAGACCCAGGAAAAGAACGGCACATCGCAGCGCGCCGCCAGCGGGAATGCTCATCTGAACCTCCTTGTTGTGGATCGCGGCGGGCGACTGCCCGTACGCGACGTCCGGACCATCACCGCTTCGAATCGGGCACCCGGACGCAGCTCACGGGGCGGAATTCGGCACAGGCACAGCCGGAAATTTCAGGAGGGAATTAGGCGCGCGGCCCAGTGGTCGGTAAATACGAACAAGCGCGTAGCGGGCCGCCGGAAATGCGGGCGGGCAGGAACTGGATCACGGCTCGATCAAGCGGGGGGCAGGCGCTGACGGATCGACCAGGCGACGAGTTCGGCCGCATTGCGCAGACCGAGCTTGCGGGCGATGTTTTCGCGGTGCTTGCGCACCGTATGTTCGGAAATGCCCAGTTCGGCGCCGATCTGCTTGCTCGACAGGCCACGTCCGACCCGGCTGGCAATATCCATTTCCCGGCCGGTCAGGCCTTCGTGTTCGGCCGCCGTTCCATGGCCGAACAAGGTCGCCAGTTCCGGGCTGACATGGTAGCCGCCGTCGCCCACGGTATGGATGGCCGCCTCCAGCGCGTCGGCATCGTCGGTCTTCAGCATGTAGCCATGGGCACCGAAGGACAGCGCGGCCTGCACGGTGGCGGCATCCTGACGCGCCGTCACGACCAGCACGCGGGTAGGCAGATGGGTCGCGGCGATGGCCTGCATCACTTCGAGCCCGTCGAGCCGCGGCAGGCCGAGATCGAGCAGCAAGACGTCCGGCTTGAGCTCACGGGCGAGCCGCAGCGCGCCTTCGCCATCGCCCGTTTCGCCCAGCCAGCGCACGCGCGGCGCACGCGACAGCATCAGACGCAGGCCCTGGCGCACCAGGGCGTGGTCTTCGGCAACGACGATGCTAATCTCGCGGGCTTCCATGCGCCGGAAAATACCATGGCGATGACGTCGATACCGCTCGACGCACACGACTGCTCGGATGACAGCGCGGACGAGCGCGAGGCGGTCCGGCGCGATCTGCTGGGCGTGCTGTTCGGCCATACGCCCACCATCGTTGCCGGCAACGTTGCCGTGGCCAGCACCGCTGCGGCGGTGCTGGTCAGCGCCGAGGGACACTCGGCGGTCTGGGTATGGCTGGCCATCGTCTGCCTGCTGGTCGCGCTGCGCGCCCTCTACGTGCGCTGGATGCAACCGCAACTGCCCGGATTGGCGGGTCATCAGCTCGACCACACCGAGCGCGTCTACACGGCGATCGCCGCGCTGACCGGTCTGGCGTGGGGTGTGCTGCCCTGGCTGGGTTACGAAGGGCGCGACCCGTTCATGGACTTCTTCAGCGTTGCCATGCTGGTGGGCATGGCCGGCGGCGCCGTCACCGCCACCACGGCGCTGCCGCCTGCGCTCAATCTGTATCTGGTGTGCGCGCTGGTGCCGTTCGTCGTGAAGTCGTGGCTGATCGGCGGCGCCATCAGCATCGCCGGTGGCGTGACCATCGTGTTCTACCTCGCGGTACTCATTTCATTCGGCCGCAATGCGCACGCCACGATGCGCGATGCCCTGCTGCTGACGCGTCAGAACGCCCGCCTGGCCGACACCCTGCGACGCGAGCGCGACGCTGTGCAGGCGGCAATGCGCGCCAAGAATCTGTTTCTCGCCGGCGTGACGCACGACCTGCGCCAGCCGGTGCATGCCGTCGGCCTGCACATGCGATATCTGCGCTCGCTGCGCGCCGACGAAGTGAGCCACGCGACGGTGAATGAAGCCTGCGCCGGCGTCGACGAGGCGGTGCGCGCGATGAGCAACCAGTTGTCGCGTCTGATCGAGCTGTCGCGACTGGAAGCCGGCGAGGCGCGTGTGCTGCGTCGGGCATTGCCGCTGGCCGAGGTGTTCGCGTCATGCGCCGCCCAGTTCGGCCCGCTGGCGCGCGACAAGGGCATCGAACTGGTGATCAGGCCGAGTCGGGCCATTGTGGACAGCGACCCGATGATGCTGCGTTCCATTCTTGACAATCTGGTGTCAAACGCGGTGCGCTACACCGACCGCGGGCGCGTACTGGTCGCCGCCCGCGCGCGCGGCAAGGATGTGGAACTGCAGGTGTGGGACACCGGCCCGGGCATTGCCGAAGACCTCATCCCGCAGATCTTCATACCCTATCGCCGCTTTGACGACCGCCAGACGAGGCACGATGAAGGTCAGGGTCTGGGACTGGCACTGGCGCGCAAGCAGGCCGAACTGCTGGGGCACCCACTGACCGTGCGCTCGCGCGTCGGCCACGGCAGCGTGTTCGCGCTGAGGGTGCCGAAGGCGTAGCTCGCAGAGCCGGTGGGGAGTGTCCCTGTGGGAGCGGCGATCCACTGCTGGCCCTGCATGGCCAGCCGGCTCTGCGGGCGGCGAGCAGTGCTCGCCGAAACCCCCGCGCCGCCCTCGCCGCGATACGCACGTTGCACAGCGACCATCGCTGCACTGATCGCGGCGAGGCCGCCGCTCCCACAGCGCCGCCTCTCTAAAGCGCCGCCGCTCCCACAGGGGCCGATCAAGAAAGGGCCCTTTCCTTGGCCAGACCGGCTTTCCGGGTCATGTTGCAGTGCAATCGCGCAGCGCGCCGTCGCCATCGACCGCAAGACCAGACGGCAGGCGGACGACCGCCCGGCAGGCTGACTGTCAAGGCTGTTGCGGCGTGTCACCGAAGCGTAAAGTTCGGTGAAACGACGTCAGGAGACACCCCATGCAACAGATCGATCTGGTCCCGCTGACCGAAGAAGAAAAAATCGCCTGCCTGCCCGAGCAGGAAATTTCCAGCGAAGTGCTGATAGAGAAGTACGCCAAGGGCGGCGAAACGACGGTAGCCGAAGTGCGCCGTCGTGTGGCGAGGGCGCTTGCGCAGGCCGAGGCGGAAGACCGCCGCGCGCACTGGGAGGCGAAATTCCTCGACGCGCAGGAGCGGGGCTTCGTGCCCGCCGGACGCATCAGTTCGGCCGCCGGCACCCAGCTCACCGCGACCTTGATCAACTGCTTCGTGCAGCCGGTCGGCGACTCGATCACCGAAATCGAAGACCAGCGCCCGGGCATCTACACGGCGCTTGCGCAGGCCGCGGAAACCATGCGTCGCGGCGGCGGCGTCGGTTACGACTTTTCCAGCATCCGCCCGGTCGGCGCCCGCGTGCGAGGCACGCAGTCGCGCGCGTCCGGCCCGGTGAGCTACATGCGGGTGTTCGACCGCTCGTGCGAAACGGTCGAATCGGCCGGCAGCCGTCGCGGCGCACAGATGGGCGTGCTGCGTTGCGATCACCCGGACATCGAGCAGTTCATCCACGCCAAGGACAGCGGCGACCTGACCAACTTCAACGTATCGGTCGGCGTCACCGACACCTTCATGAAGGCGGTCGAAGCCGACGGCACGGTCGAACTGGTGCACAAGGCCGAACCGGCCAGCGACATCAAGGCGGACGGCGCATATCAGCGCGAAGACGGCCTGTGGGTCTATGCCAAGCCGCGGGCGCGCGAACTGTGGGACCAGATCATGCGCTCGACCTACGACCATGCGGAGCCGGGCATCCTGTTCCTCGACCGCATCAACCGCGACAACAACCTTTACTACTGCGAAAGCATCGAGGCGACCAACCCATGCGCCGAACAGCCGCTGCCGCCCTATGGCTGCTGCGATCTGGGGTCGATCAACCTGACCCGTTTCGTGAAGAAGCCGTTCAGCGAAACGGCCGAATTCGATTTCGACGGCTTCGCCGAAGTGTGCGCGGTGGCCATCCGCATGCTGGACAACGTGCTCGAAGTGACGCACTGGCCGCTGCCGCAGCAGCACGACGAAGCCATGGCCAAGCGCCGTGTCGGCCTCGGCTTCACCGGTCTGGGCGACGCGCTCATCATGCTGCGCCAGCGCTACGACACGCAGGAAGCGCGACTGATGGCCTCGCGCATTTCCGAAGTCATGCGTGACGCGTCCTATCTCGCGTCGGTCGAACTGGCGAAGGAGCGCGGCAGCTTTCCGCTGTTCAACGCCGACATGTACCTGTCCGGCGGCAACTTTGCGTCGCGCCTGCCGGCCGACGTGAAGGAGCAGATCCGCAAGCACGGCCTGCGCAATTCGCACCTGCTGTCGATCGCGCCCACAGGCACCATTTCGCTGGCCTTCGCCGACAACGCGAGCAACGGCATCGAGCCGCCGTTCTCCTGGACCTACACGCGCAAGAAGCGCATGGCCGACGGAACCTTCAAGGAATACGCGGTCGAGGACTACGCCTGGCGCATGTACCGGCACCTCGGCGGCGACGTGACGAAACTGCCGCCCTGGTTCGTGACCGCGCTGGAAATTTCCGCCGCCGCGCACAAGGACATGGTCGCAGCGGTCGCCCCTTATGTAGATACGTCGATTTCCAAGACGGTGAACGTGCCGGCCGACTATCCGTACGCTGACTTCGAGGATCTGTACCTTGCCGCCTGGAAGGCCGGCCTGAAGGGTCTCGCGACCTACCGGCCGAACAGCGTGCTGGGCAGCGTGCTGTCGGTCGACGCGCCGAAGACGGAAGAAAAGAAGCAGCCGCATGACGTCGAAATCATCACCGGCACCAACCAGCGCCTGTCGATCGGCGCGCTGCCGGCGCCGGTGCTGTCCAGCCTGCGCTGGCCCGGCCGGCCCGACATGCCGGATGGCAACCCGAGCTGGACCTACATGCTGAAGACGCCGGGCGGCGAATTCGCGCTGTTCGTCGGCCATATCGAGAACGAAGGCCCGGACGGTCGCATGCAGACCCTGCCGTTCGAGGTGTGGGTCAATGGCGCCGACCAGCCGCGCGGTCTGGGTGCGGTCGCCAAGACGCTGTCGATGGACATGCGTGCCAACGACCCGGGCTGGCTCAAGCTCAAGCTCGACGTGCTGGCGCGCACCGCCAGCGATCAGGGTTTCGACATGCCGCTGCCGCCCAGCGGCGAGCACCGCCGCATGCCCGGCGTGGTGGCCGCGTTCGCCAACGTGATCCGCTACCGCTGCGACAAGCTCGGTGCCCTCGAACGCGAAGCGCCAACACCGGTGCTCGACACGCTGTTCGCGCTGCAGGAGCCGAAGACCGGCACCGACGGCACGCTGAGCTGGACGGTGGACATCAGCAACCCGGCCACCGGCGAGGATTTCGTGCTGGGCCTGAAGGAAATCACGCTGCCGGGCGGCGAAACGCGTCCTTACTCGGTGTGGCTGTCGGGCAATTACCCGCGCGCGCTCGACGGGCTCACGCGCATCCTCGCGCTCGACATGCGTGTGATGGACCCGGCCTGGATCGGCATGAAGCTGCGCAAGCTCATCAGCTATCCGGAACCGCTGGGCGACTTCATGGCCTTCGTGCCCGGTACCCGCCGCCAGCAGAACTGGCCGTCGACGGTCGCCTACGTCGCGCGGCTCATCATCCACCGCTACGCCATGCTGGGCATCCTCGACGAAGCCGGCTTCCCGATGCGCGAAATGGGCATCCTCGAATCGCCGCGCGGCGACGACGAACCGAAACTGATGCAGGGCGCGCTGTGCGGCGAATGCGGCAATCAGTCGGTCATCCGCAAGGACGGCTGCGATTTCTGCACCGCCTGCGGTGCGGTGGGGAGCTGCGGCTGACGCAGCCCGCCCGGTCGGCACGCGCGCGCCGCGCCGCGCCGACCGCATCAAACCTCGCTAAAGATTGTCCTGCATCAGTCGAAACTGACGGAAGCGGATCACGATGAATGTGTTCGCATTCTTCGATGCAGGTCAAGAGGTGATGTCATGAGACACCGGGTGGGGCGCCTGTGCGCCGGGTTGTTTCTCGCCGTTATGGTTTCAGTCAGCAGCGCGGCAGATCTTGCGGATATTCGTGCGCGGGGCGAGTTGCGCCACCTCGGCGTCCGCTACGCCAACTTCGTGACCGGTGCGGGCGACGGTTTCGACGTCGAACTGGTACAGGGCTTCGCGCGCCACATCGGGGTCCGTTACCGGCTGGTCTACAGCGATTTCTATTCGGTGATCCGCGACCTGCTCGGCCAGGACGTGGTGCGCGATGGCAAGGCGGTACGACTGACCGGCAAGCACCCGGTACGCGGCGACATGATTGCCACGGGGCTGACGGTGCTGCCCTGGCGCGAACAGGTACTGCTGTTTTCGGCCCCCACCTTCCCCTCGCAGGTCGTGCTGATCGCGCGGGCGGATTCGCGCATCCGGCCGATCCGTGGCAGCGAGGACCTGCGCCGCGACATCGAAGAGACGCGGGCACTGGCGGTGGGTCACAGTCTGCTGGTGATGGAAAGGACCTGTCTCGATCCGGCCAACTACGACCTCAAGGGCCGCAACATCGAGCTGCGCGCCTGGACGCAGAGCACGAACATCAACGAGATGGTGCCGGCACTGCTGAATCGTGACGCCGATCTGTCACTGCTCGACGTCCCGGATCTGCTGCTGGACATGAAGAAGTGGCCGGGCCAGTTCAAGGTGCTCGGCCCGATCTCGGACGTGCAGGATCTGGCCGCTGCCTTTCCGAAGGATGCCCCGGAACTGCGAAAGGCTTTCGATGACTATCTGCGCAGGGTCCGCGCGGACGGAAGCTATGACCGGCTGGTCATCAAGTATTACCCGGGTGTGCAGCGCCATTTCCCGGAATTCTTCGCTCAATCCCATTGAGCTGCCCGCGATCATGCCGCCCGTCGTGAGTGCCTGGCTGACCTGGCAACGCATGGCGCAACTGGCGACCGCCCTCTTTTCGGTGTCGGTCGGCGCTCTGCTGGTGCACTCGCATGACTCGCAGCAGAAACTGAAGTCATCGGAAGAAGCACGGCTGCTTGCCGACGCGCGCCAGACGGCCAGCCTGCTGGCCGACTTCATGGCGGAGCAGCGGCATTTCGTGCGCAACCTTGCCGACAGCCACGAAATCGATGTCTTCCTGACCAATCGAGCTTTGGGCATGTCGATGCGGTATGGCCTGGGCGCCAACCTGTACGAAGTCGAGAGCAGCCTGCGGCGTGCCATCGAGCGCCGGCAGGCGCTGGGCAGCCCGGTCTATTCGCGGATCCGTTATGTCGATGAATCCGGCGAGGTACTGGCCGACACCTCACCCGGCGCGCTTGAGCTGCCGCCGATCAAGATAGCCGGCCCGGATCCGCTACTCGAAATCGATGTCGCTCACCACCGCATCCTCGCGTCGGCGACGGTGGGCTACCGTGGCACGCCTGGCGGTACGGTCACGACGGTGACCGATCTGGCGCTGCTGTCGCGCTATCTGTCCTCGCCGATCGACGACCAGGGGCCGCGGCAGCTGCTGATCGATGAGGGCGGGCGGCCGCTGACGGCCAGCCTGGCCATGGCGCTTGAAGCGGCTCCGCTCCCTGCGTTGGTCAAGCTGCCGGAAGGCCATCCAACACCGGCTGGCCGCTTGCCGGCGGGTTTTTCCCTGCCGGTGCAGGCGGGCGATCTGGTCCTGCGCACAGCCGTCGGCGACACCGGCCTGTCGCTGGTGACGCTGGTACCGGAATCCCGACTGCACGGACCGCCCGCCGCCCGGATCTTTCCCTATGTCGCGGTAGCCGGCCCCCTGCTGCTGCTGCTCGTGCTGCTGGCAACGCACAGCACACGCCAGCGTGCGCGACAACTGGAAGCAGATGTGCTCGAGTCCAACCGCGACCGCTCCGAGTTGAAGGACAAGAACGACGCGCTGGTTCGCGAAGTCACGCGCCGGGAGGCGCTGGAGCGGGAGCTGCGCGAGAGCGAGGAACGCTATCGCACCTATATAGAACATGCACCGGAAGGTGTTTTCGTGACCGATGCGGAAGGTCGCTTCATCGACGCGAATCCGTCCGCGTGTGCGATGGTTGGCTACTCACGCGACGAATTGCTGACCCTGTCTGCGGCGGCACTGTCGCCGTCCGGACTTCCCGCCGAACATGCCGAACTGCACCGGAACATCCTCGAAGGCGGCAGCCAGACGGCGGAAATCACCTTGCGCCGCAAGGATGGGCAGGTGCTGGTCGCCGAGCTGCACGCCATCGCGCTGCCGGGCGACCGGATGATGGGCTTCTGCGTCGACATCACCGAGCAGAAGCAGGCTGAGGAGCAAATCCTGCAGCTTGCGTACTACGACCCTCTCACCGCCCTGCCCAATCGACGACTGCTGATGGACCGCCTGCAGAGGGCCATGGCGGCGAGTGGCAGAAGCCAGCAATTCGGCGCACTTTTCATCCTCGATCTGGATCACTTCAAGAACCTCAATGACACCCAGGGGCATGATTTCGGTGATCGATTGCTGATCGAGGTGGCCACGCGGCTCACGTCAGCCCTGCGTCAGGAGGATACCGTGGCCCGCCTGGGCGGCGATGAATACGTGATGGTCATCGAAGGCCTGGGGCTGGATGCCGCCACCGCGACGAGACAGGCTGAAGCGGTCGCCGACAAGGTGCGCAGCGCACTGGCGCAGCCTTTCATCCTGCAGGCAGACCGGCCGCCTCACCACAGCACCACCAGCATCGGCGTGACACTTTTCCAGGCCCACGAGACGGCCGCGGAACTGCTGTTGAAGCAGGCGGACGTTGCGCTCTACCAGGCCAAGAACGCCGGTCGCAATACGTCGCGCTTCTTCAATCCGGACATGCAGGCAGCCATCGACGCCCGCGCCGCGATGGAAGCGGCACTGCGACGCGGCATCGCACAGCACGAATTGAAGCTCTATTGCCAGCCGCAGGTGGATGCAAACCAATGCGTGACGGGCGCCGAGGCGCTGCTGCGCTGGCTGCCGTCCGACTCACCGCCAATACCACCGCTGCAGTTCATTCCGCTGGCCGAGGAGACCGGCCTCATCGTCGAGATCGGCGAATGGGTGATCGAGCAGGCCTGCATCTGGCTGAAGAACTGGCAGAGCGATGCCACCATGGCCGCGCTCTGCCTGTCGGTGAACGTGAGTGCCCGCCAGTTCCACCAGCCGAACTTCGTTGATTGCGTGCTGGACGCCGTTCACCGCCACGGCGTCGACGCCAGCCGCCTCACGCTGGAACTGACCGAGAGCGTGGTGCTCGACCGCGTCGAGGAAGTGATCGAACGCATGTTGCGACTGAAGGCGGTCGGCATCCGCTTTTCGATCGATGATTTCGGCACCGGTTACTCGTCGCTGTCCTATCTCAAGCGCCTGCCCGTCGACGAGGTGAAGATAGACCGCACCTTCATCCGCGACATCACGCTCGACCAGAACGATCTGGCCATCGTGCGCGCCATCCTGGCCATGAGCCACTCACTGGGCTTGTCCGTGATCGCCGAAGGCGTGGAAACCGATGCCCAGCATGCGCTGCTGATGCAGCATGGTTGCGCTGGCTTCCAGGGCTACCTTTTCGGCCGGCCGGAGCCGGTAGATGCGCTGGTCGCCCGATCGCACCTGGACGCACGCGGCCGCATCACGGCGATGTAGCAAAGGCTCGTTCACTGCACGCTGCGGGGCGTCCAAGGGCTTACACGGATGCGCGCACCGGTATCCTTGCGTCCGGTCCGCACTTCCCTCGATCTTGAAATGACCGTTTCCCTGTTGCGTATGAGCGCCTGCGTGGGGCTGGCCATCGCCGTGGCGCTGTTCGCACCCGACGACCCCGGATTGCGCGCCGCACTGGCGATCTTTGCGCTGGCCGGGTCACTGTGGATGACGCAGGCCCTGCCGCTGACCCTGACCGCGCTGCTGGTGCCGCTGCTGGCGGTGCTGTTTGCCGGTGTGACGCCATCGAAGGCGCTGGCATCGTTCGCACACCCCATCATCTTCCTGTTCCTCGGCGGCTTTGCGCTGGCGGCGGCGCTCGCGCGGCATGGGCTGGACCGCTGGCTCGCCCGCCGGGTGCTCGCACTGTCCGGCGGGCGCAGGGTGATATCGCTGGCCCTGCTGTTTGCACTGACCGCACTGCTGTCGATGTGGATCAGCAATACCGCCACCGCAGCCATGATGCTGCCGCTGGCACTCGGTCTGCTGGGCCCCGATGCCGATCCGCGCGAACGCACCTTCGTGCTGCTGGGCGTGGCCTACAGCGCCAGCATCGGCGGCATCGGCACGCTGGTCGGCAGTCCGCCCAACGCCATCGCTGCCGCCCAGGCCGGCATCGGCTTTGCGGAATGGATGCGCTTCGGTCTGCCGCTGGTCGTCGTGCTGATGCCGCTGATGGCGGCAACGCTGTGGCTGGTGCTGCGTCCGGCGCTCGGCGGACGCATCGAACTTCCGGCAGCCGAAGCGGACGACGGATGGACGCCCGGTCGCATCGCCACGGCTTCGGTTTTTGCATTCGCCGTAGCCGGCTGGGTGTTCGGTGCGCCGCTGGCGCGCGCGCTGGGCGTCGAACAGGACATCGACGCCGTGGTCGCGCTGGCCGCCATCGCACTGCTGGTGGCAAGCCGCGCCATCGACTGGCCGGACATCGAATCGCATACGCAGTGGGGCGTGCTGCTGCTGTTCGGCGGCGGCCTGGCGCTGAGCGCCCTGATGGGTTCGAGTGGCGCGAGCCGCTTTCTGGCCGACGCGCTGACCGACCTGCTGCGCGGCACGCCCGACTGGCTGGTGCTGCTGGGCATCATCGCCTTCGTGGTCATGCTGACCGAGTTGGTCAGCAACACCGCCAGTGCCGCGCTGCTTGTTCCGGTCTTCGCCGTGCTGGCTCCCGACTTCGGCCTCGATCCGCGCGCGCTGTCGGCGGCCATTGCGATTTCGGCCTCCTGTGCCTTCATGCTTCCGGTCGCCACCCCTCCGAACGCGCTGGTATTCGGTACCGGCCACGTGTCAGCAGCATCGATGATGCGCTGCGGGCTGCTGCTGAACGCGGTGTGCATCGGTGTCATCACGCTTTACGCGCGGGTGCTGTGACGGCAGCGGCCCGCGTGCGCTGTGCTACCTGTTGAGCCACACCGGCCATCCCCGGACTTCTCTAAGGCGCAGACGACTCGGCCGGGCGGCAGTAATCGAGCCATCGTTGCAGATCTGCCCGATGCATGCCGTTCAGCCCCTTGTCGAGTTGGTCGAGTACCCGGCGCACATGTCGGGTGAGCGTCTTGTCGCCACACAGCACGCGAAGGATGAGCAGCACGATCTGCCAGAATGCAGGGTCGGTGCGCTGGATGGCTGACAGATTCTGCAGCGCTTCCGACTGCGCCGAGCGAAGAAGCAGCAAGGGCAGGCGGTCAAGGTCGCGGATGTCGACGATGTGCTGGTTCAGCAGCGCACGCACAATGGCGACTTCCCGATCCGTGAGGTGACGCAACCGGTTGGCGGTTTCGCGATGCGACAGATCCTGGGCGATGCGACCGGGTCCTGTTTCGCACATCCGGGGCGCGTCGTCCGGCGAGTGGCGGAGCCCAGCTCTCCACATCGCGTACACGCTCTCTGCTGCAGGCATCTCTTGTTTGAAGGATTCGTGAGGAAAAGGTGCAAATTCAGCTTGGCGCACCGCCGCCTGGGTATGCCGGACGCGCTCGAGCGTCGGCATGGTGATCGACTTGACCTCACGTTGGGCGGTCAGCACCAGGTTCGAGTCCACGCTGACCAGCTGGTAACGCACCGCCCAGTCGCTGCGCGCGCGTTCCGGCAAGGTGGCGAGCCGGCGTGCTGCGGCGAGTCGGCTCAGTCCGGAATTGTCGAGTGACTGCAACGGCGGCGCAGCGCAGGAGATGGCAAGGTCGCCGGACTGCAATTGCAGCACCGGCCGCACCGGGCAGCCGTGCGGGAAGGCTGCCATCAGGTGCACCGTATCGCCCGGGTAGATCGCCGGCGGCAGCGGCACCTGCCACAAGGGCTCGGCGCCCCACTCGACCGACAGCCGGGCGTGCGTCTGATGGCGGATGCGCTGGAACATGCGCAGGATGGCTTCGTGAAGGTCCTCGCCCGGGGGCACGATGTCGCAGGCACCGCCGGTCTCGTCGGCCAGCCGGCGCAGCAGCGCCTCGGAAGGCGAATGGCCGACGCCGATGACGAAGATGCGTTGTCCGCTGCGCCTGGCTGCTTCTACTACCGCGTCGACCGCCCACACCTGGCCATCAGTGATCAGCAGCACGCAGGCGCCACCCTCGGCGCCCGGCAACGTCAGCGTCTGCTGCAATGCCTGCTCCATCTCGGTGCCGCCCATGTCGGACAACAGCGAACGTACGTGGTCGCGCGCACGCGTGAGCGAAGCGCCAAACGCAGGCTGAAGGGCATCGAACAGGTGAAGCGTGTGAGTGCCGAAACAGCTCAGGCTGAAGCGATCGGGCGGCTCAAGCTCGGACAGGATCGCCGCAAGTGCGGCCCGTGACGACTCGATGCTGGCGCCGGCCATCGACCCGGAGCAGTCGGCCAGCAGCTTCAGATTGACCGCCGCCGGGCGGGCATCGCCGAAGCGCGGGCACAGGCTGGCAATGACCACCTCGGCCGCCGCCTCGCCCTCGGCGGTTGCGTAGTCGGGTACGCGCACTGCAGACGACCAGTCCGGCAGACCGGACAGCGTGAACACGAAATCACGGTCGAGCCAGGCCCGTGCGCGCAGCGCGGCCTGCAGCCTTGCCTCGCCGCGCTCGATCGACAGCGCGTGCGTCGTGCATTCGGCCTGCGCCGATGCCAGCGGGCCATTCACGGTCAATTCGATCGAGAAAGGATAGTCGTCCAGACCGCCTGTCAGCGGCACCTGGTGGGGCGCGAGGCCGCCGTCGCGGATCGGGTCGCCATACCAGGTGCCCAGCGTGGTCGGCAGCGTGACGCGGATGATGCCCTGTTCGAAACGCAGCAGCTGGCCGTAGCGCACCGTGACGCGGAACGTGTCGCCGGGGAGCAGGTTGCCGAGGTTGAGGGTGTATCGCCCGTCCCCCGCCGATTCCACCATCACCGCACTGTCGCCCGATGCCACCGCCCCCTCATAGACTCCCTCGGCCCGGCGGCGCGACAGCACCTGTGCCGCGAGCTTGCGGCCCCCGATATCGACATCCAACCCGAGCAGCGTCGCCGCGAGCGGCACCGGAAAGGTGTAGATCACCTCAAGCGGCTCGGTGCCGGCGTTGGCATAAGTCTGCTCGAGTGCCATGTCGAGCATCAGCCCGTCGATGCGACCGCGCGCATGTACACCGCGCAGGCTGGGCCGGTGGCCGGCTTCAGGGGGTAGGTTCATCGGGTTTCTCCTGTTGGATCCGTTCGTACAGCGCGATGACTTCTCGGGCGAAACGGCGCAACTGCTCCGGGCCGATGCCCAGCCGCGACGTTTCGATCTGGATGTCCACACCGTCGGCCACCGTGATGTGCGCACGTACCTCGACCGTGCCCGGCGCCCGCCTGGGCTCGATCACTGCGTCGATGTCGCCCTTGAGCACCGCCGCGATGCGATCCAGCGACAGGCCGCCCTCGGACAGCCGGCGCACCGTGAGCAACTGCTCGAGGTGACGCTGGAAGTAGCGCGCCGCACGCGTTTCGCCCTCGGGCCGATCGACCAGGCCGAGCTGCACGTAGTAACGCACCGTGCGTTTGGGCAGCGCGCTCAGCGCGCACAGTTCATCGAGGGTGTAGGTCGTGTTCATGGGGTAACCGGGTAGGGACACGTACTTTTTAACATCTTAACTGTCTTTGTCAACTGTCTCTTAAAGACAGCTCCACGACCCGCCATTTACGGCCATGGACACCCGCCAGGAACGTGCCGAGAACCGCCGTCGGGGGCGTCCGGGCGACGCTCGGGTAGCTCTCTTTCGGGCAGAGGTCTTGCCGCGTCGTCGTGATCGGGCGAGGTGACCCAGGGCCGGTTAGCCCGCTTCATTACAGTTCTTGTCGCTCAAGAATGATCCGAACAGATCATTGAAATTGCGCGTCTTTCATATCTGTATGGTCGAACTTGGGTGCAGTTGACGTGTATCAATGGCACGGCCGCACCGGCCACTGAAGCTCGGACACATGTACATGCTGGCAGGCGGCCCACGGCCGGGAGAGCAGAAATGAACGAATCGTTGCAGACACGGTGTGCGAGGATGCTGCGGCACCTCCTCGTCGGCGCAGTGGGACTGAGTCTTTTGATCAGTCCACTCTCGGCTTCGGCCTGGTGGAATGCCGAATGGCCTTATCGCAAGCAGATCGGACTGAGCGGTGCGGAAACGCCCGCACTCGGCGGACAGGTTCAGCAGGTGCTGGTGCCGATCCGTCTGCATGCCGGCAACTTCCCCTTTGTGGATGCCCAAGAAGGCGGCAGCGATTTGCGCTTCATGGCCGCCGACGACAAGACGCCCCTGAATTTTCATTTCGAGCAGTTCGACGGAGTCGACGAAGTCGCCATCGCCTGGGTGCAGGTGCCCTCGGTGGGGGGCAAGGACTCCGCCATCCTGATGTATTACGGCAACATCGATGCGCCCGCAGCCGGCAGCACGAAGGCCAGCTTCGATCCGCTGACTGTGCTGGCCATGCACTTTGCGGAACGTGACGGCCTGCCGCGCGATTCGACCGGCTACGGCAACTCGGTGCTGAAGAGCAGCGGCCAGTTCGGCGCCAATGGCGCGGTGGGCTTCGGCATGGCGCTGGCGGCCGATCAGTCGATGCAGATTGCCGGCGCCCCGTCGCTGAGCACGCCCGCCGGCACCGGCTGGACCGTTGCAGTCTGGGTCAAGGCAGCACAGGCCGCCGCCAGCGGAACGCTGCTCGTCAGACAGGAGAACGGCCGGCGACTGGTGCTCGGTCTGGAGGACGGCAAGCCCTACCTTGCCGTGGATGATGCAGCGCGCGCCGGCAGCAGCGGGCGCATCGCCGCGCAGGCGCCGATCGATGGCGCGTCCTGGCACCACATCGCCTTCGTGCTCGGCGACTCGGCGGCCCTCTTCGTCGACGGTGTGGAGGTCGCACAGGGCACGCTGCGTCTTCCCGAATTCAGCGGCGACGTGATCATCGGCGACGCCGGCGGGGCGACCGGCTTCGCAGGAGAGATCGACGAACTGCAGATTTCCAACCGGATGCGCGCAGCGGAGTGGATACGCGCCGCCGCCATCGCGCAGGATCCGCAGAGCCGGCTGGCCGACTACGGTGGTGACGAAAGCGGTGGCGGCAGCGACTATGTGGAAGTGATGCGCACGCTGGCGGCGGCGGTCAGCGCCGAAGGCTGGGTGATCATCGCGCTGATCTGCCTGATGGGCCTGATCAGCGGCGAGGTGATGATCGTGAAGTCGAGGCTGCTCAACCGCATGCGCACCCAGAACGAGGCCTTCCTGGATGCCTACCGTCAGTCCGACACGCCGCTCGCCCGCATGGATCCGCAGGCGGTCGCGGAAGCCGGCGAAACGTGGCGCGATTCGCCGCTGCTGCACCTCTACATGTCGGCGTCGAATGAAATGCACGGGCTGCTGGCCGCCGGACATTCCGGTGCGCTGAGCCCGCAGGCGCTGGAAGTCATCCGCTCCGGCATCGATGCCGGCATGGTGGGCGAGGCGCACCGCATGAACGACCGGATGGTGACGCTGACGCTGGCGGTGTCCGGCGCGCCCTTCCTCGGCCTGCTCGGCACGGTGGTCGGCATCATGATCACCTTCGGCGCCATCGCCATGGCAGGCGACGTGAATGTGAACACCATCGCGCCGGGCGTGGCCGCGGCACTCGCCACGACGGTGGCCGGCCTGCTGGTCGCGATCCCTGTGATGTTCGGCTACAACCAGCTCGCCACGCGCATCAAGGAACTGACTGCCGGCATGGAGGTATTCGCCAGCGGTCTGGTGGGCAGGATCGCGCTGCGTTCGACACAGCCGGTTCCGCCCGGCCCGATTGCAGCCGCCGATGCACAGGACCTGCTGGCCGCAGCCTGACGCACATCCCGACAGATCATGCATGCGAGACAGTCATGAGAATGCGCACCGAATACAAGCTTTACGATGATGTGAACCTGACGCCGCTGATGGATCTGGCGTGGAATCTGCTCATCGTGTTCATCATCATGGCCACTGCCACGGTGCAGGGCATCATGGTCGACCTGCCGCGCGCCAGCGCTGCACCGAGCATGAGCAAGCCCAAGACCAAGGCGGTCACGATCACGTCGGATGGCCGCATCTATCTCGACACCGCGCTGGTCAGCGTGGGCGAACTCGAAATGCGTCTGCGCCAGTTCAAGGCGGCCGACCCCAGCCTGCCCGTGGTGGTGAAGGGCGATGCCAGCATCCAGTACTACAAGGTGATCGAGGTGCTTGACGTGATGAAGCGCCTGCAGATCACGCAACTCGGCCTGGTCACCGACCGGCTCGTGAAGTGATGACAACCCGCGCTTCCGGTGCTGCCACCTTCCCGGAGCAGTCGACCTCGCACGCCGCGCGTCTCGTCCCCGGCCGCAGCCGGCGCCAGGCCGAAGCCGCCGCCCGGCGCCAGACCCTCCTGTGGCGTCTGGTCGCCGTGCTGCTGGTGCTTGCCACGGCTTATCTCGCCCGCAGCCAGCTTCTCGATGCGGGTGCCCACCCGCGCAGCCGTGTGCAGCGCATCACCCTCATCCACGCCCCGAAACCGCTGCCGCCCAAGCCGCTCGAAAAGCCGCCCGAAGTGCAGGTGCAGAAAAATGATGTGGACGTGCAGTCGCAACCCATCCCCGACCCTTCGCCGAGCCAGCAGCCCGATGACCATCTGGGCGTCGACACCGACGGCGAAGGCGCGGGCGATGGCTTCGGCCTGGTCGGCAAGCGGGGCGGTCAGGACATCACCACACTGGGCGCTGCCTCGGGGGGCGCTGGACGGCCGGCATCCGGAAATCGCCCGACAACTGCACAGCAGTTCAATTTCCGCAATTACGGCGGTCTGATCGGACAGCGGCTGCAGAGTGAGCTGATGGCACGCTCCGCGCTGCGCGGACGCGACTATGTGAGCGTGGTGCTGCTCTGGATCGATGCGCACGGCCGCATCGAGCGGGTGGAACTCCAGCGCGGCAGCGGCTACGCCGACATCGACTCGACGCTCAGACAGTCGTTCGCGGACATGCCGTTGCTACCCGAGCCGCCTGCAGGCCTGCCGCAACCGCTGAGCTATCGCGTCGCGTCGAGGGATCTGAATGCGCTCCGCTGACGCCCGCAGTACCGGGCCGGTACCGGCCTCCCACCCGCTGGCCCGTCATACCCGACTGATCGACATCGTCGGCGACACGGCTCGCGTGCGCGCGCGCGGTGTGGCGCTCGGAGAACTTGCGCGGATAGACAATGAGGATGGCGAAAGGCTGCTTGCACGCGCCATCGAGCTCGACGGCGATCTGGTGACGCTGCAGGTGCTCGGCGGCGGCAAGGGACTGTCTTCCCACGCCGACGTGCGTTTCCTCGGCCGGCCGCTGGACACCGTGTGTTCCACCAGCCTTCTTGGCCGGGTGTTCGACGGCACCGGACTGCCGCGCGACGGCGGGCCTGAACTCACCGGGGAGCGCCGCGTGCCGGTCGATGGTGCGCAGATCAATCCGGTGCGACGACGCCTGCCGCAGAACATGATCCGCACCGACATCCCGATGATCGACGTGTTCAACTGCCTGGTTGAGAGCCAGAAGATTCCGGTGTTCTCCATCGCCGGCGAACCCTACAACGCACTGCTGGCGCGCATCGGCTTCCAGGCCGACGCCGATGTGGTGGTGTTCGGCGGCATCGGTCTGGTGTTCGACGACTTCCATTTTTTCCGCCGCAGCTTCGAGGACCAGGGTGTTTTCCACCGCACCGTGATGTTCGTGGCGCTGGCCGGTGACCCGGTCACCGAGCGACTGCCCGTGCCCGATCTGGCGCTCGCCGTGGCCGAGCGCTTCGCGGTGGAGGAAGGGCAGCGCGTGCTGGTGCTGCTGACCGACATGACCGCCTGGGCCGATGCGCTGAAGGAGGAAGGCATCACGCTGGAGCGCATTCCGGCCAACCGCGGCTATATGGGCGACCTCTACACCCAGCTCGCCCAGCGCTACGAGCGCGCCTGCCAGTTCCTGGATGGCGGTTCGGTCACCGTACTCACCGTCACCACGATTCCCGGCAACGACATCACGCACCCGGTGCCGGACAACACGGGCTACATCACCGAAGGGCAGTTCTACCTGCACGACGGCATGATCGATCCCTTCGGCTCGCTTTCGCGCCTGAAGCAGCGGGTGATCGGCAGCAGCACGCGCGAAGATCACGGCCAGGTCATGAACGCCATGATCCGGCTGTATGCACAGGCGGAGGAAGCGGCGCGCAAGCAGGCCATGGCCTTCGACCTGTCGGACTTCGACCGGCGACTGCTGCACTTCGGCATGCTCTTCCGCAGCCGCTTCATGGCCATCGACGTGTCCATGCCGCTGGAGGCTGCGCTCGACGCATGCTGGCAGAGCATGGCCGAGTGCTTCCGGCCCGGTGAGCTGCCGATTCGCCCGTCGCTGGTTCAGCGCTACTTCCCGCATCCGGAGGCCGGCCCGTGACGGCAATGAACAAGGGCGCACTGGCGCGCTGCCGGCACGAACTGGACACCTATGCCCGCGTGCTGCCCTCGCTCGACCTCAAGCGCAGGCAGCTGGCGATGATGCTGGCCGCAGAGCGCAGGCTGCTCGACGAGGCGGCGGCCCGCTTCGAGTCGGTGCTGACGCATCACGCCACGCGGCTTCCCATGCTCGCGCTGGACGAACTGCCGTTCGATGGCATCTGGCATGCAGGACTCGAGCACGCGGAAGAGCGGCTGCTCGGGCTGCGAATGCCGGCGCTGGTCACGCCTTCATGGGAGCTGTCGCGCCAGACCCTCACCGGACTTCCGGCCTGGAGCGACGAAGTGGCCGATGCGGTGCGGGAACTGGTCGGCCTGCAAGTGGAAAGAGGCCTGCGCTCGAAGCGCGTGCAGGTCCTGGAAGCCGGCGTCCGGCACGCGCTGCAGAAGGTGAATCTGTTCGAGCGGGTGCTGATTCCGCGCGCCCGCGACCGCATCCGGGCCATCCGCGTCTTCCTCGCCGATGGCGAGCGCACGGCCATCGTGCAGGCCAAACAGGCGCGTGCGCTGCTGCACCGGCGAACGCAGCCCGAGGCGCAACGCACGGAGCAGCGCCCGTGAGCATCGCTCCGGTCATCCGGCTGACCCTGTTCGGGCCGACGCACGCGAAGGACGCGACGCTGCTGCAGGCACAGGAACTGGGCTGCCTGCACATCGAGCCACTGGACCGCCGGGAGGACGTCGTCGCCGACCGTCCGCAGGCGCGCCGGGCACTGGCCTTCCTGCTCGCTTCGCCAGTGCGTCGCCATGCCGCGCACAGTGCCGAGCGCTTCGATGCGGAAGCGGTGGAGGCCGCTGCCCTGCGCATCGAGGCTCGACTGCGTGCGCTCGATGAGGAAAAACGCACGCTGATCAAGCGCCTGCGTGTGCTCGCCCCGTGGGGCGACTATCCGCTCGACCCCGATCTGCTCGCGCGCGGTCTGCGGCTGTGGTTCTACGTGCTGCCGCACTGGCGGCTCGCACAGATGCCGGAGTATCTGACCGCGTGGAAAGTGGTCGCGCACGATCAGCGCAACTGCTGGGTGGCCGTCGTGCACCCCGACGAGCCACACGACATGCCGGTGCCGCGCGAGCACACCGGCAGCGTGGCACTGCACGCACTGCAACACCGGCTGCACGACCTGGACGCCGAGCACGACGACCTGCTGGCCGAACGCATAGCGCTGACGCGCTGGTGCGACGCGCTGGCGCACAGCCTCACCCGGCTGGAAGACCAGGCCGAACGCAAGCGCGCGGCCGGGCTGACCCGGGAGGTCGACGGGCTGTTCGCGCTCAGCGCCTGGGCACCTGCCGCCGCACTGCCTGACCTGCAGGCGATGGCCGGGCGCATCGGACTGGCGATGGTGACGCACCGGGCGCCACCGGCCGAGCTGCCGCCAACCTGGCTCGACAACAGCGGCATCGCTCGAAGCGGCCAGAACCTGCTCGGCATCTTCCTGACACCGGGCTACCGGAGCTGGGATCCCTCGACCTGGGTGCTGGTCTCCTTCGTGGTGTTCTTCGGCATGGTGATGGCAGACGCCGGCTATGCGCTGGTGATGCTGTTCGTGCTGCTGGCCCTGCGCCTGAGGCGCCGACCGGCGGCGGGCGAGGCGCCGGGCGCAGCCGGCGTCTGGCCGCTGGCGTGGCTGCTGGCCGCCTCGACCGGCGCATGGGGTCTGGGCACCGGCACCTGGTTCGGCTCCGCGTTGCCGGCCTCTCATCCAATGGCCGCGCTGCGGCTGCTCGACGGCACTGATTTCAGGCTGATGATGAGGCTGTCGCTGCTTATCGGCGTCCTGCATCTGACGCTGGCCAGTCTGGCGCAGGCCCGCCTCGCACGGGGCTGGTCGCGCATCGCGGCAGCCGGCTGGAGCGCCGTGCTGGCGGGCGGCGGACTGGCCGGATTCAGTATCGATCAGGGCTGGGGCGACGGACTGCGCTGGACCGGGCAGAGCCTGCTGGGGGCCGGACTGCTCGCCGCACTCACCGCCGCCGTGATGCAGGGCCGGGGGCTCGGCGGACGCGCTGCCGCACTGCTGGCCGGGCTGATGAGGCTGCCCGCTGCGCTCGGCGACACGCTGAGCTATCTGCGGCTGTTCGCACTCGGCTTTGCCGGCGCATCGTTGGCCACGGCCTTCAACGATCTGGCGCGCCAGACCCTGCATGGCGTACCCGGCTTCGGCGTGCTGCTGGCCGGGCTGCTGCTGCTGCTGGGCCACACCCTCAACCTCGTGCTGGGCATCGCCGGCGGCCTGGTGCACGGGCTGCGCCTGAATTTCATCGAGTTCCTGAACTGGAGCGGCGTCGAAGAAGGTCGCCCGTTCAAGCCTTTCAAACTGAAGGACGCCCCGCCATGGATGCATCGATCGCGATGAATGACACCCTCACCCAACTGCTCGGCATGGCCGGCATCTACGCACCTCTGGCCCTCGGCGCGCTGGGCAGCATCGTCGGCTGCGCACGGGCCGGTCAGGCCGCCTGCGGCGCCATGCTGGAAACCGAATCCGGTCACGGCCGCTTCGTCGGCGTGGCGGCGATGCCGGCGTCACAGACCATCTACGGCATCGTCATCATGCTGGCGCTCAATCGCGATGTGACGGCATCGAACGCCGGCTTGCTCTTTGCGCTGGGCGTGCTGGCCGGTCTGATACAGCTGGCGTCGGCCACCTACCAGGGCAGTTGCGCCGCGGCGGCAATCGACGCCACCAAGAACAAGCCGGAAATTCTCGGTCTGGCGGTGGCACCGGCAGCAATCGTGGAAGGCTTTGCAGTGTTCGGCTTCGCATTCGCATTGCTGCTGGGCGCCGGCATTCCGAAATGAAGGACGCACAGATGATGAACACGACACCGCAGGAAGACAGCACTGCCGGCCCGCCGATGGGGCATGGCATTGAATCGCTGATCGAGCGCCTGCGCACTGAAGGCATCGATGCCGGTCGCCAGCAGGCGCAGCAGTTCATTGCCCAGGCACAGGCCGAGATCGACGCACTCCGCGCGGGCGCCCGCGCAGAAGCCGAAGGGCTGCTGGAGGCGGCACGCGAGCGCATCCGCATCGAGCAGGAGGCATCGCTCGGTGCCATCCGGCTCGCCTTCCGCGACAGCGTGCTGAGACTGAAGGAGGATTTCCTGCAACAGTTCGGCGAGCGGCTGCAACGCCACGTACAGACAGAACTGGCCGATCCGGAACTGTTGCGCCGACTGCTGATTGCCCTTGTGCAACCGATGTTCCCGGACCCCGCGCAGCCGTCGGACCGGACCCCGCAAACCATGAGCATGCCGAGCGAAGCCGACCTGGAAGCCCTGGCACGGGACGGCGAGGCCCGGCTGCTGTCAGAAGGGCTGGAGCTGCTGCCGGCCGCTCAAGGCAGCGGGCTGCGCATCTGCATGGTGGCCGGCGACATGGAAGTGCATGTCACCGACGAAGCACTCAGCGCGCTGCTGCTGGAACACTTGCTGCCCAAGGTGCGCCGACACCTCGACGGCGGTCCGGTCGTGCATGCCAACCCGCAGGCCGGGGGACCGGGCACGCCGGACGACGCGACCCGCACCGCTGTCACGCGACAGGAGCCCGGAACATGATCGACCTGCTGCGAAGCGCATCGTCCCCTCGCTATGTGATGCTTGCGGCCAGCCTGCCCCATCTGCCCCACTTCGAACGCACGAAGCGCCTTCCCATCGGCCCCGAACGGCTGGAATCGCGGATGCGACTGCTCGACGCAGCCGATCTTGACCGCCTGCAAAAGGTGCGCGAACTGCTGTCCTGGCAGCGCCGCTCGGACGATGAGGCCGCCGCCATGGCGGACTGGTGCGCAAGCATCGACCGCTGGCAGGCCGGGGAACCGGATGCGCAGGTACGCGAGTTGATCGGCGACATGATGTCCCGGCGCAGCTTGCTGGCAGCGCTGCGCCGCCGCCGCGCCGGGCTGCCCGCCCCTGGCCGTCGCGAGCGCTGGGGCTACGGCCCCTGGATGGACAAGGTGCGGCGTTGCTGGCACGAAGCGCATTTCGGCCTGGCCTACCGGCAGCCCTGGCTGGTCCGTGCGCGCGAACTGATGGAAGGCGGCGATGCACTCGAGCTGCAGCGCCTGAGCGCCCGGCTCGACTGGGACGGTGCGAGCAAACTGCGCCGCCGGCAGCCGAACGGCTATGCGGGTGTGCTGGCCTATCACCTGCACTGGGATGTACTTCACGACTGGCTGCGTCACGATGCCGAGGGTGCCCGCAGACGACTGGAAGCACTGGTCGCCTTGGCCTGCCCGACCGGATTTGCGGTGGGTGAGGACGCATGAACCGCGCCACCCCGGCCACACCGAAAACCACGGCGCAACGCGCTCGTGCCACCGTGACCGCAGTGCGGCCGAATCTGGTCACCGTGCAACTTGACGACGGACCGGTCGCCCGAAACGAGGTCGGACATGTATGCACCGGGCGCGCCCGGCTCAAGGCCGAGGTACTGCGCGTGCGCGGACGTCTGGCCGACATGCAGGTCTTCGAGGACACCCGGGGGGTTCGCGTCGGCGACACGGTGGAACTGAGCGGCGAACTGCTGTCGGTCACGCTCGGACCGGGATTGCTGACCCAGGTTTTCGACGGACTGCAGAACCCGCTCGATGCGCTGGCCGCGGAACATGGCGTGTTCCTGCCACGGGGTCATGCGGCCCCGCCGCTGCCGGACCGGACGTGGTCGTTCGAGCCGGTGGTGCGCGAGGGCGTCCGGCTCTGGCCAGGCGATGTGCTCGGTCACGTCATGGAAGGCCGGCTGCGGCACGACATCTGCGTGCCCTTCGATGAAGCCGGTCCGGTGCAGCTCGGCTGGCTCGAAAGCGGCCGTTGCGACGTGCATGCCGTGATCGGCGAAATCCGGCGCACCGACGGCAGCGCGCGTGCGCTGCATCTGGCACAGCGCTGGCCTGTGCGGCGCCCGCTGCCGCAGCGCCTTCTGCGCAGGCGCTGGGCCGAACAACTCTTTCCGCACGCACCGCTGCTGACCACGATACGACTGATAGACAGCTTCTTCCCGATCGCGCGGGGTGGCACGGCCTGCATCCCCGGCCCGTTCGGCGCCGGCAAGACCGTGCTGCAGAATCTGATCGCGCGCTTTGCCGCGGTCGACGTCGTCATCATCGTCGCCTGCGGGGAGCGCGCGGGTGAGGTGGTCGAGACGCTGACCGAGTTTCCGCAGCTGCAGGATCCGCGCACCGGCGGTTCGCTGATGGACCGCACCGTCATCGTCTGCAACACCTCAGCGATGCCGGTGGCGGCGCGCGAATCGTCGATCTACACCGGCGTGACGATGGGCGAGTACTACCGGCACATGGGTTACGACGTGCTGGTCATCGCCGATTCGACCTCGCGCTGGGCGCAGGCCATGCGCGAAACATCCGGCCGCATGGAAGAGATTCCGGGCGAGGAGGCCTATCCGGGCTACCTCGACTCATCGATCCGGGCGCTCTACGAGCGTGCCGGCATCATCAGGCGGCGCGATGGCACAGCCGGCAGCCTGACGTTGATCGGCACCGTATCGCCGGCCGGCGGCAATCTCGAAGAACCGGTCACCCAAGCCACGCTGGCCTCGGTCAAGACCTTCCTCGGTCTGACCGCGGAACGCGCTTATCGACGCTGCTATCCGGCCATCGATCCGCTGCGCAGCTGGTCGCGCTATCACCAGCAATTGCGGGCCTGGCAGGAATCGGAACTGGGGCCCGAGTGGCCGCTCATCGTCGAGCGGCTGGGCGGCCTGCTGCGCGACGCGCAGCGCGTCGCGCAGATGGTGCAGGTGACAGGCGAGGAAGGCATCACCGAAGACGACTACCTGCTGTGGCAACGCGCGGAACTGATCGACAACATCTATCTGCAGCAGGACGCCTTCGATCCGGTCGATGTCAGCACGCCACTCGCGCGTCAGCGCGAAATGCTGGTGCTGCTGGCAGAAGTGATCGATGTGCAGCCGGAAGTGGCCGGACGCGAGGCGCTACGGGAGTGGTTTCTGAATCTGACTGCGCTGCTGCGCGACCTGAACTGCGCGGCGACCGGATCGGGCGCCTTCCTGCAGTGCCTGCAAGCTGTCAGGATATTGCTCGCTCCGCAGCAGACTGCTTCCCGAGAGTGAAGCTGAACCTTTCCGGCGGACACCGGACCCTTACCGGAGCAGCATCTTTCGGGCGGCGTCTGCCCAAGGCTGGCGGAAGCTCAGGGATTCGAACCCTGGATACCTTGCGGTATGCCGGTTTTCAAGACCGGTGCAATCGACCACTCTGCCAAGCTTCCGCTGATCTGCTCGCGATGAACACCGGGTATCCGGCGTGCAGCACCCGGTTTTTGTCCGGGGCCGGATATTAACACGCGTCCAATGCGTTGAAACTTAACGACCTGTGCGATAGTCTTTAGTGTGTTAATCATCCTTCGGGGTTACGCCATGCAACCGCAATTCCAGACCATACAGACTGCCGGCACCGCAAGTGCCGGACAGAATCGCGTACTGCGCAACACCTACATGATGCTGGCCGCGTCGATGGTTCCGACACTGCTCGGCGCCGTCGTGGGCATCCAGATGAACTTCTCGTTCATGGCGGGTAGCCCGTTCATCGCGTTCGCATTGTTCATGGGCGTCGCGTGGGGCTTCATGTGGGCGATAGAGAAGAACAAGAACAGCGGGCTGGGCGTCGCCCTGCTGCTCGGCTTCACCTTCTTCATGGGCCTGATGCTGAGCCGCATCCTTCAGGTCGCGCTGGGCTTTTCGAACGGTGGATCGCTGATTGCAATGGCGGCCGGCGGCACGGCAGTCACCTTCTTCACACTGGCGTCGATCGCCAGCACGACGAAGCGCGACTTCTCGAACATGGGCAGCTTCCTGATGGTCGGCATGATCGTGCTGCTGCTCGCCATCGTCGCCAACATCTTCCTGAAGATGCCGGTGCTTTCGCTGGCGATTTCCGGCGGCATCGTGATGATCTCGGCAGCCTGGATGCTCTATGACGTACAGCGCATCGTGCGCGGCGGCGAAACCAACTACGTGTCGGCATCGCTGTCGGTGTATCTGAACCTGTACAACATGTTCGTCAGCCTGCTGCACCTGCTGATGGCGCTGACCGGCCAGCGCGACTGACCCGGGCTGTACAGAATGAAAGAGGCGGCTGTGGCCGCCTTTTTCGTTTCTGCCGTCGCACGCGACCGGATCAGCGCTCGATCAGCGCGATCGACTCGACGTGCGAAGTCTGCGGAAACATGTTGGCAATGCCGGCGCCACGGAATCGATAACCCTTGTCGTTGATCAGCACGGCCAGGTCGCGCGCCAGCGTGGCCGGACTGCAAGACACATAAACGATGCGCTGCACCGCCCCTGCGGCATCTGCCCGGGGCAGCGCCTTGACCAGATCGAAAGCGCCTTCGCGCGGCGGATCGATCAGCATCTTGTCGAAGTGGCCAAGCGCAGCGAGGCTCTCGGGTGTCGCCTTGAACAGGTTGGCGACGCGAAAGCTCGCGCGCGACGCCAGACCGTTCGCTTCGGCGTTGCGCGCGGCGCGCTGCACCAGCGCTTCGGCGCCCTCGATACCGACCACGTCGGCGCCGAGCGCCGCAATCGGCAGCGAAAAGTTGCCCAGACCGCAGAACATGTCGGCGATGCGTTCGCCCGGTTGCGGCGCCAGCATCGACATGGCGCGACGCAGCAGCGAGCGGTTGATACCGTGATTCACCTGGGTGAATTCCGACGGTGCGAAGGCCAGTCGAACGCCGAAATCCGGCAGCTCATAGGCGAGTTCAGGCATCGGCAGCGGCCAGAACGGCGCCAGCGTGTCAGGGCCGCCCGGCTGCACATAGATGGATACCCGCTGCGTGTCGGCAAACGCACGCAGCGCGGTTTCGTCTTGCGCCGACAACGGCGCGAGCACGCGAAACACCAGCACCGTCATCTGCTGCGCACCCTCGCCGCCGATTGCCACCTCGACCTGCGGCACTCGATCACAGATCGAAAAGCCGTTTATCAGTCCGCGCAGCGGCAAAAGCAGTGCCGACATGTGTGGCGGCAGCACCTCGCACGACGACATGTTCGTCACATGGCTCGACTTGCGTTCCCGAAAGCCCACCAGCACGCCGCCCTTGCGCGACACGTGACGCACCGACAGGCGTGCCCTGTAACGGTAACCCCAGCCGGGGCCTATCAGCGGCGTGAATACTGTTTCCGGCTTCACGCGGCCGACATGCCACAGCGCGTCTTCCAGCACGCGCTGCTTGACCGATGCCTGCGCGACCACGTCGAGGTGCTGCATGCTGCAGCCGCCGCAGGTGCCAAAATAACGGCAGCGCGGCTGCACGCGCTGCGGACTGTGCTTCAGGATGCGGCTGATCTGTGCCAGTTCGTACGACGGCTTGCGGACATAGGGCGAAAAATCGATCTGCTCGCCCGTCAGCGCACCATCCACGAAGATCACCTTGCCTTCGAAGTGCGCGACGCCGCGACCTTCGTGGTCCATCGACTCGATACGGACAACCGGCATGGTTCAACCTTGCATGATTCTGGGCGGACGAGGATTTTACCCGCTGCGCGCACGCTTTCCGGCGCATCGGAGATAATCCGCGCGATGGACAAGACACTGCTCGGCGGGTTGAGCCCGCGTACATTCCTGCGCGACCACTGGCAGAAGAAGCCGCTGCTGGTGCGTGGCGCGATCCCCGGCTTCGACGGTCTGCTGAGCCGCGACGCGCTGTTCGATCTGGCGCGCGACGAAGACGTCGAATCGCGCTTCATCGCGCATGACGCCTCAGGCTGGCAACTCGAACGCGGCCCGCTGCCGAAGCACCTGTTGAAGCGGCCGAAGTCGAAGCCCTGGACAGTGCTGGTACAGGGCCTGAATCTGTTGCTGCCACAGGCCGATGCCCTGATGCGGCGCTTCGCGTTCATCCCGTATGCGCGGCTCGACGACGTCATGGTGAGCTACGCCACCGACGGCGGCGGCGTCGGGCCGCACTTCGATTCCTACGACGTGTTCCTGCTGCAGGGCAGTGGCCGGCGACGCTGGCAGATCAGCGCGCAGAAGGACCTGACGCTGGTCGATGGCGCACCGCTGCGCATCCTGCGCGACTTCGTACCCGAGCAGGAGTGGCTGCTCGAACCCGGCGACCTGCTCTACCTGCCGCCGCACTACGCGCACAACGGTGTCGCCGAAGGCGAATGCACCACCTATTCGATCGGTTTCCGCGCCCCGTCGGCGCAGGAACTGGGCACCGCCTTCCTGGACCACCTGCGCGACCGGCTGCGCCTCGACGGCATGTACGCCGACCCGGATCTCGCGTTGCAGGACGACCCGGCCAGACTGCCGCCGGCCATGATCGATCATGTTGCCGACATGCTCGGCGCCATCCGCTGGTCGCGCAGCGACGTCGAACAGTTCCTCGGCAGCTACCTGTCGGAACCGAAGCAGCACGTGTTCTTCGACCCGCCCGACGACACGCTGAGTCTGAAACGCTTCGCACAGAAGGTGTCGAAGCACGGTGTGCGGCTCGACACCCGCACGCAGCTGCTGCGCAGCGGCCGCCATGTCTGGATCAATGGCGAGGCGGTCGATGTGCCGCAAGGCAGCACCGAGACGCTCGCAGCGCTCGCTCGAGATCGACTGCTGGCCGTCGTGCCTGACCATGCCGGGACGCTGGCACTGCTGCACGACTGGTATGGCGACGGCTTCCTGTACCCGGGTGCCGACGGTGACTGATGCTGCCGAGCCGCTGCGCTTCGCCGACCGCGCGGGCTACCAGGCTGCAGTGGTGCAGCAGATCGAACACAGCCGACTCAGCCTCGACATTTTCGACGTCGATCTGGTCGACACCGCGCTGGCCAGCTCACCACGCGTGACACAGTTGTCGGACGCGCTGACGCGCGACCCGGCAATGACCGTGCGCATCGTGCTTCATGACGCCGACGCGCTTCAGCATCGCATGCCGAGGCTGTGGAATTTGTGCACCGCGCAATCACACCGGATGCATATCCGGCAGACCCCGCGCACCCTGCGCCACCTGACTGAAACCTTCATGCTCAGCGCAGGCGGTTGCCTGTTGATTCGTACGCACAGCAAGCATTTCCGCGGCAAGCTGCTGATCGGCGATGCGCTGGAAAACGCCGGATACAAGCAGCGCTTCAGCGAACTGTGGGATGCCTGTTCATGTTGCATCAGCACAACAAAGTTCGGCCTGTAAGGTCATGTTTCCCGCGCGCCACCTTGATACATGATGCCCGTGCTACTATTTTGGGCTGATCGATGCTGCACGTTCGATCTTGTCAGACAGAATTTTTGTTGTCGCCATCAGCCAAGGAAATCAAAATGAAACAGTCCCTCCTCGCCGCCGCCCTGCTCGCCCTGACTCTCGCCGCCTGCTCGAAGCCGGAAGAAGCACCGGCTCCGGTTGCCGAACCCGCTCCGGCCGCTGCCCCGGCTGACGCTGCCGCTGCACCTGCTGATGCAGCCCCGGCCGCCGCCGCCGCTGATGCAGCTGCTTCGACCGCCACGGATGCTGCAGCCACCGCAACCGACGCAGCCGCCACCGCAACCGACGCCGCTGGCGAAGCTGCCAAGGCTGCCGGCGAAGCCGTTGATGCCGCTGCCGATGCTGCAAAGGCTGCTGCTGAAGAAATGAAGAAGTAATTCTTCGCTTCGAAATGAAAAAGCCGGCGAGATGCCGGCTTTTTTTCGTCTGTCTTTTCGTATGTCGGGTTCAGAACTCGCAGCGATTCACGATCCGGGCTGATCCTTGCGGATCGGCGCGTAAGGACAGCTCCGTCCTGACAGCTCAGTTCGCCGGCACCTCCGCAGCATCCTGCAGGCTTTCGGTCAGCGGCTGGATCAACGGAGACTCGGGCGGCAGCAACTTCAGCAGTCGCTCCCAGTGCTTGCGCGCACCCGCCTTGTCGCCGCGCTGCATCGCAGCACTGCCGGCGAGCGCCAGGGCCTTCGGATGGTCCGGATCGATGGCCAGCGCCTTCGCCAGCATGGCTTCCGGCTCGCCGGACAATTGTCGGCCCTTGCTCATCGCGAGCACATCGGCGTAGTCGGTCCATACCTGCGCGTCGCCGCTGACGATCTTCACCAGATTCGCATACGCCGCGCTCGCCTCGTCGAAGCGCTCCATGGCGCTGTACGAGCGCGCCAGCATCTGCCAGCCATCGGCGTTGTCCGGCTCGCTCTTCATGCGCTCGGCGAGTTGCTCCACCATCGCCCTGATGCGCTCCGGGGTGATTTCCTCCTGCCCCATGGCCTGCTGTTCGCTCGGGCTGCTGCGCGGCGCATCCACGGCCTCGGGGTTGCCGAGCGCAAGATAGACCGGCACGGCGAAGACCGGCACGGCGAGAGCCGACACGATGGCCACCCAGCGGCCGGAACTGCGCACCGACGTCGGTGCGGCGCCCGCTTCGTCGAGTACCCGACGCTCCAGCTCCGCGCAGGAAATGCGGTACTGCGCATCGTCGATCAGGCCGGCCGCCAGATCGCGGTCGAGTTCGGCCAGGGCGTCGCGGTGAATGGCAAGCGTCAGCGCACGCTGCGCTTCGGGGACTGCGCCGGAACGCCCGCGCAACAACGGGGCGAGCACGAAAGCGAGCGCCAGGGCGAGCATCAGCCCGGCGCCTATCAAGAACTGCGTCAAACCTGTTTCTCCTCGCCGGCCAGCAGCGCGCGCGCGCGCTGCTGCTCATCGGCACTCAATGTATTGGCGGCAGCCGCCTGTACCGTGCGACGGCGCAGGCGACGGCCGAGCAGCAGCACGACCACCCCAAGCAGCACGAACGGCCCTGCCCAGAGCAGCACCGTGCTGGCCTTGAGCGGTGGTCGGTACAGCACGAAGTCGCCGTAGCGCTCGACCATGTAGTCGAGAATTTCGCGGTCGCTGCGACCGGCGGCGATCTGCTCGCGCACCTGCTTCTTCAGGTCCATCGCCAGATCGGCGTGCGAATCGGCGATGTTCTGGTTCTGGCAGACGAGGCAGCGCAGTTCTTCACCCAGATGCTGCACGCGCGCCTCGATCGCCGGATCGTCGGCCAGCGTCGGCGCCTGCTCGGCGTGCGCAGGCAGCAGCGCGCAGATCGACAGCGCGATCGACAGGAACAGATGGCGCATGTCAGGAGGCCTCGAGTTGCCGGATGCGCGGCAGGATGTCGTCGCGCAGAAGCGCAGGCGTCAGCGGCCCGGTGTGCTTGTGGCGGATCACGCCCTGGCGGTCGATGATGAAGGTTTCGGGCGTGCCATAGACGCCGAAGTCGATCGCGATGCGGCCGTCGCGGTCATGCGCCGACAGCAGGTAGGGATCGCCGTAGTCGGCCAGCCACTTCAGGCCCGCGTCGCGTTCGTCCTTGTAGTGCAGGCCGACCATCGTGACCGTGCCGGTCTTCGCGAGTTCGACAAGCAGCGGGTGTTCCTGCCGGCACGACACGCACCACGAGGCCCACACATTCATCAGCCACACCTTGCCCTTCATGTCGGCCGGCGAGAAGGTCTTGTCCGGCGCCCCCAGCTGGGCGACGCTGAAAGCCGGCACTGCGCGGCCGATCAGCGGGCTGGGTACCTCGCGCGGATTCAAGAACAATCCGGCAAACAGGAAGCCGGCCAGCACGACGAACAGGCCGAGCGGCCACAGATAGCGACTCATGCGTGCTGTTCCTGCGCCGGCCCGGGTTTCACTGCGGGTGCCGGCGCTTCGGCAGGTTGCTTGCCATCACGTTGCGCGAGCTTGCGGTAGCGCCGATCGGCCGCCGCAAGCACACCACCGAAGGCCATGATGAGCGCGCCGACCCAGATCCAGTTGATGAAGGGCTTGTAGAAGATGCGCACGATCCATGCGCTGCCGTCGGGCAGCGGCTCGCCCATCGACACATAGATGTCGCGCGTGATGCCCGAATCGATCGCCGCTTCGGTCATCGGCATCTGAGACACGCGGTACATGCGCTTCTCCGGGTACATCATCGCGACCGACCGGCCGTCCCGCGTCATTTCGATGCGTCCGCGCGCGGCGTCGTAGTTCGGCCCCTCATGCGCGAACGCGCCGTCGAAACGGAAGGTGTAGCCGGCCAGCGTCGCCGTCTGCCCCGGCGCCATCTTCAGGTCGATGTTCTGCTCGAAGCCCTTGACCAGCGTGATGCCGACGATGGTGACTGCAATGCCGAGGTGGGCGAACCACATGCCCCACCAGCCGCCGGGCAGTGCCCTTGCGCGGGCGAACCAGTTGCCGTCACCGGTGCGGCCGCGCAGCCGCTCGACCAGGTGCTGCACGCTGGTGGCGACGATCCAAACCACGATGAAAGTGCCCAGACCGAGCATCGGTGAAAACCCGCCCGACATGACCATCATGATGACCGTGCTGACCACGCTGACCGCGAACGCCCAGCGCAGGCGGGTCACCAGACCCGGTGCGCCGTCCTTCTTCCAGCGCACGAAGGGCCCGATCGCCATCAGGAAGGCGACCGGCGTCATCAGCGGCACGAACACCGCATCGAAATACGGCGCGCCGACCGAAATCTTGCCCATGCCGAGCGCATCGAGAAACAGCGGATACAGCGTGCCCAGCAGCACTGCCGACGTGGCCACCGCCAGCAGCACATTGTTGCCGAGCAGCGCGGTTTCACGCGAAATGAGCGCGAAGCCGCCGCCCAGGCCGACCGACGGCGCACGTATCGCGAACAGCAGCAGCGACGTGCCGATGACGAACACCAGCAGCGCGAGGATGAACACGCCGCGTTCCGGGTCGGTGGCGAAGGCATGCACCGAAGTCAGCACGCCGGAGCGCACGAGGAAGGTGCCGAGCAGCGACAGCGAAAAGGCCGAAATCGCGAGCAGCACCGTCCAGCTCTTGAAGGCGCCGCGCTTTTCGGTCACCGCCAGCGAGTGGATCAGCGCCGTGCCGACCAGCCAGGGCATGAAGGACGCGTTTTCGACCGGGTCCCAGAACCACCAGCCGCCCCAGCCGAGTTCGTAATACGCCCAGTAGCTGCCGAGCGCGATCCCCAGCGTCAGGAACACCCATGCCACGGTGGTCCACGGTCTCGACCAGCGCGCCCAGGCAGCGTCGAGGCGACCGCCGATCAGCGCCGCGATCGCGAAGGCGAAGGCGACCGAGAAGCCGACGTAGCCCATGTAGAGCATCGGCGGATGGAAGATCATGCCCGGATCCTGCAGCAGCGGATTCAGATCGCGACCATCGACCGCGGCCGGCAACAGGCGGTCGAACGGGTTCGAACTGGCCAGCATAAAGGCAAGAAAGCCGACCGTGATCAGGCCGAGCACGGCGAGAACGCGCGCCACCATGTCCGGCGGCAGGCGGCGCGAGAACACGCTGACCGCCAGCGCCCAGCCCGCCAGCATGAACACCCACAGCAGCAGCGAGCCTTCGTGGCTGCCCCAGGAGGCGGCGATGCGGTATTCCAGCGGCAGTGTGGAATTCGAGTTGGTGGCGACGTTCAGCACCGAAAAGTCATTCAGGATGAAGGACTGGATCTGGCACACGAAGGCAAACGCGACGAACACGAACACACCCTGGGTCAGCGGGCGTGCTGCCGCCATCAGCCGTGCGTCGCCGCGCTGCGCGCCGACCAGCGGCAGGATGCCCAGCAGCAGCGAAAGTACCAACGCGATGGACAGCGAAAAATTACCTAATTCGGGATACATGCTTGCTCAACCCCTGAAACCGGGCGCGCCAGGGCGCGCCGGTGTTGGACTTCACTGGACGACCGTGCCCTGCGCCTTCTTTGCCTGTTCGAGCGCGTGCGCCGCTTCCGGCGGCATGTAGTTTTCGTCGTGCTTGGCCAGCACTTCGCTGGCAGCGAACACGCCGCCATCGTTCAGCTTGCCCTGTGCGACCACGCCCTTGCCCTCCTTGAAGAGGTCGGGCAGTGCGCCGGTGTAGGTCACCGGAATCTTGTTCACCGTGTCGGTCACCAGGAATTTCACCGACGTACCATCCGCACCGCGCTCAAGACTGCCTTCCTCGACCATGCCGCCAATGCGGAAGGTGCGGCCCTGCGGCGCTTCGCGCGACGCCACCTGGGTCGGCGTGAAGAAGAACACCATGTTGTCCTCGAACGCGGTCAGCACTAGCGTGGCTGCGCCGGCCAGCGCGATCACGCCGACTGCGATCAGGGCGAAGCGTTTCTGCCGTGGTTTCATGCGCGCCCCCGCCGATCGGCATCGATGCGTTCGAGCGCCACGTCGCGCGCCGCGCCGGCACGCGCCGCACGCATGCGCCGCGCAACCAGCGCCAGTTCGGCCGCGATCAACACGGCGGTCACCGCGTACGAGCCCCACACGAAAAATCCGTAACCGCCCATCGCCCAGAAATGGCTGGCGCTTTCCCAGTTCATGCCTTGATGTCTCCTGCCTGTGCTGCGTTGCCGAGCTGTCGCACCCAGTCTGTGTGCCGCTCGCGTTCTATCATGATGGCGCGCACGCGCACCAGCGCGACGCCTATCGTGTAAGCCCACGCCGCCAGCGCCATCAGCAGCATGCCGGTGAGCATGGTGCTGGCCATCGACGGTGACTGCGTCAGGCTTACAGACGCCCCCTGATGCAGGGTGTTCCACCACTTCACCGAAAAATAGATGATCGGCACGTTGATCGCACCGACGATGGCGATCAGCGCACCTGCGCGATCAGCCCGGCGCGGGTCGTCGATGGCCGCCTGCAGCGCCATGTAGCCGCAATAAAGGAAGAACAGGATGAGTTCTGACGTGAGTCGCGCGTCCCACACCCAGTAGGTGCCCCAGGTCGGCTTGCCCCACAGCGCACCGGTCCACAGCGCGATGAAGGCCCACAGCGCGCCGGTCGGCGCCAGCGCGCTCGACATCATGAAGGACAGCCGGGTGTTGAAGATGAGCCCGACGGCGCACCAGAAAGCCATCACCAGATAGACCACCATGGACATCCAGGCTGCCGGCACGTGGATGAAAATGATGCGGTAGCTGTCGCCCTGGGTGGCATCGGTCGGCGCGATGAAGAAGCCGGTATAGAGGCCGGCAATCGTCAGCACGATGGCGATGATCCAGGTCGGCCACAGCAGCTTGCCGGCGAGCGGGAAGAAGGTTTGCGGACTGGCGTAGTGGAACAGGCTGAAGCCGGACGACGGTGCGCGCGTTGCAGTAAGCGGTGAGTCAGACATCAGCGGTTTTCGGGTTGATCCGGATTCGGGTTGCTCGACGGTTTGACCGGGGTGTCGGCGGAAGCGGTACTCACACGGAGGGGCGTCGGTCGCATTCAAAAAAGCGACAACACCGCACTATCAGCGCCCGACAGTTTAACCGACTGTCTGCTTTGGCCCGAATGGCGCCTGAACAGTTCAATCCTGGGCGATCCGCAGCGCGGTCGCACTGGCCAGCGGGCACACCGCCAGCGCCACCAGCAGCACCGCCGACAGCAGCGCCAGATGTGACTGTATGCCCAGCCCCGCCCGCCAGGCGTCGAGTGCGCCGGCGCCGAAGATCAGCACCGGCACGTACAGCGGCAGCACCAGCAAAGCGATCAGCGCACCGCCGCCGCGCAGGCCCAGCGTCAGCGACGCGCCGACTGCGCCGAGCAGAGACAGCGACGGCGTGCCGACCAGCAGCGTGGCACACACGATCAGGGTTTCGTCGGCCGACAGGTTGAACTGCAGGCCGATCAGCGGCGCAATCACCACCAGCGGCAGGCCTGTCAGCAGCCAGTAGGCGCACACCTTGCCCAGTACGATGACCGGCAGGGGCTCGACCGACAGCAGCATCTGTTCCAGCGTGCCGTCGGCTTCGTCCGATTCGAACAGCCGGCTGACCGACAGCAGCGTCGCCAGCAGCGCGGCGACCCACATGACACCGGCCGCGATGTGGCTCAACTGCTCCGGCTCAGGCCCGACGCCGAGCGGAAAAAGGCTGGTCACCAGCAGGAAGAAGCCGAGCGCGGTCAGCACGTCGGAGCGCCGTCGCCAGGCCAGCAGCAGGTCGCGGCGCACCACCGACACGAACAGGCTCAGCATGCGTAGTCGTCCAGATTGAGCGTCTGCCGGCGCTCGGCATCGATGTCCACCGGCTGATGCGTGGTGTAGATCAGCGCGCCGCCACGCCGCAGATGCGCCGCCATGGCCGCCGCGAGCACCGCGACGGCGCGCACGTCGAGCGCGGTGAAAGGTTCGTCGAGTATCCACAGCGCGCTGCGCGTATCGGCCAGCAGTCGCGCCAGCGCCACGCGGCGGCGCTGGCCCTGCGACAGGCTGCGCGCAGGCACATCGAGACGCGCGGCCAGACCGATGTCGACCAGCGCTTCAAGCAGCACCGTGTCGGCGATGCGCTCGCCGGCGATGGCCGCACTCGCGTGCAGGTTCTCGAGTGGCGTGAAATCGTCCTTCACGCCGTTGCGGTGACCCAGATACAGCATGCCGCCGCGCCAGTCGTCACGCACCGACCGGGCCGGCTGGCCCCGCCAGCGCACCTCCCCCGATTCCGGTTCGGACAGGCCGCACAGGATGCGCAGCAGGCTGGTCTTGCCGCTGCCGTTGGCACCGGCGACATGCACCAGCTCGCCCTCGCAGACGGTCAGGTCGAGCCCGGCGAACAGCCGCGCGCGACCGCGCACGCAGGTCAGGGCACGGGTTTCGAGCAACGGGGCGGACGGTTCGGGCATCGATGTTTCGGACAGCGGGAACGGAGGCGTGACGACGGGTGGGCAGCCGCGAATTATCCGTTAAACCGGCGCGCGAAGGTCTGGTGATGTGAGCCGGCCGGAAGGCCGGCATCACTTCGCGGCGTGGAGAGCGACAAGGCACGTCGCGAGAACACGGAAAGGACAACGACAAACAAAGAAAAACGGCTCGCGAAGGAGTCGCGAGCCGCACAAAAGAACCGGTTCAGTCCGCTGGCAAACCGGCCTCCCCATTGCCCCCCTGCCACCGGCCACCGTCCGAGGAGCCGTCGGGCGGTGGCCACAGAGCTGGCATGGAAGTTCTAGCAGGGGATGTGCCAGTTCAAACCAAGATTTCAAGTCATTGATTTCATTATGTTCGCCCATCCAGCCCCGGAGTACGCATTCAGCGGACGTTGCACAATGCAGCGACCCGGGCTATTCATGCCTGTCCGATCGACGAAAACCCGCATGAAACCGACCGATGCGCCGTTCGCATTACCGTTGAAATCCGCAACGCAACGTTTCAACATGCAATTGATGAAACTGTTGCCCCGATCGCTGCACGGCAAGATCCTGCTCGGCTACATCGTGCTCGGCGGCCTGTTCGTGCTGCTGGTGTTCGCCGCGCTTGAACAGGTGCGCGACCTGCTCTCGCATGTCGACGACGAATACAAGGTCACGCGCATGCACGACGTGGTGCGCGAGGCGCGCCGGCTGGAGAAGAATTACCTGCTGTTCCGCAAGCCATCCGAACTGAAGGCAGCGGTCAGCAAGGCGGAAGAGGCGCTGGCGCTGATCGAGCGCGACCGCCCGCTGATGCAGCGTGCCGCGCCCGGTTTTGCGCTTGACGAACTGCAGCAGTCGCTGTCCGATTGGCGCGACCTGCTGGACGACCGCCTGCAGCGACGCATCAAGCCGACCGACCCGATCTCGCCGCTGGAAGAGCGCATGGAGGCGGTCGGCAAGCAGGTGTTCGACAGCAGCGAGCGCCTGTCCGACCAGGCGCGCGAGGCGATGCGCAGTGCGCTGACCGGTCAGGAATCGCGGCTGTACGTGATCATGTTCGCCGCCATCGTGCTGGTGCTGGGCATCGGTCAGCTGGTGACACGGCGCGTCGTGGTGCCTTTGCGCGAGGTCGAAAGCGATCTGGCGCGCGTCGGTACCGGCAATCTGGCGCGTCTCACGCCACGCGATCACGACGACGAGATCGCGGCGCTGGTCGATGCCTTCAACCGCGCGCTCGGCGACCTCGAAGAACGCCAGCTGGCCGTGCTGCGCACCGCGCGCCTGGCGTCGCTGGGCACCATGCTGTCCGGCGTGGCGCACGAACTGAACAACCCTCTTTCCAATATTTCGCTCAACGCGCAGTTGCTGCTCGAAGAACCCGAGCGTGGCGACGCCGCCCCGCTCAATGCCTTCGTCGAACAGATCGATGATCAGGTGCAGCGTGCCCAGCGCATCGTGCGCACACTGCTCGCCTTCGCGCGCGACAGCCACTTCGCACTGGTGCGCCAGCCACTGCGGCCGCTGGTCGAGGAAACCATCGCGCTGCTGCGCGCCGAACAGCCGGACGCCGGCGATGCAGTCACGCTGCACATCGACCCGGCGCTGGAAATTCACGCCGACGGCCAGCGCATCCAGCAGGCGCTGCTCAACCTGATCCGCAACGCGCTCGAAGCGTGTGACGAAACCGCGACCACGCCGCACATCGTGGTCAGCGGCACGCAGCGTGACGGCGGCACGGCGATCGACGTGTGCGACAACGGCCCCGGCATCGCGCCGGGAAATCTGCAGCGCGTGTTCGACCCGTTCTTCACGACCAAACCGGTCGGCAAGGGCTCCGGACTCGGGCTGTTCGTGGTGCATGAAATCGCGGCCGAACACGGCGGCCGGGTCAGCATCGCGCGCGAACCGGACGGCGGCGCCTGCGTCACGGTCTGGATACCGGCGGAGGAAGCATCATGAGTGGAGCACGCGTACTGCTGGTCGATGACGAGGCGGTCGCCCGCGAGGGACTGGCCACTGCACTGCGGCGCGACGGCTTCGACGTCACGACGGCCGACAACGGCGACAGCGCGCTGGCGCTGCTGCGCGCGCGCGACTTCGAGGTGATGCTGACCGACGTGCGCATGCCCGGCATGGACGGGCTCGATCTGCTGCGCCGCGCGCGCGAGGCATGGCCCGACATGGAGGTGCTCGTGGTGACAGGCTTCGCGACCACCGAATCGGCGGTCGAGGCGATGCGCACCGGTGCCTTCTATTACATTTCCAAGCCGTTCCGGCTGGGCGAGGTGCGCAAGCTGGTCCGCGAAGCCGCCGACAAGGCGCAGTTGCGCGCCGAGAACCACCGCCTGCGCCAGCTGGTCGAGCAGGCTGCCGAAGAACGCATCATCACGCGCGACGGCGGCATGCGCGCCATTCTCGACATCGCGCGCGGCGTCGCGCCGACCGACTGCAATGTGCTCATCGTCGGCGAAACCGGCACCGGCAAGGAGTTGCTGGCGCGCCACCTGCACGCGCACAGCCGACGCGCCGGCGGGCCGTTCGTGGCGGTCAATTGCGGCGCCCTGACCGAAGAGCTGCTGGCCAACGAACTGTTCGGTCACGAAAAGGGCGCCTACACGGGTGCCCAGCACTCCCGCGGCGGCCTGGTCGAAGCGGCGCAGTGCGGCACGCTGTTTCTCGACGAAGTGACGGAAATGTCGGCGGCGATGCAGGTCAAGCTGCTGCGCCTGCTGCAGGAGCGCGAATACATGCGGGTCGGCGGCACCGAACCGGTGCGCGCCGATGTGCGCTTTCTCGCGGCCACCAATCGCGAGCCGCGCAGCGCGGTCGATGCCGGCACGTTCCGGCAGGACATCTATTTCCGGCTCAATGTGGTCACGCTGCAGTTGCCGCCGCTGCGCGCCCGGCGCGAGGACATCCCGCTGCTGGCGCAGCAGTTCCTGCGCCGCGCCGCCCTGGCGATGGGCAAGCCGGTGACGGCCATCGCCCCGTCGGCGATGCAGAAGCTGTGCGCCTACGACTACCCGGGCAATGTGCGCGAACTCGAAAACCTGATCGAGCGGGGCGTGGCACTGGCCAGCGGCAGCATGCTGGGCGAGGCGGACCTGCCGGCCGGATTTGCCGCGTCGGCGGTTCACCGCGATGCGGGCAGCCGCGTCGGCGGCGAGATCCGCACGCTGGAAAGTGTCGAGCGCTCGCACATTCTCGACGTGCTGGCCGAAGTCGGCGGCAACCGCGCCATGGCAGCACGCCTGCTCGGCATCGACCGCGTGTCGTTATGGCGCAAGTTGCGTCGCTATGAAGAGCTGGGGCTGATCGAAGCGGGCGACACCGAAGGCGCACTGCGGGTGCGCGACGCGCCCGCCTGATTGCACCATATCGGTGCGCGCACCGTCTGCGTGCATCGGTCGATCGCAGTCAAACCCGCGCCGGTGCATGGAAAGTGGCCGCGACGCCTTTTGGCACGCTTGATGCAGGGCTGCCGCATCGCTTCATCGTGCGCGCACCGTGTTCGCCAACCTCCACCACCTGTCGCATCACGCTGCCTGGCGGCATCAGCTCGAAATGCTGCTGGAGTCGGCCGGCGAAGGCATCTATGGCATCGACCAGCGCGGCCGCTGCATCTTCATCAATCGTGCCGGCGCCGAACTGATCGGCTTCGACGCCGACGAAGTGCTCGGCCGCAACATGCACTACCTGATCCATCACGCGCATTCCGACGGCCGCTGCTATGAGGTCGAAGACTGCCCGATCTTCCGTGCCTTCCAGGAAGGGCGCGGCGTGCGGGTCGAATCCGAAGTGCTGTGGCGGCGCGACGGTAGCGCCTTTCCGGCCGAATACACCTCCTACCCGATCCGTGACGCCGGCCAGATCGTCGGCGCCGTGGTCACCTTCGCCGACATCAGCGAACGCAAGCAGGCAGAGGCGGTGCTGCGCGCCAACCATGCCGAACTGGAACGGCGCGTATCGGAACGTACCGCCGCGCTGTCGCAGGCCAACGCCCGGCTGCAGCAATCGCACGGCGCTCTGCAGCGGCTGTCGGCCCACCTGCAGCAGGTGCGCGAGGACGAGCGCGCCCATATCGCGCGCGAAATCCACGACGAACTGGGCGCGTCGCTGACCGCGCTGCAGTTCGACCTGAACTGGCTGCGCGCCAAGGTGGCGCACGACGACACGCTCGAGCGCAAGTTCGACGACATGGTCGGCGTGACCCGGCAGGCGCTGGGCGCCGTGCGGCGCATCCTGACCGACCTGCGACCTGGTGTGCTCGACCACCTCGGTCTGTGGGCGGCGATCGAATGGCAACTGCAGGAAATGCAGGCGCGCAGCGGCGTGCGCTGCACGCTGAACGTGCGCGACACCGGGCCGGAGCGCCGCCTGGGGCGCAGCGCCGAAGTGGCGGTGTATCGCATCGTGCAGGAGGTGCTGACCAACATCGCGCGCCATGCCGGCGCCACCGAAGTGCAGGTGGACGTGACCGGCGCAGCCAGCCACATCGAACTGCGCATTCGCGACAACGGGCGCGGCATGCAGGTGCCGGCGCAACCCACCTCGTTCGGCCTGCTCGGCATGTACGAACGCACCCGCGTGCTGGGGGGCGAATTGCAGATCGACAGCGCACCGGGTGCCGGCACGACGATCACGCTGCGCGTACCGGATTCGACCCGATGAATTCCTTCACGGACGCCAGCCGCCCCACGCGCGTCGTCATCGTCGATGACCACCTGATGCTGCGCCGGGGCATCGCACAGATCCTCGGCGAAAACCCGGCCATCGCAGTCGTCGGCGAAGCGGCTGGCGGACCGGATCTGATGCGTCTGTTGCGCACCGACGGTGCCGACGTGGTACTGCTCGACATCGCGCTGAACGATCGCGATGGCTTCGACGTGCTGAAACAGCTGCGCAGCGAATTCCCGCAGGTCGCGGTGCTGATGCTGTCCACCTATCCGGAATCGCAGTTCGGCGTGCGCGCGCTCAAGAGCGGCGCGGCCGGATACCTGAACAAGGGCTGTTCGACCGAACAGCTGTTCGAAGCGATCGCCCGCGTCGCGCGCGGCGGCCTGTTCGTGACACCCGAACTGGCCGAGCGGCTGGCTTTCGGCGTGCGCAGCGACACCCCCGCCAGCCCGCTCGACAGCCTGTCCAACCGCGAAATGCAGGTGCTCAAGCTGCTCGCGAGCGGCCACAGCGTGGGCGACATCGCACGCGAACTGTCGCTGTCGGCCAACACCATCAGCACCTATCGGGCACGATTGTTCGAAAAACTCGACATCAAGAACCCGGTCGAACTGGTGAGCTTTGCCGCCCGCCATCAACTGGTGACACTGTGATCCTGCGCGCCTGACCGGCAGCCAAGGGAGGCTTGCCGAGGCGCTGTGGGACGGGTGCAATGGGAGCTGTCCTTGTGGGAGCGGCAGAGGTTTTGTGGGAGCGGCGGCCTCGCCGCGATACGCACGCTGCACAACGATGGTCGCGGCACGATCGCGGCGAGGCCGCCGCTCCCACAGGCCGCTGCTCGCACAGGGTGGCTCCTTCAGGAGCCACCCCCATGGCAGGCCGCAGCCCGGGGCTGTTCGCCTGCGCCCGCCAGCACCGACTCATCCGGGAGACCTCATGCCACTGCCCGCCCACCCCAAGGCCCTGCTGATCGATCTGGCGGGCGTGCTGCATGTCGGCGACCAGATCATCCCCGGTTCGGTCGAAGCACTCGCCCGGCTGCGCGCCGCCGGTCTGCCGCTGCTGTTCCTGACGAACACGACGCGCACGCCGCTGCGCACACTGGTCGCGAAGATGAATGCGCTCGGCTTCGCGATGCAGGAAGACGATCTGCTGACCGCGCCGGGCGCCACGCTGAATCTGGTGCGTTCGCGCGGGCTGCATCCGCACTGGGTCGTGCACCCCGACCTGCGCAGCGAAGTCGGGCCCGATGCCGCAGAGCCTGATGCGGTCGTGCTGGGCGATGCCGGCCCCTGCTTCGACTATGCAACGCTGAACGCCGCCTTCCGTCTGATCCAGCGCGGCCTGCCCTTCATCGCGATGGCGCGCAACCGGACCTTCAAGGAAGAAGACGGCCTGTCGCTCGACATGGGCGCCTTCGTTGCTGCACTCGAATACAGCACCGGCGTCACGGCGGAGATTGCCGGCAAACCGGCGGCGCCCTTTTTCCAGGCCGCGCTCGATCGCCTCGGCGTGGCGGCCGCCGACACCATCATGGTCGGCGACGACCTGCGCGACGACATCGGCGGGGCACAGGCGCTGGGTATTGCCGGCGTGCTGGTGCGCACCGGCAAGTATTCACCCGCTGACGAAAGTCACCCGGACATCCGCCCGGACGCCATCCACGACGATTTCGCCCGTCTCGCCGAGCGCCTCATTTAGGGCCCGCCTGCGGGCAACGAGCAGCGCGTCTTCTGCGGGAGCGGTACCTGTGGGGTGCATCCTGTGGGAGCGGCGGCCTCGCTGTGGGAGCTGGCTTTGGCTGTGGGAGCTGGCTTTGGCTGTGGGAGCTGGCTTTGGCTGTGGGAGCTGGCTTTGGCTGTGGGAGCTGGCTTTGGCTGTGGGAGCGGCGGCCTCGCCGCGATCAGTGCAGCGATGGTCACATTGCAGCGTGCGGATCGCGGCGAGGCCGCCGCTCCCACAGGCCGCCGCACACAGGCCGCCGCCCGAGGAGCGACGCTTGCCCGCGATGCATGCGCGGTCAATCGCCGCGCGCCTTGCGGTCCCGCTCGCGCAGTGCGGCCAGTTTTTCGGCGATCTTCGCCTCCATGCCGCGGTCGGTCGGCTGGTACCACTGCGGCTCGGGCATGCCGTCGGGCAGGTAGCGCTCGCCGGCCGCATAACCGTCCTGCTCGCTGTGCGCATAGCGGTACTCGGCGCCGAAGCCCATGTTCTTCATCATCTTTGTCGGCGCGTTGCGCAGATGCATCGGCACCGGGCGCGAACCGTCTTCGGACACGAAGCGGCGGGCGGCGTTGTACGCCATGTAGACCGCGTTCGACTTGGCGGCGCAGGCGAGAAAGATGACCGCCTGGGCGAGCGCCAGTTCGCCTTCGGGCGAGCCCAGCCGCTCGTAGGTCTGGCAGGCCTGCAGCGACAGCTCCAGACCGCGCGGGTCGGCCAGGCCGATGTCCTCGACCGCCATGCGCACGATGCGCCGGCCCAGGTAGAGCGGATCGGCACCGCCGTCGAGCATGCGCACGAACCAGTACAGCGCGGCATCGGGGTTGGAGCCGCGCACCGACTTGTGCAGCGCAGAAATCTGGTCGTAGAAGGCGTCGCCGCCCTTGTCGAAGCGGCGCAGATTGCGCGACAGCGTGCTGTCGACAAAGGCGGCGGTGACCGGATCGACTTTGGCGGTGCGCGCAGCGGTATCGAGTTGCTCCAGCAGATTCAGCAACTTGCGTGCGTCACCATCCGCGAAACCGATCAGTCGTGCCCGGGCATCATCATCGAAGGCGAGGCCCTTCAGGGCACCGGTGCGGGCGCGCTCGAACAGCGCCTGCAATTCGTCTTCGTTCAGGCTCTGCAATATGTATACAGCGGCGCGCGACAGCAGCGCGGAATTGACCTCGAAGCTCGGGTTTTCGGTCGTTGCCCCGATGAACGTAACGGTGCCCGATTCGACGTACGGCAGGAAGGCGTCCTGCTGCGCCTTGTTGAAGCGGTGCACCTCATCGACGAACAGGATGGTGCGCCGGCCGGTGCTGGCTGCGACCCCTTCGGCGCGCTGCATGGCTTCGCGGATGTCCTTCACGCCGGCAAACACCGCCGACAGCGCGGTGAACTCGGCGTCGAAGGCGGTCGCCATCAGGCGCGCCAGCGTGGTCTTGCCGACCCCCGGCGGACCCCACAGGATCATCGAGTGCGGAATGCCGGATTCGAAGGCGAGGCGCAGCGGCTTGCCGGGTCCGAGCAGATGCTGCTGGCCGATCACCTCGTCCGGCGTGCGCGGGCGCAGCAGCTCTGCCAGCGGTGCGTGGGCCGGGCTTTTCGCTTCGCCCGGCACTGCCGCTGCGCGCGCGGGCGGCACCGGCTCGTCCGGCATGCCGAAAAGGTCAGCCATGCGCTCGGGTCACGACGGCCGGCTCACTTCTTCGCGTCGTCGCCGATTACATCGGCGCCGGCGGGTGGCGTGAAACGGAACTGCGCTTCGTCGAGCTTCGGATTGCGTTCGAAGCTGTTGAAACGCAGCAAGGTGGTCTGACCGAAGCTGTCGCGCAGCACCATGCCGCGCAGCATGCCGTCGGCGAAACCGATGCGCACCGACTCGAAACCGCCCTCCGCTGCGTTGGGTTTGGCGTCCACCCAGGTCAGCCCGTCCTCGACACCGCCTTCGCGCAATTCGAAATTGCGTTCGAGTTCGTTGCGACCGGCCAGCAGCGCAGCGGGCGTCGACGCCAGGGCGTCGCCGAGTGTCTTCACGGTGACCTGATTGAGGTCGCGGTCATGCACCCACAACTTGTCGCCGTCACCCACCAGCAACTGGTAGTAGGGCTTGTCGTAGGTCCAGCGGAACTTGCCCGGGCGCGAAAACGCCATCGTGCCGCTCGCTTCCTGCGGCTTGCGACCGGACTTCGCCGTCACCCGCTGTTCGAAGCTCGCACGGCCCGACTGGGTCGATTCGATGAAAGACCGCAATTGCTCGATGCCGCTGGCGGCAGAAACCGACAACGACGCCAGCAGGCACAACGCGGCTACGCCGGATGCCCGCCATGGATGCACCATGATCATTCCTCCCGCACCGGCGCCAGCACTTCGCGACCGCCGGTGGCATTCATGGGTGACACGAGCCCGGACTTTTCCATCTGCTCGATCAGGCGCGCGGCGCGGTTGTAGCCGATGCGCAGGTGACGCTGCACCAGCGAAATCGACGGCCGGCGCGTCTTGACGACCACTTCGACCGCCTGATCGTACAAAGGGTCCGCTTCGCCGCCGGCACCGCCCCCCGCGCCTTCGAGCTGCAGCTCGCCGCCGTCGTCATCGGTCGCTCCGGTCAGCAGGCCTTCGATGTAATCCGGCGCGCCGGTGCTCTTCAGGTGATCGACCACCTTGTGCACCTCGCCGTCGGCGACGAAGGCGCCATGCACACGCGTCGGCAGCCCGGTACCGGGCGCGAGGTAGAGCATGTCGCCCTGGCCGAGCAGCGCCTCGGCACCCATCTGGTCGAGGATGGTGCGCGAATCGATCTTGCTCGACACCTGGAAGGCGATGCGGGTCGGAATGTTTGCCTTGATCAGGCCGGTGATCACATCGACGCTCGGCCGCTGTGTCGCAAGTATCAGATGAATGCCGGCCGCGCGCGCCTTCTGTGCCAGCCGGGCGATCAGTTCCTCGATCTTCTTGCCGGCCACCATCATCAGGTCGGCCAGTTCGTCGATGACGACGACGATCATCGGCATGGTCTGCAGCGGTTCCGGCGTGTCCGGCGTGATCGAGAACGGATTGTTCAGCGCCATGCCGGCCTTTTCGGCTTCGATCAGCCGGGCGTTGAAGCCGGCCAGATTGCGCACGCCGAGCGTCGACATCAGCTTGTAGCGACGGTCCATCTCGCCGACGCACCAGTTGAGTGCGTTTGCGGCATGGCGCATGTCGGTCACGACTGGCGCCAGCAGATGCGGAATGCCTTCGTAAACAGACAGTTCCAGCATTTTCGGGTCGATCATGATGAGCCGTACGCGACTCGGATCGGCCTTGTAGAGCAAGGACAGGATCATCGCATTGATCGCCACCGACTTGCCCGAGCCGGTCGTGCCGGCGACCAGCACATGCGGCATGCGTGCCAGATCGGCCACCACGGGCAGGCCGCCGATGTCCTTGCCGAGCGCCATCGTCAGCGGGCTCGCCATGTCGTGATAGGCGACCGAACCGAGGATTTCCGACAGCCGCACGATCTGCCGGCGTGCGTTCGGGATTTCCAGCCCCATGCAGCTCTTGCCCGGAATCGTTTCGACCACGCGGATGCTGGTGACCGACAGCGCGCGCGCCAGATCCTTCACCAGGCCGACGATCTGGCTGCCCTTGACGCCGGTCGCCGGCTCGATTTCGTAGCGTGTGACGACCGGGCCCGGATAGGCGGCCAGCACCTTCACCTCGACGTTGAAATCGGCCAGCTTGCGTTCGATCTGGCGCGAAATGAGTTCCAGCGTTTCCGGACTGGGCGGTTCGATGTCCGGCTTCGCTTCGTCAAGCAGGGCGAGCGGCGGCAGCGATCCGGGCAAGTTGGCGAACAGTGTCTGCTGGCGCTCCTGATTGACCCGTTCCGACTGCTGCACCTCGACTTCGGGCACTTCGATGCGGATCGGTTCACGCCGGCGCGACGGCTTGCGTCGCTCGGCTTCGACCACCGCCTCGCGCTGTTCCGCCACCTGCTGGCCGACCCGGCGGTCGCGCCAGGTGGTGAAGGCGCGCACGCTGCCGAACCACACCAGTTCCAGCGCCCTGCCGACCGCTTCGGCCGCACCGAGCCAGGTGACGCCGGTCATGCCGCTCAGCCCGACGCCGAGCGACACCAGCAGCAACAAGGTGCTGCCGGTGAAGCCGAATCCGCTGCTCAGCAGTTGACCGAGTTCGTTGCCCAGCATGCCGCCCGGCCCGACCGGCAGATCGGCCGACAGGCTGTGAAAGCGCACGGCTTCGAGCGCGCTGCTCGACAGCAGCACCAGCAGGAAACCGCCGAGCGCGACGTAGAGCGGGCGGCGATCGAGCCGACGCTCGCTCGCGCGCGACAGCCAGACGCAGCCGCCGATCAACAGGGCCACCCACCACCAGGCCGACAGCCCGAACAGGAATAGCGCCAGATCGGCCAGCCAGGCACCGAAACGACCGGCCGGGTTGGACAGCCCTTCGGACGCGGCGGCGTGTGACCAGCCCGGATCGGCGCGGTCGTAACCGCCCAGCGCCATGACGAGATAGAGCGCAAGTGCCGCAAGGACGAGCCAGCGGGCCTCGTGCAGCACGGCAGCGATGCGTTCGGGAAGGGGAAGTTGCTGAGCGTCTTTCGCCACAGGGGAGATGGCGCGGGGCCGGGGTGAAAACAGGCCCGATTATAAGACGCGGGCCGCATCAGCGGCCCGTGTCGGAAAGCGGCAACCTGGAAGCGTCAAACCGTTTCGAGGCGTTCGCGCAGGTGGATCTTGCCGTTGGCTTCTTCGATCAGGCCCTGCAGGTGCAGGTCCTTCATGACGCGCGACACCATCTCGCGCGACGCGCCGATCATCTTGGCGATGTCCTGCTTGGAAATCTTGCGGTTCACGACCTTCTGGCCATCCACCTCGTCAGCCATTTCGAGCAGCAGGCGCGCCACGCGACCATACACGTCCATCAGTGCGAGGCTTTCGATCTTGCGGTCGGCGGTGCGCAGGCGCGCCACCAGATTGCGCATGATGAACATCGACACGTCGAAGTTCTCCTGCAGCACGCGCTTGAAGTCGCTCTTGGCAATGACGATCAGGTCGCTCGGCACAACCGATACCACGGTGGCTGAACGCGGATTGTCATCCAGCACGCCCATTTCGCCGAACAACTCGCCCGGGCCGAGCATCGACAGGATGACTTCTCGGCCCTCCTCGTCACTCACCAGCACCTTCAGGCTGCCGGACAGGATGAGGTAGACGAAGTCAGTCTTGTCGCCGGCGCGGACCACGATGGAACCACGCGGCACGCGCCGCATGTTGGATACCTTGGCGACCGGGTCGAGCGAGCTGTCGGGCAGCCCGCTGAACATCGAAAACGTGCGCAAAGCCGTAACTGAAACGGGGTGAGCCGTTACCATCTCAAGACCTCCTGATGCGAGCATGCCTGACAGGAACAGGCTGCGCCGCTTTGAATGGATCGTCGCGCCTGTGGTCATTCTCCGGGCCACAGCGTCGTCGCCGGAGAGGGGGTTGAGCCACAAACACTGATGCGGCCCTGATTATAGGGACTTTTCCACACTGGAAACAAATTGCCCCAATATCTGTCTTGTTTATCGGGCGGATGACACAAGAACTTGAGAGCGATGGTGCGCGGGCGCGATCGCTATAATCCGTCGCTCAGGCGCCCCGTCAATTCCGGAGCGCCCGGGTTCGTCGGGCGTCCACGGTTTCCGGGCGCAGTCAGTTCTCGAGCTTCGTCGTTCTTCCACCTCACCGGAATCAAGTCATGGCTTCACGGCACTCGCGTCTTCTCATTCTGGGCTCCGGCCCCGCCGGCTACACCGCTGCGGTCTACGCCGCGCGCGCCAATCTCAAACCCGTGCTGATCACCGGCATGGCCCAGGGCGGCCAGCTGATGACCACGACCGATGTCGACAACTGGCCGGCCGATGCCGAAGGCGTGCAGGGCCCGGACCTGATGGCGCGTTTCCAGCGCCACGCCGAACGCTTCGAAACCGAACTGCTGTTCGACCACATCCACACCGCCCACCTGACCGAAAAGCCGATCCGGCTGGTCGGCGACAACGGCGAGTACACCTGTGACGCACTGATCATCGCGACCGGCGCCAGCGCCAAATACCTCGGTCTGCCGTCGGAAGAGAAGTTCGCCGGAAAGGGCGTGTCGGCCTGCGCGACCTGCGACGGCTTCTTCTACCGCAACCAGGATGTCGCGGTCATAGGCGGCGGCAACACCGCGGTCGAAGAGGCGCTGTACCTGTCCAACATCGCACGCCACGTGACCGTGGTGCACCGTCGCGACAAGTTCAAGTCCGAGAAAATCCTGCAGGACAAGCTGTTCGACAAGCAGAAGCAGGGCAAGGTGACGATCCGCTGGCACAGCACGCTGGACGAGGTGCTGGGCGACAAGACCGGCGTGACCGGCATGCGCGTCAAATCGACACTCGACGGCGCGACCGAAGACGTACAGCTGTCCGGCGTGTTCATCGCGATCGGCCACCAGCCGAACACCTCGCTGTTCGAAGGCCAGCTCGACATGGAAGGCGGCTACATCGTCACCAAGGCCGGGCGTCAGGGCGATTTCACGGCCACCAGCATCGCCGGCGTATTCGCTGCCGGCGACGTGCAGGACCACATCTACCGTCAGGCGGTCACCAGCGCCGGCACCGGCTGCATGGCTGCGCTCGATGCCGAGCGCTACCTTGACAGCATCGGTCTGGCCTGATTCCGGTTGGACATGACGCGCGATGTCTTCGAACAAGAGGCGGCGCCACCCGGCGCCGGCGCTGCCCGACGCTGAAGACATCGCGCTGTTCAGACAGGCGGTGGAAGGCGTGCATCGTCTGTACACCGACCGCATCCTGCTCGAAACCCCGCCGCCGCGCGCCTGGCCGGTGCAGCGTGAAGCGGACGACCGGTCGGTGCTGGCCGAATCGATACGCGGGCCGCTATCGACCGATCTGCGTCTGGAAGGCGGCGAAGAGCCGTCATTCCTGCGCGCCGGCCTGGGCAAGCAGGTGCTGCGCGACCTGCGACGCGGCCGCTGGGTGTCGCAGGGGCAGATCGACCTGCACGGCGCCACGCGCGATGCCGCGCACGATCTGGTGGTCGGTTTCATGCACGACGCGCACCGGCGCGGCCTGCGCTGCGTGCGGGTCATTCACGGCAAGGGACTGGGTTCGCCCGGTCGGGAGCCGGTACTGAAAGGATTGGTGCTGGGCTGGCTGATGCACCGCCAGGAGGTGCTTGCCTTTTGTCAGGCCCGACCGCACGAAGGCGGCGCGGGGGCCCTGATGGTGCTGCTCAAACCGATGTCCGGCCAGTAGTTCCGGGGTGCCCCGGAAACCGGGCGGGCCGTCAGATGGCTTCTTCGCCCGACTCGCCGGTACGGATGCGGATGACCTGCTCGACCGACATGACGAAAATCTTGCCGTCACCGATCTTGCCGGTGCGGGCGGCCTTGATGATGGCCTCGACTGCGCGGTCGACGGTCTCGTCGGCCACGATGACCTCAATCTTGATCTTGGGCAGGAAATCGACAACGTACTCGGCGCCCCGGTACAGCTCGGTATGGCCCTTCTGCCGGCCGAAACCCTTCACCTCGGTCACCGTCAGGCCGGTCACGCCCACTTCGGACAACCCTTCGCGGACTTCGTCGAGCTTGAATGGCTTGATGACGGCTTCGATTTTTTTCATGGTGCTTTCTCCTCGCTAAGGCCGCGAAGTATAAAGGCTTCAGGCCTCACTGACAGCGCCGTTAACCGGGCATCGTCAGCGCGTCGCGGGGAGGTTCAGCATGAAGGGCATGGTATTCACGGAATTCATCGACATGGTCGAGGCACGTTACTCGCCCGAATTGATGGACGAAGTCATCGAGGCGGCTGCGCCGCCGAATGGCGGCGCCTACACCGCAGTGGGTCAATACGACCATCATGAACTGGTAAAGATGGTGGTCGAACTGTCGGCACGCACCGGCAAGACCGTGCCAGAGCTCGTGCGCACCTTCGGCGAATACCTGTTCGGCCGCTTCCACAAGGGCTACGGCCACCTGTTCGAAGGCATGGAAGACTCCTTCCACATGCTGTCGAGCATCGAATCCATCATCCACCCCGAAGTGCGCAAGCTCTACCCGGACGCACGGCCACCGCGCTTCGACATCGGCGGCGACGGCATCAACACGCTGGAAATGACCTACCGCTCGGACCGCCACTTCGGCGACCTCGCGGAAGGCTTGATCACCGCCTGCATCGCGCACTTCAACGAGAACATCGGCATCCGCCGCGAAGACATTTCGGATGCCCCCGGCAGCGTCATCCGCTTCACGCTCACCCGCAGCACGGCATGAGCGACCCGGGCAACGCGACGCCGGACGACAGGCAGATCGCGCTGTACGAGCGCAGACTGGCGCGCGAACGCGCGGCCCGGCACGCGGCGGAAAAACTGCTGGAAGACAAGGCGCGCGAGCTGTTCGACAGCAACGAGGCGCTGCGCGCCCTCGCCGCCTCTCTTGAATCGCAGGTCATCGAACGGACTGCCAGGCTGTCCGAAGCGCTGGCGCAGGCCGAACAGGCCGACCGCGCGAAGTCCGATTTCCTCGCCACGATGAGCCACGAAATCCGCACGCCGATGAATGGCGTGATCGGCATGGCCCAGTTGCTGGCGGCGTCCGACCTGGATGCGGATCAGACACAGTACGTCGACACCCTTCTCGAGTGCGGTGATTCGCTGCTCGGCCTGATCAGCGACATCCTCGATTTCAGCAAGATCGAGGCGGGCCGCCTGGAGCTGGACATCCACGCCAGCACGCTGTCCGACCTGCACGACAGCGTGCTGTCGATCACCCGGCCGCAGGCGCGGGCGAAGTCGCTGTCACTTGAACTCGACTCGGCGGTCGCACCGGACACCCACGCCATGATCGACGCGGGCCGGCTGCGTCAGGTGCTGGTCAATCTGGTCGGCAACGCCATCAAGTTCACTGCCGCCGGATCGGTCGTGCTGCGCGTGCGGCCGGCACCGATGGCGGACGGCACACCGGGCGTTGAATGGGCCGTCATCGACACCGGTATCGGCATCGCGGACGACAAGCGCGCCCGGCTGTTCCGCCCGTTCTCCCAGGTCGACACCTCCACCACCCGCCACTTCGGCGGCACCGGCCTCGGGCTGGCGATCAGCCAGCGCCTGGTGCAGGCCATGGGCGGCCTGATCGTCGTCGACAGCACGCCCGGCGCGGGCAGTACCTTCAGCTTCGTGCTGCCACTCACCGAAGCCGGCGCCAGCAGCCCGCCGGCAGCCGTGACGGTTGACGCAGCGCCACGCCTGCCGGCCGATCTGCGTGTGCTGGTGGCCGACGACAATCTGGTCAACCGCCTGCTGGTGCAGCGGCTGCTGCAGCGTCTCGGGGTCGAACCCGATCTCGCGAACGACGGCGCCGAAGCACTCAGACTGTGGTCGGAACGTGGCTACGATGTGATCCTGATGGACATGAGCATGCCGGTGATGGACGGCCTCGAAGCGACGCGCGCGATCCGCTGCGGCCCGGGGCACCAGCCGCAGATCATCGCACTCACCGCGAATGCCTTCGAAACCGACCGGCGCCATTGCCTGGACGCCGGCATGGACGACTTTCTCGCCAAGCCGATCAACTTTGCGCATTTGATGGAAAAGCTGAAGGCATTGTCACCGAGCGCACGGCGCAGCGCTCCTTGATCCCGCGCACCGCGCGGCACAGGCGCACCCACGCATCACGAAATCATCACGTTTCGTACCTAGACTCCGTTGCACATCCTTCCGGAGCCGTCGCATGAGTGCCATGTCGCGATATGTGGTGGTTCCCCATGTGCGACCGTGGTGTCTCTCGCTCGTGCTGATCGCTTTCGCCGGTGCGGCGCAAGGTGTCGAAATGCAGCGCGCGCCGGCAGCCGATGCGACCCTGTTCGGCGACGAGCCGGGTCTGGCCAACGGTTCCGGTTCCCATCTGTTCATCGGTGCCACGGCGGCCGGTTTTTCAAGACGCGCCCTGGTGCGCTTCGACCTCTCCGAAATTCCGCCTGGATCGACCGTCCGGTCTGCTTCACTGCGTGTGGTGATCGACCGCATCGCAAATGGCGCGCCCGCCGACAGTGTTGCGAGCCTGCACCGGGCGCTCGCCTCATGGGGTGAGGGCGCTTCGGGTTCCGGCGGCGGTGGCAACGGCGGCGGCGAGGTTGCCGTACCGGGCGACGTCACCTGGACGCAGCGCTACCATGCGGCTGCCCCGCCCCAGAGCTGGAGCACACCGGGTGGCGACTTTGCGGTGGAAAGCGCATCGATTCCGATGGTTTCGACCGGCGCCTTCGTCTGGGCAGGCACGCCGGAAATGCTGGCCGACATTCAGGGATGGGTGAATGATCCTGCGTCGAACCACGGCTGGTTGATCCGCGGTTCCGAAGCGACGACGCGCTCCGCCAAGCGCATGGTCAGTCGGGAAGGCGGGGTGAATGTGCCGCTGCTGACCCTCGAGTATGATCCGCCGGTTGCCGAGTCGGGTGATGTGCCGCTTCCCGCCTGGGCCCTGGGCGCACTGGCTGCTTCACTGCTTGGCGCTGCGGTCAGGCCACGACTGCGCAAACGTGAATCGGAAACTTTGAAACCGTGACGGAAGGCAAGCCCGCAGATGACACGGTCGGCACCATGGCGTTCTGGCGGGTCGGCCTGTTCGCGCTGATTTTCGCCGCGCTGCAGTGGGGCTGGTCGGTGCAGCAGGACAGCGCGCTGTTCCGGCTCTGGGTCGAGGATCTCAATGTGCGCGCCGCCGTCGTGCTGATCGCCGCCGTTCAGCCGGACAGCGGCGCCGCGGCGGCCGGACCGCGCGTGCAGGCACCGGGTGGCGGCATCAATGTGCTGCAGGGTTGCGACGGTGCAGAGTTGCTGTGGCTGATGACTGCCGCCTTCGCCGTGGCGCCGCTCGCCTGGCGCTGGCGACTGGGTGGCTGGCTGGCCGGACTGCTGCTCGTGTGGCTGCTCAACGTCACACGCATCACGGCGCTGTTCTTCGCCTGGCGCAGTGATCCGCACTGGTTCGACTGGCTGCACAACTACATCGGGCCCATCGTGCTGGTGGCGCTGCTGGCGCTGTATTTCCAGTGGATCATGCACCGCGCGCCCGTTGCCGAACCTGAACCGGACATCGGCTACCGATGAATCCGGGCCGTCTCGCGCTGCGCTTCGTCGCAGCGCTGTGCCTCATCGGCGCGCTCGTGCTGTGGCAGGGCGAGGCACTGATGCAACATCTGCTGCCCTCGATCGCGCTGACGATGGACCTCATCGATCGTCATCACAACGTGCTGTCTCTCGACATCACGAAAACCGGCGCCGACACGGTGATCCGCCTCGAAGCCGGCATCCGTCAGCTGATCCTGACCGGCACCCATGTGACCTACGCCGACCCGCGCGCCCGCGCCGTCATCACCACGCCGCTGGCGACCTTCTGGCTCGCACCGACGCTGTTCATTGCCCTGCTCGCCGCCTGGCCGGCACAGCGCACCGCCGAATGGCTACTGCGCGCGCTGTGCGCCCTGCCCGCCCTGGCCCTGCTGCTCGCGCTCGACGCCCCCTTCGTGCTCGACGCACTGCTGTGGGCACTGCATCGCGACGCGCACGACCCGGGCGGCAGTTCGCCGATTCTGGCCTGGTCAGCCTTCCTGAAATCGGGCGGACGATTCGTGCTGGCTGGACTGTTGGCGGTGATGCTTTTGGGATTGACGAGGCGCGTCACGTCGCGAAGCGCCTGCGGCACGGAGCGCGAACGCGCCACTGGCGCGCCATGACCGAATGGACTGACGTAAATGACTGTCCATGAAATTTTCGTTACACCGCCGGCGCCATTCCATGCACATGGATGGAATCAACTAGCATCATTCCCGAAGCATTCGCGTACCAAATGCGGACGTCGTGATCGGCGAAATCACGTCATATCGCCCTCATCTTTTTGGCCCTGACTTCAACGGCCGGTCGTTCTCCATGCGACATGCGGTCGAACACAGTGGTTCGATGCAACAAGGACGCCCGGCATCCATCGGGATGAACGGGGAAATGACAAAAATGGCAATCCAGACCCTGCGTCGTGCGTGTGCCGCCTTGCGCACATCGCTTGCATCCATGTGCGTACTGCATGCGGCGCTGTTCAGCCTTCCTGCACAAGCCGCCACCCCGGGCGAAGGGGTGGCCGAGCCGGACACGGCGCCCAGCGCCCAGACGCTGGACTTCGCGCCGCTGACCGACCGCGCGCGGGTGCTGCCGGCCTTCAACCTAAGCGCCACCGCCTCGTCCGGGCTGGCGGCGACTTTCGAAAGCAGCACACCTGCGGTGTGTTCAGTGTCGGGCAACACGGTCACGACGTTCCGCGTCGGGCGCTGCTCGATCACGGCGACTCAGGCGGGCGACGACGACTTCCTGCCGGTGAGCGTGACGCGCAGTTTCGAGGTGACGGCGGCGCTGGCGGCGGGCGGCGGGCATTCGCTGGAAATCCGGGCGGACGGAACGCTGCATGGCTGGGGCGCCAATGCCTCGGGTCAGCTCGGCGACGGCAGCACCATGACTCGCCCGACACCGGTTCCGGTGAGCCTGCCCGCCGGCGTGACCGCTCTCGCCGTCGCGGCTGGCGGCGGCCACAGCCTGGCCCTGGGTTCGGATGGCGAGCTCTATGCGTGGGGCGACAACAGCCGTGGCCAGATCGGTGACGGGAGCACGCTACAGCGCACGGCACCCGTACAGGTGAGCCTGCCGGCTGGCGTATCTGCCCTCGCCATCGCAGCCGGCAATGGCCACAGTCTGGCCATGGGCTCGGATGGCACGCTGTACGCATGGGGGAACAACGACTCCGGGCAGCTTGGCGACGGCAGCACCCAACAGCGCCCGACACCGGTACAGGTAAGCCTGCCGGTCGGGGTGAGCGCACTCAGCGTTTCGGCGGGTCGAGCCCACAGCCTGGCCACGGGCTCGGACGGCAGGCTGTATGCGTGGGGGAGCAACAGCTTCCGCCAGATCAGCGACGGCAGCCTTGCCTCGCTGCGCGCGACACCTGTTCAGGTGAGGCTGAGTACCGGAGTATCTGCGCTCAGCGTCACCGCTGGCGACGATCACAGTCTGGCGGTGGGCTCGGATGGCAACCTCTACGCATGGGGAAGCAATTCCGACGGCCAGCGTGGCGACGGCAGTACCTTTCCGCCGGGGAGACCGGTGCAGGTGAGCCTGCCCGCTGGCGTGTCTGCGCGCAGCCTCGCCGCGGGCGCCACCCACAGCCTTGCGATGGGTTCGGACGGCATGTTGTACGCCTGGGGCGGCAATTCGGACGGCCAGCTCGGCGACGGCAGCTACACCGGGCGCGCCACACGCCTGCAGGTGAGTCTGCCCGCCGGCGTGTCTGCGCTCGGTGTTGCCGCGGGCGGTGTCCACACGCTTGCGATGGGCTCGAACGGCACGCTGTACGCGTGGGGCGGCAACGAGTACGGTCAGCTCGGCGACGGCAGCGCTGCATTTCGGACACCACCGGTGCGGGTGAGCCTGCCGGCCGGCGTGTCTGCGCTCGACATCGCAGCCAGCGGCGACCACAGCCTGGCTCTGGCCTCGGATGGCACGCTCTACGCGTGGGGCGGGAACGCCGTCGGCCAGCTGGGCGACGGCAGCACCTCGGATCGCACGACACCGGTGGCGGTGAGCCTGCCGGCGGGCGTGTCCGCGCTCGGCGTCGCAGCCGGCGCATCCCACAGCCTGGTCGCCGCCTCGGACGGCCGATTGTATGCATGGGGGGAAAACAGGTATGGCGAGCTGGGCGACGGCAGCACCTTGCAGCGCACGACGCCGGTTCAGGTGAGTCTGCCCGCCGCGGTGTCTGCACTTTCCGTCGCAGCCGGCACCTTCCACAGTCTGGCCCGGGGGTCGGATGGCACGCTCTACGCATGGGGAAACAACTACTACGGCCAGCTTGGCGACGGAAGCACCCTCCAGCGCACGGCGCCGGTGTCGGTGAATCTGCCGCCCGGGGTAAGTACGCTCAGGGTCACCGCGGGCCGAATCCACACCCTGGCTCAGGGCTCGGATGGCAAGCTGTATGCGTGGGGGAACAACCTCTACTACCAGCTCGGCGACGGCAGCTTCACGGATCGCCCGACACCTCTACCGGTCGTTTTCCCCACCGGCGTGTCCGCACTCGGCGTCGCAGCCGGCCACTACCACAACCTGGCTCGGGGCTCGGATGGCAAGCTCTATGCGTGGGGCGACAACGGCTCCGGCCAGTTGGGCAACGGCAGCACCGCGTACAGCAGGACACCGATGCTCGTGAGCCTGCCAGCCGGCGTGTCCGCGCTCAGCGTCGCAGCCGGCGATTACCACAGTCTGGCCCTCGGATCCGATGGCAAGCTCTATGCATGGGGACGCAACTACTACGGCCAGCTCGGCGGCGGCAGCATCACACTGCGCACGACGCCCGAACCGGTGAGCCTGCCCGCCGGGGTGTCCGTGGTCAGACTTGCCGCGGGCTTCGACCACAGCCTCGCCGTGGGATCGGATGGCCAGGTGTTCGCGTGGGGACGCAATGCCGACGGCCAACTCGGCAATGGTGTGCTTCGCAACAGCGCCGTACCGCTGTCGGTCAATAGCGCGCAGACGATCAGCTTCGCAGCGCTGCCCGATCTTCCGTTGTCAGCAGCCACCATCGCCGTGAGCGCCAGCGCCAGTTCCGGCCTGCCGGTGCGCTTCGATTCATGGACCCGCCTCGTGTGCACGGTGAGCGGAAGTACCGTGACGCTGCTGCGCACCGGCATCTGCGTGGTGTCGGCCGATCAGGACGGCGACGAGAGCCGGGCGCGTGCCGATACGGTGACCCAGTCCTTCACCGTCACCGGCACGGCGCAGACCATCAGTTTCGCGCCGCTGGGCAATACCTGGCTGGGTGAAGCGTCGCCGGCGCTGGTGCTGTCCGCCAGCTCGGCACTGCCGGTCACACTGGTGTCGAACACGCCCGGCGTGTGCGCGGTGGAAGGCAGCGGGCTCACGCTCCTCATGATCGGTACCTGCCAGCTCACAGCCAGCCAGCCGGGCAATGCCAGCTTCGAGCCGGCCGCACCGGTCAGCCGCAGTTTCACGGTGTCGGCTGCGCGCAGCACGCAGAGCGTGAGCTTCACCGCCTTGCCCGCGCTGGCAGTGGGCGCCAGCGGCGCACTGATCGCCAGCGCCAGCAGTGGCCTCGTCGTAGGCTTCGACAGCCTCACCCCGGACATCTGCGCGATCAGCGGCAGCTCGCTGACCGCGGTGAGTACCGGCCTCTGTACGGTGTCGGCCACTCAGTCTGGCAACGCGAGCTTCCGGCCGGCGAACAGCGTGACACAGAGCTTGCAGATCGGTGGCAGCCAGGGCGAAGACGGCGACGTGCCCTTGCCCGGCTGGGCACTGGCCGCCCTGGGTATGGCCCTGGCCCGCGCCGCGATGCAGCGCAGATCGCGGAAGAACGGCGATTGATGGGATGTCGCAGGCGCTGAGCGGTCTAGCGAGCGCGCACTGACCAAAGGATGTCCGGGGTCGCACTGGCAAGCGTGACTGAAATCTTTGGTCCATAAAATGGATGCCGGAAGAACAGCACAGGCACGCGATTGATGGCACTCGGCTCAACATGCAGCGTGATGTCACCCAGGCTTCGCCTGTCGTGGCCGGTTGCCGTGTCCGGAATGCTTCTGGTGTTTGCCGCCGCAACAGCCGACGCCGCTCCGCGCCACGTCGACGCCGACGTGGCCGCGGCGCTTGAACGCGGCGAGGCGCCGCGGGTGATCGTCGAGTTGATCGACGACGACAGCGTGCGGATGTCGAGCACGGTGCAGCGGCGGCGCGACACGATGAAGGCGGCTGTGATCGCCGCGCTGCCGGCGGACCGTGTCAGCGTGCGCCGCCGCTACAGCACGATGCCCCTGCTGGCACTCACGCTGAAGCATGCCGATGCGCTGCGCGCACTGCGGAGCGACGACCGGATCGCCGCTGTATATATGGACAAGCAACGCAAGGCGATCGGCGCGCAGGCGCTGCCGCTGATCGGCCAGCCGGCGGCAGTCAGTGCGGGGTATCCGGGCGCGGGCACGGCGGTGGCGGTGCTCGATACCGGTGTCGATTACACACTGGCGCCGTTCGGCGCCTGCACGGCGGTCGGCGTGCCCGCCGGCACGTGCAGGGTGGTCGCGGCATACGAAGCGGCGGTCGAAGACAATGCGCGCGATGCCGATGGCCACGGCAGCAAGGTTGCGATGACGGCGCTGGCGGTCGCGCCTCAATCTTCCATCGTTGCCATCGACGTGTTCGAGCCCGAAGGCGCCTTCGATTCCGACGTCATCGAGGGCATGGACTGGGCGATTTCGCAGCGCGCGACCTACAACATCGCTGCGCTGAACCTCAGTCTGGGCGACACCCAGCAAAACGCCAGCGCCTGCACGCTGACGCCCTACGTCGCCGCCGTGCGCCGGGCACGCAACGCCGGGCTGGTGGTGGTGATCGCCGCCGGCAACGACAGCTACACGAGCGGTGTTGCCGAACCAGCCTGCGTCGCCAACGCCGTAGCGGTCGGCGCCACCTACGACGCCAACGTCGGCCAGCGCGCCTTCGGCAGCTGCACCGACAGCACGACCGCGGCGGACAAGGTGACCTGTTATTCCAACAGCGGCGAGCCGCTCGACCTTTTCGCGCCGGGCTCGGTACTCACCCTGAGCGGCAACACGCTGGACGGCACGTCTTTCGCCGCGCCCATGGTGGCGGGCGCGGTGGCCGTGCTGAAACAGCGCTTCCCGCTCGACACGCCGGCCCAGCTCGAAAGCCGGCTCACGCTGGGCGGAACCATGATCACCGATGCGCGCAACGGCCTGCAGCGCCCGCGTCTGGCCGTGGGCGCCGCGGTGGCCGGCGTCGGCACCGAAAGCAATGACGCCTTCGCCGCCGCCCGCGCACTGAGCGGCACGGCCGACAGCAACAGCGGCAGCAACACCCTGGCCAGCAGCGAACCGGGCGAGCCGGCGCACGATGGTACCGCCGCCACGCGCTCGCTGTGGTGGACCTGGACCGCGCCGGCATCCGGCGTGCTCACGCTTGACACGAACGGCAGCAGTTTCGACACCATGCTTGCGGTCTATACCGGCAGCGCGCTCGCCTCGCTCACGCTGCAGGCGAGCGACGACGACAGCGGCGACGGATCGCAGAGCAGGCTGGAGCTCATCATCGCAGCCGGCACGACCTACCGCATCGCGGTCGATGGCTTCGCAGCCGCCACCGGCAGCATCGTGCTCAACCTCGCTTTCGACGAACGCGCGGAACAGACCATCGTGTTCCCGTCGCCGGGCGATGTGTGGCTGGACCAGGGCAGTGTCGCGCTGGAAGCGCTCGCCAGTTCCGGCCTCACGGTGACTTACGCGTCGATCACACCGGCTACCTGCAGCGTGAGCGGAAGCACCGCCACACTGATCGCCGCCGGCACCTGCAGCATCGTTGCCAGTCAGGCCGGCAACGGCGACTGGTTCGCCGCCCCTTCGGTCACCCTGGGCTTCACCATCAAACCGGCGCGCGGCACTCAGACCATCACCTTCCCGACTTCCGCCACCACCGCCCTCGACGCCGGTCCAGTCGCGCTCGCCGCCAGCGCCTGTTCCGGGCTTGCCGTGAGCTATACCAGCCTGACACCGACCGTGTGCAGCACCGCCGGCAATCTGGCCAGACTGCTCGCCACCGGCACCTGCACCGTGCAGGCCAGCCAGTCCGGCAACGACGTGTGGCTCGCCGCCATACCCGTCAGCGCGAGCTTCGTGGTCACCGCTGCGACCGCCAGCACTCCGAACGACGGCGATGTGCCACTGCCGGCGTGGGCGTTGGTCGGGCTGGCCGCGGCGCTGGCGGGGAGTGTCTGGCGGCGCGGTCGTTGAGCACTCGGGGCAGGCGCACGCCGCTCAAGCGCGCAAGCCTGCGCGGCACAACCCGATTGACCCCGGCGATCCGGCAGCCATCAAGGTGACGGGTCACCTCCAGGCTTCAGGCGAAGTCATCCGGTGCGAACATTCCGGACGCGTGCGGCAAGTGCGGAGCAGGACGACGCGGCGAAAACGCCGCTGTTGCCGTACCGTCCTCGTCATCCCACCGCAGACCGAAAAACATGAACGGGATGGATCGCATACGGTTGATCACCTCGACCAGCCGGATGCCGTTCGGCTTTGCCTTCACGGACTGCACCAGGCGCCGTGTCGTGCTGAGTGCCAAGCCATGCAGCTCGGCGATCAGCGCCACCGGCATGCCCTGTGCAATGCACATGGCCACCTTCGCTTCCGCTCTCGTCAGGTCAAAAGCGCTGGCCAGGATGCTCGAGTCTGTCTGAAGATCGCCTTTCAGTTCATGCACCACCGCCAGCAGCACCGGACACGAAATGAAAGCCGACGTCTCCTTATCCTGCAACAGCATCAGCGTCATGCCCGCGACACGCAACCCAGCCGGCCGCGCGATACCGACATGTTCGCTGGCAGCGAACGTGGGAGGAGATCCGGCCGACAATCGCGCAGCGTCCGCCTCACGATAAAGCCTGTCGGCCAATGCTCGCAAGGCCCGGTCGTCCTCTGCGTGTGCGAGCGCAACGCGACCTTCACGCTCTGATAACGCTGAACCAGACGACATCAGCGAGCGTGCGGGCCGGTTTGCAAAAAGCACCCTGCACTCGCCATCCAGCAGAACGATCGGCGAACCGCGGTGCTGCATCACGAGTTCAGCAGCCGCATGCTGGCGTCCGAGCCGCGCGTGCAACTGCGCAAACGCGTAGGCCTTTGCGATGTGAAAGGAAAGAAGGTCGCAGGCCAGGACGTCATCTCCTGCCAGCGGCCCCAGTTCTGCGCGCCGTGTGACCAACAGACTGACGGCGGTGTCACCGCTCGCAATCAGTTTGATGCCACTGACCCAGCGTCCTTCATCGGGCGGCAGAAATGCCTTGTAGAGGGGCTCGCTGCAAACGACTGCATCGACGACCCGTTCAGGACAGTGAACCCAGCATCCCGGGCTCGTTGTGTGCAGACGCGTCAGCAGCGGATCACCCTGGCGGACTCGTCTTTTGAACGCACGCCGCGCCTCGGGCGGCACGTCGCCAACTTCGGCATGGAACACAAGCTCACGCCGTGACACCTCGATTTCGCATAGCGCAACCGTGTGGCCTCGTACCACGCGCTTCACCTCTGACAGCGCGTACGCCCAGGTCGCCTCCGAACTTCCGGTCGCGGCGCGATAAAGCTGCTCGATGACCGCATGCAGTTCGGCTCCCTGCTCCATGACACCTCCCGACGCCCCATCACCTCGTACCCGCTCGCATCACCGCGCATACATCGACGCCGGCGCAGCCGGTGGCTGGCCTGCTTGGTGCCGCCACTATGGTCGGAGCTCAATTTCCGATGCCGAACGCAAGCCCTGCTCTGCTCAGGCGCCTCCGCGGGGTGCGGTGCGCATACGCCGCGCGCCCGGGTTCGGGCCGAGCGCAACCGCACGAGCGTGCGCTGCGGCCTCGTTGGTCGGCCGGCGCGGGCGGTGTGCCGTCTCGCCGTCGCACCGCATGCCGAGGAACATCAAGGGCAATGAAAGCACACGGCTCACCACCTCGCTCTGACGAGTGCAGCCCATTTTCGCGAGCATGGACTTCACCTGGCTGCGTATCGTGCTCACCGCCTTGCAGCGGCGCTCCGCGATCTGTTCCACCGACAGGCCCAGCGTGATCGCAATGGCGATCCGCGCTTCCGCCCGCGTAAGTCCGAAGGCACTGGCCACGACCGCCGGATCGGGCGCCGACGCGCCATGCAGCACATGGGCCACCGCGAGCAAGGAAGGCTTGAAACCGAAAGCGCCTATCGTGCGCTCGGGCAGCAGCGAACTGAGCATCATGCCGAGCACGCGGCTCCGCTCGGGCTGCGCCACACCTTCGTGGCCGCTCACCGCCAGCGGCAGATAGGCACTGGCCGGAAAGCGGTCGTCACCCGCCTGGCCGTACAGCGACTTCGCCACCGCGAGTAAGGCCCGGTCGTTGTCCGCATGCCGCAAGGCCAGACGGCCGTCCAGCGCGTACAGCGCGCCACCGCCAGACAAAAGCGAGCCCGCACTGCGGTTTGAAAATCTGACCTGGCATCCGCCATCGAGCAGGAACACCGGCACGCTGAGCTGATGCAGCGCGGCCGACGCAACGCCCGGGCCATCGTCCGGCGGCACGCGCTGCTGATTGAGGCGATACGCCTTGGTGACATGCCAGGCAAGCCGTTCGCACAGCACGAACGCGTCGCCCACCAGCGGCCCCTGATCCAGCCGCCGTGTCACCGCGAAGATCACCGCCACATCCCCGTCTTGCATCAGCTTGATGCCGCTACTCCAGCGTCCGCCATAGGGCAGCAGGAACTCCTGATAGAAGGGGTCGGCTGCGACGAATGCGTCGTCGAACACCTCATGACAATGCGCCCATCGCCCAACTGCCGTAGGCAGCAAACGCGCCAACCGCGGATCGATCATGTGATAGCTGCGTGTGTAATCAAGCAGCGCCTCCGGCGGCGCATCGCCCGCCTCGGCATGAAACAGCAGCGCGCGCCGCGAAACGTCCATGGCCAGCAGCACCACCGCATGCGCTTTGAGTAAGCACTGCACTCCCGCCAGCGCCTGCGCCCAGCTCACGCCGGCCAAGCCGGCGCCTGCCTCATAAAGCCGCGCAACAACCTCGTCCAGCTCCGAGCCCTGTTCCATGACACCTCCGAACGACGCATCGACCACGCAAGGCCGCGCCGCATGGTGGCGGGAACGATGCTTACATGATGTTACATGCGGTCGGGGTATGTGTATCTCATCGGGATGGGGGAGACGATGGGTTGCGTAGCTTGGGTTGGGTACGACGGTGGGGACTTACCCAATATGGGGGATGAATTGGTTGTGGTCGAAGTCTAGATTTCTTCACGAGAGGTAATCGACATGCCGTTAAAAAGTGGAGAGGTTTCGAATTTCAGCCGGCGAAATGCGGAGTGTTTGAAGACATGCTCCGAACGTGCAGCGCGCAATATGCAGTGCCTGACTATTCTAGAAGAGCAAGCATGAATGAATCGGAAAAAATATGGATTGCGCGCATACCAGGCCTTAAGCGTCTGTAGGGCGTTACACACGGGGAGAGTAGTTTAAAAATCTTATGGGGAAAAATATGCCTTTAGTTCTCACGATCGACCAAGCGCTTGTCGCCACGTTGAAAAACACCCCTTCAAATCAACAAAAAACGCTTGGAACCCAACCACATTTTTCTGACTATCAAGTACAGCCACTGGCTACATCATTAAGAGCCGACATTGAGTACGCAATGGCGGTTCGAAAGGACTTCAGAGATCTTAGCGCATCGGAATTCAACTTTTCACAAGAAATTATTGCAGGGCAATCACAAACCGAAGAGCTAAACTATCAGGTTAAAGCAGCCAAATGCGCAGTAAATGCCACGACAAATGAGTTGAATTCAATTAGACAAAAAAAAGAACACGAACAGAGTCGACGTGATAAGTATCAAGCGTTAAACAACAGCCATTACGATGGCAGTACATCAGAACAAATAATTAATTTAAAAAAGGACATCACCACCCTCCAATATTATGGCGGAACAAACGAGGACCATCACGCAACGTTAAGAGAGCGAGGCAGAAGAGTTGCAGATATGACAGAAAAGGTAGAGAAAACTTATCAACACCGTATAACTGTTGAATCTGCAATCTTGAGAAACACATACGAAAGCGAAGCAGAAACAATCGGCCACACATATCTCGCCGCGGTAGAGCGTGTGAAAGAAAAAGAAAACCAATTTAATTCATTAGAAAGAAAATTGTTATTGAACGAGGAACTCCTGTTAAGAAAAAAGTCCGCCGGACAAGCAGGCGGGGCTTTCGACTACGCCAGAAGAATTTCGTCAACGTTGACAAAGTATCATCATATAAAGCAATTAATTATAAATAAATCAATCGCCATAAATAACGGACTAGATAGAGTGTTGTCACCCGAATTTTCCGCCACTCGACCTTCAACATTGCCAGAAAACATTGATTTAAATACAATTGAATTTCTTGACGCCATCGATATTTGGTCAATTGAAGTCAATACTTTTCTCGAGACATTATCTCACTCAGAAAGAAATGACGATCACGTGGCAATAATTGCAATAAAAGACAAAAACACAAATCTTGCAATCGAAGTTTTGAAGGAAAACAATTCGTACCTTCGTGGAATAAGTGCTTGGGTGATCGAGGACAATGAGACTCTTTTAAGAGCAGCCATCCAATCGCCCTCTCAAGTTACCGAAAAAATTGAGGCAATAAAACATTCATCCCACGCCCAAAGAACGATTTTCGGAATTCAAAGCCTTTTTAATCACAACCCGAATGGAAAATGGAATATTTCAATTGAAAAAATACACCAGCCAAAAGCAGCACTGACCCACGTCGTCCTGTATTTTCATTGCGTCCGTTATTCCTAATTTCTGAGCCAAGTGTGAAAGTAAGCCATGCACGATTCACCTTCCCATATTTCAGAAAATCAACAGACTGAGCTTATATACAGTATTCACGAGCAGGACTTTATTCATGGCAAACCCGAAAATAAAGCCTTTTCGCCGACTGAATACTTAAACCCAATACGAGATGCAACAGAAATAGCAAGCCATCTTTTTGGCATTTTTGAAGCCGGCAATTCAAAAGAAAAAATTGCTCCTACCATCGGCCTGTTCACAAAGGCGCTGCAATTACAGCAAGCAAACTATGATATGAGGATAATTGCAACAGGACTATGCAATTTTTCTTCGATTTACGATCTTACTTCAATTGTTAAATATACCTCGATGACAAATCCAACGAAGTTCGCCGCTCTTTCTACGCTGCACATCGCATCAAGCACGTTATCAACAATATCGACCGCCGTTTCAGCCAACGAGAGTGATAATATAAATCGCCAGTGCACCCCAGAACTGTTGTCATTCCTCGGTTCGGCTTTTGGAACAGCATCTCTGTGCACGATCGGACCGCCAGCATGCATTTTTGCGGGCACATTACTCGCCCTTGACACAATAAAGCTTTATGGATGCGTAGTTGAAAATTATTAACAGTTCAAGTTAGATTGAAATCTGAATGCAACATTAGAAATCTCGATACCCGCTCGTAATCGGATACCGCCAATCCTTCCCGAACCCCCGTTCCGTCACCCTCACACCTGGCGGCGCCTGCCGCCGCTTGTATTCATTGCGTTTCAGCAACCCGATCACCCGCTTCACATCCGCTTCGGCAAAACCCTGCGCGATGATTTCGCGCGGTGATTCGTCGCGTTCCATGTAGGCCTGGATGATGGCGTCGAGCGTTTCGTAGCTGGGCAGGCTGTCCTGGTCGGTCTGGTCGGGGCGCAGTTCGGCGGACGGGGCGCGGGTCAGGATGTTGTCGGGGATGTCGGGGCGCTGGCTGTTACGCCACGCGCACAGGCGATAGACGAAGGTCTTGTAGATGTCCTTGATCACGGCGAATCCACCGGCCAGGTCGCCGTACAGCGTGGAATAGCCGACCGCCATTTCGCTCTTGTTGCCGGTGGTGAGCACGATGGCGCCGGTCTTGTTGGAGAGCGCCATCAGCATGACCATGCGCGCGCGAGCCTGCACGTTTTCTTCGGTGGTGTCGGCCGCGGCGTCGCCGAACAGCGGCTTCAACATCTGCTCGAAGGTGGCCATGGCCGGGGCGATCGACACTTCGTCGTAGCGCACGCCGAGATTGCGCACCAGTGCGCGCGAGTCGTCGAGGCTCATCTGTGCGGTGTAGGGCGACGGCATCATGACCGCACGGACGTTTTCGGCGCCAATGGCATCGACGGCGATGCACAGCGTCAGCGCCGAATCGACGCCGCCGGACAGGCCGATCAGCGCCTGCTTGAAGCCGTTCTTGCCGAGGTAGTCGCGCACGCCGAGCACCAGCGTTTCATAACAGTCCTGCTCGACCGGGGTGACCGGCGGCAACGGCTGGGCGACGATGTCGCCGTCGCTGAATTCGACCGTGGCGAAGTGTTCGCGGCAATGTGGCGCACACCAGGCGAGGCGGCCGAGCCGGTCGAGCGCGAACGAGGCGCCGTCGAACACCAGTTCGTCCTGACCACCGACCAGATTGCAGTACACCGCGGGCATGCCCGTCGCGACCACGCGTTCGGCCAGCACCTGTTCGCGCGTGACCGGCTTGTCGACGTGGTAGGGCGAGGCGTTGAGCACGGCCAGCAGCTGGGCACCCGCGGCCGCCGCGGCCTCCGGCGCGCCGGCTTCCCAAACGTCGGCGCAGATATTCACGCCGACCTTCACGCCGGCAACTTCGACCACCAGCGGGGCCGTGCCTTCGTCGAAATAGCGCTGTTCGTCGAACACTTCGTAATTGGGCAGGCGCTGCTTGAAATAGGTCGCTTCGACGCGGCCGCCGCGCACGACACTGGCGGCGTTGTACAGGCGGTCGCCCGTCGCATGCGGGTGACCGACCAGCAGCGCAAGGCCGGCTGGCGCTTCGGCCGCCAGACGCGCCAGCGCGGCGGCACAGCCGCGGATGAAGTCCGGCCGCAGCAGCAGGTCTTCCGGCGGATAGCCGCACAGGGCCAGTTCGGGTGTCAGCAGCAGCTGGGCGCCCTGCTCCACCGCGCGCTGCGCGGCGTCGAGAATCAGGCGGACGTTGTGGTCGAGGTCGCCGACCACGCAGTTGATCTGCGCAACCGCAATGCGGAGGGTGCTCATGGCCTCACTCCATGCGCAGGAAATGTTCGCGGTAGAACTTCAGTTCGTCGATCGATTCGTAAATGTCGGCCAGCGCCTCGTGCCGCTGTGCCTTCTTGAACTGCGCCGCGAGCTCGGGCCGCCAGCGCTTGCACAGCTCCTTCAGCGCCGACACGTCGAGATTGCGGTAGTGGAACCAGGCTTCGAGCTGGGGCATGTGGCGGGCGAGGAAGCGGCGGTCCTGGCAGATTGAATTGCCGCAGATAGGGCTGGTGCGCTCGGGCAGGTACTGGCTCAGAAACGCGATCATTTCGGTTTCGGCGGCCGCTTCGGTGACGGTCGAGGCGCGCACGCGCTCGGTCAGGCCGGACTTGCCGTGCGTACTGGTATTCCATTTGTCCATGCCGGCGAGCACCTCGTCGGACTGGTGCACGGCGATCACCGGCCCTTCGGCGACCACTTCGAGATGCGCGTCGGTGACCACGCAGGCCAGCTCGATGACGCGATCACTGTCCGGATAGAGACCGGTCATTTCCATGTCCAGCCAGACGAGGTAGGTGGGGTCCTGTGCCATAATCGAGAAAATTTCCAAGCGGGATTAATGCGTTCGTCCGAACGCGGATCGGCCTGATTTTGTCACACTCACGTGACCTGGACTCCGTCTAAATCGGAGTTCCGACAGGAACCGCATCCACCCGAGGCTCTCCATCATGCTGACCGAAATATTCGTCCTTGCACTCGTGCTGACCACCGGCGTGCGCCTGTGGCTCGCGACCCGCCACCGCGCGCACATCGCGGCGCACCGCGCCGAAGTGCCGCAGGCCTTCCGCGACAGCATTCCGCTGGACGCCCATCAGAAAGCGGCCGACTACACGATGGCGCGCGTGAGCCTTGCCCGCGCCGACGTGGTGGTGAGCGCACTGTGGCTTCTGGTGCTGACGCTGGGCGGCGGCCTGCAGTGGTTCTACGACCTTGCCGGCAGCCTTGCCGGCGACGGCCTGCTGCGCGACCTGGTGTTCGTCGGCGTGCTGACCCTGGCGTCCGGCGTGATCGATCTGCCCTTTACGCTGTACCGCACCTTCGTCATCGAAGCGCGCTTCGGCTTCAACAAGATGACGCCCGCCATGTTCTTCGGCGATCTGATCAAGCACGGGCTGGTGGCGGCCGCCATCGGCGCGCCGGTGCTGGCCGCGGTGCTGTGGATCATGGACAGCTTGGGCAGCGCCTGGTGGGTGTACGCCTGGGCGTTCTGGCTGGCGTTCAGTCTGGCCGCGATGCTGCTGTACCCGACGCTGATCGCGCCGCTGTTCAACAAGTTCGAGCCGATGCCCGACGGCGAGCTGCGCAGCCGCATCGAGGGCCTGCTCGAGCGCTGCGGTTTTCGCGCCGACGGCCTGTTTGTCATGGACGGCTCGCGCCGCTCGGCGCACGGCAACGCCTACTTCACCGGCTTCGGCAAGGGCAAGCGCATCGTGTTCTTCGACACCCTGCTCAACCGGCTCGGCGGCGACGAGATCGAAGCCGTGCTGGCGCACGAACTGGGCCACTACAAGCATCACCACATCTGGAAGCGCGTGGCGCTGATCGGCGGCGGCAGCCTGGCCTTCTTCGCCCTGCTCGGCTGGCTGATCGACCAGCCGTGGTTCTACGCGCAACTGGGGGTGAGCAGCGAGGGCAACGTGATCGCGCTGATGCTGTTCGCGCTCGTGATGCCGGTGTTCTCCTTTCCGCTGTCGCCCATCATGTCGCTGATGTCGCGCAAGCATGAATTCGAAGCCGACGCCTACGCCGCGGCGCAGACGCGTTCCGGCTGGCTGGTGTCGGCGCTGGTGAAGCTGTACCGCGACAACGCCTCGACGCTGACGCCCGATCCGCTGTATTCCAGCTTCTATGATTCGCACCCGCCCGCCGCATTGCGCGTGGCGAAACTGCAGACGCTCTGACCCCTCAGGAACTCATGGACGCACACGAACTTGCCCAGCAGCACTGCACGCCGCAGAAGGGCGCGCACAAGCGGCTGACCGGCGACACGCTTGCCACCCACCTGCGCAGCGTGCCGGGCTGGATAGAGGCGGACAACCACATTTCCAAGGACTTCCAGTTCGCCGATTACGCGCAGGTGGTCGCGTTTGTGAACCAGGTGGCGGCACTGGCAGCAGCCGAAGATCATCACCCGGACATCATGTTCGGCTTCAACCGGGTGCGCGTGGTGTTCACGACGCACAGCGTGCGCGGCGTATCCCTCAATGATCTGATCTGCGCCGCCCGCATCGAAGCGATGCGCGACCTTTGAACACCGTTGCAGGTCGCGTCGTGTCGGCGCACGGCCGGCACTACATGGTGCGGCTCGACGACGGACAGGTGCTGCAGGCCTTCCCGCGCGGCAAACGTTCCGAAGTCGCCTGCGGTGACCGGGTCGAGCTGTCGCTGCAGGCGGATCAGGCGCGGATAGAGAGCATTCACGAACGGCGCAGCCTGCTCTACCGCAAGGATGCCTTCAAGCAGAAAACGGTCGCCGCCAACGTCGACCAGGTGGTGATCGTCACCGCGACCGAACCGGGCTTCAACGCCGATCTGGTGGCGCGCATCCTGATTGCGATCGGGGCGCAGGACGTCGACGGGCTGATCGTGCTCAACAAGTGCGACCTCGCCGAGGGCCTCGCGGGCGCCCGCGCCCAGCTCGCCGGCTTCGCCGCCATGGGCTACACGGTGCTCGAGCTGTCGGCGAAGCAGGACGTGTCGATGCTCGCCAGCCATCTGAAGGGCCGACTGAACGTGTTCATCGGCCAGTCGGGCATGGGCAAGTCGACCCTGGTGAACGCGCTGATCCCCGGTGCCGCGGCGGCAACGCGCGAGATTTCGGCGGCGCTCGATTCCGGCAAGCACACCACCACTTACGCCCGGCTGTATGAGCTGCCGGGCGGTGGCGAACTGATCGACAGCCCCGGTCTGCAGGAATTCGGCCTGTCGCACCTCGACCTGCCGGCGCTGGAATACGCCTTCGTCGACTTCCGTCCCTGGCTCGGCAAGTGCCGATTCCGCGACTGCGCGCACGACCGCGAGCCCGACTGCGCGCTGCGCGACAACGTCGCCCCGGGACGCATGTCGCTCTACCGCATCCTGCGGAACGAACTGCAGCGGCCGCTGTATTGAGCCAGCAAGCGAGCGAAATACCGGGACATTTTCCCGTCGTGCAGCCGCCCCGAAGCAGGTAGTCCCCGTCCTACAGCCTTGGGCACTCTGCACGTCTAGCATCCGGCCGGTTGCCTCAAATCGCCATCGGAGCCGTGCCCATGCCCAGGATGAACGTCACTGTTTCACTGCGTTACGACGTCGACACCGCGGGCAGTCTCGCGCTGCGCATCCTGCCCGCCGCCACACCCCAGCAGAAGGTGAGCGGCGAGTCGCTGGTGTCGTCACTCGGTGCGCGCAGCCGCATCGTCAACGGCCGCCTCGGCCAGCGCGTACTGCACGTACAGGCGCCGCCCGGTCCGCTCGAAATCGACTACTCGGCGCGCGTGCTGACCACGCATCACCTGGCCGACCCGGCCGCGCTGGCCGAGATCGGCGTCGCCGAACTGCCGTTCGATGTATTGCCCTTCCTGCACGAAAGCCCGTTCTGCCCGACCGAGCCGCTGACCCGTCTGGCCTTTCGCACCTTCGGCCGCATGAAGCCCGGCTACGCGCGCGTGGCCACGCTGTGCGAGTGCGTGCGCGACCGCACCCGTTTCGACCCGGCCCAGGCCGGTGCCGACAAGTCGGTCATGGACACCCTGCTGGACAAGAGCGGCGCCAGCGAACACTTCGCCCATCTCGCCATCTCGCTGTGCCGCGCACTCTACATCCCGGCGCGGCTGGTCAGCGTGACCGGGCCGGGCAGCAGCGCGGCGCAGGGGCTGTCCGGTCTGCACTGCTGCATCGAAGTGTTTCTGGGTGATCGCTGGTATCTGTTCGACCCGACCGGCACGGCGCCGATCGGCCGTCTGATCCGCGTCGGTACCGGCCGTGACGCCAGCGATCTGCCGGCCATCAGCATGCAGGGCGAGGCACAGCAGACGGGTGGCCGTCTGCAGATCACGACGCTGTGTGACGCCAGCGACATGCAGTCCGACGCCTCGGACGCGCTGCGGGCGATTTCGACGGCCGCGCCCGACCTGACGCGCGGCGGATCACTGACCGAGCAGGACGGACGGCGTCAGGCCTGATGCTCAGGCCCGATGTCCGGTCCCTTGATCACTGCAGCATGAAGGTTTCGTATTCCAGCCGACCGAGCTTGCGGTCGAGCGCATACAGGCCGAACAGCAGCGTCAGCAGCACCGACAACGCATAGCCGTAGCCGTAGAAGCTGGCGCCCAGCTTGAAGAACAGCGCGGTGAACAAGATGTTCGACACGCAGAAGAAGGCGCACAGGCCGAGAATGAGCCGGCGCTGGTCCAGGTAGAAGAACACATTCAGCAGTGCCAGCAGGCCCACCTGCAGGCTGGCCGCCAGCGTCTGGATGTACAGCAGCGGCAGGTAGAGCTCGGAAATCTCCAGCAACGCAAATACCGCCGGGCCGGCCACGATGGCCGCCAGCATGGCCAGCGTCTGGATCTTGCCGATTTCGGCCAGGCCCTGACGGATCGAATAGACCATTTCGTCGCGCATGTCCTCGATGTATTCGAGCGAGCCGCCGGCGCGCACCGCATCGAAGAAGCGATCGTAGTACTCGACGAAATCGGTTTCGATGCGCACCAGGAACACCGCCATGCCGGGGATGATCGACAGGTAGGCCATGAACACCGGCAGATCGTAGATGACCGAGGCGCGCAGGGGCCCGATGATGGCGTCGGACGTTTCCGGCCAGCTCCAGAACATGAACTTGTCGGCCCACACGCCGAGGTTGTACAGCAGGCCGATCGCCATCAGCGTCGGATAGCGCGTACTGCGGTCGGCGAATTCGTACGAGATGGTGACCACCGAGCGGTAGTGCCACGACGTCATGATCCACATGCCGACGAGCAATACGAAATGGCCGAGCACGAAGCCGCCGAGCAGGCCTTCCAGCCCCCACGGCCGGGCCAGCAGCGCAGCGGTGACGGTGATCGCGTAACCCAGTGCGTACAGCAGCAGGATGGCGCGGTACATCTTGAGCCCGGACAGGAAGATCGTGGCGACCCAGATGCCGCACAGCAGAACGAAGCCCGACAGCATCAGCAGCCGGTAGGCGACCGACAGGCCGGAAAACAGCGTGAATGCCAGCACCAGCCCGATGATGCCGGCCAGCGCGATCACCCACAGCAGCAGGCCATTGAAGTTCGACATGATGATGTCGTCGCGCTTCTCGAACAGACGGTCCGACACGAAACGGGTGAACGCCAGCTGCACGATGCCGGTCAGGATGAGCGAGGTGGCGATCAGATAGGTCACCGACACCTGGAACTGCGTGACCAGGAATTCCGGCACCACGACGGCACGTGACAGCAGACCGACCATCAGGATGCCGACGATGGACAGCACCCATGGTCCGGAGCCGATCACGCCGGCGTAGCTGTAGGCCTGCGCCAGCCCGAGCAGGCTGTCCTTCTTCAGCAGTTTGCGCAGTTCGAAACCGATGCCGGCCATCAGCGCGCTCCATGCCCGAACGGGCAGCCACCGGCGGTGCGACCTTCGCGCGCCAACGCCTGGGTGTAGACCTCGCGGTAGCGGTCGAACATCTGCGTGTCGCTGTAGTAGCGTTCGACGCGCGCGATGCCGGCCTGTTGCGCGGAGGCCCAGGCGACCGGATCGCCGAGCAGTTCGAGCGCCGCATCGGCCAGCGCCTGCGGATCGGCGATGCCGACCACGCGGCCAGCCGCGCCCAGCGCCTCGTCTTCGTCGCCCAGTCCGTACATCAACTGGCGGCACGACCCGACATCGGTCGACACCGCAGGCACGCCCGCCGCATACCCTTCCAGCAGCACCAGCGGCAGCGCCTCGGAAATCGACGACAGCACGACCAGACCGATCTTCGGCATCAGTTCGTCGATCTTCTGCATGCCGAGAAAGCGCACGTTGTCGTTCAGGCCCAGACTGTCGACCAGGTTGCGGCACTCTTCGGCATAGGCCGGATCTTCTTCGGCCGGGCCGGCGATCCAGCCCTGCGCCTCGGGCATGCGATTCACGACGCGACGCATCGCCCGGATGAAGGTCTTGATGTCCTTGATCGGCACCACGCGGCCGATCAGGCACAGCACCGGCGGCACCTTTTCGGGCCGCTTGTCGCGCAGCGGTGCCAGCTTGTGGATCGCCACGCCATTCGGAATGTTGCGCGTGCGCGGGGCGTCGGCCCCGTCGGCAACCTGGCGCAGACGGTTGATTTCATACAGCGCGATGATGGGGTCGGCCGCGCCATAGGTCAGCCGGCCCAGCCATTCGAAGAAGCGTATCCACAGCTGGCGGAAATAGCTCAGTTCGGACGCGTCCTTCTGGAACACGTTGCGGTTGTCCCGTATCCACTCGTTCTGGTACAGGTCGATCTTGCGTTCCTTGGTGTAGATGCCGTGCTCCGACAGCACCAGCGGCCGGCCGGTCGATTGCGCCAGCATGGCGCCGAGGAAGCCGGCGTATCCGGTCGACACGCTGTGATAGACCTTGGCCGGAATCAGCCCGTGCGCGACGCGCGCGAGCTGCCACAGTGGCTGGTGCATGATGCGCACGGTCCAGAAGTAGTCGACGAAGCTGGGGTCGCTGCAGTACTTGCGGTAGCGGTCGGTCACGATGTCCCACGAAGCCTCGCTGCGCAGGAAGTCGTCGAGGCTGACCCGGCCGCCCGGACTGATTTCACGGCACGCCGCACCGAACAGGTCGAGCGCGTCACCACCGCTGCGGAAGGTGTCGTGCAGGGCCGCCATGCGGGCGAAGCCTTCGGCGTCGCCTGCCATGCCGGTCTTGCGGTCGTGTGCGCTGGCGCTGCCCAGGTCGTCGTGCAGGTAGTGGGTTTCGATGTGCTTCACGTTGTCCGGCAGCGTGTAGCGCATGTCGCCGTAATCGCTGCGCCGGCTGCCGATGAACACCACGGCGAACGTGAGGTCGGGGAAGGCGCGGATGATCTGGTTAACCCAGCTCGACACGCCACCCGACACGTACGGAAACGTGCCTTCGAGCAGCAGCGCCACATCGACGCCTGCCGGTTTGATCGGCTCTGTCATGCGTGCCCCCAGAATCGCAGTACCGGCTGCAGGCGCGAAAGGCCCTCCCAGTCCTGCATGCTCGCCAGCAGGGTTTTCACCCGCGCGTAATCGCGCCGGGCGAACGCCAGTTCGGCCAGATAGGGCACCACGCGCGACGCCGGCAGGCCCAGTTCTCGCGCGCGCCGGTAGGCGGCGTCGGCTTCGTCGAAGCGTTGCAGCTGCTGCAGCAGGCGACCGTGCTGCAAGTGCAGCGCCGGATCGTCGGTCAGCCCTTGCAGCGCGGTTTCGGTATGGCGCAGCGCTTCGCCGACCGCGTAGTCCAGCAGATCGCCCTGCACCAGCCCCTGATAGATGAGTTCCCAGTACAGCGCGGCGAGTTGATGCGCGACCGTGCTGCGTTCCGCGACATCGCGGCTGGCCGCGAGGCGCTTGCGCGCCTCGTGAATGGAGGCGTTGAGCTGCTTCTCGCGTCCGTCGAGCAGACCGTAGGCGAGCAGGCGCAGATCGTCTTCGGCATCGCCCAGCAGTTCGCGCAGCACCGGCGAGCCGATGCGCGACGGCGCATGCGACAGCGCCACCATCGCACGCAGGCGCTGCGGCACCGGCGCACGCTCGTTCTTCAGGAACTGGCGCACGCCGGCCTGACGGAATCCGGCGGACGACTTTTCGCTGCTTTCGTGCGTGTCGAGTTCGGGCAGACGCACCGCGGTGAAACGCTGCGGCGCACGCAGGCGGGGCAGCAGGTGGCGCAGCAGCGCACCGATGATGACGCCGACGAAGCCGAGCAGCGGCACGAAGAAGATGCAGCTGAACAGCAGCGCCAGCACGCTGGCGCGCGGCTTCGACTGCCGCGCCGGGATCAGCAGATAGACGGCCAGCGCAAGCAGACCGCTGGCGGGCGCGTGTATCGCCAGATAGGCCAGCAATGCCTGATCGGCATGCTCGACCAGAAGCAGCGCCTGCAGGGCGCCGAGCTCGGTCAGCAGGGCCATCAGGCCGAGTTTGCTAGCGCCCATGACGACCCTTCAGCAGTCGATCCAGCAGCGTCAGCGGTTCGACCGTATCGATCAGGTGGATGCGGCTGCCGATGCCGCTCGCATCCAGCCCGCCGCTGCGGTGCTGCGCCAGCCAGGCGTCGATGCGCGCGAGATAGCCTTCGACCGCCGCACTGCCGGCAAGTGGCATCAGCGTGATCAATTGCGAACCGGTGTCGCTGCGCACCAGCCAGACCACATCAAGCGAGCGCTGGATGCGGCTGATCTGCAGCGCCAGATCGTCTTCCGGCGCAGCGGCCGGAAAATCGAGCGTGACCAGCGCGCTGGCCACCCCGGATTCGACCCGCACGCGCCACATGCGCGCCAGTTCGAAGGCGAAGTCGGGCGGGCAGTCGGGGTGTACCGTGCGGATCGGTGCCGCCAGTTCGCTCGCCGACAGGCCGTCGGCGTAGTAGCCGAGCAGCAGGTTGAGCATCTGCAGCGTTTCGTCATGCAGCGCGAAGAACGGCATGCCGTCGACCACCAGCAGCGCGCGCATGTCGCCGTTCATGTCGGTCAGCGGCGCCACGACCAGGTAGCGCGAGCCGCTGAGCGCGCGTTCCTCGTCGAGCGCGATGTGGGCAAGGCGGCGCCGTTCGCAGGCATAGCCGACCAGCGGATCCGCCATGTCGATGTCGAACTGCGCACCCAGATGAACCGGCGCGGCGCCGACCGCATGGCCGTCCTGATCGATCTGCAGCAGGGCGGCTCGTTCGATCTGGCAATACTGGGACACCAGCCGCAGCAGTTCGGCGGCACCGGGCAGCGAAGTCCCCGCGGCCGCCGGCGCCGATGCCAGACCGCGCAGACTGACCAGCGCATCGCGCATCGACACCGGGCGCGAAATGAGGTCCTGCTCCAGCCGGTCATGCGACAGGCGCAGCAGATAGTGCTGGTGCGTCAGATATTCGAGCCGCTGTTCGAGATAGGCCTGCACGCTTTCGGCGCGCCGCACGCGGCCGCGCCACAGCGACGAAAACTCGCCGCTGATCATCACCGTGATCAGCCAGCCGAGGAAATACAGTTTGGGCAGTTCGCCCAGCGCCACGCCCAGCTCGCCGAACACGAACCAGGCGCCGAACACGATGGCGCTGCCGACCAGACCCGGAATCGGTCCGTAGCGCAGCGCCACCAGCACCGGACCCAGCCACACCCACGCGAACTGCGAGCGCAGGAAGAAGGGATCGAGCGGATTCAGCCAGAACGCCAGTGCCAGTGCCAGCACCGGCAGCACCAGGGTTTCGGTCAGCGCCGATGCGCCGGCGCCGGAACCGGTCGGCGTGAAGCGATCGATGATGCGCCTGAGCAGCGGCTCATCGACGCGGCGGATGACCGGCTTCTCGCCGGGCGCGCGCGGATTCATTTACTTCAGGGCCGGCACGAGGAGCGACTTGATCAGTTCCTGCGCCACGCCGGACAGCGATTCGCGGCTCCAGCCGCTCTTGCCGCCGACGCCGCTCCACACGACCTTGCCGCCGTCGATCTCGACGATCTGCAGCGCCACGCCCACCGCCGGTTCGCCATCGACGCCGACCTTGTAGCGCCACTCGTCGACAGTGCCGGTGACCGCATAGCGCGCGCCCTGCTCCTTCGCCCAGTCCATCGCCTTGTCGGCGTCCTTCGGTTTGCCGGATTCGAACAGGTTGTCGTTCTGCAGGCTGACCGGGTAGCGCTTCAGGTTGGCCACGCCGAGCGAACGCAGCAGGCCTTCGGTGACGCTTTCGGCGCGCTGGCCGGCGAATGGCGTTTCGGTCGCGTTGGCGAACGGCAGCACCACCCAGGCGGCGTTCTTGTCGGCGCCCGAGGGCGGCGAGTGGTCGATGACGGCGCAACCGCCAAGCAGCGTGACGACGGCCAGCAGGCCCAGAGTGCGGTGGATCAGGCGGGTCATGGTGTATCTCCCTGTTCTAGAAAGGCGGCCATCAGAAGAACAGCCGGTAATGAAGCGCAAATTCGGTGGTGCGAGCGAACAGCCCGCCACCGCCCTTGTTCTGTCGCCAGGACAGCGAAAAATGATCGGTGCCGAGCACGCTGCCGGCCAGGCCGAGCGCCACGTCGTAACCGGCACCCGACACGCTGTTGTTGAGCACGCCGACCGAGCCGAAGGGCCGCAGCGCCTTCGTGTAGTCGCGCGCCAGCCGCACGTTGTGGGTCAGTCGCACACCGTGCAGGTTGAAGCTTTGCGGCCGCAGCGCGGTGGCGTCGGACGCGCTGGCGAAGAACAGCCGGTTCTTGATGTCTACGGCACGCGCATCGGCGAGATCAATGTCGGACGGATTGAAGCGGTAGCCCGCCACATAGGCGCTGACTTCGAGGTCGGGCAATTCGGTACGGATCGAGTGCACATATTCCGCCTGCCATAGCCGGCCGCGGCCGATGTCGAGATCGTTCTGCGCCTGATAGCGGTAGCGCGACAGCTGCAGACCGATGCGGTCGTAGCGCGACACGCGATAGGTGCCGCGCAGTTCGACCTGATCGCGCATGCCGGCGACGCGCAGGCCGAGGTTTTCGGTGGCCGGCATGTTCAGGCCGATGCCCAGCGATCCGGACAAGCGCCGGTCGATGCGCTGTTCGCGCTCGATGGCGAACGGATGAATCGTTTCGAAGCCGTCGCGCTGGCCGACGGTGATGCGGGTCACGCCATCGCCGTGCGCCCAGGCCAGCCGGCCGAGCAGGTATTCGCGTTCGTCGGGTACCGCGGAGTAGTCGACGTTGTCGCCGCGACCGCGCGTGATCGAGCCGAACTCGACGCTGAACCGCAGGTCGGGCGCGACACCGATGTCGAGTGTGGCGGACTGCTGGCGCTCGTCGATGCCGGCCAGTTCGCGCTGGGCGATGTCGAGGTCGAAGCGGTCCGAGTAGTCGAGCAGCGCATCGCTCAGCTGCAGGTGCAGCGGCGCGTCGTCGCGCTGTGCGTCCATCGTTTCGAAGGCGGCCGTCTGGGCACGCCGCACATCGCCGACCATTCGCGCACTGTTGACGCGGTCGTAGCGCGGCAGGCGTTCGTCCCACTGCTCAAGCAGCGCGCCGACCGCTGCGACATCGCCTTGACCGAGTGCGGCCGTGATGTCGGCCCACAGTGGGCGGTTCAGCGCGCGACCGTACTGGTGCCACAGAAAGCCGCGCACCGCTTCGTATTCGCCGTGATCGATGAACCAGGACAGCGCCAGTTCCTTCGCCGCCGGCAGCCATTCGCCGTCGGGCGCGCGATCGAGCCGCAGCACCTCGCGCAGCAGCGCATGCGATGCGTCGCCCGGCTGTTGTGCGCGTGCGAGGCGCACACGCGCCAGCCGCTGCAGCTGCGCGATGTCGTCGGCGGCGAGCACCCGCAGCTTCGGCCGCTCGGCGCGCCACAGCTGCTCGCGCAGCCGCCAGGCGCGCTCGGTTTCCTGATTCTGTTCCAGCGCATCGGCGACATTCATCATCCACAGGAAGTCGCCGCGCTGCGCGCCGACGCGCGGCAGCAGATAGCGTTCGAGCGCAGTCTGCGGGCGCGACAGCGCCTGCCAGGACGCCGCCAGCGCGTCATGCAGCAAGGGTTCGCGCGACCATGACTGTTCGTGGCGCGCCAGCAGTTCGCGCAGCGCCAGCGTGTCGTTGCCGTCGATGAACAGCCACAGCAGCGCGGAGCGCACCTCGACCGAGCCCGGATCGATGGCCAGCGCGGCGCTGAAGTCGTCCAGCGCCTGCGCCTTGCGGCCGGCGGCCTGATGCCAGCGCGCGCGGATCTGCAGGAACAGCGGAAGCTGTTCGGCATCGCGCCGCTGGGCGTCCGACAGCTCGCCGATGATGCGGCCGATGTCCTGCGGCCGACCCGTGAACACATAAAGATCCAGCGTACGCATCAGCCAGACGCGATCGCCATGGAGGCGCCAGCCGCGCTCGGCTTCGCGCGCCGCCTGCAGCGGTGCGACATCCAGCAGCAGTTCGACCAGATCCTGCAGTTCGGACACCTCGGCATCGTCGAAGCGCGTGATGCGTGCCAGCGCGTCGCGCGCGCGGTCGTCGTCCTGCAGCAGCTGGGCCAGCGATGCATAGAGCCGCCAGTAATCGCGATCGGCATCGCTGGCCGCCGGGCGGACCGCTTCGAGCGCCGCCATCGCTTCATCGAAGCGGTTACGCGAAATCAGCAGCGCCGCCCGGCGCGACGTGCGACGCACATCCGGCGTGGCGCTGGCGTCGATGCGCGCCAGCGTGGCCAGTGCGAGCTCGATGTCGGCGGCGCGCTCGGCCAGATCGGCCAGCGCCACCAGCACCGTCTGCGGCGGGTTCGCCCCGCCCAGGCCCTGCAGGAATTCGATGCCCTCGCGCGGTCTGCCGAGCCGTTCATAGGTGGCGATGATGGCGGTCAGCAGGCGGCTGTCGCCGGGCTGCCGTGCGATGCGGTGACGCAGGCCAGCCAGCAGGGCTTCGTCGTCGAGCAGGCCGGGGGCCAGCCGCAGCACCGCGTCCCACGCGTCTTCGCGGCCGGTGCGCCGGGCGATGACCAGCCACTGGTCGAGACCTTCCTGCGGTTTGCCGGCCCACTCCGACGACGTGGCCAGACGCTCCCGCCAGATCAAGCTGTCGGGCGCCTGGCGCACCGCCGATGCGGCGACGCGCTGCGCGTCGTCGAGCTGGCGGTTGCCCAGAAAGGCCTCGAATCCGAGCGTGTAGATGCGGTCATCGAACGGCAGATCGGGCACGCCTTTCGTCGCCACCCGCCAGGGCCGCGCATCGAAGCCGGACTGCGCCAGCAGCGTGCGCCGCCATTGCTGCTGCAGCGACAGCTTCAGCATGGCGCGCGCGAAGCGCGCCGCCGCGTCGGGACGGTTGGCGGCGCGCGCCAGCGTGACCAGGTAGTACAGCACTTCGGTGTCGCCCGACAATTCACCCAGTTCGCGTTCGGCCGTTTCGAGCGCCAGCGCCAGCAGGTTGCCCGACTGCAGGGTGCGGATGGCCTGCAGATAAAGCTGACGACGCGTTGCGGCATCCGGTTCGGCGGCACGCAGCAGCAGCAGGATTTTCGCGGCGCTCTGGTACTCGCCGTGGCCGAGCAGTTCCTTCGCCGCCTCGCGATAGATGCGCGGGTCAGGCCGCACACCTTCGCGCGTGAAGCCCGACAGCAGTTCCAGCGCCAGCACCGCCTGGCCCCAGGAAAGCGCACGTTCGACCAGTGCCATGCGGTTCTGGTCGGTCAGGCCATCGATCAGCACGGTGCGGCGCAACTTTTCGGGCAGGGCCGCTTCGAGTTCGGCGCGCCGCGCAGAACCTGGCTGGCTGGCCAGCAGCTCGCTTTCGAACACCGTCCATTCGACCCAGCGCGCCTCGGTGCCCGCGGCACCGGCTGGCGTGCCGGACAGCAGCGGCGCCAGCGCGCGGCGCGCATCGTCGTAGTCGCGCCGCGCCAACGCCTGTCGCACCAGCGCCAGGCGCAGTTCGGGATTGTCGGGATCGGTGCGCAGCAGATTGCGCAGATAGGCGATGGTCAGCGTGTCGCCACGGGTCGCGTTCAGCGTGTATTGCACCAGTTCGCGATACGGATAGAGCACGACCAGCAGCAGCGCCACCAGCAGCGCAATGCCCAGCAGCACATGCGGCGCGACCAGCCGCGGCCGCTCAAGCGAGGCGGCAGCGTAACTCGATCGTCGCAGCATGCGCGGTCAGCCTGAAGTGTGAAAGTCCCGCGTCGCTACGGTAGGGCTTGAGCGCCTTGCCGTCCGCACTGGCGGTGCATCGATCGATGTTCGCGAGCGCGAATTCGAGCGGCACGTGGGCTCGCAGGTCCAGCACCAGCCGATCTGCATCGCGCGTCATCGCGGCGATGCGGCCGTTGCTGCTGGACAGCGCGGGCGCCGCCGGCGCCGTGGGCAGCAGGCCGAAGCTCGCCTGATCGGCGGCCAGATGCAGATAGCGGCCTTCCGGTCCGGCGTTGAAGCCCGCCACGCCGGACGCTGCGGCGATATCCGGATAACCCAGTTCAACCGGCAGGCGCAGCGTTCGCAGGTGCGGCGCATTGCGCACCAGGTAGCGCTGTCCGTCCAGTGAGCGCGCCAGCACGAGGTCGTTGAAGTTCATCGCGATGCGCACGTACTCGCTCGGAAACACCGGGTGGACGTCCTGCGCCAGCGCATGGCGATACACCTTGTGCAGCGCGTCGAGCGCCGCCCGCTTGCTGGCCGAATACGTGTGGTAGTAGATGTTGATCGGCTTCAGACGGCGCGGTGAGCCCGTGTAGTCGAAGGTTTCGATGACGCGCCCGAAGCCGTAGAACGGGCCGGTCCACAAGTTCGTGTAGACGTTCTCGTTCATGATCGGCGCATGCACGTGGAAGCGCCGCCCCTGCCACGATCCCAGCGCGGACACCGCGGCCAGACTGGCGTAGTTGCGGGTGGCCACCGTGTAGCCGCCATTCATCTGCAGCATGCCGGCGGCGTCGACGATGTCCAGCGCAGCTTCGGTGGGCGACGCATCGCCGGTCCACAACATCAGCCCGACCGGTTTGCCGGGCGGTGCCAGACGACTGCGGATGTAGTCGCGCGAACCCAGAATCTCGCGCTGCAGGCTCGGCACATAGCCCTTGGGCGCCAGCGAGTAACCTTGCAGCGACTCGCGCACCTCGCCGCGTTCCACGCTGTCCCAGAAGAACGGGTGCGTATAGCTGTGCGACGCGATTTCGACGTGCGGCAGCGCGAACATGCGACGCGCCACATCTTCCATCAGCGGCGACTCTTTCGGGTACGCACCCTGCGGGCTGGTTTCAACCTCGATGACCGACATCGCGTGCGGCACGACGTAGCGCTTGAGCACATCGTCGAGCAGCACTTCCGCCGCCAGACGACGGCCCGGCATTTCGGCGCGCGAAGGAAAACCGTCGCCATCGATGTGGGCGAAGAACATGCGGCGTCCGGCTGCCGTCGTGGTGTCGGCGACCGGCAGCGCAGGCAGCGCCAGCGCCTGACGGATGAAGGCAAAGGGTTCGACGATCCAGCGCGACTGTTCGTCCTCGCCCGGGAGCACGCGCACCACGAAAGGATTCAGCACGTAGCCGCCCCACCCGGTGAGGGCGGCCGCATCGTAGTGCGTACCGTTGGCGTCCGACAGGCGCAGCAGCGTCCGTGCACCGGGCGCCGACACCCGGATCGGCTCGACACCGCGTCGCTCGGGAAGCGCCGGCGACTCGTAGCCGATCAGCGCATCGGCACTGACGACCTTCAACGCACCTTTCGGCGGCGCCGCGTCGTCGAGCCCGGCGGCACGCACGAAGCTGCCCGCGGGCTGGAACCCGAAACTGCCGAATACCGCAACCCGCGTGCCGTCGGCGATGCGCGCAGCCAGCCAGTTCGACAGCGCGCCGGTGCGATCCGGCGGAACGTAGCCGTCGAACCAGGCGACGACGCCGGCGTAGTCGCCGGCGGAAACCGCTTCCGGAAGGGGGCCGTTGACGTCTACATACTCCGCCACATAGCCCATGTGATTGACCGGCATTTCGGCGTAGCGGTGTGCATTCGACGCATTGATGCGGGTCGATTCACGGGCGTTGTAGAGGAACATCACCTTGCGCGGCAGCACTTCGATCAGGCCGACGCCGGTTGTTTCGAGCGCGGCATCGGTGACATAGGGCACGATGCCGTGCGACAGGATGCGTTGGGCGGTCGCCCGCGCCAGCGCGCGGTCGGTCGGCGCCACATAGTCGATCGCCAGCACCGTGGCACCATGCTGGTCGCGTGCCGCGAGCAATTGGCCCAGCAGCCAGTCGCGATCCGCCTGCGACACCTCGACATAGCGTTTCTTCTTCGCGTCCCAGCCGCGATAGAGCGATTCGGCCGCCACGGCGAACACCTCGCCGCGCAGCGCGGGCAGCAGTTCGAAGCCGCGGTTCATGATGAGGCGGATGCCCGGAAAGCGTGTGCGCATCAGGCGGATCACCGCCACCAGGCCGGCCTGCTGCGCCGCAACGTCAGCGTTCTTCACCAGGTGGTAGGAATCGAGCGTGTCGAGAAAGAAGCCGCGGTAGCCGCGCGTCCACAGCGGTGCAATGACCTGCTCGGCGAAGAAGGCCGGCCAGTCCGGCTGCGCCTGATCGATCACGATGGATTGCCAGTCGGTATTGCTGCCGATGCGCCACGGCGCCGGGATGCGCGAGGCGTAGCCGCGCGACGGATGCACTTCGCCGACGCTGACATAGGCGAACAGTTCGCTGCCGGCACCTTCAGCCTTGCCGGCACGGTAGGCGACCGGATCGAAACCGTGGTCGGGTTCGACCACCGCGATGTCGAACGCCTTCAGGGAGGCCAGCGGCGCCTGCTTGCCGTAGTGCAACGCGATCGAAGGGAGGTCAGCCGCGCGCGCTGGCGTCACGCAAGCGAAGCATGAAGCGACGAGACACAGCAGGACGCACAGAACACCTCGCAACCCCCGGGGCATCAGGGTACGCGGCGTGGCGCACGCGTCGGTTGCGCGTGCGCAATGCCAGTCGGCTCGAGCGGACATGCTCCGGACAGGTTCGTGGTTGGAACCCGGATTAACGACGGCCTTGCGGGAACCTTTAGCTTTGCGGGCGGGGCGGCGGAAACGCCAGAAAGGACAACGGTCCTGTGCGGCGCAACGCGCGCCGCCACGCAGCGCACCGGGCCCCGAGCGATATCAGCCCGGTATCCAGTCCGGCGAGGGCAGTGCGTGGAAGGCCTCGCGCAGGCTTTCGCCCCAGCGGCTGCGGATCATTTCGAAGTAGGCGTTGTCGGCGTCGATGCGCAGGCTGGAGCACACCTTGAGCCCGTCGCGGCGCAATACCAGGAGGTCGAGCGGCAGTCCGACCGACAGGTTGGACCGTATGGTCGAATCCATCGATATCAGCGCGCACTTGGCCGCATCGTCGAGCAGGGTTTCCGGGCGGATGACGCGGTCGATGATGGGCTTGCCGTACTTGGCCTCGCCGATCTGGAAGTATGGCGTATCGCGTGTCGCCTCGATGAAATTGCCGGCCGAGTAGATCTGGAACAGCCGCGGCACCTCACCCAGGATCTGACCGCCGAGGATGAAGGATGCGTTGAATTCGATGCCGAACTCCTGCAGGGCATCGGCGTCGCGCGCATACACCTCGCGCAGGCAGTCGCCGACATGGCGGGCCGCTTCGAAAAGGTTCGCCACGGTATGCAGGTTGGGGCCGTCGGTGGTCAGGCGCTCGCGCAACAGGCTCACCAGCGTCTGCGTGACCGCGAGATTGCCTGCGCTCATCAGCACGAGCACGCGTTCGCCCGTCCGCTCGAACACATTCATCTTGCGGAAGGTATTGATGTGATCGACCCCCGCATTGGTGCGTGAATCGGACAGGCAGACCAGCCCGGCGTCGAGCAGCATGCCCACGCAGTAAGTCATGGCAGAATTTCCGGCAGGTGTGGAAGAGGAATGTTATCCGTGTCGGCGGGGCTGTGCGCAGTGCGGCCCGAAAAGCGACAGCCGGGCGAGCCCGCCCGTTCAGTGGCGGTGCACGGACACCCGCGTCACCGTCATCACGGCATGGTCAGCCGTGTCGCTCAGACGCACCGGGCAGGCGTCCAGATGATCGCGGCCGACAGCCAGCCGGCAGTAGCCCTGCCCGGCCAGCGACCGTTCGAGCACATCGACGCTGACCCAGCCGGCTTCGCCACCGGCAGCCGGGCCGCTGGCCAGCCAGACATCGACCCAGGTATGCGGCGCAGCCCATTCCCCGGCGGCATCGACCAGATAGCCGCTGACGAAACGGGCCGGCAGGCCGGCGGCACGACAGCAGGCGATGAAGGCATGCGCGATGTCGGCGCCGCAGCCGCGCCCGGCTTCGAATGCACTGGCGGCACCGGCCGGCGGCACGCATTCGGGCTGATGACGGACAGCGCCGCATACCGCGCCGCTCAGATCGAGCAGTTCGCCCACGGTGTCGCGCCGCGCGCGAAGATGGGTGGCCGCCATCGCATGCGCCTGCTCGTCGCTTTCCGTCAGGCGGCTGGTCGCCAGATAGGACAGCGGCGACAGCGTACCCGCATCGCGCGGCATCCACGCCGCATCGTCGGTCATGCGAACCGTCCCGCTGACCAGAATGGACAGCTCGCTGTGCGGGCGGTCAAGCGTCAGCAGGTGACCGACATTGCCATGCGCATCGATCGAGCGGCGCGCGTTGCCCGGCGCCTGAACCTTCCAGGCCAGTGCCCGCTGGGTCGAATCCTCGCGCGGCGTCAGTCGCAGTTGCTGGATGCTGTACTGCACCGGCCGCGTGTAGCGCAGCGTGGTTTCGTGGCGGATGTCGAGCAGCATGATCGTCTCCTCTGATTTCGGCAGTCAAGTCGTCGCCGGGCCGCCCCCAGGGCGACTTGTCCCCCCGGGGGGACTCAATTCGACGACATGGGCACCAGGAAGTCTTCGGACACCCGGTTGCCCAGATCGATGACACGTACGATGAATTGCGTGAGGTATTCGTGCAGGCCACGCGCGAACACGTCCTCGATGCGGCCGAACTTCAGGCTGGCCTGCAATTCGCCGGCACGTCTTTCGGTTTCGCTCGAACGGTAGTTCGACAGCGCATTCAGGTTTTCGAACACTTCGACCATGCTGGTGCGCAACGAGCGCGGCATCTGGTCGTTCAGGATCAGCAGTTCGGCGACCTTGACCGGCGTGATCAGGTCGCGGTAGACCTTGCGATACACCTCGAATGCCGACACCGAGCGCAACAGCGCGCTCCACTGGTAATAATCGGCTGCGGTATCGGGCGGTGCGGCACCGTCGACCAGCATGTGGTACTTCACGTCGATGAAGCGCGCGGTCGCGTCGGCCCGTTCGAGGAAGGTACCGAGGCGAATGAAGTGAAACGCCTCGTCGCGCAGCATGGTGCCCAGCGTGACGCCGCGCGACAGGTGCGAGCGGAACTTGACCCACTCGAAGAATTCACCGATTTCGCTGCCGGCGAGCTTCCAGCGCGGGTAGTCGCGCATCTTGAGCCAGGTGTCGTTGGTGGTTTCCCACATTTCCGACGTGATGGTGCCGCGCACCGCGTGGGCGTTTTCGCGCGCCATGCGCAGGCAACTCATGATCGACGACGAATTCGTGCCGTCGAACACCATGAATTCGAGCACCGATTCCATCGTGGCTGCACTGTGCTTGGCGCGGAAAGCGTCTTCCAGACCGGTGATCGACAGTGTCGCCCCCCAGCCGGCGTCGATGCCGCCTTCGGCCTGCGGCACCATCGACATGCGGTAATTCACGTCCAGCATGCGGGCGACGTTTTCGGCGCGCTCGATGTAGCGCGCCATCCAGTAGAGGTGATCTGCGGTGCGGCTCAGCATGTCAGACCTCCAGTATCCAGGTGTCCTTGGTGCCGCCGCCCTGCGACGAATTCACCACCAGCGAACCTTCCCGCAGTGCCACGCGGGTCAGGCCGCCCGGAACCATGTTGATGTCCTTGCCCGACAGCACGAACGGACGCAGGTCGATGTGGCGCGGCGCGATGCCGGCATCGACGAAGGTCGGGCACGCGGACAGCGCGAGCGTGGGCTGGGCGATGTAGCGATCCGGCGTGTCGATGATGAGCTGCCGGAAGCGTTCGATCTCCTCCTTCGTGGCACGCGGGCCGATGAGCATGCCGTAGCCGCCTGCGCCATGCGTCTCCTTGACGACCAGTTCGTCCAGGTGGGACAGCACGTAAGCCAGATCGTCCGGCTTGCGGCACATGAAGGTCGGTACATTGTTCAGCAGCGGTTCTTCGCCGAGGTAGAAACGGATCATGTCCGGCACATAGGGATAGATCGACTTGTCGTCGGCCACGCCGGTACCGATCGCATTGGCCAGCGTGACATGTCCGTCGCGATAGACCTGCAGCAGCCCCGGCACGCCAAGCATGGAATCGGGCCGGAAGGCGAGTGGATCGAGGAAGTCGTCGTCGATGCGGCGGTAGATCACATCCACCCGCTGCGGACCCTGCGTGGTGCGCATGTACAGGTGCTCGTCGCGCACGAACAGGTCCTGCCCCTCGACCAGTTCGACGCCCATCTGCTGGGCGAGGAAGGCGTGTTCGAAGTAGGCCGAGTTGTAGGCCCCCGGCGTGAGTACGACGACCGTGGGATCGATGACCCCGGCCGGCGCCACAGCGCGCAGATTGGTCAGCAGCATGTCCGGATAGTGTTCGACCGGCGCCACGCGGTAGCGCGAGAACAACTCCGGGAACAGCCGCATCATCATGCGCCGGTCTTCCAGCATGTAGGACACGCCGGAGGGCACGCGCAGATTGTCTTCCAGCACGTAGAACTCGCCGGCACCGGCACGCACGACGTCGACCCCGGCGATGTGCGCATAGATGCCGCCGGGCACATCGACGCCCTGCATTTCCGGGCGGTACTGGCTGTTCGACAGGATCTGTTCGGCCGGCACGTGACCGGCCTTGATGATTTCCTGGTCGTGGTAGACGTCATTCAGGAACATGTTCAGCGCCTTGACCCGCTGGCGCAGACCGGCCGCGAGCTGCTTCCACTCCTGCGCCGGAATGATGCGCGGCACGATGTCGAACGGGATCAGGCGTTCCTTGCCGGATTCTTCGCCATAGACGGCGAAGGTGATGCCGACGCGGTGAAAGACGAGGTCGGCTTCGGCACGCTTCTGGGCAATGCGCTCGGGGGGCGTTTCCGCAAGCCACTTCTGGTATCCGGCGTAGTGACTGCGCACCGTGCCTTCGGCACTGTTCATTTCGTCATAGATCGACGACGGATTTGCCATGATCGTGTTGTCTCGGTGGTGATGTGTCGCGTGTGCTGACTTCATCCGGAGCACAGCGAGAAATGTGCCATGCCCCAAAGCCGCGTCGATACTCGAAAACCCCTGCCTCGAATGGGTTTTTGCACCACAACGGTGCGGCAACCGGATTCAACTGGTGCAGAGCCGCAAAACAAAACGCCCCGCAAGGTGCGGGGCGTTCCGGAGTGTTGAAGCGGCACGCGCTCAGATGCGTTCGATGATGCCGGCAATGCCCTGCCCGCCGCCGATGCACATCGTGATCAGGCCGTAGCGGCCGCCCGTGCGCTGCAGTTCGTACAGACACTTGACGGTCAGGACGGCGCCGGTGGCACCGACCGGATGGCCGAGGCCCACTGCACCGCCGTTGACGTTCACCTTGGCCGGATCAAGACCGAGTTCGCGCGTCACGCACATCGCCTGCACCGCAAACGCCTCATTCGATTCGATCACGTCGAGATCGGACGCCTTCAGGCCGGCACGCGCGAGCGCCAGCTTGACGGCGGGAATCGGGCCCGTGCCCATGATGCTGGGCGCTACGCCGGCGACCGCATAGGACACCAGGCGGGCCAGCGGCTTCGCACCGGCGCGCGCCGCGGCACCCGCTTCCATCATGACGATGGCGGCTGCGCCATCGTTGATGCCCGAGGCGTTGCCGGCCGTCACCGAGCCGTCCTTCTTGAACACCGGGCGCAGCTTTGCCATGCCTTCGATCGTGGCGTCACGACGGAAATGTTCGTCGGTGTCGATGACCGTCGTACCCTTCTTGGTCTGCACTTCAAGCGGCGCGATCTGCGACTTGAAATGGCCGGCATCGGTTGCGGCAGCCGCGCGGCGGTGCGACTCGACGGCGAAAGCGTCCTGATCTTCACGACCGAAACCGAACTGGCTGGCGATGTTCTCGGCCGTGATGCCCATGTGTGTCGTTTCGAACGGATCGGTCAGTGCGCCGACCATCATGTCGATCATCTTGGTGTCGTTCATGCGGGCGCCCCAGCGCGCAGCCGGCATCAGGTAGCCACCGCGGCTCATGGTTTCGACGCCACCGCCGACTGCACATTCGGCATCGCCGAGCTGGATGGCATTGGCGGCCGACACGATGGCCTGGAAGCCGGAACCGCACAGGCGGTTCACGCCCATTGCGCAGGATTCCTGGGCCATGCCGGCATTGAGTGCGACGACACGCGACACATACATGTCACGCGCTTCGGTGTGGATCACGTTGCCGAACACCAGATGCTGCGCTTCCTTGGCATCGACACCGGCGCGCGCGAAGGCGGCCTTGACGACATGCGCGCCCAGATCACATGCCGTGAAATCCTTCAGCGAACCGCCGTAGGCACCGATCGGCGTACGCGCTGCACCCACGATCACCACTTCTCTCTTGTCAGCCATCGCCACAACCTCCCTTGAAATCAGTTTCCGAACACGTTTCGAATCAGTTTCCGATATAGCCGGCCAGTGTCAGCAAGCCAAGCAGGATCAGACAAAACACCAGTGTGCGCCAGACCAGCCCAATCGCGCTTTGCATCAGATCAACATCGGCGTCATTGCCCATGCCCAGTTCGGGCCGGTCAGCCACCTCCCCAAGCTCGAACAGCGGCGCACCGAGCTTGACGCCCAGTGCGCCGGCCCCACTGGCCAGCAGGATGCCGGCCGCCTGTTCGGGCCACCTTGCCGCCTGCGTACGCCAGCAATGCACCGCATCCTCGAAATCGCCGACGATGGCGAACGTGGCGGCGGTCATGCGCACGGGTACCCAGTCCAGCCATTCGTACATGCGACGCGCAAAGCGGCCGAATGCACCGAATTCGATGTTTTCCCGCCGCGCCCACGACCACGACAGGCGTTCCGTAAGCCGATACAGCAGCGGTCCGGTCGGCCCGGGCAGCAGGGCGAACAGCGCAAGCGGCGCAAGCACGTGCCGGTGCGCCGCGAGGATGCCCTGCTCGATGGACAGCCGGGCGATTTCCTCGGTCTTCAGGCGATCGGTATTGCGCTGCAGCCAGTCCGACAGCTCGCGTCGCGCCGTGTCCGGATCGTCGGCGCGCAGTGCGTCTGCAATCGCCTCGAAATGATGGCTGAACTGGCGGAAACCCATGGTGACGTAAAGCACCAGCACGTTGAGCGCCCAGCCGAGCAAGGGGTTGATCCACACCAGCACGAGGTACAGACACCACACCGCGAACACCGGCAGGCCGACCGCGAGCACCCAGGCGATCACGCCGTGCCGCGCTTCACCGGCATTGAGCCGCTGTTCGAACCAGAAGGCGTAGCGGGCAAGCGGCCCCGCCACTACGCGTTCGTAGGACAGCGGTTTGTATTGCTCGATCAGGAGTGCGACGAAGAGGGACAGCCAGGTCATGAAGAAGCGTCAGTTGCCGTGCCAGCCTGCGGACGATAGCACACCGCGGAATCCGGCGCCGGGCGGGCGTCCGCGGCCAGATGTCAACACAGCCCGTTGTCACCGCCGCAGTGGCGGTTCGGCGAGCAGGTGCTCGGCGAAACTGACGATCATCCCGGCAGTCGCACCCCAGATGTCGTAGCCCTGCCAGGGCATGGCCCAGTACTCACGCATCACGCCTTCGTGCTCGATGCGGCCGCGCGTGCGGTTCGACGGATCGATCAGGAAGGACAGCGGTGTTTCGAAGGCTTCGGCGACCTCGAAAGGATCGAGCCGCAGCACAAGCGGTGCATGCAGAAGGCCGACCACCGGCGTCACTCGAAATCCGCTCGCCGTGATGAAGTAGTCGGGCAGGCGGCCGATCAGTTCGACCTGTCCGGCCGCCAGACCGATTTCTTCCTGCGCCTCGCGCAGCGCGGTGGCTTCGGGCGACACATCACCCGGGTCGACCCGCCCCCCCGGGAAGGCGATCTGTCCCGGGTGATCATAAAGATGGGCGCTGCGCCGGGTCAGCAGCAATGTCGGCTCGGCACCGCCGATGACCACCGGCACCAGCACGGCGGCGGGCGTGAAGCCGGCGAAGCGCTCGTCGATCGGGCACGGCTGCAGCGCGCGCAGGCGACTGCGCAAACCATGCGGGTCGAAACCGGCGGACGACAGCACGGGCGTGTCCATCAGAAGCGCTGCTTCAGCGTCATGATCTGGCCCGTGCGCTGCATGTCCATGCGGTTCAGAAAGCTCATGCCAAGCAGCACGTGCGGCATGTCGGTCTCCATCACCGCCGCGTCGACATTGCTCAGCGTCACGCCGCCCAGTTTGACGCTGGCCAGCTTGACCCGCCAGGCGCGCACCACGCCATTGGCGGTCTGCACCACCATGACCGGCGCCGACGCGGTGCGGATATTGGCGCGCAGCGCGTCGCTGCGCCCGAGCGCAATGACCGTGGCACCGGTATCGAGCAGGAAGCGCACCGGTGTGCCGTTGATCGCACCATCCGACAGGAAATGTCCCTGCGAATCGGCGTTCAGGTGGATGGCGACCGCCCCCGCATCGCTGCTGCGCGACGAGGCGACATTTTCGCCGATGCGCAGTTGCACGCGCCGGCCCTCGACTTCAACCCATGCGCTGTCGCGGTCGACCGATAACAGCCGGATGCCTTCCGGCGAACGGGCACCGACGGACAGCGTGCGCGGCGCACCGCCATCGACCACCAGCACCGCCTTGCCGCCGAACACACCGGCCAGCGACAGGTCGACTGCCTGTGCGGAACAGACCGCCAGCGACAGAAGCATCGCTAGAATGTACGCAGGAGGTCTATTGATGAAGCCCATTGCAGTTTTCCGTCACAGCCTGACCGAGGGGCCAGGACATATAGCAACATACATGAAAGGCATAGGTCGCGACATCAAGGTGGTCGCCATCGACCGTGGAGATGTCGTTCCGCACGATCCGACCGCGTTTGCCGGCCTGTGTTTCATGGGCGGCCCGATGAGTGTTAACGACCCGCTGCCCTGGATACCTGAGGTGCTTGCGCTGATCCGCCGCGCGGTGGATGCCGACATACCGGTCATCGGTCACTGTCTGGGCGGACAGCTGATGTCGAAAGCGCTCGGTGGCACGGTGGGCGCCAATCCGGTCAAGGAGATCGGCTGGCGCGACGTGACGCTCAAAGGTCCTGCTGCGCGCGAGTGGTTCGGCGACCGGGCGGGTTTCCTGTCGTTTCACTGGCACGGTGAAACCTTTACGCTGCCCGAAGGTGCCACCCATCTGCTGGCGTCGGATGCCTGCACCCATCAGGCCTGGGCGATCGGCAAGCATCTGGCGATGCAATGCCACATCGAAATGACCGAAGCGATGATCCGCGAGTGGTGTGTCGGCGGGCAGAAGGAAATCCGCGAGGCTTCGGCTCAGCCGACGGTGCAATCGGCCGACGGCATGCAGCAGGACATCGAGGCGCGCGTGGCGGCGCTGCACGCGGTGGCGGAAACCGCCTATGCGAAGTGGAGCGAAGGTCTGAAGGACTGAGCCGCGCCGCCGGCTGACGACGCGGCCGCGCGCCGCTCAGTCGCGGAAATTGCCGAACTGCAGCGGGATGTCGGTCACCTGCTTGCGCAGCAGCGCGATCGCGTCCTGCAGCACGTCGCGCTTGGCGCCGGTCACGCGCACCTCTTCGCCCTGGATGCTGCCCTGTACCTTGAGCTTGCTGTCCTTGAGGACGCGCACGATCTTCTTGGCCGATTCGCTCTCGATGCCCACCTTGAGCTTCAGTTCCTGCTTCGACTTGTTGCCGCTGATCTTCTGCGCGTCGCCACGCTCGATCGAACGCACGTCGATGTTGCGCTTGGCGAACTTGGTGAGCAGCACGTCGTAGACCTGGTCGAGCTTGAAGTCATCATCCGCGTACAGCGTCAGCAGCTTGTCGCCCTGCTCGACGCGCGCATCCGACCCCTTGAAGTCGAAGCGGTTGGCAATTTCCTTGTTCGCCTGATCGACCGCATTGCGCAGTTCGACCATGTCTATTTCGGAACTGATATCGAAGGAAGGCATGCGTCGGTTCCCGGAAGTGTCCGCTCAACCGAAGTGGCAGACGTAGTGATAGGGCTCGCCGGTGACCTCGATGTCGAATGACGAGTTGCCGGGTACATCATAGGACTCGCCCGCGCCGTAGGTCTTCCACGCCGTTTCACCCTTCAGGCGCACACGGCAGCTGCCCGCCACACCTTCCATGATTTCCGGTGCGCCGGTGTTGAAGGTGAGCGTGGCCGGCAGGATGACGCCGACCGACTTCTTCGTGCCGTCGGCGAACTGGATGCTGTGGCTGACGCACTTGCCGTCGAAATACACATTGGCCTTCTTGACGACATTGACGTTGTCGAACTGGGACATGCTTGCGTTCCTGTAAGTGGGTTTGCGACTGGAGACTTACTTGCCGCGCTTGATCGCTGCGTTGGCGGCAATGCGCATGCGCAGCGCGTTCAGCTTGATGAAACCGGCCGCATCCTTCTGGTCGTACGCACCGGCGTCGTCCTCGAAGGTGGCGATGGTCGGATCGAACAGCGAATCGGTCTTCGAATCGCGCGCGACGACGACGACATTGCCCTTGTAAAGCTTCAGCCGCACCCAGCCATTGACCGATTGCTGCGTATGGTCGATCAGCGCCTGCAGCGCGCGGCGCTCCGGGCTCCACCAGTAGCCGGTGTAGATGATGCTGGCGTAGCGCGGCATCAGGTCGTCCTTCAGATGGGCCACTTCGCGGTCCAGCGTGATCGACTCGATGGCGCGGTGGGCGCGCAGCAGGATGGTGCCGCCCGGTGTTTCGTAGCAGCCGCGCGATTTCATGCCGACGTAGCGGTTCTCGACCAGGTCGAGGCGGCCGATGCCGTGCTTGCCACCGATCTGGTTCAGCGAGGCCAGAAGCTCGTGCGCCTTCATGCGCGTGCCGTTGATGCTGACCAGATCGCCGCGCTCGAATTCGAGATCGAGGTATTCGGCCGCGTCCGGCGCCGCTTCCGGCGACACCGTCCAGCGCCACATCGACTCTTCGGCCTCGGCGGACGGATCTTCGAGATGACGGCCTTCGTAGCTGATGTGCAGCAGATTGGCGTCCATCGAATACGGCGAGCCACCCTGCTTGTGCTTCATTTCGATCGGTATGCCGTGCGTTTCGGCGTAGGCGAGCAGCTTTTCGCGCGAAAGCAGATCCCACTCGCGCCACGGCGCGATCACCTTCACATTCGGCATCAAGGCGTAGGCCCCCAGCTCGAAACGAACCTGGTCGTTGCCCTTGCCGGTCGCGCCGTGCGAAATGGCGGTGGCGCCTGTTTCGCGGGCGATGTCGATCAGGCGCTTGGCGATCAGCGGACGCGCAATCGAGGTACCGAGCAGGTATTCGCCTTCGTAGATCGTGTTGGCACGGAACATCGGAAACACGAAGTCGCGCACGAACTCCTCGCGCAGGTCGTCGATGTAGATGTTCTCCGGCTTGATGCCCAGCTTGATCGCCTTGGCGCGCGCCGGTTCGAGCTCTTCACCCTGGCCGAGATCGGCGGTGAAGGTCACGATTTCGCACTGGTACACATCCTGCAGCCACTTCAGGATGACCGAGGTGTCCAGGCCGCCCGAATAGGCCAGGACCACTTTCTTGATGTCGCCGCTACTCATCGTGCCACTCATCGTATTTCGTCTTTCGCTTTCAGTTGATCCGTTGATTCGTTGATTCAGCTGCCGGACACGCGGCCCAGCAGCAGGAATTCCATCAGCGCCTTCTGGGCGTGCAGGCGGTTTTCGGCTTCTTCCCACACCACCGAATGCGGGCCGTCGATCACGTCTGCACTGACCTCTTCTCCGCGATGTGCCGGCAGGCAGTGCATGAACAGCGAATCCGGCTTCGCGGCCTTCATCATGTCGGCGTCGACCTGCCAGTCGGCGAACGCCGCGGCGCGCGCCTCGTTCTCCGCTTCCCAGCCCATCGAGGTCCATACATCGGTGGTGACCAGATCGGCGCCGCGCGCGGCGTCCATCGGGTCGGCGAAACACTCGTGATGATCGGTACCGACGCCGGCGCGCTCGGGTTCCACCTCGTAGCCGGGCGGCGTCGAAATATTGAGCTTGAAGTCGAACAGCTCGGCCGCCTGCATCCAGGTGTGGCACATATTGTTCGAGTCACCGATCCACGCCACCGTGCGGCCCGATAGCTCGCCACGGTGCTCGATCCAGGTGTAGATGTCGGCCAGCACCTGACACGGGTGGTATTCGTTGGTCAGACCGTTTATGACCGGCACCCGAGAGTTGGCCGCAAAACGCTCGATGATGGTCTGTTCGAAGGTGCGGATCATGACCACGTCGCACATGCGCGAAATGACCTGCGCCGCGTCTTCCACCGGCTCGCCGCGTCCAAGCTGCGAATCACGCGTATTCAGGTAGATGGCACTGCCACCCATCTGGTGCATGCCGGCTTCGAACGACAGCCGCGTGCGCGTGCTCTGCTTCTCGAAAATCATCACCAGCGTGCGGTCCTGCAGCGGCCAGTACTGTTCGTAGCGCTTGAACTTGTCCTTGATCCAGCGCGTGCGCGCGAACACGTAGTCCAGTTCTTCGCGCGACAGATCGGTGAGTTGCAGAAAGTGTCTGGGTCGAGTCATCGTCAGGCGGCGAGCTGGGCGCCCGCGAGAAAGTTGCGGATGAGGGGCGCCAGGCGCTGCACCAGTTCCTGGCTGTCGGCATCGGAATAAATCAGCGGGGGTACCAGACGGATGGTGCTTTCCGACGTGACGTTGATCAGCACGCCCGCTTCGAGCGCCTGCGCGACCAGCGCACCGCACGGCCGGTCGAGTTCGACACCGATCATCATGCCGACGCCACGAATGTCCTTCACGCCGGCGGTGTCGGCCAATGCCGTGCGGAAGGCGGCGCGGATCGCATCGCCCTGACGCACCGCGTTTTCCATGAGGCCATCGCGCTCGATCACGTGCAGCGTGGTCAGCGCCGCGGCGCAGGCCAGCGGATTGCCGCCGAAGGTCGAGCCGTGCGTGCCGGGCTTGAACACACCGGCCGCCGGACCGCGCGCAAGGCAGGCACCGATCGGCACACCGGAACCCAGACCCTTGGCCAGCGTCATCACGTCCGGTTCGATACCCGCATGCTGAAAGGCAAACCAGCTGCCGGTGCGGCCGACGCCGCTCTGCACTTCGTCGACCATCATCAGCCACTGATGCTGGGAGCACAATTCGCGCAGTTCGCGCACGTAGGCCAGATCGGCCGGATGGATGCCGCCTTCGCCCTGGACCGGTTCGAACAGCACGGCCACCACATTGCGGTTGTGTTCGGCAATGGCCTTCACGGCGGCGATGTCACTGAACGGCACCCGGTAGAACCCCGGCGTCAGTGGCTCAAACCCGGCCTGCACCTTGCGGTTGCCGGTGGCCGACAATGTGGCCAGCGTGCGTCCGTGAAAGGCGTGCTCCATGACGATGATGCCCGGCAGCTCGACGCCGCGCTGATGTCCATACAGGCGTGCCAGCTTGATCGCCGCCTCGTTCGCTTCGCAACCGGAGTTGCAGAAGAACACCTCGTCCATGCCCGACAACGCGGCCAGACGGTCCGACAGGTCTTCCTGCGCGGTCACCCGGTAGAGGTTCGAGCAATGGATCATTTCGGCGGCCTGGCGGCAAATCGCTTGCACCAGATCAGGGTGGCCGTGGCCCAGCGTGTTGACCGCCACGCCCGCCATTGCGTCCAGATATTCGCGTCCGGCATCGTCGAACAGGCGGGCGCCCTTGCCGTGCGTGAAGGCGACCGGCTGCCGGCCGTATGTATTCATCAGATGCGTCATCGAAAGCTCCGCGACCGCGTGGCGAGTGTGCCGTCAGGCGCACTATGGAAAACGAAAAAAGCACGGCGGCTCGCGCCGCCGTGCTTGATCAAGCCACGATTTTAGTTCAAAGCCGTCACGCTGTGTAGCGCCAGACCTTCATGTTGCGGCGCACATCGTCACTGCAGCGCAGCAACAGGCGCAGGTGATACATCGCTTCACGGCCCGCCCGAAGCCAGCTTCAGGACGCTAGCGCCTTGATCCGGAACAGATCATCAGCATGTGCGACGCGCCGACTTCAATCTGGCACAAAGCGTGCTAGAACCGAGCAACCCATGTAGATCTGTTTCAGCTTGCGTTCGGCGTCGTCCGCCGACGTACCTGGAATGCTCAGGTTCTCCATCAACACGCCGCTGCGTGTGCGAATGCTGAATCCGAACCGCGCTACCGGAGATCGCACCGTCGAAGGCTTCACTGCTTTGTGAGCGCGCATGGGTGAATTAAGCATAAATCGCAATCTCGTCATGGAGATAGCGCGAGTATAGAAACTAGTTGGTAACTTTACAATTCGTTCTGATTGTTTTTAAAGGATTTCTTGTTTGCTCACTTCGCTGCCAGCGCACGCGTCTGTGACTCGGGTCAAGAATTCCATCGCACAGGTCGTAAATCCGATATGAGCGCTCTACCGCACATTGACGCCACCGCTTTGTCGATTGCCGATTCACCGGCGAACGAGGTCCTGTCGACACGCCATGCCGATGACGCATTGCGCGACGGGAGCCGCGCCCCGCGCAGTTTCACCATCATCGGCGCAACCGCGAATGGCAAGCCATTCCGACCCAGCGATTGGTGCGACCGTCTGTGCGGCGTGATGTCGTCGTTCGGCAGCCAGCGCAAGATGCGCTACTCGCCATTTGTGCGGCCAGGGTGCTGGATCACCGGGGAAAAGTGTGTTTTCGTCGATGCGCGGCTGTATGACCTCGAACCGCTGGCCTACAATTTCCTGATGCACTTCGCGCGCGACAACGGCTTGCGCGTCGACTATCAGGTCAGCGACACGCTGCCCTGACGTTCACGGCCGCGATCGGCCCGGGTCGTCCGGAATGCGGACGGAAAGTGAGCACGGGAGTCCACGACAACGTACGAATTCCGGATCGATCATCCGGATGACCCGCCCGAAACCTCAGAGCGTCGCTCCGGAAAAGCTGCGGGATAAAAAAAAGCCGACCCCAAGGTCGGCTTTTTCTTTTGTATCGAGGCTCAGGCCGCTGCGGCCATCGACTTGATCGCACCTGACAGGCGGCTCTTGTGGCGAGCGGCCTTGTTCTTGTGAATGATGTTCTTGTCGGCGATGCTGTCGATCGTCGTCTGTGCCTTCAGGAAGATCGCCTGCGCGGCCTGCTTGTCACCGGCGAGAATCGCCTTGCGGACGTTCTTGATCGCCGTGCGAAGTTCAGAGCGCTGGCTCGTATTGTGATCGCGACGAACGTTTGCCTGACGGGCGCGCTTGCGTGCTTGTGCTGAATTGGCCATGTTGCGAACTCGTGTTCGGGAAAACACGCGAATATACATAAGCTCACAGTGCGGCGCAAGCCCCCTTTCGAGCTCCCGGGAGGCACGTTCGCGCTGCGCGCTCTGGTAAGGTGCGCGCTGACCCGGCATCGCCTTCTTTCGATGAATCTGCTCCGCGCACTCGCGACCGTCAGCAGCATGACCCTGCTGTCGCGCATCCTCGGCTTCGTACGCGACTTCTTCATCGCACGTGCTTTCGGTGCGGGTGCCGCGACCGACGCCTTCTTCGTCGCCTTCCGCCTGCCCAACCTGTTGCGCCGCATGTTCGCCGAAGGTGCGTTTTCGCAGGCCTTCGTGCCCATTCTCGGCGAGTACCGCAATCGGCGCGGCACGGACGATACGCGGGCGCTGATCGATCGGGTGGCGACCCTGCTGGCGCTCATCGTCGCCGGCGTGACGCTGCTCGGCATCCTCGGCGCGCCGTGGCTGATCTACATATCCGCCCCGGGTTTCGCCGCCGACGCCGAAAAGTTCGACCTGACGGTCATGCTGACCCGCATCACCTTTCCCTACATCCTTTTCATGTCGCTGGTGGCCATGGCCGGCGGCGTGCTGAACACCTTCAGCCGTTTCGCGATACCGGCATTCACACCGGTACTGCTGAATCTGAGCTTCATCGGCATGAGCCTGTTCGCAGCACCCTTCTTCGATCCGCCGGTGCTGGCGCTCGCCTGGGCGGTATTCATCGGTGGCGTATTGCAGCTGGCGCTGCAGGTTCCGGCACTGATGCGCATCGGCATGCTGCCGCGCATCAGGCTCGATCTGCAGGACCCCGGCGTGCGGCGTGTCTTCAAGCTGATGCTGCCGGCCATCCTCGGCGTGTCGGTGTCGCAGATTTCATTGCTGATCAACACCATCTTCGCGTCCTTCCTCGAAAGCGGATCGGTGTCGTGGCTGTATTACGCCGATCGCCTGATGGAATTTCCGGCCGGTCTGCTCGGCGTGGCGCTGGGTACCATCCTGCTGCCGTCGCTGTCGCGCAGTCACGCCGACGGAAACACCGGTGAATTTTCCGGCCTGCTCGACTGGGGCCTGCGGCTGACCCTGATGCTCACGCTGCCTGCTGCACTGGCGCTCGCCCTGCTCGCCACGCCGCTGGTGGCCACGCTGTTCCACCACGGCCAGTTCACGGCGCACGATGTGCTGCAGACGCGCAACGCGCTGGTCGCCTACAGCGTCGGACTGTCCGGGCTGATCCTGGTGAAAGTGCTCGCCCCCGGCTTCTATTCGCGCCAGGACATCCGCACGCCGGTGAAAATTGCGCTCGGGGTGCTGGTGCTGACGCAACTGATGAACCTCGCCTTCATCAAACCGCTGGCGCACGCCGGGCTGGCGTTGTCGATCGGTCTCGCATCGCTGGTCAACGCCGCGCTGCTGTATCGCGGCCTGCGGCGCATCGGCGCCTATCTGCCGGCACCCGGATGGGCCGCTTTCTGGCTGAAGATCCTGATCGCGCTTTCGGTCATGGGCGGCGTGCTGTACTTCAGCGCCGATTTCGCGGGCGACTGGCTGCGCGCAGGTACGATAACGCGCATCCTGAACCTAGCCTGGATTGTTCTGGCGGGCGCGGGCAGCTATTTCGCCACGCTGTTTGCACTGGGTTTCCGGCTGCGCGATTTTTCGCGTCGCGCAACATCCTGACTGGAGGGCACGCATGAAACTGACGAGCAAGAACTTCGCGGACAAAGGCCGCATTCCGGGCGAAAACGCCTTCTGCATTCCGGCCGCCACCGGCCACGTCTGCCTGGGCGCCAATCGCAACCCGCATCTGGCCTGGTCCGGCCTGCCGACCGGAACGCGGTCGCTGGTGCTGATCTGCAACGATCCGGACGTACCGACCCGGCCGGACGATGTGAATCAGGAAGGACGCACCGTGCCGGCCAGTCTGCCGCGCACCGATTTTTCGCACTGGGTGCTGGTGGATCTCGCTCCGTCAGGGGAAATCGCCGAAGGCGAATTCTCGTCCGACGTGACGCCGTGCGGCAAGCGGGGCCCGACCGGGCCGCACGGCACGCGCCAGGGCATCAATGACTACACGGCGTGGTTTTCCGGCGACGAGCAGATGAAGGGCGACTACTACGGCTACGACGGTCCCTGCCCGCCGTGGAATGACGAAATCCTGCATCACTACGTGTTCACGCTGTACGCGCTGGACATCGAGCGGCTGCCGGTTGACGGACGTTTCACCGCCGCCGATGCACTCAAGGCCATGGCTGGCCGGGTGCTCGGGGAAGCGAAGCTGACCGGCGTGTACTCGCTTAACCCGGCAGTCGCCGGCTGACGCACCCTCAGGCCTCGTCCGGCTCCGGATCGTCGACCGCCGCGTCGCGCTGCGCGCGGATGCCGGCGATCACGTCAGCCGGCGCCGCAGCCGCGATGCGCGGTGTCGCGTATTCGACGTCGCCGCACTGCGCGCGGTGGCGCAGCGCATGGTCGATCAGCACCAGCGCCAGCATGGCTTCGGCCACCGGCGTCGCGCGGATACCGACACACGGATCGTGACGGCCGTGCGTGTTGACGATGACCGGGTTGCCCGCCTTGTCGATCGAATGGCGGTCGAGCCGGATGCTCGACGTCGGCTTGATGGCGATCGATACGCGCACGTCCTGTCCGGTCGAAATGCCACCAAGCACACCGCCGGCGTTGTTCGACAGATAGCCCTGCGGCGACATTTCGTCCGAATGTTCGGTGCCGCGCTGCTCGACACTCGCAAAACCGGCGCCGATTTCGACACCCTTGACCGCATTGATGCCCATCATGGCGTGCGCGATATCGGCATCAAGCCGGTCGTAAACCGGCTCGCCCCAGCCAACCGGCACACCGGATGCCATGACATCGATGCGCGCGCCGCAGGAATCGCCCGACTTGCGCAGTGCGTCCATGAAAGCCTCAAGTTCGGGCACGATGGCCGCGTCGGGGGCAAAGAAGGGGTTGTCGGCAATTGCCGTGCGGTCACGGTACGCGATGCGGAGCGGACCGAGCTGACTCATCCAGCCGTGGATGTCGATGCCGTGTCGCTCCTTCAGCCACTTGCGCGCGATCGCGCCGGCCGCCACGCGCACCGCGGTCTCGCGCGCCGACGAACGACCGCCGCCGCGGTGGTCGCGGATGCCGTACTTCTGCCAGTAGGCGTAGTCGGCATGCCCCGGGCGGAAGGTTTCGGCAATGTTGCCGTAGTCCTTCGAACGCTGGTCCTGGTTGCGGATCAGCAACGCGATCGGCGCGCCGGTCGTAATGCCCTCGAACACACCTGACAGGATTTCCACTTCATCCGGCTCGCGCCGCTGCGTCACGTGACGCGATGTGCCGGGCTTGCGCCGATCAAGTTCATGCTGGATGTCGGCAGCAGTCAGCGCCAGCCCCGGCGGGCAGCCATCGACCACGCAGCCGATGGCCGGGCCGTGCGATTCACCGAAGGACGTGACACAGAACAGCGTGCCCAAAGTGTTGCCGGACATGGGAAAACCCGCGATTTTTCAAGGCCCGGAGTTTACCATGCGCCCCGGTTGCGCCTTTCCGGCGCACACCACCCGTGATTGCACCCGCCTCGCCATGACGCAACGCTTCGCCCTCATCATCGTGCTCACCATCGTCGCGGGCCTGTGGCTCGACGGGCAGGCCTGCGCCTGGGCACAACCGGTGGTGTCCATCTGGACCTGGATGCTGTTCGCCCTGCTGTGCTGGCGCGCCGATGCCGACCATCGCCGGCTGTGGCTGGTCTGCCTGGCGTGGGCGACCTTCGGCGAAATCGTGCTCGCGCTGGTCTGGGGGCTGTACGAATACCGGCTCGGCAATCTGCCGCTGTTCGTGCCGCCCGGCCATGTACTGCTGTTCGCGCTCGGCATGTGGCTCACCGAGCGGCTGCCCGCTTCACTGCCGGACGCCGTTCCGGCGCTGGGCGCCGGTCTGGTCCTGTCCTTCGCATGGCTGGAAGCCGACACCATCAGTCTGCTGCTGTTCGCCTTCTTCCTGCTGTGCATCCGGTACGGTCCGTCACCCCGGCTGTACGGCACCATGTTCGCACTTGCACTGCTGATGGAACTGTACGGCACCGCGATGGGCAACTGGACCTGGGCGCTGCTCGTTCCGGGGCTGCCGTTTACCGCAGCCAATCCACCGATCGCAGCCGGTGCGTTCTATTGCATGCTGGACTGGCTGGCGGGGCTTGCGATGCGTCGGGACGACGACGCCGCGACGGTCGAGGCGCGCTGAGCCCCGAGTCGGTGGGCGTCAAAGCCCGGTCATTCGCCGTACTGCGGCGAAATACATCCGGTAGGGCAGCAGTCGCAGCAGCAGCAGCCAGCGCGTGAAGCGGTGCGGAAAGTGGATGTGGAAGTCGCCGCGGGCGAGGCCGTTCAGGATATGCCCCGCCGCTTCGTCGGAGGAAATGAGGGCCGGCATCTTGAAGTCGTTCTGAGCGGTCAGCGGTGTTTCGACGAAGCCGGGGCAGACCAGATGCACGCCCAGCCCGCGCGGCCGCACGTCCATGAAGAGCGTTTCGGCGAAATTGATCAGCGCCGCCTTGGTCGCACCGTAGATGATGGCCTTCGGCAGGCCGCGATAACCCGCCACGCTGGACAGGATGACCATCGCACCCGACTGCGCGGCGAGCATGCCGGGCAGCACTGCGGCACAGCCCTTCATGACGGCGGCGACATTGGTGTTCAGCGTGGCGTCGATGTCGGCCGGATCCAGTTCCCAGGCACGCACCGCCTGATAGCGAGCGGCGACGAACAGCACGGCATCGATGCCGCCCCAGCGCGCGGTCAGCGTGGCGGCCGCATGCGCCAGTGCGTCGGGTTCGGCCACGTCGAGCGGCAGCACCACGGCCTGGGGAGACAGCGAACCCAGCTGCGCGAGCTTGTCCGCACTGCGCGCCGACAACGCCACCCGGGCGCCGTCGGCCATCAGCCGTCGCGCCAGCGCTTCGCCGATGCCGGACGATGCGCCGATGAGCCAGACGCGTTTGCCCGACCAGTCGGCCAGCGGCGGATTCAGCGGCGCAAACATCAGGGCGCGCCGCGAGTGAACGACAGCGTCACCTCGCCGAGGTGGAAGCCGAATTTGCTCATTGCCGAGCGGTTGAGCATCACCTTGTCGTCGATCATGTACATCCAGTCGTCGAAGTCGACGTTGTAGACGCTGCCATCGACCGGCAACGCCAGCACGTAACGCCAGCGCAGCGCACTGCCGCTTGCCTCGCCGGTCGCTTCGCCGACGACATCGTCGGCACGGCCAATGTAGCGCCCGTTGCCCAGATCCCTGATGGTCCACACGCGGCGGCTGGTCGTGCCGTCGCTCCATGAAAAGTGTTCGTCCAGCGTGCCGGTGTCGCCTTCCCAGCGCGCCTCGATGCGCACCGTGAACCGCTTGATCACCTCGCCGCCTCGGTCCTGGAACATGCCCCAGCCATTGACCGTGCCGTTGAAGTAGGTGCGCAGGTCCATGACAGGCTTCTGCCCTGCATAACGATCGACCGCCACGCCGCCACATCCGGCCACCAGTACGGCAGCGCACAACGCACCGATGAAGCTCCGCATCCGCCAGAACATCGATTTCACGATTTCAGTCCTCCGTATTCGGCTTCGGTTGCCATGTCCGTTCCCGCTGGGTTGTTCAATTCGGGTTCCACTCCCGGTTCAAGCCAGTCCGCATGGCGCCACAGCAGCACGCAGGCGGCTGCCTTGAGCACCAACGGCACCAGCCCATAGACCGCAGCCAGCGCCAGTCGTGCATCGGCATCGGTGGCGCCCGGCTGATAGCCGAGCACGCCCAGCAGCGGCAGTGCCAGACCGGCTGCCAGCGCCAGATTCATCTTGGTGACGAAGTTCCACACGCCGAAGCTGCCGCCAGCCGACAGCGGTTCATCGCGCCGGCCGACCAGACCGGCCACCAGCGCCGCCGGCAACGCGAGGTCGGCACCGAGTGCGATGCCCGAAGCTGCACAGATCAGCATGAAGGCCACGTCATCACCGGGGCCGAGCGTGAACGCCCACGCGAAGACCGATATCGCGAGCACCATCGACGCTGCCCAGCTGCGCGCGCGGCCGTAGCGGTCCGACAGGCGTGTCCACAAGGGCAGCGCCAGCACGCCGGCGACGAAGTACAGCGCGAGAAACAGTCCTTCCCGCTCCGCTGCGCCAAGCACGTCGGCGATGAAGAACAACACGAGGGTGGCCGGAATCGCCGACGCGATCCCGTTGAGCGCAAACACCGCGAGCAGGCGACGGAAGCGCCGGTTCTGCAGCACCTCGCCCAGCACTGCACGCAGCGGCTCGTGCCGCATCGGCTGTACGCGGCTCGCCTCCGGCACGGCAAACAGCGTGATGACGGCACTCACCGCCAGCAGCGGCAGCCAGTACAGCACCGCCTGCCACAGACCCTGCGCCGCATCCGGCGACAGCAAGCCCGGCGCGATGGACGCCGCCACGACACCGACCAGCGCACAACCCTCGCGCACCGCGACCAGCCGGGTGCCCAGGGCCGGCGTCGCCGACAGTTCGGCGCCCCAGGCGTAATAGTTGATGGTGCTGATGCTGTAACCGGCATAGACCAACGCCAGCGCACCGATCAGCCAGAACACCGGATCGGTGCCTTCGGCCGGACGCACCAGTGCAAGCAGCCCGAGCGCCAGCGGCAGCAAGCCCATCCACACGAGGCGACGACGGCCACGCGCGCGATCACTGGCGGCGCCGATCAGCGGGTCGATCAGGGCGTCGAGCAGACGCGCTGCGAACAGCACGATGCCGAGCACGGTCAGCGATACACCGAAGCTGTCGGCGTACAGCTTCGGAATGTGTACGTAGATGGGCAATGCCGCGGCGGCCAGCGGTGCGCCGAGCACGCCATAGGCAAACAGGCGCGCAGATCTCAACTGGACGGGAGCGATTCGGCCAGCAGACGGGCGCGCAGCTTCGGCTCGCGGGTGCGGGCGTCAAGCCAGATGGCGAAGAAGGCATCGGACAGCGCCTTGTCTTCGATGGCCGGCAGTTCCACGCCCTGATGGAAAAAACGCGCGCTGCCATCCGTCATCTTCACGCCGGTCAGCACGTCGCCGTCCTTCACGTCGGGGAACACGCCGGTCAGGATGTCCTTCCAGCGCGCCAGACGCTTCTTGTCGCGTTCGCCCAGCCGCTTGATCTCGTCGATGCTGGCTTCGGCCAGCTTGTAGCCTTCGAACGAGCGGGCATAGCGGATGCTCAGCGCAAAACCGCCGTCCGGCGAATAGCTGCCACCGGTTGCCCACAAGGAGGCGTCATACAGCTTGAAGCCGAACCAGCGCATCTCACCCTTGCCGAGCGGTTTCAGGTCGGGCAGCACGTCGCCGGCCCCCGCCAGAGGCTGGGCGGACGCGATGCCGGCGACCATCAACAACAAGGCAAGCACTCTGCGCATCAGGTTTTCTCCAGATGAAATTGATGAACATCGATCGAACCGGCACGGAAACCGGCTTCGCAATACGCCAGATAGAAGCGCCACAGCCGCTGGAAGCGACGATCGAAACCCAGCGCGCGCAAGGCGTCTGTGCGCGCTTCGAAGGTGGCGCGCCAGCGTGCCAGCGTCAGCGCGTAATCGAGCCCGAAGCGGAAGTCGTCGCGGACGTGCAAGCCGACCTTCTCCGCCTGCTGCACGAACACGCTGGGCGAGGGCAGCATGCCGCCCGGAAAAATATACTGCTGGATGAAGTCAGTTCCTTTACGGTAACGCGCAAACAGATCGTCTGCGATGCTGATCGTCTGGATAACCGCCTGACCACCGGACGCCAGCAGGCTGTCGAGCTTGGCGAAGTAGGTCGGCCACCAGCGCTCGCCGACGGCTTCGAGCATTTCGATCGATACGATGTGCGACGCCTTGCCGCGCAGGTCCCGGTAATCACGCAATTCACAGGTCGCGCGGTCGGCATAGCCGCCACGCTCTGCGCGCTGTCGCGCCCATGCGAGCTGTGCGGGAGACAGGGTCACACCATGCACGCGCGCACCGGCACGCTGCGCCGCGACCTCGGCAAAACCACCCCAGCCGCAACCGATCTCGATCACGCTGTCGTCGGCCGACAGCCCCATCACGCGCGCGATGCGCTGGTACTTGGCGAGTTGCGCTGCTTCCAGATCGCGCCGGGAGTCGCCTTCGTACAGAGCGCTCGAGTAGGTCATGCTGCCGTCCAGCCACAGACCGTAGAACTCGTTGCCCAGATCGTAGTGGGCAACGATGTTCCGGCGGCTGCCTCGTCGTGTGTTCGCGCGGCCGAGATGGCGCATGCGCGCAAACACCAGTGCCAGCAGGTTGCCGTGCACCGCGCGCTGCAGCGCGTCGCGGTTCTGGGCAAACAACGTCAGCACACGGCCGAGTTCGTCGGTATCCCACAGGCCGTCGAACCAGGCTTCGCCAAGACCGATGTCGCCGCGCGCGATCACGCGGTCGAACACCCCCCAGTCGAGGATGCGCATTTCGACCGGCTGACCTCGGCCGCCGAAAGACACCATTTCTCCGTCCGGAAGAGACATCATCAGCCAGCCGTGCTCGATGCGTTCGAGCAGCTTGAATACATGGCGCGCGGCCGATGGGAGCTTTCCGTGTCGCGCAAGCGCGACCATGGCATCCGGTTGGTTCATCGGGTCAATTCCTGTACTGGAGGAGCCGGTTTTCTGAAAAAGGGCACATGCGCCCGCCACAGGTGAAAGGCCTGGATGTGTATGCGCGCAATCACACCCAGTGTCATCAGCGGGAAAGCCGCCAGCGCACGCCACGCGACGGCACGACTCATCGGCACGGCGCGACCTGAGACACGGGTACGCAACTGCCGTTCCGCGCCTTCGAAATAATCGATCGCCACTGCATGCTGGCTGCCGCGCTGGTCGAAACGGAAGCGGTAGCGACCGCTGACCGGAAAGAAGGGCGACACGTGAAACACCTTGCGTGTCTCCAGCCATTCGCCGTTCAGGATGGGGCGGCGGTCGTCGTGCGACACCAGGTAGGCATGGCGTTCACCGAAGGTGTTGCTCACCTCGCACAGTACGGCGCGCAAGGCACCTCCCGCGTCGTGACAGAACCAGAAGCTGACCGGGTTGAACACATAACCGAACAGCCGCGGCATGGTTTGCAGGACCACGTCCCCATCAACGCCGGCCAACCCCTCCTGCGCCAGCAATGCGCGTATCCACGGCAGCGGATGCGATCCGTCGCGTGCGCCGTGGTCGCGGAAGTGCAACGACAAGGGCGCCCAGCGGTTCAACGCCAGCATCGGAATTTTCGATGAACCCAGCGTATCGAGTCGGAAGCGCATGAAAAACAACTGATACGCGAAGCGGCGACGAACCCGTGCGGTCCGCTCATGCATCACTGCGCCGCGGCACAGGCTGACATCGCTGGCAGCCATCATGCAGCCAGCACCGGCTCGCTGCGTTGCCAGGGCACGTCGGCACCGAGTTGCCGCGCCACGCGCACCGCCGAGGACAGACCGTCCTCGTGAAAGCCATAGCCCGTCCAGGCGCCGCAGTACCAGATGCGATCGCGGCCCTGGATCTCGGGCAACCGCTGCTGCGCATCGATCGCCGGGCCATCGAACAGCGGGTGCGCGTACTCGATACGTGCGATCACGCTGGCCGGATCAGGTTCGATGAACGGGTTCAGCGTCACCACGACAGGCTGTCTGAACGGCAGCGGCTGCAGGCGGTTCATCAGGTACGACACGCTGACCGGCCGTTCGTCAGGTGCGCCTTCTCCCGCCAGGTAATTCCAGGCCGACCAGACGCGGCGGTTGCGCGGCAACAACTGTGTGTCTGTGTGCAGCACTGCATGGTTGGGCTGATAACGTATGGCGCCAAGCAGCCTCCGTTCCGCCTGTGTCGCAGCGTCGCCCAGCAAGGCCAGTGACTCATCCGAATGGCTGGCCATCACGATCTGGTCGAAGCATTGAGGCGCGCCGCCCGCGTCGATCCACACGCCGTCTTCTGCCCGGCGTACACGAGTGACTGCAGCACCACGTCGCACGTCCGATAAAAGAGCAGCCAGCTTTTTCACGTACTCGCGCGAGCCGCCACGCACGGTGAGCCACTGCGGTCGGTCATTCACGCGCAGCAACCCGTGGTTGTGGCAGAAGCGGGCAAACGTGGCGAGCGGGTAGGCCATCATCGTGCGGGTCGGACAGGACCAGATCGCCGCCGCCATCGGCAGCAGATACCAGTCCCGGAAAGCCTCGCTGTAACGATGCTTCACCAGGAACTCGCCGAGCGAAAGATGCTCGGCGCTGCCATTGGCTGCCCGCTCGGTCACTTCGCTGTTGAAGCGCATGATGTCCTGCAGCATCCGCCAGAACCTGGGGCGGGCCAGATTCGCCGGCTGCGCAAACACGGTGGCGAGGCTGCTGCCGCTCCACTCGATGCCGGAGTCGCGCAGGCTGACGCCAAAGCTCATCTCGCTGTCCGCGATGTCCACACCCAGATGAGCGAACAAACCGCAAAGATGCGGGTAGGTCGCCCGGTTGAACACGATGAAACCGGTATCCACCGGGTGGCGTACGCCATCCAGTTCGACGTCCAGCGTGTTCGAGTGACCGCCGAGGCGGTCGTGCTGTTCGAACAGGGTGACCTGGTGTTCGCGCGAAAGCAGCCATGCGGCTGCGAGTCCGGAGATTCCGGAACCCACGACTGCAATCCTCATAATTCTCCTGGAAACCGCATTGGATGATGGGCGGCAGGACCCTCCCGCCGCACCAGGCGTAACTTTACCTTGACACCACCCTCGAACGGCAAATTGACACCCGCTTCAACGCGCGAGCGCAGCCTCTATGGCGGCGATCATTTCTGGCGATTCCGGCGCCACATTGCTCGGAAACGACGTGATCGTGCTGCCATCTCTCGCAATCAGGTACTTGTGAAAATTCCATGCCGGTTCAACGCCGGTCAGGCGCGTGAGGTCGGAATAAAAGGGATGGCGCTGCGCCCCTTTCACGACGGTCTTCGAGAACATCGGAAACTTGACGCCATAGGTCATGCTGCAGAACGCCGCGATGTCCTTGTCGCTGCCCGGTTCCTGATTGCCGAAATCGTTTGACGGAAAACCGAGCACGGTAAATCCGCGCGCACCGAAGCGTGACTGCAGTTTTTCCAATCCATCGTACTGCCGGGTGAAGCCGCAGCGGCTTGCGGTATTGACGACAAGCAACACACGGCCGCTGAATTCGCACAGCGACTTGGGTTTGCCATCGAGCAGGCCGGGCAGCGATCGATCCAGCAGTGTCGGACAGGCTTCAGCCATGGCGGCTCCGGTCGTCAATGTCAAGAGGACAGCAAGCAGCCAGTCAGCGCGACGCACGACTGAGCTCACAACAGCGTACCGTCGTTTCGGAAAACGCCGGCGGCAGGAAATGGATGCCCGTCACCGCGCGATGCAAGTGAATGAGTGTTTCGTTGGGCGTCGGTTTGTGCGCAGCACCTGCCGGCACTGCCAGTTCGACCTGCGCAGGCTTCGCCGCGGCCGACGGCTCGTCTGCACCCGGCAAGCGTGCCAGGCACACACTGGTGAGCGCACCCGCTCCTGCGAAAAGAAGTCCCGCGACAACAGCGTGTTTCATGACTGACCCCCAATTTTGTCCTGGACAAAACCCTCTGTAGCTCTTAATCTAGGGCTCATTGAACGCTTTGTCAATGGTTTGTCCAGGACAATATGAAACACGACGCCAACGGGTCTGGTCGATTGACGATCAGCGCCGTCGAACGCGAAACAGGCCTTCCCAAAGACACACTTCGCGTGTGGGAAAGGCGTTACGGGTTCCCTCAGCCCGCCCGAGATGAAGCGGGCGAGCGTCTGTATACGCAGGAAGACGTCAATCGGTTGCGCCTGATCCGCAGATTGATCGACCACGGCTGGCGGCCAGGCAAGCTGCTGGCCGCCAGCGAGGCGGATCTGCAGCGGATCATCGAGGCAGAACGCGTCGCGAGCACGTCAGTTGCGCCGGATGGTGGCGTGCCGACGGACGAAGTACTTGCGGCAATACGGCGCCACGATGTGCCTGCACTCCGCGACCTGTTTCAGCGCACCCTGCTCGAGCGGGGACTGCAGGCCCTGGTTTCGGATCTGGTCGCGCCGCTCAACGTGGTCATCGGCGAAGCCTGGATACGCGGCGAACTGGGCGTTCCCGAAGAGCACTTCTACACCGAGCAGGTGCAAAGCTTCCTGCGCGGCACCCTCGCCGGTTACACCCGACCGGCCGCTCCGCCGCGCATCCTGCTCACGACACTGCCGGAGGAGGAACATGGCCTCGGGCTGCTGATGGTGGAGGTAATGCTGGCGTCCGAGGGCGCGCAATGCTGTTCGCTCGGACCCCGCATGCCACTCACCGACATCCGCACATCGGCCTTGACCTCGGCGGCCGACATCGTCGCGCTCTCCTTCAGCGCCGCTTACCCGCTGCGTCTGGCACTCGCCGGCGTTCGTACCCTGCGCGACTCTTTGCCGGACACGGTGGATATCTGGGTCGGGGGCGCGGGCGCGCACGAGCGACTGGCAGGCATCCCGGGCGTATCAGTCATCGGTGCCATCCGCAGCGTGCCCGACGCATTGGCCGAGTGGCGTGCGGCCAGGTTTCCCGATTCGTCCATCGTCGCCCTCAACTGATGCACGGACTCTCCCGGCGCGTGCCAACCGGCCGGGAGTTTCTCCTGAAATATGCACCGGGCAAGCCGCTCCGTCTCGATAGCGTCGCTTTCATCCGTCTATTTCATTTACCGGCAACGCGCTGAACGTGGTTTGATCTGATCGGTCGCACATGTACAGCATTCATCATGCTGACTTGTGCTGGCGTAAAATGGCGTTTTCCCGAGGAGCCCGCCCATGCTCTACCCCGAACTGTTCAAGTCACTCGAATCCGCCCGCTGGGACATGGACAAAGACGTGCCTTGGGACGGTTTCGATGCGTCGCTGCTGTCGGACGAACAGGCGCTGACCATCAAGATGAATGCCATCACCGAGTGGTCGGCGCTGCCGGCGACCGAAATGTTCCTGCGCGACAACCGCGACGACTCCGACTTCTGCGCCTTCATGTCTGTGTGGTTCTATGAGGAACAGAAGCATTCGCTGGTGCTGCTCGAATACCTGCGCCGCTTCCGACCCGACCTGTCACCGACCGAGCAGGAACTGCACGAGGTGCGTTTCGAATTCGATCCCGCACCGGCACTGGAAACGCTGATGCTGCATTTCTGCGGCGAAGTTCGGCTGACCCAGTGGTACCGCCGTGCGTCGGAATGGCACACCGAGCCGGTCATCAAGCACATCTATGGCCTGCTGTCGCGCGATGAGGCGCGGCATGGCGGCGCCTATCTGAAGTACATGAAGCGTGCGATCGAGCGCACCGGCGACACCGCGCGTGCAGCGTTTTCCAAGATCGGCATGCTGATGGCAGCCAGTGGGCGCGCCGGCAAGCCGCTGCACCCAACCAATCTGCATGTCAGCAAGACGCTGTACCCGCGCGACACGATACAGTCCCGCCTGCCCGACCCTGACTGGCTGGAGCACTGGCTGGACCAGCAGATCCGTTTCGACAAGGACTGCGAGGCGCGCGTCATCGGCGGCATCCTGCGCAATCTCAGTTCGCTGTTCGGCGAAAGTTTCAAGACCATCGGCGACCTGAACCGCTTCCGCAAGCAGTTCGCCACGGCAGCTTGATGCAGGGCGGGATCCCGGCTTTCGAGGCCAAACTGTGCGCACCGACCGACCTGCCGGCGCGTGCAGCCGATCTTCCCGGGCCGCGGGTATTTACCAACGGTTGCTTCGACATCCTGCATCGCGGTCACGTGACCTGCCTCGCGCAGGCGCGCGCGCTCGGTGGGTCGCTGATCGTGGCGTTGAACTCCGATGCATCGGTACGCCGGCTCGGCAAGGGCGATGATCGTCCGGTCAATCCGCTGGACGACCGCGCCGCCGTGATCGCGGCACTGGAATCGGTCAGTCTGGTCACCTGGTTCGACGCCGATACCCCGCTCGACCTCATTCTCGCCTGTCGTCCCGAAGTGCTGGTCAAGGGCGGCGACTGGGCGATCGAGCGCATCGTCGGTGCGCACGAAGTGCTGGCGCGGGGCGGCCGCGTCGAATCCATCGCCTTCGAGCACGAACGCTCGACCACCGGGCTGCTGCACAAGATCCGCCGCCTCTGATCGCGCTGGCGGGCACACGGCATCGCACCATAACCGTGCATACCGGGGCTCGACCCTTATCATCCGGCTTGACCGCCACCCGTCCGTCCGCCCGTTCCGATGAAACAACTGCTTGAATCCCGTCTCGTTTTTCTGCCGATGCAGCGCTCGCTTTTCATCTGCTGCGTCCTGATGTCCTTCTCGGCGCTTGCTGCGCCGATCGTCGAAGATACGATGGCGCAGCGCGTACTCGCCTGTACCGGCTGTCACGGCGCCGAAGGTCGCGCTGGCCCGGACGGCTACTACCCGCGCATCGCCGGCAAGCCGGCCGGCTATCTGCACAACCAGTTGCTGAACTTCCGCGACGGGCGTCGCCAGTACCCCTTGATGTCGGAACTGCTTCAGACGCTTGGGGACGACTACCTGCGCGAGATGGCCGACCACTTCGCCGCGCTCGACCTGCCCTACCCGGCTGTGCGCGCCACCGGCCCCAATGCCGCACTCGGGCGCGGAGAAAAACTGGTGCGCGAGGGCGATGCAGCGCGTGACCTGCCAGCCTGCGCCAGCTGCCATGGCGACGCACTGATGGGTGTCGCGCCCGCGATTCCAGGCCTGATCGGCCTGCCGCGCGACTATCTGGCTGCCCAGCTTGGTGCGTGGAAAAACGGCATCCGACAGGCGCATGCACCGGACTGCATGGCACAGATCGTCAAACAACTGAGCGCGGACGACATCGGCGCGGTATCGCAATGGCTGGCTGCGCAAACCGTGCCGGCCGGCGCCAAACCCGCTGCCCTGCCGGCGCGCGATCTGCCGCTGCGCTGCGGTGGCGTGCCAGCGTCGCAGACGGCCGGGGGCGCCGCACGATGAAGCGCGCCGCACTGATCCTTCCGCTGCTCGCGCTGCTGGCGGCACTGGTCTGGTGGTCGACCGGTCACGACACCGGCGCCGACGCGCAGCCGGTCGCCGACGCCTCCCGCTCCGCTGCGCCGCCGGCCGAACTCGTCGCACGCGGCGAGTATCTGGCGCGCGCCGGCAACTGCATGGCCTGCCACAGCGCGCGCGGCGGCACGCCATGGGCCGGCGGGCGCGCCATCGACACCGCATTCGGCACCTTCTACACCAGCAATCTCACCCCCGACCCCGACACCGGCCTTGGCCGCTGGACGGCCGACGATTTCTGGCGGGCGCTGCACGAAGGTCGCTCGCGCGATGGTCGGCTGCTCTATCCGGCCTTTCCCTACACGAGCTACACCCATGTCACGCGCGAAGATTCCGATGCGCTGTGGGCCTATCTGCAGGCGCTGCCCGCGAGCCGGCAAGCCAGCCGGCCGCATGTGCTGCGTTTCCCGTACGACTCGCAGGCCGCGCTGGCCGCCTGGCGCACGCTGTATTTCAAGCCCGCCGTTTTCCAGGCCGACGCGTCGCAGTCTGCCGCCTGGAACCGCGGCGCCTATCTTGTGCAGGGGCTCGGCCACTGCAGCGCGTGCCACGCGCCGCGCAACGCGCTGGGCGCCAGCGAAGACGCGGACAAGCTGGCTGGCGGGCTGATGGCCGGCCAGAACTGGTATGCGCCATCGCTGGGCTCACCGCACGAGGCGGGCGTGCAGGACTGGAAACGCGAAGCGGTCATCGCGCTGCTGCGCGACGGCATTTCGCACAACGCGTCGGTCGCCGGACCGATGGCCGAGGTGGTATTCGGCAGCACGCAATATCTGTCCGCCAGCGATCTGGATGCGATGGCGACCTATCTGCAGGGGTTGCCTGCGACGGCTCCGGTGACAGTCGCAGGCAGGATCGTCGCGCTCGAAGATGCGCAGCGCGCCCGCGCTGCGCAGTTGTATGTCGACCACTGCGCAGGCTGCCATGGTGAAAACGGCGAAGGATCCGGCAACATCTACCCGGCGCTCGACGGCAACCGGGCAGTGACGCTGGACCCGCCGGCCAATCCGCTGCGCATCGTGCTTGGCGGCGGTTTCGCCCCGGCCACGAGAGGCAACCCGCGCCCCTTCGGCATGCCGCCGTTTGCTGCCAGTCTCAGCGACGAGGACATCGCGCTGGTCGTGTCACACATCCGCGGCAGCTGGAGCAATGGCGCAAGCCCGGTCAGCGTGATCGACGTGCAGCGCTACCGTGGCAATCTGCGCTGAGCGCACCGCCTAACGGAGCGTGAAGACGCACCCTGCCTGAGCGCTCGCCCCTTCTTCGGGAGCTGCGCGGCGGTGTGGGGAAAGAAGCTCGTGCGAGCTGTCTCTGTGGGAGCGGCGGCCCCGCCGCGATACGCACTCTGCACAACGATGATCGCAGCACTGCTCGCCGCCCGTTAAGCCGGCTGGCCATGCAAGGCCAGCCGTGGAGAGCCGCCGCGGCGACAGCCCCGACAGCGATCAGCTGTTTCGGATGCGCGCGACCAGGGCGTCCATGTACTGTTTCGTCGTCGCCTTGCCGCCCAGATCGCCGGTGCGCACATTGTCGATGTTGAGCGTATCGGACACCGCCTTGCGGATGATGTCGCCCTTGTCCTGCAGTTTCACGTGGTCGAGCATCAGCGCGGACGCCAGCACCAGCGCCGTCGGATTGGCAATGCCCTTGCCGGCGATGTCCGGCGCCGAGCCATGCACCGCCTCGAAGATCGCCGCGTCAGCGCCGATATTGGAGCCCGGCGCCATGCCCAGGCCGCCGACCAGGCCGGCAGTCAGGTCGGACAGGATGTCACCGAACAGGTTGGTGGTGACGAGTACGTCGAACTGCCAGGGGTTCATCACCAGCTTCATGCAGCAGGCGTCGACGATGACCTGTTCGAACTGGATGCGGCCCTTGTAGCGCTCTTCGTACATCTGTTCGGCGGTCTCCAGGAAGATGCCGGTCAGCGCCTTCATGATGTTGGCCTTGTGTACCACGGTCACCTTCTTGCGGCCGAGCGCGATCGCGTGTTCGAACGCGTATTCGAGGATGTGGCGCGCGCCCTGGCGGGTGTTCACGCCAGTCGACATGGCCACCGCATGCGGGTCACCCTCGATCGGAATGAAGTGCTCGTAGCCCATGTACAGGCCTTCGAGGTTTTCGCGGCAGACGATGAGGTCGATGTTGTCGTAGCGGCCGCCAGGGATCAACGTGCGCGCCGGACGGATGTTGGCGTACAGCTTGAACGCCTCGCGCAGGCGTACGTTGATCGAGCGGAAGCCGCCGCCGACTGGCGTCTCGAGGGGGCCCTTCAGGCCGAGTCGGGTGCGGCGGATGCTTTCCAGCGTCGCCTCCGGCAACGGATCGCCATGCGTCTTGAGCGCGCCCATGCCGGCCGGCTGGGTATCCCATTCGAACGGCGCACCGACAGCGTCCAGCGCAGCCAGCGCGGCGTCCATGATTTCGGGGCCGATACCGTCACCGGGTATCAGGGTGGCGGGAATTTTCTGCGCACTCATTCGGGGTCTCCTGTCATGGTTATGCATCGCCGTACGTCAGCGCCGGGTTGGCGCAGCGTCCGGAAATGTGGGAAGGCCGAAGCAAGAAACCTGCCCCGGCGGGGTCTGGCGGCACGTACCGGCAGACCCGATGTTCATGCCGGCGCGACCGGCTCGATGGCGCGCCATACCGTGGCGCCGCCGCTGGCCTTGTCGATCTCGGCCAGCACGCGCTCGTGCTCCGAACGCTCGGCCTCACTCGCCTGCACGCGGCGCAATGCACCGGAAATGCGCGTTGGCGCGGCACTGCGCACCGTCGCGGAATCCGGCTCGAGATCGATGATCAGGCTTTCCTGACCGCGCGTCATCGCCAGATAGACTTCGACCAGCAGTTCGGCATCGCGCAGCGCGCCATGGAACTCACGGTGCGTGTTGTCTATGCCGAAGCGCTCGCACAGTGCATCGAGGTTGGCCCGCTTGCCGGGGAACATGTCGCGCGCCATGCGCACGGTATCGATCGGCGGACCGAGGGTAATGTCACGCAGCGGCGACAGGCCGAGCATGTTGAACTCGTTGTCGATGAAACCGACGTCGAAGGCGGCGTTGTGGATGACCAGTTCGGCATCGCGCACGAAATCGACAAACTCCGCCGCCACATCGCGGAATTTCGGCTTGTCTGCCAGAAATTCCGTCGTGATGCCGTGGATCGCGACTGCGCCTTCCGGCACGTCGCGTTCCGGATTGACGAAGCGATGCAGTTGCCGGCCGGTGCGCTTGCGACCGACCATTTCGACGCAGCCGATTTCGATCAACCGGTCGCCGTTCTGCCATTCCAGTCCGGTCGTTTCGGTGTCGAGGATGATCTGGCGTTTCATGGAAGGGTAAGTCCGGGAACAGGTCGGGCCACTGCGCGGCGCATTCTACAGCCAGCCGTCGCGCTCACGCGCCGCGCACGGGAATCGCGTCACGCGCCAGCCGGTCGACGCGCTCGTTTTCCGGGTGGCCGGCATGACCCTTGACCCACTTCCACTCGACTTCATGCACCCGTGCCGCCGCATCGAGCGCCTGCCACAGGTCGACGTTCTTGACCGGATCGCCGCCTGCCGTTTTCCAGCCCTTGCGCTTCCAGCCGTGTATCCACTCGCTGATGCCCTTCTGTACATACTGCGAGTCGGTATACACCACGGCGCGCACCGGCTTCTTCAGTGCATTGAGCGCCTCGATCACCGCCATCAGTTCCATGCGGTTGTTCGTGGTCGCGCGCTCGCCGCCCGACAGTTCGCGTTCGACGGCGCCGCACTTGAGCAGCGCGCCCCAGCCGCCCGGGCCCGGGTTGCCACTGCAGGCACCGTCGGTGTAGATGATCACGTCGTCCAAGACTTGCTCCAGGTTCAGGTACCGAACTTGCGGTCCGGCACGGTATTGCGACGAGCGCTGCCGACGCTGGCCACTGCCCGCGCGGCAGCGCGGCGGTCGCTCCATTGCGGCGTGATGAGGCGCATGCCGTGCACACGCTTGACACCCTGCAGTACGTACGCGCCACCCAGAAACGGCCACCAGCGGTCCCCGGCGGATTCGATGAAACTCCAGCGCGCCAGCCATTTTTCGCTGCGTACCGGCGGACGGTAGCAGCCGAAACAACCCGCCTGCGTGTCCAGGCTGAGCAGCTTGAACCAGTCGCGCAGGCGCGGCACCGACAGCCAGTCGCCATTCCACGGAAAGGGTTCGCGCTCCTGCAGGCGCCGCCGTGCGCCCCACAGGCTGAACGGGTTGAAGCCGGTCACCAGCACCTGCCCTTCCGGTACCAGCACGCGCTCCACCTCGCGCAGCACGGCGTGCGGGTCGGCGGCAAATTCGAGCACGTGCGGCAGTATCACGAGATCGACGCTGGTGGCCGGAAACGGCAGATGTACCGGATCGCACACCAGCGCCGGCGTCGGACCCGGGCCCGCATCGTCGCTGTACAGCTTGAACGGCATACGGTTGGCACGCAGATAGTCGTGCTGCAGCAGGCCGATCTGTACCGCGTTGTAACCGAACACGTCGGCCACCATCCTGTCCACCTGTGCGTGCTCCCAGCGCTGGACGTATTGTCCCTGCGGGGTATCCAGCCATTCGTGCAAACCGGGAATCGACATGTTTTACGGGGCGGTGGATCGTGACGCGTGAGACGGACGCATTGTCATTGCTTCAGCCTCACGCCAGAATCGGGCGCATGAAGATATATCCGATACCCGCGTTTGGCGACAATTATCTTTGGCTGGTCGCAAACGGAACACGCGCGCTGGCGGTCGACCCGGGTGACGCCACGCCGGTACTCGCGGCACTCGACCGACACCGCCTGACGCTCGACACCATCCTGATCACGCACCATCACGGCGACCACATCGGCGGCGTCGCCGAACTGGTGCGTCGCACCGGCGCACGCGTTTACGGGCCCGCCGACGAGCGCATTGCCGAAGTGACCGATCCCGTGACGGAGGGCCGGCGCATCGACCTGCCCTGGCTGGGCGTCGCCCTGACCGTGCTTGAAGTACCCGGCCACACGCGCAGCCACATCGCCTGGTACGGCGACGACGCACTTTTTTGCGGCGACACGTTGTTTGCCGCCGGCTGCGGCCGGCTGTTCGAAGGCACGGCGGAACAGATGTGGCACTCGCTGTCGCGCATCGCTTCGTTGCCGCTGCACACGCGCATCTACTGTGCGCACGAGTACACAGAATCCAATCTGCGCTTCGCACTGGCGGTCGAACCGGACAACCAGGCGCTGATCGCCCGCGCCCGGCGCGTTGCGAAGCTCCGGGCCGCCGATCAGCCCAGCGTGCCGTTCGCGCTGGCCGAAGAGCTCGCGACCAACCCCTTCCTGCGCGTGCGCGAGGCAGCCATCATCCGCGCCGCCGAGGCACACGCCGGCCACAAACTTAAATGCCCGGTCGACGTGTTCGCCGTACTTCGGGAGTGGAAGAACGGTTTTTGACGAGGCGTCGCCGCCGCGATTCACTCCACGGCGATTTCTGGCACCTTGTAGCCGACGCGGTCACGACCGCCGGACTTGGCGGAATAGAGCGCGAAGTCGGCCTCTGCGAGCAGGCTTTGCGGACCGCCGCTTTCCTGCCCGGGTGTCGTGCTGGCGACGCCGACACTGATGGTCAGCTTGCCGCCCGGCACCGCGCGATGTTCGATACCGAGCGCACGGATCGAGTCGCACAGGCCCTCGCCCACCCGGCGTGCGCCACCCAGATCGGTTTCCGGCAGCACCAGCGCGAACTCCTCGCCGCCGTAGCGCGCCACCAGATCACTCGGTCGGCGAGATACCGCGAGCAAAGCATTGGCAACGTTTTTCAGGCATTCGTCGCCTGCGATGTGACCGTAGGTGTCGTTGTACTGCTTGAAATTGTCCACATCGACCAGCGCCAGCGCGATCGGCCGCTTGTAGCGTGCCGCGCGACGCCATTCGCGCATGATGGTTTCGTCGAGCTGACGGCGGTTGGCCAGCCCGGTCAGGCCGTCGAGCGAACTCAGCCGGGTCAGTTCCTGATTGGCGGCATCGAGCTTTCGCGTCAGCACCACCAGCGAATAGCGCATCTGCAGGATGCGCTGCATGGCGCGTACCTTGGCCGCCAGCACGACTTCGCTGACCGGCTTGAACAGGTAGTCGTCTCCGCCGGCGGTGATGCCCTGCACCAGATCGGTGTCGGCGGTACGGGCGGTCAGGAAGAGGATGGGCGTCCATTCGCCTGACTGCTCGATGGCGCGGATGCGTCGCGCGACCTCGTAGCCGTCGATGCCCGGCAGCACCACATCGAGCAGCACGATGTCCGGATTGTGTTCACGGAAAGCAGCAATGCCCGATTCGCCGTCGGTGGCTGCAATGGGCAGTATGCCCATCCGTTCGAGATGCTGACTGATGACGGCGAGCCCCGTCTGGGAATCTTCAATGATCAGCGCTTTCATGGACATACCCTTTTTTCCGCATCATAAGCCACGTGCGCACCGCGCGTGCGGGTGTCTGAAGAAACGAAACTATGTGCGCCCCACGCGGTCCGTTCCGGGTCTCTTCATCGGTTCTTCAACGCCGGCAGCGTCCGCAATCAGGTTTGACGCTGCATGCTCCGGGTGGCTAGCATTCGGGGTTTGGCTCTTTCGCAGCAATGCCGCTTCTCATCGATTCCCTCCTGCGCCGCGCCGCACTCCTGCTGTCGGGCCTGCTGCTCGCCGGCTGCGCGGCCACCGGTGTGGTCAGCGAGAATTCCGGCGACGCGTCCGTTGCACGGTCATCCGTCAGCACGCCGGAACGCAGCCGTGTGATGAAGAAACCGGGTGACACCAGCCGCACACCAGGCATCAAACCGGGCAAGGCCGAACCGATCCCCTTTCCGGAACCGACCGAAATCGTCCGGGCACCGGAAGATGAAATCAAACCGGTCGACCTCACCCTGCCGCCGGACGACCTGTGGGAACGCATCCGCAAGGGCTTCGGCATGGCCGACCTCGACCATCCGCTGGTCGCCGAACACCAGGCCTGGTATCTGAATCGACCCGACTACTTCCGCCGCATGTCCGAACGGGGCCGGCGCTACATGTTCCACATCGTCGAGGAGATCGAAAAGCGCGGCCTGCCGACAGAGCTGGCGCTGCTACCCATGGTGGAAAGCGCGTACAACCCCGAGGCACTGTCGGTCGCCAAGGCGTCCGGTCTGTGGCAGTTCATTCCGTCCACCGGCAAGCTGTACGGACTCGAACAGAACGCGCAGCGCGACGACCGGCGTGACATCGTCGCCTCAACCCAGGCAGCGCTCGAATACCTGCAGAAGATCTACGAGATGCACGGCGACTGGCATCTGGCGCTGGCGTCGTACAACTGGGGCGAAGGCGCGGTCGGGCGCGCCGTGCTGCGCAACCAGGCGGCCGGCCTGCCGACCGACTATGCCTCGCTGAACATGCCGGCCGAAACCCGCCATTACGTACCCAAGCTGCAGGCGCTGAAGAACATCATCGCGCAGCCCGAACTTTTCGGCATCGAACTCGAATCGGTCGAGAACAAGCCCTATTTTACCCAGGTGGCCGAAGCGCCATCGATGGACCTGGCCACTGCTGCCCGACTGGCCGACGTGCCGGTGGCCGAAATCAAGGCGCTGAACCCGCAGCACAAGCGGCCGGTCATCCGCACTGGCAAGGGCGGCGCCCAACTGGTACTGCCTGCACATGCGGTCGAGACCTTCATGGCCAATCTGGACAACCGCAACCCGGACGCTGCACCGACCGCCGGCGCGCCCTGGCGCACCTATACGCTGGGGCCAAAGGAAACGCTGGCCACGGTGATCCGCCGCTTTGGTGTCAGCGAATGGCGGCTGCGCCGCTTCAACGGCCTGTCCCCGACCGTGCGCATCGGCCCGGGCAGCACTTTGCTGGTGCCGGACGAAAACAGCAGCCTGTCGCTCGACGGCGGCAACGCCGAAGAAGCGCCGCGCCTGGGTGTCGACAAACCAAAGTACAAGCGCGTGAAGCGCAACGGGCGCTGGGTGAGCGTGCCGATCAAGCCAGTCTCGAACACGCAAGCCGTGAAGTCGGGCGCGCAGAAGAAAAAGGTCAGCGCACCTGCCGCACGGAAGAAGTCGGTGATCCCGGCCGGGAAACCAGCGAAAGGCAAGTAGCGGTCGGGCTTGCGCCATGCCGGCGCGGCGACCTGTGGGAGTTGTCCCTGTGGTGGCTGCCCTGTGGTGGCTGCCCTGTGGTGGCTGCCCTGTGGTGGCTGCCCTGTGGTGGCTGCCCTGTGGTGGCTGCCCTGTGGGAGCGGCGGCCTCGCCGCGATACGCACTCTGCACAACGATGGTCGCGGCACAATCGCGGCGAGGCCGCCGCTCCCACAGGGGGCGCTCCCACAGGCCGCCGCTCCCACAAAAACCCCGCGGTTCGCCGCAGCGCGTTCAGTCCGCGAACCAGCACGCCACAGCCTGGCGACCATCATGACCTTCGAGCACCGGCGCATCCGTGCCGCAGCGCGCCTGTGCGCGCGGGCAGCGCGGGTGGAAATGGCAGCCTGAGGGCGGATCGGCCGGCGACGGCAGGTCGCCGGTGAGCTTCTGCGGCACGGCAGCGGCGTCGAGGTCGGCACGCGGCACGGCCGACAGCAGCGCCTTCGTGTAGGGATGACGCGGCGCGCCGAGCACCTGGTCAACGCTGCCGATCTCGACGATGCGCCCGAGGTACATCACCGCCACATCGTGCGCGAGGTGTTCGACCACCGCAATGTTGTGCGTGATGAACAGGTAGGCCAGCCCCATGTCGCGCTGCAGCCGACCCAGCAGGTTCAGGATCTGCGCCTGCACCGACACGTCGAGCGCGGAAGTGGGTTCGTCGCACACGATCAGCGCGGGCTGCACCGCCAGCGAGCGCGCGATGGCGATGCGCTGACGCTGGCCGCCGGAAAACTCATGCGGATAGCGATCGGCCATGTCGGCACGCAGGCCGACCTGTTCGAGCAGGCGCGCCACCGCCACGCCGTCGCCGCCCTGCTGCAGCGCGCCCATGCCCTCGCCGATGATTTCGCCGACCCGCATGCGCGGGTTCAGCGAGCCGTACGGGTCCTGGAACACCATCTGCATGCGCGCGCGCAGGCTGCGCAGCGCGCTCTTCGAAAGACTACCGACATCCTGGTCATCCAGGCTCACGGTGCCGCCGGTCGGTTCGATCAGGCGCAGGATGGCCTTGCCCACCGTGGTCTTGCCGCACCCTGATTCACCGACCAGCGCCAGCGTGCGACCCGGGCGGATGTCGAGCGACACGCCATCGACCGCCCGCACATGACCGACCACCCGCTGCAGCACACCGCGACGGATCGGGAAATGCACTTTCAGATCGCGTACCGACAGCAAGGGCGCCTGCGCTGCCTCGATGCCGCCATCGGCCGCGACCAGCGTCACCGCCGTCGCCAGCGGCGCAGCGCGCGCCGTCTCCGCCGGGTCGTACAGATGGCAGCGCACACGCTGCGCCTCGCCCGCCTCATGCCAGGCCGGCGCTTCGTCATGGCAGCGCGACCAGGCCTGCGGACAGCGGTCGGCGAAGCGGCAGCCGGAGAAGGCGGTGGTCAGCGGCGGCACCGAACCGGGGATGGTCGCCAGCTCACCGCGGCCGTGGCGCGCGGCATCCGGCAGCGCATCGAACAGCAGCTTCGAATACGGATGCGCCGGCCGCATGAAGAAGGCGGCACGCGGCGCCTGCTCGATCAGCTGGCCGGCGTACATGACACCGATCTGGTGCGCCATGCGCGCCACCACGCCGAGGTCGTGCGTGATCAGCAGCACCGCCATGCCGCGCTCGCGCTGCAGCCGCGCCAGCAGGTCGAGCACCTGCGCCTGTATGGTCACGTCGAGCGCGGTGGTCGGCTCGTCGGCAATCAACAGGCGCGGCTCGCCGGCCAGCGCCATGGCGATCATCACGCGCTGCTTCATGCCGCCGGAAAACTGGAACGGGTATTCGTCGAGCCGCCGCGCCGCGTCGGGAATGCCGACCGCGTTCAGCAGCTCGAGCGCCCGGGCGCGCGCCGGTGCGCCGCGCAGGCCGCGATGGGTAGCCAGCACCTCGCCGATCTGCTGCAGCACGGTAAGCACCGGGTTAAGGCTGGTCGCCGGCTCCTGGAAGATCATCGCCATGTCGCTGCCGCGGCTTTCGCGCATCTGCGCTTCGGTCAGCGTGGTCAGTTCGCGCCCGGCCAGCTTCACCGAACCGCCGGCGATGTAGCCGACGTCGGGCAGCAGGCGCATCAGCGCACCGGCCGTCATCGACTTGCCGCAGCCGGACTCGCCGAGCAGCGCCATGGTTTCGCCGGCACGCACCTCGAAGTCGAGGCCATCGACCGCGCGCGCGATGCCGGCCGGCGTATCCAGTTCGGCAACCAGGCCGCGCACGTCGAGCAGCGGCTCGACGGCGTGTCTCACGTCGGGTCCGCTCATGCTGCCACCTTCTTCAGGATGCGCCGCGCGCGCCACTGGAAGCGCGGATCGAAGGCGTCGCGCACCGCGTCGGCGAACAGGTTGGCCGCCAGCACCAGCGCCAGCATCAACACGAAGGCGGCGGCCAGCGACCACCACACGACCGGCTCGCGCGACAGCTCGAGACGCGCGGCATTGATCATCGTGCCGAAACTGTTCATCGAACTGTCGACGCCGATGCCGATGTAGGACAGCACGGCTTCGGACAGCACCAGGCCGGAGAAATCCATCACCAGCGCGATCAGCACGATGTGCATCAGGTTCGGCAGGATGTGGCGCGCCATGATGCGCGCGTCGCCGACGCCGAAGGCGCGTGCCGCCTGCACGTAATCGAGTTCGCGCAGCTTCAGCGTCTCGGCGCGCAGCAGCCGGCACAGGCCGGTCCATGAGGTGAGGCCGAGGATGAAGCACAGCGCCAGCAGCCGGGCGTCGGCGCGTTCGGCGGCGGTTTCGAACCATTCGGGGTGGGTGTCGATGATGACCTGCATCATCAGCACCATGGCGGCAATCAGCAGCACGCCCGGAATGGAGTTCAGCACGGTGTAGAGGTACTGGATCGCGTCGTCCCACCAGCCGCCGCGGAAACCCGCGATCAGGCCGAGCGCGACCGCCAGCGGCAGCGTCACCAGTGTGGTCAGCGTGCCGATCAGCAGCGCGGTGCGCACCGACTTGAGTGACAGATAGAGCACGTCCTGCCCGACCTTGTCGGTACCGAACACGTGGTAACCCGCGGACCAGGCTGCGGTGACGCCGCCGATCACGCACAGCACGGCGAGCGTCACGAACACTGCGCGCCAGGCGATCGGCCGGGTCGCCGCGGTGTCCGGCCGCCACACGGTGCGACAGGTGGCGCCGTAGGGGGCACCGCGCGCGAGCGCCATCCATCCGACCGCCACACCGACCACCACCGCCCACAGCAGCAGGCCGTAGAACGCACCGCCTGCTGCGCGGCGCGCGAGATCGCTGTCGCGTCCGGCCACATCTTCAAGGTGCGCGCCACCCCACTTCAGTCGCGGGTAGTCGCGCGTCTGCACGCCGTCGCGCTCCATCGTTTCCTTCGCGAAGGCGTGCGTGGCCAGCGGCGCGGAGTAGGTCTTTTCCTTGTTCAGCCGCAGGTCGGCCACCAGCGCGTCGAGCACCGACAGCACCTCGGGCGCGTACTGCACTTCGCTGCTGCCTTCCTGCGCCGGCAGCCGTGGCTGGAAATGCAGAGAATCGAGCAGCCCGACGCTGATGAAGGCCGCCAGTATCGTCGCCGACGCCATCGCCACGCCCGACTCACCCACCCGCCGCCAGGCGCGGCGCAGGTAATCCTGCCGACGACAGTAGACGGCGAGCGCGATGCAGCCGGCGACCATCGCCCACAGCAGGATGTCGGACCACAGAAGGAGCGGTTTGAAATCCATGTCAGCCGTGCCTCGCAGCGGGCAACGAATGCAGTGAACAATGGGACATCAGTTCAGCCTCACCCGCGGATCGACCAGCGTGTAGGAAATGTCGGTCAGCAGCAGACCGACGATGTAGAGCACCGAGCCGATGAACACCATGGAGCGCACCACGGCAAAATCCTGCGAGCCGATGGCATCGATGGTGTAGCTGCCCAGGCCCGGGATGCCGAAGAAGCTTTCCAGCAGCAGCGACCCCATGAACAGCAGCGGAATGACCACCACCACGCCGGTCAGAATGGGGATCATCGCGTTCTTCAGCACATGCCGGAACAGCACGCGCAGTTCCGACAGACCCTTGGCGCGCGCCGTGCGCACGTAGTCCTTGTTGATCTCTTCGAGGAACAGCGTGCGGTACCAGCGTGCCGACGCGCCGATGCCGCCGACCACGCTGATCAGCACCGGCAGGATGAGGAACTTGCCGGCGTCGAGCCCGCCGCTGTAGCCGGAAATGGGCACCAGATTCCACACCTTGCTGACCAGATACTGTCCGCCGATGATGTAGAACAGCCCGGAAATGGACATCGCCGCCACGCACAGCACGACGCCGCCGACATCCAGCGCGGTGTTGCGGAAGAACACCAGGAGCAGCGCGAAACTGACGGTGACGAACAGCCCGAGGATGAAGGTCGGAATCGCGATGGCGAGGCTGGGCCCCATGCGGCTCCGGATTTCCAGCGCGATGTCGCGGCCGTCGTCGGCGCGACCGAAGTCCAGCGCGAACATGCGTATCGACTTGTCGAACAGGATGGTGTCGGTCGCCTTCGCCACACCCGACGCGGCGGCATTCCACACCAGCGGCTTGTCATAGCCGCGCTCGGCCTTCCACTTTTCGATCGCCTCCGGCGTCACCCGCTTCGCGCCCAGCTGCATGCGCGCGATGTCGTCCGGCGAATTGACGACGAAGAACAGCAGGAAGGTGATCAGGTTCACCCCGATCAGGATGGGAATGGCATAGAGCAGCCGGCGGATGATGTAGGCGATCATCGTGCGGCGCCTTCGAACGCGCGCCGGGAGCGCGCCTGATCAGCGACGTGCCTGAGGGACCGGTGATGGTGGGAGCTGTCTCTGTGGGAGCTGTCTCTGTGGGAGCTGTCTCTGTGGGAGCTGTCTCTGTGGGAGCTGTCTCTGTGGGAGCTGTCTCTGTGGGAGCGGCGGCCTGTGGGAGCGGCGGCCTCGCCGCGATACGCACTTTGCAATGCGACCATCGCTGCACGATCGCGGCGAGGCCGCCGCTCCCACAGTGCCGCTCCCACAGGCCGCCGCTCCCACAGGGCCGGTGCCGATCGCGGCGAGGGCGGAGCGGGGGTTTCGGCGAGCACGCCTCGCCGCCCGCGGAGCCGGCTGGCCATGCAGGGCCAGCCGTGGAACGGAGCGGGGGTTTCGGCAAGTGCCGCTCGCCGCCCGCATAGCCTGCAGTGGATCGCCGCTCCCACAGGGGCCAGGAAGTTCATGCCGACGCCCCCACAGCGCGCGCCTGTTCCGAGCGCTTCCAGTGACGCCAGGCGGGCCACACCAGTGCGAGCAGCAGCAGGGCGCCGGCGACCAGCGGCCAGCGCGCCGGACGGTTCCATTCGGCGCGCTTTGCTTCGCGCAGCTCCGGGTCGATGCGGGTGTATTTCATCGTGTTGTTGGCCACGGTCGATGGTTTGCGGTTGAACACCCAACTGTGTTCCAGGCCGTAGCTCTTCGGGTGGAAGCCCCACACCCAGGGCGCGTCGTGCTGCAGGATGGCCAGCATGCGGTCGAGGATGACCTGCCGCTCCGGGCTGTTGTCCATCGCCTTCATCTTCTCGAACAGGCGGTCGAATTCGGCGTTCTCGTAATTTGCCGCATTCTCGCCCTGCACCTTCACCTTGGACTGCGGGCCGTAGAGCAGGAACAGAAAATTTTCCGGGTCCGGGTAGTCGGCGTTCCAGCCCCAGAAGAAAAGCTGCGCGGCGCCCTTGCGCACCTTTTCCTGGAAGCGGTTGTAGTCGGTGCTGCGCACCACCAGTTGCACGCCGAGCTGATCGAACTGCTTGGTGAGCCAGTCGATGCGCGCCTTGCTGCCGAGACCGGTGCCCGTGGTGTCGAGATTGACCACCAGCGCCTCGCCGGTTTTCGCGTCGCGACCGTTAGGCCAGCCCGCTTCGGCCAGCAGCCGCTTCGCTTCGTCAACGGACTTGCGTTGCGGCTGATCATTCACCCAATCGTACATACTGGGGTTGCTGCCTTCGCGGCCGCCCCGATAGCCGAAAATGCCGGGCGGCAGCGGCGACTGTGCCGGCAGACCGCGGCCGTTCTGGAAAATGGAAATGAACTCCTCCTGGTCGAGCGCGATGCCGATGGCCTGACGCAGCTTGCGGCCGCGTTCCGCCATCCCGCCGACCACCGGGTCGAGCATGTTGAAGCCCATGTACATCGTGGACGTCGATACCGAGGTCTGCAGCCGGATGCCCTGAGCCTGCATGCCGTCGCTCAGGCTGACTTCGCCGGTCTGGCCGAACTGCACCGCCTGGTCGAATGAGTCGGAACTGATGCCGGACGCGTCGTAGTAGCCCTGCAGGAATTTGTTCCAGTAGGGGATCTGTTCCTTCTCGCGCGTGAACACGATCTGTTCGACCAGCGGCAGGCGCTTGCCGCAGTCGGCCAGCAGGCCGGCTTCGCGGTCGCCCTCCTCACCCTCGCACGGATAGGTTTCTTCGCGGAAGTTCGGGTTGCGCGTCAGCACCATGCGCGCGTTCGGATTGTTTTCGCTGAGCATGTAGGGGCCGGTGCCGATCGGGTACCAGTCGAGCGTGAGGTTGCGCTCCGCCATGCCGGGCTGGGCGTGGAACAGGTCGGCCTCCCACGGCACTGGCGCGAAGAAGGGCATGGCGAGCCAGTACAGGAACTGCGGGTACTTGCCCTTCAGCCGGATGCGGTAGGTGTGGCGGTCGATCACCTCGACGCCCGGCAGCGCGTGCTGGCGCAGGTCCAGCCAGGCGCCGGGCGGCAATGTCTTCGCGGCATCCTTCAGCGTGTCGCCGAATTCCTTGAGGCCGACGATGTAGTCGCTCATCAGGCCGAAGATCGGCGAATGCAGACCCGGGTGCGCCAGCCGCTTGATCTGGTAGACGTAGTCGGCAGCTTCGAGCTCGCGCGAGCCGGTCTGCTCGAACTCGTACAGGGTCAGCCGCGCGCCCGGGCCACCCGAGTGGTAGATGTACTTGCCGGCTTCGTCGCGCGCCAAAGCCGGATGCGGCTGGTAGCGGATGCCCGGCTTGATGCGGATGTCGTACACCGACTCGGCGATGTCGGCAGCCGTCGCATCGGCGGACAGCTCGCGGCCGTCGCGGTCGTAGAAGCGCGGCTGAGGCATCGCCTGGGCCGTGGCGGTGGTCAGTTCGAACGGTCGTTTGAGGTAGTGATACTGCAGCGGCGCCTCGTAGATCTGCGCCGTGAAGGTGATTTCGTTTTCGCTGTACGACTGCACCGGATCGAGGTGCTTGGGTCGGTCGGTGAACGCCGTGTACAGAATGTTGCGACCACTTTCCGCCGCCGGATAAGGGTTGTTCCAGACTTCGCCGCAGCCACTGAGCAGCATCGGAGCCAGGGACGCGGCCAGCAGTCGGCACAAGGAGCGGTGCAGCGGTCGCAGTCGGATCATGGGAGGATTGTAGGCGGCGAGCTCCGATCTGTGAGCGGGCAGGCGGAAAAAGGTTTCCGGCGAGATTTGGTTGGCGTACCGTCGGCCCACTCGGCGAACCGATACCGCGGCGTTCGGTCTAGGATGCAGATGATGTGTCACCTTCCCGCCCGCCGATGAACCTGGTCCGTTCCCGTGTCCGCTCCATGAAAGCGCTGCTTCCCGCGTTCGCCGTCGCGCTCGCGCTCGCCGGCTGCAGCTTCGTGCAGATGGGTTACAACCAGCTCGACCGCCTGATCGCGTGGCGACTCGATGACTACCTGCCGATGTATTCGGCGCAGCGTGCAGTGGTCGAGCCGGCGGTCACGCGGCTCGTCGACTGGCACTGCGCGACCCAGCTTCCTGCATACTCGGCATGGCTGCGCACGGTCGATGCCGACCTGCGCGCCGGCCTGAGCGTGGAGCGCGCGAATTCGCACATCGACCAGGCACTGGTATTCGGTCACGACATCGCCCGCCGCGCGGCACGTGAAGTCGGGCCGCTGATGGTGGGCGCCACACCGGCGCAGATCGAGACATTCAACAAGCGGATGAAAAAGAGCAACCGTGACTATGTTGAAGATTGGGTCGAGCCACCGCGCGACGAATTGGTGCGCGAGCGCGCCAAGCGCATGAAAAAACGCAGCGAGGCATGGCTCGGCAAACTCACGCCGTCGCAGCTGGCGCTGATCGACGACTGGGCGCGCGACGTGCGCAGCAACGGCGAGGACGGCATGGAAAGCCGCCGTCGCTGGCAAACGGCACTGGCCGACGTGCTGGCGCGCCGCAATGCCGAACGCGACGCCGTGATCAGCGACCTCGAAACCCTTTTCGTGTCGCCCGGCAACCTCTTCACGCCGGGCTACTCCGCCGCCTTCGATGCCAATCGTGCCCGCGCGGCCGAAGCGCTGTCGGCGCTGTCGGCCTCGCTCACTCCGGCTCAGCACAAGCACCTGCAGCGCGAAGCCGCGTCGCTCGTCGCCGATATCGAACAAATCGCCTGCCGCCGCAGCGAACCCAGCCTACAGGCCCGCTCATGACGACTTCACTTTCTCCCGACGCCATTCCGCTGTTTCCGCTGAGCGTCATATTGTTTCCCGACGGCATGCTGCCGCTGCGCATCTTCGAGGTCCGCTATCTGACGATGATCAAGCAGTGCCACAAGAGCGGAAAGCCCTTCGGCGTGGTTTCGCTGACCCAGGGCCAGGACGTGCAGCGCCCCGGCCCTACGCCCGGCGAGCGCTTTCACGCCATCGGCACACTGGCGGAAATCATCGACTACCAGACACCGCAGCCCGGGCTGATCGAAATCGTCACCCGGGGCACCTCGCGCTTCAAGGTGACGGCCAGCGAGCAGACCCCGCACGGTCTGTGGATGGCAGACATCGAAGTGCTGCCGGACGACCCGCATGTCAAGGTGCCTTCGGACCTGGCCTATGTCGCGGCCAATCTGGTGCGCATGCTCGAAGTGTTCGAATCGGCCGAGGTGTCGCCCATCCTCGAACCCCGTCGCTTCGACGCCGCTGGCTGGGTAGCCAACCGTTGGTGCGAACTGCTGCCGGTACCGGCCGAGGACCGCCAGCGCATGATGGAAATGACCGATCCGCTGCTCCGTCTGGAGTTGATCAGCGACCTGCTGGACATGACCGAATTCGGTCGCTGACCCGACAGCCCGGCCAATCGGCATCAGTGGTCGACGCACGCGCTCTGGTCGATATCACTGCCGAGTACCACAGCGACTTCCGCCCGGACGCGTCGCAAACGGATACACGATGGTGATCATTGCCGCCGGACTGCAGTGCTACGCTCGAGCCACTCCCGCATGACGCACTGCCTCACGTGACACCCGCCCCCCTGCCCCTGCTCGACCAGCTGATCCGGCGCCGCCGGCGCATTCCGGTGACACTCACGCTGATCGCGCTCAATGTCGGCGTGTTCGCGTTGATGCTGCTGTATGGCGCCGGCCTGTGGCATTCGTCGAGCGACGTGCAGTTCGCCTGGGGCGCCAATTTCGGTCCGGCGACCAAGGACGGCGAATGGTGGCGGCTGGGCAGCGCGCTGTTCCTGCACTTCGGGCTGTTCCATCTGGGCATGAACATGCTGTCGCTGTGGGACGGCGGACGACTGGTCGAACGCATGTTCGGCCCGGCGCGCTTCATCGCGATCTATCTTCTGAGCGGTCTGGCCGGCAATCTGCTGTCACTGATTTCGCAAGGCGACCGCGCGGTATCGGGTGGCGCATCGGGCGCCATCTTCGGTGTTTATGGCGCGTTGCTGAGCTTTCTGTGGCAGCAGCGCGATACGCTGGACCGACGCGAATTCACCCGTCTTTTCTGGGGTGCCAGCCTGTTCGCGGCCATCACCATCTTCCTCGGCTTCCAGATCCCCGGCATCGACAACGGTGCGCACATCGGCGGCTTCATCGCAGGCCTGCTGGCCGGTGCGGCACTGGCGCAACCGCTGGGCGACAGCGCAAAGCCGCTGCTTGGCCGCTATCGCACACATACCGCCTCGGCCGGGCAATGGCTGGCCGGCTTCACGCTGGTCACCGCGCTGGTGCTGATGATCATCGGCATCCCGTCGCCACGCTATCGCTGGAGCGAAGAGGTGATGGCACGCGGCGAAATCCGCGAATTCATCGGCGAGGACAAGCGTATCGCCGATCGCTGGACGCAGCTGCTCGGCGATGCGCAGTCGTCCGGCGCGTCGTTCGACGAACTTGCCGGGCGCATCGAATCCGAAGTGGCCGACGCCTACCAGCAGCGCTTTGACGAATTGACCGACCTGCGCCTCAGTCCGGAAGCACCATCGGCACCGACGCTCGAAAGCCTGCGTCGCTACGCCGAACGTCGGCTCGACGCCTCGCGCGCGCTGGTCGACGGCCTGCGCGCGCACGACATCGAGCGCGTGCGCGAGGCGCTGGAGCAGGCCAGCCAGCCGCCACCGCAGGTCGCGCCGCGAAGCAGCAAACCGAATTGATCCTGCCGCCATGACCCGCCGCTGGATCGCCCATCTCGACATGGACGCCTTCTTCGCCTCGGTCGAACTGCTGCGCTACCCCGAGCTGCGCGGCCTGCCGATGGTGGTGGGCGGTGGTGCCCGCCATCAGCCCGAACTGCTGCCCGACGGCACGCGCCGCTTTGCCCGGCTGCGCGACTATGCGGGCCGCGGCGTCGCCACCACGGCCACCTACGAAGCGCGCGCCTTCGGCGTGCATTCCGGCATCGGCCTGATGAAAGCCGCCGCACTGGCGCCCGACACCGTATTGTTGCCGGTCGATTTCGACGCCTACCGACTCAACTCGCGGCTGTTCAAGGCCGCCGTGGCCGAACACGCGCGGTTGATCGAGGACCGCGGCATCGACGAAATCTACATGGACCTGACCGACCTGCCGGGCGCGCAGGATGCCGTCGGCGACGACCCGCACGGCGGCGTGCGCGCCATCGCGCTACGCATCCAGCAGGCCGTGCACGCGGCAACCGGCCTCAGCTGCTCGATCGGCATCACGCCGAACAAGCTGCTGTCCAAGCTGGCGTCCGATCTGCACAAGCCGCATGGCATCACGCTGCTGACCGAAGCCGATGTGCCATCGATCATCTGGCCGCTGCCGGCCAGACGCATCAACGGCATCGGTCCGAAAGCCAGTGCGAAGCTCGAAGCGCTCGGCATCCGCAGCATCGGCGAACTTGCAGCGGCCGAACCGCACGGGCTGATCGAACAGTTCGGCCAGAGCTATGGCCGCTGGCTGACCGCCGCTGCGCACGGTCGCGATGACCGGCCGCTGGTGACCGAGCGCGAAGCGAAGTCACTCAGCCGCGAAACCACTTTCGAACGCGACCTGCATGCGCGCCATGACCGTACCGAACTCGGCGAGATCTTCACCCGTCTGTGCGAGCGCCTGGCGGAAGACCTGCAGAGAAAGGGCTATGTTGCAAAGTCCATCGGAGCAAAGCTGCGGCTCGATGACTTCAGCATCCTGACGCGTGAAATCACGCTGCCTGTATACATATGCGATGCGCCTGCGATCCGTCATCACGCAACGCTGTGCGTCAAGCGCATGCCACTCGACCGGCGCTTCCGCCTGCTCGGCGTGCGTGCCGGCCACCTGATGCGGGCCGACGCACTCCCGGCAACGGGTGCCGCCCCCGGCACGGAAGAAGGGCAGCTCGCGCTGCCCTTCTGAACGCATTCCGAGGGAAAACGAACCGGCGTCGTGTTCCTGAGGGAGCAGCGGCCTGTGGGAGCGGCGGCCTCGCCGCGATACGCACGTTGCACAACGACCACCGCGGCACTGATCGCGGCGGGGCCGCCGCTCCCACAGGAACTTCACTGCTCGCCGTCCGCGCGCGCGATCAACCTTTCTGCGTACGCCGGCGCGCAGCCAGCGTGATCAGGCCCAGGCCGGCCAGCAGCAGCGCGTAGGTTTCAGGCTCGGGCACAGCGGCGACCGGGCTGGTCAGTGCGAAACCGACCTCGGCACCGCCCAAATCGGGGATGCCGAGAAAAGCGGCCAACGCATCGCCACCCGGGTCGGTCACCACCAGTTTCATGCCCGACAACGAGAAAAGCGGTGCGAACGGAATGAAGGTTTGACCGGATGTAACGCTGCCGAAAATCGTATCGACCGCAAGCGTGGTGTCGATCAGGAAGTTCTGCAGATCGACATCGATGCCGTCGCGCGAGAGGCGCAAGCCGCTGCCGACATGCTCCACGGTAGCGTTCGAAAGATCGGGATCGAGCAGCCCCCCGGTGATCGGAAACAGACCGACCAGATTGCCCGACGCATCGCTTGTCAGCGAAGCCAGGCCGAGAGCACTCACCGACACACCGGCACCGACCAGCGTGGGGGTGGCGGTAAACACGGTTACCGTAGGTCCGATGGGTTCGACCGGAAATGCCGCGCTGACCGTCATCGGGGAAGCGGCCACGGCCGCGAGTGCTGCAGTGGCTGCAATCTTCCTGATCATCATGGGTACGCTCCTGAATGGATAGAGTGGTCGTGGGCCGGTGGGCCGGCCTCGTGTCGATGTGGTGTCGCTCTCGCGTCTATCCTCCCTGCGCGCGCGGACCGGATGCGTTGCATCACGCGCACGGCTCCGTCCACGGACGAAGCAGCGGATAGAATATTCGTGCGCTATGAAGTTCCCCGTGTCACGCGAACATCACCCAATCGTCACGCAGGTGCGCCGAGCGCCCGGAACTGCGTGGGGTCACGCCCGGTCACTGGGTCGCCATGTCACGTAACCCGGACTCGACCCCCCTGGACGGCGGCCGTATGCGCCTGCGCGAAGACGCGCCCTGCCCGCTGTGCGGGCGACCGATGCGCGCCGGATCCGTGGTGGATCAGCACCATCTGGTGCCGAAGTCGAAGGGCGGGCGCATCACGGTTCTGATGCATCGGATCTGCCACCGCAAGCTGCATACCGTACTGGGCGAAGACGAACTGGCGCGAGATTTCGCCACGCCGGAACGATTGCGCGAACACCCCGACATCGCCGCCTTCATCCGCTGGATACGCCGCCGACCGCCGGAATTCGATGACCGACACCGGCGGCCGCGACGCGCGTGATCAAGCGGTGATTCGCGGCCGGTGATCGACGCCTGACTCAAGGGTGACCTCCGGACGGGCGCGACACGACCGAGGGCGCCAGCACGCGCAACCAGACCTTCCGATATACATCGCAGGCCGAAGGTCCGGACCGTCAAGCGGATACACCGGCGGCGTCGGGCCCTCGCCGACCGCAGTTCCTGTTGCACCGGTTGGCGCAGTTTCGCAAACCCGGGGCCTGACTGAAGCGCATCACCCATGAAATCTGATTGACGGGATAGGCGCCCGGCACCTCGCATTGATCATTGATGCCGTTCTAAAGAAAATAACGACGGTCACCCACGGGGCATCTACGAAACTCGAGTGACCGTGCATCGTCGTCAAGCGGGAACGGATTGAACCGTGCGGAAGGCAACCGACCGGGGCAGGCCGTGCCGAGCTTTCAGGTGCAGTGGTTGATCTGTTTCCACTCATCCATTTCAAGAATCGCCCGACACGTCGATTCGGGCTTTTTGCATGACCTCAGCCGGAGCGAACGCACCGGGGTCACTACCAAAGGAGAGCACGATGAATGCACGAGACGAGTCCGCCGGCAAATGCCCGGTCATGCACGGCGGCGCCACATCGGCCGACTTATCCGTGATGGAGTGGTGGCCCAAGGCCTTGAACCTCGACATCCTGCACCAGCACGACCGCAAGACGAATCCGATGGGCGAATCGTTCAGCTATCGGGAAGAGGTGAAGAAGCTCGACTTCGCGGCGCTCAAGAAGGACGTCACCGCGCTGATGACCGACAGCCAGGACTGGTGGCCGGCCGACTGGGGCCACTACGGCGGCCTGATGATCCGCATGGCGTGGCACGCAGCGGGTACGTATCGCATCGCCGATGGCCGCGGCGGCGGTGGCACCGGCAACCAGCGCTTCGCCCCGCTCAACTCCTGGCCCGACAACGGTAACCTCGACAAGGCACGACGCCTGCTGTGGCCGATCAAGAAGAAGTACGGCAGCAAGCTGTCGTGGGCCGACCTCATCCTGTACGCCGGAACGGTGGCCTACGAATCGATGGGCCTGAAGACTTTCGGCTTCGGCTTCGGCCGCGCAGACATCTGGCACCCGGAAAAGGACATCTACTGGGGTTCGGAAAAGGAATGGCTGGCGAAGTCCGACAACCCGAACAGCCGCTACTCCGGCCAGCGCGACCTCGACAACCCGCTTGCCGCCGTGATGATGGGGCTGATCTACGTGAATCCTGAAGGGGTCGACGGTCAACCCGACCCATTGAAGACCGCGCACGACGTGCGCGTCACCTTCGCCCGCATGGCGATGGACGACGAGGAAACCTGCGCGCTGACCGCCGGCGGCCACACCGTCGGCAAGTGCCACGGCAATGGCGATGCTTCACTGCTCGGCCCCGCACCGGAAGGCGCGCCGATCGAGGAACAGGGCTTCGGCTGGATGAACCACAGCACTCGCGGCGTCGGCAGCAACGCGGTCACCAGTGGTCTGGAAGGCGCATGGACCACGCATCCGACGAAGTGGGACAACGGCTATTTCAAGCTGCTGCTCGGCTATGACTGGGAACTCCGGCGGAGCCCGGCCGGCGCCTGGCAGTGGGAACCGGTAAACATCCGCGAAGAGGACAAGCCGGTCGACTCGGAAGACCCAGCCATCCGCCACAACCCCATCATGACCGACGCCGACATGGCGATGAAGATGGACCCGGCCTACCGGAAGATTTCCGAGCGCTTCCATGCCGACCCGGCCTACTTCTCGGAGGTATTTGCGCGCGCCTGGTTCAAGCTCACCCACCGCGACATGGGCGCGAAGGCTCGCTACATCGGCCCGGAAGTGCCGCAGGAAGATCTGATCTGGCAAGACCCGGTACCCGCCGGCAACACCGGCTACGACGTCGCCACGGTCAAGGCGGAGATTGCCGCCAGCGGCCTGTCGGTCGGCGACATGGTGGCCACCGCGTGGGACAGCGCGCGCACCTTCCGCGGCTCGGACCTGCGCGGCGGCGCCAATGGCGCGCGCATCCGCCTCGCGCCGCAGAAGGACTGGGACGGCAATGAGCCGGCCCGCCTCGCCCGCGTGCTCGGCGTGCTCGAACCCATCGCGTCGGCCGCCGGCGCCAGTCTGGCCGACGTGATCGTGCTGGCCGGCAATATCGGCATCGAACAGGCCATCAAGGCGGCCGGATTCGGCATCCCGGTGCCGTTCGCGCCGGGTCGCGGCGATGCGACCCAGACGCAGACCGACGTCGAATCCTTCGAAGTGCTCGAACCGGTGGCCGATGGCTTCCGCAACTGGCAGAAGCGCGACTATGTCGTCACGCCGGAGGAGCTGCTGCTCGACCGCGCCCAGCTCATGGGCCTCACCGCGCCGGAAATGACCGTGCTGGTCGGCGGCATGCGGGTGCTCGGCACCAACCACGGCGGCACCATGGACGGCGTATTCACCGACCGTGTCGGCGCGCTGACGAACGACTTCTTCGTCAATCTCACCGACATGGCGTACATGTGGAAGCCGGCCGGCAGCAACCTGTACGAAATCCGTGACCGCAAGTCCGGCCAGGTGAAATGGACCGCCACCCGGGTTGACCTGGTGTTCGGCTCCAACTCCATCCTGCGCGCCTGCGCAGAGGTCTATGCGCAGGACGACAGCAAGGAAAAGTTCGTGCACGACTTCGTCGCCGCCTGGACCAAGGTGATGAACGCCGACCGCTTCGATCTGGCCTGAGGCCGGCCGCCGCGACCGCGCAACCGCAAGGGTTCGCGCGGACGTGGCGCCCGCTCCGGTCACGGGCCAGGCCCTGTGATCGGATCGGCGCCTTCCCTGTGGGAGTGGCGACCCGCGGCGATCTGCACCGGCCCCTGTGGGAGCGGCGGCCTCGCCGCGACCATGTCACGACCATCGTTGTGCAGAGTGCGTACGCGGCGAGGGGTTTCGGCGAGCACGGCTCGCCGCTCCCACAAGGAGAGCCCCTCGGCGAGCTGCTCGACCAACGCCTGCATCGCAGACAAGTTCCGCTTCGACAAAGGACCTCGCTGTTCGCGGAAGCGATCTCTTCCCAATGCAACACAGCATTGCCCTGCCCTGCCCTGCCCTGCCCTGCCCTGCCCTGCAGGTATCAGGCACCGGGCGCCATTGTGATTTGTTGCAGTTTTGTGTTTCTCTTCATTCCCCGTGAATATCTGCACACTGAATCTCGAGGGCATATGGCGGGCATCAAGATGATCGCCCAGCATGAGGAAGGGTCACGGTCACCCGGATTGCGTGACATCCATTTCCCCAGGAGGCAGACATGAAGGCTTCTAACGTATTGACGGGTATTGCTCTCGCGGCGATCACATCCCTGCACAGCGGCGTGGCGTCCGCAGTGCTGGTCAACAACGTAGGTCTGGAAGTGCGGGCGCTCGTCGATACCGACGCCTTCGGCGCCAATGCACCGCTGGCCAACGCGATCGAATCCGAAATCGATCTGCCGTACGACCGCTCTGTGGTGAGCATTTCCGGCGGCACGACCGGCAGCTTCTCCTACATGGCCGTCTCCGATATCGGCAACCAGCTCCTGAAGGTCGGCGGCAGCCTGACCAATCCGACCGGTACCGATTTTTCCGGCTTCGGTGTGCCGTTGATCAACGTCTATGCCCAGGCAAAGGATGTGCTGTCGCTCACCTCGGCGGTTGCCGGCACCTTCGATGTCACGCTTGAGCTCGTGGTGACGGGAAATCTGGTGACTTCTGGCGTATCGGGTGATGTCAGCGCCAACAGCCTGCTGACGTTTGGCCCCGTGGTCGGACTCAATACGACCGACTCCAGCCGCTACACCGCGGCGGGTGAGATCAACGATACGCTGAGCGTCACACGCCAGCTGACGTTCGCGGCGCCTGGCTCGGCAATCGATATGGAATTCGAGGCTTTTGTCAGCTTTACGGCAACCCGGGTGCCAGCAGGCTTCACCGTATCGGGTGATCTCGGCAACACGGCTTTCCTGAATCTGATCCTGCCGCAGGAACTTTCTGTCGTCGAATCGGGGTCGGGTACCTTCGGCGTCGCCATCCCGATACCTGAGCCGCAGGTCCATGCGCTGATGCTGGCTGGGCTCACCTTGATCGGCACGGTTGCCGCACGTCGAGCGCGCGTCTGATCCGTCCGTCGTTGTTCGCATTCGGCGGGTGCCTCGGACACGCGCGTCGCGTCGTCAGCCGACATGAAATCGCGGCAGACGATCGCAGTGCGCGAGGAAAGGTCCTGCTTTCAACGACGATGTTGTAACGCAGCCGGTCGCCCTGGCCTCTTCGAGTACACGGAGTCCGTAGTCAGGGCACGCGTTCATGTGGCCAACAGATGCGCCTTGAACGCGCGCGCCAGCGGCGACAGTTTCTTGCCGCCCGGATGCACGATGTGCCAGTTCGACAGCACCGGAAACCCGTCGACGTCGATCACGCTCACGCCGTGCTCGCCGTCCAGACCGTGCAGCGCGTGGCGCGAAAGCACGGCGATGCCCAGGCCGCCGGCGACGGCTTCCTTGATCGCCTCGTTGCTGCCCAGTTCGAGCCGGATGTCGGGACGGAAGCGGTGGCTGCGGAAATGCTGGTCGGCCGCCATGCGGGTGCCGGAGCCACGTTCGCGCAGGATGAAGCGGCGGCTGCGCAGAGCGTCCAGCGGCACTGAAGATGAGCTGGCGAGCGCATCGTCGGCGGGCGCCACGACGACAATGGGATTGGTCATGAAGATGTCGTCGCTCAGGTCCATGTCGGCCGGCGGCATCGACATGATGTAGAGGTCGTCCATGTTTTCGCGCAGGCGCTGCACCACGCCGTCGCGGTTGAGCACTTCGAGCGACACGTCGATCGCCGGATGCCGGGCGCAGAAACTGCCGAGAAGGCGCGGCATGAAGTACTGCGCGGTACTTACGACCGCGACCCTGAGCTTGCCTCGCGTGAGGCCGCGGGCACCATCGGCCTCCTGCTCGAAGGCGTCCCAGGACTGTGCGATGGCGCGCGCAGTCTTTGCCAGTTCCTGGCCGATGTCGGTCAGATACACCTTCTTCGCCACCACTTCGTACAGCGGCAGCCCGACGGCTTCGCTCATGTCCTTCAGCTGCATGGATGCGGTGGGCTGCGTCACGTGCACCGCCCGCGCAGCGCCGCTCACGCTCCCGGTTTCGGCCAGCGCCAGGAAAAGACGTAATTGCCTGAAGGTTATATTCATAAGTTTTTATCTATGTTGCGAGACACCAAAATCGATTTTACTCGATGAGCTGCACAACCTAGCATCCGGGGCGAAAGGAGATTGCCCCCATGCACACACTGCTCGACCCCGCGATCCTGTTCTTCGTGTTTGGCGTTCTGGCCGGCACGCTGCGTTCCAACCTCGACATTCCGGAGCCGATCAAGAAATTCCTGTCGCTCTACCTGCTGATGGCGCTCGGTCTGAAGGGTGGCTTCGCCCTGGCGCAATCCGGCATGAATCCCGGCGTGGCAGCCGGCCTGGCTGCAGCTGTCTTCATGGCCTTTCTGGTGCCATCGATCGGCTATCTGCTGCTGCGCCGGGTGGCGTCGCGCTTCGACGCAGCGGCCGTGGCCGCATCCTACGGCTCGGTCAGCGCAGTCACGTTCGTCACTGCCACGCAGTATCTGGACAATACCGGCACCGCTTTCGGCGGCCACATGACAGCAGCCATGGTGCTGATGGAATCACCTGCCATCATCATGGCCGTGCTGCTCGCGAATGCGGCGCGGCAGGCCGTGAGTACCCCCGCCGTGGTGGCCTCCGGCGGCGGCGCGGCGGTGATGACGGCAGGCGCTGGCGCACCGGGCACACCGATCGGCCGCATCCTGCACGAGTCCTTCACCGACGGCGCACAGCTGCTGCTGATCGGCGCGATGGTCATCGGCTACTTCAGCGGCGAAGCCGGCAAGGCCGTGATGCAGCCCTTCGCTGGCGACCTGTTCAAGGGCATGCTGGCCTTCTTCCTGCTGGACATGGGCCTGATGGTGGCGCGCAATTTCGACCTGGCGCGCAAGGCGTCACGCTGGCTGCTGGTCTACGCCACCGTGGCCCCGGTCGTGCACGCCGCCGTCGCCCTGACGCTCGCTGCCGCGCTGGGCATGGGCGCCGGCGACGCCACCCTGCTCATGGTGCTGTCGGCCAGCGCGTCCTACATCGTGGTACCCGCCGTGCTGCGTACCGCGATACCGGAAGCCAACCCGGCTCTCTACTTCGGGCTCAGTCTGGGCGTCACCTTCCCGCTCAACCTGCTCATCGGTATCCCGGTTTATGCGGCTGCAGCGGCATGGGCGCTGGGCTGAGTCGGCGGCAGCACCACGACAGTGGCCGGCTGGGTGCTCAGGACGTCCAGTCTTCCGGATCTGGAGAGCTCTGTTGCGCACTGCGCCACCGCGCCATAAAGCGCAGCAGCGCGATCCCGGCAAGCATCAACGCTGCGCTTGTGGGTTCGGGCACGGGTGCAGAGAGCATGTAACTGAAGTCGGCGGACTGGGCGAAATCCCCGGTAAGCGTCAGGTGCAGGCCGATTTCCGTCTCGCCTTCGAATGTGCCGAGATGGAGGGTCTGGTCGGCAAACCAGCTTTCGGCGGCGCTCAAACCACTGAAAGAATGTTCCAACAGGGTTGTATCGAAGTGGGTCACACTGAAACGCAAGGTGAAGTCATCGCCCCGCCCGTTCGCAGTGAAGTCGAGCATCCCCAGGACGAGTTCGCTGCGCGCCTCTTGCGTGAAGGTGAAAACCGCGCTGGCTGAGTAGCTGCGCACGCCACTCGCCGCGCCGCCGTAACCTGCGCCCATCCTGCCATGGCCGATCACGCTCGGCACAAGCTGGACGTCCGGTCGGGCGTGCATGCCCGCACTCGCCCCGCCGGATTCGCCAGAGCCCGCAACGACGTAGGAGAACGCCCCTAGACCGGCCGCGGGCGCTATCGGGTCAAGCCACAAATCAAGCGAACCACCCATGACGGCGCGGGCGTGACTGTCGGTCTGGCCCGACACATCGCTGTGCGCGCTGGCGCTGACGCTGCGCCCTGCTCCACCTTGAACGCCGGCCTGTGCCAGCGCCCGGCCGGCGCTGCCGTCACCATGAGCCGACGCCTCCGCTCGGCCCGGGGCGCCGAGATCGGCGCGGGCCAGGGCATCGGACTGATGCGTTGCACCCAGCGCAGTGGCCTCGGCACGCGCACTTCCACCGCGCTGGGTACTGATGGCTGCCACCTCCGCAGAGGCTGCCCCCGCCCGCCCCGGTGACGCAAGCCCACCCGATGCGTACCCGACGCTGCTGACGTGTCCCTCTCCCGACACGGCTATCACGGCGCGCGCGGCACCACCAAGGCCGGTGCCGGTTGCGTTGCCGCCTTCAGCCCGGGCCTCTCCATTGACCAGGCTGCCCTGCCGGCTTGAGTTCAGCGTCAGCGACGCCATCGCATCGCCGCCATTGGCATGCCCGCTGCCGGCACCCGCCCGTCCGCCCCGACCACCGACTGCCCGGACCACGGCGGCGAGGTCCTGCGCGTTGGCGTCCGAGTAGGTGAGTGATGAAAGCGCACTGCCGCCATGGCCCGCCAGACGGTTTTCGGAGTAACCGCCCGACCCGGCATCCGCCGTCTGACTCAGCGAAAGACGACCTAGCGTGCTGCCGCTGACGGCATCGATCATTCGTGCATCGCCACCGCGCCCGCCGTTTGCCCCGAAGTTCCCGGAACCACCGCCACCCGCACCGGCGGTAGCCGACACATTCACATCTCCGAACGCAGACCGGCCATACGCCGTCGATTGCTCGACATGCGCGCCGGCCCCCGCCAGGGAACCCAGCCGCTTGGCATCGCCACCTCGTCCGCCAGATGCAATGGCGGTTGCGCGCGCAGTGCCGTGGTCCGTCGTACTTGCACGGGCGACGCTTCTGCTTGTGCCGCCGACGGCGCCGTCCGCGCGACCCGTGAATACATCTCCTTCGCCACCTGCTCCACCCTGGGACGCAGCAACCACGCTCGAGGTGTGACTGCCGAACGCGGCTGCGATCGCATACGCCTCCCCGCCCGCCGCAGCTACACCGCCGCTGCGGACGGAACCACCTATGCCACCGTAGGCGCTGCTGACCATGTGCAGGGTCCAGGCCTGAATCGGTGCGTCCGCGCTGCCGATTTCAAGCGCGCTGTAAGCGCTGCCGCCTGCACCGCCAGTCACGTCACCGACACCACCGTTGCCGCCACGAGCGACCTGGTCCAGGGTCAGACCAAACCACGCGTTGCCGCTGACGCTGTTCTCGAGCGATACCGAAGCGCCGTTCCCACCCCCGCCGTTGCGACCGCGCCCACCGTCGCCGCCGATGGCTTCTGCTGTTGCGCGGGCTCGGCCGAACGCGGACTCCGCGCGCGCGCGCGCCGTGGCGGTACCGCCATGACCCGCCTCACCCCCATTGGCAGAAACTGCGCCCCCTTTACCACCGCGGGCGGTTGCGGACACTGTTGCACTTGCGTCCCCCACACCGCGCGCACTGGCATCGGCAGCGCCCCCCGCTGCGGCACGTCCGGCGCTGTTGGCTCCCCCGCCGTCACCGCCGGTCGCGAACGCGCTCATCAGAACGTCACCTGCTGCACCGCCGCTGGCTGTCGCGCGGGCTTGGCCGCCAGCGCCGGCGCGCCCAGTTGTGGTCGTTCCCCCGACTCCGCCGCGTGCGCTGCTGCTTTGCTGCAGGCGGTGCGAAGGTGCGTGGCCGGCTTCCAGTATCGTCACTGCATCGCCGCCGTCACCAGCGTTCGCAAGTGCCGAATATCCGCCCCAACCACCTTGAGCTGTCTGCAGGAGGGACAGTTCTCGAGCCATGCTCGCGCTGACCGCGTTGTCGAGGCGGGCTTCACCCCCACGTCCCCCGCTCGCGCCATCGTTACCAGTGCCGCCATCGCCGCCGAGAGCGGAAGCGCTGACCGAGGCTCGGCCCGACGGGGCCTGGGCGAATACGGTGGCTGCGCCCGCTTTACCTCCGTTCCCGCCCTGTCGTCCTGCACCATGCCCGGTCCCGCCTCGGCCACCCGCTGACGTTGCGCCCAGGATCACCGTGCCCGAGAGGGAATGCCCGATTGCCACGGCTGTTCCGCTCCCGCCGTCAGCACCATCGCCAGAAGACGTGCGACTGCCACCTTCGCCACCCCAGCCGCCGGTTGCGTGGCTCGACACGCTCCGTATCTCGGTCGCGGACACGTCGACGAAACTGAGTGCATCGCCACCTCGGCTTGCGATGCCACGAACTGAATCGCCGCCATGGCCGCCCTGGGCGTTCGAGGAAGCGGCCAGCAGGACATCTCCGGGGTGCGCGCCGGAAGGAGGCGCTCGCCGGGTCAATATCGAAAACGCCTGTCCTGCCATGCCTGCAAAGCTGTCCTCGGATTCACCCCCGTTGCCGCCATAGGCCTCCTGTTCCAGTCTGACGAAGCCCTGAGTGAAGCCAGTGAAAGCATCCGAGAGCGAGACGGAGCCGCCGCGCCCGCCATCGGCACCGGCCAGCCCTCGTCCACCGTTGCCGCCACGCGCCGTCGCAGTGGCTTCGGCGTTCAGGTGATGCCTGGACACCAGAGGATCGTCCCGCACTGAAACGGAAACGCCCCCCCCCCCCCCCCCCCNCCGTTGCCGCCACGCGCCGTCGCAGTGGCTTCGGCGTTCAGGTGATGCCTGGACACCAGAGGATCGTCCCGCACTGAAACGGAAACGCCCCCACCCCCACCCCCTCGCTGACCGACGCCCCGTCCATCGCCGCCGACGCCGCCCGTTGCCGATGCCGTCATGCGCATCGATGCGCCTGCGTCGCCGCCGAAAGCAGTGGCTTCGGCATGACCGCCTTCACCGCCACTCCCATGACCGGTCACACTGCTGCCGGCACCACCGCCGGCGGCCGCACGCAGTTCGATCGGACGCGGGTCGAAGGTCTGCTGACTGGAATGCCCCGCGTGGGCTCGCGCGTTGCCACCCTGCAACGTCGTTCCGAATTGCACGGAACCCGCGGCGCCACCGGACGCAGAGCTTGAGATCAAGAGTGAGCGTGACGTCATGTCGGCCGACTCGAGCACGGACGATGCATGCCCACCCTTCGCGGCCATGCCTTCGAAGGTCTGACCGGTCTGACCGCCGCTCCCGCCAGCAACATGCTGGGACAGACTGACGCTTCCGAAAGCCCGCACAGCCACCGCATTGAGGAGGTGAGCATCGCCGCCGTCACCACCCCGAGCGCCGTCATGACCGTCGCCCCCGCGCCCTCCGGTCGCAGACGCACTTAAGCGGGCGTCGCCCGCTGCGGCTTCCACATAACCCCGTATCTGTGTCACGTCCGCGCCGCGCCCTGCCGTGCGTCCGCCTCCGTAGGCATGCCCGCCATCACCTCCGCGCGCAGAAACACTGAGGTTGGTGGCCTCGTCGAACGTGTTGCGAACGGACCCGGATGCACTGGCGCTGCCGCCTGCGGCGCCATCCCCGGCCTGAGAGGCGCTGCCGCCGCCACCACCATGCCCCCCGAATGCCTCACTGGTCGCTCTCAAACCGCTGCCTGCATGAATGTCGAGCAGGCTGCTGGCAGTAGCACCGCTGCTCGCGAGACCGGAGTTGCTGTCACCTCCATGGCCACCACGGGCGGTCAGCCCCACATTCAGAGTGCGGGCAATGATGATCGGCGCGTCTGCGCTGCCCAGAACAAACCGAGACCCTGCTTCACCGGCGATGCCCGCGAAACTGCTGTCTGAATTTCCCGCGCTGCCGCCCCAAGCGTTCTGTGAGAGATGAAGTGAGGTGGGCCCATTGCCGCCCACCGCGTTTTCGAGAAAGACGGCTGCGCCCTGTCCTCCGGCAGCGCCAGCCTCTCCATGGCCGCCGTGACCGCCGTAAGCGGTGGCATCCACAGCAGCGAAGCCGTACTCCGGACTCGTAATGGCCCCTGCCGTCACGTGCGCTTTGCCACCCTGCCCGCCGCTGCGCCCGAGCCCGAACGCCCGCCCGCCGTCACCGCCCCGGGCTTCTGCCCGCGCCTGTACCGAGTTGGCCGTTGCGGATCCTGCCACCGCATTCGCCGTCGCATTGCCGCCGGCCCCGCCGTGCCCGCCCTCGCCGGCGCCTGCTCCTCCATCCGCGCCACCCCGCCCGGCATCGCCACCGCGACCGCCCTTTGCGTCCGCCCCGGATACGGCGGACAAGCTGTCGAGCCCGGTATGAACCGCGACATCGGCAAGGCCGCCTGCGCCGCCGTCGCCGCCCCGCCCCCCGGCCTTCAGCGCGGAGCCGGCCGCGCCGTCTCCGCCGTGACCGCCCCCGCCAGCGCTCGCCGTGCCTGAATTCGATTCATCGGCGTTCGGCCCGACGCGGAGCGACACCGACTCACCGGCCCCACCCGATTCTCCGGCCTGGCCCGCCACCGCGCCGGAGGCCCCCGGCAAGCCGGCCGCGCCCCCGGAATTCTCTGACGCGGCGAAAACCGACCCGGTACCGAGCGCCAGCAGCAGCGACAGCAGAACGGAGGACGTCGGAGAACGGCCGGTGCGCAGGTGGTCCGGAACGGTTCGTGGCATGACGGCTTCCTGTCGGTGAGTTCATGCCCGGCGAGCAGGCATCGATATCGGTCGACAGGGTATGCACGCTTCTTGAAGGTTTCACGACAATGGCCTGAAACAGCGGCGCCACGAGTCAAGAAAACTCAACCGAAGTCTGGAAAGGACGCGGTCCTAGGCTTGCATGCTGTCGCGTGCCGGCAGGGGCGGGGAAAACAGACGCAATTTTTCCACCAGTTCGACCTGACTGATCGGCTTGCTCAGATAGTCGTCCATGCCGGCTTCAAGACACAGTTCGCGGTCGCCCTGCATGGAGTTGGCAGTCATCGCGATGATCGGCACTCGCGCCAGGCCGCATTCGGCTTCGTGGGCTCGGATCAGCCGGGTGGCTTCGATGCCTCCCATGACCGGCATCTGCATGTCCATCAGGACCAGGTCATATCGCTCGCCCGCGCCGAGCCGACCCACGGCCTCCCGGCCATGCACGGCCAGCGTGACCGTGTGCCCCCACTTTTCCAGCAGCCGGATTGCAAGTTGCTGATTGACCGGATTGTCTTCAACCAGCAGTACATCGAGAACACGTTCCGCGGCTCGCGGCTGCGCGGCTTGAGCGCGGCTCGGCACAGCGGCCATGTCCATGCCCAGCGCGCGTTTCACGCCCTGGAGCACATCGACATCGGTCAGCGGCTTGGTCAGGTAACCGTTCAACTGCAGGCCGCGGGCGCGTTCCGCATCGTTCTTCAGCGGGCCGGTCGAGAGGATCAGCATAGGCGTGCTTCGCAGATCTGGCTGCTCGCGCATCCACGCCGCCAGGGTGAGGCCATCCATTTCCGGCATCTGCTGGTCGATCAGCACCAGATCCGGCCGGCAGTCGTGGCGAATGCACAGATCCTGAGCCTCCGCCCCGGAACCGGCTGCTGTCGCCTGCATGCCCCAGCCAGCCAGTTGACGCCGGAGAATCTCGCGCATGACGGCATTGTCATCGACCACCAGCACCCGCTTGCCGGCCAACGGTTCGGTCGCCGGCGGCGTGACCGGTGTGGCATCCAAGCCCAGCAGCACTGTGAAGTGAAAAGTACTGCCCTTGCCCACTTCACTGTCGACACTCATGCGGCCACCCATCAGCTCGACCAGACGGCTCGAGATCGACAGCCCGAGACCCGTGCCGCCGTATCGGCGGGTGGTTGACTGATCTGCCTGAGAGAAGGCCTCGAAAATGCTGTCGAGCTTGTCGGCGGGGATGCCGATGCCCGTATCGCGCACCGCCACCTGCACGGTGACCGCCGCATCGGTTTGCGCCTCGACAGCCAGCGTCACCACAATTTCGCCGCTGGCAGTGAACTTGATGGCATTGCCGACCAGATTGATCAACACCTGACGCAGACGCGTCGGATCGCCCAGCACATACTGAGGCACATCGCCCGCGACGTCGCAGATCAGCTCCACGCCCTTCTGGCCGGCGCGCGGACCGAGGGTTCTGAGGGTTTCGGAAATCGTCTGGTGCAGGCCGAAACCGACGTGTTCGAGCATCAGCTTGTTGGCTTCGATCTTCGAGAAATCGAGAATGTCGTCGAGAATGCCCAGCAAGGACTCCGCGGAGTTCTTGACGATCTTCATGTACTCCTGCCGCTCGGCCTCGGCGTCGGTGTCCAGCGCGAGATCCGTCATGCCGATGATGCCGTTCATGGGCGTTCGTATCTCGTGGCTCATGTTGGCAAGAAAGGCGCTCTTGGCCCGGCTGGCTGCCTCGGCTTCTGTCCGCTTGGCAATCAGCTCGGCTTCGACCGCCTTGCGTGCGGTGATGTCGGTTCGGATGGCGATGTACTGACGCGGGCGGCCATGCCTGTCGAGGAAAGGCACCACCGTCGACTTGACCCAGTAAAGACCGCCGTCCTTCTTCCTGTTGCAGATTTCACCTTCCCAGATTTCTCCGCGGGAGATCGTTTCCCATAGTTCCCTGTAGAAGGTGTCCGGGTGGACGCCCGACTTCAGGATGCGGTGATTCCGGCCAAGAAGTTCTTCCGGGCCGTAGCCGGAAATGACGCAGAACTGCTGGTTGGCGTAGAGAATGGTCCCGGCCTCATCAGTGATGCTGACGATGGCATGCGCATCAAGGGCGCGCTGGCGGTCACGCAGGGCTTCAGCGTTCGCCTGCGCCAGAAGCACGGCATGGACATTCCGGCCATGCAGCCAGATCAGTGCCCCGCCAGCCGCAGCGAACACGAGCAGCAGCAGGGTGGCGAACAGGAAATGCTGCGGGTGACTGTCGTAGGACAAACCTTCGAGAGGCAGCGACATGACCTGGATCCCGCGGACATCTCCTTCCTTCCAGTCCCGCTTCGGGCTATCCGGATGGACGTTGTGGCAACCGACGCAGGACGCAGCCAGCCGGATGGGTGCGGCGTAGCGCAACACCTTGCCGCCAGGCGCATCCTCGAGACGCAGGAACTCGTCCTTGCCACTGGCCTGGAGCGCAGCCAGCGCCTCGGTCTCGAAGGCGTCCAGCGTGACCTTGCGCCAGGGAAATGGATAGGGGCTGACCAGCCGCAGGTTCATCTCCGGGTTCGACCTGGCGATCTCATCGACCAGATCCAGCGTCATGGTGGCCGGTATGGGCAAGGCTCCGGGCCTGGACTTGTAATCGTGCGTGATCATCAGCTTCGAATGCTCACGGACAATCGGGAGCAGACGCGACGAATAGAAATTCCGGAAGGAAATCAGCAAGTCGGCATGCGACCTCGCCAGCCGGTGCAGCGCATCTTCCTCGGTGCGCGCTGCGAGCCGGTCGGCGAGAACGTACAGACCGATCATCAGCGCGCCGATGGTGACAATCAGGATTGTGCGGAAACGCGACGGGTCGACAGTCCGCAGCACGTTGTCGGGCAGGTCGGACTGCGGCAGGTGTGCGGAGTGCTTCATGCTGGTTCAGGCTGTCGCGTGTCTGGGTGATCTCGACCGACCGCTTTGCGCCGTCAGGAAAATGGAGCCGATCCCGATGGCAAGGGAATCTGCTGTCCGTCCTGTTTATCGGCTCCGGAACGGAGAAACATTAGGGGGGAGCAATCGCCCTGGCGCTGCTCCGACTACCGCGCCCTGCGTTTCACCCGGCCCCGCCCCGGCACCGTCGCCGGCTTGTCCGGCAGGCCGAGCGCGGCGCGCGACAGGCGGTCGGCATCGCGGTTGCGGTGGCGTGGCACCCATTCCAGGCTGACCGATTCGAAGCGGGCGAGCAGCGCTTCGATATGCACGACCCGTTCGAGCAGCGGCACGACGGCGGTGCGCTGTTCGCCGCGCAGGTGACGAACAACGAAGTCGCTGTCGCCGGTCACGGTGAGCCGTCGCGCACCTTCGGCGTGGGCGCGGTCGAGCGCCGCTCCGAGCGCCTCGAGTTCGGCTTCGTTGCTGCAGCCGTAACGGCTGCCGGCCAGCGACAGCTCGATGCGCCGGCCCTCCGGCGACACCAGCAGCGCGCCGAGGCCGAGGCGGCCGGGATTGGGCAGCGCACAGCCGTCGAACCACAGTTGCCAGGCGGCGGATGCCAGGGCCGGATCCACTGACATGAGGGGGGGCCTGAAATGCGAAAGCACCATGATCGCACAGGGCCAAGTGTCGCCCTGCTTTACACCCCGCCTGCATGACATGAGCAAGCGACTGAATCGATGAAACTTTTCTTCAAATGGTCCGACATTTGCTTAGCACCCAAACAACCCTGGAACGGAGGCTGAAAAACGATGACACCTACCATCCTCACACTGTACGCATTTGTTCTGCCCGCCCTGCTGGCGGTCAGCTTCACCGCGAGAGCCGACGTGCTTGCATCGAGCACCTTCGACACCGATGCCGAAGGCTGGACCTTCATCAATGATGCCCGCAATTTCGGCTGGTCCGGCTCAAACGGCAATCCCGGCGGCAACGTCGGTGCGGTCGACATCGGCACTGGCGAAACCTGGTACTACGTTGCACCCACGAGCTTTCTCGGAGACATGTCTGCGGCCTTCGGCGGCATGTTGAGCTACGACCTTCGCCAGGAGCGGACGACCGGGCAGTTCGACAACAGCGATGTCATCCTGATCGGTGGCGGGCTCACGCTGGTATTTGAGTTCGACTACAACCCGGGTACGGACTGGACGGGCTACAGTGTCAAGCTGGTCAGCGGAACGGGATGGCGTGTGGGGAATGTTCTTGGCGCGAACGCCGGTGACAGCGATTTCGCGACTGTGCTTGGCGACTTGACGGCGCTTTACATCCGCGGCGAATATCGCAACGTGAGCGGATTCGACAACAGTCGCCTCGACAACGTGTTCCTGACCGCCGCACCCGTGCCGGAACCGGCGTCCGCTGCGCTGCTGCTGGCCGGCCTGGTGCTGACCGGCGTTGCGGCGCGCCGCCGCTCTTGATCCGTCCCCATCACCGTGCGCCGCGTCGGCGCACGGGCCGGCTTCCCCTATAATCCGCCCTCCCCCGACCGGCTGCAGGCCGGGATACTGGAGACGCACCATGGGCTTTCTCGCCGGCAAGAAAATACTGATCACCGGACTGTTGTCCAATCGCTCGATCGCCTATGGCATCGCCCAGGCCTGTCATCGCGAAGGCGCGGAACTGGCGTTCACTTACCAGAACGAGCGCTTCACCGATCGCGTCACCAAGATGGCGGGGGATTTCGGCTCGTCGATGGTGTTCGCCTGCGATGTGGCGGACGACGCGCAGATCGCCGGGCTGTTCGAGCAGCTGGCGACGAAGTGGGACGGGCTGGACGGCCTGGTGCATTCGATCGCCTTCGCCCCCGGCGAGGCGCTGGACGGCGACTTTCTCGACGGCCTGTCTCGCGAAGCCTTCCGTACGGCGCATGAAGTCAGCGCCTACAGCTTCCCGGCGCTGTGCAAGGCGGCGCGCCCGATGATGCAGGGGCGCAACGGCTCGGTGCTGACCTTGTCCTACCTCGGCGCCGTGCGTGCGCTCCCCAATTACAACGTGATGGGGCTCGCCAAGGCCAGCCTGGAAGCATCCGTGCGCTACCTCGCTGCCAGCCTCGGCCCGCAGGGCATCCGCGCGAACGCCGTGTCGGCCGGGCCGATCAAGACGCTCGCTGCCTCGGGCATCGGCAACTTCGGCAAGTTGCTCGCCTACAACGAAAAGAATGCACCGCTGCGCCGCAACGTGACGATCCAGGAAGTGGGCAATGTCGCCGCCTTCCTGCTGTCGGATCTCGCCAGCGGCGTGACCGGTGAAATCACTTATGTAGACGGCGGTTTCAGCCAGACCGCGCTGAGCGCCGTCGACTGAGTCCGCGCCCGACGTGTGGGAGCGGCTGTGGGAGCGGCGGCCTCGCCGCGATGGATGCCGCGATAATCGTTGATCAACGTGCCGATCGCGGCGAGGCCGCCGCTCCCACATGAATCGCCGCTCCCACACGGGCCGCCGCTCCCACACTTCGCCGGTCGCACAGGCCGCGGCTGCACAAGGTTGAACGCGCCGTCACATCCAGCCTGTATTGTTCTTGCATCCGGGGCATTCGCCCCCAACTACCGTCATGTTCAAACGGTTCCGGAGGCAGGCTATGCGCAAGATGTGGATGTCACTGTTGGCGCTTCTCACCGTCACGCTGCTGTCGGGCTGCGGCTACAACACGCTGCAGTCGGGCGACGAGCAGGTGAAGGCGGCGTGGTCGGAGGTGCTGAACCAGTATCAGCGCCGCGCCGACCTCATCCCGAATCTGGTCAATACGGTCAAGGGTTTCGCGGAACAGGAGAAGGACATCCTGATCCGCGTGACCGAAGCGCGGGCCAAGGTCGGTGCCATCCAGGCCACGCCCGAACTGATCAACGATCCGCAGGCGTTCGCGAAATTCCAGGCCGCCCAGGGCGAGATGGGCAGTGCACTGTCGCGCCTGCTGGTGGTCGCCGAGAACTACCCGCAGCTCAAGTCGGACGCCAACTTCCGCGACCTGCAGGCGCAGCTCGAAGGCACGGAAAACCGCATCACCGTGGCGCGCAACCGCTACATCAAATCGGTGCAGGACTACAACGTGACGGTGCGCTCCTTCCCGAGCAACCTGACGGCAATGATGTTCGGGCATGACGTGAAGCCGAACTTCACGGTCGAGAACGAGGCCGAGATTGCCCGCCCGCCGACGGTGGATTTCGGCACCGCGCCGGCGAAGCCGGCCGGCGCCGCACAGTGAGCCGGCAGTGACCCTGATGTCCGGCCTGCGCACCGCATGCGGCGCGCTGCTGCTGTTCGCTGCACTGGCCTTCGCGCAGCTGGCGGTGCCGCCGCTGAGTGCGCGCGTCACCGACCAGACCGGCACTTTGAGCCCGGCCACGACGGCCGCGCTTGAACAGTCTCTGGCGGCCTTCGAGGCACGCAAGGGCAGCCAGATTGCGGTGCTCGTCGTGCCGACGACTGCGCCGGAAACGATCGAGCAGTACGCACTGCGCGTCGCCGAAACCTGGAAGCTCGGCCGCCAGGGCGTCGACGATGGCGCGCTTTTGCTGGTGGCCAAGGACGATCGCGCGCTGCGCATCGAGGTCGGGTACGGGCTGGAAGGCGCGCTCAGCGACATCACCGCCAAGCGGATCATTGCCGAAATCATCACGCCGCGCTTTCGCGAAGGCGACTTCGACGGCGGCGTGCGCGCCGGCGTCGAACGCATGGTGTCGGTGATCGACGGCGAGCCGCTGCCGGCGGTGTCGCCGAAGGCGGTTCAATCGGCGGGCGACATCGAAGGCTATGTACCGGTGCTGTTCGTCATTGCGCTGGCCATGGGCGGCATCCTGCGTTCGGTGCTGGGCCGTCTGCCCGGCGCACTGGTGACCGGCGGTGCAGTCGGCTTCGTCGCCTGGCTGATGGTGGGCGCACTGGGCATTGCCATCGCCGCCGGCATCATCGCGCTGCTTGTCACGCTTTTCGGTGGCGGTGCACGCGGGCTCGGCGGCATGGGCGGCAGCGGGCGGGGTGGCGGCTTCGGTGGAGGCGGCGGTTTCGGCGGCGGTGGCGGCGGTTTCGGCGGCGGCGGCGCATCGGGTCGATGGTGAGCACACCCATGAGCCAGCGGACGAACGAGCAAGTGAACGGAGGGAGGCCATGACCGTGCTGCGCATGCTCAAGCATGCCTTCCATCTGCCCTGGCAGATGCGCCGCGCCTTTCCGGCGGAGACGCTGCGCGACATCGAACAGGCGATCACGGCCAGCGAAACGCGCCACGCGGGTGAGCTGCGTTTCGTGGTCGAGGGCGCGCAGGCTCCGCTGGCGGTGTGGCGCGGCCAGACCGCACGAGAGCGCGCGATCGAGGTGTTTTCGCTGCTGCGCATCTGGGACACGGCGCACAACAACGGCGTGCTGGTCTACCTGCAGATGGCCGACCACGACATCGAAATCGTCGCAGACCGCGGCATCCGCGCCCGCGTCGGCGACGCCGAATGGGCGGTGCTGTGCCAGCAGCTCGAAGCACGCTTCGCGCGCGGCGAATTCCGCGCCGGCGCGCTGGAGTGCGTCGAGGCGGTCACGCAGGCGCTGGCGCGCCACTTCCCGCCCGACGGCCACCCGCACAACGAACTGCCGGACCGGGTGGTTCTGCTGTAGAAGCCGGCCGGCATCCGCCGGCGCAACCAACCCGTCGATCCGTTGCCCAAGCGCGGACTGTCACGACCGGCCGGGTAAAATCCGCCCATCGGGCCTGTACGGCGCACCCTTGCAGTCCCTCTCGGAGAAAGATTTGCTGAGTTATTTCGAACAACGGGTCGATCCGTATCCGGACGGCACGCCGCCCTCGCCGCCCAAAGGCCTGTTTGCCTTCCTGTGGAGCGGCACCGAAGGCATGCGCGGGCTGATCCTGCTGATGACCGCGTGTACCGCGCTGATCGGCGTGTTCGAAGCCATGCTGTTCGCCATGCTGGGCAATATCGTCGACTGGCTGGGCAAGATCGAGCCGGCACAGCTGTGGGTGGAGGAACGCACCCACCTGCTGATGCTCGGCGGCATCCTGCTGGCCAGCCCGCTGCTGATCGCCCTGCAGACGCTGATCAAGCACCAGTCGCTGGCCGGCAACTTCCCGATGCGGCTGCGCTGGAACTTCCACCGGCACATGCTCGACCAGAGCATGAGTTTCTACCAGGACGAATTTGCCGGCCGCATTGCCGCCAAGGTGATGCAGACCGCGCTCGCCGTGCGCGACACCTGGATGATCGTGGCCGACATCCTGGTGTTCGTCATCATCTACTTCGTCACCATGGTGGCGGTGGTCGGCAGTTTCGACCTGTGGTTGCTGCTGCCGTTCGCCGGCTGGCTGTCGCTCTACGTGGCGGCCATGGTCTACTTCGTGCCGCGGCTGGGCAAGGTGGCGCAGTCGCAGGCGGACGCCCGCTCGCTGATGACCGGGCGCATCACCGACGCCTATACCAATATCGCGACCGTCAAGCTGTTTTCGCATTCGGCGCGCGAGGCATTGTTCGCGCGCGACGCCATGCGCGAGTTCATGGTGCCGGTGTACGCACAGAGCCGGCTGGTCACCGGCTTCGAAATCGTCAATCACATCCTCAGCATGGGACTTATCGCGAGCACTGCCGGCACCACGCTGTGGCTGTGGATGCAGGGCCAGGTCGGCGTCGGCGCGGTGGCCGCGGCAACCGCCATGGCGCTGCGCCTGAACGGCATTTCGCACTGGGTGATGTGGGAACTGGCGTCGCTGTTTGAACAGATCGGTACCGTGCGTGACGGCATCAACACGCTGTCGCGGCCGCGGCTGGTGAATGACCGTCCCGACGCGCAGCCGCTGCACGTGACGCGCGGCGACATCCGCTTCGAGCATGTCACGTTCGACTACGGCAATGGCCATGGCAGCGGGGAGAGGGTGATCGACGACCTGTCGCTGCACATCCGGCCGGGCGAAAAGATCGGGCTGGTCGGCCGCTCAGGCGCAGGCAAGTCGACGCTGATCAACCTGCTGCTGCGCTTTCACGACGTCGAGGGCGGCCGCATCCTGATCGACGGTCAGGACGTGTCGCTCGGCACCCAGGACAGCCTGCGCGCGCAGATCGGCATGGTCACCCAGGACACCTCGCTGCTGCACCGCTCGGTGCGCGACAACATCCTGTACGGCCGTCCGGACGCCGACGATACCGACATGATCGCCGCCGCCGAACGCGCGGAAGCCGACGAATTCATCGCCGATCTGGTCGATCCGAAGGGCCGGCGCGGCTACGATGCCCACGTCGGCGAACGCGGTGTGAAGCTGTCGGGCGGGCAGCGGCAGCGGGTGGCGATCGCCCGCGTCATGCTGAAGGATGCCCCCATCCTGCTGCTGGACGAGGCGACCAGTGCGCTCGATTCGGAAGTGGAGGCCGCGATCCAGGCCAGCCTGTACCGGCTGATGACCGGCAAGACCGTGGTCGCGATCGCACACCGGTTGTCGACCATCGCCGCGATGGACCGCCTGATCGTGCTCGATCGCGGCCGCATCGTCGAGGAAGGCGACCACGCGACGCTGCTCGCCCGCGGCGGGCTGTACGCGCGGCTGTGGGCACACCAGAGCGGCGGCTTCCTCGGCGAGGATGTCGACGACCGCGTGGAAGCGGCCGTCGCCGTGGCCTGAACAGACGGCAACACCCCGCCGGGGTGTGCCCGACGATCAGCCGGCCGAGCGGCGATCCGGAAAGTCGATGAGCACGCGGTTGCGGCGACGGTCGACCATCGGCTCGGCGGCCGCTTCTTCATTCATCGGCTGCAATCCGACCAGACTGGCCATGCCGGCGCGCGCAAGATCAAGCGCTGCCACGTAGTCGCGCGCCAGCCGCAGGATGCGTGCGCTGTTCGGCGCGCCGAGCGGGCGGCGCACCACCGAGCGCGCAGGGGCCGCATCGGCATCGTCGGCCGGCGTTCGCCGCTCTCGCATTTCGCCGCGCGCCACGTCGGTCACCTCGCTCTGCATGCGGAACAGCCGCTCGCGCAGCGACACCAGCGAGGTCGTCAGGCGGACCACGGTGGCCATGGTCGGCGGTTCGTTCGCGGCATCCGGACCGGCCGCGCGCGATGCATTCGATGTACCGCGCAATCGTGTGCAGCGCGTCTCCCACACGCAGGCATCCCACTCGCTGTCGACATTGCCGCCGGCCGCCTGCCAGGCCGCGACCGCATCGAGTTCGCGTTCCCAGGGGATGCCGAGGCCGGTTTTCTCCGCCTGCAGCGCGTCAACGGGTGGGAGGAATTCCGATGCGATGCCCTCCCCCGTTCCGGCGCCGCACCCGAACGGGCTTTCGGCGCTCGTGTAAGGTCCGGAGTCGGGGCTCTTTCCTGCACGTTTCATGACGGTCTCCTCCATCGGTAGTCGACGCTTCGTCCTGCGCGGCGCCTGACCGCACTGGCGAAGCTTTCCTGGTTCGCCGCCTGCAGGGCGCGGGCCACGGGCTGTGCCGGGGTTTCATCGTCTGCCGGCCGCTCATTGGAATGTTGTTGGGTGGCGCAGCGGCAGGGCCTGCAATCGGCACACAATACGCACCGGCAGCAAGGCCGGCGCGCGTACCGTTACAGCGTAGAGGTTTTCGCGCAGGTTTCCCGCTGCACTGCAGCGGACGTCGGCACCAACCCACTCATGGAAACGCACCGCATGTCCGAGCCACCCGACCCTGCAGACCTGATCACCCGCTCCACGCTGGGCCACTACGATCGCCATGCCGACGACTACTGGCAAGGCACGCGCGACCACGACGTGAGCCAGAACATTGCTGCCCTGCTGTCATTCATCGAAGCCGCTCCACCGTTCGAGCTGCTGGACTTTGGCTGCGGCCCCGGCCGCGACCTGAAGGCGCTGAAGGACATGGGCCACCGCCCGACCGGGCTCGAAGGCGCCGCGCGTCCGGCCGCCATGGCACGCGCGTTCAGCGGCTGCACGGTCCTGGAACAGAACTTCCTCGAGCTCGACCTGCCACCGGCGCGTTTCGACGGCGTCTTCGCCAATGCCTCGCTGTTCCATGTACCGGCGCGCCTGCTGCCCGGGGTGCTGGGCAAGCTGTTCGCCGCACTCAAGCCCGGCGGCGTGCTGTTCAGCTCGAATCCGCGCGGCAACGGACAGGAGGGGTGGAATGGCGAACGCTACGGCAGCTACCACGACCTGGACGGTTGGCGCCGCTACATGGGCGGCGCAGGTTTTGTAGAGCTGACCCACTACTACCGCCCGCCCGGCCTGCCGCCCGAACAGCAGAATTGGCTGGCCAGCGTGTGGCGCCGGCCAGCCGACTGAACGGGGCCGCACGCAGCGTCGCGGGATCCGTGCCCGTGGAAGCGGCAGTTTGTGGGAGCGGTAAAGGTTTTGTGGGAGCCGTAAAGGTTTTGTGGGAGCGGCGGCCTCGCCGCGATACGCACGCTGATCAACGATCATCGCTGCTCAGATCGCGGCGAGGCCGCCGCTCCCACAGGCCGCCGCTCCCACAGGCCGCAGCTCCCGCTGAGCCGCGGCGTCAGCGCGACCAGGCCTGCATCGCGCGACCTTCCGGCAGCTCGGTTTCGCCGGCCGGATTCAGCGGCCAGTGCCAGGTGTCATGCTGCAGCCAGCCGGACGCGGCAAGGCGCGCCGGCAGACCAGGCAGCAGGAGCATGTCGGCTGGGCCGGGCGGCTGATGCGTCTGCGCGTATTCGATGATCAGGCAGGCGTGCGCCGCCTGCTGCAGCGCTTCAACATGCGCCTGCTGGATGGCACGGCCGCGCCGCTCGACCTCGGGTTCGGCCATGCCCTGCCGCAACCACGCGGCGCACGGCAGCAGCGGCAACTGGCTCAGCAGGTTGACCGATGCGCACCAGGCGTCACCGGGCAGCGGCGGCATTGCATGGCGCGGGTCGCGCGCGGGATCGGCAATCAGTCCGGTCACGTCCTGCGTCACGCAGGCGACGCGCCCCGGGTAACGGCGCGCCGCGTCACGTGCCGCCGGCGCGAAGGCGACGTCGACCAGATCGATGCGTTCGAAGCACTCGAGCAGGTCGTCGAGCGGCACGTCGTGCAGCAACCCGGCGCCCATGATCCAGCCCATTTTCGGCGCATCGCGCGCCTCGGCTGCCTGCCGCGCGGATGCCCGCAGCACGGCGCGCGTGCGGGCCAGGTGATCGGCCCAGTGCCGACGAAGGCGCCGGTGGCGCACGACGAGCGCCGCCGCTTCGCGTCGGTAACCCATTTGCCGGGCCGCGGGCAGACAGTCGATGCGCCACCAGGCGAGCAGTTCGGCGATCACGTTGCGGCGCCGTCTACAGGTGCGTGCAGGGCGCGGGCGCGCGGCGCCGGATCCTGCCGGTAGAACAGCGCCAGCTGCGCATAGAGATCCGGCCACACGTCCTGGATCAGATCGGGAATTTCGAAGAAGCATTCCGACATGACGGCGAAGAATTCGGCCGGGCTTTCCGCGGCGTAGTCGTCGATGCCGGTTTCGACACCGGCTTCGATGTCTGCGCAGAAGCGCTGGTATGCGTCGGACCACACCCTGGCCCAGCTCACCACGCTCATGCCTTCGTGCAGCGGCGGCAGGCCGTCGGCGTCGCCATTGCGCATGTCGAGCTTGTGCGCGAATTCGTGGATGACGACATTCACGCCGTCGGCCGCGTGATCGTCCGGCTGCCAGGACAGCAGCACCGGGCCGCCGGCCCAGGCTTCGCCGATCAGCGGCTCCGAATATTCATGCACGACGCCGGCGTCATCCACGCTTTGCCGCGGCACCAGGAAGTCGCCCGGATAGAGCACGACGCCCACCCAGTCGTCGTACCAGCCCAGTCCCAGCCTGAGGATGGGCAGGCAGGCCTGCAGCGCGATCTCGACCAGCTGGTCGTCTTGCAGCACCATGTCGTGCGCGCCGTGGAACTGCCGGCTGGCGATGAACTGGCGCGCCAGTTCGCGCAGCAGCGGCCGGTCGGCCGGATCGAGATAGTCGAGAAAGGGCAGCCGCGCCTCGATGCGCGTCCAGGTGTCCGGCGCCACATCGGGCAGGTCGGCGTCGGCCGGCGCAAGCGCGCGTCTGAGCCAGTGAAACATTTGGCAATGGTCCTTGCTTGCGTAAGGTCGGGGGCACGCCTATCGTACTGGCTCCGCAACCATGAAAGGAGGTGATCCGTGATGAAACGTCTCGCGATCCTGTTGGGGCTGGCGATGTTTGCGTCGTCCAGCGTTGTCATTGCATGCCCGGGCGAAAAGCACGGCGACGCCAAACCCCAGAGCTCCCAACCGGACAAGCCGAAGACCTGATTCGGGACAACTGTCGTGAGACAGATGTCTGCGGGGCGGCCGAGCGATCGGTCGCCCCTTTTTGTTGCCGCCCACGACATCCACGCCGCATCCGCCCATGCTGCTGCGCCGCAAGCCCCCGCGTCCCTGATCAGCGATAATCCCGAACATGGTTTCCGTCGTCCATTCCCTCGTCAGCGCAGATACCGCCCGCACCACGCTCGAACTGCTGGCCGACGGTCTGGGTGACGCCGAGGCCGCCACGTTGCGAGCCGCCCACGACCGCGTGGCGACGCTCTATGCGGGCCGCACGCTCGGCACCGGCGAGCCGATGCACGAGCACGTGGTGGGTCAGGCGCTGATCTGCGCCTCGCTGCGGCTCGACCTCGAAACCCGTCTGGCGGCGCTTCTTTTCCCGCTGCACGAAGTCATCGACGACGCCGATCAGCAGATCGCCGAACAGTACGGCCAGTCGGTCAGCGAGCTGGTGTCCGGCCTGCAGCGGCTTGACCATCTGCGCCTGATCACCCGCTCGCACGCCACCAAGAGCACCACCGGTGCGGAAATCGGCAACCAGGCCGAAGTCCTGCGCAAGATGGTGCTGGCCATGGTGGCGGATGTCCGCGTCGTCATGCTGCGACTGGCGTCGCGCGTGCAGAGCCTGCGCTGGCTCACGGTCAATCCGAACGAGCAGCGCATCGACATGGCGCGCGAATCGCTCGACATCTATGCGCCGCTCGCCAACCGGCTCGGCGTGTGGCAGTTGAAGTGGGAGCTCGAAGACCTGTCCTTCCGCTTTCTCGAACCCGACACCTACAAGCGCATCGCGAAGCAGCTCGACGAGAAGCGTCTCGAACGGGAAGCCTTCATCGCCGATTCGATGGCGCGGCTGCGGGCCGAACTGGCCGGTGCCGGCATCAAGGCGGAAATCCAGGGCCGGCCGAAGCACATCTACAGCATCTGGAACAAGATGCGCGCCAAGCGCATCGAGTTCGCCGAGGTGTACGACGTGCGCGCGCTGCGCGTGCTGGTCGACGAGGTGCGCGACTGCTACGCCGCGCTCGGCGTGGTGCACCAGCTGTGGCAACCGCTGCCGCGTGAATTCGACGACTATATCGCGCACCCGAAGGGCAACAATTACCGCTCGCTGCACACCGCCGTCGTGGCGCCGGACGGCCGCTCGCTCGAGGTGCAGATCCGCACGCGCGAGATGCACCAGCACGCCGAGATGGGCGTGGCGGCGCACTGGCGCTACAAGGAAGGTTCGGGCCAGGACAAGGACTACGACGACAAGATCGCCTGGCTGCGCCAGCTGCTGTCGTGGCGCGACGAAATCGCCGACCACTCGGAGTGGGTGGAGCAGTTCAAGCGTGCCGCACTCGACGACACGCTTTACGTGCTCACGCCGCAGGGCAAGGTGATCGACCTGCCGCAGGGTGCAACGCCGATCGACTTCGCCTACCGGCTGCACACCGATCTGGGCCACCGCTGCCGCGGTGCGCGTGTGAACGGCCAGCTGGTGCCGCTCAATACGCCGCTCGACAATGGCCAGCGGGTCGAAATCATCGCTGCCAAGCAGGGCGGGCCGTCGCGCGACTGGCTGAACCCGCAGCAGGGCTATCTCGCGACCCATCAGGCACGTGTGAAGGTGCGGCGCTGGTTCGCCCAGATCGAGGAAGGCGAAACGCTGGCGCAGGGCCGCAACTGGCTCACGCGCGAGCTGTCGCGCGAAGGCGCGACGCAGACCAATCTGGACGAACTGGCGCAGAAGCTGGGCTACAACAGCGTCGACGCCCTGCTGATCGCGTGCGCCCACGGCGAGGTCGGACCACGCGCGGTTCATGTTGCACTCAAGGGTGAAGAACCGCTCCCGGACGAACCGCTGATCAAGCCACGCGCACCGCGTGCCGTGGGCGAACGCGGCGTGCTGGTGGAAGGTGTCGGCAAGCTGCTGACCCAGCTCGGCCGCTGCTGCAAGCCGGCCCCGCCGGATCCGATCTCGGGTTTCGTCACGCGCGGGCGCGGCGTCGCCGTCCACCGCAGCGACTGCCCGAACTACATCAACATGGTGGCGCGCAACCCGGAACGGGTGGTCGATGCGCAATGGGGCGAAATCGCCAGCCAGGATCCGGAATCGCGCTTCGCCGCCGACCTGCTGGTCGAGGCGCACGACAGGCAGGGTTTGCTGCGCGACATTTCCGAACTGCTGTCGCGCGAGCGCATCAATGTGACGGCGGTGAGCACGCTGTCAAAGGCCGACATGGCGCGCATGAGCTTCACGGTTGAAATCGCCAGCGTCGGCCAGATCCAGAAAATACTGACGCTGCTGCGCGACGTCGACGGCGTGGTCGAGGCGCGGCGCGGCTGAGCCGCCCGTCCCCAGGCTGGTTCCCCCGGCTCAGAAGAGTTCGACTTCGCCGGTCGACATGGCCGTCTGGTTAATCGCATTCACGCTCATCACCTGCGCAGCGGCGTCGGCGTCGGCCAGCAGGCGCGCCAACACCTCGTTGCGCTGGGTCACCCGCGACACGCCATCGCGTTGCTCGACGTCGCGGTGCGCGTCGAAAACGCCATTCACGTAGTGCGCCATCAGTTGCGACTGTTCGCGTACCCGCGCCAGCACCTGATTCACCATGTCCTCGAACTGCATCGACACGATGCTCTGCATCACTGTGTCGTGGATGGCGCCCGACAGTTCGTTCACCCGCTCGGCCTGCAGGGCGGCGTGGCGGTTGATGTCCTCCATCCGGCGCCGCAATTGTTCCGCATTTGCCTCGGCTGCGCGCGCCGAACCGATGTCGGTGCTGGCCGACTGCGTGACCACCTGGCCGGTTTCGACGATGGATTCATTCACATGCTTGAGCAGCGTGCCGATTTCCTGGCTGAAGGATTCCGTGCGTTGCGCGAGCTTGCGCACTTCGTCCGCCACCACGGCGAAACCGCGGCCCGCCTCACCGGCGCGAGCCGCTTCGATCGCCGCGTTCAACGCGAGCAGCGAGGTCTGGCGGTTGATTTCGTTAACCTGGCCGATCAGGCGTCGCACCTGATCGAGCTGGCTGCGAACACCCTGGAAGCGCTCGGCGATGACGATGCTGTCGGCGCCGAGTTTTTCCGCCGTGCTGACGAATGCCGATAGCGCGGTCTGGGTGTCTCCCGCGAACCGCTCGATTTCAGCGCGGCGCTGCGCCTGTTCCTCGTCTGCGGCCAATGCCTGCAGTTGCTCCACCATCCCACGCAGCGTGTCCTGCCCGCTGCTTTCGCGCAGCCGGCTGGCCGCGCCCGACACGATGCCCTGACTGTGTTCGAGTGAGCCCTGCAGACGCTGGAACTGTTCGCGACTGCCGGTGGCCAGCGCCGAACACAACTCGTCGTAGCGATTGACATTGCGGTCGATGTCCGCCATGCGGGCGGCCTGACGGGCCGCATGGTGTCGACGCGCCCGACGGCTCAGCACCTGCGACGTGATCAGGCTGACGATCGCTGCCGCCAGCAGCACGTGGATCCATCCTGTCACCAGCCCGCTCGCCGACAGTCCCGCCGCAGTGCCGCTCAACAGCAGACCTGCCCATACCGCGACATCGTCGCCCCGCATCGTGCGCATGCCCATGATTGCCCGTGTCCTGTATGTTGGAATTGTTCGACGTGAGCTTAATCGGCCGATCCGGACCCAGTCTTGAACCGGCGTTCGTGAGAATTGACCGGGTTGGGCAGGAATGGCGGGCGGGCGGACAACGCGAGGGGCGGGGGCGAACGGTGCTGGTGGCCCCAACAGGAATCGAACCTGTACCTACCCCTTAGGAGGGGGTTGTTGTATCCATTCAACTATGGAGCCGCGGGCCAATATTGTACCTGCGCCCCGGTTGAACTTATCAGGGCGTAACGGTATTCGATCGGCGGACGGCCCGGGCCTACATGTCTTGGGGGCAGCGCCAGCCGGTGCACCGTTGCCACGCCGGCGCGTTCGAACAGCCGTCGTCCCCCGTCGCCACGGCCGATAAGCAGATGCGGTGCGCGCCGCGGCGCCGGCTCCGGGAAGCCCTCCTTCCACACCGTGATCCGTGCCTGCGGAAAGCGTACGCGCAGCACGCCGCCCAGCACCGGATCGTGCGTGACGATCAACGAGTGCTCATCGTAACCGGCACCGAGCAGAGCGTCGGCCAGTTCCGCCACCGGTTCGTTGAGCTCATCCGGCCGATCACGCCAACCGTCGAACACAGGTCTCATGCTGACCATGAAGAGATAGAGCAGTGCGAGCGCGATCAGCAGACGCCGCAACCAGCTCAGCCTCGGGTGCGCAGCCAGATGCTGACGGCAGCAGAAGAAGGTCAGCGGTGCCATGAACACCAGCGGTTGCAGCCAGCGCCCCTTGAAATGGGTAGCGCCACCCACTATGACGATACCCAGCATCAGCGCACCAAGTACACCGAAGTAGCGCCGCGAGAGGCGACAGTGCCGCGAGTTGGTTTCCGCACGCCATACGGCACGCCCGAAGATGGCGATACTGGCGAGCATGAATGCCGCCAGCGTGGCCAGCGTGGCGCTGAGCAGGCTGCCCAGTCCGCGCGCAACACCTGCGGTGAGACTGGCATGCGTACCCAGTTTTTCCATCGTCCGGGCACTGGCCAGTTGCCAGTTGTCGAGCAGCCATAGCGCGTGCGGCGCAAGCACCGCCAGAGCGACCAGCACCGCAGCGATGATCCACGGACTGCGCAGCAGCGGTCGTGTATCGCGCGACAGCAGCAGAGCAAGCCCGAGGGCTGCCAGAAACACGGAGAAACTGTATTTGGACAGCAGCCCCAGCGCCGCGCACAGGCCGAGTGCGAGGTAGAGCACTGAACACGGCTTTTCGATCAGCCGCACGACGACGTACAGCGTGGCGGCAGCGACCGCCGTGGCCAGCACGGAATGTGTCAGGTCACGCTGAGACTCCCACCCGATCTGCGGAATCAGCAGCATGGAGGCTGCCGCCAGCAGCGCCAGCGGCGCGGCCATCAAGCGGCGTGCGGCCAGCCAGACGAAGGCATAGGTCGATGCAAGCAGTAAGTTTTTCAGCAAGGACAGCGACAGCACCGATACGCCGGCGATCTGGAACATCGTCCATTGCAGCCATGTGTATAGCGGTGGCTGAGCGCCGTAGCCTGCGGCAAGTTGCTGCGTCCACAGCGCCTGTTCGGCCTCGTCCAGTTCGAGCGCGTCGGACACCAGCGTGCGTGACAGGATGTGGGCGCCGAAATAGAGCAGCAGCAGGAGCCACGGGGCATGGCGCGACGGAGTGATTGCAAATGAAGTGTTCATTGCACTTCAGTGTCGCTGCGCATCTTTAATTCGGCGTTAATCGCGACGCGTCAAGATGACTTTCATAATTTTCGAGTCGTCCGCAGATGCCCCAAGTAATCGAGTTCGTCCAGCCTGAAGTGCCGATGCGTGCATCGGCTGAGTCACCCGAGGTATCCGTCGTCGTTCCGGTGTTCAACGAACTCGACAATCTCGGCGATCTGGTCGATCGCATTCACGCAGCTCTGGCACCAACGGGCCGCCGTTTCGAACTGATCATCGTCGACGACGGTTCGCGCGACGGCAGCGGTGTGTTGCTGACGCGATTGGCAACAAAGCGCCCCTGGCTGCGGCCGGTCCGCCTGGTGCGCAATTACGGTCAGTCAAGTGCGCTTCAGGCCGGCTTCGATCGCGTGCGTGGCCGTTACGTTGTGACGCTGGATGGCGATCTGCAGAACGATCCTCTGGACATTCCCGCGATGATCGATCGCCTCGAAACCGATCCCGATGTGGACATGATCTCCGGCTGGCGCCAGCAGCGCCAGGACAAGACGCTGTCGCGTCGACTGCCCTCGATGATCGCCAACAAGCTCATATCCGCCTCGACCGGCGTTCGCCTGCACGACTACGGCTGTGCGCTGAAGGCCTACCGCCGGGACATCATTGACCGCATCCGGCTATACGGCGAACTGCACCGCTTCATCCCGTCGCTTGCTCGCGACGCCGGGGCACGCATCGCCGAAGTCCCGGTGCGTCATCACGCACGCACGCGCGGCGTATCCAAATACGGTATCGACCGCACATTCCGCGTCATTCTCGACCTCGTGCTCATCGTTTTCTTCATGCGTTACCGCCAGCGGCCGCTGCACGCCTTCGGCGCGCTCGGCCTGTGGATGGCGATGCCGGGGGCGGCCATCCTGGGCTGGCTGGGCTTGCTCAAGCTGTTCGGCGAGGCCATCGGGGGCCGCCCGCTGCTGATGGCGGGCGTCATGCTGCTGCTGATGGGCGTACAGCTCGTGGTCGCCGGCCTCATCGGCGAACTCCTGATTCGCATCTATCACGAGGGCCATGGACGACCTCAGTACCACGCGCAGGAGCCTGACGCGCAATGACGCGCGGCGCGGTGCTGCGTCTTGCTGCAGCCGGAGTGCTGCTGGCGGTGGTGATTCACTTCGCCCATCCGCGGTCGCTGGCCGAGGCACTGCTGCGCGCTGATCGCGACTGGTTGATCGCCGGCTTTGCGGCTGCCGTATTGTCCAATGTTTTCTCTGCTCTGCGCTGGCGCGCGCTCACAGTCTGGCTGGGCGCTTCCGTCAGCCGCCGCTTTGCAGTGCTGACCTATTTCAAGGCGATGGCGCTGAACGCGCTGCTGCCGGGTGCTGTGATCGGCGGCGACGTTTTCCGCGCAATCACGTTGCGCCGGGCAGGTCTGCCGTCGCTCGACGCGGGGGTGTCCGTGCTGCTCGACCGGTCCAGCGGCTTGTGGATCCTGCTCGTGGTCGGCTCGGCTGCAGCGCCGTTTGCAGCACAATCACTGCATGTCGCGCAGCCTGGGCCATTCGTTCTTGTCAGTCTGCTCGGTGCAATCCTGCCTCCGCTTCTGCTGATCGCTCCGTTATGGTTGGTCGCAGGGCCGTCGACGCGGGTCCTTCGCGGCCGACGGGTTGCGGCGCTGGCGCGCGTCCAGGCCCTCATGCGGCGGGCGAACGCCCTGCGTCAGTATGGGCTGCAGGTGGCTGCCTCGCTGCTGGTGCAGGCGCTGTCGATCGGCGCGCTTGCCTGTTGCGGTTGCGCGCTTGATCTCGACCTGCCGAGCGCGGTGTGGGCCGCCGCCTCGGCACCGGTCTTCCTGATGGCTGCGCTGCCGGTCAGCTTCGGCGGTTGGGGAACACGTGAGGCGGCTGCGGCCGCGGTTCTTTCCATCTTTGGTGTGCCGGTGGAACAGGCAGTCGGTACAGCCATGCTCTACGGTGTTTTCGGCCTCGCCCAGGCGGCACTGGGCTGTGTATTGCTGACCTGGCGCCCGTTGCCTTTGTCATCTGCCGGCTGAGGCGTAGCAGGATCGACAAGGGCAGGACGTATACTGCGCGCCCGCCCATGAACTGTCCTGCACGCCCAACATGCCGCTCATCACCCTCGATAACGCCTGCCTTGCTTTCGGCGACGTGCCGCTGCTCGACCACACCGCGCTGGTGGTCGAACCCGGCGAGCGGCTGGCGCTGATCGGACGCAACGGCACCGGCAAATCCAGCCTGCTGAAGATTCTCGCCGGCGACGCCGCGCTCGACGACGGCACGTTCTGGCGCCAGCCCGGCATGAAGCTGGCCTATGTGTCGCAGGAACCGAAATTCGAACCCGGCGCACGCGTATTCGACGCGATCGCGCAGGGACTGGGCGAACTGGCACAACTTCTGATCGATTATCACGACGTGGCCGACGCGATGGCGCACGGCGACGAAACCGTGTTCGACCGCATGTCGGAACTGCAGGATGCGCTGGAGCACCATCAGGCCTGGCGCTTCGAACAGCGCATCGAACAGGCGCTGGAGCGTCTGGCGCTCCCGGGCGACGCGAAGGTGGAATCGCTGTCCGGCGGCATGCTCAAGCGCGTGGCGCTGGCGCGCGCGCTGGTCGCCGAGCCGGACATGCTGCTGCTCGACGAGCCGACCAACCACCTCGACCTCGACGGCATCGCCTGGCTGGAAACGTTGCTGAACGACTTCCGCGGCGCCAGCCTGGTGATCACCCACGACCGGCGCTTTCTCGACAGCTTCGCCAGCCGCATCCTCGAACTGGACCGAGGCCAGCTGCGCAGCTACCCCGGCCGCTACGCCGAATACGTGGCGCGCAAGGCGGACGAACTGTCCGCCGAGGCGCTCGAATCGGCGCGCGCCGACAAGTTGCTGGCGCAGGAAGAGGTGTGGATACGCAAGGGCGTCGAGGCGCGGCGCACGCGCGCCCAGTTCCGCGTCAAGCGGCTCGACGAGTTGCGCGCCCGGCGCGAGGCACGCCGTGACCAGATGGGCCGTGCACGCATCGAGGTCGATCGCGGCGAAGCGTCGGGCCAGCTGGTGGCCGAACTGGAAGACGTCAGCAAGTCTTTCGGCGACAGAACGGTCGTGCGCAACTTCACGGCGCGCATTGTGCGCGGCGACAAGGTCGGCTTCATCGGCCCGAACGGTGCCGGCAAGACTACGCTGCTCAAGCTCATCCTCGGCCAGCTGCAGGCCGACAGCGGTGTGGTGCGCAACGGCACGCGCATCGAGGTCGCCTATTTCGACCAGTTCCGCAGCCAGCTCGACGATTCGGCCACGCTGGCCGAGGTGATCAGCCCGGGTTCGGACTTTGTCGAGATCGCCGGCAAGCGCACGCATGTGATCGGTTATCTGGGTGACTTCCTGTTTCCGCCGCAGCGTGCGCGTGCCAAGGTCGAATCGCTGTCCGGCGGCGAGCGCAATCGCCTGCTGCTGGCGCGGCTGTTCGCCCGCCCGGCCAATGTGCTGGTGCTCGACGAGCCGACCAACGATCTCGACATGGAAACGCTCGACCTGCTCGAACAGCTGCTGCAGGACTACGACGGTACCGTGCTGCTGGTGTCGCACGACCGCGCCTTCCTCGACGCCGTGGTGACGCAGACCATTGCCTACGAAGGCGACGGACGCTGGCGCGAATACATCGGCGGCTACACCGACTGGGTGGCGCAGCGCGCCACGGTGCAGGCGGCCGCCACTGCAGCAGCGAAAGTCGCCAGCGCGCCGGCTGTGAAAGGCGACAAGCCGGTGGCTGTCGCTGCGAAGTCGAAACTCAGTTTCAAGGAGCAGAAGGAACTGGACGGGCTGCCTGATCTGATCGCGACGCTCGAAGCCGAACAGGCAACGCTCACCGACCGCCTGTCGGCCAGTACGGGCACCGACGCGGCGAAAGCATCGGCGCGCCTGGGTGAACTGGCCACGCTGATCGATCAGGCGATGGTGCGATGGGAGGTGCTGGAAGCGCGCCGCTGAACCGGATCGGGCGTTCAGGGCTGATCAGGCTCGTCCGGCAGCGCCGAAGGAAGAGGCCGCGAACCATCCATCGGCAGGCCTAGCCGGCCGAGCAGGGTTTCGTGACTGACGCGCAGCAAGGCCTCGACCGCCGAAAAATCGTCCGGCAGTGCCGGATCGTCCCACCCCTTGGCGCTGTGGCGCGCCAGATTGACGGCAAGCGATACGTTTCGGGTGCGTGGGGTGGCGGCCCGGCTGTCGTCCATCAGTTCCACCAGCAGTGACGGCAGCTTCCATGCACGCACCAGCGCGAGCTGGAGTTCATGCGCGGTGACGTTGAATACTGCCTTCTGCGCGGCCGCCGTGCGCATGCCCGGGTTGGCGCGCAGCAGGTCGCGCAGTTCCAGCGACAGCTTGGGCGCAAACACCCAGCACAGCACTTCCGCGACGTCGTGCAGCAACGTGGCAACCGTGATTTCATCGACATCCATGTCATGCCGCATGAGCGCCCATTCGCGGGCCCAGTTGGCGGCACGGCGGGCACGCGCAATCACGCGCATCACACCGAGCAGTGCCTGCGGATGACCGTGCAGGTGGTCTTCCAGCGTCGGCAGGCCGTCGAAATGATTGAAGAATGGCGAAATGCCGATCATCATCAGCGCCCGCTCGATGGTCGTGATGTCGTGATGCTGGCTGTGACGGTTGCGTGTTTCGATGAAGGCGAGCACCCGCAAGGTCATCAGCGGGTCGTGCAGCACGACCTGGGCGATGCTGCGTGCGCTGACCGAGTGCTCCTTCTCGCGCAGTACAGCCAGTTCGCGCACGGTGCGTGCGAGAACCGGCAGGGGCTTGTCCCCCATGTACGCCACCCAGCCGTCAAGGGTGGCAATCGAAACCTCGCGCATGATTCAGGTCCTTCGTTCAGATGACCTGTTTACGGCCGGAATGGGCGCCGGCTGAATGGTGACGGCGATGCGTGGTTCAGTCCTCGTCGTCGTCGATCGTTGCGTCGTCGATCGTTGCGTTGCCGGCCCAGTCATCGTTGTCGGCCTCGCCATCGGCCTCGGCAACCAGCGCCATCGCATTGATCTGGGCGATCTGGTCGAGCAGGCTAGGCATCGGCGGAATGTCTTCGCCCGCCTGCAGGGTGCGGTGGGTGTGGCGAAAACCGAGTGCTTCGGACGTCGGACGCTGCATGGGCATGACTGGACTCCTTGAGCGGGCAGGCAATGACGGATGATGTCGGATACTTTTCCCTTTACGACGAGCGGATTCAGGACTTGAAGGCATGTCGCACCCTGTCACGCAAGATTCATCACGGAAGCTGTCGCCGGCCCGACCTGACGCCGACCTGTTCTGCCGCGTCATCGACAATTTCGGCGATATAGGCGTCTGCTGGCGGCTGGCGCGCTGCCTGGCGCGCGACCATGGCTGGCATGTCAGGCTGTGGGTCGATGCGCTTGATGCGCTGGCGCGTATCAAGCCGCAGGGAGCCGCCGAACCGGGCGTCGAGGTCAGGCAGTTGAATGACGACACCCTCTCCTGCTTGCCGGCCCGTTGCGTCATCGAAGCCTTCGCCTGCGATCTGCCGCCGGCCCTCGTGATGTCCATGGCGGCGCAGCATCCGCCGCCACGCTGGATCAATCTGGAATACCTCAGTGCCGAAGCGTGGGTCGAGGGCTGCCATGGTCTGCCGTCATACGACGCCGCAAGCGGGCTGACCAAGCACTTCTTCTTTCCCGGCTTCACCGCACGTACCGGTGGCCTGCTGCGCGAGCGCGACCTCCCGGCGCAGCGCGACGCCTGGCTGGCCGATGCAGCGGCCCGGAAACACGATCTGGCGCGACTCGGCATGGCCGTCGATACCGGGGCGCTGCAGCTTTCCCTGTTCGGCTACGAAAGCCCATCGATCGCGACGCTGATCGAAGCCCTCGCGGCGCATGCGCAACCGGTGCAGCTGTGGGTCCCGGAAGGCCGGTCGCTGACGGTGGCGGCCGAGGCACTCGGTCGGCCATTGCGCGCCGGGGAGGTCGTGCAGCGCGGTGCGCTCGCGCTGCACGCGCTCGCCTTCATGGACCAGGACGACTTCGACCGGCTGCTGTGGCAGTGCGACCTGAACATTGTCCGTGGCGAGGATTCATTCGTGCGCGCCCAGTGGGCTGCGCGGCCCATGCTGTGGCACATCTACCCGCAGGACGGGGGCGCCCACCTGACCAAGCTCGACGCCTTTCTCGACCGCCATGCCGAAGGCCTGCCCGCAGAGGTGGCGACGCGCCTGCGCGCGCTTCATCGCGGCTGGAACAGCACGGCTGCCGTGCCGGTGGATGACTGGCACGCAGTGCTCGGTGACCTGCCGCTTCTGGCGTCTCACGCCCGCCAGCGGGCAGCCTCGCTGGCGTCTCACGACGACCTCGCGACACAGCTTGTGATGTTTAATCAACCACCTATATAATGCTGGGTTTGCCGCGGCGGGCGTTGCAACAGGGGTTGCAAAGGTTCGAGCTGTACATCGGCGGCTTTCAATCACAACCCTCCCCACAGGAACGAACCCCGCATGAAAACCGCTCAGGAACTGCGCGCCGGCAACGTCGTGAAAATCGGCAACGAAGCCATGGTCGTGCTCAAGGCCGACTACAACAAATCCGGCCGCAACTCGGCTGTCGTCAAGCTGAAGATGAAGAACCTGCTGACCGGTTCCGGTCAGGAAACGGTCTACAAGGCGGATGACAAGTTCGACGTGGTCATTCTCGAGCGCCGCGAAGTCACCTACTCGTACTTCGCCGACCCGATGTACACCTTCATGGATGGTGACTACAACCAGTATGAAGTCGACGCCGAGAACATGGGCGACGCACTGAACTATGTCGAAGACGGCATGGCGTGCGAAGTGGTGTTCTACGAAGGTCGCGCGATTTCGGTCGAGCTGCCGAACTCGGTGGTGCGCGAAATCACCTACACCGAACCGGGCGTCAAGGGCGACACCTCGGGCAAAGTGCTCAAGCCGGCCAAGATCAACACCGGCTATGAAGTGTCGGTGCCGCTGTTCTGCGAAATCGGCGACAAGATCGAAATCGACACCCGTACCGGTGAATACAAGAACCGCGTGAAGTAAGCCGTTTCATCGCCGTTGTTCCGGAAAGCCCCGCCTGGTGCGGGGCTTTTCTTTTGGCGCGGCACAGCTTCTACGCAGCGAGGGTTTTGCGGGAGCGGCGGCCGCGCCGCGATCAGTGCCGCGATGGTCGCTGTGCAACGCGCGTATCGCGGCGAGGCCGCACCTCCCACAGGGCCGGAGCTGATCGCGGCGAGGGCGGAGCGGGGGTTTCGGCGAGCACTGCTCACCGCCCGCAGCGCTGGCTGACTATGCAGGGCCAGCAGTGGATGGCCTCTTCCATAGCGGGTGGCGCTGACAGTCCATGCAACCGCGAAGTCCGGGCACCCGCCGGGGTACACTTGCACGATGTCCCTGCATATTGTTCTGCCAGGCCTGCTTTGGCCGGCATCCCCGCATCACCCACCCGCCCTGCAGTCGCTGAAGACGCCGGCGCTGTCGCGTCTGGCCGGTTGCGGCAGCACCTTGCGGCGGCCGGCGCTGGCGGCGGAATTCCTGCTGGCGTCGCTGTTCGGGCTCGACGAGCGGGCACCGTTCGGCGCGCTGCGCCGTGCCGGCCAGGGCGAGGCGGTGAACAGCCGGCAATGGCTGGCAGCCGACGCCGTACATCTGCGCTTCGCGCGCGATGCCCTGCTGCTGACCGATGCACCCGATGTGGCACCGGACGCAGAGGAAGCCGCCGCACTGTGCGCGTCGTGGAACGCGCATTTCGCCAATGTCGGCTGGCTCTACATGGGCGCCGGCGGTCACGGCCATCTGGCGCTGCATGAACCCGTCACCGTCGACACCACGCCGCCGGGCGGCGCGCTCGGACGCAAGATCGACGTGCGCCTGCCATCCGGTCCGGATGGCGCGAAGGTGCGCCAGTGGATGAACGAAACCCAGATGCTGTTTCACAGCCACCCGGTGAATGCCGCGCGCGAAGAGGCCGGGCGCCCTGCCATCAACAGCCTGTGGTTCTGGGGCGCCGGCGTGGCGGTCGCACGCGCACAGGCGCGACCCATCCAGGTGTGGTCCGACAATGCGCTGGCACGCGGCATGGCTCTGGCGTCCGGCGTGCGCACGGCGCCGCTGCCGGCACAGGTCGGCGTGGCGTTGTTGCAGGACAATCTCTTGGTGCTCGACGCCGCGCTGGCCCCTTCGCTCTACCTCGACGCCGAAGCCTGGGCGCAGGCCGCACTCACCATCGAGCAGCAGTGGATCGTGCCGGCACTGGCAGCGCTCCGGCGTGGCGATGTACAGACGCTCACGCTGACGCTGAGCGGCGACGACGGACGCGTCGATGTCACCGTGCAGCGGCGCGACCTGATGAAATTCTGGCGCCGTCCCTTTTCCGTCGTTGCGTCGCCCTGATGCGCGGCCCCTGCCTGCCGGAATTCCGATGACCTGCATCAAGAACCGCCCCGTACCGCTGCGCAGCAGCGAGATGCTTGCCCAGCAGGGCGTGCACCCGCTGCTGGCCCGCCTGTACGCCGCGCGCGGCGTACAGGACCGCAGCCAGATCGACTACTCGCTCAAGGCGCTGCTGCCGCCGGATTCGATGCGCGGGCTGGCCGACGCGGCGGTCATGCTGGCCGATGCGATCGAAGCCGACGCCCGCCTGCTGATCGTCGCCGACTACGACTGCGATGGCGCGACCGCATGCGCCATCGGCATCCGTGCGCTGCGCGCAATGGGCGCCAACGTGAGCTATCTGGTACCGAACCGCTTCGAATACGGCTACGGCCTGACGCCGGAGATCGTCGATCTGGCGGCGCACGCCGAACCGGACATGCTGATCACCGTGGACAACGGCATCGCCAGCGTCGAGGGCGTGGCACGGGCGAACGAGCTGGGCATGTCGGTGCTGGTGACCGACCACCACCTGCCGGGCGACGAACTGCCGGCGGCCGACGTCATCGTGAATCCGAACCAGCCGGGCTGCGACTTCCCGAGCAAGGCGATCGCCGGCTGCGGCGTGATGTTCTACGTCATGCTGGCGCTGCGCGCCGAACTGCGCAGCCGCGGCGCCTTCGACGGCCGTGAGGCGCCGAATCTGGGCAATCTGCTCGATCTGGTGGCACTCGGCACGGTGGCCGACGTGGTGAAGCTGGATCACAACAATCGCATTCTGGTCACCCAGGGCATGCAGCGCATCCGCGCCGGCAACATGGTGCCCGGTCTGCGCGCGCTGTTCGCAGCGGCCGGGCGCGAGCCGTCGCAGGCGCAGTCCTTCGACCTGGGCTTCGCGCTCGGGCCGCGGCTCAACGCGGCCGGGCGGCTGTCGGACATGTCGCTCGGCATCGAATGTCTGATCACCGACGACTTCGCACGCGCGCTCGGTCTGGCGCAACAGCTCGACGCGATCAACCGTGAGCGGCGCGAGATCGAACAGGGCATGCAGGAAGACGCCGAGGCGCAACTGGCCGGCATCGATATCGGCGAATCGAAGTCGTTGTCGCTGTTCCACCCGGACTGGCACCAGGGCGTCATCGGCATCGTCGCCTCGCGCATCAAGGAGCGCGCGCACCGCCCGACCATTGCCTTCGCGCGCGGCCACGAGGGTGAAATCAAGGGCTCGGGTCGCTCGATTTCCGGCCTGCATCTGCGCGACGCGCTCGATCTGGTGTCCAAGCGCGAACCCGGCCTCATCATCCGCTTCGGCGGGCACGCCATGGCGGCCGGCCTGACGCTGCTCGAACACGACCTCGACCGCTTTCGAAGCGCATTCGAACGGGCGGTCGCCGACATGGTGGAACCTTCCGCGCTGACCCGCACCATAGAAACCGACGGTGCGCTGGAGGCGTCGCTGATGAACCTCAACGCGGCGACGCTGATCGAAGCCGGGACGTGGGGCCAGGGCTTTCCGGCGCCGGTGTTTTCCGATCGCTTCGAGGTGCGCAACCAGCGTCTGCTGAAGGACAAGCACCTGAAGCTCGCGCTGGTGAAGGACGGTGCAAGCTTCGACGCCATCTGGTTCAATCGCGCGGAACCGCTACCGGCGCGCGTGACCGCCGCCTACCGGCTGGACATCAACGAATACCAGGGCGTACGCCGGATACAACTGATGGTCGAGCACGCCGAACCCTTCTGAAAGCGGCGCCTGACCTTGCACCTTGCACCTTGCACCTTGAATCTTGCATCTGAATCGAAGTGTCGTCAGCGCCATGTCGCATCGAACCGTTGTGGTGTCCGCGCAGACTGATGATCGAAAGGACCGATACACATGTCACATGACCGCTACTTCCGCCGCGAAATGTCGCGCCGCGACTTTCTCTGGTTGTCCGGCATCGCCGGCGCCGCGGTGACGCTGCCTCAGCTGACCGGCTGTGCGACCGACCCGATCACCGGCAAGCAGGTCGTCGTCGGAATGTCCGAAGAGGGAGAACTGGGCATCGACCGCCAGCATTCGCCGAAGCAGTTCTCGGCCGACTACGGCGCGGTGCAGGACAACGCACTGAACCGCTATGTGAACAACCTCGAGCTATCGCTGGCGAAGAACACGCATCGGCCGGAGGTGCCGTACAACGCACGCGTCGTGAACGCCAATTACATCAACGCCTACACCTTCCCCGGCGGCAGCATGGCGGTCACGCGCGGCATCATGCTCGACATGGACAGCGAGGACGAACTGGCCGCCCTGCTCGGCCACGAGACGGGCCACGTCAACGCACGCCACAGCGCCAAGCAGGCGGGTCGCACGATGATGGCCCAGGTCGGCGCCACGGCGGTGAATGTCGCCGTGGCGATGTCCGACTACCGGGGCGCCGCACCGCTGGCCAACATCGCGACCCAGGTCGGCGCCAGTGCGCTGCTGGCCGGTTACTCGCGCAGCGACGAGCGCCAGGCGGATGCGCTGGGCCTGGAATACATGACCAAGGCCGGCTACAACCCGGACGGCATGGTGAATCTGATGGACATGCTGCGCAGCCAGAACAAGGCCAGGCCCAGCCTGCTGCAGACCATGTTCTCGTCGCACCCGATGTCCGACGAGCGCTATGCCACGGCCGAACGCGAGGCGCAGGGCACGTATGGTTCGCTGCGCAACAAGAAGATGTCGCGCGAACGCTACATGGACAACACGGCATCGCTGCGTCGCATCGCGCCGGCCATCAAGGCGCAACAGGACGGCGAATCGCTGATGGCGAAGAAATCGATCGAGGAAGCGGAAGGTAGTTTCGCGAGGGCGCTGAAGGTGGCACCGGACGACTACTGCGGCAATGTATTGATGGGCAAGTGCCTCATTGCGCAGAAACAGTATGACGATGCGGATCGTCACTTTGCGCGCGCGGCAGAGCTTTATCCGGGCGAAGGCCAGGCGATTTACCAGCGCGGCGTGTCCAGGCTGGCGCTGAACCGGCCGCAGGAAGCGCTGGCATCGTTCAATGCCTACGACCGCATCCTGCCGGGCAACCCGTCCACGCTGTTCCTGAAGGGTGTTGCCTACGAAACGATGCAGGACAAGCGCAACGCCAGCCAGCACTACGCGGCCTACATCCGCAGCGGCAACAAGGACGCGCAGGCCCAGTTCGCCTTTCAGCGACTGCAGAACTGGGGCCTGGTGAAGTAAGGAAACCGTAAGGCAGGAAATATACGGTGCGCCCGCCTGCGCAGCGACGCTGCAGTGCGCCTTGTGGTGGCCGGTACGCCGGGGTTAGCATCACCGGGCGTCGTATCTGTACGGCACACGGCGAGCATTGCACCGCACACCATGATGCGGTCACAACAACGACGATGAGGAGAGCAAGACATGTCCGAACAGAACAAACCCCAATCAGCCCGCAGAAACTTCCTGGCCAGAGCCGCCGGCACCGCAGCCGGTACGGCGGCAGTGGCCTTCCCGAGCATTTCGGTCGCCCAGTCGCCGATCACGTTGCGTTTCCAGTCCACCTGGCCAGCGAAAGACATCTTTCACGAATTCGCCCAGGACTACGCCAAGCTGGTCAATGAAATGTCGGGTGGCCGCCTGAAGATCGACGTGCTGCCGGCCGGTTCGGTGGTGAAGGCCTTCGACCTGCTGGATGCGGTCAACAAGGGCACGCTCGACGGCGGCCACGGCGTGATCGCCTACTGGTACGGCAAGAACTCCGCGCTTGCGCTTTGGGGCTCCGGTCCGGCCTTCGGCATGGATGCCAACATGTTGCTGGCGTGGCACGAATTCGGTGGCGGCAAGGCGCTGCTGGAAGAAATCTACAAGAGCCTCAACATGGACGTCGTGTCCTACATGTACGGCCCGATGCCGACGCAGCCGCTCGGCTGGTTCAAGAAGCCGGTGTCCAAGGCGGAAGACATGAAGGGCCTGAAGTTCCGTACCGTCGGCCTGTCGATCGACGTGTTCACCGACATGGGCGTGTCGGTCAATGCATTGCCTGGCGGCGAAATCGTGCCGGCGATGGACCGCGGCCTGCTCGATGCGGCCGAGTTCAACAACGCGTCCAGCGACCAGGTGCTCGGCTTCCCCGACGTGGCGAAGGTGTGCATGCTGCAGAGCTTCCACCAGGCGTCGGAACAGTTTGAAATCCTGTTCAACAAGAAGCGCCTGGACGCGCTGGCGCCCGACCTGCGCGCCATAATCGCGTCGGCCGTTCCGGCTGCTTCGGCCGAAATGTCCTGGAAGGCGATCGATCGCTATTCCACGGCCTACATGGAGATGCGCGACAAGCAGGGCGTGAAGTTCTACAAGACGCCGGACCCGATCCTGAAGGCGCAGCTGGCCGCGTGGGACAAGGTGACCGAGAAGAAGGCGTCGGAAAATCCGCTTTTCGCGAAGGTGCTCGAATCGCAGCGCTCGTTTGCGAAGCGCGCCGCGGCCTGGCAGAACGACACCACCGTCAATTTCCGCATGGCGTACGACCACTTCTTCTCGAAGAAGGGCTGAGCCCCGGCGATCGCCAACAGACCGGCGCCACCGAACGGGGCGCCGGTTTTTTCATTTCGGGCATCGATGCGCGTGCCTGCCGGATCAGGAAACCGCCATGCAAGAACTGCTGCTGCGCATAGATCGATTCAACACCCTGGTCGGACACGCCTTTGCGTGGACCGTGGTGCTGCTGACGCTGCTCATCACCTGGGAAGTGTTTTCCCGCTACGTGCTGAATTCGCCGCATGCCTGGGTGTTCGACGCCACCTACATGCTGTACGGCACACTGTTCATGATGGCCGGCGCCTACACGCTGGCGGCGAGCGGTCATGTGCGCGGGGACGTGCTGTACGGCTTCTTCAAGCCTCGCACCCAGGCCACGCTGGACCTCATCCTGTACTTCGTGTTCTTCATTCCGGGCGTGCTGGCGCTGTGCTGGGCCGGCTGGGACTTCGCGTCCGAATCCTGGGTGATCAACGAACATTCTTCGGTGTCGGCCGACGGCCCGCCGATCTACCCGTTCAAGGCCATCATTCCGCTGGCCGGAGCCTCGCTGATGCTGCAGGGCGTGGTCGAAATCCTGCGCTGCATCATCTGCATCCGCCAGGGTGAATGGCCGTCGCGCGTGCGCGACGTGGAGGAGGTCGACGTCGAGAAGCTGCGCCACATGGTGCACGCCGATCTGCCTGAAGAGGCGCCGGCAGGGAGCACGAAATGAGAAAGGAACTGCGTTTCGGCTTCGGCCTGATGGCGATCATCATCACCGCCACGGCCATCCTGATGCCCGCGCCGTCGGAATGGACGAGCGGTCACCTGGGTCTGCTGATGCTGGCGCTGGTCGTGGTGGCCATCATGCTGGGCTTTCCGACCGCGTTCACGCTGATGGGCATGGGCGTGATCTTCGCCTGGCTGGCCTACCGCTCGCAGAATCCGGACATCGCGACCCAGCAGACGCTGGACCTGATGGTGCAGCGCGCGTTTTCGGTCATGACCAATGACGTGCTGATCTCGATTCCGCTGTTCGTGTTCATGGGTTATCTGGTCGAGCGCGCCAACCTGATCGAAAAGCTGTTCAAGAGCCTGCACCTGGCGATGTCGCGCCTGCCTGGCTCGCTGGCTATAGCCACGCTGGTGACTTGCGCCATCTTCGCGACCGCCACCGGCATCGTCGGTGCGGTGGTCACGCTGATGGGACTGCTGGCGCTGCCAGCCATGCTGCGCGCCGGCTATGACGTGCGCCTGTCGGCCGGCGTCATCACGGCCGGTGGCTGCCTGGGCATCCTGATTCCGCCGTCGGTCATGCTGATCGTCTACGGCGCGACCGCCGGCGTGTCAGTGGTCAAGCTCTATGCGGGTGCCTTCTTCCCCGGCCTGATGCTGGCCGGTCTTTACATGGTGTACGTGATCCTCATGGCCAAGTTGCGCCCCGACTGGGCACCGCCACTGCCCGAGGCCGAACGCCATGTTCCGTTGCCGGCGCTGGCGGCGCAGGTGGCGCGCCAGTACGGCTCGCGCGCCCTCCCCTCGCTGCTTGCTGCGTTGAAAGGCCCGCGCAACGCCGATGTGCCGATGGGCAATCTGCTCGGCCAGCTCGGGCTTGCGCTGCTGCCGCTGATCGCGGTGACGGTATCGCTGTTCGCCATCCACGGCTCGATGACGGCGGTGAAGGTGATCGACGAAGTGCCGGCCGGGCTCGAATCGTTCGAAAGCAGCTATTCGTCGTCATCACTGGCTGAACCGGACAGCGATGGCGGGCTGGCAGAGCCGCCGGCCGAAGGCGGTCTGAGCGAACCACCGCTGGAATCGGGACTGTCCGAACCGCCCGAGGCGGGCGTATCCGAGCCACCGCAGGAAGCAGGTCTCGCGGAACCGCCCGGAGCCGCGCCCATGGCCGCAGAAGCGCCTGCTCCCTCACTGGCTGAACCGGGTGCAGAAATGCCCGCCGCGGGCGACGCCGTCGCCGCGCCGACCGCTCCACCGAGCTTCTGGATTGCCTGCGCCATCTGCGCCGCGCTATTGATCGCGTTCTACGCCATCCTCAGCTTCGAGCGGCTGGAAATCTTCAAGATGCTGCTGTCGTCGTTCTTTCCGCTGGCCGTGCTCATCCTGGCGGTGCTCGGCTCCATCGTGTTCGGACTAGCGACACCGACCGAAGCGGCGGCGATCGGCGCCTTCGGCGGCGCGCTGCTGGCGGCGGCCTACGGCCAGCTGAATTTCGGGGTCATCAAGGAGTCGGTGTTCCTGACCGCCAAGACCTCGGCCATGGTGTGCTGGCTGTTCGTCGGCAGCGCCATCTTCTCGGCCGCGTTCGCGCTGCTGGGCGGACAGGAACTGGTCGAGAACTTCGTGCTGTCGATGGATCTGACACCGATCCAGTTCATGATCCTCGCGCAGTGCATCATCTTCATCCTCGGCTGGCCGCTCGAATGGACCGAAATCATCGTCATCTTCATGCCGATCTTCGTGCCGCTGCTGGCGCACTTCAACATTGATCCGCTGTTCTTCGGTCTGCTGGTGGCGATCAACCTCCAGACCGCCTTCCTGTCGCCCCCGGTGGCGATGTCGGCCTTCTACCTGAAGGGCGTCGCGCCGTCGCACGTGACACTGAACCAGATCTTCTCCGGCATGCTGCCCTTCATGGGCATCCAGGTGATCATGCTCATCCTGCTCTACATGTTCCCCGGCATCGGCCTGTGGCTGCCGAACTATCTGTACAACTGACGTAACCGTCACAGCACGCTGCGGAGGTGCCTTTGCACCTCCGCATTCCTGCGGCGCCACGTAAAATCCAACCGATGCCTCCTGCAGAACCGAATCGCCTGCTGGTCCGCCTGCGCTGGACCGCCTTCCTGCTGCTCGCCTGCTCCTATGTGCTGGTGTTCTTCCATCGCACCGCGCCTGCCGCCATCGCGGGCGAGCTGACGCGCGACTTCGCGGTGGGCCCGGCTTCGCTGGGCATTCTGGCCGCCAGCTACTTCTGGATCTACACGGTGATGCAGATCCCGACCGGCGTGCTGATGGATACGCTCGGGCCGCGTCGCATCGTGGCTTTCGGGGGCGTCATCGCCGGCATCGGGGCCATCATCTTTGCCCAGGCGGATTCGCTGTTAGTCGCCGTGGTCGGCCGCGCACTCGTGGGGCTGGGCGTGTCCTTTCCGTTTCTCGCACTGCTCAAGATCAACGCCGCCTGGTTTCCGGAAAGCCGCTTCGCCACCATGAGCGGGCTGACCCAGTTCATCGGCAATCTCGGGGCGGCCGTCGCTGCGACGCCGCTGGCCTGGCTGGTCGGCGTGGTGTCGTGGCGCTCGGTGTTCGTGTCGCTGGGCCTGCTGTCGATGCTGCTGGCCGTGCTGACCTGGCTGTACGTGCGTGACCGGCCGGAAGACGCCGGCCTGCCGTCATTGCGCGAGCTGTCGGGCAAGCCGGCGCATGCGCCGCTGGCCGACGACTGGAAGGCCGGACTGCGGCGCGTCGCCGGCAACCGCTCGACCTGGCCCGGGCTGTTCGTCAATCTGGGCATCGCCGGCAGCTTCTTTTCGTTCGCTGGCCTGTGGTGCGTACCCTGGCTGATGAAGGTTCAGGGAATGGACCGCGCGCTGGCGGCGCAGCATGCCACGCTGATGCTGGTCGCCTTTGCCGTCGGGGCGCTGTTCATCGGACGGCTGTCCGACCGGCTGCGTCGTCGCAAGAGCGTCATGCTGGTCGTCGGCACCGTGTACCTGCTGTGCTGGCAGCCAGTGACCCAGGGCATGCCGCTGACACCGCTGGCCAGCCATGCGCTGTTCGCGCTGCTCGGCATGTCGGCCGCCGCCTTCACGCTGAGTTGGGCCAGCGCAAAGGAGGTAAATCCGCCGGCGCTGTCGGGCATGGCCACCAGCGTGGTCAATGTCGGCTGCTTTCTCGGCGCCGCCATCCAGCAGCCGCTGGTCGGCTGGGTGATCGAACGCGAGATCGGCGGCCCGGGTGAGCCGACCGCTGCCGCCATGGCGTCCGGCATGTCGGTGTTCGTCGTCGCGGCACTGATCGGTCTGGCCGGTGCGGCCATGGTGACCGAAACGCGCGGCCGCAATCTGACCGAGGTGCAGGCGTGACGCTGGGCAGCAATCTGCTCGGGCTGATGGTGCAGGTCATGCTGCCGCTGTCGCTGCTGGTCGCGGCCGGAGGCTGGTGGGCGGCACGCATGGGCGATGGCCACGATGCCGGCATGCTGCGCGCGCAGTTGAACCGGCTGGTCCTCTATCTGTTCTATCCGGCCATCCTGTTCGCGGTCGCCGCCAGCACGCCGATCAGCGTCGAGTTGCTGACGGTGCCGCTGCTGGTCGGCCTGGGCACGCTGGCCAACGGCGCGCTGCTCTATGCATTGCTGTGGAAGACCCGGCTCGGCGCCGGCCTGCACGACACGACGCGCGCCGCGCTGATGCTGGGCGGCATGTTCGGCAACACCTTCAACGTCGGTGCACCGGTACTGGAATTCTTCTTTGGCGACGGCGCCATGCGCTACGCCATCTTCAACGACATGTTCATGACCATGCCGGTCGTGTGGACACTGGGCGTGTGGATCGCCACCCGGCTCGGCTCGCACGCCGGCGGCGAGCGTCCGGACGTGCTGCGCACCGTGCTGATGATGCCGCCGATGTGGGCCTTCGCGCTCGGACTGGGCGCGCAGTACAGCGGCCTGGCCTATCCGCCGCTGATCGAGGCGGCGCGCTTCATCGGTCAGGCGGCGATCCCAGTCATCATGTTCGTGCTCGGCATGACCATTCCGTGGCGCCGGCTGGTGCCGCGCACCGAAGTGCTGGTCGTCGCGTCGGTCAAGCTGCTGGTCGCACCGTTGCTGATCTGGGCCATCGTGCTGCTGTGGTCCGACGTGCCGAACGAAGCGCAGCGCGCATCACTGGTCGAATGCGCTACGCCGACCTTCATGACCTCGCTGCTGCTGGCCGAGCGCTTCAAGATCGATGCCGCCGCCTCGGCACTGCTGATCGGCTGGAGTACGCTGCTGTTCTGGCTGTCGCTTCCGCTGCTGATGGCGCTCGGGCTCTTCGGTTGAAGTCAGATGCAAGGTTCAAGATTCAAGTTGAAAGTGAGTAAGGCCCTTCCTGTCGTGGCAGCCGTCCACTTCAGTCTTGAATCTTTAACCTTTAATCCTTCGTCTGGCGATGACGCCTCGCAAGACCGGCGCACAGCACGAGGCCCGCAATCAGCAGGGTCCACGTTTCCGGTTCGGGTACTGCGGTCACGCTGTACTGGCTGCCGGAACTGAAGGCAAGCGACTGGCCTGCCTGCACATGGATGCCGGTCAGCGTCGCGGTGCCATAAAGATCCATTGCGCCGTCCCAGATCGCGAAAGCACTCAGCGACACGATGAACGCGTACTGCAGTCCGTCCTCGAGCTGCGCAGCGAACGAAAAGTTTTCGACGCCGCTGTCGACACCGATGTCGAAAGTCTCCTGGCTGACCAGAAGCGGCGAGGCGCCATCCAGCCTGTAAAGCAGCACGTCCAGCGCGCCCTCGGCGTTGGCGTCCCCGAAAAGCGATCTGTAGTAGGTGAAGGATTTGACCGGGTCACTGAAGCTGATCAATCCATCCGGGCCCCACGCCACAGCATGCCGCTCAACTGCGAACTGAAATGTCGCCTCGCCGGATCCGGACGCGACGAACGGCTCGTTGTACGAGCTTTCCGCACGCGCTCGCGACCAGGATGAGCCAGTGCTCGCGTAGGTCACATTGCCACCCTGGTCAAGCAGTTCGAAGTCGAATTCCGAACTGTCGCGGGCAATCGCGGAAACCTTGTTCGATCCGAGGTTCGTACTCGCCCGGGCCGATGCCCACGCCGTATCAACCCTCAGCAGGGGCGAGCCGGAGACGCTGTCCTGGACGACCACGTTGGCGAGCGAAGACGATGACTGTTCCCATTGATCCGGATAGACCTCTTCCCAGCACCAGTCGCTCGAAGCGCCGCATGGCGGCGAATCAACCACCAGTCTTTCAAGAACGATCGCGTAACGCTCCGCGCTGGACCACGAATAGGTCCATGCCGTCGATGTCGCAACGTTATTGAACGAAAGTGTTCTGGCCGGCGATGCGGTCGCGCAAAGCAGCGCGCCGACCGCTGCCACAACATGAATCAGGTGTGCCTTTCGTGATGCATTCATGTCTATCCTCCTTTGAATCGTCTCGTCCGACCACCCGAAGATGCAAGCAAGATGGGTGCAAGAACGATGCGGCTACCCCGGCGTTACTCGCAACCGCCCAGCGTCGATCTGTGGCGCCTGCACGAAGCGATTTGATTACAATGAATTTTCTGTAGCGGACCAAGTTCCGCGCATGCACGAAAAGCCGACCCGACCGGGGTCTTGAATCTTTCCGCCGCGCGCAAGCCTGCCGCTTCTTCGTGCCTGCGTCATGACCATGTAAATATCTCCGACAGCGAGCGGCGCATCGGGTGGCACACCCATCGTTGCGCCATTGGCGATTCAGCCGCGTGCATTGCGGACACGGATACCGCTTCACGCCCTCGGGTTCGTTCACAAATTCTTCATCTTCTTGTCACGTGCGGTTTGCAAAATTGTAGGTTGCGATTTTTCCCAACCAAGAAACCGGAATCCCAATGTCCATCGAATTTGAAGACGTGACTGAAACCCTTCGGTGCATTTCGATCAGCGGTCGCCTCGACGTTCCGGGCACCGATGCGATTGCAACCCGTTTCACCGCGCTTGCCGCATCGGTTGAGCGCCGTATCGTCGTGGACATCAGCGAAGTCAGCTTTCTGGCTTCGATGGGCATTCGGGCATTGATCATGAATGCCAAGGCGCAGCAACAGCGCGGCGGGCGGCTGGTGCTGTTCATAGGCGGTAATCAGCCGGTGGGCAAAGTACTGGAAAGCACCGGCATCGACGCATTGATTCCTATCTGCACGGACATGGCGGAAGCACGGGTAGCCGCGCTTGCCTGATGAATACGTCGGCGCAGCGCTGCCCCGGCCTGCATTCGGAGTGCATCATCCGGGCCGTCATCGATGATCTTCGAATTGCATCCGCCTGGCTCGCAGCGACCGGCTCGGATCACGGCCTACCTGTCGAACAGATCATGCGACTCGATCAGTGCCTGGACGAAGCACTCGCAAATGTAATCGCGCACGGCGGGCCGGCCGCGCGCGAGCATGAGGTGAGCCTTGTTTTCGTCACTCGAAGCGAGGGCTGCCGAGGTGAAGCTTCGGTTACGGTGATCGATTCGGGGTTTGCCTTTGACCCGCTGTCGGTCCGGCCGAAACCGCGCCCAGCCAATCTTTACGATGCCGAACCGGGTGGGCTCGGTCTCACGATGATGCGCAACTTCGCGGATACGCTGGAATATGGCCGCCACGCCGATCGAAACCATCTGACTTTCAAGGTTTGCTGGGACGAACCGGCGCGCGGAAAACCGGACTGATTTCCGTGCCGATCCAGACCACACGTTTCGGACGCTCTCGTGATCGTCGCTCCGCGGCGCTGCGCCGCGAACCGGACAACCGCATCGGGACCGCGGAGCGGCGTCTTTCAGGTATCGCATCTTTCGCCCTTTTCCGAAATGTCGACGCATCGATCGTCCAGGCGGCGATCGAGGACTGCGAGGTGCTGGCGCTGCTGCCGGGCATGCCCCTGCTGCACCCGGGTAGCATGAACGACAACGTCTTTCTCCTGTTGTCGGGCGAACTCGGAGCGTTCGTGGGCGACGACCTGACTGCCGGGCCTGCGGTCACGATCACGCCAGGTGAGACCGTCGGCGAACTGTCAGCAATTGACGGCCAACCCGTCTCTGCGCTGGTCATGTCGATGACGACGTCGCGCGTGCTGCGCCTGCCGCAGTCTGTCTTCTTCCAGCGACTGAGCGTCATTCCGGAGCTTGCCCGCAATCTGCTTGCGATCCTTTCCGCACGGATGCGTCGAAGCAATCTGGTGATGCTGGAGTCGCAACGTCGGCGACTGGAGCTCGACTATCTGCGCCAGGAACTCGACATCGCACGTCAGTTGCAGGCGAGCATGCTGCCGCACCAACGTCCGCTGTTTCCCGACCGGGACGACATCGATATCGCAGCGCTCATGGAACCGGCCTCCGCCGTGGGCGGCGACCTCTTCGATGCCTTTTTCCTCGACCACCGACAACTTTTCTTCTGCGTCGGCGATGTCTCGGGCCATGGCGTTCCGGCAGCCTTGTTCATGGCTCGGGTAATCGGTCTGATGAGGGTGACAGCGATGGGGGTGCGGGAGCCCGGACGGCTTATGCAGGAACTGAACGAGCAACTATGTGCCGGCAACGACACGAACATGTTCGTGACCCTCTTCTGCGCCATCCTCGAGGTGGATACCGGTCGGCTCGTATACGCCAACGGTGGGCACTGCGCACCGCTACTGGTCAGCCACGGCACGCCTTCTTTCCTGCCGCTGCCGAAAGGCGCCCTGATTGGTGCCATTCCAGGCTTGGCCTACGCGGCACGGGAGATCGTGCTCGGTCCCGATGAGACGCTGCTCTGCTTCACGGACGGCGTGACGGAAGCCGAGTCCCCCGACGGGAGGGAATTCGGTAGCGAACGTCTTTTCGAGGTGGTCACACTACTGACCAAGGTCACGCTCGAGAGCCTGATCGAGGAAATACGCGGGGCGGTCGCGGATTTCTCGGCACCGCACCTGCTCGAGGACGACTGCACGCTGCTGGCGCTGCGTCGCACCACTCGCACACCGGGGGCTCGGTGACCATGGATACATCAGGCGCAGGTAGGCCGAAACGTCCAGCACCAGGATGGAGCAGACTCGCATACGACGCACCATTGATAAGCATTGATCCGTGCCAAACGATTGCAGGCCGCCACGGCGCCGGTGAAACCAGCCGCTTGGAAGATGAATTTTTGTGTCCGATTTCACACTGTGATGCAGACACTTCGATTTTCAGGGCTCAATACCTTGACCTCCTCACCCGATGCGGATGCGCGACTGAAACGAGCTGCATCGGATGATCGGGAGAAGGTGGTTCGGGGGGTGAGCGGCTCGATCTTTCACGAATTCACGGCGCCGGGAACGGGTATCCCATCCTTTATGCTGGCGATCGAAGCCCGCGAGCCCGGATCAGCATTCTGTTTGGCAGGATTCTTGCAGCACTTGGGCCTCAAAACAAAAAGGCGGGGAGACACTACGTGCGCATATCATCTGGGGGCCCATCAGCGGTGCTCCTGTCGGTCGTTTTCTCATCCTTTCCGCTTTCCGCGCTCGCCGCCGACGCCTGCAAGGAACCCGCCGGACGGCTTGCATCCATCGAAGGACAGGTACAGGTGCAGACGGGCGCGCAGCCCGGCTGGCAGCCAGCGAAGCCAGAACAGTTACTTTGCCGCGGCGATTCGATAAGGGTGGGCAAGTCGGGGCGTGCCGCCGTGGTGCTGGCGAACGAAGCGGTGATGCGTCTGGATCAGAATACGACCATCCGTCTGCTTGAAATCAGCGGCCGGAAGGAAGATAGGTCCTTCGTCGAACTGGTCAAGGGCGCGCTGCAATCGTTCAGCCGCAAGCCGCGGCTCATGTCCGTCAATACGCCCTACCTCAACGGGTCGATCGAAGGCACCGAATTCGAAGTACGTGTAGACGGTGAGCAATCTTCCATTCTGGTTCTGGAAGGCCGCGTTGTCGCGGCCAACGAACGAGGCTCGGTCGCGCTCGAGCCAGGCGATCAGGCGGCGACCCGCGCGGGCGATGCGCCGACCGTGAGTACGCTTGTCAAGCCACGTGACTCGGTTCAGTGGTCGCTCAATTACCCGCCGATCCTGGCCGCGGGCGGCGAGGCAAATACGCCGCTCGAACGCGCCGCGCAGTTGCTTGCCGTCGGTCGGCAGGACGAAGCGCTGCCCGAACTCGACGCTGTACTGACACGCGATCCGCAATCCGGTCTTGCTTACGCGCTGCGCGCCATCATCCATGTGGTGCGCAATGAACGCAGCCTGGCGCTTGCGGCAGCCGAGAAGGGGGTCGCGCTGAGCGACACGCCAGCAACGCGCATCGCGCTGTCTTACTCGCAGCAGGCGGACTTTCGCATCGAGGCGGCGCGCGACACGCTGCTTGCAGCCGTCGAGCGTTCGCCCGACGCCGCTCTGGCTTGGGCGCGTCTGAGCGAGCTGCAACTGATGCTGGGCGACAAGGACCGAGCGCGGCGTTCCGCCGCCAAGGCGGCGGCGCTCGCGCCGGATCTGGCCCGCGCCCAGCTCGTGCTCGGTTTCGCTTCGCTTTCGGAATATCGAAATGATGCAGCAGGCGCAGCCTTCCGGCGCGCCATCGAACTTGACCCATCCGATCCGCTGGCCCGTCTCGGACTCGGTCTGGCCCGCATCAGCAGCGGCGAACTGCACGCCGGACGCGCTGAACTGGAACTTGCCGTGGCGCTCGATCCGAATCAGGCATTGCTGCGCGCCTACCTGGGCAAAGCCTACTTCGAGGAGCGACGCGATACGCTGGACGACCAGCAATTCGATATCGCCAAGTCGCTCGACCCGCTCGATCCGACGGCCTTCCTGTATGACGGCATCCGCAAGCAGACCGCAAACCGGCCGGTCGATGCACTGACTGATCTGGAAACGTCGACCGCGCTCAATGACCAGCGCGCCGTCTACCGCAGCCGCCTGCTGCTCGACAAGGACCAGGCGGCGCGCGGCACCAGCGTCGCGCGCGTGTATAACGACCTTGGCTTCCCCGACCTGGGTGCCGTGGAGGCGAGCCGATCACTTGCGCTCGACCCGGCCGATGCGTCGGCCCACCGGTTCCTGTCGGACATTCACCAGAACACCCGACGGCGCGAGATTGCTCGGGTCAGCGAACTGACGCAGGCCATGATGCTGCAGGATCTGAACATCAATCCGGTACAGCCCAGCACGAGCGAAACCAATCTGAACATCGTGACTTCTGGCGGCCCGGCGGGCGCCGGTTTCAACGAATTCACCCCGCTGTTCCAGCGCAATCAGGCTCAGCTCAGCGCATCGGCGCAGGCGGGCAGCAACAGTACGAGAGGCGGCGAAGCCGTGGTGTCGGGTCTTTACGACCGCTATTCCTTCAGCCTGGGCGCCCTCGACTACGAAACGGACGGCTGGCGTCGCAACAACGGGCTTGAGCAGACGGTGTACACCGCGTTCGCTCAGGCAGCGTTGAGCAGCACCGTGAATGTGCAGGCGGAGTACCGCCACCGCGAATCGACCGAGGGCGATCTGGCCTTCAACTTCAACCCGGACGATTTCGTCGCCAGCCGGCGCATCGGACGCAAACAGGAAACCACACGCATTGGCCTGCGCTTCTCGCCGGCGCCGCAGACCCACCTGCTGCTGTCCTACATTCATGGCACGCGAGAGGAAAATCTGAGCGAAGTCATCGATCTGCCGCCGGTGTTCGGCACGACAACCTCGACCAACAGGCAGCGATCGAACACGAAATCGGATCAGGTCGAAGGTCAGCTGCTGCATGCGATGGACACCTCCAATCTGGTCGTCGGCGCAGCGTGGGGCAAGTCGCGCCGGACCGACACCGTCAATCTGTCGATCGACGACTCGATACTGGGCAACCTGCTGGCCATTTCGGGTCAGGAGAAGTTTCCGACCCGCCACCCGCGCGGCTACGTCTATGTGAACCTGAGGCCGAACCCGTCGGTCGTGTGGACGCTGGGCGCGAGCTACGACAATTTCGAACAGGACTCCTTTCAGGACCGGCGCCTGAACCCGAAATTCGGCGTGCAATGGGACATGAATCCGGTGCTGCGGCTGCGTGCGGCCGCGTTCCAGGTGGTCAAACCTGCGCTGGCCGGCAACCGCACGCTTGAACCCACGCAGATCGCCGGCTTCAACCAGCTGTTCGACGACATCAACGGCACGCGCTCGAAGCGCTACGGCATCGGACTGGACTGGCGGGCGCACCAGCAGGTGCGCACCGGCATCGAATTCACCCACCGCAACATGGACGAACCACTGCTTGATGCGCTGGCCGGCGCGTGGATTACGGAAGCGCGCTCCGAACAACTGCATCGGGTCTATGCCGACTGGACGATCACTTCGCGTGTCGCGCTGCATGCGGAACTGGCTTACGACCGTTATCGCAGCGATCGCGGCATTGCAACGTCGGACGGCAATCTTCCCGAAGGCGTCGTGACCTGGAGCGTGCCGATCCGGCTTAGCTATTTTGCCCCGTCCGGCTGGTTCGCCGGGCTTTCGGGCACCTATGTCGATCAGGACGTGCGCCGTTCGCTGACGGCGACGCAGGCATCCGGCAAGGATCAGTTCGTGGTTGTCGATACTTCGATCGGTTACCGGCTGGCGCAGCGGCGCGGCGTGCTGAGCCTCGCCGTGAAGAATCTTTTCGACAGTGATTTCCGTTACCAGGACGACAGCTACCGCGAGTTCCGCGACGAGCCGGTAATCGGTCCGTATTTTCCCGAGCGCACCGTCATGGCCCGCTTCACGGCCGGCTTCTGATTCGATATTCCGGGTAGAACCGGATGATTGCAGTCATCAACAAACCACAAACAACGAGGTCACACACCATGCATTCAACTGGAAAAAATCTGATCATCGCACTGGCCATGAGTCACGCGACTTTCGTCATGGCTTCGGAAAAAGCAGTCACCGTGTTTCCTGCCGAAGGCAACAAGCAATGCGCCGACTACGCAGCCAACGACCGCATCATCCAGATGGGGACAAACTCGCCCCAGCCAGCCGGCATGGTCATGGGCGCCGAGAATCCGCGCGATACCGATGCCGTCGGCGAGTCGGCAAGCTACACCGTGTCGGGTAGCAAAGTCGTCGGTTTTTCCGCAGCGACGACACCGGTCGACTTCGCGATTCTCAAATCCAACCGCAATATCGCCGTCATCATCTATCCCTCGGGAGGCGTCACGTCTGACTCGAACATGCAACTGCTGGTGAACGATGTCCCACAGACCGTAACGGCAATCAGTCTCTGCTACGGTCTTGGCAATGCGGCGCCGCAGCCGCCGCTCGCCACGCCGATCAAATCGTGCAACCTCGAAGCGACGCTCGATCAGACCGGCGTGTCCTGTCCGACGGGCGGCCGCGCGCTCGTCTGCAACTTCGAGCTGGATCAGCCGTTCTACGGGCTGAATGACGGCAGCGACACCTGCTGCGTGTGCAACGACCCGAATTCGGTGCTGCAGGAATGCGACCCCACGCTCGCCGCGGGCACGGAAGGCGCCTGTGTCCTTACGGCAGCGGAAAAGGCCGATCGCCAGCCGCCGCTGCCCGCGGGAGAGGTGACGACGCACATCGAGCTGAACAATGACCCGTACTTCTGCACGACCGTTGCGGGTATCCGGAAGTGCTATCTGTACTGATCGGCGGTCAGGGCCCGGTCACCCGGGCCTGCCTCGCCTGCCATGGCGGAAGAACAGTGTGAAACCGCTTCGAACCGATGTACCGCCTGAACCCGACTATGCAGGCGCCGTGGCGCATGCGCTGCAGCGCCTGCGCACCGAGCTGCCCCCTTTCTTTTCCTACCACGACGTCGGCCACACCGAACACGATGTGCTGCCTGCGGTGACCCGGCTCGCCCGGCTGGCGGGTCTTAGCAATGCCGACCGTCAGCTGCTCGAAGTGGCCGCGGCTTATCACGACCTGGGCCATGTGCAGAACCACATCGGGCACGAGCAGATCGGCGTGAGTGTCATCGATGACGTGCTGCCCGGCTTCGGTTTCGGCGCCCGCGACATCGAACGGATCTCCGGCATGATTCTGGCGACCCAGCTCCCGCAGTCGCCGCAGAACGCGCACGAAGCACTGCTTGCCGACGCCGACCTGGATTCGCTCGGCCGGGAGGATTTCTTCGACACCAGCGAAGCACTGTGGAGGGAGCGCGCCGCGCTCGGCTATCCGATGTCCTGGCCCGACTGGCTGGAGACGCAACTCGCGTTTCTCGCGAGCCACCGATACTTCAGCGACGTGGCGCGCACGCTCCGCGACGCGGGCAAGCAGCGCAACATTGCCTTGCTCAAAGAGCTGATGCGTGAGCAGCGCGATGCAAGCCCCCGCCAGGCTTGAGCGCTGCCGTGGCTGCCATGGCTGCCGGCAAAGCTACTTGGCATCCATCCTGATCACGCGTGCATCCTCCGGCGCGGGCGTACCGGAGAGATACATGTCGCAGCGCATGCGGTAGAACAGGCTCGGACCATCGTCCGGAAACGCCCGCAGCAGCGCTTCGAACGCCGCGGCGGCGGCGTCCCATCGGGCACTGTGAAAGATCGCGAGCGCTTCTTCGAACTGGCGCGACAACGCGTGCTGCGAGGCGGACACGGTGGCCTCGGTGCCCATCACCTCGAAGATCGGAATGGCGCCCGACTTGCCGACGAACTGGAAGTCGCCGAGCGGCCGCAGCAGGAAGCCCTCCAGCGCCTCGACGACGGCCTGCGTGGCGAGGATCTGCGTACCGATGTGCTTGTTCAGCCCCTCGATGCGCGATGCCGTGTTGGCCGTGTCGCCGACGATGCTGAATACGAAGTGACCGCCGCCACCGGCATGCCCGACATAGAAGTTGCCCGCTTCCAGCCCTACGCGCAGCGACGCCTTCAGCATAGGATGCCGCCGCTTGAAGCCGGCGATCGCGTCCGACGCCCCCAGCGCAGCCAGTACCGCCTGGCGGCGCACCGATGCTTCCGGCTTGTCGGCCGTCCAGGCACACATGATGGCGTCGGCCCGGAATTCGGTCACATCGACTTTCTGCCGCTTCAGCGCACCGGCCAGCGTATCGAAGTAGTCGTTCAGGAACACTGCCAGCTGATCCGGCGGCAACTGTTCGGAAATGGTCGAGAAGCCCGACATGTCGGTGGCCAGACAGGTGCCGTACACCACTCGATTGAAGGCATGCGGATCGACCTGGCGGTCGGTCAGGTCGCGGGCGACGTTCTCCGGCACGTAGTAGCCGAGCGCCTTGCTCATGCGACGGCCTCGGCCGCGTTCCAGCAGATACTGCGCTGACAGGCCGAGAAAGAGCGCAAGAGGGAACTGCACCAGCAGTGGCGTGGCAAGCGGCACCCACAGGTCGGCGACGTTGAACGACAATTGTGCGGCAAGGGCATAGAGCCCTGCCAGCACGATGACCAGCGGCACCCCGGCGAGCGCCGGCAGCAGATAGGCCAGCGCACCGGCGACGAGGCCGAAGGCGAACAGCACCGCCACGGTCTGCGCCGCGTCGGGCGTGCGGATGCTGCGGTCGGTCATCAGGTTGCCGAACGCCGTGGCGGCGATTTCCACCCCGCTGAGGTCGACACCGTCGTCGTTGGTGAACACCGTGTAGAAACGGTCCGGGTGACCCGGGTCGTAGAGGTCGGCGAACCCCACGAATACCGTCCTGCCGCGGAAATCGAAGGTACTGCTTCCAGTGGCGGTGCCCTGCGCATTGACCAGATCCTGATAGAACACGGTCGGCACGGTACCCGGCGGGCCATAGAAATTGAGCAGCCGGTGCGGGTCGCCGCTGTACAGAGCACGCAGCGCACGCAGCAGATCGCGTTCTCCGGCTGGCAAATCGGCGCGGGCTTCGATGAGGACCCGCAGGCGCTCGGTCGCGGCCGGGTCGTTTTCGAGCCGTTCGCGGAAACGCCCCATAATGGTGCGCAGACTGGCCGCCTTGCCAAACCCGGCCAGGTCCGCAGGCAGGTCATCGAGACCGGCGACGCCCAGTTCGCGCAGCAGGTCCATCCAGGCCGTGTAGAGCTTCAGCGCATGCACCTGCATCGCAGCAGCCGGCAGCGTCGGTGCATCGCCGACGCTTTCCTTGAACACCCAGAACTCGTAGACGGCCGCATCGATCTTGGGCAGCGGGAAGGTGGCCAACCCCTTTGCCGCGTCGACCAGCGCGGGCAAAGGCTGAACCAACTGCTCGACCCAGATCGATCCCGACGGGCGACCTTCGGAGTCGGTCACCGGCTGGCGTTTGCCAGTCACCAGTTCGATGAGCACGACGCGATCGGAACGGTCGATCGCAGCTGCAAACGTCAGATCGTCGGCGCTGACGCGCGGCTTGTCGAACTGCATGTCGAACACGATGGCCGATGCACCACGCCGGGTCAGTTCATCGACCAGCCCGGCATGCACGGTTCGCGGCCAGTCGCGCGGCTGGCTGGGCAGACCGAGCTGGTCACCGGTGCGGCCATCGATGGCTACCACGACGACGTCGGGGGGCGGTGCAATGGGCCCGCGGATATTGAACAGCCAGGGCAGACCCACGCTGCGTTCGAAGGAGGCGCCCGCATCGACGAGGCTGGCAATGATGCCCACCAGCCCGGTCAGCAGACCGATCGCGAGACCCTTGGCGGCACGCCGTGTGCGATTCTTCATGCGCGTCGAGTCTTTCTCGAGTCGTTGATCGGGGCATTGCGCGGAGCATAGCGGGTCAGGCACACGCTACGCGCAGTTTTGCCGCCGGATCCCTCGGCGGTACGCACCATCTGGCTGCACCGGTAATGTGCGGTGGGCACGGGAATTGCGTTCATTCATGTCACAAGGGAGAGAAAAGGACAATCGATATGCAATCTCCGATCCAGGCCTATCTGGAAGGCTTGCACAGCCGCCTCGCGGGAATCCGGAGCGGCGAGCTGGCGAGTTACATCCCCGAACTCACGAAGGCTGATCCAGCCTGGTTCGGCATCTGTCTGGTGACGATGGATGGCACGGTCTATTCGACGGGCGACACCGATGAGATCTTCACGATCCAGTCCATATCCAAGGCTTTCGTCTATGGCACCGCGCTAGCAGACCGGGGACTCGATTTTGTCAGCCGCAAGGTTGGCGTCGAGCCGAGTGGTGACGCCTTCAATTCCATCAGTCTCGATCCCCAAACTGGTGCGCCGATCAATCCGATGATCAACGCCGGTGCAATCGCCACCACAAGCATGGTCAGCGGTGAATCACCTGAAGCCCAGTGGGCGCGGATAGAGGATTCGATCTCCACCTTCGTGGGCAGAAAGGTCAACATTGATGAGTCGGTGTACCGATCGGAAAGCGCGACCGGATTCCGGAATCGCGCGATCGCCTGGATGCTGAAGAACTTCGGCATCATCGATGGCGAACCGATGGCATCGCTGGAAAATTACTTTCGCCAGTGCTCGATCGAGGTGAATTGCCGCGACCTCGGCTTCATGGCGGCCACGCTGGCGAACGGCGGTGTTCACCCGCTCACCGGCAAGCGCGCGCTGCCGGCCGAACACGTCGAGCGCGTCCTCAGCGTCATGGCCACCTGCGGCATGTACGACTACGCAGGCAGTTGGCTGTACGAGATCGGGTTGCCGGCCAAGAGCGGCGTGGGCGGGGGCATCATAGCGGTGCTGCCCGGGCGTTTCGGCATTGCCATCTTTTCGCCGCTGCTCGACGAGAAGGGCAACAGTGTGCGCGGCATCGAGGCATGCAAGCACCTGTCCAGGGACTTCAACCTGCATGTGTTCACCCCGGCGGGTGACCCGCGCATGACGCTGGGTCGGCTCTACACCGGTGCCGATGCGCCGTCGCGCCGACAGACCACCGGTGACACACGAGCCTGGCTCAGTGCCAACGCGCATCGCATCAAGTACCTCTGCCTGCACGGTTTTCTTGGAGTGGATGGCATCGAGTACGTCATACGGCGCATGATCGAGCTGGCTGCCGAAACGCACAGTTTCATCCTGGACATGAATCAGGTGGATGGCATGTCCGAAAGCGCGGCCACGCTGTTGCATCAGGCGCGACTCGGCCTGATGGACGACGGCATCGCCGTCGTGTGCTCGCGCATCCGTGACGGCTCTCCGGTAAAGGAGCGTCTGCGCAAGACGACGCGCAGCGGTGACCGTGGCGTGCTGCACTTCGAAGACAACGATCTGGCCGTCGAATGGTGCGAGAACCGCCTGATCGGTGAGGCGTCCTGCAGCGCGATGGCGCATCGACCGCTGGCGGATTCGCTGCTGTTCGCGGGCATGCCAGAACCCCTCATGAAGAAGGTGCATGCGGTTGCCTACCCGCAGCAGTTCGCCGCAGGCGCGCAGATTCTGAAGGTGGGGGAAGCCTGTGACGGCCGCGTTTATTTCATCGAATCGGGCCAGATCAGCGTGCTCGTGCCGACGGAAGATGGCAAACACCAGCGCATTTCCTCGCTGGGTCCGGGCATGAATTTCGGCGAAATGGTGTTGCTGGGTCAGAAAACCCGCACTGCCACCGTCTATGCCGACAGTGATGTACGGTGCAGCGTGCTTGAAGTTCGCGATTTCGACCGCATTTCGGCGGCAACCCCCGAGTTCCGGAGCGTCATTCTGGAGAACCTTGCGCGGGACCTCGCCGACAAGCTGCGCCGCTCAACGCAGTGCGTATCGGCGCTCGCCTGAACGACTGTCCGTCGCCGATACCGGGTCGGACATCAGGCGTCGTCCGTCCTCGACGCGCATTGCACACGGAAGACCCAGTGTCCCTGCGCTACCATCAGGTCCGCCTTCTATGGAAACGGACCCCGTGAAGCCGCAAGACCCTGCTCTGCTTCGCAGCGCCAACTTGATCGACGGCCAGTGGATCGCGGCCGACGATGGCGCCACGCTGACCGTGCGCAATCCGGCAACCGGCGAATGGCTGGCCGACGTGCCCCGCTGTGGCGCGGCGGAAACCGCGCGGGCGATCGACGCAGCAGCACGCGCCCTGCCCGGCTGGCGCGCACGTACCGCCGCGGCACGCGCCCGCGTGCTGCGTGACTGGTTCGCACTGATCCTGGCGCATGAAAAGGCGCTCGCGGCACTGATCACGGCCGAGGGCGGCAAGCCGCTGGCCGAGGCGCGCGGCGAGGTCAAGTACGGCGCCTCCTTCGTCGAGTGGTTTGCCGAAGAAGGTAGGCGCGTCTATGGCGACACCATCCCTTCGCCGGCGTCCGACACCCGGCTGCTGACGCTGCGCCAGCCGGTCGGCGTGTGCGCCGCCATCACGCCGTGGAATTTTCCGCTGGCGATGATCACGCGCAAGGTTGCGCCCGCACTGGCGGCCGGCTGCACGGTCGTCGTGAAGCCGTCGGAACTGACGCCGCTGACGGCGTTCGCGCTGGCTGAACTGGCCTTGCGCGCCGGTGTGCCACCGGGCGTGCTCAACGTGATCACCGGTGATCCGGCACGGATCGGCGACGCCCTGTGCGCCGACCCGTTGGTGCGCAAGCTGTCCTTCACCGGCTCTACGGCGGTCGGCCGGCGACTGATGGCGCAATGCGCACCGACCCTGAAGCGGCTGTCGCTCGAACTGGGCGGCAATGCACCCTTCATCGTGTTCGACGACGCCGATGTCGATGCCGCAGTCGAGGGCGCGCTGGCGGCCAAGTACCGCAACAGCGGTCAGACCTGCGTATGTGCCAACCGCTTCATCGTGCAGTCCGGCGTCTATGAAGCTTTCGTCGCCCGACTGGCCGACGCTTCGGAGCGGCTGGTAGTCGGCGACGGCGCCGATCCGGGTGTCGAACAAGGGCCGCTGATCAACATGGCAGGCCTCGAAAAGGTCGAGGCGCTGATCGCCGATGCGAAGGCGAAAGGTGCCCGGGTGCTGTGCGGCGGACGCCGCCATGCGCTCGGTGGCACCTTCTTCGAACCGACCGTGCTGACCGATGCGACACCGGCGATGCGCATCGCCCGCGAAGAAGCATTCGGGCCGGTGGCGCCGGTATTCCGCTTCGATTCCGAAGCGCAAGCCATCGCGCTGGCCAACGACACCGAATCCGGGCTCGCCGCCTATTTGTATACCCGTGATATCGGCCGCGGCTGGCGCGTCGCCGAAGCACTGGACTTCGGCATGGTCGGCCTTAACACCGGACGCATATCGAACGAAGTCGCCCCGTTCGGTGGCATCAAGCAGTCCGGCTTCGGGCGCGAAGGGTCGAAGCACGGCATCGAGGACTATCTCGACATCAAGTACCTGTGCATCGATATCGGCCTCGCACCTGCCGGGTAACCATCGAACCGTGACCGCCCCGTTCGCCGATCACTTCGCCACGCTCGCCAGCCAGTATGCGAGCAGCCGCCCGACCTATCCGGCGGCACTGTTCGACTGGCTGGCCGACCAATGCGTCGCACCTGACTGCGTGTGGGACTGCGGCACCGGCACCGGTCAGGCGGCGGTCGATCTGGGCCGCGTGTTCGGGCGGGTCATCGCGACCGACGCCAGCGCCGCCCAGATCGCCGAAGCCACCCCGTATGCACGCGTCGACTACCGGGTTGCACCCGCCGAGGCGTCGGGGCTGGACGATGCATCGGTCGATCTGGTCGTCGTCGCCCAGGCGCTGCACTGGTTCGATCTCGACCGCTTCTACCCTGAAGCGCGGCGGGTGCTGAAACCGGGCGGCATAATCGCGGCATGGTGTTACGGCGTGCTGCACGTCGGCGACGAAGGCGATGCGGTGGACCACCTGGTGCAGCACTTCTATCGCGATGAGGTCGGCCCCTGGTGGCCGGCCGAACGCCGGCATGTGGAAACGGCTTACCGCGACCTGCCCTTCCCGTTTGCGCTGCTGCCCGCACCCGACTTCGCGCTGTCGGCGCGGTGGACGCCGGCGCAGCTGCTCGGCTACCTGCGCAGCTGGTCGGCCACCGCGCGCTTCATGGCCGCGAATGGCTTCGATCCGGTCGAACGGTTGTCGGTCGCGCTGCTCGCGGCCTGGGGCGACCCGCAGCAGGCGCGGACGGTCAGCTGGCCGCTGTCGCTGCGCGTCGGGGTACGCTAGGGTCAGTTGAGATTCGCTTCGTACCTCACGCGCGCGGCTGCCACTCAGCGACGCATGAAGCGGACGCTCACGGCAGGCGCCCAGCTCGACACAATCACGGCGCCGGCGAGCATGAATTCGAGATTGACGAACAGGTATTCCAGCGACGGGTAGGCGGTCGCGCCGTCCCACGGCACGCAGCCTGCCAGCGCGACCACCGCGAACAGCGGGCGCGCCCAGCGCCGGAACAGCAGCAGGCCGGCCGTCGAGATCGATGCCAGCGCCAGATATGCCATGCCGCCGATGCCGGTCATCCAGCTCGTCGCGTCCTGCGCCGCAACGTAGTCACGCAGCGGCTCGGGCAGATCAGGTGCGGTGGCGATGTGCGACACGACCGCCAGCACCACGCAAAGCAGATAAAGCGCGATCAGCATGCGGAAAATTCTCGGCGTCATGAATTTTCGGTGCGGTGGATGAAGAGCGGCGCTAGCACGCGCGGCGCGGCGCGACTCGGCAAGGGCTGCTGTCCTGACATGCTCATTCGGCGCCGCCACGGCGACCGGCCTTGATCGCCGAGCGGTGGGTCTTGCCCGCCAGCCGTCGTTCGACCGCCGCGCGACCCGGCCGCGTCGGACGGCGAATCTTCGCGACATGGGCGGCCGCGGCAATCAGTTCGTCCAGTCGGCGCATGGCCTCGGCACGGTTCTTTTCCAGACTGCGGAAGGTCTGCGCCTTGATCACCACGACGCCTTCATGGGTGATGCGCTGGTCGCCGAGCGCAAGCAGTCGCACCTTCAATTCGTCCGGCAGCGACGAGGCGCCGATATCGAAGCGCAGATGCGCCGCACTCGATACCTTGTTGACGTTCTGCCCGCCGGCGCCCTGGGCGCGAATTGCGGTGAATTCGATTTCGTCCGGCAGCAGGGTGTAGGGCATGCGCATGAGGCAGGTCAGGCGTTCGGCAATGCTGGATTGTGCCCCGGACCCGTGCGTTGCACAGCACCGGGGCATTGACCCGACAGTCCGGGGCGGCGTGTCAGTTCCTGCGCTTGCGCGCCGGCAACAGACGATCGTACTCGTCCTTGACCACGCCGTAGCACTCGCACACGCGCTCTTCCATCTTCGAGCGCTTGACGACGGTGATGAGGCCGCGCGAGCGTGCGATCAGGCCTTCCTTCTCCAGCGAGCCCAAGGTCTGCGTCACGCTTTCGCGCCGCACGCCGAGCAGCTTGGCGACCCGCTCCTGTGTGACGGGCAGTTTGCAGCCGTCCAGCCGGTCGATGCTCATCAGCAGCCAGCGGCACATCTGCTGGGCCAGTTCATGGTGCTGGTTGCACACCGCGTTCTGCGCCGTCTGGCAGATCATCGCCTGCGTGAACAGCAGCGACAACGCCTGCAGATGACCACCAAGCCCGAACTCGTTCTGCATCACCTTGCGACTGAGACGGTAGGCCTTACCGGCGCTCTGCACTTCGGTACTGGTCGGCATGCTTTCACCGCCCATGAAGATCGAAATGCCGACCATGCCCTCCTTGCCGACCAGCGCTGTTTCGCTGGAAGAACCGTCTTCCAGCGAATAGAGCAGCGATACGATGCCGGAAACCGGAAAGTGCAGGAAATTCACGTGATCGCCGGATTCCGACAGGGTCCAGCCTATCGGCATCTCGACGAGTTCAAGATCGGGCAGCAGGCGCGCGAAGTCCTTGTCAGGCAATGATGCAAGTATCCGGTTCGCCGTCGGATCGGGCGGCGATGCACTTTCGGCATCCTTTTTCGACATGGCCTGTCCCTTCCAGGGTGGGTTGGAGTGTGTAGATGTACGGAAAACAGCGCGAATGGAAGGCTTTTCGCGCTGCAACGCAGACTGCTGAAGGCGACGCATCGGGGATGATCCGCGCCGCCGCCCGTCATGCATATAGCCCCTATCCGGGCGGGTTACAACTCGCGTTTTTCCCGCGCCGGCCTTCGGGTCATGACGAGCGCCCGACCCGCGCGCCGCTGTGGTTGATGCAACGGAAGTAAACACGGTCTTCGATGCAGAAAAAAACCGCGTGCCGCTTGCGCGGACACGCGGTTTCATCAGCCTGCGAAGTGATCAGCTCAGTGACTTCACATGACCGATCATTTCCGACACGACACCCTGTGCGGAACCGTAGCACAGACGGCAATTCTCTTCGAAGAACAGCGCGTTCTCGATACCGGAATAGCCTGCGCCCTTGCCACGCTTGATCACGATGACGTTCTGCGCCTTGTCGGCGTTCAGGATGGGCATGCCGTAGATCGGGCTGGTCTTGTCGGTACGGGCCACCGGATTCACGACGTCGTTGGCGCCGATGACCAGCGCCACGTCGGCCTGCGAGAACTCTTCGTTGATTTCTTCCAGGTCGAAGATCTGCTCGTAGGGCACGCCGGCTTCGGCCAGCAGCACGTTCATGTGACCCGGCATGCGGCCCGCCACCGGGTGGATGGCGAACTTCACTTCGACGCCCGCCTCTTCCAGCAGCTTGGTCATTTCATACACCTTGTGCTGCGCGCCGGCCACCGCCATGCCGTAGCCGGGCACGATGATCACCTTCTGCGCGTAGCGCATCATCGACGCGGCATCCATCGACGAGCATTCCTTCATCGTGCCGGTCGGGCCCGAACCGGCCTGCGCTTCGCCGGTGATCGGCGAGAACAGGATGTTGGTGATCGGGCGGTTCATCGCCTTGGCCATCAGCTGTGTCAGCAGCGTACCGGCTGCGCCCACCACGATGCCCGCGATGATCAGCGCCGGAATGCCCAGCACGTAGCCCTCGAAGCCTACTGCCAGACCTGTGAAGGCATTGAACAGCGAAATGACCACCGGCATGTCGGCGCCACCGATCGGCAGCGTGATGATGACGCCCAGCACCAGCGACAGCACGAAGAACGTGATGATCTGGGTCGGCGTCGGGTCGCCGCTGACCACGATGCCGACACCCACCAGAACCGTGACGAGGGCGAGCACGATGTTGACGGCGTTCTGCGCCGGCAACCGCCAGGCCTTGTTCATCAGCCCCTGCAGCTTGGCGAACGCCACGCAGGAACCCGAGAACGACACGGCGCCGATCAGCGCGCCCAGTGTGGCGAGCGTCGTGAACACAATGCCATGCACACCACCGCGCGCAAATTCGAGCGCGGCGATCGCTGCGGCCGCCCCACCACCCATGCCGTTGTAGATGGCGACCATCTGCGGCATGTCGGTCATCTTCACCACCTTGCCCGACCACCATGCCGCGACACCGCCGATGACGATGGCGAGGATGATGAGCCCGAAGTTCTGCATGCCGGGCGTGAAGAAGGTGACCAGGGTGGCCACCACCATGCCGATGCCTGCCCACACGATGCCCTTGCGAGCGGTGACCGGCGAGGCCATGGCCTTGAGGCCGAGGATGAACAGTACGGCGACGACGAAATAGGAGGCGTCGACCAGGAGTTTTGCAGTCACGTTGTCGGCTCCCTCAGTTCTTCTTGGTGAACATGGCGAGCATGCGCTCGGTCACGACGTAGCCGCCGGCAGCATTCGCCGCGCCCAGAACCACGGCGATGAAGCCGATCGCGAGCTGCAGCGGATCTTCCGGATCGGCATGGCCGAGCACGACCATTGCACCGACGAGCACGACGCCGTGCACGAAGTTGGAACCCGACATCAGGGGGGTGTGCAGGATGACCGGCACACGGGCAATCACCTCATAACCGGTGAAGGCGGCGAGCATGAAGATATAGAGCGCTTCCATCATTCGATCCTTTCTTTTTTGGTCTGGCTCAGAGGCCGAACACCTTCTTCACCATCGTGTGACGCACCTCGCCACCGTGGGTGAGCGCGGTACCGGAGATCACATCGTCTTCCCAGTCCGGCACGAACTGGCCGTCCTTGACGAAAGGTGACAGCAGGTTGAAAAGATTCTTGGCATACATGTCCGACGAATGTACCGGCATGCGCGACGTGATGTTCGTCGGGCCGATGACGAGGGCGTTGCCCACATGCACCGACTGGCCGGCGATCGTGCCGTCGACATTGCCACCGGATTCGCACGCCATGTCGACCACGACGGCACCCGCTTTCATGCCCTGCACCATGTCGAGCGTGATGATGCGCGGCGCGCGCTTGCCCGGGATGGCCGCGGTCGTGATGAGCACGTCCGCGTTGGCCACCGCCTTGCCAAGTTTCACGGCCTGCTGCGCCTTTTCCTCTTCCGTCAGTTCGCGCGCATAGCCACCGGCACCGGCCGCCGAAACGCCGGTATCGACGAACTTGGCACCCAGCGACTCGATCTGTTCCTTGGTTTCCGGCCGCACGTCGTAGGCTTCGACGATGGCGCCCAGGCGCTTCGCCGTGGCGATGGCCTGCAAGCCGGCCACGCCGGCACCGATCACCAGTGCGCGGGCCGGGCGGATCGTGCCCGCAGCGTAGGTCAGCATCGGGAAGAACTTCGGGCACTGGCCGGCGGCGATCAGCACGCACTGATAGCCGGCCACAGCTGCCTGCGAGGACAGCGCATCCATGCTCTGGGCGCGCGAAATGCGCGGCACCAGTTCGACCGCGAAACTCGTGATGTTACGTTCGGCCAGCCGCATGGCCCGCGCGCGGTCTGCATAGGGCTGCAGGAAGCCGGTCAATACGGCGCCCGGCTTCAGCGATTCGATCTGCATATTGGTCGGCACACCGACCCGCAGCACGATATCGGACTGCGTGTGGATCGCTTCGCTGCTGTCCGCGATCGTCGCGCCCGCAGCGACATAATCCTCGTCGCTGTAGTGGCTGCTTGCGCCTGCGCCGGTCTGGACCTGAATCGCGGCGCCCAGTGCGGCAAACTTCTTGACCACTTCGGGCGTGAGCGCCACGCGCTGTTCGCCCTCGGCCGACTCCTTCGGCACACCAATGGTGACTGCCATGTACCCTCCCCCGTAATGAACTTCCTGCGCTGAACATCGTGCTGCCGGGCCGCGTCGATGGCGCGGCGGTGCCGATGTTTCTGAATGCCCGGGCGAACGCCGAAACTGCCCCCCGGCCGGCTTCGCATACTATCCTCAGGCAGCGCGGTGCGCAGCGGGGTATACCAAAATAAAGGTTTACTTATGAATCGACAAACTACGCCGAAACGCATGCGCAGCACGTCGCGCCGCTCAAGCAAACGCGGCCTGGCGCCCGGGTCGGTGGTGTTCATCGGCGCAGCGCGCGAGCAGGCGGCGGGCATCTCGCTGATCGAGTACGGACCGGACGCGTTGCAGGAAACCCGCTTCACGTCGCTGGAACAGTCGCGCCTTCACGCAGCGACGCAGCGGCTGCGCTGGCTGAACGTCTATGGCGTGCACGACACGAGCGTACTGGCCGAGATCGGTCAGCGCTTCGATCTGCATCCGCTGGTGCTGGAAGACATCGCCAATACCGAACAGCGGCCGAAGGTAGAGGACTACGGCGATCAGCTTTTCATCGTCGCCCGAGTGCTGCAACTGTCCGATGACGGTCACACGCTGTCATCGGAACAGTTCAGCCTGGTGCTCGGCCGGGACTTCCTGCTCAGTTTCCAGGAGCGCCCGACCGGCAGTTTCGAACCGGTGCGCGAACGCCTGCGCAAATCGCTCGGCAGCCTGCGCAGCAGCGGGATCGACCTGCTGGCCTACAGTCTGATCGATGCCGTGGTGGACAACTACTTCGGCGTGATCGAACGTATCGACGATCGACTGGATCGACTGGAGGAAGCGGTGTTCGAGCGCCCGGCGAGTGCGCAGATCGCCATGCTGCACGAGGCGAGACGCGACACCATGGCACTGCGGCGCGCACTGTGGCCATTGCGCGAAGTGATCAGCAGCCTGCAGCGCGGCGACCATCCACTGGTGACGCCGGAAACGCGTGTCTATCTGCGCGACGTGCAGGACCACCTGACATTCCTGATCGAATCGGTCGATGCGATGCGCGAAACGCTGTCCGGTCTGCTGGATGTGTACCTGTCGGCGATGAGCCAGCGGGTGAATCAGGAGGTACGCATTCTGACCGTGATCACCACGCTTTTCATGCCGGCCGCGCTGGTGGCCGGTGTGTTCGGCATGAATTTTCGCCACATGCCCTGGCTGGATTCACCACATGGCTTCCTGCTGGCACTGGCGCTGATGACCGGCATCGCGGCGCTGCTCGGCATGCTGTTCTGGCGCCGGCACTGGATGGACTGAGCCGTTGCGGCCAGGCGGCCTCGCTCAGTCCTTCATGCTGCCCAGCCTGCGCCGTGCGGAATCCAGCCGTTCGCGTTCGGCCTTCTCGCGCGCTTCGATATCGATCAGCTTGATGAGGATGAGCGATACATTGTCGCCGGTCGGCCGCCCCCGATCCCGTGCGCGCTTGATCAAGGTTTCTGCCGCCTCGCGGGCGGAAAAGACGGACAGCACGCCGCCGATTTCCTCGTCGGAAAAGTAGGCCCACAGACCATCCGAACAGATCAGGAAGCTGTCGCCATCGGCCAGGTCGGTAGCGCCGCCGTAGTCGATCATCGGCTCCTTCTGCGCACCGAGGCAGTGCAGAAGCAGATTGCGCTGCGGATGCGTCTTGGCCCCTTCCTCGTCGAGCCGACCCTGGCGGATCAGTTCGCCGACCAGTGAGTGGTCCTGACTGATGGCGACACGCTTGTCATGACGAAAATGGTAGATGCGCGAATCACCGCAGTGCGCCCAATCGACGCGACCCGACTGCATCAACAGCACGCAGGCGGTGGAATGCGGATCCTGCTCGGTCGTGAAACGGGTGAGCTTGATCACCACGTGCGCTTCCTCGACCACACTGCGCAGCAGGTCTTCCGGTGTTTCGACCGCGGGCGCGTAGGCCTCGAAGTTGTCGCGCGCCTTCATCACGACCTGCTCGGCCGCCATCGCACCGCCGCTGTGCCCGCCCATGCCGTCGGCGAGCACTGCCATCAGCATGCCCTTGTGGCGGCTGTGCGGGAAGACTGCGGCGCGGTCCTGCTGTTCCTTGCGGTCACCGATGTGCTGCGCAACGCAACTGTCTAATTTTAGTGCCATGAAGGATTCCGGATACGTCCCCTGATTCTAGCCGTGCGGGCGGGTCCGCTGCGATCCGCGTCACCCGGCGTCACAAACACCGGAAGATTGTGACGAATGTTCACACCGCGAGACTGACGTGCCGTTCATTGATTTCATCGATGTATTCGTCCAGCGCCGCAGCGTGGATACCGAGTTCGGACAGGATTTCCGGCCCGCGCACCGCCCACGACGGATCGCTCAGCCCCTTGTTGCGCAGGTAGATATGGGTGGCGAGCGCGACGATGCCTATGGTGCTGCGCAGCCCGAAGGTATCGTCGTCCGGCATGGAGTGATGGTGCTGGATCGCCTGCACGATCAGTTCCGGCAGGCCCCAGTTGCGGGCAACCCAGTACCCGACCGTGGCGTGATCGAGGCGATAGCTCGTGTTCTCGAGCGCGAGATCGACCCAGGCCGCGTCGTCATCCAGATTGAGCCGCTTCCAGTACTCCGGGAAGCGGGTGCACAGCAGCGGCACGCCACAGTCGTGGAACATCGCCGCCAGATAGGCCTGGTCGGGGAATACATTGCACACCGCCACACGTTCGCTGGCGATCTGCGAGGCGATGGCGGCGATTTCGTCGCAACGCGCCCAGAAGTGCGTCATCTGCGGACCGGCTCCGCTCGCCACCTGACGGATCGAAATGCCACGCACGAGATTCACGGTCTGCGACAGACCGACCAGCATCAACACCTGCTCGGCATTGCTCGGCGCGCGTCCGCGGCTGTAGGCCGGCGATCGACACAGTTTGAACAGGGCCGACAGCACCCCCGGATCGCGCGAAATCGATTCAGCCAAATCGCCCACTTCGAAATCCGGCGTACGCATCAGGTTGTCGATTTCCATCAGCAGATGCGGCTTGGCCGGCAGCAACACGGCGGTGGAATCGAGCAGGGCTTCTGCGGTGTCGGGCATCGTACTGCGAGCGTTTTGCATGGTGGGGTTCTCTCTTCTGGATCTATTGCGGGTTACGTCAATCAACGGCAGGAATTGCCGCAACTTGAACCGCAAGCGATACGCTCAGGCAGCCGTTGTCAGCGCCTCCTCCAACCATTCGATCCAGTGCCGTACCGGGGTTCCGGTACCAGTCTGCAGGTGCGCGATACAGCCGACATTGGCACTGGCAATACCCTTCACCGGTGCGGACTGCAGCGCATTCAGCTTGTTGTCGCGCAGCGTGCGCGAAAACTGCGGCTGAAGCAGTGAATAGCTGCCGGCCGAACCACAGCACAGGTGGCTGTCGGTGACCGGTACAAGGTCATACCCGGCGGCTCGCAGCAGGCCTTCGGCCAGACCGCGCACCTGCTGGCCGTGCTGCAGCGAACAGGGCGGGTGATACGCCAGCGGTGCCGCTGCGGGCGGCTGCGCCGCGAACAGACCTTCAACCTGCACCCGCTCGGCGTGCAGGATTTCCGACAGGTCCTTCGTCATCGCGCCGACACGCGCGGCGCGCTGTGCGTACTGCGGGTCATCGGCCAGCAGATGGCCGTACTCGCGCACCGTGGTGCCGCAGCCGGAGGCGGTCATCACGATGGCTTCGATTTCGCCGCTGTCGATGGCCGGCCACCAGGCGTCGATCAGCGCTCGCATGTCGCGCCGTCCGCCGTCCTGGTCATTCAGGTGAAAGCGCAAGGCGCCACAACAACCGGCACGCGCCGACTCGACCAGCGAAATGCCGACCAGATCGAGCACTCGCGCCGCAGCCGCATTGACGTCCGGCATCAGCGCCGGCTGCACGCAACCGGCCAGCACCAGCATGCGCCGCGCGTGACGCACCGGTGGCCAGCTGCCGGCATCGCGCCGCGGCGCCACCTTGGCGGCCAGCGAGGCGGGCAGCAACGGTCGGGCGAGCCGGCCCAGCGCCAGTGCCGTGTTGAACACACCCCGTCGCGACAGTCCTTCCCGCAGCACCCAGCGCGCCGCGCGTGCGGCCAGCGGCCGTTGCGTGCGACGCTCCGCCACGGCACGGCCGATATCGACCAGTTCGCTGTAGCGCACACCGGACGGACAGGTGGATTCGCAATTGCGACAGGTCAGACAACGGTCGAGGTGCGGCAGCACGGTCTCGGCCGGTACGGTGCCCTCGAACATCTGCTTCATCAGGTAGATGCGGCCGCGCGGGCCGTCGAGTTCGTCGCCGAGCAGCTGATAGGTCGGGCAGGTCGCGTTGCAGAAACCGCAATGCACGCACTTGCGCAGCACTGCCTCGGCAGCGTCGCCCTCCGGCGTGCTGCGGATGAAATCGGCCAGTCCGGTCTGCATCGGGGTCGCTCTTAAAGTTCGGGGTACAGCCGTCCGGGGCTGAACACGCCGGACGGATCGAAAGCCTTTTTCAGCCGCTGGCTGACCGCCATCACTTCGGGCTTGAGCGGTTCGAACACGCCGAGCGCCCGGTCCATGGTCCGGCCGCCACGGAACAGCGTGGCATGGCCGCCCAGCGCGCCGACCACGTGACGCAGCGCATCGGCGTCGGTGTCGCTGCGCAACCAGCGCTGCAGGCCGTTCCATTCGGTCAGGCTGTCGCCTTCGAGCGCCAGATGCGGCGCCATCGGTGGCAGCGCGACGCGCCACAGCGGTGCATCACCATCGAAGAAGGCGTGCGTGTGATTGCGCACCGACTGCCACAGCGCGGCCGCTTCGACAACGTCGACCACTTCGCCGCCGATCAGCTGTGCCGCGGCATCGAGCGCAACCTGGGCGCCCGACAGCCTGACATGGAGCCGGCCACCATGCCAGCAAGTGGCAGAAATCGGCAGCGGCTGCGCGCCCCACTCGCGCAGGCGCCGCAGCGCGGTCGTATTGTCGAGTTCGAGCAGGCGGGTCTGTTCGGCATGGGGCAGCGGCAGCACCTTCAACGTCACGTCGAGAATGAGGCCCAGTGTGCCGAAACTGCCGGCGATCAGGCGCGATACGTCAAAGCCCGCAACATTCTTCATCACCTGGCCGCCAAAGCGCAGCACGCGCCCCTGGCCGTCCATCACGGTGACGCCGAGCACGAAGTCGCGCAGGCTGCCGGCGGCCATGCGGCGCGGGCCGGACAGGCCGCTTGCCACCATGCCGCCCACTGTGACGCCGGGGCCGAAGAGCGGCGGCTCGAACGCCAGCATCTGCTGCCGGCCGGCCAGCAGTGCTTCGATGTCGGCCACGCGGGAGCCAGCGTGCGCCGTGATGTAGAGCTCGGACGGCTCGTAGGCGATGACACCCTGGGCACCGCGCATGTCGAGCGGCGCGCCGGCGAGCTGCTGCGCGAGAAAATCCTTCGAGCGACTGCCGTGCGGGCGCAGCGTGCGGCCTTGCGCGGCTGCATCCAGCACCATCTCGCGCAGCGTCGAATGAAAAGGATGGGTCATCGTCAGAAGCGCGGCAGGTCGGGGTGCGGCAGCTCGCCATGATGCACGTGCATGCCCCCCATTTCGGCGCAGCGGTGCAACGTCGGCACCGCCTTGCCCGGATTCATCAGACCGGCAGGATCGAAGGCTGCCTTCACGCGATGAAACATGTCGAGCTCACCGGGTGCGAACTGCACGCACATCTGGTTGATCTTCTCCAGCCCGACGCCGTGCTCGCCGGTGATGGTGCCGCCCAGCGCGACCGACAGTTCGAGGATTTCGACGCCGAAAGCCTCGGCGCGGTGCAGCGAATCCGCATCGTTCGAATCGAACAGGATCAACGGATGCAGATTGCCGTCGCCCGCGTGGAACACGTTCAGGCATCGCAGGCCGTACTTGTCCGACATCGCATTCATCGCTTCCAGCATGTCGGCCAGCTTGCGCCGCGGAATGGTGCCGTCCATGCAGTAGTAATCGGGCGAGATGCGGCCGGCGGCCGGGAACGCAGCCTTGCGGCCGGCCCAGAAACGCAGCCTTTCGGCTTCGCCGTCGGACACGCGGATTTCGATGGCACCGGCGGCGTCGAGCAGCGCGCGCACGCGGGCAATCTCGTCCTCCACTTCTTCCGCCGTGCCATCGGATTCGCACAGCAGGATGGCCGCAGCATCCAGCGGGTAACCGGCATGCACGAACGCTTCCACTGCCACCGTCGTTGCCTGGTCCATCATTTCCAGTCCTGCCGGGATGATGCCGGCCGCAATGATGTCGGCCACCGCCTGACCGGCGCGACGCACATCGTCGAAGGCGGCCAGCACGCAACGCGCCACGCGCGGTCGGGGCACCAGCTTCACGGTGACTTCGGTGACGACGCCGAGCAGCCCCTCCGAACCTATGGTGACGGCCAGCAGGTCATAGCCCGGACAGTCCGGCGCGGCGCTGCCCACCTCCATCACGTCGCCGGCCATGCTGACCATGCGCACACGCAGCACGTTGTGCACCGTCAGGCCGTACTTCAGGCAATGCACGCCTCCGGAGTTCTCCGCCACATTGCCGCCGATGCTGCAGGCGATCTGCGACGATGGATCCGGCGCGTAATACAGGCCGTGCGGCGCGGCTGCTTCCGACACCGCAAGATTGCGCACGCCCGGCTGGACCACCGCCTGCTGCGCCAACCGGTCGACCGACACGATGCGGTTCATGCGCGCCGTCGACAGCACGACGCCCTGCTTGTGCGGCGTGGCACCGCCGGACAGTCCGGTGCCGGCGCCGCGCGGCACCACCGGCACACCGAGCCGGTGACAGGTACGCAGCACGGCGACCACCTGCGCCTCGGTCGTCGGCAGCGCGACGGCAAGCGGCATCTCGCGCATCAGCATCAGGCCGTCGCACTCGTAGGCACGCAGGCGACCGGAGTCCGTGATCAGGCAGTCGGCCGGCAGCACGCGTGACAGCTCGACAATCAGCGCAGCCGGGGAAATCGCCGCGGGTGTGGCGGCAGCGGCGTGGATGTGGGCGGTTTCGGCGTGGGCCTGCGGCAGTGCGCTCATGGCTCGTTTTCGGGTGCGATCATGCGGTCGATGATACCCGCAGACATCCGCAACCGCGGACGCTTGCGACGAAGCGACCCGGCGACACCGAACGTTGCCGACTAGAACGACGGCTGGCCCGGCATGAGCCGCCGCTGGTGGAGCGTGTGCTGTGGGAGCTGTCCCTGTGGGAGCTGTCCCTGTGGGAGCTGTCCCTGTGGGAGCTGTCCCTGTGGGAGCTGTCCCTGTGGGAGCTGTCCCTGTGGGAGCTGTCCCTGTGGGAGCTGTCCCTGTGGGCGCTGTCCCTGTGGGAGCTGTCCCGGTGGGAGCGGTCCCTGTGGGAGCGGTCCCTGTGGGAGCGGTCCCTGTGGGAGCGGTCCCTGTGGGAGCGGTCCCTGTGGGAGCGGTCCCTGTGGGAGCGGTCCCTGTGGGAGCTGTCCCTGTGGGAGCGGCGGCCTCGCCGCGATACGCACTCTGCTCAACGATTGTCGAGGCACAATCGCGGCGAGGCCGCCGCTCCCACATGTGCACGTTGCACTGCGACCATCGCAGCACTGATCGCGGCGAGGCCGCCGCTCCCACGGGGGGGGGGCCGCGCTGATCGAGGGGAGGCCGCCGCTGCCGCAGGGATGGCGCCTGCTGGCGCTTTCCGCTGCAAGTGAATGCGCTTCAGGCTTTCTTCTCGACGTAGATGGCGCGGAAGTCGTTCACATTGGTCAGCGTCGGTCCGGTCACGATCAGGTCATCGATGCCATGAAAGAAACCGTAAGCATCGTGCACATCGAGCATGTGGCGGGCGTCGATGCCGTTGGCGCGCGCGCGCGCCAACGTATCGTCGGTCACCAGGGCACCTGCGTTGTCCTCGCTGCCGTCGATGCCGTCGGTATCGCCGGACACCGCATGGATGCCGGGCATGCCATCGAGCGCAATCGCCAGCGCAAGCAGGAACTCCGAATTGCGGCCGCCGCGCGGCGTCTGCCCAGGCTTGATCTGGCCCAGTGTCACCGTCGTCTCACCGCCAGACAGAAGCACGCAAGGCGGCGCCAGCGGCGTGCCGTTGATCGCGCACGCCTTGGCAAGCCCGGCCAGCACCTTGCCGGCGTCGGCAGACTCGCCCTCGATCATGTCGCCCAGCACCAGCGGCGTCACGCCGTGGGTGCGCGCCACCTCGGCAGCAGCCAGCAACGAAGCCTGGGCGGTCGAAACCGTGCGCGTTTCGCAGCGCGCCAGACGCGGGTCATCCGCCTTCGGCGTTTCGGATTCGGGGCTCGACAGCCAGTTCATGACCGCAGGCGGCACTTCGATGTTGTAGCGGCGGATGATGCCCAGCGCATCTTCGCGCGTCGTGGTGTCGGGCACCGTCGGGCCGGATGCGACCACCGCCGGGTCATCGCCCGGTACATCGGAAATGACCAGCGTGAACACGCGCGCCGGATAGCAGGCCTGCGCCAGCCGGCCGCCCTTCATCGACGACAGGTGCTTGCGCACGCAATTCATTTCCTGGATCGCCGCGCCGCTGGCCAGCAGCGCGCGGTTGACCGCCTGCTTGTCCTCAAGCGTCAGCCCTTCGGCCGGCGCAGACAGCAGTGCCGAACCGCCGCCGGATATAAGCGCGATCACCAGATCATCTTCGGTCAGTCCCTGCACCGACTGCAGGATGCGTTTCGCCGCCTGCTGGCCGGCCGCATCGGGCACCGGATGCGACGCCTCGACCACTTCGATGCGTCGGCACGGCGCGCCGTGGCCGTAGCGGGTCACGACCAGTCCGGACAGTTCGCCCGGCCAGTTATTCTCGACCGCCAGCGCCATCGACGCGGCCGCCTTGCCGGCGCCGACCACCAGCGTGCGACCCTTGGGCGGCGGCGGCAGGTTGGCCGGCACGCACAGATTCGGGTTGGCAGCGTCGAATGCCGCCTGGAACAGTTTGCGGAGGAAGTCTTTCGGGTCGATTATTTTCTGGGTCATGCTTGCGGCAGCTCCATGTGTTGCATCCGGTCAGCACCTAGCGCGGTGACCATGGGAATATATGAAGAATTCTAACTGGTGCGGCCTTATATATAAGCCGTCTTATAATCAATAGCTCTTATCCATCTCATCACTAGCAGCCATGGGCAACCGACTTTCAAAAATCACGACGCGCACCGGTGACAGCGGCGAAACCGGCCTGGGCGATGGTACGCGGGTGTCGAAATACAGCGCCCGCGTGCACGCGCTGGGCGATGTCGACGAACTGAACAGCGCGCTCGGCGTGCTGCTGTGCGAATCGCTGCCGCCTGATCTTGCCGCGCTGCTGACCGACATCCAGCATGATCTGTTCGACCTCGGTGGCGAGCTTGCCGTACCGGGTTACAACCTGGTCAAGCCCGAACAGGTGGCGCGCCTGGAAAACGAACTGGAACGACTGAACGACGAACTCCAGCCGCTGAAGGAGTTCATCCTGCCCGGGGGCACGCGCGCGGCCGCACTGTCGCACCTTGCACGCACGATCTGCCGACGCGCCGAGCGCGCGGTGATCGCCGCCGCCGCTGAAGGTCAGGTGCCGGACGCCAGCCGCCAGTACCTAAACCGCCTGTCCGACCTGCTGTTCGTCATCGGCCGCACCTTCAACCGGCTCGATGGGCGAGGCGACGTGCTGTGGCAACGTGGACGCGCGCACGATGACAAGGCAGGCTGAGCATCGCTGCCATGGATGGACGGTGAATCTGCATTCCTCCGGTCTTCGATAAGCTCGCCTCGGCTGACCAGCCCAACGTGATCCCGACCCCCGACGCGCCGATCGGCGTATTCGACTCAGGCCTCGGCGGCTTGTCGGTGCTGTGCCATGCACGGGCGCACCTGCCCGCCGAGGACTTTCTTTACGTCGCCGATTCAGGCCATGCGCCCTATGGCGAGCGCAGCGCCGACTGGATACGCGCACGCAGCCTGACGCTCGGCGAATTCCTGATCGGCCACGGCGCGAAGGCGCTGCTGATCGCCTGCAATACTGCGACTGCAGCCGCAGCGCATGCCCTGCGCGAACGCTGGCCGGAGGTGCCTGTAGTCGGCATGGAGCCGGCGGTCAAACCCGCCGCTGCCGCCACGCGTTCCGGTGTGGTGGGTGTCCTTGCCACCACGGGCACGCTGGCCAGCGCGCGCTTCGCTGCGCTGCTCGACACCTTCGGCCGTGACGTCCGCGTGATCACCCGGCCCGGTACGGGACTGGTCGAAGCGGTCGAACACGGCGAACTGGACACCCCCGCCACGCGGGCGCTGATCGCGTCGCATGTCGAACCACTGCTGGCCGACGGTGCCGACGTGATCGTGCTGGGCTGCACGCACTACCCCTTCCTGCGCCGGTGGGTCGAGCAACAGGCCGGCCCGGCGGTACAGGTCATCGACACCGGCGATTCGGTGGCCCGCCAGCTGGTGCAGCGGCTGCACGATGCCGGACTTCTGCGCGGGGGAAAGGCGGCAGGAACCGAAAGCTTCTGGTCCTCGGCCGCCTCGGAAACCGCTGAGCGGGTACTGCAGCGCTTGTGGCATGCGGATGCGCGGCTCGCAGCCTTGCCGGCATGAAAAAAAATCCCGCACACATGTCCGATTGGTTGACGAATCAGACAGGTGCGCGGGTAAGACCGAAGGGTTGGCCAAGGGAAGCGGTGGCCGGGGCGATGAGCCGCCCCGGACGAGTCCCGGCGGCGTCAGCCAGTGAGCCGCAGCGGGTTGTCGGGTTGAAGGGATGCCATCTGTCGTGGGTGGGACGGGCAATTCTGACGACCCGTCCAATGACTGCGATCGCTGCATGCAGCGCCCGGCATGAAGCCGGCCAGAACGAGCCGGAGGCGTACCGCATCGTCCATGCACAGGATTCCGAACATCTTCGCGTGCCCCAGCGACGTCAGACGTGACGTGCGCCACCCGGGTTTGGGCAGGGAAGCAAGCGGGCTGGGCGCGAGAGTGATGGACACGGATGATTCGGGTTGCAGTGAATGACGCGAGATGCTAAAAACTTTGATCCATTAGTACAAATATTATTTTTTTCTTGATTCGATAATAAAAAGGTTATGAACATTACGCTCCGTCAGTTGCAGGTGTTTGCGAAGGTGGCTGAAACAGGCAGCTTCACGCGCGCCTCGGAGCAGCTCTTCCTGACCCAGCCGGCGGTGTCCCAGCAGGTGCGGCAGCTGACCGAAACAGTCGGCGAGCCCTTGTTCGACACCATTGGCCGGCGCACCTTCCTGACCCCGGCCGGCGAGGAACTGCTGTCGGCGTGGAAGGGCATACAGCTGCAGTGGCAGCAGTTCGAGGAAAACCTTCAGGCGACACGCAGCCTGCACCGCGGCACACTCAGGCTGGCTGCGGTCAGTACCGCGAAGTACTTCGTGCCGCGAGTGCTCGGCCCGTACTGCGCGCAGCACCCGGGCATAGACGTGAAACTGGAAGTGGCAAACCGCGACCGTCTGATCGAGCGCATGCAGGCCAATCTCGACGATATGTACGTCATGACGAAGCCGCCCGAAGACATGGATCTCACCTGCGACTCCTTCCTCGACAATCCGCTGGTCGCGATAGCGCCGGCGTCGCACCCATTGGCCAATGCCGGCATGCTGAAGCTGCAGGACCTTGCGGAAGAGCGTTTCATCATGCGCGAACAGGGCTCGGGCACGCGCATCGCTATCGAGAACTACCTGTCTCAGCAGGGCGCCACGCTGAATGTGCGAATGGAACTGGGCAGCAACGAGGCCATCAAGCAGGCGGTGGCAGGCGGAATGGGCTTGTCCATCCTGTCACGCCATACGCTGCATCGCGATCCGCTGCTCGAGGACGAAGTGGTCATCCTTCAGGTAGAGGGGTTTCCGCTGATGTCACGCTGGCAGGTGGTCCGGCTGCAGCAGCGTCGCCTGTCGCGTGCAGCCGAAGCCTTTCTCGAATTGCTGCAGGCCTGGATACCCGCCTATCTGGGCACCAAGGGCATGGGAATCTGACGGCCTCGATTCCCGACCAACGGACCAAGCGGTGCACCAGGGGTGGCGCGAGTTGCCCGAACCCGTTATCCGCGCGACGTCACTGACGTCAGTGGAATGCGCCGCTCAGAAATCCTGCGATCCGACCGGGGGAATGCGGGAGCTTGTCGCGCATTCCCGGAACAGAACCGTCGATCGTGCGTCACATCAGCCGTGCGATCAGCGCAGCAGGAAAACCGTAACCGCCAGCCAGCCGGTCATTGCGACGATCAGGTGCGGGTCGCGGAACAGGTCATGCGACGGATCACCGCCACCACCGCGCCGGTGCAGCATGTACAGGTAACGGAACAACCCGTACAGCACGAAGGGCAGCGTGTAGATGAGATCCGCCGTGCCATGGATGCGCACCGTGTCCTCATCGACGGTGTACAGCGAGTAAGCCACCACAGCGCAGGCGCCGGTAATGGTGATGAACTGGTCGAGCAGCGCGGGCGAGTAAAGATCGAGCACCTTGCGGTGCGCACCACCCGCCTCGTCCATCAGCATCAGTTCGGCGCGCCGTTTTGAAAAGCCGAGAAAGAGGGTCAGCAGCAGGCCGCACATCAGCAACCAGTTCGACGGGGGAATATCCAGACCGGTGGTCCCGGCGAGCAGGCGCAGCATGAAGCCGGCGCTGATCAGGAAGACGTCGAGCACCACCACGCGCTTGAGTCCGTAGCTGTAGCCGAAGTTGATCAGGCCGTAGATGCACAGCAGATGGACCAGCGTGTCACCGACCTGCCAGGCCAGCAGCAGCGAGCCGATCGAGCAGGCCGACATCAGCAGGATGGCAACCGACGGCGACAGCGCGCCGGATGCCAGCGGCCGCTGCCGTTTCGCCGGGTGCAGCCTGTCCTGCTCGATGTCGCGCAGATCGTTCAGCGCATACACCGCGCTCGACATCAGGCAGAAGGCGAGAAAGGCAACGATGGCCGCCTGCACCGTGGCGCTGTTGTGCCAGGCGTGGCCGAACAGCAGACCGAAGAACACGAAACCATTCTTCACCCACTGGTGGGGTCGCAGCAACTTGAACGCAGCGGCAATCATGATCGGTGGCCGGATGGCAAACCTTCAGGCATTCAGCGGAAGTAACGCTCTTCGAAATAGCAGCCCTGCTGCGGCAGCCAGCCCGGAATCGCGTACCAGTAGCGGCGCGCCGGTTCGAGCACGCCGGCATGATAGGCCGTGAAATCGAAGCTGTGGCCGCGGATGCGCCAGAACTTCGCACCGCGCACCGTGAGCAGATCGACCTGCACGTCGCGGAAATACGGCGTGTAGTCGGTCAGCACCGGCGCTTCCTTGCTGAGCACCAGCACATCGCGACCGTCGAGGCGGCGGAAGTCGGTCAGCATGTCGTCGTGGCGCGCATGGCTCGACGCCGGACCGAACACCGGCCAGTAACGGCGGTGGTTGTATCCGACGGTGACCGACGGCGAGTAGCCGTCGGTCATCAGTTCATAGCGATTCACGTCGTCACCGAGCGCGGCGATCACCTCGTCCGCCTTGACCGTCTGCACCACGCCGGCGTACTTGCGTTCGCCCAGCAGCGAGGCCCAGCGCTCGACCGGCTGGCTGGCCACCGCCAGCACGGCCGCCACATGCACGGCCGCGATCACGGCCGCGAACCTGATCGTCCGCTGCAGCGTCACATCGGACACGCTGCGCCCATACAGCAGGAACACCAGCGGCACGAAGGAAAACACCCAGTGCAGGCCGATCGTCTTGACCAGCGACAGCAGACCGAAGATCGACAGCGGCACGATGACCAGCGAGGGCAGCGCCGCCTGACGCAGCCAGGCGCCCGGCGCGCGCAGCAGGCCCCAGACGACCATGGGCGTCAGCAGCCACACCATCATCGCGCCGTAAAGCAGCGGCGTTTCCCACGAAAGGTGGGCGTTGCCATGGCGGTTGAACACGTTGAACATCACGTTCGCCCAGCAGTGCTGACTGTTCCACCAGGCGTTGTACAGCCCGGCCGGCAGTGCGCACAGCACGAGCAGCGCCAACGCCTTCCATTTCCAGACGGCCGGCCGCCACAGCGCCCAGGCGATGTAGGCGAGGCCGAGCAGCACTGCGAAGTACTTCGACAGGAAGGCGCCGCCCAGCAACAGGCCGCTCAGTGCGAACAACCCGTAAGTGCGGCCGCGCAACGCGCTCAGGAACACCAGCGCGGAGGCGACACTGAAATACACCAGTGGAATGTCGGTGGTGATGAGCACGTCGAGTACGCTGGCCGGCGCGAGCAGCACCAGTGTGGCCACACCCCAGCGCGTGGCGTGCGGATCGTCGCGCAGAAAGGCGAGCAGCATGAAGGACAGCAGTGCCGGCTGCAGGATGGCCGGCAGGCGCAGCCACCATTCGGCTTCGGATACGGTGATCAGCCCGGCGAGCCACCAGCCGACCATGGGCGGGTGGTCGTAAAAGCCCCCGGCGGGAATCCTGCCCCACCAGTAGAAATACGCCTCGTCGCCGGTGAATGGCAGCGCTGCGCCCAGCCAGCCGCGGAACAGCAGCGTGAGCAGCAGCGCCACAAAGTAGAAACGGCGCCAGTTGTGGGCTGGCGCCGTTGCGGAGAACAGGCTCACCGATCAGTCGCGGTCGGCAATGGCACGACGGCGCGCGCGCACGGCTTCCGCCAGCGTGTCGAGCAGCTCTATGCTTTTCTCCCAGCCGAGGCAGGCGTCGGTGATGCTCATGCCGTACTCCGGCTCCTTGCCGGCGACCAGATCCTGACGGCCTTCCTTCAGGTGCGATTCCACCATGACGCCGAAAATGCGCTCTTCGCCGCAGGCGAGCTGGGCCGCAACGTCGCGCGCCACGTCCATCTGCAGCGCGCACTGCTTGCGGCTGTTGGCGTGCGAAAAGTCGATCATCACCTTGGCCGGCACACCGGCAGCGGCCAGTTCGCGGCACACCTTGTCGACCGCCTCGGCGTCGTAGTTCGGTTCCTTGCCGCCGCGCAGGATGACGTGACAGTCTTCGTTGCCCCCGGTCGTGACGATGGCGGAGTGGCCGGCCTTGGTGACCGACAGGAAGACGTGCGGCGCCTGCGCCGACTTGATCGCATCGGACGCGATGCGCACATTGCCGTCGGTGCCGTTCTTGAAGCCGACCGGGCAGGACAGTCCGGATGCCAGTTCGCGGTGCACCTGGCTTTCGGTGGTGCGCGCGCCGATCGCGCCCCAGGCCACCAGGTCACCGGTGTACTGCGGCGTGATGGTGTCGAGGAATTCGGTGCCGGCCGGCAGGCCCAGTTCGTTGACTTCAAGCAGGATGCGGCGCGCCAGACGCAGGCCGTCGTTGATCTGGAAGCTGTTGTCGAGATACGGATCGTTGATCAGACCCTTCCAGCCCACCGTGGTGCGCGGCTTTTCGAAATAGACGCGCATGACGATTTCGAGGTCGGCCGACAGACGCTCGCGCTGTGCCATCAGCAGTTTCGCGTACTCCATGCCCGCCTTGTAGTCATGGATCGAACAGGGTCCGATCACGACCAGCAGCCGGTCGTCGGCGCCGCGCAGGATGCGGTGAATCGCCTGGCGCGCGCCGAACGTGCTCTGCGCAGCAACATCGCTGGCCGGCAGGTCTTCGAGCAGCTTCATCGGCGGGATGAGTTCGCGGATATCCTTGATGCGGACGTCGTCGGTGATCATTTGCATGTGAGCGTTCATGGCCTTCAGTTCGGGGACCGCGCAGGCACGGGAGCCGGTAAAAAGTTGGAGATTCTAACCCGGCACGCGTTTTCGTTCGATGACGACGCTGCCGCAGGCGTCAGTGCGGGCTGTCGTGCCTGGAGTCGTGCATCGAATCGTGCTTCGAATCGCGCCACAGCAGATGGACCGCCAGATAACCGACGATCGCTCCGGTGCACGCCATGATGAACAGCCCGGTGACCAGCGGCATGCCGGCCGCACCGAGCCAGATCCAGAACCCTTCCAGCCAGCCGGTTGCGAGCTCGCCGATCTTTTCGGCCGACTGTTCGATGTTCTGAACCTCGCGGTCGGAACCTGGCCGGTCGAGCACGAAACTGCCCAGTTCGTAGGCGGCCCAGTAGATCGGCGGAAAAGTGAATGGATTGGTGATCAGCGTACAGCCTGCGCTGATGGCCACATTTGCCCGCATTGCAAACGCCGTCGCGATCGCGAACAGGAACTGTGCGAACGGAATCAGCAAGCCGAAGAACAGGCCGATCGATACGGCCTTGGCGACACTTTGTCGGTCGGCATGCCACAGCCGGTCGTCGGACAGATAGCAGGCAAACGGCGCCAGCCAGCGTATCGCGAGCAGTTGTTCGCGGGTGGGCATCCAGCGGGCGAGAAAGGGGGGCATGGGTTGGGCGCCGCAATCCAGTGGATGCGGCGGCAGTCAGTCAGTGATCGGAATGTCGCTCAGGCCGTGCCGCCCACGGTCAGTCCGTCGATGCGCAATGTAGGCTGGCCGACACCGACCGGAACGCTCTGGCCTTCCTTGCCGCAGGTGCCGACACCGCTGTCCAGTGCCATGTCGTTGCCGATCATCGACACGCGGGTCAGCGCGTCCGGACCATTGCCGATCAACGTTGCCCCCTTGATCGGATAGGTCACCTTTCCGTTCTCGATCATGTATACCTCCGCACCTGAAAACACGAACTTGCCGCTGGTGATATCGACCTGACCACCGCCGAAATTGACGGCATAGAGGCCTTTTTTTACCGAGCGGATGATTTCTTCCGGCTCGCGGTCACCATTGAGCATGTAGGTGTTGGTCATGCGCGGCATCGGCAGATGCGCAAAGCTTTCGCGCCGGCCGTTGCCGGTGGGCGCCACACCCATCAGGCGCGCGTTCAGGCTGTCCTGCATGTAGCCGACCAGAATGCCGTCCTCGATCAGCGTCGTGCAGCGAGTCGGATTTCCCTCGTCGTCTATCGTCAGCGAACCACGGCGATCCGGCAGCGTACCGTCATCGACAACTGTAACGCCGCGCGACGCCACCTGCTGACCGATGCGCCCGGCGAAGGCGGAACTGCCCTTGCGGTTGAAGTCACCCTCCAGACCATGGCCGATCGCTTCGTGCAGCAGGATGCCCGGCCAGCCCGGGCCGAGGACCACGCTCATCGTGCCGGCCGGCGCCGGACGTGCGTCGAGGTTCACCCGCGCCTGATGGACCGCCCGTGCCGCGTAGTCGCGCAGCACTGCATCGGTGAAATAGCCGTAGTCGAAACGGCCGCCGCCTCCGCTGGAGCCCTGCTCGCGACGCGCGCCGTCCTGCATGATGACGGTGACCGACACGCGCACCAGTGGCCGCACGTCAGCCGCCATGTGGCCGTCGTTGCGCATCACCAGCACGGTTTCATGGGTGCCGGCGATATGCGCCATCACCTGCGTGACGCGGCTGTCTTCCGCACGGGCATAGCTTTCGAGCCGCTCAAGCAGTTGCACCTTCGCGGTGTCGCTGAGCGAGGCATGCGGGTTGGCGGCCGAATACAGCGGTCGCGGCAGCTTCGCTTTGTTGGTCAGCGTGCGCGCAGTCAGGCTCTGGCCCTGAGACGCGATTGCACGCGTCGCGCGTGCTGCCGCTTCCAGCGCCGGCGCGCTGATTTCGTCCGAGTAGGCGAATGCGGTCTTTTCGCCCTGGATCGCGCGCACGCCCACGCCCTGCTCGATATTGAAGCTGCCCGACTTGACGATGCCCTCTTCCAGGCTCCAGGCCTCGCTGCACTGGTGCTGGAAATACAGGTCTGCGTAGTCGATGCGGTGTGAGGCAAGCAGTCCGAACACCCGGTCGAGGTCATTGCGCGCCAGATCGAAGGGTGCGAGCAGCGTTGACCGCGCGGTGTCCATCAGATCGAGGCGGGGTGATGCGGCCTTGATGCCGGTCGTGCGGGTGGAACCTGTCATGGGTCAGTGCATCCTTTTGAAATTTGGGGCCAGCATCTCTGGCCAGCCTAGCGTCCGAGCCTGCCCGCGATGGCATCTTCTTCCTGTCGCGGGAAAAAATACTTGTACATCGACTTCTCTTCCTTCAGATCGCGCCAGCGCCCGCCCAGTTCATCAACCCGACTGCGATACGTCTCGCGCGTCAGCCTGAGCAATACTGCGGGTGCGCCGACACGGCTGCACATGCGTTCCTCGGCGGCCGGCACGAAGGACAGATATTTCTCGTAGAACACACGGTGGCGCGGGTTCACCTCGATCAGCACGTCGTCGCAGTGCTGCAACCGGAAGGCGTAGATGCACATCAGGTGGAACAACGTGCCCATCAGGCGCTTCGACTTGACCGACTGTTCCACCGCAAACTTGCCGAATTCGCAAACGCGACGCCCGTCTCCGCGCAAAGCCGCCATCACGTCGGGGTAGGTTTCGTCAGCCGACAGTCCCGTATCGGAATCGAGATTGACGGTAATCGTTCCATAGATGTGGCCGTCGAACTCGGCCACAAGGGTGATGCGGTTCGGCACCTCGTCGATCTGCTTCTTGGTGTGGTAGCCACGCCACGAGTACATCTTCTCGATCAGCAGGCTGGTGCCTTCGCGCTTCTCATTGTCGCTGCTCAACAACCGCACCCGGAACTTGTCCTTCTGCTGCGCCATTTCACGCGTGCCGGCGATGTCTTCCTGCTCGATGCACATGGAGCGCAGCCGGTCGACGTCCATGACCGTGACTTCAGCCAGCGTATGCGGAAACTGCGAATGTGGACGGGTAGGTTGATCAGCCATGATGACCTCAGCAACAAATGTTCAGCATGAAAGGCGTCGGTGCCCCAGAGCAGGAAGATTTTGACGGATTTCAACGAGATAGTCCTCGTTCAGATCACCCAGGACCACGCCCGGGCCACGCGCCAGACGATTCAGCACCTGACCCCACGGATCGATCAGCATCGAATCGCCGAACGTACGTCGCCCCGACGGATGCACGCCACCCTGCGCCGATGCCAGCACGTAACACTGATTTTCGACAGCGCGCGCGCGCAGCAGAAGTTCCCAGTGCGCACGACCGGTCGTTTCGGTGAAGGCTGCGCCCAGCACCAGCAGTTTCAGGTTGCCGAGCGCGCGGAAAAACTCCGGGAAACGCAGGTCGTAGCAGATCGACAGACCGACCCGCCCGAACGGCGCCTCGAAGGCGACCGGCGTACTGCCTGCCTCGATCGTGCGTGCCTCGTCGTAGTTTTCGGCACCGCGCGTGAAAGCGAACAGATGGATCTTGTCGTAACGCGCCACCTGACGGCCGTCCGGTCCGTAGGCCAGACAGGTGTTGCGCACCTTGTCCGGCCGTTCGGCGACGAGCGGCACCGAACCGCCGACCAGCCAGACGCCGTGCCGCTGCGCAGCCTCCGACATGAAGCGCTGGATCGGGCCATCACCCTCGGTTTCGCGAATCGCAATCTTGTCGGATTCGTCGCCCGAAATCAGCGCGAAGTACTCTGGCAGCGCCACCAGCTTCGCACCCTGACGGGCGGCTTCGGCGATCCAGTGCCCGGCCTCGTCGAGGTTGTCGGCGACATTCGGCCCGGACACCATCTGCACGGCAGCAACACGATTCATCGCGGAAGTATTCATGGCAAGCCTTTCAGTTTGATGATGCGCCGCCACAGCACGCCGCGGCAAGCCGCGCATCCGAAAACCTGATCGTGCCGCCGGACTTCATTTTTCCGCCTGCTCGCCAGCGGGTGGCACCGCAAGCTTGGCCACGATCGGGTCGTCCCACGAACCGGTCACGCTGTACCGGAAAGCGAAAATCTGGCCGAGCGGATCGCGCAGCACCTTCTGCGCAAGGTAGGTGGCCACACCGACCGCCGGATTGGCGATCAGCACGCCGACCGACACACTGTCGCTGAGCGCGGGCTGCACGCGCACGACCAGATTCTGCGTTTCGGCCGCGATATCCGCGCTGCCGCTGATCCGCACGCGCGCGGCCGGCCCGGCCAGTTCGAAGTCTTCGGTTTTCATGATGCCACGCTCAACCGCCACATTGCCTTCGATCAGGTCGAACGCGAAACCTTCGCTGAACACGTCCCGGAAATCCAGCGTGATGCGGCGCGGCAGCGCCTGCAGGCTGAGGATGCCGAGCAGGCGCCCCGCACCGGGGTTGATCTTGCTGAACTGCCCCTTGCTGACCGACAGCTTGAAGGCACCAGAGAGCGACGGATAGTCGATCGACAGCGGGTTGCCGTTCCAGCGCAGGCTGCCCTGCATCTCGGCGGTGCCCCGGCGCAACGCATCGGCGTGACCGAGCCGGTCGAGCAGCTTGCCGGCGTCGTCCGCCCTGATCGAAAAATCGAGCCGCGTCTCGCGCACGCCGCCGGGCGCACCGAGCGGCTTGCCCCAGGCGCCGCTGGCATCGAAACTGCCCTCCGGCAATTCGAGCGCCAGACGGTCGATCAGCCAGGCGCGCCGCTCGTTGCTGGCCTGCAGCGCCAGCTTGCCCAGCGTCTTGCCGTCGAGCACGAAGCGCGCTGCTTCGATGTCCAGCGCGGGCAGATCCTCAAGTACGTCGGCCGCGTCCGCTTCTGCATCGGCCAACGCCTGCACGCCCGGCTCGCCTGCCGTATTGATCAGCAAGTGGTCGAAGCGCGCCTGCAGACGGCCCTTGCCCTGACCGGACCAGTTGATGCGGCCGCGCGCCTGCGCACTCGCCAGATCGATCTCCCAGGCGTCGCCCTCGCGCTTCGCATCGGCCTTGACCGCATCGAGCCAGTGGTCCATCAGGCGCACATGTTTGGCCTCGAGCCGCACCCGGTCAAGCGGCAGTTCGTCGTCGTCGCGGTCCGCCGCACTGACCGTTCCATCGTCTGCCGGCCGCGGCGCGAACGCGCGGCGCAAGGCGTCCAGGTCGAGCGTGTCGGCACGCAGCGACAGCGCAAGGCCGCGCTCCGGCATCGCCGGCTGTAGCGGCAGCCCGATCGCACCCCGGTCGATCACCCAGCCGGTCGGCGTCGTGCGGCGGACGATGTCGGCGCTGGCCAGATCACCAAGCGTGATGCGAAGCAATTCGCGGTCAGGACCGATGACGGGCAGGCCTCGTCGGGCCGATTCACGCGCGTCGAGCGCACCGGTGCGTTCGATCCTGAGCGCCATGGGCGTGCCGGCCGCCTTCCCCAGCGGTGCCGGCAACGTCGAGACAAGCTGGGCCAGATCGGCCTCCAGCGTGATGTCCATGTCGTTGCGGCGCACACCGAGGCGGGCCTGCCAGGCCACCGTACCTGCGAGCGCCGCCAGCCAGGGCTGACCCATCTGGGCACGCAGCGCCTCCATCGATGCGCGTCCGCTGGCGGTCACATTCACCACACCCCCGCCCGCCGACAGGACATCAAGCGTCATCGGAAAGCCGAGTGCCGTGGCCTGCGCACTGCGCACGGTCAGCGTGCTTTCGGTGAATGAGATCTTGCCGGCCGCATCGGTCAGCGGCGGCAGCGCATCGTCGATGACCAGTCGATTGCCGGCGAAGGTGAAATCGCCTTCGATCTTTGCGTCCTGCGAGTGGCGCAGCGGTATGGCCAACGACACATTGAGACGGCCATTGCCTTCGGCGCGCATGCCGCGGGTGAAGCCGTCAATGCGCCCGGCCACCGGGCTGATGTCGATGTAGCGCAGGAATTCCGACGTGACGCCGCTGGCCGAGCCGCGCACCAGCAACAATTCCTCTGCCCCGTCCAGGTCGGGGATTTCGGCCGTCGTGGCCCCCAGCTTCGTGTTCAGGATGCGACCGTCGCGCGACGTGATGAGCATGCGCGCACCTTCGAACAGCACGTCGGCGTCAAGTCCGGTGATGGCCGGCCAGGTGCCGCCGAAGGCAACCGTCACGTCTTCGGCCTTCACCTTGACCTGAAAGACGCCGGGTTGCCCGCGATCGAACGGGAAATCGTCCAGCTTGCCGCGCAGCTTCAGCGTGGTGTCGGTAGAGCCGCCCGCCACCAGGGCCTCGCGCAGCCAATCGCGCGTGTCGGCACCGATATACAGCGGAAGGTAGCGCCAGATGGCGCGCGCGTCGCTTCGCTGGAGGCGGCCGTCGAGATCGAGTTCGCCTGCGGTATTCGACAGCGTGCGGTAGCGACCGCTCAATTCGCCTTCAACATCGGCATTGCTGAACGCCACGGATTCGAGCGCGACGGTGGTTTCGCCGTCGCTGCGCGACCAGCCGGCACGCAACTTGAAACGGGCGAAGGTGATCTGCGGCTCGGCGAACACCGTCGGCAGGTCGAAGGTCAGTCCCGGCGCATCGACCAACACGCTGCCGCGCGCATCGCTGCCTTCGAGCTTGCCGCTCAGTCCGACCACCCCGGGCACATCGCCGCGCGCACTGAAGCCGATGCGGTCGAGCCCGGCGCTGACGCGGAAACCGAGCGGCGCCGACAGCTCGCCGGTCCATCCGGCGTCAAGGTCGGTCAGCCGACCGTGCGGCGCATGATCGCGCAGGCGCTCACGCAGCGGGTCCGGCAGCGGAATGAAGTCGGACAGCCGGGTCAGTGCGGCGAGGTCGAGCACGCTGGCCGACATTTCGCCCTGCCCGGCACGACCGTCGGCGGCGGCCTGCCAATTCAGGTCGAGGCTGGTCGGCCGCACGCGCACGCCATCACGGGTCACCAATTGCAGCTGACGCGCGGTGGCAGTCACCCGCGTGCGGCTGAGGTGCTCGGCACTGATGCGACCGGACAGACTGACCAGATCGAGCTGCGGCAGATCGGGCAACAGGCGCAGCTTCACGTCCGACAGCGCCAGTTCACCGGTCACGGCATTCAGCGTGGCGCCGTCGAAATTCGCCCAGGCGCGTACGGCACCGCGCCCCTGGGGCAGATCAACCGGGTAGTCGACCCAGCGCTGCCAGATGGCGAGATCGGCGTTGTCCAGCGACACGTAAAGCTCACCCGACGCGCCGGCCGGCTGGGTGATGTCGGGCAGTTCCACGTCGCCCCTCAGTTCCAGTTGCCGGGCCAGTTCCGCCGGCGGTGTGGCAAGCAGTCCGAAGCGGTGCCGGTCGCCCGCATTGTCCAGTCGCAGATTGACCTGGGTCAGCTTCAGCGGCGGCGCACCGGCCCGGGTTTCGTCGTGCCACTCGAGCTCTGCATCACGGATGTTGATCTGCCCCTGCGCGAGCAGCCACGGCAGAAAGCCACCTCGCGTGCCGTCCTGCCGCAGCGCGAGCCCGGCGACGTGGAGTACGCCGGCCTTATCGCGCCGGACCTGCAGTGCAGGACCGTTGATGTCGAGCCGATGCAGGTGCATGCGTCCGCGCACCAGCGACGAAAAGCCGAGCGCCGCATCGACCTGTTCCAGCCGCAGCGCCGGCTGACCGGCTTCATCGAGCAGGGTGACACCGCGCAGCGCGAGATGCGGATGCAGGCCGCTCCAGTCGGCGCGGATGCTGTCGATGCGCACCTCGCGCGCCAGCGCCTCGCCCACCAAACCTTCGATCTGCGTGCGGTAGGCATCCACCTGCGGCAGCAGCAGGTGGCGCGCGCCGAGCACGACCAGCGCCACGACAATCCATGCGACCAGCAGCACGTCGAACGCGCGGCCGGGCAGTCGCCGCCACAAGGGCCGCACAGGGCGTATGTCTGCGGACGGGAGGGTAGCGTCAGCGGCGGAAGAATCAGACAAGATCTGGACCTGCAGCCAAAAGGAAGATGACTGCGTTTGTGGGACGATGCGGGAGTTTACCCGCAACGTCGCATCGGGCGCGTTTTGTAGGGAGTCCTTACAACGGGCGCGCAATGCACCGGGCCCGGCGCGTGCGCCGACCCCGGCCTTATCGTGACCGACCGCAGAGACGACACATGGACGCATCCACCGCCATTGCCCACGCCCGCCGGCACAGCCGCTATCTCGACCGCCTGCTCGGTGCCCGACCGGCGCTCACCGACGCGCTGACCGACACCCTCCAGGCGCACGCCAGCGCAGCCATGCTCGAAGACTGGCTCACTCAGACGCCGTTCGAGCCGGATGACGAAGCGGGCATCAAGCGCGCGCTGCGCCTCCTGCGTGCCCGCACGATGGCCCATCTGATCGTGCGCGATCTGGCGGGCCTGGCCGACCTCGACGAAGTGACCGAGGGCATGACGCTGCTGGCCGAGCTGACGGTGCGCGTGGCGGCCGATCAGGCGCGCATCCCGCTCGTTGCGCGTTTCGGCGAGCCGCGCGGCGAATCGGAAGACGGCAGCCCCGGTGCGGTTCAGCCCTTCATCTGCATCGGCATGGGCAAACTGGGCGGGCGCGAGCTGAACGTCAGTTCCGACGTGGATTTCATCTTCGTCTATCCGGAAAGCGGTGAAACCGATGCCGATACGCCCAACGGGCTCGGCAAGCACATCGACAATTTCGATTTCTTCACACGGCTGAGCCGCAAGGTGATCGAACTGTTGTCCGAAGTGACCGCCGACGGCTTCGTGTTCCGGGTCGACATGCGGCTGCGCCCGAACGGCGACAGCGGCCCGCTGGCGGTCAGTTTCGACATGCTCGAGAACTACTTCTTCACGCAGGGACGTGAATGGGAGCGCTACGCGTGGATCAAGGCGCGCGCGCTGACCGGCAGCCGGCACGACGAGCTGGAGTCGCTGCGCAAGCCATTCGTGTTCCGCAAATACCTCGATTTCGGCGCCATCAACGCGATGCGCGACCTGCACGCGCAGATCCGCCGCGAAGTGGCGCGGCGCGACATGGCCGACAACGTGAAACTCGGCCCGGGCGGCATCCGCGAGATCGAATTCATCGCCCAGGTTTTCCAGTTGATCCGCGGCGGCCGCGAGAGCGCGCTGCAGATCCGTCCGACCCAGAAGGTGCTCGACCGACTGGCGATGCGCGGCGTGATGACCGAAGAGGCGGTGGACGAACTGCACGCCGCCTATGTGTTCCTGCGCCGGCTGGAACACCGGCTGCAGTATCTCGACGACGCGCAGACGCACAAGCTGCCGGCCGACGCCGCCGACCAGGCGCTGATCGCCAGCGCGATGGGGTTCGGCAACTACGCGGGCCTGCTGACCGAACTCGATGCGCACCGCGGCCGGGTCAGCCGGCATTTCGACGCCGTGTTCGGCGCCCAGGAGTCGGACACTTCCGCGCCGCGCGCGCTGTGGCAGGACGCCGATCAGGGCGACGATTGCCGCAGTGCGCTGGCCACGCTGGGCTTCAGTGAGCCGGACGAGCTGTCGAACCGTCTGGCGGCGTTCAAGTCAGGCAGCCGCTACCGCCAGCTGCCCGACACGTCGCGCAGCCGGGTAGACGCGCTGGTGCCCAAACTGCTCGAGGCATGCCGCGAAACGCCACACCCCACGGCCACCGCACTGCGCGGGCTCGATCTGCTTGAAGCCATCAGCCGACGCGCCGCCTACCTTGCCCTGCTGGCCGAGTTTCCGCAGGCACTCGGCCAGGTGGCGCGCCTCATCGGCGCATCGAGCTGGGCCGCCGGCTATCTGGTGCGCCACCCCATCCTGCTCGACGAACTGCTGGATGCCCGCCTGCTGACTGCGGAACCGGAGTGGCCGGCCTTCGAAGCCGCGTTGCGCGCGCAGCTCGACGAACTGGGCGACGACACCGAACGCCAGATGGACACCATGCGCGATGCGCATCACGCGCAGGTATTCCGCCTGCTGGCGCGCGATCTGGCGGGCGAACTGTCGGTGGAACGGCTGTCCGACCACCTGTCGGCGCTGGCCGACGTGATGCTGCGCGTCACGCTTGACCTGTGCTGGCGCAAGCTCGCACGACGCCATCGCGACACACCTCGCTTCGCGGTCATCAGCTACGGCAAGCTGGGCGGCAAGGAGCTGGGTTACGCGTCCGATCTGGATGTGATCTTCCTGTTCGACGACGATCACGAATCGGCGCCCGAAATCTACGCCCGACTGGCGCAGCGCCTGCTGACCTGGCTGTCCAGCCACACCAGCGCCGGCATCCTGTTCGAAACCGACACCCGTCTGCGGCCGAATGGTGAATCCGGCCTGCTGGTCAGTTCGGTCGAAGCCTTCCGCGACTACCAGCAGAAATCCGCCTGGGTATGGGAGCACCAGGCGCTGACCCGCGCCCGCTTCTCGGCCGGCGACGCCGAGGTTGGTGAACAGTTCGAAGCCATCCGCAACGAGGTTCTGACGCGCGTGCGCGACCTCGCGACGCTGCGTGGCGAGGTGCTCGACATGCGGCGCAAGATGCGCGAAGGCCACGCCAACAAGTCCGACCTGTTCGACATCAAGCACGATCCGGGCGGTCTGATCGACCTCGAATTCGCGGTGCAGTACCTGGTGCTGGCCTACGCATCGCGTTACCCCGAACTGACCGGAAACCTCGGCAACATCGCGCTGCTGCGCATCGCTTCTCAGGTCGGCCTGCTGCCGGCGCTCGACGCGGTCGCCGCAGGCAACGCCTACCGCCGCCTGCGGCACCTGCAGCATGGCCTGCGCCTGAACGACGCGCCGAAGGCACGCGTCGACCCGGCTCAGGTGGTCGTCGAGCGGGCCGCCATCACCGCGGTCTGGACGCGGCTGTTTCCGGATGCCGCGAACTTGACCACTCCGCCCTGACTCAAACGATCATGAACCGATGCCGGAGCACCCGCCATGCCGATTAGCCGCTGGATACTTGTCGCCCTGCTTGCCGTGACGCTGGGCGGATGCGCGACCTCCCCGCCGCGCCCGCCGGCACCGACCACCGACGAGATCGTGCAGATGTCGAAGGACGGACTGACGCCAGCCGAAATCATCCAGCGCATCGACGAAAGCGGCGGCCTGTATGCGCTGAAGGCATCGGAACTGGCCAATCTGCGCGAACAGGGTGTGTCCGACGAGGTGATCGACCACATGCAGCTCACGCTGATCGAAGCCACCCGGGCGCGCGAAGCCATGCGCGAGCGCGAACGCATGTGGATGTTCGGCTACCCCGGCTATCCGGGGTATCCGTGGGGCTACTGGCGGCGACCTTTCTACTGAGTGGAAATACATTGCAGATCTATCTTTAGAATAAAAGATTACTTTTTGAGATAACCATTGCTGGCTAGACTGCGCGCTCCTCAAGGAGTGCTTTGCAGTGAAAATCCGCCACATCGACACCCGCCCGACCGCCGTCGGGCGAGCTCACGAAGCGCTCGGCCTGCCGCCTGTGGAGCAGGTCATCGACCGCGCGCAGGCGCATCCGCTGGTCACCGTCGCCACCTGGCTGATCGGCTTCACGCTGTTCGGCCTCGCCACAGTGCTGCTGGTGCGCGGTCTTCCGGTGAGCGATCCGGCCGCCGCGCTGGCCATCGTCATCGAGGTCGTCACGTCGGAGGAATTCCTCACGGCGGCAGCCGTCGGCTTCATCGCACAGAGCATCGACGGCGCGCTCGGCATGGCCTATGGGATTTCCGCCACCACCTTCCTGCTCGGCACCGGCGCATCGCCCGCAGTGGCCAGCGCCAGCGTCCACATCGCGGAAATCTTCACCACCGGCCTGTCCGGTCTGTCGCACCTGCGGCTGGGCAATGTCGATCGCAAGCTGATGCTGCGTCTGCTGGTGCCCGGCGTGATCGGCGGGGTTCTGGGTGCGCTGGTCGTCACCCAGCTCGACGGCGCGGCGCTCAAGCCCTGGATTTCCGGCTACCTGCTGCTGATGGGCGTCTATGTTCTGACCAAGGCCTGGCGCCATCGGCGAAAGCCTGCGCAGGAACCGAAGCATGTCGCCAAGCTGGCGCTGTTCGGCGGCTTTGTCGATGCAGCAGGCGGCGGCGGCTGGGGCCCGGTGGTCACGACCAGCCTGGTCGGCGCCGGTCAGGACCCGCGACGCACCATCGGTTCGGTGAACTTCGCCGAGTTCTTCATCGCCATCGCCAGTGCAGGCGCCTTCGTGCTGTTCATCGACGCGGCGCCCTGGGCCACCGTCGCCGGGCTGGTCGCCGGCGGCATGTTCGCCGCGCCGCTGGCCGCCTTCCTGTGCCGCGCCCTGCCGGCGCGCGCGCTGCTCGTGCTGGTCGGCCTGCTGATCAGCGCGCTCAGTGCATACAACCTGTGGAAGGCACTCGGATGAGCGCAGTGGCAAGACGAAAGCGTCAATTTGCAAGGGTGGAATCGACGCGTTGAAAGGCGATCGGAGCCAAGATCGCCGAAACAAGGGCCATCCGGGCACCGCGCATCCCGCCACCGGATGAACGACGCGCGATCCGGATCAGACTGCAACACCGAACCAGGATCCGACCAGTGCAGTGAGTGCCATGGCCGCAGCGCCCCAGAAGGTGACGCGCAGCGCCCCCCTCAGCGGCGACGCGCCGCCCACGCGCGCCGCGACCGCACCCAGCAGCATCAGAGAAACCAGTGACGTGACGATCACCACCGTGGTCAGGGTGTCTTCCGCAGCCAGCACGACGGCGAGCAGAGGGATGCCGGCGCCCGCCGCAAAGGCCAGAGCGGATGTCAGTGCGGCCTGCAGCGGACGCGCCTGACCGTCCACCGGAATCCCCAGTTCGTCACGCGCATGCGCCTGCAGCGCGTCACGCTTCATCAGCTGGCGTGCCACTTCGTCTGCAGTCACCGGATCGAGCCCTCGCCCGACGTAGATGGCTGCGAGCTCGCTCATTTCATGGACCGGATCACTTTCCTGTTCGCGACGCTCCTGCTCGATGTCCGCGCGTTCCGTATCCGCCTGCGAATGGACAGACACGTATTCGCCGGCCGCCATCGACATGGCGCCGGCCACCAGTCCGGCCACGCCGGTCAGCAGCACGACCTGCGGCGTCGCGTGCGCGGCCGCCACGCCGGCGATCAGGCTGGCGGTCGACACCACGCCGTCGTTCGCCCCGAGGACCGCGGCGCGCAGCCAGCCGCTGCGGTGACTGCGGTGCATTTCCTTGCGCGAGGCGCGAATCGTCATGGTTCAGTCATCAATAAATGTGCAGAGACCACACGGTATACTTTCCGACCGTCCTGACCGAGTCATTCATGTCCCGTTTCGCCAACATCGCCGCCTATCGCTTCGTACGACTGGACGAGCGCGACGCGCTGCGTACGCGCATCCACGCGGCCGCGCGCACGCGCGGCCTGCTGGGCACGGTGCTGCTGGCGACCGAGGGCATCAATCTCTTTCTCGCCGGCACGACCGACAGTCTGCGCGCCTTTCTTGCAGAACTGGCTGAAGACCCTCGCCTTGCGGGGCTTGACGCGAAATGGAGCTATTCCGACACGGTGCCTTTCAAGCGTCTGCGCGTGCGCCTGAAGAAGGAGATCGTCACCGTTGGCGCGCCTGATTTCGATCCGGCCGAGACGCCGGCGCCCTACCTGCCGCCGGCAGAACTGAAGCGCTGGTACGACGAGGGTCGCCGCTTCGTCATCATCGACACACGCAACCGCTGGGAAGTGGATCAGGGCAGCTTCGACCAGGCACTCGACCCGGGTGTCGACAGCTTCAGCCAGTTCCCGGCAGCGCTTGCGCAGTACGCCGAACTGAAGAACACGCCCATCGTCACCTTCTGCACCGGCGGCATCCGCTGCGAAAAGGCCGCGCCGCTGATGAAGAAGGCCGGCTTCACGCAGGTGTATCAGCTCGAGGGCGGCATCCTGCGCTATTTCGAAGAGGTGGGCGGCGCGCACTGGCACGGCAACTGCGTCGTGTTCGACGACCGCGGCGCACTGAAGCCCGACCTCAGTCCGGCGGGCTGAGCGCGCGGGCGCTGTCCGCAAGAACAGACCTTTAGGCGCCCCTGGCGCCGCGCAGCTTCTTCACGCCCAGCACGACGACCAGCGTAAGTGCGCCGGCGACGATGCCGGTCAGCGCGTCGGCGATGAAGGGCAGCAGCACCCCGGCCACCGTGCCCGCAGACTGCGATACCGTTTCGGTCAGGCGGCCGATTGCGTCGTGCAGCGGCGCAATGCCGTGCGTCAGGATGCCGCCGCCGACCAGAAACATCGCCGCCGTGCCGGCGACCGACAGGAATTTCATCAGCCACGGCGCGGCCGTCAGGATGCCGCGTCCGAACGCACGCAGCGGTGCAGAGCCTGAACGACTGAGGTAAAGCCCGCCGTCGTCCAGCTTCACGATACCCGCCACCAGACCGTACACGCCGACCGTCATGATGGCGGCGATGCCCGCCACCACGGCGACCTGGGTGCCGAATGGCGCATCGGCAACAGTGCCGAGCGTGATCGCGATGATTTCCGCCGACAGGATGAAGTCGGTCCGGATCGCGCCCTTGATCTTGTCCTTTTCCAGCGCGACCAGATCGATGTCTGCATCGGCCAGCGCCGCCAGGTGTTCCTTGCGCTGCGCCACGTCCTCGTCCGGGCTGTGCAGGAACTTGTGCGCCAGTTTTTCGAAGCCTTCGTAACAGAGGAACAGCCCGCCCACCATCAGCAGCGGCGTGACCGCCGCGGGCACGAAAGCACTGATGGCCAGCGCCGCCGGTACGAGAATGAGCTTGTTGCGCATCGAGCCCAGCGCCACCGCCCACACCACAGGCAGTTCGCGATCGGCCTTGACGCCCGCCACCTGCTGCGCGTTCAGCGCCAGATCGTCGCCCAGCACGCCAGCAGTCTTCTTCGCGGCAATCTTGGTCAGTACCGATACATCGTCCAGCACGCTGGCGATGTCGTCGATCAATGCTAGAAGGCTGGCGCCCGCCATATAGATATCCCGTCGAGAAGGTTTGCCGCGCGGATCCGTTCGGCATGAGACGCGCCGCATGCTACCCGAAGACAGGTTCCACCGGCGCCCGAGCATCCTTGTAGGACGGGACCGACAGCCTGTGCGCCGGACGCTGACTGGCCCCCCGCGGCGCCACTCTTAAGCTCTGGTCACGGCTTCATGCCATCCACTTTCGCCACCCGATTGAATACCGACCGGAGAAACCGATGTCCGCAGCCCAACTTCTGATGTGCGCATTGATGCTGATCGCCACCGTTGTGCTGATCGTGACCGGCCCGGACGACGGGCCCGTCGAGCAGGCCGCAGCCGCAGCCAGCGAAAGCCTGTTGTCGCTGACCCGGATCCTGAATCACTGAAGCTGACCGCGAAACCGACCATCATGAAACAGACCGCCAGAAAAATCGCCGGTACCGCCGGCCTGATCAGTTGTTGCTTCATGCTCGCCGCGTGCGATCCGCAATCCACTTTCCCGATCGGCCCGCAATCCGGCGCCGCGGAGCCGGAAAAGCAGGAACGAGCAGCAACGGCCACCCGGAAATCGGATGAACCCCGAACGGTCGCTGCAACGCCGGCGCCGGCCATACGCGCCGATCTGGGCGACGTGATCGCAGTGGAGCCCATCGTGGCCGAAGGTGAAGCCAGCGGTGTCGGCGCAGCAGTGGGCGGTGTCGTGGGTGGCCTGCTCGGCAACCAGATCGGCAGCGGCAGCGGCCGCAAGGTCGCCACGGCCGTCGGCGCAGTCGGTGGTGCAGTCGCCGGCCACACGATCGAAAAGAACCGCAACGAACATGTAACCGGCTGTCGCGTCAGCGTGCGCATGGATTCCGGCGAGCAGCGCAGCTTCACCGAAAGCGCCGATACCGCTGTGCGCGCCGGAGACCGGGTGCGCGTGATCGACGGCAGCCTGCAGCGCACCTGACGTCTGCATCCGGCGTCTGCATCCGGCGTGAATTCGCAGGCGCCCCGGAGGTCACTCCTCGCGCCAGCCCGGTACCGACCAGCCGGTCAGCACCGCCAGCAGGCGCAGACCGGCTATCAGCACCACTGCGACGCCGAGCGACACCAGCGGCGTGACGGCGAGCGCATTCATGCCAAGATAGGCCCAGGCGCCGACGAAGGCGCACAGCGCGTACGGACGGTGGTCGCGGAACACGTAAGGCACTTCGTTGCAGATCACGTCCCGCATGACGCCGCCGAATACGCCGGTGATGACGCCCATCATCGCCGACACGAAAACCGGCATGCCCGCCTCGTAAGCCAGGCCGACGCCGGTCACCGTGAACAGGCCCAATCCGAGCGCGTCCGGAATCAGGATGGCGCGTTCGGTGAAGTGGTGGTGGCGCGCGCGCAGCCAGGGCACGGCCGCCAGCGACAGCAGAAAGATCAACCACACATGGGCCTGATGTTCGACCCAGAAGAAGGGTCGGCGGTCGAGCAGCACGTCACGCACCGTCCCGCCGCCGAACGCCGTGATGAAGGCAACCGCGAACACCCCGACCACGTCCATTCGACGGCGCGCCGCTTCGATGAAACCGGACAGGGCAAACGCGAGGGTGGCCGCGAATTCGATCGCGGCGATCAGGAGCTGGAATCTGGGCATCGCGCGATTCTAGGGTCTGTCGCCATTGGATGGCGGGCCGCGCGCGCCCCGCCTTCGCCGGGCGCAGGGCGCGGGCGGGTCCGGAAGTCCTGGATCGCACGCGCCGCCTTCAGTCAGCAGATACGTTCCCACAGGCTGGTTTCGTCACCCAGGCGCTCGAACTCCACGCCGTTGAAATCGCCGCGCGACACCACGCCGAGAATGCGCCCGTCCTCGACCACCGGCAGGTGGCGGTAGCCGCCGTCACTCATCGCGCGCAACGCGTCGAGCGAGGTTTCGGCCGGACCGATGGTGCGCGGATCGGGGGTCATTGCAACCGCAAGCCGGGTGTCCGGTCCGTCATGGCCCTCGGCCAGGATGCGCACGGCATCGCGACCGGTGAAGATGCCGCCCAGCGTGCCCTGATCGTTGACGACCAGCACGGCACCGACGCGGCGCTCCCACATGCGGCGGCAGGCGTCGCCAACCGTCTCACCGGTGGTCAGCAACAGAGGATCCTGATCCTTGATGACAAGTCCGATGCAACGCTTTTTCATGTCTGCTCCCGCTTCAGTCGGAACCCATGCTCCGTAACCGAACAATAGTCCGGACTATGTTCCATTTCTTGAGCCTGATCAGCTTCCGGCCCTGCCGGGTGCCGGGTCGGCTAAGCTCTCGCCCGCCCGTCAGCTCGTTCACATCATGAGTTCCACCGAAGCCTCCCCGTCATCCCGCCTGGGCGGCTACCTCGCCGCCGCCGGCACCGTCGCGATCTGGACCGGCTTCATCCTCGTGTCACGCATGGGTGGAAAAAGTGCGCTGACGCCCTACGACACGCTGGCGCTGCGGCTGGGCACGGCCGCCCTGCTCCTGCTGCCGTTCGCGCCCAGCCTGCCGCGCGGCGCCTGGCGCGACGGCCGGCTGTGGGTGCTGGCAATGATGGGTGGCCTGCTCTACGGCGTGCTCGCCTTCGCGGCGTTCAAGTTCGCCCCGGCCGCGCACGGCGCCATCCTGCTGCCCGGCATGCAGCCCTTCCTGATCGCAGCCGTCGCCTGGGCAATCAGCGGCGCGCGGCCCGGCGGCGCCAGCGTCGCCGGGCTGGTATTCATCGCGGTGGGCATCGCCTGCGTGGCGCGACACGAACTGGTCGGCCACGGCAGCTGGACAGCCGAACTGCTGATCGGCGACGCACTGCTGCTCGGCAGTTCGCTCGCTTGGGCCATCTACTCGGTACTGGCCAGGAAATGGGCCTACGACCCGTGGACGCTGACCCGCTTCGTCGCGCTGGCGTCCGCGCTCGTGTTCCTGCCGGTCTACCTGCTGTGGCTGCCGAAAGCCCTCGACGCCGTACCGCCGTCGATGCTCGCGTTGCAGGGCCTTTACCAGGGCGTGGCCGTGACGATCGTCGCCATGGTGCTGTTCCTGAAGGCGGTGGCGGTACTGGGGGCACAACGCACCGGCGCACTGGTGGCACTGGTGCCTGTGCTGGCCGGCGTGATGGCTGCGCCGCTGCTGGGCGAGGCGCTGTCCGGCTGGCTGATCGCCGGCCTGCTGTTCGTGTCGGCCGGCGCCTTCGTGGCGGTCAGACCCGGTCGCAGAAAGACAAACGGCGCGCCCTGAGGCACGCCGTCGCGGTGGTCAGACGTGCCGGATCAGAACGGGATGTCGTCGTCCATGCCGCCGAAGCCGCCCGAACTGCTCGCCGGGGCAGACTGCGGAGCGGGCTTCTGCGGCGCGCGCGCAGCGGGCGCCTGGCGCGGCGACTGATCGAAATCGTCGCCCCCGCCGCTGCCGCCGGCGCCGCCGCTGTAGCCTTCGTTGCCGGCACCGCCGCCGCCCATGCCCTGGCGGCTGCCCAGCATCTGCATCTGGTCGGCGCGGATTTCGGTCGTGTAGCGGTCGTTGCCGTCCTTGTCCTGCCACTTGCGGGTGCGCAGGCTGCCTTCGACATACACCGCCGAACCCTTGCGCAGGTACTGACCGGCGATTTCGGCCAGCCGGCCGAAGAAGGCAACGCGGTGCCACTCGGTCATTTCCTTCTTCTCACCGGTCGCCTTGTCCTTCCAGCTGTCAGTCGTCGCGACGGTGATGTTGCAGATCGCATCGCCATTCGGCGCGTAGCGGGTTTCCGGGTCCTTCCCGAGATTGCCGACCAGAATGACCTTGTTCACTGAAGCCATGATTTCTCCCCCGGAGTGTCTTGAACGTGCGCCCCGACGAGGCCCACGGACTGCATGATCAAAACGGCGCTGTGCGCCGCATCTTGCTACGCGTCGGGCAGATTACGCCCTTTGCATAATTTCAGGTACCGGCGACCGGCTGGTCGAGCAGCCTGCGCACGACGTCTTCGTCCCACAGTTCCAGATTGACCTTCAGGAAGGCCATGCGCCGCTCGGCCTCGATGCGCACCTCGCGCAGCCCGGGCAGGTCGTTGATCTGGTCGCGCAGGCGGTCCAGATCGACATGGTCGCCGATCGCGTATTCGCGCAGCGCGACCACCGGCGGCGGCTTCATGCTGCGCGCCCACAGCAGCCACACGACTGCCAGCGCGGTGCAGAACAGATAGACGCCATCTTCGCCGAAGCGCAGCGCAATGGCACCGCCGACCGCGCTGCCGGTAGCCGCGCCGAAGGACTGAGCGGTGTTGAACACGCCCAGCGCGGCACCCTTGGCGTCCGGCGGCGCGATGCGCGACACCAGCGACGGCAGCGTGGCTTCGAGCAGGTTGAACGCCACGAAAAACACGAACAGTCCGCCGATCAGCACCCAGGCGAGGTCGAGATGCAGCAGGAACATCACCTGCGAGGCGATCAGCGTGACGATGGACGCAAGGAAAACGGTCTTCACGCGCGACTTGCGTTCGGCCCAGATGATGGCCGGAATCATGCAGATGAAGCTGGCGATCACGATCGGGAAGTACAGCGTCCAGTGCTCGGCGACCGGCAGGTCCATCACCTGCACGAGGGCGAGCGGCACCATCAGGAACATGGCCATCTGCACCATGTGCACGACGAACATGCCGAAATTGAGGCGCATCAGCTGGCGGTCGCCCAGGACGCGCGCGAACGGTGCGGGCTTCACGACCGGCGCGTGTTCCGGGTCCGGCACGACGAAAAGCAGCAGCGGTATGCCGGCCAGCGCCAGGCCACCGATCAGCAGGAAGATGCCTTCCATGCCGATCCAGCCGTACAGCGCCGGGGCGAGCACCAGCGAGGCCGCGAACACCAGACCGATCGACGTGCCGATGACCGCCATGATCTTGGTGCGATGCTCGTCGCGCACCAGATCGGCCACCAGAGCGGTCGCCGCGGCCGAAATGGCGCCGCTGCCCTGCAGGATGCGGGCGGCGATCATCCAGTTGATGTCGGGCGCCCAGGCGGCCATCGCGCTGCCGGCGGCGTACAGCAGCAGGCCGATCACGATGATGCGCTTGCGGCCGAAGCGGTCCGAGGCGGCGCCGAGCGGAATCTGCATCACGCCCTGCGCCAGACCGAACATGCCGAACGCCAGGCCGACCCAGAAGATGTTGTCGCCGCCCGGCAGTGTGCGTGCGAACACCGCGAACACGGGCAGCACGAGGAACAGCCCCAGCATGCGCAGGGAAATGATGAAGGCCAGCGCAGCCCCCGCGCGCAGTTCCGTGCGGGTCATGCGGTCTTTTGTCGGGGGAGTCATGTGAGGCAGGAAAACGATCAGCCGGGATTCTAGCAAGCCGGCAAGGTCTGGCGCGCCGGACCCGACTCTTTTCTCCGCACGCGACGCCCCTTGCCCCTTGCCCCTTGCCCCTTGCACCTTGCACCTTGCACCTTGAATCTTGAATCTGGATAACCGCCCTCCTCGCCTTTCCCGCCAAAATGGGTTCTCATAGCCGGTTGCATGAAACCGGGCGGGCTGATGGACTGGATACGCATTCGTGGGGCGCGCACCCACAATCTGAAGAACATCAATATAGACATCCCGCGCGACCGGCTGACCGTGATCACCGGGCTGTCGGGCTCCGGCAAGAGCTCGCTCGCGTTCGACACGCTGTACGCCGAAGGCCAGCGCCGCTACGTGGAGTCGCTGTCCGCCTACGCGCGGCAATTCCTGCAGCTGATGGAAAAGCCGGATGTCGACCTGATCGAGGGGCTGTCGCCGGCGATTTCGATCGAACAGAAGGCGACCAGCCACAATCCGCGCTCCACCGTGGGCACGGTGACCGAAATACACGACTACCTGCGCCTGCTGTTCGCACGCGTCGGCACACCGCACTGCCCCGAGCATGGCGCGCCGCTGGCCGCGCAGAGCGTGTCGCAGATGGTCGATGCCGTGCTCGCGATGCCGGAAGAGAGCAAGGTGGCCATCCTTGCGCCGGTGGTGAGCGAGCGCAAGGGCGAACAGGTCGAGCTGATTTCCGAGCTGCGTTCGCGTGGCTTCGTGCGGGTGCGGCTCGACGGCAGGATGATGGACATCGACGCGCTGCCCAAGCTCGACAAGAACATCAAGCACACGATCGACGTCGTCGTCGACCGGCTGAAGGTGCGCCCCGACATGCGCCAGCGCCTCGCCGAATCGATCGAAACCGCGCTGCAGCAGGCCGAAGGCCGCGCCATCGCGCTGGACATGGACAGCGACGCCGAACAGCTGTTTTCGGCCCGCTTCGCCTGCCCGGTGTGCGGCCACAGCGTGTCGGAACTCGAGCCGCGCTTTTTCTCGTTCAACAATCCGGCCGGCGCCTGCACCAGTTGCGACGGGCTGGGCATGGTGACCTTCTTCGACCCGGCGCGCATCGTCGCCCACCCGCACCTGTCGCTCGCCTCCGGCGCCATCCGCGGCTGGGACCGGCGCAACCAGTTCTATTTCCAGCTGCTGTCCAGTCTGGCCGGCTTCTACAAATTCGACATCGACACCCCGTTCGACGAACTGGACGCGGCGCTGCAGGCCATCGTGCTCGACGGTTCGGGCAAGGTGCGCATTCCGTTCCGCTACCTGTCGGAATCGGGCCGAGCGACGATACGCGAGCACGTGTTCGAAGGCGTGGTGCCGAATCTGGAACGGCGCTACCGCGAAACCGATTCGGTCGCCGTGCGCGAAGAGCTGGGCAAGTACCGCAACACCAAGGTGTGCCCGGACTGCAAGGGCACGCGGCTGCGCAGCGACGCCCGCCATGTGAAGGTGGCCGATCACACGCTGCCGGAACTGGCCGGACTGCCGCTGCGCGCCTGCAAGGCCATTTTCGACGGCATGGAACTGGATGGCGCGCGCGCTGCGATCGCCGCCCGCATCATGCGCGAGGTGGCCGCCCGGCTCGGCTTCCTGATCGACGTCGGACTGGATTACCTCAGCCTCGACCGCTCGGCCGAATCGCTGTCCGGCGGCGAGGCGCAGCGCATCCGGCTGGCCAGCCAGATCGGTTCCGGCCTGACCGGCGTCATGTACGTGCTCGACGAGCCGTCGATCGGCCTGCACCAGCGCGACAACGCGCGCCTGCTCGGCACGCTGTCGCGGCTGCGCGACCTCGGCAACACGGTCGTCGTGGTCGAACACGATCAGGAAGCGATCGAAATGGCCGACCACGTGGTCGACATGGGCCCCGGCGCCGGCCAGCACGGTGGCGAGGTGATCGCACAGGGCACGCCGGCCGACATCGAAGCCTGCGAAGCCAGCCTGACCGGCGCCTACCTGTCGGGCCGCAGGCAGATCGCGGTGCCGTCCAGCCGCACGCCGGCGAAGGAGGACTGGCTGCACATCCGCGGCGCACGGGGCAACAACCTGCACGGCACCGACGCGGCGATCCCGGTCGGGCTGCTGACCTGTGTCACCGGCGTATCCGGCTCGGGCAAGTCCACCTTGATCAACGACACGCTGTACGCCGCGGCCGCCCACCATCTGTATGGCTCGGCCGCGCTGCCGGCCGCGCACGATGCGATCGAGGGGCTGGACCTGTTCGACAAGGTGATCAATGTCGACCAGTCACCGATCGGCCGCACGCCGCGCTCCAATCCGGCCACCTACACCGGCCTGCTGACGCCGATCCGCGAACTGTTCGCCGGCGTGCCGGAAGCGCGCTCGCGCGGCTACGGCCCGGGCCGCTTTTCGTTCAACGTGAAGGGCGGCCGCTGCGAAGCCTGCCAGGGCGACGGACTGGTGCGCGTCGAAATGCACTTCCTGCCCGACGTGTTCGTTCCGTGCGACGTGTGCAACGGGCGCCGCTACAACCGCGAAACGCTGGACATCCGCTACAAGGGCAAGACCATCCACGACGTGCTGTCGATGAAGGTGACCGAAGCACGCGACTTCTTCGACGCCGTGCCGACGGTCGCACGCAAGCTGGAAACGCTGTGCGAGGTCGGGCTGGGCTACATCGGCCTCGGCCAGAGTGCGACCACGCTGTCCGGCGGCGAGGCGCAGCGCGTGAAACTGGCGCTGGAACTGTCCAAGCGCGACACCGGCCGCACGCTGTACATCCTCGACGAGCCGACCACCGGCCTGCATTTCCACGACGTGGACATGCTGCTCGGCGTACTCGGCCGCCTGCGCGACGCCGGCAACACCATCGTCGTCATCGAACACAACCTCGACGTGATCAAGACCGCCGACTGGATCATCGATCTCGGCCCGGAAGGCGGTGCCGGCGGCGGACGCATTGTCGCCACCGGCACGCCCGAACAGGTCGCCGCCGAGCCGGCGTCGCACACCGGACGGTATCTGGCGCCACTGCTCGAAAAATCCGCGCCGCGCCAGCCGCGTCCGGCCAGCGACTGAGCGGCCGGGTGGCGTCAGGCGATGCGTTGCGCGGATGCGCGCGGCGTGTTGGGCATCGCTGCGCTCACCCCAACCTACGGGCGCGGGACGATGCGTCGGACGGGGTGGACGTGATCTTGTTGGGCACCGCTGCGCGCACCCGAGCTACGGGGCCGGATGATGCGTAGGTTGGGGTGAGCGCAGCGATGCCCAACGATCGAGCTTCGACCGTGATCGCAACGCGAGCCAGCAAGCCCGGTCCAGCCTTGCTGCGGAGGGATCGTGGCCGGAATCAGTCGATCAGCTTGANGCGATGCCCAACGATCGAGCTTCGACCGTGATCGCAACGCGAGCCAGCAAGCCCGGTCCAGCCTTGCTGCGGAGGGATCGTGGCCGGAATCAGTCGATCAGCTTGAGCTGGCGCGCCGCGTGCATCAGTTCGATGTCGGTCGACACGCCGAGCTTGGACTTGATCTGGTAGTGGATGTTGAACACCGTCTTCACGCTGATGTGCAGCGTGTCGGCGATGTCCTCGCGCGATTTCGCGGCGACCAGCATGCGCAGGATTTCGAATTCGCGGGCGCTCAGCGCAGCCAACGGGTTCTTCGCGCCGCTGCCGGCGCGGCGCAGCGCCGCCAGTTCCGCCTGCACGTCGGGACTCAGCGTCTGCCGGCGGTGATACACGGCGCAGATCGCCTCGACCAGCAGATCCGGCGGCGAGCTCTTGGTGACGTAGCCGAGCGCACCTGATTCCAGCGCCTTTTCGACGAAGGTGGCGTCGCGATGCATGGTGAAGATGAGCACGCGCGCATCGCGGTCGCGCTGCAGGATGTGCTGCAGCGTCTGGATGCCGCTGGCGCCCGGCAGCGTGATGTCCATCACCACGACGTCCGGCGCCAGTTCGACATAAAGCCGGTAAGCCTCTTCGCCTGAGCCGGCTTCGGCTGCGATGGTCAGCGGCGGATGCCGCTCGATCAATCGCCGGTAACCTTCGCGCACCACCGCGTGATCATCGACCAGCAGCACGCTGACCGGTGTGTCCGTCATGCCGCGATTCCCCCATCGGTCAGTTGCCAGGGCACGACGATGTCCACCGCCAACCCCTGCGGTTCGCGCGCCGACCACTGCACGCGACCGCCGAGCGCGATCACCCTTTCCTTCACGCCGATCAGGCCGAAGCCGCCGGATGTGCTCTGCGGCGCCGGCAGGTCGGGCCCGCGCACGACGCCGTCGTCGCTGACATGAAGCCGGATGTCGTCGCTCGCCGCACGTCGTTCCAGTAGCACTTCGACGGCCGTCGCGTCCGAATGCTTGGCCGCATTGGTCAGACATTCCTGCACGATGCGGTAGAGATTGATCGCGATGTCATCCGGCACGTCAGCGAAATCGCCGCTCACGTCGAGCCGGTAACTGCAGCGGCCACGAGCCTGGGCGTCCCACATGCGCACCAGCCTGTCGAGTCCGGCGATCAGCCCGTACTCGTCCAGTCCGACCGGCCGCAGGTCGCGCAGGATGCCGTGCAGCGACTCCATCATGCTGCCGACCGTGCGCAATACCGTCTGTCCGCTGGCGCGCAGCGCAGTCGGCTCGGGTTGCGGCCGCGCGGCTTCGTCCACTACACAGGCCGCCTCGGCACTGATCGACGCCAGGCTCTGCCCGAACTCGTCGTGCAGTTCGCGCGCCAGCCGCCGGCGCTCACCTTCCTGCACGGTGAGCAGCCGCTGCGCCAGCCGCTGCTGTTCCTGCGTCTTCTGTTTCAGATTGCCGGCCATCGCGTTGAACACCGAACCGATGCGGTCGAACTCGTTCAGTTCGAACGCCGGCAGCCTCGCGTCGAGATCGCCACGCTCGAGCTTGCCCAGACCGTCCAGCACCGCCGCCGCCGGTCGCAGCGCACGGCTGATGCTGACGTAGATCAGCACATTGAACGCCAGCAGCGCAAGCACCGCCCACATCAGCAGGCGCGTGATCTCGTTCCAGACGGCCGCGCTTTCGCGATCGGCGTCGACGCGGATGAGCACTTCGCCCATCTTCAACCCTGGCGCACGCCCGACGTCGAGACCGACGCCGTAGGGCTGGTACCACAGCACGCGCCGCCCCACCTTCACGCCGGGCGCTTCGCCGTCGACGACGACCGACTCGGCACCGCGATCGATGCGACGGTTAAGCATGTAGCGGATCAACTCGCTGAACCAGACCGGCGCCTGCGTTGCGTCGCGCGGCGGCGGAGTCTCCTGCTGGCAACTGTTGGCCGACAGAGCACCTTCGAGGTCGAAGTACTGCACACACAGTCGGGTCACTTCGGAAAATTCGGCAAAGCGCGCGAGGTCAGGCTTGCCGATATTCAGTTCCAGTCCGCTCAACTGGCGCGACATCTGGTCGGAAATGAGCCGCGACACCAGGTCGGCGTTGCGCACCGCCTCGGCCTGCAGGCGCGTCGTGGTGCGCCAGATCAGGCCGGCCGACGCCAGCGCGCCGATCGCCACGGCGAGCAGCGTGATGCGCAGCATCAGCGTCAGTTTCAGATTGGAGCCGCGCTTCATCACGGGAGTTTAGCCGCACACACTGCGGGCATCTTGCCCGCGCGACGTCCGACCCTCAGTCCGCACCGGCTCCGGGCAGCCCGAACAGCCGTTGCGCAACACGCGTCGCCGCTGCTTCGAGCCGCGCACGGCAGGCAGCGCGGCCGGCGTCGTCAAGCCAGGCGCTGATGAAGGTGGTGCCGATGCCGGCCACCGGATAGCCGCCGGCATCGCAGATCGGAACGCCCATGCCGCTCGTACTGCGATCCAGCACCATGCCGTCGAACGCACTGTAGCCGTGCGTCAGCGCGAATTCGATCGCCGCCCTGTGGCGGGTTTCGTCGTAGCGCTCGACGCGGTGAAAGCGCGACAGATTGATGCGCACCACCTCCCACACCTCGTCTTCCGGCAGGCGCGACATCATGGCGAGGCAGCTCTGCGTGACGCCGAACGCGGTACGCAGACCGACGTCGCCGCGCCCGACCTGTACCGGCGACCGCGAGTCGTAGCGGCCGATGCACACGCTGTCCAGCCCGCTGCGGATGTTCAGGAACACCACCTGGTCCAGTTCCTCGGCCAGCGCGCTCAGTTCGGTCGCCGCCGCGCGTTCGATCGGCTGGCGGCTGATCGCCGAATAGCCGAGCGCGGCCAGATCGCGGCCGAGGTTGAAGCGCAGCGTCAGCGGGTCGCGCTCGACCCAGCCCATGTCGATCAGCATGTCGAGCACGCGGTGGATGGTCGGGCGCGGCAGGCCGGTGCGCGCGACCAGTTCGGTCAGCAGACTGCCGCGGCGCGAGCCGCGCGCAATCGTCGTCACCAGCAGGCGTGCGCGGTGCAGGCTGCCTGCCGGCACCTCGTCCGCCGCGTTGCGCGGTGTTGAAGCTCGCACGTTCATCCGGTCGCCGGCCTCCGGTCAGTCGGTTCGCAAAGACGATGTCCGGTATGCGGACATTTATGTTCCGCACGCCGCTTGCGGCACGTAAAAGCGAACACTAGCATCGCCCTCACACAACAAGAACCCGAACAACCGGTTTGTCCGTTCATCGGACAGCTTTCCTGATCCAGGAGGAGACATGGCCCCGCTCTACGGCGAGCAGCACCGCGCGCTGCAGGATGAGTTCGACATGCGGCCGCTGGCCGACCGCGTGCAGCAGTTCATCGTGCATCCGGAAATACAGCCCGAACACCGGGGCTTCATCGAGTCGCGCGACTTCTTCTTCCTCACCACCATCGATCACCGCGGCTACCCGACCGTGTCGCACAAGGGCGGCCGCCCCGGCTTCGCCAAGGTGGTCGACGGCACGACGCTGGCCTTCCCGAGCTTCGACGGCAACGGCATGTTCCTTTCGATGGGCAACATCACCGCCAACCCGAAGGTCGGCCTGCTGTTCATCGACTTCGAAACGCCGCATCGCATCCGCCTGCACGGCGACGCCACCGTCAGCCGCGACGACCCGCTGCTGCACGAGAACCTGCCGGCCTTCCACGGCGCGGAGTTCGTCGTGCGCGTGAAACTGGCGGAAATCTTCGTCAATTGCCCGCGCTACATCCACCGCTACCAGCGTGTGGCCAGTGCGCGTCACGTGCCGCAGCCGGGCTGCGAAACACCACCGGCCACATGGAAGCGCATCGACGGGCTGCAGGACGTGCTGCCCGTGCGCGACCGCCACATAGGCGAAGAACACGGGCTGCTCACCCCGGACGAATACGCGGAACGGGTACAGCAGGGCCGCACCTGAATACCGCGGCCGCGGCTGCCTTCCCCTCACGCCTGACCGCATGCAGCCCGCGCGCTGCAGGGACCGGGCTTGTCCATCGCCACGCATCTGCCGTCCGGAGACTGCCATGAAGCCACTCGCCGCCCTCACCTGCGCCAACGTCATCCTCGCCATCGTCATGACCTTCTCGATGCAGTCCTTCACGCTGCCGCTGTGGCCCATGGTGATCGCGTGGGCCGGCTTCTTCCATCTTGGAGGGAGCGCTCACCCGCCCACGGCGCTGGCGGCCGTGCTGGCGCACGCGGTGTTCGGCGTATTCGCCGGCTGGCTGGCGGCGCTGGCCATCCTGTTCAACCCGACCGGACTGTCCGGCACTGTGTGGGTGCCGCTGGTCGTCGGTGCGGCGGTCGGCGTCATGAGCCTGGCCTCCGGCTGGCCGCGGCTCGCGGTGCTGCCGGTCTGCGTCTATGGCTTCGCCGCGAACTGGGCCTACCTGGACGTGCCCGGTCGCCTTGATCCGGCGGTGCTCACTGCGCTGCGTGCCGACAACGTCATCGTCGCGCTGCCGCTGGCACTGCTGATCGGCGGCCTGTTCGGCTGGGCGAACGCGAAGCTGATCGCGCAGCTGAGCGCACCGGCCGCACGACCGCTTCGATAGTCGCTCGATCACGCTGGGCAACTTGCCCGAACCCTCCTGCCTAGACTGCGGCGCTGTCGGTGCATGGGCAGCGCCCCGCCCCCACTTTCGATTCCGCATCCGGGAGACAGCATGATCCGAGAAGAACACCTGCAGGACTGGCGCGAGGCCGCGCTGCGCGTCGAAACCGAAGTCCGCAAGGCCGTGATCGGCCAGGACACCGTGGTGCGGCTGATCAACGTGGCGCTGTTCGCGCGCGGCCACGTGCTGCTTGAAGGCGACGTCGGCGTCGGCAAGACCACGGTGCTGCGTGCCTTTGCGCGCGCCATCGGCGGCGACTTCGAACGCGTCGAAGGCACGGTCGACCTGATGCCGAACGACCTCGTCTATCACACCTACGTCGACGCCGACGGCAAGCCGCGCATCGAACCGGGCCCGCTGCTGCGCCACGGCGAGCGCCTGACGACCTTCTTCTTCAACGAAATCAACCGCGCCCGCCCGCAGGTGCAGTCGCTGCTGCTGCGCGCGATGGCCGAGCGCACGGTGTCGGCCTTCAACCGCGAATACAGCTTTCCGCACATGACGGTGTTCGCCGACCGCAACAAGGTCGAGAAGGAAGAAACCTTCGAACTGGCGTCGGCCGCACGCGACCGCTTCATGTTCGAACTGCGCATGGAAACGCCGCGCGACAAGGCGGTACGCCGCGCGCTGGTGTTCGACACCGCCTTCCACGATGTCGACGCGCTGATCGACCAGGTCGCACCGGGCATCCTCGACTGGCAGTCGCTGAACTCGATGGCGGCGGCGATCCAGCGCAGCGTGAGCGCGAGCGAGGCGCTTGAGCGCTATGTGATGGACCTGTGGGACGCGAGCCAGAATCCGGCCGCCTTCGACGTGCGCATCGACGGCGTCGACATGAAGAAGCTCATCCTGGCCGGCGCCAGTCCGCGCGGCATGAGCGCCCTGCTGCGCGCCGCGCGCGTGGTCGCCTGGATGGACGGTCGCACCCATCTCGTGCCGGACGACGTGCAGGCCATCCTGCCGTCGACGCTGGGCCATCGCGTGTTCTTCACCCCGGTGTACGAAATGCGCCGCGCGCAGATCGCCGACGCACTGGTCGCGCAGATCATCGAGAAGGTCGCCACGCCGCGATGAGCGACGCCGACGAGATGCACGAATTCCATTACCGGCTGCCGCATCGCGCGGCGGGTCCGCGCCCCGGTTCGCACCCGGGCAGCAGCCTGGGCGCCGGTCAGGAATTCGTGTCGCACATGAGTCTGTACGACCGGCCGGACCCGCGCCGGCTCGACCTGCGCGCCAGCCTGCGCAGCACCACCGGCGACTGGCTGGTGCGTGTCAATCGCCAGCGTGTCGGCGTCACCGTGCAAGTGCTGGTGGACGTATCCGCCTCGATGGGCTTCGGCGCCCGCCGGCGCAAGCTCGACGTCGCCGCCGACTTCGTCGAATCGCTGGCACACAGCGCCTCACGTATCGGCGATGCGCTGGGCATGCTGGCCTTCGATCACCGCGAACGCGCCGACCTGTGCGTGCTGGCGACACTGAGCCGCGGGCTGGGCAGCGTGATGGCGGACAGTCTGCGTCAGTGCGAGCCGACCCCCGGCGGCATCGAAGGTCTTGAGGACGCGCTGCAGCAGCTGGCCGGCCGCGAGTCGCTGGTGTTTCTGGTCAGCGATTTCCACTGGCCGCTCGACCGTCTGGGTGCCGCGCTCGACCTGCTGTCGCATGCCTTCGTCGTGCCGGTCATCGTGTGGGACCCGGCCGAAACCGAACCGCCGTCGCACGACGCCATCGCACCGATGCGCGATGCCGAAAGCGGCATCCGCCGCACGTTGTTCCTGCGCCCGAAACTGCGCACGCAATGGCGTGACGCAGTGGCCGCGCGGCGCGCCGAGCTGGACGCCTTCTTCTCCGCACGCGACCTGCGCCCCTTCTTCATCCACGGCGCCTTCGACGCCGAGGCGATGTCCGATTACTTCTTCGAGGCCACCGCATGACGCCCTTGATCCGAGCGTCCCTGATCGCCAGTCTGCTGCTTGCACAAGGCGCGTTCGCGCAGACACCCACCGTTGCAGCGCCGGACGCGGCCAGCGAAGTCAGCCCTGCGCCGCAGGAAGCACCTGCCGCCGACGACGCACCCGAGAACGGCGCCACCGTCCCGGCCGCGCCGGACGCGGCCGCCCCGGCATCCGCTGCGCCAACCCTGCCGCAGGGCGCGCCCGCGCGCGTCGAGC
>NZ_JANINI010000006.1:0-49537 GCF_024580145.1 Methyloversatilis sp. XJ19-49
TTGATCTTCACGAGGAAGTTGCGGCCGATGATCATCGGCTCGCTCTCCGGGTGATTGATGTTGGCCGGGATGATGGCGCGCCCGCGGGCGACCTCATCGCGCACGAACTCGGGGGTGATTTCGGCGGGGATGGACGCGCCGAAGCTCTGACCCGGGTGCTGGCGACCGAGCAGGGCGGCCATCTTGGCGCCGGTCGGGCCGGAGGCCTTCAGTGACTCGATGTATTCACGCCGCTGCAGGTTCTCGCGGATGGCGATGTATTCCATCTCGGGCGTGATGATTCCACGCCGGGCGTAGTGCATCTGCGAAACATTGGCACCGGCGATGGCACGGCGCGGTGCGCGGTGCAGGCCGGGAAAGCGCAGATGGGCGGTGGCCGCATCCATTGCGCGTTCGGTGCCGAAGGCGGACGAGAGGCCGGAGAGCTGTTCGGTGTCGCCGCGCTGGGCAATCCAGCCCGAGCGCTCGCCGGGCTTGCCGGAGCGGATGTCGATGGAGGCGGCAGGGTCGGAGTAGGGGCCGGAGCAGTCATAGACATAGACCGGCGGGTTCTTCTCGGCGCCGAAGGAGGCGGGGGTGTCGGACTGGGAAATCTCGCGCATGGGCACGCGGATGTCCGGGCGCGACCCTTCGATGTAGACCTTGCGCGAATTGGGCAGCGGCGCGATGGCCGCCGAGTCGACGTGCGCCTGCGCGGCGAGGAAGGTGTCGCGGCTATCGCGGGAGTCGGGAGAAAGCGGGTCTTTGGCGTTCATGAAAGCTCCTGTGGGGTGCGGCTGCGGTGATGTCACCACAGGCGCACGGTGTGCGTCCGTACGGTTCAGCAATTTCCAGTCCACGAAGCGGGCGCATGACGCGGCGGCAGCGCGAGGACACACAGCGCAGCCGTCATTCGATTCCGGCGCCGGAACGGCGTCTGCCGGGCGCACCGGGTGAGTTGTCATCCGCCTGCGCAACGGTCATCGGACGCACGCCAAGGTGTCTCGCGAGACACCTGCGACGCCCTTCGTGCGGTCGATACAGATGTCGCAGTTTCTCGAGCTTCGCCAAGACATCTGTCGCATGTCTCTCCGGGTGAATCTCAAGGGCCGGGAAAAATACCCTGTCAATTCAATGCTGTGAAGGTTGGCATGGATTCTGCCCTTGTGTTCTCCGACGAAGGTGTCGCCGAAAGCGGCGCCGCGTCGAAGCTCGAAGTTTCGACATCAACAATCGGAGGGGAGTATGAAAAAGAAGATCTCTGGCGCGTCGGCGCAGGGCGCACGCAACGCATGCACGCTGGCAGCGGCAGTCGCTGCGGCAATGATGATGGTTCCCGGTGCGGCGCAAGCCGACATCGTGATCGGTGAAGTGGCCGGTACCAAGCTGTCGATGTTCGGCATCATCGACGTTGGTCTGCTGTACAACAGCAAGGCCAACGCCAGCGGCGACAGCAAGACTTCGATGGAAACCAGCGGTCTGCGTCAGACCGTGATCGGCTTCAAGGGCGAACGCGAACTGCAGCCGAATCTCACTGCGTTCTTCAATCTCGAATCGCACTTCGACACCAACGACGGTTTCCTGCACGGCACCGGTGATGCGCCGCGCGGCGGTACGAACAACACGCCGCTGTTCCGGCGTCAGGCGAATCTGGGTGTGCGCGGCGACTGGGGTAGCGTGACGGTCGGCCGTCAATACGGCCCGGCACTGCTGGCCCACATCGGTACCGAACCGCGTGCCTTCAAGGAGCAGTTCTCCAACCTGTATGCGTGGGCCTATGGTCAGTTGTTCACGACCGCCAATGCCGCGGGCGGCGATCGCAACACCAACAACGATGTGGGTATTTTCTTCAGCAATGCCGTGCAGTACAGACATACTGTCGGCCCGGTGAATTTCGGCGTGCTGTACGCGTTCGGCGGTCAGCCCGGTTCGGCCAAGGACAACAGCTCGTATGCCGTGGGCGCGACCTACAACGGGCCGATCACGCTGTCCGCGTCCTACCAGGCGATGAATGACGAACAGACCGGCAAGAGCAACATCGAGCACACGTCGCTCGGCTTCGCGATTCCGTTCGGCGACTTCATCTGGAAGAACAACTGGATGAATGCCAAGAACGACGCGCGCACCGGCGCCGAACTGGCCGACATCAACGGCTTCGGCACGGGCCTGGACTGGAAGTGGCACGCCAAGAATTCGGCCACGGTGGCGTACTACATCAACAAGGACGACAGGAACAAGACCGACGAAACGAAGTTCCTCGTCATCAGCAATGACTACCAGTGGCGGCCGGACACGACGCTGTACGTGCAGTTCGCGTACGCCGATGCCGATGCGGGCGCCACGCTGCGCACCAGCATCGTCGCTGCAGGCGTGACCGCGGGCGAGAAGAGCACGCTGCTCAATGTCGGCCTGAATTTCATGTTCTGAAGCAAAGCGACTGCTTGACCACCCGGGGCTGCACCCGGGTGTATGAACCCAAGTGAATGGAGATTGATAGATGACTGCCTCACGCAACATGTTCCGCCTGTCTGCCGCTCTGCTGGCCGGATCGGCGCTGTCCTTCATGACCGCAGTACCTGCCATGGCGCAGGGCAAGGCCGGCTTTGAAGACCCGAACAACTGGCCCGAGTATCACCGCACCAGCAATGCCTGGCGCTTCAGCCCGCTGAACCAGATCACGCGCGAAAACGTGAAGAAACTGAAGGTCGCCTGGGTGCATCAGCCGGGCAACATCACGCACGGCCTGCAGGCGACGCCGATCGTGATCGATGGCGTGATGTACTCGATCTCGGCCAACAACAATGTGTGGGCGATCGATGCCGCCACCGGCAAGACGCTGTGGAACTACGCGCCGAAGCTCGACAAGATCGTCGACCAGGTGTTCTACGGTGCAGCCAGCCGCGGCGTGACCGTGGGCCGCGGCAAGGTGTTTCTGGGGACGCTGGACGGCCGCTTCATCGCGCTCGATCAGAAGACCGGCAAGGAGCTGTGGTCGACCCAGCTGACCAACCCGAAGACGCAGTACGGCGCATTATTCTCGGCGCCTCCGCAACTGGCCGGCAACGTGCTGTTCGGTGGTACCACCGGCGGCGACCAGCCGATCTCGGGCAAGATCTACGCGGTTAATGCCGACACCGGCAAGCCGGCATGGACTTTCGACGTCATCAAGAACGATCCGAAGAGCTGGCCGGGCGACAGTGGCAAGGTCGGTGGCGGCAGCGCCTGGATGCCGGGTACCTACGACGCGAAGACCGACACCATCTACATCGGTACGTCGAACGCTGCGCCGGACTACTACAACTACGACCGCAAGGGCGACAACCTCTATACGGCTTCGCTGCTCGCGATCGAAGGCAAGACCGGCAAGCTGAAGTGGCACCGTCAGGAAGTCCCGAACGACTCGTGGGATTACGACTCGGCGTATGAAGCCCTGGTCGTGCAGAAGGACGGCAAGGATGTCATCGTCCATCTGAACAAGGGCGGCTTCGTGTTCGTCATGGACAAGAAGGACGGCGCGCTCGAAAACGTGTGGCAGTTCTCCGAGAACGTGAACTGGGTCAAGGGCATCGACCCGAAGACCGGTGCGCTGATCGATCCGGTCTACCCGGAAATCGACAAGACCAAGACCTTCTGTCCGAACCTGCTCGGCGCGCGCAGCTGGAATCACGGCGCCTACAACCCGGGCACCGGCCTGTGGTACTCGCACGCGATGGAAGTCTGCAACGAAGTGGTCGCCGGCAAGGATGATCCGGACAACCTGAAGGCGGTGTCTGCGCTGTCGCTGGGCATCGAGTCGATCAAGCTGGTGGCGCCGCCGAACAGCAAGCCGCATGGCCGTCTGGACGCGCGTGATCCGCTGACCGGCAAGGTCAAGTGGTCGATCAAGTACGACATGCCCCCGCTGTCGTCGGTGCTGACCACGGCCGGCGGCCTGGTGTTCACCGGCGATCTGGAAGGAAAGATCTTCGGTTACGACGCTGACACCGGCAAGGAACTGTGGTCCTTCAATTCGGGCTCCGGCCTGCGTGGCGGACCGGTCAGCTACTCCGTGAAGGGCAAGCAGTACATCGTGTTCCCGACCGGTCTGGGCTCGCATGCTCCGGGCTTCCTCGCAGGTGCATTCCCGCAGATCAAGGATCTGCCGGGCGGCGCTGCACTCATCGCTTTCACGTTGGAGTAGCAACGTTGGAACCCCCGGCGCGTGGCTCCGCGCCGGGGTGGCATGTCTCCTCATTCACAGGCGGTTACTCATGTTGCTGCCTGTTTTTTTTCGTTCACACTGTTGCTGGGGTCTGCTGACATTCAATCGGGACGTGATGGAATGTCACGAGACTCTGATTCGGAAACTCGACCAGGACTTGAAGCAATGACTCATGAAACTCCTCGCAGCAATGCCAAAGGCCGGCTGACCGTATCCGCACTGGTGATTGCCCTCGGCATGATCTGGGCCGCGCCGTCACCCGCCATGGCGACCGAAGACCCGATTGTTGCACCGTCCTTCGATCTGACCGATCCGGAGCGGATCGCCCTCGGCAAGAAGCGCTTCAACAAGACCTGCGCGGGCTACTGCCATGGTTCGGATGGCGTCGGCGGGCGCGCCCCCGATTTCAAGGGACGCACCGATCTGGCAGATGAAGAGGCTTTCCGCACGATCTTCCACGGACGTCGCACGTCGGACATCATGCCGCCCTGGGGCGCGGCGTTCTCGACCGATCAGATCTGGGAACTGGTGGCCTACATCAAGTTTCTCGGCACGCAGTAAGGCGTGACCGGAAGGGCTGCAGTGTCCGTCCCGCAGCAGCGTGAGGCTGCTGCGGGACGGATGCCACCGGTTCAGCCCTGCTGTGCGGTCCGCTCTGCGCTGTCGAGGTAGTTGGGCGCCACGATGCGCAGACGCGCCATCTTGCGGTAGAAGGTGGCGCGCGACATGCCGAGCTGGCGTGCCGTCTCGGTCACCTTCCAGTGATTGCGCCGCAATGCCTCCAGCATTTTCTGGCGCAGCTGCAGACACACTTCACTCAACGGCTCGCCGCTGTCGTCTTCGCAGGCGTCGAACGAAATGGTGGCGGCGACCGGCTGCTGCTGGGGCGGTGGCGGCAGGGCGGCGCGCGTCGGCTTGTTGCCGGCGCGCAGCTCGTGCGGGAAGTGTTCGAGCCGCACCAGCGGACCTTCCGCAATGGCGCAGGCGTAGCGCACCGCGTGCCGCAACTGGCGGATGTTGCCCGGCCAGCTGTAGGCAAGCAGCACATCCATCGTCTCTGCCTCGATCGAAAGCCCGGTGCGTTCCATCGCGGTGCTTTCTTCCAGCATCACCTGTTCGACCAGCGCGCGCTTGTCCTCGCGCTCGCGCAGCGGTGGCAACGTGAACGAGGCGCCGTTGAGGCGGTAGAACAGGTCTTCGCGGAAGCGCCCTTCGCGCACCAGCTCCGGCAGGTCCTGGTGGGTGGCGCAGATCACGTGCAGGCGCACCGGCGTGGGCTGTTCGGCACCGAGCGGCACCACTTCGCCTTCGGCCAGCACGCGCAGCAGGCGGCTCTGCAGCGACAGCGGCATGTCGCCGATTTCGTCGAGGAAGAGGGTGCCGCCGTCGGACTGCAGGATCTTGCCCTTCGAGCCCTTGTTGCGCGCGCCGGTGAAGGCGCCGTCGCGGTAGCCGAACAGTTCGCTCTCGATCAGGCTTTCCGGAATCGCGGCGCAGTTGAGCGCGACGAAAGGTTGTTTGGCCCGGTCGCTGAAATCGTGGATGCCGCGCGCGAACGCCTCCTTGCCAGTGCCGGTCTCGCCCAGCAGCATGACCGGAATGTCGCGGTTGGCCACGCGCACTGCGCAGCCCACATTGGACTTCACGCGCGGGTCGCCCAGCGCCAGGTGGCGGAAACCGCGTGGCGCCGTCAGGTCTTCCGCCTCGGCGACCGGCTTGGCGGCAATCTGCGGCAGCGTGCGTGCGTGCGGGGCGCGCAGCACGGCAAACAGCCGCTGTCCGGTGGCGAACATGCGCAGCGGGAACGGTGCGCCCGGGCTGGCGTGCGCGGCGGCCATGATGCCGTTGGCGGTGCATTCGAACAGGTCGTGCAGGTACTCGGCGCGACGCCCGTTGTGGTTGATCAGTTCGTGGCGCGCACGCCGGTTGCCGCCGACGATGCGTCCGCTGTCGTCGAACGCGATCAGGTAGTCGGTCTCCACCGGCAGGAATTCGGCGATCGGGCCGAGTTGCAGTATCCAGTGGTTGCGCAGGCTGTAGTGGGCGTAGGCGTCCTCGATCAGGCGCGCCTTGTCGATCACCATGCGGTAGATCAGCAACTGGCTTTCGCGCTGCTCGGGCGAGTACAGGGCCGACGCATCGAGCACGGCGATCGGTTCGTCTTCCAGTCCCACGATGGGCACCGAACTGCAGGTGAAGCTGATGTTGTGGGCGCGGAAGTGTTCGCCGCGATGGACCAGCGTGGGCTGGCAGTCGATCAGGCTGGTGCCGACGCCACAGGTGCCCTCGTGTTCTTCCGCCCAGCAGGTGCCGTTGCGGAAGCCTTCGTCCTTCAGTTCGCGTTCGAGGTGCGGCACGGTGCGGAAATCGACCGTCACGCCCTGGGCGTCGGTCAGCAGCACGCAGTAGTCGGCCAGCAGCACCTGCTGATGCAGGCGCTCGACGCCTTCGCGCGCGATGCGCATGAAGGTTTCAAGACGGTCGCGATGTTCGCGCAGCTCGTAGGCGGTGACGACCTTCGGTGTCGTCGCCCGTCCGGGGTCGATCGAGTGCTTGTTCAACGACCGGTGCCACGAGCGCTTCAGCCGGTCGTGTTCCGCATGAAGCGGAGCGGATCGACTGGGTGCTTCGATGGCCTTGAGTACCCGGCCGACGTGTTCCGAGATCGAGTGTCCGCGGTCCATGTCTTTCTCCTCACGAATATATACATCTGTCGAAACACCGCGTGCGACGAAGTCTGCCGTGGCGTTTCACTTTTGTGACTTGAGGGTAAGCCCTGTACCGCCTGAAATCAACGCGACGAATGTCTCCGAAAAGTGAGACAGGTGTCTCAATGGCTCGTTGTCGCAGCGAGCGCCGATGCGACAGGTGGGCGGCCGCGTGTTGCGCCGATGCGCACAACATCCCGAAGAGCGCTTAAGAATCATCCGCTTGACGGTTCGGGTGACACTGTCGGGATGGCGCTGGCACGGCCGATGCAATGACACAGGTAACCAACGCCTGGAGTCGCATCGTCGTGCTGTCCGCCCCACCTCGTCCTGCCCTCGTCGGCATCATCGCGAATCCCGCATCGGGTCGGGACATCCGCCGCCTGACTTCGCGTGCGTCGGTGTTTCCGAACGCCGAGAAGGCCAGCATGATGGTGCGGGCGATCGCCGGGCTGGAAGCGGCCGGTGTCCGCGATGTCATGATCATGCCGGACTCGGGCGGCATCTGCGGCCCGCTGTTCCGGGCGCTGTCGGTGACCACCGGTTCCCCGGTCACGGTGCAGCCGCGCTTCATCGACATGCCGGTCACCAGCTCGGCCGACGACACGCTGCGGGCGACCGAGCTGATGTGTCAGGCCGGTGCGGGCGCGATCATCGTGCTCGGCGGCGACGGCACGCATCGCGCCGTGGCGGCGCGCTGTGGCCAGGTGCCGCTGCTTGCGCTGTCCACCGGTACCAACAACGCCTTTCCCGAAATGCGTGAAGCCACGGTCGCCGGACTGGCGGCCGGCCTGCTCGCCACCGGCGCCGTACCGGCCGATGTCGGCTTGCGGCGCAACAAGCTGCTGCGCGTGCGCTGCGATGACCGCACGGACATCGCCCTGGTCGATCTGTGCGTCACGCGCCACAACTACGTCGGTTCGCGCGCCGTGTGGGACAGCGCGCTGCTGGAGGAACTGTTCGTCGCCTTCGCCGGGGCCGATGCGATCGGTCTGTCGGCGATCGCCGGTCAGCTCGAACCGGTCACCCGCAGCGCGCCGCATGGCCTGCATGTGCGCTGCGCCGACACGACGCTTACGCCGCAGCAGGTGATCGTGCCGATTGCCCCGGGACTGATCAGCGCGGTCGGCATCCGCGAGTACGGTCGTCTGCTGCCCGGGCAGCCGGTCGTGCTCGCACCGCAGAGCGGCACCATCGCGCTCGATGGCGAGCGCGAGATCGAATTCGATCCGTCGAACCGCATCAGCGTCGAACTCGACCTGCACGGCCCGCTGACCATTGATGTCGCCGCCGTACTCGAAAACGCGGCGCGCCGACGCGTGCTGCGCCACTACGCAGGGAGCCCGGCATGAGCCGCGTGCGCGCCCTGTCCCGTCTCTCCCCGGAGGTGCCGGCGCCTGCCGCCAGCGCCTTCGTGCCCGGTTCGTCCGGCCAACCGCCCGCAACTGCCGGAGATCAGCGGGCTTGTCATTCCATCCACAACGAGGAGCACCCATGAGCAGTTCATTGACCAGGGAAGGCCTGCTGCAGGCCTACCGGACCATGCGCACGATCCGGGAATTCGAGGAACGTCTGCACGTCGATTTCGCCACTGGCGAAATCCCCGGCTTCGTCCACCTGTATGCCGGTGAGGAAGCGTCGGCAACCGGCATCTGCATGCACCTGAACCGCGACGACTACATCGCCAGTACCCACCGTGGCCACGGCCACTGCATCGCCAAGGGCGTCGATCCGGTCGGCATGATGGCCGAGATCTGGGGCAAGCGCACCGGCACCTGCAAGGGCAAGGGCGGCTCGATGCACATCGCTGATCTTGACGTCGGCATGCTGGGTGCCAATGGCATCGTCGGCGGTGGCGGCCCGCTGATCTGCGGTACCGCGCTGGCGTCCAAGCTGCGCGGCAGCAACAACGTCGGCGTGTGCTTCTTCGGTGATGGCGCGTCCAACCAGGGCACGATTTTCGAGGCCATGAATCTGGCAGCCGTGTGGAAGTTGCCGGTCATCTTCGTCGGCGAGAACAACGGCTATGCCGAAGCGACCGCCAGCAAATTCTCGGTCGCCTGCGAAAACATCGCAGACCGCGCCTCAGCCTTCGGAATGCCGGGCGTGATCACCGACGGCTTTGATTTCTTCGCCGTGCATGAAGCGGCCGGCGAAGCGGTCAAGCGTGCCCGCGAAGGTGGCGGACCTACGCTGCTCGAAGTGAAGCTGTCGCGCTACTACGGCCACTTCGAAGGCGACCAGCAGACCTACCGTGCACCGGGCGAAGTGCAGAAGCTGCGCGAAACCAAGGACTGCCTGATGCAGTTCGCACGTCGCGTGACGTCTCGCGGCGAACTGTCGATGGCCGAGCTCGAAGCCATCGATGTCGAGGTGAAGACCCTGATCGACGCATCGGTGGTGAAGGCCAAGGCAGATCCGCTGCCCTTGCCCGAAGACCTGATGGCAGACGTCTACGTCTCTTACTGAACCCACGCCACACGCTGACAGGAGAAATATCAGATGGCACGAAAGATCACTTACCAGCAAGCCATCAACGAGGCGCTGGATCAGGAAATGGCACGCGACCCGAGCGTCATCGTCATGGGCGAAGACGTGGCCGGCGGCGCCGGCGCACCGGGCGAGGAAGACTCGTGGGGCGGCGTGCTCGGCGTCACCAAGGGCTTGTATGCGAAGCACCCTGGGCGCGTGCTCGACACGCCGATTTCTGAATCCGGTTACATCGGTGCCGCGGTCGGCGCAGCCTGCAACGGCATGCGTCCGGTGGCCGAGCTGATGTTCATCGATTTCATGGGCGTGTGCTTCGACCAGATCTTCAACCAGGCCGCCAAGTTCCGCTACATGTTCGGTGGCAAGGCGAAGACGCCGGTGGTCATCCGCGCCATGTACGGCGCCGGTTTCCGCGCCGCTGCGCAGCACTCGCAGTGCCTTTACAACATCTTCACCCACATCCCCGGGCTGAAGGTGGTGCTGCCGTCGAATCCGTATGACGCGAAGGGCCTGCTGATCCAGTCCATCCGCGACAACGACCCAGTGATCTTCCTCGAACACAAGGCCCTCTACACGATGGAAGGCGATGTGCCGGAAGAGAGCTACATCGTGCCGTTCGGCGAAGCCGCCGTGGTGCAGGAAGGTGACGACGTGACCATCGTGGCCTTCGGCCGCATGGTCAATTACGCCAAGGATGCGGGTGCCAGCCTGCGCAAGAAGGGCGTCCAGTGCGAAATCATCGATCCGCGCACGACCTCGCCGATGGACTTCGACACCATTCTCGAAAGCGTCGAGCGCACCGGTCGTCTGGTCATCGTCGATGAATCGCACCCGCGCTGCAGCATGGCGTCCGACGTGTCGGGCTTCATCGCGCAGGAAGCGTTCGGCGCCCTCAAGGCACCGATCCAGATGGTGACCGCACCGCACGTCCCCGTGCCCTTCGCAGCGTCGCTCGAAGACCTCTACATTCCCAGCCCGGCGCGCATCGAAGAAGCCGTGATGCGCGTCAAGGAGTATCGCTGATGTCCTCGATTCTGACCGTCACCATGCCCAAGTGGGGCTTGTCCATGCAGGAGGGCAAGGTCAACCTGTGGCTGAAGGAAGTCGGTGACACGATCGCTCCGGGCGAGGAAATCATCGAAGTCGAGAGCGAGAAGATTTCCGGCGCCGTCGAGGCGGCCGTCACCGGCGTGCTGCGCCGGCAGGTCGCCCAGCCGGACGAGGTGCTGCCGGTTGGCGCCCTGCTCGGCGTGATTGCCGACGCCGACGTGTCGGATGATCTGATCGATGATCTGATCGCCCGCTTCCAGGCGGAATTCGTGCCGCCGACCGACGACGAGGCCGATGCCGGACCGCAGACGCAGACGGTGCAGGTCAATGGCCGGCAGTTGCGCTATCTGAAGCGCGGTGACGGCGGCACGCCGCTGCTGCTGATCCACGGCTTCGGTGGCGATCTGAACAACTGGCTGTTCAACCATGAAGCGCTGGCCGCTTCGCGCGCCGTCTATGCGATCGATCTGCCGGGTCATGGCGCATCGACCAAGGTCACCGGTGCGGCGTCGCTCGACGATCTGGCCGATGCGGTGAGCGGGTTCATGGAGGCGGTCGGCATTACATCCGCCGACGTCGTCGGTCACTCGATGGGCGGCGGCGTGTGCCTTGCGCTGACGCGCCGCGCGCCGCAGAAGGTCAAGTCACTGACGCTGATCGCGAGTGCCGCTCTGGGCAGCGACATCAACGGTGCCTACATCGACGGCTTCGTCGCCGGCAACACGCGCAATGCACTCAAGCCGCTGCTGGCGCAGCTCTTTTCGGACGCCGGTCTGGTCACGCGTCAGCTGATCGACGACATGCTCAAGTACAAGCGGCTCGAAGGAGTGGACGAGGCACTGGCGACGCTGGCCGGCGGACTGTTCCCCGCTGGCCGTCAGTCGGCTGTGCTGGCTGATGTCGCGGCAGCAAGCGGCAAGCCGGTGCTGGTGATCTGGGGCGAGAACGACCGGATCATTCCGGTCGCGCACGCTTCGGCCATTCCGTCGGCCAGGGTGGTGGTGCTGCCGGCACAGGGCCACATGGTGCAGATGGAATCGGCCAGTGAAGTGAACAAGCTGATCGGCGAGTTCACAAGCTGAATACGAACGGAGCACCAACGGAGCCCGACCCGGGCCCCTGTTGAGCAGTCAGACCGTCCGCCCCGAACAGGGGATGGACAGGGCGGAGCATCCGTTGCGGGTGTTCCGCCTCGCTGCGGCATGCGCCGCAGCAACCCGACGAAGGACAAGAAATGAATTCAGCAGTCGTGGGAGAAGGCCTGCGCGGACGCGACAAGCTGGCCCGCATTCCGGTCAAGGTCCGCGAAGACGTGGCGTCGCCGGCGAAACCTGCCTGGCTGCGCGGCCGTGATCAGGACACGCCGGCCGTGCGCGCGCTGCAGGGCGTGCTGCGTGACCACGCACTGCATACGGTGTGCGAGGAAGCGGCCTGCCCGAACATCGGCGAATGCTTCGGTCGCGGCACCGCGACCTTCATGATCCTCGGTGCCATCTGCACGCGCCGCTGCCCGTTCTGCGATGTGTCGCACGGACGGCCGCTGGCGCCGGATGCCGACGAGCCGCAGCGCCTGGCCCACACGGTGGCGGCGATGAAGCTGCGCTATGTCGTGATCACCTCGGTCGACCGCGACGACTTGCGCGACGGCGGCGCTGCGCACTTTGCGCAGTGCATGGCCGACATCCGCGCGGCGTCGCCCAACATCACGATCGAGGTGCTGACACCGGATTTCCGTGGCCGCGAGGCGGCCGCACTCGACGCGCTGGCGGTGTCGCCGCCGGACGTGTTCAACCACAACATGGAAACCGTGCCGCGCCTGTACCGCGAGGTCAGGCCCGGCGCGAGCTACGAAGGCTCGTTGAAGCTGATCCGCGATTTCGGCGCGCGCTTCCCGGGCGTGCCTACCAAGACCGGCCTGATGCTCGGTCTCGGCGAAACCGAAGACGAAGTGGTCGAGGTGATGCGTGACCTGCGCGCGCACGGCTGCGACCTGCTGACGCTGGGTCAGTACCTGCGTCCGTCGCCAGCGCACCTGCCGGTGATCGAGTACATCTCGCCGGCACGCTTCGATGCGCTGCGCGAAAAGGCGCTCGAGCTGGGTTTCAGCGAGGTGGCCGCGGGGCCGCTGGTGCGCTCGTCCTACCGCGCCGACGTGCTGCATCAGGCGCATGCCGATCATGACTGATCCGCGCCCTTCACTGGTCACCGTCAATGGGCAGATCGAGCGGCTGGACGCCGTGATGTCCGTGGGCAGTCTGCTCGACGGCAAGGCTTTGCGCACACGCCGCATCGCGGTCGAGCGCAACGGCGAAATCGTGCCGCGCAGCGCGTTTGACTGCACCTGGCTCAATCACGGCGATCGCGTGGAAATCGTCGTCGCAGTCGGAGGAGGTTGAAGTGAATCCACCCTTGAGCCCCTGTCTGAGTGACTCGCTGGTCATCGGCGGCCAGACGTTCGAATCGCGTCTGCTGGTGGGCACCGGCAAGTATCGCGACCTCGCCGAAACCGCACGCGCGCTGGACGCCAGCGCGGCCGAAATCGTCACCGTGGCGATCCGTCGTGTGCCGCTGACGGCGCGCGACGGCGCGCCCGGGCTACTCGATGCGCTGCCGGTCGGTCGCTATACGCTGCTGCCCAATTCCGCCGGCTGCTACACCGCCGATGACGCGGTGCGCACGCTGCGGCTCGCGCGCGAACTGCTCGACGGCCACGATCTGGTGAAGCTCGAAGTGCTGGGCGACTCGAAGACGCTGTTTCCCGATATGCCGGAAACGCTGCGCGCGGCCGAAGTGCTGATCCGCGACGGTTTTCGCGTGATGGTCTATTGCTCGGATGACCCGATACAGGCGCGCGTGCTCGAAAGCATGGGCTGCGTGGCGGTGATGCCGCTGGCCAGCCTGATCGGCTCGGGCATGGGAATCCTGAATCCGTGGAACCTGAAAATCATCATTGCCGAGGCCGGCGTGCCGGTCATCGTCGATGCCGGCATCGGCACCGCGTCGGACGCGGCCGTGGCGATGGAGCTCGGTTGTGACGGCGTGCTGATGAATACCGCGATCGCGCATGCGCGTGATCCGGTGCTGATGGCCAGCGCCATGCGCCACGCCGTCGCGGCCGGTCGCCAGGCGTTTCTGGCCGGGCGGATGGACGCAGTGCCGTACCGCGCCGTGGCGTCGTCGCCGCAGGTCGGACTGATCACCCAGATGCAAGAGATGTAAGTACAGCAGGAAGCACCCACTACAAGAACAGGGAGGAATTCAGATGTCTTCAGCAGGAACACGCAAGGTTGCACTGGTCACCGGCGCATCCCGCGGTATCGGGGCGGCAGTCGCCGGCCGGCTCGCACGCGACGGCTTTCACGTGGTCGTCCACTACGGCCGCGGTGCGGACGAGGCGCGGGCGGTGTGCGAAGGCATACGGCAGGCGGGCGGCAGTGCATCAGTCGTGCAGGCGGATCTGGCGGCGCGCGACGGCGCCGACCAACTGCTCGCCGGCCTGGCTGAACAGCAGGTCGATGTGCTGGTGAATAACGCCGGCATCGCGCCCTTCGCATCGATCAGCGACATGGATGTCGACAGCTTCGACGAACTGTCGGCGGTCAACATGCGGTCCGTGTTCTTCGTCACGCAGAAGATATTGACGCGCATGGGCAGCGGCGGCCGCATCATCAACCTGTCGTCCGTGGTGGCGCGCACGGCATTTCCCGGCATGCCCGCCTATTCGGCCACCAAGGGCTTTGTTGATGTGCTGACGCTGCACCTCGCGGCCGAACTGGGTCCGCGCGGCATCACCGTGAATGCCGTGGCACCGGGCGTCATCGAAACTCGCCTCACCACCGGGCTGCTCGAAGGCGGTGGCGCCGATGCCGTGCAGTCCATCCAGGCGCTGTCGGGCATCGCAGGTCCGGATCGCGTGGCCGGCATCGTCGGCTTCCTCGCCGGTCCTGATGGCATCTGGACAACCGGTCAGGTGATCGACGTCAGCGGCGGCACCAAGCTCTGAGCGCGGCGGCTGCGCCGGCTCACGCCACGCGCAGGTTCATCGCGATCCAGCCCAGCCATTCGTGCAGCGCGACCCCTGATTGCGACAGCGCGCGCATGCTCGGCACCAGATCGCCCGGCGACACGCCGCCTGTGCGGCGGATCAGGGTGGGGGCGGCGAGTGGCGTCAGTCCGGCGCGGCGGAAGTGTTCCATCGCGCGCCGCATGTGGAAGGCGTGCGTCACCAGCGCCACGCGGGTGACGCCTTCGTTGCCGAGTGTGGCAGCGGACAGTACGGCGTTGTCGCCGGTATCGCGCGATGCCGACTCAATCCAGCGCACCGGAACATCCTGTTCCTGCAGGACAGCCGCCATCAGGTCTGCCTCCGGTTGGCCCTGCCACACCACACCACCGCTGACCAGCACCGGCAGACCGGTCTTCCGGGCCAGCCGGGCGCCAGCGCGAAGACGTTCAAGGGCGAAGCCATTAACCGTCTGTCCGTCGTAATCCACCAGGTTGTCGGTGCTGCCGGCGCCGAGAATGACGATGGCCTGGGCGTCCGACAGGTCGGCCACAGCGTCGGTGGCATAGGTCGAACGCTCGAGCCAGCCCGATACCACCGGCGTGGCGAGCAGCCACAACGCAATCAGACCACTCCACGCCAGCACCATGCCAGTGCGCGGATGGTGCCGGCGCAGCAGCAGCCCGAGGATGCTGGCGAGCAGCGGACTGACCGGCGGCAGCAGCAAGGTAGACAGCAGCTTCTTCAGGGCGAACATCAGCGAAGCCAGCATGGGCGCCTATCCGGGCAAAAAGACTTATTATCCGGGCCAATGCGCCTCATGGCGACAGGAAGACCACGGCGCCCCACTGCACGGAACGGCGCCTCAACGGAGCGTGCTCTTGATCGATGTATCGGCTATCGGCTGGAAGGAAGCGGCGCTCGTTGCGCTGGTCATTCTCGCGACATACATGGGTTACGCACTGATGCGCCTGTCCACGCTGAACGCCCGTCGCATTCAACCCGAGCCGGAACCGGTTGCCGACCCCGATCCGCCGACCATCGTGCCGGTTGCGCCTGCCCTCGGTTCTGACGAGATCGAAGCTCTGCTCGACACCCTGCTGGACCGCCGGCTGGCGCCGCTGATGCAGCAGATGGAAATCCGGCTCGATCAGGCCGAGTTGCGCATCGACGAACTGGGTCGCCGGGTGGAAACGGTCAATCAACTGCCGCCTGTCGCGCCGCAATACAGCGAGGCGTTGTCGCTCGCGGCACGCGGGTTGAGTGCGGAAGACATCGCCGACCAATGCGAAATGTCGGTCGGAGAAGCTGAACTGGTGCGCACGCTGGCCAAGAGCCGCGGCATGGGCGGGGGAGAGGAAACATGAGTGCGGCAGTGGCGCGGGCGCGTCTGGGCGTGAGAAGCGACGCCGAGGAGCAGGCGGCGGAACAGCGCAGTGCGCTGCTGCGCCGGGTGGTGGTGGCAGGCGGTCTGATCGCGCTGCTGATCGGTGGTCTGGCGCTGTTCGATGTGAGTCGCAAGCCGGCCGAGCCCTTGCCGCCATCGATGTCAGACGTGCAATCCGAGCCGGCCGTAGCCGAAGCCGAACCGCCGGCCGAAGAAACCGCGTTGCCGCCGTTGCCCCCGGCCGACGAAGGCACGGGCGATCCGGGTGCGTCCGACGTGACTGCGGCGGAGGCAAGGACCGTCAATCTGCCCGATACCCCGCCACCGCTGCCCGAAGGCACGGCGCGTCCTGAAGCGCCCGCCGGGACCGCCGAAGCGGAACCCGCTCCCGCCGCCGCACCGGCCACGCCCGGTCGCCTGGTGATCGGGGATGGCGAACCCCGCGCGCCGGCGGCGACGCAGCGGCTGCCAGCGCGAGCGCCGGCCGCCCAGCCGATCACCCGCACGCCACCACCCGCGGCAGCCGGCCAGGGCGAAATCACCGGTTACCGGGTGCAGGTCGGTGTGTTCAGCAGCGTGGCCAACGCGGAAGACGTGCGTGCGAAACTGGCGCTCAAGGGCATTCCATCGCAGATCGAGGCGCGCGTGCATGTCGGCCCGTTCAAGACGCGCGCAGAAGCCGACCAGGCGCGCGCAAGGCTGCGCGCACTGGGCATGGACAGTGGCGCTCCGGCGCCGGTGCGTGCCGCGACCGGCCGCCCTTGAACACTGCCTCGCCCTGAATCCCGACAGACTCTAAAGCTCGTGTTCGATCCGGACGTAAAACCGATCCCGATCAATAAAAACATGCGAGGCTGCGATGGCGCTTCTGGGCTGGGTGAAAAGGACGGAGCTGGACGCTCTGGCGGATGAGGGAAAGCGTTTGCGCCAGGAGGTCGGCGCATTGCGGGCGGAAATCGAGCGCCTCGAAGGCGAACGGGCCGAATTGCAGCGAACCAACGAAGACATCCGCGCCCAGTGCGGCTTCAACGCCGGACTGTTGTCGAATCTGACGGCTTACGCCGGCTCGTTCCAGCGTTTCCGGACCACCCTGGCCTCGCTGGCCGGAATCGTCACAGGCGAAGCCGAGCGCGCGGCCGACACGGCAACCCGCATATCGCAGACGGCCGAAGGCAGCCGTGTCATCGCAGCTGGCCTGGAGGGCTATTCGGCGCGGCTGAAGGACACCGCTCTCAGCGTCGATACGCTGCGCGAGCGCGCCGAGCGGATCGGCGGCATCATCGGGCTGATCCGCGAAATCGCCGACCAGACCAATCTGCTGGCGCTGAACGCCGCCATCGAAGCTGCGCGCGCCGGCGAACAGGGCCGCGGCTTCGCCGTCGTGGCCGACGAAGTGCGCAAGCTGGCCGAACGCACCGGTGCCGCGACCTCCGAAATCGTCGGTCTGGTCGATGGCATACAGCACGACACCGCGCAGGCAACCGAACGCATGCAGGCGAATTCAGCCGATGCCGACGCCTATTCGGCCCAGGGGCTGGCCGCGTGTTCGCAGCTGGATGCGCTCAGCAGCCAGGCCGGCGCCAACGGTGCGCAGATGGCGGCGACCTCGCTGCGGACCTTTGCCGAACTGGCAAAGGTCGATCATCTGGCCTACAAGATGGATGTCTATCAGGCGGCGTCCGGCGAGTCGGGTCTCACGCCCGACAGTTTCGCCAGTCATGTGCAGTGCCGGCTGGGCAAGTGGTACTACGAGGGCGAAGGTCGTCGTTGCCACAGCCACCTGGACGGGTTCCGCGAACTCGAAGGGCCGCACGAGGCCTTCCACCGCGTCGGCATCGAGGCGCTCGAACATGCCCGGGCCGGGCGTTTCGATGCCGCGCTGAGCAGCATCGCCCGCATGGAAAGCCTGAGCATCGACGTCATCAGCCAGCTCGACCGCATGAGCGAGTCGGTCGATCACCGGCATCCGCACTGAGCGTTTTGCATGACGGGCATGCGGCGTTGCGCCGTGTGCCCGCGAATCCGCGATAATCCGGCATCGCCCGGCGCACGACCATCAGGTCGCCGTGCCGCATTCCCCTTGCAGACTTCCGGAGATACGCATGTCGCGCACCATCGTTTCCACCCCTGACGCACCCGCCGCCATCGGCACCTATTCGCAGGCCGTGAAGGTCGGCAACACGGTCTATCTGTCGGGCCAGATCGGTCTCGATCCGGTCAAGATGGACATGGTCGACGGCATCGACGCCCAGATCGCCCGCGTGTTCGACAATCTGAAGGCGGTCGCCGAAGCTGCCGGCGGATCGCTCGACGACGCGGTCAAGCTCAATGTCTACCTCACCGACCTCGGCAATTTCGTCAAGGTGAACGAAGCCATGGCGCGCTACCTGAAGCAGCCCTATCCGGCGCGCGCCGCGGTCGGCGTGTCGGCGCTGCCGCGCGGTGCCATGGTCGAGATCGACGGCGTGCTGGTGATCGACTGAATTCGCCCGGGTTGTTGCCGGTCGTGCGGTGAGCACCCGGAGCGAAGCGCTCGCCGGAGCGCTGGACAAGCTCGGTCTCGGCGCGGACGCGGCGCTGGTACTGCACTTTCCGCTGCGCTACGAGGACGAAACCCGCCTGACGCCGCTGGCGCAGGCGCGTGCCGGCGCGCCGGTGCAGGTCGAAGTCGAGGTGAGCGCCAGCGAGGTGAAGTTCAAGCCGCGCCGCCAGCTCATCGTCAGCGCTTTCGATGACAGCGGAACGGTCACGCTGCGCTTCTTCAATTTCTATCCGTCGCAGCAGAAGCAGCTCGCCGTCGGGCGCAGGGTGCGCCTGTTCGGCGACATCACGCCCGGTTTCTTCGGTGCCGAAATGCTGCACCCCCGCGTGCGCAGCGTGGGTGAGGACACCCCGCTGCCCGACCGCCTGACGCCGGTCTATCCGACCACGGCCGGCCTGTCGCAGGCCAGCCTGCGCCGCGCCATCGACGAGGCGCTGGCGCGCGTCAGCCTCGACGACAGCCTGCCCGACGCCCTGCGCCGGCACTACGGATTGATGCCGTTCGCCGAGGCGGTGGACGCGCTGCACCGGCCGCGACCGGGCGAATCGCTGCGCGACATGGACGAACGGCTCGCCCCCGCCTGGCGGCGCATCAAGTTCGACGAACTGCTGGCACAGCAGATCAGCCTGAAGCGCGCGCACGATGCACGGCGCAGCCGCGACGCGCCTTCACTGGCCGGCAGGGGGGCGCTCATCAAGCGCTTCCTCGCCGCGCTGCCGTTCCGCCTGACCGGCGCGCAGGCCCGGGCCTGGAAGGAAATTTCCAGCGATCTGGCGCAGCCCTTTCCGATGCAGCGGCTGCTGCAGGGCGACGTCGGCTCGGGCAAGACGGTGGTCGCCGCGCTGGCCTGCCTGCGCGCGGTCGAAGCCGGCTATCAGGCGGCCTTCATGGCGCCGACCGAAATCCTTGCCGAACAGCACTACCGCAAGCTGGCCGGCTGGCTGGAACCGCTGGGCATCCGGGTCGCGTGGCTGTCGGGCAGCCTGAAGGTGCGCGACAAGCGCGCGATGAAGGCGCTGATCGCCAGCGGCGAGGCGCCGGTGGCGGTCGGTACGCATGCGCTGATCGAGGACGCCGTCGATTTCGCCCGCCTCGGTGCGGCGGTGGTCGACGAACAGCACCGCTTCGGCGTGCGCCAGCGGCTTGCGCTGCGCGCCAAGGCCGGTGGCATCAGCCCGCACCAGTTGATGATGAGCGCCACGCCCATCCCGCGCACACTCGCCATGAGCTACTACGCCGATCTCGACGTGTCGGTCATCGACGAGTTGCCGCCGGGCCGCACACCGGTGCTGACCAAACTCATATCGGCCGCGCGGCGCGAACAGGTGATCGCCCGCGTGCGCGACGCCTGCGCGGTCGGCGCCCAGGCCTACTGGGTGTGCCCGCTGATCGAAGAGTCGGAAACGCTGCAACTGCAGACGGCGATCGACACCCATGAACAACTGGTTGCCGCCTGCGCCGATCTGAAGGTGGGCCTGGTGCATGGCCGCATGAAGCCGGACGAGAAGGCGGCGGTGATGGCCGCCTTCGTCGCCGGCGACATCGACCTGCTGGTGGCGACGACGGTGATCGAAGTCGGCGTCGACGTGCCCAACGCCAGCCTGATGGTGATCGAGCACGCCGAACGCTTCGGCCTGTCGCAGTTGCACCAGCTGCGCGGCCGGGTCGGGCGCGGCAGTCGCGAGTCGGCCTGCGTGCTGCTGTACGAAGGCCCGCTGTCGCAGACCGCGCGCGAGCGGCTGCGCGTCATCCATGCCTACACCGACGGCTTCATGATCGCTGCCGAAGACCTCAAGCTGCGCGGCCCGGGCGAATTCATCGGCAGCCGCCAGTCCGGCCAGCCGCTGCTGCGCTTCGCCGACCTGCTGCTTGACGAGGCGCTGGTCGAACTGGCGCGCGAAGCGGCGGCCACGCTGCTGCGCGACGACGTGCCGGCGGCCGAGCGCCATCAGGCGCGCTGGCTGGCAGGGCGCGAGGATCTGCTCAAGGCCTGAAGGGCCTATCCGTTAAGGAGAGGTGGGGGCGCTTCCTGTGCGAGCGCCCCATTCTGTGGAGCAGACATGGATATTGCACTTGATCGCAGTGGCAGCGTTGCTGCGCTGGCTACACTGCTGGACGATATGGCGGCCCGCCCGGGCGTGGGAGGCCTGCTGGTGCTGGCCTGCGACGGCAACGGCTTTACGTCGGAACAGCTCGATCCGTTGCTGCACGCGGCCGCGCGCCCCGTGTTCGGTGGCCTCTTTCCGCAGATCATCCACGGTCGCGAGCACCTGGAACGCGGCACACTGGTGGTGGGTCTTCCAGTCGCGCCGCGCCTTTGCATCATCGAGAACCTGAGTGACGCGGCCACCGACATCGATGCCTCGCTCGCCGGACTGGACTCGCCCGGGAGCACACTGTTCGTGTTCGTCGACGGTTTCAGCAGGCGGATCGGCGCCACCATCACCGCCTTGTTCGAAAACTTCGGCCTGCTGCCCAACTACATCGGTGGCGGTGCCGGCTCGCTGAGCCTTGTACAGAAACCTTGCCTGATCACGCCGCGCGGGCTGCTGCAGGACGCGGTCGTGCTGGCCGGCACCGATCTGCGCAGCGGCATCGGTGTGGCGCACGGCTGGCAGGTGGTGTCCGACGCACTCAAGGTGACCGCCTCCGACCGCAACACCATCCTCACGCTGAATGGTCGTCCGGCCTTCGACGTCTATCGGGAACATGTCGAGCCGCTGGCGGGCGCAACGCTCGATGCCGGCGGGTTCTTCGACATTGCGAAGGGCTTCCCCTTCGGCATACGCCGGCTGGACAGCGAGGTGGTCGTCCGCGACCCGCTGATGGTGGGCGAGAAGGGTGCGCTGGTGTGTGTCGGCGAGGTGCCCGAAGGCGCCTTCGTACATGTGCTGCGTGGTGCGCCGGAAAACCTGCTCGCCGCCGCCGCCCAGACCGTGCGCAAGGCGGCCGCTGCCTTTGACGGTGAGCCGCCGGCGTGCGCGACGCGCATGTTCATCGACTGCATTTCGCGCGTGCTCTACCTCGGCGAAGACTTCGGGCGCGAACTGGACGCGGTGGATCGCGGCGAGCCGCTGTTCGGCGCTCTGACGCTGGGCGAGATCGCGAACAGCGGACGCGAGTTTCTCGAGTTCTACAACAAGACGTCCGTCATGGCCCTGATCGAGGGCTGATGCGCGCAACGACATGAAGCTCGCTCTCGAGACCGAAATCCTGTTTCGCATTTCGCTTTCGATCGGCGACAGCACGCAGCTTGAGCCGATGACGCGACGCGTGCTGTCGGAGACGCTGCGTCTGCTCAACGCCAGTGGTGCTGCCGTGTATATGCGCAGCGGCGATGTGCTCGAACCGGTCTGCATGCTGCCGCGTACGCTTGAGCGCAGCGTGCGCTTTCCGCCGCTGCGGGCCTGCTGGCCCTCGCCGGCCGATGTGGCCGCTCAGGGGTGGATGAATGTGGCACTGGATGGCGTCGTCCACCACCTGGTCGATCTGCCCGAGTTCGGCTTGCTGGTAATCGAGCGCAGCGGCACGGTGCTGGAAAGCAGCTTCCTCGACAGCTTTCTTGCCCTGGCCCGCAAGCTGGCCAATGCCTGCCGCGCATGCCTCAGCGACGAGGCGCTCGAGCGCGAGAAGCAGCGGCTCGAAATGGCCACGTCAGCGGCCTCGCTGGGCGTATGGAGCTGGACGCCAGCGACCGGTGCGCTTGATTGGGACGCACTCATGTGCGCCATGCACGGTGTCGAGCCGACGGTTTTCGGGCAGCGGCTCGACGCCTGGCTCGATCGCCTGCTGCCGATCGATGTGGGGCGCCTGCGAAGCGGGCTGGACACGGCACTGGCGGGAAGGAAACCGCTTGATGAAGACCTGGGCGTGCAACAGCCAGACGGCAGTGTGAGGGTCGTACGCGTGCTCGGACGTGCGACCGCGCACCAGATCGCAGGGGTGGCACTCGACGTCACCACCCGGCGGGAAACGAATGATGCCCTGCGCCGGGCGCGCGACGCCGCCGAGGCGGCCAGCCGCGCCAAGAGTGAATTTCTGGCCAACATGAGCCATGAAATCCGTACACCGATGAATGGCGTGCTCGGCATGCTCGACCTTGCGCAGGACGCGGCAAGCGAGACGGATTTGCGCGAGTACGTCGCGGTGGCGCGCAGTTCCGCTGAGTCGCTGCTGACCATCATCAACGACATACTGGATTTTTCCAAGATCGAAGCGGGGAAGGTCGAGATCGAATCCGTACCGTACGACCTCGGCGACCTGCTGGGTGAAGTGGTGCGCATGATGGCCGCGCAGGCAGGTCAGAAATCCCTGCTGCTCAAGCTCGAGTGCGATCCCGGTCTGCCTCGGCTGATCTGCGGCGACCCGGTACGCGTGCGTCAGGTGCTGATCAATCTGGTCAGCAACGCCATCAAGTTCACCTCCCGGGGCGGCGTCACGATCCGGGCTGGCGTGCGCGTCGAATCCGCTGCGCAGGAGCGGCTGTCCATTTCGGTGATCGATACCGGCATCGGTATTGCACCGGACAAGCAGGGTCACGTATTCGAAGCGTTTGCACAGCAGGACAGTTCGACCACGCGAAGTTACGGCGGCACCGGTCTGGGGCTGTCGATTTCCAGCCGCCTCGCCTCGCTGATGAGCGGTCACATCGCCCTCAGCAGCACACCCGGAGAGGGCAGCGTGTTCTGCTTCGATCTTCCGCTCGTGCGTGGCAACGCGATGCGGGTCGAAGCGACTGCCCCCGGGTCGGAACAGCCGGTTCCTGCACTCAGCATCCTGCTGGTGGAGGATCATCCGGTGAATCAGAAAGTGGCGGAAGCGGTGCTGACGCGCAGCGGTCACCGGGTCACGCTGGCGGAAAACGGCATGCAGGCGCTGGAGATGATGGTCGATGGTGGATTCGACCTGGTGCTGATGGACATGCAGATGCCGGTGATGGGCGGCGTCGAGGCGACGCGGCTCATTCGTGAAATGGAGCGCGAACTCCGGCGCCCGCCAGTCCCCATTTTCGCGATGACGGCAAACGCGCTGGAAGAGGACCGCACGGCCTGCATCGAAGCCGGCATGAACGATTTCCTGACCAAACCGCTGCTGCCGCGCGTGCTGCGCGACAAGATCGCAGCGCTTGCAGAAGGCATGTCGGGATGATGATGCGCGCGGCCGCGCGCGCACGGTGTGCAGATGACGGACGAAAAAAGAGGGGGCCGAAGCCCCCTCCCGTTGCTGCGGTGCTGGCGAAGGATCAGCCGGCGCGGCGACGCGCCATCAGACCCATCAGGCCGAGGCCTGCCAGGAACATGACGTAGGTTTCCGGTTCCGGCACGGCGGCGATGCGGAACAGTGCATCGTTGCCGCTCGACGGGTGCTGAACGTTCACGTAGGCGACGTTCGGGTCGAACAGGTCGAAGTAAAGACCGGTCGGCTCGGCGCCCGTGGTGCCCAGCGTGGCCCACACGGCGAGGTTCTCGGCGATGCCGTCACGGTCGGCGTCGGTACCCATCCAGATGTTGGCGCGACCGGAGCCCTGATCTTCGATGATGTAGATGTTGCCGTTCGCATCGATGGCCAGATTGTCCGGGCTGGTGAAGGCGCTACCCACGGCGGCGCCGGTGGCGGCGTCGAAGGTGTCGCGGCTGGCGAACAGGCTGATGGAATCGTTCGCGAGGTCGAGCGAGAACACCTTGCTGTTGGTCGTGGTGGCGACATACAGGCGCTGGCTGCCATCGGCCAGGGTCTGGATTTCCAGATCTTCCGGGCGATCGAAGTTGGTGCCGACGAAATCGACCACGTTCGGTGTGGCGCGACCGTCGAGAATCGGCAGGCCGCTGCCGTCCGTCTTCACGATGGTGTTTGCCAGCGCAGCGCCGGTGGCGTTGGTCAGCGCGACCCACGTGTAGGCGCCGGTGGCTTCCTGCGTCATGCCGTCGCCGACGCGCAGCACCGAGGTCTGACCGGCACCGAAGAAATCGACACCGTTCGTGGCGTTCGGGTTGGCCGACGTGAACTTGAAGATGTGGCTGTCGTTGCGCTCGTCGATGAAGTAGAAATTGTTGTTGCTGTCGAACGCCAGGCCTTCGTGCGACACGCGGATGTCGGCCGGGCCGATCTTGCGGTGTTCGAAGATCGCGCCGTTGGTGCCGGCGGTAGTGGCGTTGGTGATTTCGAACAGGCGACCCTTGGAGCTGGCAACCTGGTTGGGCTCGCTCCACGATTCTTCGGCCGTCAGGTAGGTGCCCCACGGCGTCCAACGCGATGCGTCACCTGCCACGAAGCCCTGGGTGCCCGATTCGACGATGGTGACAGTGCGCGTGTCGAAGTTGGTGTCCCACAGATCGACGCGCTGTACGCCGCCCGTGCCGGTTTCGAACGGCATGAACAGGTAGCGGCCGGCGTCCGGGCCGGTGCGGTTGGTGTCGATCATGTCCCAGTTGCCGCTGTTGCTCTGGCCCAGCGCGAGCTGGTTGGCACGGTTGGCAATCAGGGTCTGGCTGAAGTTCGGCGACGACAGGACGAAAGGTCCGGTCAGTTCGGCGGGCGAGCCCACCGGCAGGACGGTCGTGGTGGCAGCGCCCGGCGTGAAATTGTCGAAATAGGTGTTGTCAGCGGCAAACGCCTGCTGGGCGGTTGTGCCCATCAGGCCAATTGCGGCGGCTATGGCGAGTTTGCGGAACTTCATTGTTGGACTCCCTGATTGAATGCCTTGCGAACGACAAGGTGACCGCAGGGTAGTCAGCACGCGTGATGTTGCCGTGATGTGGATCGATGGGGCCACTGGTCCGATCGGCGCATCGTTTGTTAACCCGGCTTAATGTTCAGCGGCGCGAGGTGTGTGTTGATTACTTGCGGGTGGAAATCCGGAACGCAGGCGAACAGGGCCGCGTTCATGCAGGGTTCTGCAATCAGCGCAGCAGGTTCCTCTGCGGGCTGCGCCGGATCGATCGAATCAATGTGCCCGCCCGCATCGGCCCACGATCCTCGTCGGAATGTCCTCAAGCGGGGGACGGCTGCCGTTCGTCGGCGGGCTAGCGGTTGGCGTGGGTGGCGGTGAACACCGCCACGAATACTTCGCGCAGGAACAGGCTCAGCGACAGGATCAGCGACAGCATCGCCAGCACGAAGAAGCCGGCCAGCAGGTCGGACAGCACGACGGTGAACAGCACGCCGAAGAAGGCGCACGACACCACCAGACAGACCATCAGCGCCGACAGCACGGCGAACAGCACCGCCAGATAGACCAGGCGTGCGCGTTGCGAAAGCAGCGCAAGTTCGGTCGCGTTGCTCATTGTTTCGTCTTCGCACTGCTTGCCGCCACGCGCCAGCACCACGCGGCGACGGTCGATGATGCGACCGAGCCGGTTGTTCAGCGTACCGATCAGCGTGGCGATCGCGGTCAACAGGAAAACCGGCGCCACGGCCAGGCCGATGGCGTGCGTGATGGTGTCGATGGTGGTCTGCAGAACCATGGCCGTGCCTTACGGAATCTTGAAATCGAGTTCGAATTTTGCGCCGTCGTCGAGCGCCAGCGTGCGGGTGAGCCAGGGCATGACGGTCTTCAGCGTGGCCGGCAGCGTCCAGGGCGGATTGACGATGAACAGGCCGCTGCCGTGCATGCCGAAGCCGTCCGGCGACGGCTTGCGCGTGGTCATCGACACATGCAGCCAGGCCGGCACCGGCAGGCGCTTGAGCTTGGCCGGCAGATCGCGCGATTCCATGCGGTGCAGCTGCGGATACCACAGGCAGTAGGTGCCGCCCGGAAAGCGCGTGTTGGCGTCGCGCAGCGTTTCGAAGGCCAGCCGGTAATCTTCGCGGATTTCGTACGGTGGGTCGATCAGCACCAGCGCGCGGCGCGGCGGCGGTGGCAGCAAGGTGCGCAGGCCGGAGAAACCGTCTGCTTTCTCGACCTTCACGCTGCGGCCGGCTTCGGCGAAGGCGGCGTTCAGCAACTTGTTGTCGGCGGTGTGCAGCTCGAACAGGCGCATCCGGTCGTCGTCGCGCAGCAGCGCGCGCGCAATCATCGGCGAGCCCGGATAGGCGCGCAGCTTCGCGCCGCTGTTGAACGCGCGCACCAGATCGACATAGGTCGCGAGCTGCGGCGGCAGGTCGGGCGCCGACCACAGCTTTGCGATACCGCCGGCGTACTCGGCGTTCTTGGCCGCGAAGCCGCTGTCGAGCGCGTAGCCACCGGCTCCGGCGTGCGTGTCGATGTACCAGTAGGGTTTGTCCTTCTGGTTCAGGTGCTGAAGCAGTTCAACGAGTACGAAGTGCTTGAGCACGTCGGCCGGGTTGCCTGCATGGAAGGCGTGGCGGTAGCTGAGCATGGCGGGGCGGGCGTGGTGGAGCGCAAGTATACGTCGCCGCCCGATGCACCGGCCGGCGTTGTGGGGCGATGCGATACGATCAGGACTTGGGCTGGTTGCCTTCCGCTCGGGAAAGAAGTGCTTCGATGCCTATTCAGTACGTCCGCCAGCTGACGGGACGTGTCCGGACGCCGGACGCCAACCGTCACCTCGGCTTTGCGCTCGCGTTTGTAGCAGGCGCCATCAACGCGGGCGGGTTTCTCGCTGTCGCGCAATACACTTCGCACATGACCGGCATCGTTTCTGCGATCGCCGACGATCTGGTGTTGCGCGAGTACGGACTCGTGCTCGCCGGGCTCGGTGGTCTGCTGTCCTTCCTGACCGGTGCGGCCTGCAGCGCCATCATGATCAACTATTCGCGTGGCCGGAAGCTGCACGGCGAATATGCGCTGCCCCTGCTGCTGGAAGCCTGCCTGCTGCTGTGCTTTGGCTTGCTCGGGGCGCGGTTGTCGGAAATCCAGGGACTGTTCGTGCCGCTGACCGTCATGCTCCTGTGTTTCATCATGGGCTTGCAGAACGCCATCATCACCAAGCTTTCGCACGGCGAAGTGCGCACGACGCACCTGACCGGCGTGATCACCGACATCGGCATCGAACTGGGCAAGCTCATCTACTGGAACCGCGGGCGCGCCGCCGACCAGCAGGTGAGCGCCGATCGCGATCGTCTGCGCGTCCTGCTGTCGCTGACTGGCTGCTTCTTTGGTGGGGGTGTTGCCGGGGCACTGGGCTTCAAGCACGTGGGCTATGTGTCCACGCTGCCTCTGGCGGCGCTGCTCGTCGCGCTGGCGCTGATTCCAGCGCTTGATGACCTGACGCCGCTCTTCCGGAGGGCACCGAGGCGCTGATCCGGCGCGGCCGGCCGCGGGGCGCGTCCGGAAACGCCCCCGACCGGTACGCGAAACTCAGACCACGAAGCGGCCGACGTTGTCCTGCAGCTGGCCCGCCAGCTTTTCCAGACCGAGTGTTTCGCCGTCTGCGCGCCGGGTGACGTCGGCATTCTGTTCCGCCATGCCGGCGATGCGTTCCACGCCTTGCGCCACGCTCTGGCTGGCGCTGCTCTGTTCGCGCGTGGCGGCGGCGATTTCCTTCATCGCCGCAGCGGTGCGCTCACTTTGCTCGCTGATCACGCGCAGCACGGCACCGGCTTCGGTTGCCCGGCTCACGCCGGTGGCGACCTGACCGCTGACTTCGGAAATGCGCTGCACGACCTTGTCAGCGTCGGCCTGCACGCTGCTGACCATGCTGGCAATCTCCTTCGTCGAGGCCGCCGTGCGTTCGGCCAGCTTGCGCACTTCGTCGGCCACCACGGCGAAGCCGCGGCCGGACTCGCCGGCGCGCGCCGCTTCGATGGCCGCGTTGAGCGCCAGCAGATTGGTCTGTTCGGCGATCTCCTGGATGATGCGGCCGACGTTCGAGATTTCGCGTGTGCGACCGGCCAGATCGGTCACGGCGGTCGAGGCGTCATTGATGTCGCGGGCGATGTGCTGCATGCCATCAACCACGGCGTGCAACTGCCGCTCGCCGTCCATCGCTGCGCTGCGCGCCTCGCGGCTGACCGCATCGGCCATGCCGGCGCTGTCGGCCACGTGTGTGATGCTGACCGACAGTTCTTCGATTGCCGCGGCAAGGCCGGCAGCGGCGCTGCTCTGTTCGGTCGAGCCTTCGACCACTTCGCTCGAGCCGGCACGCAGCGAACGCGCCGCTGCGCCCACCGCGCGGGCGGCGTCTGCCGTGGCGGTGATCAGTGCGGCCGTCTTGCGTGTCGCTTCGTTGATCTGCACGGTGATCAGGTCAAGTTCATTGCGGCTTTCGCCGGCCTGCACTGCAAGACGCTGGCTGAAATCGCCATTGCCCAGTCGGGTCATCGCCGCCGATACATCCTTCAGCCGCACGAGACGGCTGTGTGCCAGCCACCAGGTAAGCGCTGCCAGCAGCAGCGCCGCGCCGACGCAGATCATGATCAGCTGGTTGCGCAGCTGGACGCCGGCGGCCGTGAACTCAGCGACATGCGCGCCTGAGGAAACGATCCAGCCCCAGGTATCCGATGTACGGAACGTGGCGAGCTTGGGTGCCAGGCTGCCATCGGCGAGCGGCCAGTCGTACACCAGCTGACCATTCTTCATTTCGAGTTGCTGTGCGATGACGCCGGTCAGCGCCGGGTTGCCGATGTCGGCGATCGACTTTCCAGCGTGTTCGGGGTGCATGATCATTTCGCTCGCGTCTGCCGACTCGCCCGGCTTCAGGATGTGCAGATAGCCGGTGTCGCCGATGCGCAGGGTTTTCAGCGACGCGAACAGCTGGTCGATGCCCTGTTGAACGTCAACCCGTGCCGACAGCGCGCCGACCACGTTGCCCGAGGCGTCCTTGATCGGTTCCAGCGAGGAAATGTAGAAGCGGCCGTTGCGGACCACGACGCCCGAATACGGCTTGCCGGCGAGCAGGGTGTCGGTTTCCTTGCTCTTGTTGATGGCCTTGCCGGCCATCGACTTGCCGTCCTTGTCCTTCAGCAGCGTTGCCACACGGACGAACTCGTCACCGACGCGCACCATGATGGCCGGATCGGCACCGATCAGGTCGCGCAGCCCGCTGACGCGGTCGGCGTCTCCATTGAGTACCGCGCCATTGACCCGCGCGATGCGTACCGCGCCGTAGCTGCCCATTGGCACCGTGTCCTCGCCGACCACGACGTCACCGCCGAGCCCGCGTTTCAGTGCGCTCATGCCCTTTTCGGCACTGGCCATTGCATTGTGATAGCTCAGGTCGAGCAGTTTCACGGTGGCATCGGCCTGCTCACCAAGATGGGCTTCTGTCTGCTGCAGCGTGGAACGCTGGGTGGACATCGATACGATGAGGATCAGCGACGCAAAGATGACTGCGCATAGCAGACCGATCGAAATCGAAAGCTGATGTACCACCGAAAGGCGGTTGAATGCGTTCATGAGAGGTCTCCTGTAGGGCCCCGCAGTGCCTTGAGTGGCCGTGCGAGGCGATTCGCCAAGAGATTCACGGCACTGGCGCGGAAAACTGGAGTCAGGCGATTCGGTCGGTGGAGCAGCCGGCCTGCAGCAGGCGTGCGAGCACGCCGTCCGGTCCGGTCAGGTGGGAGGCGCCAAAAGCGGCAAATACGCCGCCCTCGCGGATCTGCGGCAGCAGGCGTTCGACGAAGCGTGCATTGCGTTGGGCGAGCAGCGACTGCATGAACAGGTCGGCATGACGCCGCAGCGCCGGGTCATCGCCGATCAACCGGCTGTTGATGCGTGCCAGTTCGCCGGTGTCGCCGGCCAGCCAGGCGTCGGTCATCGGTGCCACACCGGCCTGGATTTCGTCATGCCGGCGCGCGCTGTCGATCAGCAGCGCCATGACTGTCGCGTCGGGCAGGCGCGCGATCGCATCGATCTGTTCCTGCACGTTCTCGATCGGCAGGATCTTCCGGCCGGCGGCACGTGCGCGGCGCACCAGCACTTCGTCGAGCGTGGGCTGTGCACCGCCGACCGGCTGCAGTAGCGTCACCAGCGCCGCCCACGGCCGCAACCGCGTCTGCACGCGTTCGTCGACGCCGTGCAGCGCCAACCTCTGCGACACCTGCGGCCAGTGCTTCCTGCCAACCCTTTTCGGCAGATCGTCGGTGTCCGAGGTGCTGGCGGCCATGAAGGCATTCACGGCATCGGCGTCGGCCACCAGTTCCGGCATGAATACGCGTGCCGCGTCTATATATGTATACAGCGGCGCCGCACGGTCGATCACGCGTGGCTCACCGCTGTGCAGCGTGCCGAACAGATGGCTCACCAGCGCGTCACCGAGCGTGATCTTCCACAGCAGGCCGTGATCGTAGGGGCCGCTCGGTGCGGCGCGCAGTGCAGTCGGCAGCGCGCTTGCCAGAGCCATGGCACCGCACTGACGCAGGAACAGGCGGCGCGCTGTCATGTCGTCCAGGCGCCGCGGATCGCGGCGATGCCGTGCGCACCGCAGGCGTGCGCAGCCTGCCTGTGCGATGCGTCGAGTCCGCCGATGGCAAATACCGGAATGCCGCATTCGGCAACCAGCGCCGTCAGTGCAGCCCAGCCCAGACCGGCTGCGTCGGGGTGGGTGGCGGTCGGCAGCACGGGGCCGACCACTGCATAGTCGAGGCCGAGCCGCGCAGCCTGCGCGAGCTCGTCGGCCGTGTGGCAGGACGCGCCCACCCATTCGAAGTCGGGGCGGGCCTTCAGCGCCGCAAGCTGCGACGACTTCAGATGCACGCCATCGGCCCCGAGCGTGCACGCGAGCGCCGGCTCGCCGTTGAGAATGGCCGGCGAGCCGCCGGCGTGCGCCAGCCGGATCGCTTCGGCGGCGAAGGCCTGCGTCGCGTCATCCATGACCGGTTCGCGGATCTGCAGCATCAGCCTCTGCCGTGCGCAGGCGCGGCCGATGGCGTCGAGCTGCGCCGCATGACCGATCTGCCAGGCGTGGCTGACGGCCATGAAACCGGGCAGGCGCAGCGATTTGAGCACCGGACCGTTGGCCGGCAGCATCGGTCCGACCGTCAGCACATCTGCCTGTTGCCAGCTCAGCGCGCTGTGCACATGGTCGCGCAACTCGCCGCTCCACGATTCGACGCGGAAGAAATGCAGCCGCACATGCGCGTGTTCATACGCGTGCGACAGCGTCAGCCAGGGCGAACATTCGAGCACGCGGATGCCCAGTTCCTCGTCCAGTTCGCGCTTGAGTGCATCGACCGGCGATTCGCCCGGTTCGACCTTGCCGCCGGGAAACTCCCAGTAACCAGGGTAGAAGGTGCCTGGTGCGCGCTGGCCGAGCAGGAATTCGCGCCCGCGTGCGCTGTCCCGGAAAATGACGGCCGCCGCGACGGCGACCTGTTTGCGTTCGGTCATGAAGGTTGTGGTGTCCGAAAAAACCTGTTGCCGCGGATGAACATTGGACCAACGGATGGCGACGGCGCCGTCAGGCGCCGACTTTCAATCCGCAGCCGGACATTCACTGCTGAGCATGCTGCCCCGCCCAGTCGCGCGCGAATTGCCACGCGACGCGGCCACTGCGCGAGCCGCGTTCCAGCGTCCAGCGCAGCGCATCGGCGCGGCAGGCTTCTATCTGGTCCGGCGGAACGCCGAGCTTTTTCAGCCAGTGCCGCACGATGTCCAGATACGCCTCCTGATCGAAGGGGTAGAAGGACAGCCACAGGCCGAAGCGCTCGGACAGCGAAATCTTTTCCTCGGTCGCTTCGCCCGGATGCACTTCGCCGTCGACATGTTTCGCTTCGCTGTTCTCGGAGAAGTATTCCGGCATCAGGTGACGCCGGTTCGACGTCGCGTAGATGAGCACGTTGTCGAGCACCGCCGACACCGAGCCGTCGAGAATGCTCTTCAGCGCCTTGTAGCCGGGCTCGCCGGATTCGAACGACAGGTCGTCGCAATAGATGATGAAGCGCTCGGGCCGGTTGGCGATCAGGTCGGTGATGTCCGGCAGGTCGACCAGATCGTCGCGGTCGACCTCGATCAGGCGCAGGCCTTTCTTCGAAAAATCATTCAGCAACGCCTTCACCAGCGAGCTCTTGCCGGTACCGCGCGCACCGGTGAGCAGCACATTGTTGGCCGGCTTGCCTTCGACGAACTGCCTGGTGTTGGTGGTGATGCGCGCCTTCTGCACGTCGATGTCCTTGAGGTCGGACAGGCGCAGCTTGTGCGGGTGGGCGACCGGTTCCAGCCGGCCGCGACCGTTGCTGCGTCGCCAGCGGTAGGCGGTCGCCTTCCAGTCGGGTGGCGCCGGCGGCGCCGGGATCATGTGCTCGAGGCGATCGAACAGCGCATGCGCGCGGGCGATCAGGCTTTCGAAACCGTCACGGTCTGTCATGGTCATCCTTGTTGTCGGTGAGCGCCTTCGGCGGCTCGGTGTCGGAGGCGTCCTTTTCCTTGCGCGGCAGCGTCCACCACAGGATGAACAGCAGCAGGGCCAGCGCGACGCCGGCTTCGAGGAGGAATATCCACATGGGTGAAGTGTCTGCGAAACGTCCGTCTTCAATGCAGCGGTCCGGCAGGACCGCTGCTCGTTATCATTGCACCCTCAGCGTCTGCGGGCGCGCCAATCTAAAGCACATTACGATGTTCCAGCAAATCCGCCGCGGCGTCCGGCTCGCCGCGCTCGCTTCGGCCAGCGCGTTGTTCGCCGCCTGCAGCACGGCTCCGCGGCCAGGGCCGGCGAGTCCTCCCGTCGTGCCGTCGTGCCCCGATGTGCAACCTGCCGTCGTGACGCCGCAGGTCTGCCCGATCTGCCCGGCATGCGCTGCCTGCCCGGTCTGCCCGCCGGCTGTACCGGTGCCCGAGGCAAAGCTGCCACCGCGCCTGGTCGCCGCCGAGTGGTCCGCGCTCGAAGGCTGGCCCGACGACGATCTGCGCGAGGCCTTGCCGGCACTGCGCGCCAGCTGCAGCGCACTGGCCAGTCGCGCCGATTGGCGCGCGCCGTGCGCCGCGCTCGCGTCGCTCGCCCAGGAAGACAGCATTGCGGTGAGGGCGTTCTTCGAATCCGCCTTTCGCCCGTGGCAGTTGCTCAATGGCGACGGCACCGACCAGGGGCTGGTGACCGGCTATTACGAACCGCTGCTGCGGGCGAGCCGCTCGCGCGGCGGTATGTATATGCACCCGATACATGGCGTACCGGACGATCTGCTGGTGATCGACGTCGCCGGCCTGCATCCGGATCTGAAGCATCTGCGACTGCGCGGCCGCGTCGAGGGGCGCAAGGTGGTGCCTTACTGGTCGCGCAGCGAACTGGATGCACGTGCCGCCGAACTCGACCGCAAGGCGCTGTTCTGGGCGGCCGACGCGCTGGATGTGTTCTTCCTGCAGGTTCAGGGTTCCGGCCAGGTGGAGCTGCCGGATGGCAGCCGGGTACGCGTGGGCTACGCCGACCAGAACGGCCACACTTATCAGTCGATCGGCCGCTGGCTGGTCGATCAGGGCGAGTTGAAGCTCGAACAGGCGTCCATGCAGGGCATCCGGCAATGGGCGCGCACCAACCCCTCGCGTGTGCCGACAATGATGGCGGCCAACCCGAGCTATGTGTTCTTTCGCGAACTGCCGATCGGCAAGCAGGGCCCGGGGCTGCCGGAAGGGCCGCTCGGTGCGCTCGGCGTGCCGATCGCTGGCGAGCGGGTGATCGCGGTCGATCCGCGCAGCGTGCCGCTGGGTGCGCCGGTGTGGCTGGACACGACACGTCCGAACAGCGCCGACCCGCTGCGTCGCCTGATGATGGCGCAGGACACCGGTGGCGCGATCAAGGGAGGCGTGCGCGCCGATTTCTTCTGGGGCTTCGGTCCCGACGCCGGTGCGCTGGCAGGCCGCATGCGCCAGCAGGGCCGCATGTGGGTGCTGCTGCCGGTCGGCGTCACGCCGCCGTAAGCGGCGGGATGACAGGGAGGGTTGGATGAACGATCAGGCGGACGGCCACATTCTCAGCGCGTGCGAACACGGTGTAGCGACGATCACCATTGCGAACCCGGTGCGACGCAATGCGTTTTCGGTGGCCATGCTGCAGGCCATGCGCAAGGCAGTCGAGGCGAGTCTGGCCGATCCGGACTGCCGAGTGCTGGTGCTGCGTGGCGCCGGTGGCAGCTTCAGCGCCGGCGGCGACATCAACGATTTTCGCGCCACCCTTTACCTGGAGGCGCCGGCGCGGCTTGATGCCTTCCGGGCGCTGATCGAAAACTGGGTCAATCCGGTCATTCTCGCGCTGCGCCGTGCGCACCAGCCGGTGCTGTCGGTGGTGCAGGGCGCCTGCGCCGGCTACGGTCTGTCGCTCGCGCTGGCGTCCGACTGCGTGATCGCCGCCGATGATGCGGTGTTCAGCACCGCCTACACCGGGCTTGCACTGCCCTGCGACGGTGGCCAGTCCTTGTTCCTGATGCGGGCGCTGGGCGAGCGGCGCGCGCGCGAACTGATGTGGTCTGCGCGTCGCGTCGCGGCGCCGGAAGCGCTGGCGCTCGGCCTGGTCGAACAGGTGGTGCCCGTTGCCGGGCTGAATGGCGCAGCGCAGGCACGCATCGCGCACTTCGCCAACGGACCGCGTCACGCACTGGCGGAAATCAAGCGGCTGCTGGTGGCTGCAGGTCCATCACTTGAAGCGCAGCTCGCAGCCGAGGCGCTGGCTTTCGCGCGTTGCGCGGCGACGATGGATTTTGTCGAAGGGGTGACGGCATTTGCCGACAAGCGCGCGCCGGTGTTCCGCGGGCGCTGAACATCAGGGTCTTCCAATCGACGACGAAGGCCCCTAGTAGCTTGCGACGATGTCACGCTTCATCGACGCAAGGCGACGCAGCAATTCGTTTTTCTCGGCCGTGGACACATGGTTGTCCAGCGCGCCGCGCATCAACTCCACCACCGAATCGAACTGCGCCTCGGTCACCGGCGCGTCTTCGTGCGTCTTCTTCATGTCGAGGCCTTCGTAGCCATTCGGCCCGTCCGCCACCAGGCAGATGAACTGCGTGATGCTGTGCTTCAGGTGCTTGGTGCTGATGCCATCGAACGCTTCGCGGGTGCGCGGGTCGGTCGTCGCCCTGTCCACAAAATCGCCGACGATGCGCTCGATGCCCGGCTCGCCGCCTAGCCGCTGGTAGAGCGTGAGTTCGGGCCCGGTATGGACGCAGCCGGAAAGCAATAGAGCCAGGCAGAACCCGGTCGGCAGGAGGCGAAGGCTTTTCATGGCGACATCCGTTGTCCAGTCCTGTCCTGTATCGGATTCAAGCTCGCCCAGCTTGAGTCGATATCGATTGCATGCCTTGATGGATGTCGCTGCTTGATCATGACGCTTTCACGTTTTCTGTTGTCCGCGCTGGCGATGCTCCCGCTCCTGTCCGGCGAGTCGCACGCGCTGGCGGCGGATGAGGCCGCGCCGTGGCTCAAGCTGTCGCCGCGCCTTGCCAGCCTCGACCCCCTGCCCGTGTCCGTCGGCATCGATCTTCCGACGACCGCGTCGGGTGAAGCGGCGACCGATGCCCGCGTGAAGCCGACGGCGCCGGGCGGGCTGCGCCTTGGCGACCGCCTGATCGCCACGGGTGGCGTGACGCAGATCGAGGGAGCAGCCGGTGGCGGCCTGAATCCGTGGGCGGTGATCGCCGGCTATGGCACGCGCGAACAGATCGGTGCGACCGCCTTTCGCACTCGTGTGCGCACGCGAGGCGACTTCGAACTCGAATCGACCGGCGTTGCGGTCGGCTTCTACAACCGGGTCGAACTGTCGGCGGCGGCGCAGCGATTCGACCTCTCGGATACCGTACCCGGCGAATCGATCAACGTCGATGTGATCGGTGCCAAGGTGCGCCTGTTCGGTGACGCCGTGTATGACCAGGACCGGTGGTGGCCACAGGTGTCGGTCGGCCTGAGCTGGAAGCACAACAGCGACTTCGGTCTGGTGCCCAGTCTGCTGGGTGCGAAGCGCCGATCGGACATCGAAGGCTATGTGGCCGCAACCAAGGTGTATCTGGGGCTTGCAGCCGGCTTCAACGTACTGACCAACGTCACGCTGCAGGCGACCCGGGCCAACCAGTTCGGCATTCTGGGCTTCGGTGGCGACCGCTCGGATTCCTACAAGCTGATGCCTGGCGCTTCCGTGGCAGTGCTGCTGCGCGACAACCTCGCGCTCGGCGCCGAGTATCGCGACAAGCCGAACAACCTGTCCGCCTTCCGTGAAGATGCTGCGACAGACGTGTTTCTGGCCTGGTTTCCGTTCAAGAGCTTTTCCTTGACCGCGGCACGGGTCGATCTGGGGAACGTTGCAAACAAGCCGAACCAGCGTGGCTGGTATTTTTCGGGTCAGCTTGCATTCTGAGGAGCAGTTCCCAAAGGAATCCACAATCCGGACCGTTATGGATGAAGAATTTGTTGTGCTGACCTGAGCGGGTGCGGTGTGAGCCGCGCTTTGGTTCCGAACCTCCGATGCCGCGCAGCATCGACCACTGATTCCGGCAAAACGATGAACAACAGCGAAGCGGGCATGATCGAGGCGGTGGCGCAGGGCGTCAGTGCGCCCGGTGTCGTCAAGGACGTGCTGTTCAAGGACATCGGTCTCAAGATCGGCGACCGCCTCATTCTTGAACCGCCACCGAAACTCGGCGAACAGCTTGGAATGGTCAAGCTGATCGGTTACGTCAATGACGTGAGTGTGCTGGTCACGATGCCCGACACCCGTGCCTGGGCCGGGCCGCCGATCGAAGGCGACGAGTTTGCGGTACGCGCGTTTTCCGGCCGCCATGCTTATGGTTTTTCGACCACCGTGGGCAAGCGCTCCGTCAACCCTTTTGAATACCTGCACCTGCAGTTTCCGCGCCGCATCACGATGCGCCAGATCCGCAATGCGGAGCGGATTGCCACAACCATCAGCGCGCGTGTTCTGGATGGCGCCGATCCGGTATCGACCACGGTGACCAACCTCAGTGCCACCGGTGCCGAAGTGCGCGCGTGGGAACCACCACGCGCCATCGGGGAAACGATTTCCCTGGAACTGATTCTCGACATCCACAAGGTGCGGACCCGCGTGGTGGTCAATGCGATCATCCGCAATACGCACGACATCGTCGACACCGGCGAGCCGGCGTACGGTGTCGAGTTTTCCGACGTCAATGCGCAAACCAATATCTTCCTGAAGAGCTTCGTCTACCAGAATCTGGTGGAGCAGCCGCACAAGCGCCTGTGACCCGCGTGGCCGGTGCCGGGCGCATGACGGCCGGCGTCAGCGGGCGCCGATAGGCGAGAACCGCGCTTGCGATGTACTGTCCTGTCTGTTGAAGACAACAGGAATCGCAGTCATGGAACGTAACAGGCACAATCCCCGCGCGCATGACGCGTCCGCCGGCATTCAGCAGGCGGGGCCGTTGGGCAAGATATTCGCCGCGCTGATCGGCGCTGCCCTGCTGGTGCTCGGACTGATGTTTTCCGTGGTGATCATTGCCGTCGCGATCGCCTTCGGCCTCGTCATCTGGGGCTGGATGTGGTGGAAGACGCGTGCGCTGCGCCAGCAGATGCGTGAACAGATGGAAGCCCGCATGGCGGCCGGTGAGGGCGCTTCGGCGCAGTATTCCGACAGTGAAGGACCGCAACCCCGCGGACGCGTGATCGAGGGTGAGGTCATCCGCGCTGACGATACCCCACCGCCGCCGGAGCGCTGACTGCACACCCTGCCAACCTGGAGTGCCTGCCCCGGCGCTCTTTTTTCTTAAACGTCCGTCCGGAACAGTTCATGACAGAGTTCGTCCATCGCGTCGGCCTGGGTTTTCTCGCCGAGCCCTGGATCACCCGCATCGTCATCATTCTTGCGGTTACGGCAGTGGCCAATCTGCTGGCCGAATTCCTGCTGCGTCACGTCCGTCGTGTCACGGTACGTACGGTCAACGTCTGGGATGACGCGCTGGTGGGCTGCGCCAGCCGGCCAACGCTGGTCGTGATCTGGCTCATCGGGTTGTCACTGGCCGTTGACATCCTGCGACGCCACGTCGACGAACCCTTTCTCGAATACGTGGTGCCGTTGCGCAACATCGGCATCGTCATCTGCCTTGCCTGGTTCCTGCTGCGCTTCATCGGACGCGTCAGCGAAAACATCGTCGCCGTGCGACTGGTGCGCGGCGACGAGATCGATCGCACCACGGTCGACGCGCTGAGCAAGCTCGGCCGGCTGGTGGTGGTGGTGTCGGCGCTGCTGCTGTGCCTGCAGACGCTCGGGGTGAGTATCGCGGGGGTGCTGACGCTGGGCGGCATCGGCGGCATTGCGGTGGGTTTTGCCGCAAAGGATCTGCTCGCCAATTTCTTCGGCGGGCTCACCATCTATCTCGATCGGCCGTTCAGCGTCGGCGAATGGATACGCTCGCCCGACAAGGCGATCGAAGGCACCGTGGAGTACATCAGCTGGCGCCACACGCGCGTACGCGCCTTCAACAAGAACCCGATCTATGTGCCGAACGCGCTATTTACCACCATCGTGGTGGAAAATCCCTCGCGCATGACCAACCGGCGCATCCGCGAGGTCGTCGGCCTGCGCTACGACGACCTGCCGAAAGTGGCCGCCATCGTGAACGACATCCGGGCCATGCTGCAAGCGCATCCCGACATCGACACCGAGCAGACGCTGATCGTCAATTTCAACTCATTCGCCGCGTCGTCGCTCGACATCCTGATCTACACCTTCACCCGCACCACCGTTTGGGTCGAGTACCACATGGTCAAGCAGGATGTGCTGCTGAAGATTGCCGACATCGTTGCGCGGCACGGCGCGCAGATCGCTTTCCCGACGCAGACGCTGCATGTCGATCTGGAGCCGCCGACGCCGGACGCTGCACGGGCTTGATCCGGATCAAGCGATATTTGAAGACGGGGTTTAAGATACATATAAAATATATGTTCAATCTGGTCTTCAGCATCCAACCTCCGGAGCCCGATCATGGCCACCCTGCTGTCCATACAGGAAGCGGAACCGCCGCTGCCGCATGCGCCTTCGTGGTCCGCCTTTCTTGAACTCGGTTTTCGCCCGGTCTATCTGGCCGGCGCGCTGTGGGCGCTGATCGCGGTCGGGCTGTGGATCTTCGCGCCGCACTGGCTTGACGGCCCGCTCGCCGGCGTGGCCTGGCACGCACATGAAATGCTTTGGGGCTTCGTGGCCACCATCGCGGTCGGCTTCCTGATGACGGCCGGCGCCGCCTGGACCGGCATCAATCCGGTGCAGGGTCGCGCGCTGGCGATCCTGTGCGCACTGTGGCTGGTGGCGCGGCTCGGCTTTCTCGCCGGTGACGGGACACCATTCCTGATCGCCACCCTCGCCGAGCTGCTGTTCTTCGCACTGGCCGCCGCAGCACTGCTGCGCGCCGTCGTCGTGTCGCGCAATGCCCGCAACTATGGCGTCCCGGTGCTGCTGCTGGCACTGGGCGTGTCCGACGCCCTGTTCCTGCTGGCCGCGCATGACGGCGACTACGCACTGCTGATGCGCCAGTTCAACGCCGGTCTGCTCATCATGACGCTGATCGCGCTGCTGGTGGCGCGCCGGGTCATTCCGTTCTTCGCCACGCGTGCCGTGCCGGGCCTGCAGATTCCGATGCAGCTGCGCAGCGGCCACATCCAGCTCGGCGCCAGCGGCATCGCCGTGGTGTGCCTGCTGGCCGATCTGCCGATCGCGCAGGCGCTGGCCCTCGCGGTGGCTGGCGTCCTGTCGCTGCAGCACTGGGTCAGCTGGAAGCCGCAGGCCGTGCTGCGCAAGCCGCTGCTGTGGATCCTGTATCTGGGCTACCTGTCGCTCGGCGTCGGCCTGCTGCTTGCTGCGGCATCCGTTGCAGGCTTCGGTGCGCGCCCGGCGCTGCACATTCACGTGATTGCCATGGGCGGTTTTTCGCTGCTCATCATCGGCATGATCACACGCACCGCACTGGGTCATCTGGGGCGTCCGCTGGACGCCGATCGCAGCATGGTCGCCAGCTACGGGCTGGTGATCGCGGCCACCGTGCTCAGGCTGCTCGCGCTGCAGCCATCCGCCGCCGCCCTCCACCTGCTGCATGTTGCCGCGCTGCTCTGGGTGGCGGCGTTCGCGCTCTATCTGTGGCGCTTCGTGCCGATGATGATCCGGCCGCGTGCAGATCGTCCGGCGCCGGCCGCCGCACCGGTGGCCACGCCTGTGACCATCGTCCGCCCGTGGCACTGAATCATGCGTCTGACGACCATGACCGATTACGCGCTGCGCCTGTTGATGTACGTGGGCCAGCATCCGGACCGCCTGTGCACGATTGCCGAAGTCGCGCACGCGCATCAGGTGTCGGTGGCGCACCTGATGAAGGTGACCCACCAGCTCGGCCTGGCCGGCTGGATCGAAACCGTCCGCGGCAAGGGCGGCGGCATGCGGCTCGCGCACGCGCCGGAAGCGATCGGTCTCGGTGCGGTGGTGCGCAGCGTCGAACCCGATTTCAGACTGGTTGAATGCCTCGATGGGGGTGGTCACTGCCGCCTGCAGGGCGGTTGCCGTCTGGCCGGGATATTCAGTGACGCCCTGCAGGACTTCCTGGCCCGCCTGGACCGCCATACGCTGGCCGACATCCTGCCGTCGGGCGTACCCGGGTTTGCCCTGCCGACCCTGCAGAAGGTGTCGTGATGCCCACCGAAGGCACGCTGCGCGCCGCGCTGCACACGGTGGCAGACCCGGAACTTGTCGAAAGCATCGTCGAACTGGGACTCGTCAAGTCTATTGCCATCGGTGAGGCCCGCGTCGACGTGGTGCTGATTCCAACCAGCGCGACCTGCCCGAAGGCCGAGCTGTTCATCGAAGACGCGACGTCGGCGCTGCGCGCCGTCTGCCCGCGTGCCGTTCGTGCTGGCGGTGGTCATGTTGCTGCTGTCGGTCGTCCTGTCACCGGTGCGGGCGGGCCTCGCATCGCTGCTGCGCTGGGACATGGCGCCGCGCAAGGGGTCGGTGCCCGGCTGGCCCGGCCATGTCGCGCAGTGCCTGACGGTCGGCCGTGTGTGGCTGCGGGTGGGTGCGCTGCTCGGGCTGCACGGCGTGCTGTCGCCGGGCCCGCTGCCATCGGCCGGGTTGCACGCCGTACTGCTCGGCTTCGTGCTCGCAACGGTGTTCGGCCACGCACCCATCATGCTGCCGGCACTGCTGCGCCTCGGCGCCAGCCCGTCCGGCGATCTGTCTGCGCTGGCACTGACCGGCGTCGGACATGCGCTGGCCATCGTACTGTTCGGCGCCGTGATGGTCGCAGCGGTCCGGCGCAAACTGTCATGATGCAGTCCGGGCGTGTCCCCTTCGTTCCTCTTGCTGTTCCCGTGCTCACTCCACCTTGCGGAGACCTCTCTTGACAGCGACTTTCGACGGCCTGATCGCGGCCATGCGCGAAGAATCCGAACCGCAGCGACTGCTGATGGTGTTCACCGTGGCCGAACTGCCCGACGACGCCTCGGCCGAGGAGCGCGCGCGCTTCGAAGCCGGGCAGGGCGGTGCGCTGGTGCCCTATGTCTGTGTGGACAAGACGATCGACGAGTTGCCGAGCTTCGCGGCCCTGCTCGAAGAGACGGCCGCCTTCGATACGCAGTGGGCCATCGTGTTCGTGGCCGCGCTGGCCGGGCGCGACGGCCGGGCGCCCGCCAGTGCGGATGCGGACGCTCCGCTGGAAAGCATGATCACCGCTATCCGTAACGGCCGCCTCGACAAGCTGATCGCCTTCGACCGCACGGGTGAAGCCGTCGATGTCGGCTGAGCGACATGCCGACACGCCGGACGCATGAAGCTGATCGACCTGTATCCGCTGGCGCGACAGGTCCACATCGGACTGGTCATCGCCAGCGGAGCGCTGTTCGCGCTGCGCGGCATCGGCGTGCTGTCGGGCGCGCGCTGGAGCATGCAGCGCAGCGTGCGCATCGCGAGCCAGATCATCGATGCCGGCCTGCTGATCGCCGCGATGTCGCTGCTCGCCCTGCTGCAGCTGAATCCGTTCGCCGTACCCTGGCTGGCGACCAAGCTCGTAATGCTTTTGGTCTATATCATGCTGGGCAGTCTTGCGCTGAAACGCGCGCGCAGCGCGCGGGCGCGCCTCGTGTGCTTCATCGCCGCACTGCTGACCTTCGCCTTCATGCTGGGTGTGGCCCGCGCGCACCATCCGCTTGGGCTGTTGCACGGGCTGGCGTGAGACCGGATCTGCCCGGGCGTTGAACATGGAGGCGCATACCGATCTGCCGGACTGGCGGCGCACCGAACGGCAGCGACTGATCGCCGCGCGCGAGGGCGTGCCGGCCGGGCAGCGTACCGCGCGCAACGGGGTGATCACCGCTTTGCTGGACCAGGGCTTTCCGGCGCTGCGCCGGCTGATCGTCGGTTTCTGCTGGCCCTACCGCGGCGAATTCGATGCGCGCTTCGTGATCCGTACCTTGCGCATCGCTGGCGCACGCGCCGCGCTGCCCGATGTGGCGGCGCGCGCCACGCCGCTGGTGTTCCGCGAGTGGTGGCCCGGCGTGGCCATGACGAAGCGGGTGTTCGACCTTCCGGTGCCGGACGGCACGGCGGTCGTGCAGCCGCAGGCGCTGCTGATTCCGCTGGTCGGGTTCGATGAACGCGGCTTCAGGCTTGGCTATGGCGGCGGCTATTTCGATCGTACGCTGGCGGCGCAGACCGTCCAGCCACTCCGGATCGGCATCGGCTTCGAACTGTCGCGCATACAGACCATCCATCCGCAACCGCACGATGTTGCGATGGATTTCATCGTCACCGAAGCCGGTATCCACAGCGTCGGCACCGGTGGACTCGAACGCATCGATACCGCTGAATGTGCGCACCGTGCGCAGGCCCTCTTCGACGAACGTTTTTCTGCTGAATAGCGATTGGTTGTCATGAACACTATCGAATCTGTGGCGTTGCCCGACCGTCTGCGCGGGCTGGCCGTGCAACTGGAACACGGGCTGGTCGAGCGTCGTGTGGTCGTTCGCCGCTGCCTGCTCACCGCGCTGGCCGGCGAGCACACCTTGCTGATCGGCCCGCCCGGCACGGCCAAGAGCGAACTGGCGCGCCGGCTGCGCGCGGCGTTTCGCGATGCACGCTATTTCGAACGCCTGCTGACCCGCTTCACCGTGCCGGAAGAGCTGTTCGGCCCGCTGTCGATCCGCGCGCTGGAAGAAGACCGCTATGAGCGGCACACCGCGGGCTTCCTGCCCGATGCGTCGATCGCCTTCATCGACGAGGTGTTCAAGGCGAACAGCGCCATCCTGAATGCCTTGCTGACGCTGCTCAACGAACGCGAATTCGACAATGGCGCCGGCCGCCAGCGCTGCCCGCTGGTCAGCGTCATCGGCGCGACCAACGACGTGCCGGAAGACGAGGTGGGCGAAGCCTTCTTCGACCGCTTCCTGACCCGCCTGCCGGTTGCACCGGTCAGTGCCGACGGGTTTGCCGCGCTGCTCGACACCGGTTGCACCGACCCGTGGTCGCTGGCGGATGAAGCGCTGGCGCTGGCCGACGCAGACCTTGCCGCGCTGGCGGCCGCGGCGCGCCAGGTGGTGCTGCCGGCCGGCGTCGTGGCGGTGCTGTCCGCGCTGCGCACGCATCTTGCTGCGGAAGGCGGCTACGTGTCCGACCGGCGCTGGGTGAAAACGCTGTGGTTGCTGCGCGTGGCCGCGGCAAGTGAAGGTCGCAGCGCGCTGCGCGCGTGGGACCTGCTGCTGCTGCCCGCCTGCGTCGCGCCGGACGCGACGCGCCAGGCCGCTGTGGGCGATTGGCTGACCCGGCACCTCGGGGTAGGCGAATCGTGCGCACCGGCGCGCCTCGCGCGCGTGGTGCAGGCGTTCGAAGCACAGCTGGAAGCCGAACGGAAAGCGAACGATCTCGACTACGACGACGCCGGCCGGCTGCGCTTTTCGGCGTCGGACCTGTCGGCCGGCTCGGGCACCGAGCTGGCCATCGACCTCGCGGAGCAGATCGGCGACGCCAAGGGGGGCGCCGGCGCGCTGCGCATGAGTTACAGCCGGCAGCGCCGCTACGGACCGGCCCACATCGGTGCGCGGACAGCGCAGATCGATGACCTGCTCGCGCGCATCGCCGGCTATCGGACAGAGCTGGAGGCGGAACGTGCCAGCCTGGCGGACTGCCGGCGTACCACGCTATGGCTGGACGACGCGGAACTGGCACAGGTCGAGCGCCATCTCGCGGCGACCGCGTCCGCGCTCGCCGATCTCGTCGCCCGCGCCCGCGATGCGCGGCGCGGCTTCGAAAACCTGCCACGCCTGCCGGCCGATGTCGCGACCGCGGTCGGCGATGCGGTACCCGAGCCGGTGCTGCACGAGCCGCTGACATGAATGAACAGCCACAGCGCCTGTTCGCAGCGCGCGAGGCGCGTCTGGCGGCGCTCGACGCGCTGCCGCGCACGCTGTGGCTGTCCGGGCTGACGCATGCGCAGGGCACGCTCGAGCCGCGACTGGCCGCGCTGGTCGCGCTGCGCGACGCACTGTTCGATGGCCGCGTACCGCCGGCCGATGCCTGGGGCTGGCCGTCACCCGACATCGTCGCCGCGCTGTGCGACACGTTCTGCACGCTGGATCTTGCGGCGTATTGCAGCGCGCGCCGGGAGCTCACCGACACCGTCGTGCTGAGCCTGCTGTTCCATCTCGATTTCATCGACGACTATCGCGACCGCGGCGCCACGGCGGCGCGCGCCATCCGGATGGCCGTCGAGGCCTTCGAGTCCGACTGGCAGGACCGGCGCGGCCAGATGGACGAGCTGATCGATGTCTTCGGCAAGTTGCCGGACGACGGCAAGAACGCGCGCTGGGACCTGATTCCTGGTCTGCTGCGCAGCGAGGGCTGGCGCGAGGTGGTGCGCATCCGTCGTCTGCTGCAACGGTTGCCTGAACTGGCGCGTTGCATCCGCCGGCTCGGGCGTGCCCGTCCGGCGGACGAGACCGACGCCGCGCAGCGTGACCCGGTGACGGTGCTCGAGGACGCCGTCGCGCGTCGCACCGAATCACGCAGCGTGCGCGTGCCCGACATGCCGGGCGAAACACGCGGCATTCATCGCGCCGATCGCATCGCCCGCATGCTGCCGGCCGAAGCCGTGCTGCTTGGCCACCCGGTGCTGCGCCTCGTGTGGCACGCGCGTCTCGCCGAGCGCACGCTGCTCTGTTACGAAGACGACGACCGGCTGCACGAGGTGCGCCCGCTCGATGCGCCGGCACTGCAGCCGCGCCCCGACCTGCAATCCGATCGCCGGCTGGAAATGGGCCCGCTGCTGGTGTGCGTCGACACCTCCGGTTCGATGCAGGGCGGCGCCGGTCAGGTCGCCAAGGCGGTGGTGCTCGAAGCCGTGCGCACCGCGCACGATCAGGGTCGCGCCTGCCACGTGTTCGCCTTCGGCGGTCCGGACGAGGTGGTTGAGCTGGACGTCGCCGTCGATGCGTCGGGCATCGAGCGGCTGATCCATTTTCTCGGACAGGGCTTTCGCGGTGGCACCGACATCTGCGGGCCACTTGAGCGCGCCATCGCCCGGCTGGAACAGCAGGCCTGGCAGCGCGCCGACCTGCTGATCGCGTCCGACGGCGAATTCGGCGCCACACCCGGACTGGTCGCCCGGCTCGATGCGATGAAGGCGGCGCTCGGCCTGCGCGCGCAGGGCGTGCTGATCGCCGATCGCGAAACCATCGGCTTTCTCGAAGTGGCCGACGACATCCATCCGGTGCGCGACTGGCGCCGCTATGGCGACGACGCCCACGCCCACGCCCACGGCGGTGGCGGCTCGCCGCTGCACACCCACCGCCTCACCGCACTGTATTTCCCGGGCGCCCTGCGCACGCCGGAAAACCGCGATGCCACGGTCAGCGGCGAAGCGGCATCGTCCGCGGTGCGCGCCGGGCTGCGCCGCGATCAGGTGCAGCCCGGACACTTCCCGAAACCCGACCCGGCCGACACACCATGAGCTTCGCCACCGACTACCTCGCACAGATCGAAACCATCGCCGCACGCATGCGACTGCCGCGCGTGCGCGCGCTGCACCTGCCGCCGGCGCGTGCCGACGAACCGTGCCGCGACGGCGCGAGCGGCCACGCCCGCGGCGAGTTCTGCGCGCTCGAACTGGACGACGGCAGCATCGGCCTGTCGTATGTGCTGCTCGACGATACGCTGGAGCGCCTGCGCAACGGCCCCGGCCTCACCGACCTGAAAGGCGCCGACGCACTCGCGCTGGCGCGTCGCTACGTGAGCGGGCAGGGCGTGGACCGCACCCTGGGTTTCGTCTGCGCCAACGCCATCACGCGCTGCCTGTACGACCGTGCCGGCTACCGGCCCGACGGCAGCAGCGATTCCATCGGCCGGATGGATCCGCAGCCGGAAGAAGCCATCGGCATGATCGGCCTGTTCGGTCCGCTGGTGGAGCGCATCGTCGCCGCCGGCGCCCGGCTCACCGTGATCGAACTGGACGAGAGCGCCGTCGGCGATCGCGAAGGCTGGCGGGTCACCACCGACGCCACAGCACTGGAGTCCTGCGGCAAGGTGCTGTCCACCAGCACGCTGCTGCTCAACGACACGTTCGACCGCATGCTCGCCCACTGCCGCGCCGCCCGCTGGTTCGCCATGGTCGGCCCCAGCGCCGGCTGCCTGCCCGACGCCCTGTTCGCGCGCGGCGTCACCCTGCTCGGCGGCAGCTGGGTCGAGGATAGTGCGGCCTTCATCGAAGGGCTCACGTCGGGTGAAAAGGACAACCGGAAGGGGCGCAGGGCGACAAGCAAGTTTGCGCTCACGGCAGAGGGATATCCCGGCTTCGACATGCTGCTGGACCGCGCAGTCGGCTGAATGATCAGCCGTCGGTTTCAGCGCGCGCTGCCGTTACCCTGAGTCATCCCCGGCAGACTGAGCCGGCCTTCCTCGCTGAAACGCACGGTGCCGAAGGCGCCGCCGGCGAGTTTGCCGCGCAGCGCGAAGGGCAGGTTTTCAAGTGTGCTGCCCTCGGTCATGCCGAGTGCCTGGCGCAGGGCCGACAGGGCCGATACCGTGACCGGCACGCTGATGACCGTTTCACCGAAGCGCGGCACGCTGCCCTTGGCGTCGCTGACGCCAGTTGCGAATGAGCGGTTGTTTACGTCGAGTTCGAGTGCGAGGCCGTCGTAGTCGATCACGCTGTCGTTCGGGTTCTGCACCCGCAGCTTGACGGCAAAGCGCAATTCGAAGCCTTCGCCCTGCAGCGGCTCGACGCCGACCAGATTGACCCGGACCGGATCGCGCGCGGCCAGACCGGCGCAGCCGGTCAGCGCGCACAGCAGCGCGACGCCGAACATGACGATGATCAGGTGCGGCGCAAGGCCGGGAGCAAGGCGGGGCAGCATGAACGGGGAAAGGAAGGCGGGCACGCGGGTCACCTCTGCGTTGGTCGATGGGCGCGGGGCGGGAACGGATAGGGCCTGTCGAAATTCAATCAGGTCCGCACGATTGAGCATCAACAGGCCCTGGGCGACGATGCGGTCGCTCCGTTCAAGCCACCGTTGCAAGCGGGTAGGCAACCCGCCTGCGACGTTCAGGTGCGCGGTTCGGCGACAAAGATTTCGACCCGACGGTTCTGCGCGCGGCCCTGTTCGCTGCCGTTGTCGGCTACCGGTTCGTGCGAGCCGCGACCATCGATGACGATGCGGTTCGGCGCGACACCGCGGTCGGTCAGGTACTGGCGGGTGCTGGCCGCGCGGTTCACCGACAGCGGATTGTTCACCGCGTCGCTGCCGGTGCTGTCGGTGTGGCCGATGATGCGGATTTCGGTATTCGGATTGGCGTTCAGCGTCTGCGCGAATCGTTCGAGCACCGGGCGGAAGTTCGGCTTGATGTCGGCACGGCCGACGTCGAACGAGATGTCGCTCGGGATTTCCAGCTTCAGCTGGTTGTCGGCGGTTTGCACGACGGCGACGCCGGTGCCGGCCGTAGCCTGCTCCATTGTCCGCTTCTGTTCTTCCATCCGGTTCGACCAGATGTAGGTGCCGATGCCGCCGACCGCGGCGCCGAGCAAGGCGCCGGTGCGTGTTGCACCACCGCTTCCGCCGACCGAGCTGCCGAGCGCGGCGCCCGCGGCGGCGCCGACACCGGTGCCGATGGCCGTGCGCTGCTGAGTTTCCGACAGGTTGGCGCAACCGGTGGCCACGAGGGCACCGATCGAAATGAGTGCGAGGGTTTTCTTCATGATGTTGTTTCCGGGTGAATCGCCGTGTTCTCGAGATCGTCGGGGTGACGACCATTCAGACACCTGCCTGATGCGTTCAGGACCGGCCGCGGCTGCATGTCTCAAGCCGCGTGCGACAAGCCAGTCTGGCAGACGCGACGCCCGGCGACGGTGCGCCAGCACACGCAGTAACAAATGAGACACCGTGCCTGTTCGCGGGCGCACGGCTCACCGGCGCGGCCGATGCCGCTCCGGGCGCTGGCTCCGCAGCCAGGCTGTTTCTTCCTTGTCACCGGGCTGCCTGTGATTCGCCTGCGGCCATCGGGCAGTGCATCGCCTCATTGATCCGCGTCATGTATCCGGGCGTACCGACGGACCATCATTGGTCTGCGACCCTCTGTCGCAACGTACTTGAATCGTGGGCCGGCGCAGTCGTCAAAAGGGGAGCGCGTACGTGGACTTCAAGGACTACTACCAGACACTGGGCGTCGCGCGTGACGCCAGCGCGGATGACATCAAGAAGGCCTTCCGCAAGCTGGCGCGCAAGTACCACCCAGATGTCAGCAAGGAACCCGGTGCGGAAGCGCGCATGAAGGAGATCAACGAGGCCAACGCGGTGCTGTCGGACCCGGAAAAGCGAGCGCTCTACGACCAGATGGGCAGCGGGCATCAACCGGGACAGCCGTTCCAGCCGCAGCCGGGCTGGGACAGCAATTTCGAGTTCTCCGGTGCCGACGCGGCAGACAGCAGCGATTTCTTCGCCAGCCTGTTCGGGCGCGCCGGGGGGGCTCGCCGTTCCGGCGCGTACCGGATGCGCGGCGAGGATCACCACGCGAAGGTCGACATCGACTTGCAGGACGCCTATCGGGGTGCTATCAGAACCATAAGCCTTCGCCGCCCGCGTGTGAACGAACACGGTCAGGTCGTGCTCGATGACCACACGCTTGAAGTGCGCATCCCGAAGGGCGTGAAGCAAGGCCAGCACATCCGCCTGAGCGGGCAGGGAGCGCCCGGCGAAGGCGGCGAACCGGCGGGCGATCTTTACCTCGAAATACACTTCACACCGGACGCCCGCTATCGCATCGATGGCCGGGACGTGCATGAAACCGTACCTGTCACGCCGTGGGAAGCAGCGCTGGGCGGCCCGATCGACGTGGCGCCCCCCGACGGGCCGGGGGACCACGAG
>NZ_JANINI010000006.1:49593-234839 GCF_024580145.1 Methyloversatilis sp. XJ19-49
GGGCGGCCCGATCGACGTGCCGACACCGTCGGGTCCGGTGACCCTGACGGTGCCGGCAGGGTCGCAGACGGGCCGCAAGTTGCGCCTGAAATCGCGCGGCATTCCGGGTGAACCGCCCGGCGATCTGTACGTCGTGCTCGAAGTGGTGCTGCCGCCGGCCGACAATGACATCGCACGCCGCCTCTACGAAACCATGGCACGCGACCTGCACTTCGATCCGCGCCGCACAGCGGGAGCCTGAGCGATGACACACGAAGACATCCTGACCGGCGAGCTGCTTGATGACGCGCGCCTCACCCTCGACGAATTGGCGCAAGCCTGCGCCGCAGAACCCGGCTGGATCATCGAGCGGGTCGAAGCGGGTTATCTGTGCCGCATGGACGCCGGGCAACCCGAGACGTGGCGCTTCGCCAGCGCGGAACTGGTGCGTGCCCGACAGTTGCGTGCGATGGAGCGCGATTTCGATGCCAACCCGGAACTGGCCGCGCTGGTAGTGGACCTGATCGAAGAGGTGAGGGGGCTCCGCCAGCAGCTCTCGCGCATGCGACGGTGAGGGCCGTGCCATGACGATGAAACTGCTGTCAGGCGCGACGCGCTACCTCTTCTTCACCGGCAAGGGCGGCGTGGGCAAGACCTCGCTGTCCACCGCGACCGCGATCGCCCTGGCCGATGCCGGCCAGCGCGTGCTGCTGGTCAGCACCGACGCGGCGTCCAATCTCGATGAAATGCTCGGCGTGCCGCTGAGCAACCAGGCCACGCCGGTGCCCGGCGTGCCCGGTCTGTCGGTGCTCAACATCGATCCGGATGCCGCGGCCGAATCGTATCGGCAGCGGGTGCAGGACCGGATGGCGCCGGACACGACCGATGCCGAACGCGCGACCGTGCGCGAACAGTTGTCGGGCGCGTGCACGACGGAAATCGCCGCCTTCGACGAGTTCTCCGGCCTGCTCGCCGGTACCGCCGACGGCTTCGATCACGTCGTGTTCGACACCGCGCCCACCGGCCACACCTTGCGCCTGCTGAGCCTGCCCAAGGCGTGGAGCGGCTTCCTGCACGGCAACGACCGCGGTGCGTCGTGCCTCGGCCCGCACTCCGGATTGAAGATGCAGGAAGCGCGCTTCAACACTGCCCTGAGCACGCTGAGCGATGCCGGCCAGACCACTGTGGTGCTGGTGACGCGGCCCGACCACGGCGCCATCGGCGAGGCGGCGCGCACTTCGGATGAATTGCGCACGCTCGGTCTGGGCAACCAGCGACTGGTGATCAACGGCCTGTTCCGCGCGACCGATCCGGGTGATCCGGTGGCGGCCGCCATCGAAGCGCTGGGGCGCCAAGCGCTGCGCGACATGCCGGACAGCCTGCGCGCGCTGGCGCAGGACGTGGTGCCGCTGCGCGCATTCGACACGGTCGGTCTGCCGGCACTGCGCGCACTGATGTCCGACGCGCCGGCACTTCCGGTGCAGCCGCCGCGGTCGGGGGCCGATCGAGCGCCGCCCGCCGACTGTCTGGCAACGCTCGTCGATGAACTGGCCGCCGGCGATCGCGGGCTGATCATGGTGATGGGCAAGGGCGGCGTCGGCAAGACCACGATTGCCGCGGCGCTGGCGCTGGGCCTGGTGCAGCGCGGCAAGTCGGTGCATCTGAGCACGACCGATCCGGCCGCCCACCTGACCGCAACGCTGGGCACCGGGGTGCCGGGGCTGAAGGTGGATCGCATCGATCCTGCGGCGGAGACGCGGCGCTATGTCGACAAGATCATGGCGGCGCGCTCACCCGGGCTGGATGAACAGGAGCGCGCGCTGCTGCTTGAAGACCTGCGTTCGCCATGCACCGAGGAAGTGGCCGTCTTTCATGCGTTCTCGCGCATCGTCGGCGAGGCGCGCAGCGCCTTCGTGGTGCTGGACACCGCGCCGACCGGGCACTCGCTGCTGCTGATGGATGCCACCGGCGCCTATCACCGGCAGACGCTGCGCGAATACGAAGGCCGCACCGGCGCGCACTTCGTGACGCCTCTGATGCGCCTGCAGGACGCGTCCTACACCCGCATCATCCTGGTCACGCTGCCCGAGGTGACCCCGGTGTCGCAGGCCGCCGCGCTGCAGGACGACCTGCGCCGCGCGCAGATCGAACCGCATGCATGGGTGGTCAACAAGTCGATTGTCGCCGCGGGTACCCGCGATCCGCTGCTGTCCGCGCGCCTCGACGGAGAACGCGCACAGATGGCGCGCATTGCCGCCGGTCTGGCACGGCGCACGTATGTCGTGCCATGGGTGACCGAAGCGCCGGTCGGGGTGGCCGCACTGTCCGCGCTGCTCGGCGCACCGACCCGGCCTACTGCGGCGTGAGCTCGATCTTCGGAATATCGAAGCCCTTGGCAGCCAGTCGCTCAAGCAGCGCCTGATAGCGTGCCGGATCGACGCGCGGCGTTTTCGACAGCACCCACAGGTAGTCGCGGCCGGGTTCGCTGACCGCGGCGAGCTGATAGTCGGCGTCGATGTCGATGACCCAGTAGTCGCCCCACAGGAAGGGAATGAAGGACAGCCAGGCCGGCGCGAAACTCACCTTGAGCCGGGCCGAGGTCGTGCCGCCCTGCTGCAGCGCCGTGCCCTTCGCTTCGTCGAATTCGTCGTTGGCCTGCCGGCAGCGGTTCAGCACCTTGAGGCTGCCGTCGCTGTCGAGCGCGTAGTCGGCCGTCACCTGGCCGACGCACTTGCGCTGGAACCAGTTGGGATAGCGTGCGATTTCGTGCCAGGTGCCGAGGTAGCGCTGTACGTCCAGCGTGTCGATGGCGGTCAGCGGGGCGGTGGATGTCGTTCGGTGCTGTGAGTCCGGACTGGCGGACGAGCGATCCTGCGCGCCGGCTCCGCCGCATGCGAGACAGGCGGACACGGCGAGCACGGACAGCAGGCGTGCATTCGCGAAGTGGCTTCCGGCTGTCCGCACGGCGGCCGCCATCGTCCGGCGAGGCGGCCGCGTCGGCTGCATCAGCGGCGGATGCCGCCTTCTTCCAGCACGAAGTACTGCGGCTTCATGGCCGTCAGCGGATCGCGCAGCTTCGCGATTTCGGCTTCCGGTGCATGGACTTCGAGCTTGATCAGGTAGGCGATCGCGAGCGCTTCCTGCAGCAGCGCGCCGACGTTCTCGAGGTGATGCAGGATGGCCTCTGCATTGTCATAGCCTTCGCGGCAATGCGCCGTGCAGCCGCTGAACGAAAAGGCGTAATGCACGCAACCCGGTTCGCTGCGCGTGCGCTCGACGAAGCGTTTGCCTAGGGCCTTGAATTCATCGACCTTGTCGGCCGGCACGTCGAAGTACGGAACGAGGGTGCATACGGTGTCTTGATTCATGTCTGTTGCCTCCTTGGGTTCGAAATCTGCACGATATGGCTCATGCTCGCTGCCGCAATCTATCTGATGCATTGCGGAGTGGCCGGAGTATGCCTGAGCCGGGCTGCGTCGGGCACGCTCTGCCCGGCTGAGGCCGGATCGCAGTCAGTGCGGGCAGATCAAATGCCTGGACGTGTCGGCAGGCTCCGGTGCATGACGCAAGCGCGGCAGTGTTCTCCCGCATGTCTGTCGTACATCGTCGACGATCCGGCGTCGGGCTTCCCGCATCAGAGCGGCGATGGTGTCGCGCCGCAAAGCGGGGTGCGGTGATGACATCCGGAGTTGGGCATCGCTGCGCTCACCCCAACCTACGTGTTGTACCGGGCGAAGGGCGGCGGGTACGGACAATCGATGTGCATCGCCGGCAATGGGATGGACCACACCCGAAGGAGCGCCCGTATCGGGTGACAGGAGACAGCCGCAGTAGGTTGGGGTGAGCGCAGCGATGCCCAACAGGGTCGCCTGCGCCGCGAAGACTCCGGAAGCGGGGTTCAGCTGCGTTGGCCGGGGCGCAGGTGGCGAAAGGCTGCCGGTGCGTGCGACACGATGGATGACGCGACCAGCAGCAGCCAGAAGATGCCGGCGGCGAGCTGGGGCAGCACGATCATCGCGGCCACGCCTGCCAGTTTGAGCGGGATGAACAGACCGGCAAGTTCGACGGCGTGGCGCGGCTTGCTCCACACTTCGATGCCGTACAGGCCGATGCCGGTCACCAGCATCAGCGCGGCGGCTGCGGGCCGGTATGCATCGTGATCACCGAGCAGCGCGGCGCCGACCAGTACGACGCCGATCAGATGCACCGAACGCAGCGCGACCAGCAGCCAGCGGCGGCCGGGAAAGTCGCGCCGGTTGCTCGGCGCGAAGTCGTGGGGCAGGTCGTGGTTCGACATGGCGCGAGTATGACCGAGCGCCGGGCTCACCATGCATCCACCGGGCTGATGTCGTCGCCCGCGAAGGGCAGGAAAGGGCCGGTGCCGCTGTGTTCGGAACTGGACGCCGGCACGAAGGCGCCCTGATGCACGTCGAACACGTGCACTTCGCCGTCCTCGATCACGTAGTGCCAGCCGTGCAATGCGAGCTGACCTGCATCGACCTGACGGCGCACCATCGGGTAGTCCATCAGCCGTTCCAGCTGCAGCACGACGGCGCGCTGTTCAGTACGGCGCAGCGCCTCGTCGGTCAGCTGCACGGGCAACACCGCTTCGCGGCCGAGGTCGAGCCAGGCGTTCAGATTGGGCGCGTCCGGCCCGACGCCTTCGTAAAGTGCGCGCACGCCGCCGCAGTGGCTGTGACCGCACACGATGATGTGTGCCACCTTCAGGTTCAGGACGGCGTATTCGATGGCCGCCGTGGTACCGTGGAATCCGGCCAGCTGTCCGTGCTGCGCGCGGATGTCGTAGGGCGGCACGAAAGCGCCCACGTTGCGCACGATGAACAGCTCGCCCGGACCGGTGCCGGTCAGCAGATAGGGCACGAGGCGCGAATCCGAACAACCGATGAACAGGATGGTCGGGTGCTGCCCGTCGCGCACCAGATCCTGGAACCGGTCCTGCACGCCGGGAAAGGTGTGGTCGTGGAAGCGGCGCAGGCGGGCCAGCAACTCGTCGGGCATGTCGGCCTACTGCACCAGCGGCGAATCGGCGCGGTCGAGCGCGACGCCTTCGATCGCGGCCGCGCCGGCCAGCAGGCTCAGGTACTGGCGCAGGGCGGTGACGAAGCTCTGCTGGCGCAAGGCACCGGCGACCGCGCCGTGTACCGATTCGTAGCCTTGCAACCGGCCGTGGTCGCGTTCGAGCACCTCGACCACATGCAGGCCGAAGCGGCTGTGCGCAAGTCGCGGCAGCACGCCGACTTCGGCGTGACCGAACAGCTCGCGCGCGAACTCGGGGGCACAGTCGCCGGCGGTCAGCCAGCCCAGATCGCCGCCCTGTGCGCCGGTGGGGCAGTTCGAATACTTCAGCGCGGCGGGGCCGAATACATCGGCCGATTGTCCGTCGTGGCAGCGCACGTCCAGCAGCACGCCTTCGGCACGCTTGCGCAGCGCGACCACATCGACGCCCTCCGTCACTGCGAACAGGATGTGGCGCACCCGCACGCGTTCACCGGTGCGGTACGTCGCCTCGTTCGCCGCGTAGTGACGGCTGCACGCGTCGTCCGAGGGGTCGGGCACCTGCACAGACTGTTCGACCAGCATGTTGATCGCGTCGGCGGCTGCCTCGCTGATGACACCGTCCGCCGTTGCGGGGTCGTCGGCCGGCAGCAGGCCGGCGTGCTGTGCCGCCTGTCGAAGCAGTTCGGAGTAGGCGCGCTGCTGCAGCGCCTCCTGGCTGAGGTCCTCTTCGGCGGTGTTGATCGGCACGCCATTGACGCGTGCGACGCGGGACAGGTTCTCGATGGTCATGGCGAAGTCCTCAGACGCCGGCGCCGGGCTGGCGCGGCTGATTGTGACCGGCCGGCAGGTTGAGCCGGCGCGCGCGCACCACCTGATACGGACGGAACAGGTAGGACACCGACGCAAAGCCGCTCCATACATGCACGAGGCGGGTGAAGGGGAAGATCAGGAAGATGCTCATGCCGAGGAACATGTGCATCTTGAATATCCAGCCTGCCTCGGCCAGCAGTTCCGGCGCGCCGGCACGGAAGGTGACGATGCGCTGCGCCCATTCGGCCAGCCGCATCATCATGCTGCCGTCCAGATGCTGCGCCGACAGCGGGATGGTGGCCAGGCCGAGCAGCAGCTGTAGCCACAGCAGCACGGCGATGACGATGTCGCTGGTTTTCGAGGTGGCGCGGATGCGGGGTTCGCTCAGCCGGCGGTGCAGCAGCAAGGTCAGGCCGACGAAGCCGAGCAGCCCGGCCACGCCACCGGTCACCATGGCCACGATCTGCTTGTCGCCGGCTCCGATGAAGGGTTCGTAGATGAAGTGCGGCGTCAGCATGCCGAAGAAGTGGCCGAAGAACAGGAACAGCACGCCGATGTGGAACAGGTTGCTGCCCAGCCGCAGCTGGCCGCGGCGCAGCAGTTGCGACGAATCGCTCTTCCACGAGTACTGGTCGCGGTCGAAGCGCAGCAGGCTGCCGATGAAGAACACCGCGAGGCAGATGTAGGGGTAGTAGCCGAACAGCAGGTTGTCGAGCCAGGATGTCATGGTTGTACTCCTTCGGTGGCGGAGGACTTGCGAACGAGATGGATGGGTTGCACGGCGCCGGGTCTGGCCTGGCCTTGAGACGAGCAGCCGTCGAAGGCCAGTGGTTCGGCCCAGCTTTCGTCGAGTGGCTCGTCGGGCGCGATGGTGACGGCCTGAGCCGTTTCGCCCGCCAGTTCGATCAGCGCGCCGAGCACGCTGGCGTAGCCGCTCTGCCGCTGCAGCAGTGCGGAGAACACGGCGTTGAGGATGTGCGCCATCTCGGCGAGCAGTGCGCGCGCCTCTTTCGGCGGCTGCGTGGAGGCGAACTCCAGCAGCGCCGGCAGGAAGTCCGGCAGCTCGCCGGGTGCGAGATAAAGACCGGCCTTTTCGTAGGTCTGTGCCAGGTCGATCATCGCCGGACCGCGGTCGCGCGAATCGCCGTGCACATGTTCGAACAGGTGCAGCGAGGTGCTGCGGCCGCGGTCGAACAGTTCGACATAGGCCGCTTCGGTGTCGAGCACATCGGTACGGGCGAGGTGCTCGATCAAGGCGTCGAGTTCGGCGATGCGCGACGCCGACAGCGCGCCTTCGGCATGCAGCGCATCGCGCAGGTCGGTCAGATGGGCGCGCAGCGCCGCGTCCGGATAGGACAGCAGGTGGGCGGCGACGCGCAATGTGTGGGCGATGCGCCCGGTGCTGGATGCAGTGAACAGTCCCATGATCAGACCACCGCCTTGATCGGAATCGTGCGGCGTTTCGAACCGCCGAACAGGCTGGTGTCCGAACTGCCTTCCGAACAGCCGTTGCCGAACGAGAAGCCGCAGCCACCGCGCACATCGAAGGTGTTTTCCGCGTATTCGCGATGCGCACTCGGGATGACGAAGCGGTCTTCGTAGTTCGCGATGGCCATCACGTGGTACATGTCCTCGACCTCGGCCTGGGTCAGTCCGACCTGGTCCAGCGCCGCCAGATTGATCTGGCCGTCGACATGCTTCGCGCGCTGGTAGGCGCGCATCGCCAGCATGCGTTCGAGCGCGCGCACCACCGGCTGGGTGTCGCCGGCGGTCAGGAGGTTGGCCAGGTACTTCACCGGGATGCGCAGCTGATGCACGTCGGGAATCTCGCCGTTGATGCCGACCTGGCCGGCGTTGGCCGCGGCGGTGATCGGCGACAGCGGCGGCACGTACCACACCATGGGCAGCGTGCGGTACTCCGGGTGCAGCGGCAGCGCCACCTTCCACTCGACCGCCATCTTGTAGACCGGGCTGTGCCGGGCCGCTTCCATCCATGCGTCGGGGATGCCGTCGATGCGCGCCTGTTCGATCACCTTGGGGTCGTTCGGGTCGAGGAAGATGTCTAGCTGCGCCGGGTAGAGGTCACGGTCATGTTCGACCGATGCCGCTTCCTGGATGCGGTCGGCGTCATACAGCAGAACGCCGAGGTAGCGGATGCGGCCGACGCAGGTTTCCGAGCACACGGTCGGCTGGCCGGCTTCAATGCGCGGATAGCAGAAGATGCACTTCTCGGCCTTGCCGCTGGTCCAGTTGTAGTAGATCTTCTTGTACGGGCAGCCGCTGACGCACATGCGCCAGCCGCGGCACTTGTCCTGGTCAATCAGCACGATGCCGTCCTCTTCGCGCTTGTAGATCGAGCCGGACGGGCAGGAGGCGACGCAGGCCGGGTTCAGGCAGTGCTCGCACAGCCGCGGCAGATACATCATGAAGGTGTTTTCGAACTGGCCGTAGATGTCCTTCTGCACCTCTTCGAAGTTGCTGTCCTTCGAGCGCTTCGAAAATTCACCGCCGAGAATCTCTTCCCAGTTCGGGCCCCATTCGATCTTCTCCATGCGCTTGCCGGTGATCAGGCTGCGCGGCCGGGCAGTCGGCGTTGCCTTCATTTCGGGCGCCGACTGCAGGTGGTCGTAGTCGAAGGTGAAGGGCTCGTAGTAGTCGTCGATCTCCGGCAGGTGCGGGTTGGCGAATATCTTCATCAGCAGCTGCCACTTGCCGCCCTGGCGCGGCGCGATGCTGCCGTCCGCCCGGCGCACCCAGCCGCCCTGCCACTTGTCCTGGTTTTCCCATTCCTTCGGGTAGCCGATGCCCGGCTTGGTTTCGACGTTGTTGAACCATGCGTATTCCATGCCGGGGCGGCTGGTCCATACGTTCTTGCAGGTGACCGAACAGGTGTGGCAACCGATGCATTTGTCGAGATTCAGCACCATTCCGATCTGTGCGCGTATTTTCATGATCAGTATCCTCAGGCGTGAGTCGTGTCGGCCGTCGCGGCTTCGTTGTCGAGCCAGTCGATGCGCTTCATCTTGCGCACGACGACGAACTCGTCGCGGTTGGTACCGATGGTTCCGTAGTAGTTGAAGCCGTAGCTGAACTGCGCGTAGCCGCCGATCATGTGCGTGGGCTTGAGCACGATGCGGGTGACCGAGTTGTGGATGCCGCCGCGCGCGCCGGTGATTTCCGACCCCGGCGTGTTCACGATCTTTTCCTGCGCGTGATACATCATCACCATGCCCGGCTTGACCCGCTGGCTCACCACGGCGCGGGCCGCGATGGCGCCGTTCAGGTTGAACAGCTCGATCCAGTCGTTGTCGACGATGCCGACCTTCTTCGCATCGTCCTCGCTCATCCACACGCAGGGGCCGCCGCGGCTCAGCGTGAGCATCAGCAGGTTGTCGGTGTAGGTCGAGTGGATGCCCCACTTCTGGTGCGGCGTGATGAAGTTGAGCGCGATTTCCGGGTTGCCGTTCGGCTTGATGCCCTGGATGCCGGCCGTGGTCTTCAGGTCCACCGGCGGGCGGTAGCTGCTGAAGCCTTCGCCGAAGGCGATCATCCACGGGTGGTCCATGTAGAACTGCTGGCGCCCGGTCAGCGTGCGCCACGGGATCATTTCGTGCACGTTGGTGTAGCCGGCGTTGTACGACACGGTTTCCGATTCGATGCCGCTCCACGTGGGTGAGCTGATGATCTTGCGCGGCTGCGCCTGAATGTCGCGGAAGCGGATCTTCTCGTCCTCGCGGTGTATCGCCAGATGGGTATGGTCGAGCCCGGTCTGCCGGCCCAGAGCTTCCCATGCCTTCACGGCGACATGGCCGTTGGTTTCCGGTGCCAGCATCAGCACTACTTCCGCGGCGTCGATGTCGGTTTCGATCTTCGGCATGCCGCAGGTCACGCCTTCGGCCGTGACCAGACCGCTCAGTTCGCCGAGCTGCCGCACTTCGGTCTGCGTGTTCCACGCGATGCCCTTGCCGCCGTTGCCGACCTTTGCCATCAGCGGGCCGAGCGCGGTGAAGCGCTTGAACACATTCGGGTAGTCGCGCTCGACGACGACCAGATTCGGTGCGGTCTTTCCCGGAATCAGTTCGCACTCGCCGCGCCGCCAGTCCTTCACGTCGAAGGGCTGCGCCAGTTCCGACGGGCTGTCGTGCATCAGCGGCATCAGCACCAGTTCGCGTTCGACCCCGAGGTGACCGACGCACACCTCGCTGAATTTCTTCGCGAAGCCCTTGTAGATGTCCCAGTCGCTCCTCGACTGCCAGGCCGGATCGACCGCCGTCGACAGCGGGTGGATGAAGGGATGCATGTCGCTGGTATTGAGGTCGTTCTTCTCGTACCAGGTCGCCGTCGGAAGCACGATGTCGGAATACAGGCAGGTCGTGCTCATGCGGAAGTCGAGCGTCACCAGCAGGTCAAGCTTTCCTTCCGGCGCCTTGTCGTGCCAGACGACCTCGGTGGGCTTGGCCTCTTCCAGTCCGAGATCCTTGCCCTGCACGCCGTTGCTGGTGCCGAGCAGATGTTTCAGGAAGTACTCGTGGCCCTTGCCGCTCGACCCCAGCAGGTTGGAACGCCACACGAACATGTTGCGCGGCCAGTTGTCCGGGTGGTCGGGGTCGGTGCAGCTCATCTTCAGCGTGCCGTCCTTGAGCCCCTTGACGGCGTACTCTTTCGGATCCAGGCCGGCGCCCGCCGCATCGCGCACCACCTGCAGCGGATTGGTCTGCAGCTGCGGCGCCGACGGCAGCCAGCCCATGCGTTCGGCGCGCACGTTGTAGTCGATCATGCTGCCGCCGTACATCTTTGCGTCGGCCAGCGGCGAAATGACTTCTTCCATGCCCAGCTTTTCGTAGCGCCACTGATCGGTGTGCGCGTAGAAGAAGCTGGTGCTGTTCATCTGCCGCGGCGGGCGTATCCAGTCGAGCGCGAAGGCCAGTGCCGTCCAGCCGGTCTGCGGGCGCAGTTTCTCCTGGCCGACGTAATGCGCCCAGCCACCGCCGCTCTGGCCGATGCAGCCGCACATCATCAGCATGTTGATGACGCCGCGGTAGTTCATGTCGCTGTGATACCAGTGATTCATCGCCGCACCGATGATGACCATCGACTTGCCGTGCGTCTTGTGCGCGTTCTCCGCGAACTGGCGCGCCACGGTGATCAGCTGCGCACGCGGCGTGCCGGTGATGCGCTCCTGCCAGGCCGGCGTGTAGGGCGTGTCGTCGTCGAAGTCCTTCGCGGCCAGCTCACCCTGCAGGCCGCGCGCCACGCCGTAGTTGGCGACCTGCAGATCGAACACCGTGGCGACCAGCGCTTCACGCTTCTCGCCCGCCTTGCCGAGTGCGATGCGCTGCACCGGCACGGTGCGGACCAGCACGTCGGTCTGCGTGTTGTGCGGGAAATGCTCGCTGACGATGCCGCCAAAGTAGGGGAAGCCCACCTTCGCGGTTTCGCCGCTCGGCGTGTCGCCTTCGAGCAGTGACAGTCTGAGGTTCACGTCGTTGCCGTGGCGCGCCTCCTTCGCTTCCAGGTTCCACTGGCCCTCGTCGGCGCGTCCGTCCGGACCCCAGCGGAAACCGATGGCGCCGTGCGGCAGCACGACCTTGCCCTCGTCGTCGAAGGCGACCGTCTTCCACTCCGGATTGTTGGCCTGGCCGAGCTTGCCGTTGAAGTCGGATGCGCGCACGTAGCGGTCCGGCACCATGATGACTTCGCCGCTCGGCAGCGTGTGCTCCTTCAGCATCACCAGCATCGGCATGTCGGTGTAGCGGCGCACGTAGTCGTCGAAGTAGGGGCTGCGTTCACCGGTTTCCGGAAAGTAGAACTCCTTCAGGATGACATGGCCCATGGCCATCGCCACCGCGGCATCGGTGCCCTGCTTCGGGTTCATCCAGATGTCGGCCAGCTTGGCGACTTCGGAGTAGTCGGGGGTGATCGCCACCGTCTTCGCGCCCTTGTAGCGCACCTCGGTGAAGAAGTGCGCGTCCGGCGTGCGCGTCTGCGGCACGTTGGAGCCCCAGGCGATGATGTAGGTCGAGTTGTACCAGTCAGCCGATTCCGGCACGTCCGTCTGTTCGCCCCAGATCTGCGGGCTGGACGGCGGCAGGTCGCAGTACCAGTCGTAGAAGCTCATGCAGACGCCGCCGATCAGGCTCAGGTAACGCGAGCCTGCGGCGTAGCTCACCATCGACATGGCCGGAATGGGCGAAAAGCCGATGATGCGGTCCGGCCCGTGCTGCTTGATGGTGTAGACGTTCGCGGCGGCGATGATCTCGTTCACTTCGTCCCAGCTCGAGCGGACAAAGCCGCCGAGGCCGCGCACCTGCTGGTAGTCGCGCCGCTTGGCGTCGTTCTCCACGATGGAGGCCCAGGCTTCGACCGGGCCATGCGCCAGGCGCGCCTCGCGCCAGCTCTTCAGCAAGCGGCCGCGCACCATCGGGTACTTCACGCGGTTGGCGCTGTACAGGTACCAGCTGTAGCTGGCACCGCGTGCGCAGCCGCGTGGCTCGTGGTTGGGCATGTCCCAGCGCGTACGCGGGTAGTCGGTCTGCTGGGTTTCCCAGGTGACGATGCCGCCCTTGACGTAGATCTTCCACGAACAGGAGCCCGTGCAATTCACGCCGTGCGTCGAACGCACGATCTTGTCGTGCGCCCAGCGGTCGCGGTAGGCGTCTTCCCAGCTGCGGTCCTCGCCGGTGGCGACGCCGTGGTCACCCGAAAAGCTTTCCTTCGGGTTCGAGAAGTGGTTCAGGCGGTCGAGAAAATGGCTCATGAGTATTTCTCCGTGTGGCGTGCCGGATGGCGGCGTAAGCGGGTCAGGGGTTCTTCACGTACGCGTTGGCGCGCAGGTAGAACCACCAGTTGAGAATCAGGCAGATGGCGTAGAAGGCGGCGAAGCCATACATCGCGACTTCGGGGGTTCCGGCCTTGATCTGTTCGCCGATGACGACCGGTGCGATGAAGGCACCGTAGGCGGCGACGGCCGAGGTCCAGCCCAGCACCGGACCGGCCTGGGTGCGGTCGAAGATGACGCCTATGGTGCGGAAGGTCGAGCCGTTGCCGATGCCGCTGGCGAAGAACAGCACCATGAACAGGCCGAGGAACATCGGGAAGTACTGTTCCGGCGTGGCCGAGCCGTAGGCCTGCATCATCACGTAACCCACTGCAACGGACGCGACGGCCATCGCGACCGAAATCACCTGGGTGACGATGGAGCCGCCGAGCTTGTCGGATATCCAGCCGCCCAGCGGTCGCACGGCGGCGCCTACGAAGGGGCCGATCCAGGCGTAGGTCAGTGCAGACGGCGCATTCGGGTTCTTCAGCGTGTGCTGCATGACACCGGCGGCATCCGGCACGTGGCTGGTGCCGAAGATGACCGTGATGGCCAGCGGCAGCGCCATCGAGAAGCCGATGAAGGAACCGAAGGTGACGATATAGAGCGCTGTCATCGACCAGGTGTGCTTGTTCCTGAAGATCGCGAACTGTCTGGTCACGCCTTCCTTCATTTCGCCGAAGGCGGCGACCTTCATGACCAGCAGCGCGAGAATGATGTCGAGCGGAATCGCCACCCACATGCTCAGCACGCCGAGACCGGTCGGGGCGGGCAGATACAGCCACAGCATGAAGATGGCGGGCACGAAGGCCAGCGTGTACAGATAGGTGATCTTGGAGAACGCGACGATCGGATTGCCGGTGTTCGGCGACACGGTCTTCAGGTTGTTCATGCCGAACCAGCACAGGACGGACAGCGGCACCAGCGACAGCACCCAGGCGAAGCCGGCGTTCTGTATCCAGGTCGGCGTGCCGGCGGCGATCTTGCCGAAGATCCAGCCGCTGTCCTTCACCAGCGTCATCGGTTCGCCACCGAAGCCGCCCAGCAGGCCGACCGTCATGACCAGCGGAATGACGATCTGCATCGTCGTGACGCCGAAATTGCCCAGACCCGCGTTCAGGCCGAGCGCCGTGCCCTGCAGCTTCTTCGGGAAGAAGGTGCTGATGTTGGACATCGAACTGGCGAAGTTGCCACCGCCCACGCCCGACCACAGCGCCATCAGCTGGAATACCCACAGCGGCCACTCCGGGTGCTGCAGCGCGATACCCGTACCGATGGCTGGTGCAAGCAGCATCGCGGTGGTCAGGAAGATGGTGTTGCGGCCGCCGGCGAGGCGGATCAGGAAGGACGCCGGGATGCGCATCGTGGCCCCGGCGATGCCGGCGATGGCGGTCAGCGTGAACAGTTCTTCCTTGGCGAACGGGAAGCCCAGGTTGAGCATCTGCACGGTGATGATGCCCCACATGCCCCAGACGGCGAATCCGCAGAGCAGCGCCGGCACCGATATCCAGAGGTTGCGGTAGGCGATCTTCTTGCCGGTGGATTCCCAGAACTGCTCGTCCTCCGGACGCCAGTCCTCGATGGTGCTGACGCCTGCCTGGGCGGGCGGCGGCGTGCCGGCGCGGGTGTTCGTGTTCATGATGTTCCTCTCGTCGGAAGTTGGGTGTCAGCCCTGCGCGCCGGCAGATTGGCCGCAGGTCGGCGTGAGCGCAGCGATCCCCTGAAGATATGTCCTGTGCAAGGGCGTGCCGCCGTAGGTTGGGGTGAGCGCAGCGATGCCCAACGAATCAGCTCTGCACACCGCTCGTTCCCCCCATCAGCGGTGTGCGGCGCACCTCGGTGAAATACATCCAGATCAGCGACACCCACACCACGGCGTACATCAGCATGAAGGCGCTCGAACGTATGCCGGTCAGATCGACCAGGGCGCCGAACATGATGGGCAGCACGAAGCCGCCGAGACCGCCGGCCAGGCCGACGATGCCGCTGATGGTGCCGATGTTGGCCGGGTAGTCGTCGCTGATGTACTTGAACACGCTGGCCTTGCCGAAGGCCCAGGCGATGCCGAGGATGAACATCAGGCCGGTGAAGGCATACACGTTCAGGCCGATGTCGAAGGTCTTCGGGCCGTCGACCGTGACGATGGTGAAATGCGTCTGCGGATAGCTCAGCAGGAACAGGCAGATCCAGCTCACCCAGAGCACCCACCACGTGACGCTGTGCGCGCCGTACTTGTCGCTGAGCCAGCCGCCGGCCGCGCGCAGCACGCCGCCGGGCAGAGAGAAACAGGCGGCCAGCAATGCTGCGGACCGGATTTCCATGCCGTACTCGCCGACGTAGTACTGCACCATCCACAGGCTCAATGCGACATAGCCGCCGAACACGATGCTGTAGTACTGGCAATACTTCATCACGCGCGGATCCTTCAGCGCCTTGAGCTGATCCATGAAGCGCACGTTGCTCGGCACGAGGTGAGCCGGGTCGCTGTGGCTGAACAGCCAGAAGATGACGACCGTGCCGAGCATGATGGCCGCGTAGGCCTGCGGCACCATGGTCCAGCCGAAGGCGACCAGCAGGGCCGGGGCGACGAACTTGTTCACCGCAGCGCCCGAATTGCCGGCGCCGTAGATGCCCATCGCGAAGCCTTGCTGGCCCTTGGGGAACCAGCGCGCGACGTAGGGCGTGCCGACCGAGAATGAACCGCCTGCAAGACCGACGAACAGGCCGATGACGAGGAAATGCCAGTATTCCGTGGCATAGCTCATCATCCAGATCGCCGGTACCGTGCTCGCCATCAGCAGGGTCATCACGATGCGGCCGCCGTACTTGTCGGTCCAGATGCCCAGCGGCACCCGCACCAGCGAGCCGGTGAGCACCGGTGTGGCGGTCAGCAGACCGAACTGCGTGGCATTGAGATCGAGCGCCTTCTTGATCGGTATGCCGATCACGCCGAACATCATCCACACCATGAAACACACGGTGAACGCCAGGGTGCTGACGATGAGCACCGATAGCGCCTGCCCTTTCCTGGTCATGACCGAACCCTCCCTTGTCGTTGCGACGATGGTAGGCAGACGGCCCGGATGACAACATCCTTCCGTCGGGTGTCGGGTATGCGGCAGAAGAACGATGGCGAGCGCGCACGCCATCGTTCGAAAGAACTATCGGGCGAATAACGCGCAGGAAGTTGCGCAGGGTCAAGCCGGCACAGCCGGCGAGCAGGTCGGATCCGGCCGAAGGGACGTCAGGCGACGCCCTTCGCGGAGTGTCCGGTTCAGGTCAGACCGCGTTCGACTGCGATGACGGCGACCTGCACCCGCGAGGAAACACCCAGCTTGCGCAGGATGTGCTGTACGTGAATCTTCACCGTGGTTTCGGCGATGCCCAGATCGCGTGCGATCTGCTTGTTGCTGTCGCCGCGGGCGATACCGCGCAGGATGTCTGTTTCGCGCGGTGACAATGCGCCATTGCCTGCGGTATCGGGCGCACACCCCGCTGCGGGGGCGTCGCCGGGGAGCGGTGGCGCGGCGGCGGCCTGGCGATAGACCGCCACCAGCTTGCCGGTCATTTCGTTGGCGACGACGCTTTCGCCGCGCATCGCACGGTGGATCGCGTTGGCCAGTGCCTCGCCTTCCATGGTCTTGAGGAGATAGCCGCATGCGCCCGCGCGCAGCGCGGCGGCCAGATCGTTCTCGTCTTCGCTGATCGTCAGCATCAGCACGCTCGCATGCGGCGCAGCTTCGCGCAGGGCCGGCAGCGCATCGATGCCGTTGACGCCGGGCAGATGATTGTCGAGCAGGATGATGTCCGGCTGCAGGCTTGCGGCACGTCGCTGCGCTTCACCCGCGTCGGCTGCATCGCCGACCACCTGCAGCCCGGGGTCGCGCGACAGCAGCGCCGTGAGGCCGCGCCGGAACAGGGTGTGGTCGTCTACCAGCAGGATGCGGATCGGCGGGCCTGCATCACGCACTGTGCGGTCATTCATGATTCGGTGGCTTCCGCGGCAGTTGCCCGCTCGAACAGCTCGGTCGAGGGCGGCAGGGTGAGCACCACGGAGGTGCCGCGTTGCGGCGTCGAGAAGACCTCAACCCGTGCGCCGATGCGTTCGGCGCGTTCCGTCATGATGCGCAGCCCGACGTGTGTTTCGTCGGCGGCGCCACGACTGACGTCGAATCCGCTGCCGTCATCGCGCACCTCGAAAACCCACAGCGGCTGCTGCCGCACATTGAGCCAGACCTGGCTCGCGCGGGCGTGCTTGCGTACGTTGGAAAGCGCTTCCTGCACGATGTGCAGCACCTGGATCTGTATGTCCGGCGGCAGCGGTATGCCGTGATCGCGCATGTTGAGCGTTGCATGGACGCCGCTCTGATGTTCGAACTTGCGCAGCGTACCGAGCAGCGCGCCTTCGATGTCTTCGGCATTGGTGCGGGTGCGGAAGTGCAGCAGCAGTTCGCGCACATCGCCTGTGCTTTCCCGCAGCCCGGCATCCAGCTCGCCCAGGATGCGCTCCGTCTGCAGGGTATCCCGTTCGGCCAGCGCGCCGCGAATCATTTCCAGCTGCATCTTCATGAAGGCAAGTGACTGGGCGATCGAATCGTGCAGTTCGCTGGCCAGGAAGTTGCGCTCCTGCGAGACCGCAGCTTCGTTGCGCAGTGCGGTCAGGCGCAGGTTTTCCATGCCGCTCGCCAGATGGGTGGTCAGCGCCTCGAGCAGCGACCGTGCCGAAGGCGACAGATCGATTTCGGCATGGAAGAACAGATCGACCTCGCCCATCACCCTGTCCTTCAGACGCACCGGTATCGACACCAGTGTTTCAAAGCCGGCCTCGGCGCAGTACTGCAGACCACCCGGCGTCATCGAACGGATCGGGATGATACGTGCTTGCAGCGGAGCGTCGGGCACGCCGCAGTGGCATTCGTGTGCCTTCAGGCAGCGCTCGCCCTCCGTCATGTAGGCGGGGAGGCCCTGCGATGCCAGCATCAGGAAGCGGCGGTTCGATTCGTCGGACCAGCGCAGACCCACACCATCCGCATGGAGCGCCCGCGCGACATATCCGACGAAGCCTTGCGCCAGTTCGTCCAGCGACCGGGCGGTGGCGATCAGCGAGGTGACCTCGTACAGCGCTTCGAGGCGTTCCTGCTTCTCCTGCAGTTCTGCGGTCTTGGCGCTTACCTTGGCTTCGAGGTTTCGATACATGGCCTGGATCTGGTCTGCCATGCCGTTGAAGCCATCTGCGAGCGTACCGAACTCGTCATCCGTCGAACGCTCGACCCGGGCACCCAGATCACCCGACTGGATGCGTTCGATGGCTTGCTTGAGGTGCCCTACGGGTTCCAGCACGAACAGGAAGCCGACGTACAGCAATACGCTGGCGCCCAGTACCGCAATGGCGATGGTTGCAAGCTGCAACAGATGCAGCAGCGCCGTCCAGCGCGACATGTGCGATTCGATGCCGGATACCAGGGCGTCGATGTCTGCGCTGAAGGCCGCAGTGTCGGCGCCGAGGGATTGCAACTGCACCGGTGGCGCATCCAGCCAGGTTGTCCGGTACTCCTGCCAGGCGGCTTCCACGCGCGCGAAACGATCCCTGACCGCGTCGTCCCACGGCACGAAAAGGGGGCGTTCCGGGTCGCCGTTGCGCAGCAGCGCGACACTGTGTTCGAAAGCCTCGATGGCGCCCGGTAGCGCGTCCTGTTCGTGGCGACTGACCAAGAGCGACAGCCGGTAAGCCTGCATGCGCATGCGGCCCGCTTCATTGACGGCGGCAGCGCCACCGTCGAGCTGCCACGATACCCACAGCGTCAGGGTGACCGACAGCAGTGCGAGCAGCGCAAACGGCGCAGCCGACAGGGCGAGTTTGGCGCCAAGGCCCCGAAGTTTGCGAACGTTCATCAAACATAGTGTAGTCAAGCGGCTCGCAATCCACATTGTCGCAGCGCAAGCCTGCGGCGTGCGGTCATCCGGGCAATTGCGCACGCTTGCCTGCTCTGTTCCAGTCTTTCGGCATCGCGACAGTCGGTAGTCTGCAGGTTTGCCCGATGTCCCGGCCGCAATGGAGCGGATGCATTTGAAGGACAGCCCTCAATCAAGACTGCAGGCGGCGACCATCCTGCGCAGCCCGTCCGGCGCCGTGCTCGGTTGCGTGTTCGCGCTGTGGCTGCCGGCTGCGTGGTGGATCGGGCGCGATGCGCTGCTGCTTCAGGCTGCCTGGGCGATCTGGTGTGCAGCCTGCGCCGCGCTGCTGCGGCGGGTGCATCGCCGCACGCCAGTGGCGACGCCGTCGGAGATGCCTGCGCCTGCCGGGGCCGATTCGGCCGACCACGATATCGTGCAGGCGATTCCGCTGTCGATCTGCGTCTGTGCCTTGCCGGGCGGCGAGATCCTTTTTGCCAACGATGCCATGGTGGATCTGGCGGGCGAGCCGCGCGACAGCCTGCTCGGCCGTGCGCTGGGCGAGTTCTGCGCCCAGTCGCATGACCGGGAGCGCCTCGGACTTGCCCTGGCGACCGGTCACGGCTTTGACGACGTCGAGCTACCGGTGCGTCGTGCAGACGGCAATGTACGCTGGCTTTCCGTATGCGGTCGCCCGGACGAATTCGCGGGGAGGGCGGCGCTGTTCGTCGTCTGTCACGACGTCACCGTACACAAGCAGGCGCAGCGCTCGCTGATCGCCAGCGAAGAGCGCTTCCGCGTGCTGCTCGGTGCGCTGTCGGAATCGGTGGTGCTGTACGACGCGCAGGCGAAGGTGCTGACCCGCAATCGTGCCGCCGAGGCCTGTACCTGGCTGGACGATGCGCACGCCGGTCTGCCCGGCGGGCATGCCGAGGCGCAGCTGTTCGATGAGCAGGGGCGGGCGCTGTCGAACGACCGCCATCCGGTGATGCGTTCTCTGACCGACGGCCAGGCGCAGCGCGAGGTGGTGATCGGTACCGGCCGCGCGGGCAGCCCAGTGCGCTGGTTGTCGGTCACGACGCAGCCGCTTTTTCATGCCGGTGCCAGCCGGCCGTATGCCGTGGTCGCGTCCTACTCCGACCTGACGGCGCGCATCCGCGCCGAACGCGCGCTGCGCGCCAGTGAACAGCGCTACGCCCTGGCACTGCGCGGCATGAACGAGGGGCTGGCGGAATGGATCAACGGCAGCGAGGAGCTTTACGTCTCGCCGCGGCTGTCTCACATCATGGGCTATGACGGCGGCGGTCGTCGCATGCCGGTCAAGGATTTCGTTGCGGGCATCCATCCGGCGGACAAACCGGGCTGGGACGCCATGATGGACGACCTGCTGGGCGGCGGGCACGACGTATTCCAGCTAGAGGTGCGCATGCGCCATGCCGACGCCAGCTATCACTGGTTCATGGTGCGCGGCGTGGCACAGCGCGATGCGGCGGGCCGCAGCACGCGGGTGGTCGGCACCATCGGCGACATTTCGCTGCGCAAGCGCCTGGAACAGGTCGATCTGGCCGAACGTGAGCTGCTGGCGCGGATCGCTGCCGGCGTGCCCCTGGCGGACGTGAACGCCAGGCTGGCCGTTCTGGTCGAGGGGTTGCTGAACGAAGATTCCCGCGTGGCCGTGCTGACCTGCGGTGCGTCGGCAGACGACAGCGTCGATGTCGTGGCGCCCGGCCTGTCCGCCGGTTTCCGCGCCGCGCTGGCCCGGCTGCCGCTGCCGTCCGGCGCCGGTGCGACGCCGCTGGTGATCGCCGATACGGAAGGTGAGCCGGACGCAGACGCGCATCGCGCCGCGCTGGCAAAGGAAGGCCTGAACGCCCTGTGGGCGTTGCCGTTGGCCGGGCCGGGCGGCATTGCGCTGGGCGCACTGGTGATCTGTCACCGCCGGCCCTGGCGGCCGGGACGTTCTGACGAGAGCCTGGTGCAGCGGCTGGTCGACATTGCGCAGCTGGCCCTCGAAAGGGCGCGCGGCGAACGCCAGGTCAGGGAGTTGAACGAGTCGCTGGAACGGCGTGTCGCGGAACGCACAGCCTTGCTGGAGCAGGCCAACAACGAACTGGAGGCCTTCTCGTATTCGGTGTCGCACGACCTGCGCAGCCCGCTGCGCGCGATCAACGGTTTCGCCCATCTGCTGAGCGAGCATGCCGCCGCAACGCTCGATGACGAAGGCCGGGACATGCTGCAGCGCATTCAGCGCGGGTCGAACCGGATGGGCCAGTTGATTGACGACATCCTGCGTTTTTCGCGCATGGCGCGCATCGACATGGCACACGCCGAGGTCGCGCTGGACAAGCTGGCGCGCTCGGTGGCTGCAGAGCTGCTCGAACAGTATCCGGTCGCGCGCATCACCGTCGCGCCGCTCGGGCTGGTCAGCGGCGACAACGCGATGTTGCGGCAGGTGTTCGCGAACCTGATCGGTAACGCGCTGAAGTTTTCGGTGCATGCCGAACAGCCGCTGATCGAGCTGTTCGTTGCATTGCAGGATGGCGAGCCGGCGATCTGCGTGCGCGACAACGGGGTCGGTTTCGATCCGCTGTACGCAGACCGTCTGTTCGGGGTGTTCCAGCGCATGCACGGCGCAGAGGAGTTTCCGGGCACCGGCGTCGGGCTGGCCATCGTCAAGCGCATCGTCGAGCGTCACGGTGGTCGCGTCAGCGTGCAGGCAACGCCCGGCAAGGGCGCGACCTTCTGCTTCACCCTGCAGGGTTTCGTGCCGACCGAACCGCTGGGCGGCCCGGTCGGCGAGACGCGGACCGGGACCTGATGGAACCCGATCAGCCGATCAGGCGGGTCAGCGCTTCGCGGTACTTGTCGCCGGTGCGCTGGATGATGTCGGCCGGCAGCAACGGGCCCGGCGCGCTCTTGTTCCAGTCCAGCGTTTCCAGATAATCGCGCACGAACTGCTTGTCGAACGAAGGCGGATTGACGCCTTCCCGGTACTGATCGGCCGGCCAGAAGCGTGACGAATCCGGGGTCAGCGCCTCGTCGATCAGGATGAGCTTGCCATCCGGATCGAGGCCGAATTCGAACTTGGTGTCGGCGATGATGATGCCGCGGCTCTTCGCGTAGTCCGACGCCGCGCTGTACAGCGCGATCGCGGTATCACGCACCTGCGCCGCCAGCGCCGGGCCGATCAGTGCCTCGGTCTGTTCGAAGCTGATGTTCTCGTCGTGATCGCCCACGGCGGCCTTGGTGGCCGGCGTGAAGATCGGAGCCGGCAGCTTCGACGCCATGCGCAGGCCGTGCGGCAGCGCCACGCCGCATACCGCACCGGTACGCGAATAGTCGCCCCAGCCCGAGCCGATCAGGTAACCGCGCACGACCGCTTCGATCGGCAGTGGCTTGAGCCGCCGCACGACGATGGCGCGCCCCTCGACCTGGTCGCGCTCGTCGGCGGTCACCACCGACTCCGGCGCGATGCCGGTCAGGTGGTTGGGCGATACGCCCGCCAGTTTGCCGAACCAGAAGTTCGACACGGCGGTCAGCACCTTGCCCTTGCCCGGTATCGGGTCGGGCAGGATGACGTCGAACGCCGACAGGCGGTCGGTGGTCACGATGAGCATCGTCGCGTCATCGATCGCGTAGATGTCGCGCACCTTGCCACGGGCGATCAGCGGCAGGCTGTTGATGCGGGATTCGAACAGTGCGTCGGCCATGGTCGTCTTCAGATCACCTGCTGGGCAAGCTTTCCGCTGGCGTAGTTCTGTGCCACCTGAACCAGCGGAATGGCCTTGATCTTGCCGGCCTGGCCTTCGCAGCCGAATTCGACGTAGCGCTGCTTGCAGATGCCCTTGGCGGCTTCGCGCGCCGGCTTCAGGTAGTCACGCGGATCGAACTTGCTCGGGTTCTCGAACATGTACTTGCGGATGGCGGCGGTCATCGCCAGGCGGATATCGGTGTCGATGTTGATCTTGCGCACGCCGTGCTTGATCGCTTCCTGGATTTCCGACACCGGCACGCCGTAGGTTTCCTTCATGTCGCCGCCGTACTGGCGGATGATCGCCAGCAGATCCTGCGGCACGCTGGACGAGCCATGCATCACCAGGTGCGTATTCGGGATGCGCTTGTTGATTTCCTTGATGCGGCTGATCGCGAGGATGTCGCCGGTGGGCTTGCGCGTGAACTTGTAGGCGCCGTGGCTGGTGCCGATGGCGATGGCCAGCGCGTCGAGCTGGGTGCGCTTGACGAAGTCAGCCGCTTCTTCCGGATCGGTCAGCAGCTGGTCCATGGTCATCGTCGCCTCGGTGCCGTGGCCGTCTTCCTTGTCGCCCTTCATCGTTTCCAGCGAACCGAGGCAGCCCAGTTCGCCTTCGACCGTCACGCCGAGCGCATGCGCCATGTCCACCACCTTGCGCGTCACTTCGACGTTGTAGTCATAGCTGGCGATGGTCTTGCCGTCAGCCTGCAGCGAGCCGTCCATCATGACCGAACTGAAACCGAGGTCGATTGCGCCCTTGCACACGTCCGGGCTCTGGCCGTGATCCTGGTGCATGACCAGCGGAATGTGCGGCCAGCTTTCGATGGCGGCTTCGATCAGGTGCTTGATGAAAGGCTCGCCGGCGTACTTGCGGGCACCTGCGCTGGCCTGCAGGATGACTGGCGCGCCGACTTCATCGGCAGCGCTCATCACGGCTTGCACCTGTTCGAGGTTGTTCACGTTGAAGGCGGGGATGCCGTAGCCGTTTTCGGCGGCGTGGTCGAGCAACTGGCGCATGGAAACCATGGGCATGGCAATTTCTCCTGGCTGGATCAGATAACGGTAGAGAGTTGACGATACTCCCCGACCTTGACGATTTTCAGTGTATTGGTGCCGCCCGGTACGCCGATCGGCTCGCCGAACGACAGAACGATGAGGTCACCGACCTGCACGGCGCCGCTGCGCAGCAGTTCGGCTTCTGCATCGACCAGCATCCGGTCGCGGTCGGCGTCCGGATCGAGCTTGATCATGAGCGGCGTCACGCCGCGGTACATCGACAGCTTGTAGCGGGTACGCACTTCAGGTGTCAGCGCGTAGATCGGCACGCCACTGTTCAGGCGCGACATCCACAGCGAGGTCGAGCCGGACTGGGTGAGCGTGGCGATCGCCTTCACCTTGAGGTGGAAGGCGGAAAACAGCGCGGCCATCGCGATCGACTGGTCGATGCGGGTGAATACGCGGGTCAGGAACTCCTGGTCCAGCTTAACCTCGGCCGATTTCTCGGCTTCGATGCAGATGCGCGCCATCGCCTCGACCGTTTCGACCGGGTACTCGCCGGATGCAGTTTCGGCCGACAGCATGACTGCGTCGGTACCGTCGAGCACTGCATTGGCGACGTCGGACACTTCGGCGCGCGTCGGCACCGGGCTGTGGATCATCGACTCCATCATCTGGGTCGCGGTGATGACCAGCTTGTTCATTTCGCGCGACACGCGAATGATGCGTTTCTGCATCGCCGGCACGGCTGCGTCGCCCACTTCGACCGCGAGGTCGCCGCGCGCCACCATGGCGCCGTCGGACGCGTCAAGAATCTCCTCCAGCGCCGGAATGGCTTCCACGCGCTCGATCTTGGCGATCAGCAGCGCGTTCGACCCGGCCGCACGCAGCAGCTCGCGCGCCTGGCGCATGTCGGCGCCGCTCTTCGGGAAGCTGACCGCCACGTAGTCGACATTCAGCGACGCCGCGATCTTGATGTCTTCCATGTCCTTGGGCGTCAGCGCCGGCGCCGACAGACCGCCGCCCTGACGGTTGATGCCCTTGTTGTTCGACAGTTCGCCGCCGTGGCGCACCGTGCAGTGGATCTGCGTGGCATTGACCGACTTCACGTCCATCACGATGCGGCCGTCGTCGAGCAGCAGCACGGCACCCGGTTCGACGTCATTCACCAGTTCGGGATAGTCGAGGCCGACACGGCCCTCGTCGCCCAGCGTGCATTCGATGTCGAATACGAAGGCCTGGCCACCCTTGAGCATCACCTTGTTTTCGGCAAACTTGCCGACGCGGATCTTCGGACCCTGCAGGTCGGCCATCACGCCCACCGTGCGGCCCGCCCTGGCTGCGGCGACCGCGAGGGTTTCCACGCGCGCGCGGTGGTCGTCCGCCTTGCCGTGCGAAAAATTGAGCCGTACCACATCGACGCCGGCCTCGACGAGGCGGGTCAGGGTGGCGAGGTCGCTCGATGCGGGGCCGAGCGTGGCGACGATCTTGGTGAAACGGTGCATGGCGGACGAACTCCTCGTGATGTCTTTGTTGTTTTAGTGGGCGGTGCCTTGCGCGTGCTGCGCCGTATCAGCCGCGGGCGCGCCGCAGCAGGATATCGACAGCCGGCAGCGTCTTGCCTTCGAGGAACTCCAGGAAGGCGCCGCCGCCGGTCGAGATGTAGCTCACCTGGTCGGCGATGCCGTATTTTGCGATGGCAGCCAGGGTGTCGCCACCGCCGGCGATCGAATAGGCCTTCGATGCTGCAATGGCACGCGCCACGGTTTCGGTGCCGTGACCGAAGGCGTCGAATTCGAATACGCCGACCGGGCCGTTCCACACGATGGTGCCGGCCGCCTTCAGCATGTCCGCCAGTTGGGCAGCAGCCTTCGGGCCGATGTCGAGAATCATGTCGTCGGCGGCGACGTCATCGACCGACTTGACCGTTGCCGGTGCATCGGCCGCAAATGTCTTGGCGCACACCACGTCTTCCGGCAGCGGCACTTTCGTCTTGGCCATCACACGCCTGGCGGCATCCACCAGATCGGCTTCGGCGAGCGACTTGCCGATCTGCTTGCCGGCAGCCAGCAGGAAAGTGTTGGCGATGCCACCCCCGACGATGAGCTGATCGACCTTGTCGGCCAGGTTTTCCAGCAGTGTCAGTTTGGTCGATACCTTGGAGCCGGCGACGATGGCCGCCAGCGGCCGTGCCGGCTGGCCGAGTGCCTTCGACAGCGCGTCCAGTTCGCTGGCCATCAGCGGCCCGGCGCAGGCAATGGGCGCGTACTGGCCCATGCCGTAGGTCGTCGCTTCGGCGCGGTGGGCGGTGCCGAAGGCGTCATTCACCCACACGTCGCACAACGCTGCGAGCTTTCTCGACAGCGCCTCGTCGCACTTCTTCTCGCCCTTGTTGGCGCGGCAGTTTTCCAGCAGCACGACCTCGCCCGGGGCGACCGAAACGCCATCGACCCAATTTGCGACCAGCGTCACTTCGAAGCCGAGCAGTTCCGACATGCGGCGGGCGATCGGTGCCAGCGAATCTTCCGGCTTCAGTTCGCCTTCGGTCGGCCGCCCGAGGTGCGACGTCACCATGACCGCAGCGCCGGCGTCACGCGCGCTGCGGATGGCCGGCAGCGAGGCGCGGATGCGGGTGTCTTCGGTGATGTTGCCGGCGTCGTCCTGCGGCACGTTAAGGTCAGAGCGGATGAACACCCGCTTGCCCTTGAGGTCGAGATCGGAAAGTCGTGTGAACTGCATCGTTTGTCCTCTGCGATGGCGCGTGAAGGGAATCTGACGGAGCGAATACGAGGTGGGACGGGGGAGGCGGGGGAAAGCGATGCGGGACGGACGAAGCGGGGCAGGGATGCTGCCGCCAGGAACCCCGCCCCGGATCCGGAAATCCTTACTTTGCCGCCATCAGTGCAACCGTCGTGTCCAGCATGCGATTCGAGAAACCCCACTCGTTGTCGTACCAGGACAGCACCTTCACCAGCGTGCCACCCATGACGCGCGTCTGCGTCGAGTCGAAGATCGACGAGCGGGCGTCATGGTTGAAATCGACCGACACCAGCGGCTCGACGTTATAACCCAGCACGCCCTTGAGCTCGCCTTCCGACGCGGCCTTCAGGATGCCATTCACTTCGTCGGTCGTGGTGGCGCGTGCTGCCGTGAAGGTGAGGTCGACGATGGATACATTGATCGTCGGTACGCGCATCGCGAAGCCGTCGAGCTTGCCGTTCAGGTCCGGCAGCACCAGACCGACCGCAGCGGCGGCGCCGGTCTTGGTCGGGATCATCGACATCGTGGCACTGCGCGCGCGGCGCAGATCTTCATGATAGACGTCGGTCAGCACCTGGTCGTTCGTGTAGGCATGGATGGTGGTCATCAGGCCGTGCACGACGCCGATCTTGTCATGCAGCGGCTTGACCAGTGGCGCCAGACAGTTGGTCGTGCAGCTGGCGTTCGAAATGACCGTGTCGGTCGCCTTCAGCACGCCGTGATTCACGCCATAGACGATCGTGGCATCGACATCCTTGCCGCCGGGCGCTGAAATGATGACCTTCTTCGCACCACCTTTGATGTGGGCCGACGCCTTTTCCTTGGTCGTGAAGAAGCCGGTGCATTCGAGCACGACATCGACGCCCAGCTCGCCCCACGGCAGTTCGGCCGGATTGCGGTTGGCCAGCACGCGGATGCGGTCGCCATTGACCACCATGTATTCGCCGTCGACGCTCACGTCGCCCGGAAACTTGCCATGGGCGGTGTCGTAGCGGGTCAGGTGGGCGTTGGTCTTGGGGTCGCCAAGATCGTTGATCGCGACGATCTGGATGTCGTGGCGCTTGCCGCCCTCGTAGTGCGCGCGAAGCACGTTGCGGCCGATGCGCCCGTATCCGTTGATGGCAACCTTGATCGTCATGTCTGCAACTTCCTTTCCAGTGGGTATGGATTCAATGAAACCTGCGGATTGTGCAGCGCAACTCGTGGTGGCGCTGCGCCGTAGTTGGCACCGTCCGCCGCGCGGTGCCCGGATGTGTGAAGGCTTACCTGCCGAGCACCTTGCGGGCGGCTGCGGCGACAGCTTCTGCGGTGATGCCGAAAGCCTTGTACAGCTCGCCAGCCGGTGCCGATTCACCGAAGTGGTCCAGGCCGATGACGGCGCCGTCGAGACCGACGTACTTGCGCCACAGATCGGTCACGCCGGCTTCGACTGCCACGCGCGGGAGCGCGCGTGGCAGAACCTTGTCGCGCCACGCAGCGTCCTGCCGGTCGAACACCGTGGTCGACGGCATGGACACCACGCGCGCCGCGATGCCTTCGGCTGCGAGCGTCTTCTGCGCAGCGAGCGCCAGCGACACCTCCGAGCCGGTTCCGATCAGCACGACCTGCGCGCCATCGGCGTCCGACAGCACGTAGCCGCCGCGGGCGATTGCTGCGATCGTCGCGGCATCGCGCGCGGTGTGCGGCAGGTTCTGGCGCGAAAACATCATCGAGGTCGGGCCCTCATCGCGCTTGAGGGCACTGGCCCAGGCAACGGCGGATTCGACCGTATCGGCCGGTCGCCACACGTCCATATTCGGCATCAGGCGCAGCGTGGCCGTCTGTTCGACCGGCTGGTGCGTCGGGCCGTCTTCGCCGAGGCCGATCGAGTCGTGCGTGAACACGAACACCTGGCGCAGCTTCATCAGCGCCGCCATGCGCAGCGCGTTGCGCGCGTACTCGGAGAACATCAGGAAGGTGGCGGTATAGGGAATGAAACCGCCGTGCAGCGCGATGCCGTTGGCGATGGCCGACATGCCGAATTCGCGTACGCCGTAATAGATGTAGTTGCCGCCAGGGTTGTCGGCCGATATCCCCTTCGAGCCCGACCACAACGTCAGGTTGGAGCCGGCGAGGTCGGCGGAGCCGCCGAGCAGTTCCGGCAGCGTCGGCGCGAAGGCTTCAATGCAGTTCTGGCTGGCCTTGCGGCTGGCGATGTTGTCCGCCTTGCCGTCGAACTTTGCGATCGTGTCGCTCACCACCTGATCGAAGTGGGCGGGCAGCGTGCCGTGCATGCGCCGTTTGAACTCCGCCGCGAGGTCAGGGTGGGCTGCCGCATAGGCTGCAAATCGGTCGTTCCAGCCGTCTTCTGCCGCTTTGCCTGCGGGACGCGCGTCCCACGCTTCATAGACGTCGGCCGGAATGTGGAATGGCGCGTTCGACCAGCCGATGAAGGCCCGTGCCGCGTCGATCTCGGCCGCCCCGAGCGGCGCACCGTGAACATCGTGGCCTCCGGCCTTGTTCGGCGAGCCGAGGCCGATCACCGTGCGGCAGCAGATCAGCGTTGGCCGCGACAGTTCGGCCTTTGCCGCGATCACTGCAGCGTTGATGGCCGCGCTGTCGTGACCGTCGACAGCCGGGATGACCTGCCAGCCGTAGGCTTCGAAGCGCTTCGGCGTGTCGTCCGCGAACCAGCCCTCGACGTGGCCGTCGATTGAAATACCGTTGTCGTCGTAGAACACGATCAGCTTGCCCAGACCTTGCGTGCCGGCCAGCGAGCAGGCTTCGTGCGATATCCCTTCCATCAGGCAACCGTCACCCGCGAAGGCGTAGGTGAAATGATCGACGACGGTATGGCCGGGCCGATTGAATTGCGCCGCCATGCCGCGCTCCGCGAACGCCATGCCGACCGCATTGGCGAGACCCTGGCCGAGCGGGCCGGTGGTGGTTTCCACGCCCGGTGCGTAGCCACGTTCCGGGTGGCCCGGCGTCTTGGAGTGCAACTGCCGGAACGATTTCAGATCCTCGATCGACAGGTCGTAGCCGGTCAGGTGCAGCAGTGCATACAACAGCATCGAACCATGCCCGTTCGACAGCACGAAGCGGTCACGGTCGGCCCACACTGGATTGGCCGGGTTGTGCTTCAGGTGATGGCGCCACAGCACTTCGGCGATTTCCGCCATGCCCATCGGGGCGCCCGGATGGCCGGAGTTGGCTTTCTGGACGGCATCCATCGCCAGCGCACGGATGGCGCCGGTGATCGGATTGAAGCCCCCGCGGGGTGTGATGGTCGGGACGGCGGTCGAGGCGGTCATAGGGCAAGGTTCCGGCCAGAAAAACCCATAATTATCCGCGAAAACAAGGCCTCTGGATAGCACGCTGCGTTCCGCAATCCGGCCGACTTTCTTTACCCGGCCTTGCGGGATTCACCAGAGGCGGGCTGAAGCGACACGGATCGCACCAGGGGGATGCTGCTGCCGGTCCTCGTGAACGAGGAATCTGCGTTGATCCGCTTCTTCAGCGGGCGCTGTGACGGCAAGTTCAGTAGCGCGCCCGCGCCTTGCGCCCGTTTTCCACCAGCCGCAGGATCAGCGGCGTGAAGATCAGCTGCATGGCCAGTTCGATCTTGCCGCCCGGGATTACGATGGTGTTGGCGCGCGACATGAAGGAACCCTGCAGCATGCTCAGCAGGTACTGGAAGTCGATGCCACGCGGGTTGGCGAAGCGGATCACCACCATTGACTCTTCCGGTGTCGGGATGGCGCGTGCGATGAAGGGGTTCGAGGTATCGACCATCGGAACCCGCTGGAAATTGATGTGCGTGTTCTCGAACTGCGAACAGATGTAGTGCACGTATTCCGGCATGCGGCGCAGGATGGTATCGGTCACGGCTTCGGTCGTGTAACCGCGCTGCTCGCGATCGCGGTGCAGCTTCTGTATCCACTCCAGATTGATGATGGGTACCACGCCGATGCGCAGGTCGGCATGCTGTCCGACATCGATGCGATCGGTTTTCACTGCCCCATGCAGGCCTTCGTAGAACAGGATGTCGGTGCCTGCCGGTATGTCCTCCCAGGGCGTGAATGTCCCCGGCGGCTGACCAAAAGGCGCGGCTTCCTTGTCGTTGTGCAGATAGGCGCGAGAGCGCCCGGTTCCTTCGGCGCCATACTGCCGGAACAGGGCCTCAAGCTCTTCGAACAGGTTGGCATCCGGGCCGAAATGGCTGAAATGTTCATTTCCGGCAGCCGCTTCGCGTGCCATGACGACCTTCATCTCCTCCCGGTCGTAACGATGAAAGGCATCGCCTTCGACAATGACGGGATTGACCCCTTCGCGCCGGAAGATGTGCTGGAAGGTTCGCGTGACCGTGCTGGTGCCCGCGCCCGATGATCCGGTGATGGCGATGACAGGATGGCGTACCGACATCCGTCAGTCCTCAGAGCGTGGAAAACAGGCCACGGATATTGAAAAGTGGCGAAGTGTATTCACGGTCCAGTCCCTGGTCATTTTCGTGGTGATACTGGGCAATGCGACGCACTTCTTCGCTCGATCCGAAGATCAGTGGCGTGCGCATCTGCAGACTGCGCGGTGGCAGTTCGAGGATGCGGGTTCGGCCGTTGGTCGCCTCGCCACCGGCCTGCTCGATCAGAAAGGCAATCGGATTGGCTTCGTACATCAGCGAAATACGGCCCGGCGGCTGCGACGGCATGGTGTCCGCCGGATACATGATGACGCCCCCGCGCGTCAGTACGCGATGGGTTTCAGCCACCAGCGAAGCGATCCAGCGCATGTTGAAGTCGGTGTTGCGCGGGCCGGTCTGGCCAGCCAGACACTCCTCGACATAGCGTTTGACCGGCGGTTCCCAGAAGCGCGATTTCGATGCATTGATCGCAAATTCGTTGGTTTGCGCCGGAATGCGCATCTTCGGATGGGTCAGGATGAAGGCGCCGATGTCGCGGTCGAGCGTGAATCCGTCAACGCCTTCGCCGGTGGTCAGCACCAGCATGGTCGAAGGGCCGTACAGCGCATAGCCGGCGCACACCTGTTCGGTTCCCGGCTGCAGAAAGTCCGATAACTGCGGCTCGGCGCCCGGGTTTGGTGCGTGCAGCACCGAAAAAAGCGTGCCGACAGTCAGATTCACGTCGATGTTGTTGCTGCAGTCCAGCGCATCGAACAGCAACAGATATTTGCCGCGCGGCGACTGTTCCGGCGTGGGGATGAAGCCGTCGAGGCCGTCAGGTGCGAGCGCCGCAAGATGACCGCCCCATTCGCATTCGCGCTGCATCGCCTCGTTTGCGATGGTGTCGAGCTTCTGCGTGACGTCGCCTGCCAGATTGATGGCGGCGCCGCTGCCAATCGCCTCGAAGCTGCCGAGCGAGCCGACCAGCGCGCCCTTGTTTACATTATTGGCGATGATTTTCACCGCCGTCGCAACCGCGTTCAACAGACTCGAAAAGATCCCGCTGGCTTGCGGGTGTCTCTGCTGGGCCTCGATGGTGTAACGCGTGAGGGTCTTGCGCCCTTCGATCATGGCAACCTCCTTCGCAACCGGTGTCGATTTATCCTAGCCGTCGACCGCCGTGCTGTCACATCGGCTTGTCGCGCTCCGACAGGTCATCGTGACAGCAAATGATGTGCTGCAACCATGGAGCGGTGTGTTCCACCGTAAGCAACAGAGTGTGCAAACGCAAAAAAATACCCCGGGCTCTTGCGAGTCCGGGGTATGAATCCACAAACAAGGTTGTGGAGGAGGAGCCTGGGTCACCTGTCGATTCTTGTTGAGCAGACAGGCTTTGACGCTAAAATCGTGGGCTTCCGAAAACGCGCTGCAGTTTTGATGCGCTTCGTTTTCGACCGCTGTTGCAGTGCAATATATCTGGAATCAGCCGTGGTTCAAAATAAGTTGTTTTGATACGATCAATTAAATTTCCTGATACCGACTGATATGACGACCCAGTGGACACGAGGCGTGTCGCTACGCCAGTTACGGATATTCGAAGCGGTCGCCCGTCTGGGGTCGATTTCGCGCGCTGCCGAAGAACTGCATCTGACACAACCCGCAGTCTCGATGCAGGTGAAGGCGCTCGATGGGCTGATCGGGCTGCCGCTTATCGAAACCCTGGGCAAGAAGCTGCGGGTGACCGATGTCGGCATGGAAATCGCCCGTCACGCACGTGCCATCGAACACCAGCTGGCCGAGGCGGAAGCCGCGCTCGCCCAGATGGCGAGCGGTCACGCCGGACTGGTGTCGGTTGGCGTGGTCAGCACTGCGAAGTACATCGCGCCGAAGCTGCTGATGGCTTTCCGCGAGCGCTTTCCGGACGTGCAGGTCCGCATTTCGCTGCACAACCGCGACGACATCTTCCGCCAGCTGGAAGACAACCTGATCGACCTCGCCATCATGGGGCGCCCGCCGGCTGCATTGGGTTGCGAGGCGCATGTGTTCGCCGAGCATCCGCTGTCCATTCTCGCCTGCGAAGGTCACCCGCTGACCGGCGGCGGCATGGCCAGCACCGAGGATCTGGGGCGCGAAGCCTTCCTGATCCGCGAACGCGGATCAGGTACGCGGGTGACCCAGGAAAGCTTTTTGATCGAACACGGCATTCGCCCGACCGAAATCATCGAGCTGCCCAGCAACGAGATCATCAAGCAGGCCGCAATTGCGGGAATGGGGCTGGCGTTCCTGTCGGAGCATACCTGCCAGCTCGAACTGCGGACTGGCGTGCTGCGCCGGATCGCTGCACCGGGCACGCCGGTAATCCGCAACTGGCATGTGGTCTATCGCGACCGCAAGAACCTGCTGCCAGCCGCCCAGGCACTGCGCGATTTCCTGCTGGCAAGGGGCGGCGGGCTGGTCAATGCACAGGTGACGTCCGCGCAGCCGGTGTGATGCGGGTTCTGCGTCGGCAGCTCAGCGCGCGCCGTGCGCGTTGAGCCAGTCCATCCACTCCCGATACAGCGCCGCGTTGGCGCCGACAACAACCGGTGTCTTGTGGCCGGGCGACATGTTCAGCGGCTCGCCATCGAGCATCGAGCACTGTGCGCCTGCTTCGGCCGCAATCAGGGTGCCGGCAGCGAAATCCCACATCATCTGGCCGCCGTGCAGGTAGACATCCAGTCGCGCCGCCGCGACGAAGCACCACTCGAGCGCGCTGGAACCGAAGTTGCGCTGCGAATAGAACGGCGACTTCGTGGCGAGCGCATCGGCCAGGGGCTTCGGAATCCGCTTGAAATCGACGCCGGCGACCGCGTCCAGCAGATGGCGGGCCGGCGTGCGCAGCGGCAGTGCGGTGCCGTTAAGGAAGGCACCGCCTCCTTCTTCAGCGTAGAAGGCCTCGTCGGTCATCGGGTTGTACACCACGCCATAGCGCGTCCGGCCTTCGGCTATATAGGCGATCGCCACGCCGAAGAACGGAATGCCGTTGATGAAATTCGTGGTGCCGTCGATCGGATCGATGCACCAGATGCCGTCCTGGCCTTCGTGCCACAGACGCAACTGCAGCGATTCCGGCATCTCTTCGCCCAGAACCGGACGATCGATGATGCGCGGCAGGCGTTCGATCAGCGCTTCCTGCGCCGCGAGATCGACCACCGTGAAGAGGCTGCCATCGTCCTTGGTGTTGCGTTGTGCCGTCAGGAAGTGCGGCATGATGACTTCGCGCGCCACATCGCGCGCGGTGTCGACGATCTGGGTGAGGGTGGGTGAGTTCATGAATTCAATCCTGACGCCATTTGATGGAACAGCCAATGCCGGGCGTCTGTACGCGCGGGCCGTCGCCGGTCAGTGCTACGAGGCGCATGGCCTCGAAAAGATCGCGCGGCGTATCCGGCGGTGCAGCCTCCTTGCGGGAGGCGTCGAAGCGACCGCGGTACTGCAGCTGCAATGCGCTGTTGTAGCCGAAGAAATCCGGCGTGCACACGGCGCCATAGGCGCGCGCCACCGACTGGTCGGCGTCCAGCAGATACGGGAAGGAAAACGCCCTGTCGCGCGCCAGTGCGTGCATCGCGTCCGGGCCATCATCCGGATACTGGACAGTATCGTTCGACATGATCGCCACAACGCCGACGTCGAGCGCCTGCAGCTCACGCACCGTAAAGACCAGCCGGGGCAGTATCGCCTGCACATAGGGGCAGTGGTTGCAGATGAACATCACCAGCAGACCGGCCGGTCCGCGCAATGTGTCCGGCGTGTGTTCGCGGCCGTCGGCGTCGCGCAGCCGGAAGCCGGGCGCCGCCAGACCGAAGTCGCAGACAGGTGTAGAAGTGCTGACCATCATGCTTCCATGGGTTTGCCCGCCGTGGCGGGGCGCGGACTTTTATCCTCTCGCAGTGCACCAATGATAATACGATGAATCCACGCTTCTTTTGCCCTCTCCCCGATGAACCCCAGGGCGAGCTGTTGCTGCCGGCGGCGGTGGCCCACCATGTTGAACGCGTGCTGCGTCTGTCGTCCGGCGATTTGCTGACCCTGTTCGACGGTCGCGGTTTCGAAGTCGAGGCCCGACTCGAAGGCAAGGGTCGCGATCTCAGGGCAGTGCTCGGCGAGCGCCGCGCGCCGCTGCGCGAGCCCGCGCTGCGAATCACGCTGATGCAGTGTCTGGCCGCGTCGGACAAGATGGACTGGATCGTGCAGAAGGCCGTCGAACTGGGGGTTGCGCGGGTGCAGCCTGTGAGCTGCCGGCGCGCCGTCGTGCGCCTGGCCGGCGACCGTGCCCAGCGCCGGGTGGAACACTGGCGCCAGATTGCCGTGGCTGCCTGTGAACAGTGCGGCCGCAATGTCGTGCCCGAAGTGCGGCCGCTGCTCTCCTTCGAACAGGCCGTCGCGGGTGCCGACGGGCAGCGCCTGCTGCTGCACCCGGAAGGTGGGGTGTCGCTGCGCTGCGCGGGTCTGAAAGCCGATCAGCCGATCAGCCTGCTGATCGGTCCGGAAGGCGGTTTCGACCACGACGAACTGCGGGTCGCGCGTGGCAGCGGGTTTGCCGCGCTCACTCTCGGCCCGCGCGTTTTGCGCACTGAAACTGCAGGTGCGGCCGTCGTGGCCGCGCTCAACGCCCTGATCGGAGATTTCTGATGTTCGATTCGCTGCCCCCGTTCGAAGCGATGGATGAAGACCGGTTCGATCGGGCGGTTGCGCGGCTGCGTGCCGACCTGCTCGATGCGCAGTACTCGATCCTGGAACATGCACGCACGCCGGTCATTCTGCTGATCGCCGGCGTGGCAGGCGCCGGGCGCGGCGTGGTGGTCAATACGTTGAATGAGTGGATGGACCCGCGCCATATCCGCACCAGTGCGTTCGGGGCGCGTGACGAAGCCGCACGTCTGCGACCCCACATGTGGCGTTTCTGGCAGGCATTGCCGTCGCGCGGGCGTACCGCCATCATGTTTGAAGCCTGGTACAGCGAGGTCATTCGCGACCGCGTCGACCGCCGCATCAAGCGGCCGGCGTTCGGCCGCACCCTGCAGTCGATACGCCGTTTCGAGCACATGCTGGCGATGGAAGATGCGGTGGTGCTCAAGTTCTGGCTGCATCTGGACGCCGACACGCAGCGTGCCCGCTTCAAGGTGCTCGAAAAGGACGCTGCAACGCGCTGGCGCGTCACGTCGGAGGACTGGCACGAACACCGTCGTCACCGCAGGCTGTGCAAGGTGGCGGAAGAAGCGATCCGCGAGACGGACGACCCGCATGCGCCGTGGCATCTGATCGACGCACGGGACCCCCGTCTGTGCGAACTGGCGGTGGGTCGCGTCGTACTGCGCGCGTTGCGTGCCACGCTGGCAGGGCGTCCGCCGCGACCGGCGCCGTTGCCGCCGCCTTCGATGGCAGTGGCCGAGGCGCCGGCGGCACCGGTCGGCGAAGCAGCGGCCCAGTCAAAGCCGATGACCAAGGCGCAATACCAGCCTGCGCTGGAAGCCCTGCAGGGGCGGTTGAACCTGTTGCTGCGTCAGCCGGCTTTCGAAGATCGCGCGCTCGTGCTGGTGTTCGAAGGCATGGATGCAGCCGGCAAGGGGGGCGCGATCCGCCGCATCACCCATGCACTCGATGCGCGGTATTACCGCGTGCATCCGGTGGCGGCGCCGTCCGAACATGAGCGCAAGTACCCCTGGTTGTGGCGCTTCTGGCGCGATGTGCCACGCAACGGCCGGGCGGCACTGTTCGACCGCTCCTGGTACGGCCGGGTGCTGGTCGAGCGGGTCGAAGGCTTTGCCGAGCCGGATGAATGGGCGCGCGCCTACGACGAAATCAACGCCTTCGAGCAGGAATGGGTGGCGCATGGCGCCATCGTCTGCAAGTTCTGGCTCGACGTCAGCCCCGACGAACAGCTGAAGCGCTTCAACGAGCGCAGTCGTACCCGGTTCAAGCGCTTCAAGATCACGCCGGATGACTGGCGCAACCGCGAAAAGTGGCCGGCCTATCTGCCGGCAGTGCGCGACATGCTGGCGCGCACGCACACCGAGGCGGCGCCGTGGGCGTTGATCGGCTCGGACGACAAGTACCGCGCCCGCCTCGACATCCTGCAAACCGTCTGCGACCGTCTCGAATCCGCGATCGGCTGAGCGTTCCGGCGGGTCGTGCTCGGATAGAATCGGGAACTTACCGGACGGAACCTGAATGCACGCTGATCCCGATTCACCGCGCTTCGTCGCCTGGGTGCGCAGCGCAGCGCCCTATATCCATGCCTTCGGCGGCCGAACCTTCGTGGTCGCGGTTGGCGGCGAGGTGCTGAAGAGCCCGTTCGCCAATTCGCTGGTGCAGGACTGCAACCTGCTTGCCGCGCTCGGCATCAAGCTGGTGCTGGTGGTCGGGGCGCGCCCGCAGATCGAGGAAGAACTGGCGGCACGCGGCCTGGAGCCCCGCTATCACAATGGTTTGCGGGTGACCGACGCGCCGGCCATGGACTGCGTGAAACGCGCCAACGGCGCCATCCGCATCGATGTCGAGGCGCTGTTTTCGCAGGGGCTGCCTAATACGCCGATGGCCGGCAGCACGATCGAGGTGGCGTCGGGCAACTTCCTGACGGCGCGTCCGGTGGGCGTGGTGGATGGCATTGACCACGGCTACACCGGGGCCGTGCGCAAGGTCGACGTCGAAGCGCTGAATGACGCGCTTGTCGACAGCGATATCGTGCTGATGCAGCCCTACGGCTATTCGCTGACCGGCGAGGTGTTCAATCTGTGCATGGAAGAAGTGGCCGAATCGGTTGCCATCGGCCTGCAGGCGACGAAGCTGATCTATCTGTGCGACGCGCCGGGCATCGTCGATGAAGCCGGAGAGCTGGTGCCGGAACTCACCGCTGACGAAGCATCGCAATGGCTGAAGGCGGGTCGCGGCATCACCGAAGACCTGGGCCTCTACCTGCCGCGTGCGATCCGTGCGGTGAAGATGGGTGTGGCGCGGGCGCACATGATCGACCGCGACCTCGATGGTGCGCTGCTGCTTGAATTCTTCACCACGCAAGGCGTCGGCAGCGTCATTTCGCGCGAACGGCTTGCGCTGATGCGCAACGCGCGCATGGACGATGTGCCGGCGGTGGCCGGCCTGATCGCGCCGATGGAGGCAGATGGCACGCTGGTCAGTCGCGGCCGCGAGCGGCTCGAACGCGAGATCGATCGCTTCAGCGTGCTCGAACACGACGAAGTCATCATGGGCTGTGCCGCCTTCTACCCGTATGCGGAAGAAGAAATGGCCGAACTCGCCTGTCTCGCGGTCATGCCCGAATACCGTCGCCACGGCTATGGTGAACAGATACTCAGCTTTGTCGAGGGGCGGGCGCGGGCCGAGCGCATGAAACGCCTGTTCGTGCTCACCACCGTGACGGCACACTGGTTCGTCGAGCGTGGTTTCGTCGAAGCCGGCATCGATGTGCTGCCGCGCCTGAAGCGCGACAGTTACAACCCGCAGCGTCGCAGCAAGGTTCTGGTGAAAGTGCTCTGATGTCGCGGCGGCCGCTCCACTGACATGAAACCGGCCCTGCTTGCCCGCATCGGCACGCTGAAGGCACGCCTCATCGGGTCGGCCGTCGTGCTGGCCCTGCTGCTGATCGCTGGCCTCGGGCTCACTCATCACCTGCTGGCCGGCCACCTGATTGCGCTGGAAGATGCTCGCATCGATGCGCTGGCCGCGGACATGCAGACCCGGTTGGCCGAGATCGTGGTGCATGATCAGGCGCGGCTCGCGTCGGAAGCGGGTGCGTTGCGCCGGCTGGGTGGCCTTGGTTACATCGAGGTTCGCGATGCTGCCGGGCGCGTGCTGGTGGCGGACGGTGGGCCGGCCGTACTCGGTGCGCCGCACGCCGATCTGAATGCCGCACTGGCGGCCGGACGCAGTCGCCACGATTTCCGCATCGCGCTGAGGTCGGCCGACGCCACCGCGTCGGTTGGCGTACTGCGCGCCAGTGCGAGCCTGGTTCGGCTCGAAGCGGCACTCGCCACCCTGACGACATCAATGTTGCTGCTGGGCATCCTGATCCTGTCGCTGCATGTGCTGCTGACCCGCTGGGTGCTCGGCGGTGTGCTGGATGGTGTGACCGCGATCGAAACGCGTGCGATCGCGCTGCGCCGGGCAGAGGTCGTCAATCCGCTTCCGGTGGTCGGCGACGATGCGCTGGCGCGTCTGACCCGCGCCTTCAATCAGATGGTTCAGGCGCTCGATGAGCGGGTCATGGCGTTGCGCAAGAGTGAATCGCGCTTTCATGCGATCGCCGATTTCACCTTTGGCGTCGAGGCCTGGTTCGGGCCGCAGGGTCGCCTTATCTGGGTCAATCGTTCGATCGAACGGGTGACCGGCCACAGCCCGCTGGATTGCCTGCTGAGCGAGAATCTCGCTGGCATGCTGGTCCATGAGAAGGACCGCAAGATCTTCGCCACCCGCGCGCAGGAGGCGCTGGCTGGCGCCAGCGGCGAAAATTTCGAAGTGCGTCTGCTGCGTCGCGATGGCGGGGTGGTGTGGGTATCCCTGAACTGGCAGCCGATCTACGACGAGGCAGGCGTTTGTCTGGGCGTGCGGGTGTCGGCCGACGACATCCAGAGCCGCAAGGAAGCCGAGCTGAAGCTTCTCGATACGGTGACCGCGCTGCGTCGCGAACAGGGCTTGCGCGATTACTACCTCACGCGCAGCGAGGAAGAGCGTTCGCGCCTCGAGGCGTTGCTCGATCTGATCAAACTGGGTGTGCTGTTCGTCGATCGCGACGGGCGCGCACAGCACGCAAACCGGATGCTGAAGCTGATCTGGGGCATGGCGCCGGACGAAAACCTTTCCGGCATGCGGGACAGCGTGCTGATCGAGCGCACAGCGGCGCTGCGTGCCGACGAAGACGGCTACCGGGAGCGAATGGCGCAGATTCTTGCCACGCGGCTGCCGACCGAGCCGCTGGACATCCTGCTGCGTGACGGCCGCATCATCCGCGAACAGTCGGCGCTGGTGCCGTCAGCCACGCCCGGTCGCTTCCTGGGTCGCGTATGGATCTATGAAGACGTTACGGCCGAGCGGCGTGCAGCCGAAGCGCTGGTACAGATGGCAGAACGCGACCCGCTGACCAATCTTTACAATCGTCGCCGCTTCCATGAAGAGCTGGAACGCATGATTGCAGACGCCAGCCGGCGGCACACGCAACTTGGCCTGCTGCTGTTCGATCTTGACGGCTTCAAGCCGGTCAACGACCGGCATGGCCATCAGGCTGGCGATCAGGTGCTGATGAAGCTGGCGCGCGAGGTCGGCGCGGTCGTGCGGCGGAACGAAATCTTCTTCCGGCTCGGCGGCGATGAGTTCGGTGTGCTCGCTCCGGACACCGACGAACAGGCCATCACCGGTCTGGCGCGACGGATCGGCGAACGCGTGTCGGGCATGAATTTCGAATTTGACGGCGAGCGCGCCTATGTGACCGTGAGCACGGGCATCGGCATCTATCCGGTTCACGCATCGACCGGCGAGGCCTTGCTGGGTGCGGCGGACGCTGCGATGTACGCGGCCAAGAACGATGGCAAGAATGCTTTCCGGATGTACGAACGCCGACATGGCACCTGACGGCAGCTGCCGCTCACGCGCTGCTTATACGCAGATTACAAACCCTATTTTTTAGAAGGAGTGACACGATGGCACGCATGGTCAATTGCATCAAACTGGGTCGCGAAGCGGAAGGTCTGGATTTTCCGCCGGTGCCCGGCCCGCTCGGCGCGCGGATTTTCGAATCGGTCTCCAAGGAGGCCTGGCAGCAGTGGGTGAAGTACCAGACCATGCTGATCAACGAAAACCGCCTCAGCCTGATGGATGTGCGTGCGCGCAAGTATCTTGCCGAGCAAATGGAGAAACACTTCTTCGGCGAGGGCGCTGACGGCGTGTCGGGATTCGTGCCGCCAGCTGCCTGATTTGCCTTGCGCCTGTCCGCGCCACAGTAATTCACGGCAAGTCCTTGCTCCATCATGCTAATTTTACGCGGATGAATGTTTCCACCCGTACCTCCGGCATCCTGCAGGGCGCACGTGGCTGCCCCTACTGCATGAGTCGGAACACCAAAGACTCGAGCTGGAGGAACGCAGCCGAGAAGGCCGGCCGCTTCTGGTTGCGTCCGGTGCGCTGCCGCAACTGCCACAAGCGCTTCGTGCGCTTCAGGCGCGTGCCGCTGGCTGCGTTTGCGGGTCTGGTGTTTCTCGGCATGTCGGCGCTCGTGGTCATCACCGTGCAGAGCGCCGGATCGCGCATTCCAAGTGAGCACGAAAGAAAACTGGCCGAACTCGATCCGCGTGACGTCGCACGTATCCGGGCCGAAGCAGGCAATTCGCTGGCACAGTTCGAATACGCGATGCTGTTGTCGCAGGGCGGAACCGGCGAACGCGAAGATCTGGTCGAATCGATCAAGTGGTTTGAAAAGGCTGCGGAGCAGGGGCACGCCCAGGCACAGTACGAACTGGCACAGGTCTACAAGCTGGGCCGAGGCACGCTGCAGGACTATGACGCCTCTGCCAGGTGGTTCATGGAGGCGGCGCGCAAGGGCCATGTTGCCGCGCAATATCACATGGGACGCCTGTACCGCATCGGCGAGGGGGTGGATCTTGACCTGATCCGGGCGTACGCCTGGTTCAATCGTGCGGCGGCCCTGGGGCATGGCGCTGCACGCGGCGCGCGGGATGAAATTGCTGCATCGCTCAAACCGGAACAGGTGGAAGCGGCGCAGAAGCTGTCGCGCGATCTGCTCTCAGCACCCCCTGCCTCAGGTCCTGCGGCAAACGCATCCTCCAGCACAGGGCCGGAAGTCACAGCTTTGGCTCCGTCGGAGAAGGGTCGGGCCATCGGCGTGACGGTCAAGCCTTAACCTGAATTCAGACGCGTCGGGGGCGTTCGTGCAGACCCGATGCCAACCCGTCGTGATCGTGCATCCGTACCCATATGGCGCGCGGACCTTGCCGTGGGCGAAAGCTCCCATCGCTGCAACGGCTGCCCAAGGCCAACTGTGAAGTGGTCAACACGAATCAAGTCGCGAACAGCCCGGGCTGTTCGAAGGTACTGGTGGTATTCCGCCGTTTCCGAATGCCTTCTCGAGCCGGCTGGCAAGGTCCGTGTCGGCCAGCGCCAGTTCGTTGCGGATATTTTCGGCCTCGTCGCTGCGCCCGGTGCGCGACAGCGCCAGTGCGGTATGGAACAGTATCTGCGGGTGACCCGGCGCCAGGGTGATCGCCTTTTGCAGCGCAGCCAGCGCCTCCGCATGGCGATCAAGTCGCGACAGCGCCACGCCTGACTGATGCCAGGCGTCGGCATTGTCGGGCTGTGCCTGTGTCCATTCGCCTGCCAGTTCGGCGGCGGCCTGCCAGCGCGCCTGTGTGCCCATGCGTGCGACACGCAGGAACCACGGTTGCGCCGTATCCGGTTGCTCCCAGATGGCCAGGCCGTCGATCGGCGCCACATCGCTTTCGGGCAGCGTGCGGACGCGCCGGATCATCTCCGCCGGCATGGCGAAGTAGCCGCCGGCGTGGCCGGACGCCAGAAACGTGGTGATGCCCATCAGCCTGCCGCGAGCGTCGAACAGCCCGCCGCCGCTGCCGCCCAGCGCGAAGCCGCTCGAGGTTTCGATCACCGCCATGCCGTCATGCGGATGCGTGGTGGCCACGCGCCCGGGTGCGAAAAAGGCTTCGATCCCGCCCGAGTAACCATAGTAGAAGGACTTCTCGCCTGCCTTAACCGATGCCGCATCGCGCAGCTCGGCTACGCGCAGCGGCATCGGTCCTGTGCGCAGCAGGCAGAGGTCGTTGGCCATGTCCGCCTTCTGGCCGAATACCGGATACACCAGCGCTCCCTTGGCCACCTCGATGCGCACCGCCTGCCGTGTGACATGGCAGTTGGTGACGACTTCGTTTTCCGCCACCACAACGCCCGACCCGAAATAGCCCTTGCCGCCCCCGTTGAGCACGCGTACCTGCACAACGCTGATCGACAGACCGGTGTAGAAGGCCGAGCCGAATTCTTCCGCCGCATCGTTCGCCGTGGCGGCGGAAGACAGGCCCAGACAACAGGCGAGCAGTGCAGTCAGACGGATCATGGGTGGCCTCGCAACGGGTGGCGGTGGAATGGTGGAGCATCGAACAGCTGTTATCGGAACGTCGCAAGCGCAGAAAAGTTCGCGTTGCCGGCAAACAGTCAGTCGGCGCCGCCGTCCATCATCGGTCCGGTCACGAAAAAGGCGCCGCCGGCCACGTGGTGGATCGTGCGCAGCGCGTCGTGTTCCGGGCCGAAATGCCATCGCCCGGCGCTGAATACACGGCTGTCGGCATGTGCCGCGACCACCTCGCCGATGAACAGGTCGTAACGGTTCTGGTTGTGTGTTTCGGGGATGACGCGACATTCCAGCCAGGCCACGCAGCCCTCGATCAGCGGTGCTGCGACCGTGTCGCCAGCGAAGGTCGTGATGTGCAGCTCGGCGAACTTGTCCCGCTCGCGGCCGGAATCGCTGCCGACCGCCACGGTGAGCGCACGCTGCGCCTGCGTCGGCACATTGATCGCGAACTCGCCCGACGCCTCGATCAGTTCGCGCGTGAAGGTGGATTTGTCGATCACCACCAGCAGTTTGGGTGGTTCGAAATCGAGCGGCATGCACCAGGCAGCCGCCATCACGTTGCGTTGTGCCCCGTATGCACTGCTGACCAGCACGGTCGGGCCGTGGTTCAGCAGGCGGTAGGCCTTCGCCAGCTCCACGGTTTCGACAGTTGATGCGGGCACGCGCTATCTGCTCCAGCTGTCCTTCAGCGTCACCGCCCGGTTGAAGACCGGACGGCCCGGCGCTGAATCCTTGCGGTCGGCAACGAAGTAGCCATGGCGTTCGAACTGGAAGCGGTCATCGGGCGCGGCCGCTGCCAGCCCGGGTTCGACGATGGCCTGCACCGATTTCACCGAATCCGCGTTCATTACGCTCAGGAAGTCGCGGCCGCCGGCGTCCGGATGGGCTTCGGTGAACAACCGGTCGTACAGCCGGACTTCGGCCGCCACGCCGTCAACGGCGCCGACCCAGGTGATGACGCCTTTCACCTTCACGCTGTCGGCACCCGGGGTGCCGCTTTTCGTGTCCGGCACGATGGCCGCCAGTACGGCGGTGATGCGGCCGTCGGCGTCCTTTTCGCAGCCGGTGCATTCGATGACGCAGCCGTACTTCAGCCGCGTGCGGTTGCCCGGGAACAGGCGATGGTAGCCCTTGGGGGCCACCTCCATGAAGTCTTCACGCTCGATCCATACTTCGCGCGCCAGGTTGAAGCTGCGCTGACCGTGTTCGGGGTGGTGCGGATGCACCGGCGCCGAGCAGGCTTCGGTTTCGCGACCGGCGAACAGCGCATCCCAGTTGGTGAGCTTGAGCTTCAGTGGATCGAGCACCACCATCGCCCGCGCGGCGCGACCGTCGAGGTCGTCGCGCAGTGCGCCTTCCAGCGTCGCATAGTCGATCCACGAATCGGCCTTCGACACGCCGATGCGTTCGGCGAACAGCTGTATCGCCTCCGGTGTGTAGCCGCGCCGGCGCAGACCGACGATGGTGGGCATGCGCGGGTCGTCCCAGCCGCTGACGTGGCCTTCGGTCACCAATTGCATCAGCTTGCGCTTGCTGGTCACCACATAAGTCAGGTTCAGGCGAGCGAATTCATATTGCTTCGGCAGCGGGTGCGCGAGCAGCCCGCCTTCCGCGAGGCGTTCCAGCACCCAGTCATAGAACGGCCGCTGATCTTCGAATTCGAGCGTGCAGATCGAGTGGGTGATGCCTTCGAGCGCGTCCTCCAGAGGGTGGGCGTAGGTGTACATCGGGTAGATGCACCACTTGTCGCCGGTATTGTGGTGATGTGCGCGCTTGATGCGGTATATCGCCGGGTCGCGCAGATTGATGTTGGGGCTGGTCATGTCGATCTTCGCCCGCAGCACCATGGCGCCGTCGGCGTGCAGGCCGTCGCGCATTTCGCGGAACAGCGCCAGCGATTCATCGGCCGGGCGGTTGCGCCACGGCGAATCCTTGCCCGCTTCGGTCAGCGTGCCGCGGCTGGCGCGCATTTCGTCCGGCGTCTGCTGGTCGATGTAGGCGTGGCCGGCGGTGATCAGGTGTTCCGCCGCGCGGTACATGAAGTCGAAGTAGTCGCTCGCGAAATACAGGTGCGATGCGCCGAAGGCCTCCCAGCCGAAGCCCAGCCACTGCACCGAATCCTTGATCGATTCGACATATTCGAGGCTTTCCTTTTCCGGGTTGGTGTCGTCGAAACGCATGTGGCACACGCCGTCGTAATCGCGCGCAAGGCCGAAATTCAGACAGATCGACTTGGCGTGGCCGATGTGCAGGTAGCCATTCGGTTCGGGCGGAAAGCGGGTGCGGATCTTCGCCGGATCGGGCTCGCCTGCGGCATGGTGGGCCGCATCGCCCGGGCTGCGCGCCCAGCGGCGGCTGGCGTAGGTATGCGCACCGAGATCCTTTTCGATGACGGCGCGCAGGAAATTCGAGGCGGGGGCGGCGGTGCTGCGGTCTGACATGGTGTCCGGGTCTTGAAGTGGCGGTCGACGCGAATTCTATCCGGTCGCTGCCGCGCCCGACGGCAGGCAGGCGATTTCAGTCGTGACGAGTCAGCGCCTGACAGCCGTGAGCCGCCCCGGACACCTTGCGCCAGGGCGGCTTGCGGCCAGCGTCACCCGCTCAGACCGCACCGCCACCCTGGCAAACCTGGGGCTGCAGCTGGGCTCGCCAGTGGCGGGCCAGCAGGCGCGAGCCAAGGTGACCGGAAAAAAGGCCGCTGCTGCCGCACAGCACGATGGCAATGTCGGGCAGCAAGAATGCGCTACCGGCTGCAATGCCGGCGAGCAGGCCGCCCAACGGCAGCAGATAGGCGGCTGCGATGGCACGCATGGTCGCTCCGTCGGCGATGGTGACCGACACCTGGTCGCCGGTGCGCAACCGGCGCGCCAGATCGGCCGCAACCTCGATCTGATGCGTACTGCCATCGCCGTTGCCGCAGGCCGACTTGGACCGGCAGCCGCCGCACGCTGCCGGGGCATCGACGGCAACGGTGAGGAGGTTGCCTTCAATGGCGAGGATCCGTGTTGGCTGCGCTTTCATGTCCCGCTCCGGCCTGTGCATTGATGAATGCTTAGCAAACGTCGTGCCATTTCGCGATCCGCTGCGGCAATACGATGTCGAGCCGCCCGGGCACGGCGATCGTGGTCCGGCAGGATGCCGTCCGGCGGATATGTAGCGTGTGACAGGGTTTGTCGGCTTTGCAGCATCAGCGACAGCCCGCGGCGCACCGCTTTGGTATTGAGCTGCACCAACCCGGACAGCATCGACGACCAGCTGAACTGCAGGCGAGCGCGGGTGCGCCCGCGCGTCACACGCAAACGGCGTCGTGCCGGCATTCGTGCTTCCGACAGCCTTCGTGCGCGATGACCCTGCTCCGGGTACGGGCTTTGCTTGGAGGTATCCGGGCGGAGACACATGCGGGCTAACCACCATCTGGAGCAAGCCGCCGGACGGTCGCCAGCGTTGGCGACAGGGTCGCTCGCCCGCCTTTCCCCAACATAACAAGACTTCCAGGGGCCACTGCACCGTGGGAACCCGACGCGACCGCACAGGCGTCGCTTCGGATTTCCGGACCAACCGCCGGGGGCTGCATCATGGGTGCCAATGGAGTCGAGCTGAACGCTCGTGCCAATGTAGAACTGGTGACGGTCTACGAGATCAGCAAGATCCTGAGCTCGTCGCTTGACGTCACCAAGACGCTGCGCGAAGCGCTCAACGTGCTTGCGCATCACCTTGATTTCCGACGCGCAATGATTGCGCTGGCTGACGAGGATGGCGAATCGCTGAGCCTCGCTGCGGCCGTCGGGCTGAGCGCCAAGGAGTGGGCGAGCGGACGCTATCGGGCGGGCGAAGGGATACTCGGACGCATCTACAGATCGGGTTCGCCCATGGTGGTGCCCGACATATCGGTCGAACCGCTGTTCCTCAACCGCACCGGCGCCCTGGATGAAGCCGACGGCCACACGATCGCCTTCATCGGCGTGCCGATACGCGGCAGCAGCGAAGCCCTTGGCGTGTTGTGCGTGGATCGTGCCGTGACGCCGCGGGGCAGTTTCAGCAGCGATGTTCGCGTGCTGACGATGGCAGCCAATCTGGTCGGTCAGTCGGTGGCGTTGCGCCGCGTTGTCCATGATGAACACGAACGTCTGCTGAACCAGGCCAAACTGGCGCGGCGGGAGACACTCGGCCGCTTCAAACTGGACAATGTGGTCGGTTCCTCGCCCCGCATGCAGGAAGTATTTGCCGAAGCGCACCAGGTGGCACCGTCGCGCGCCACCGTGCTGTTGCGTGGCGAGAGCGGTACCGGCAAGGAGGTCATTGCGCGGGCAATCCATGAATTGTCGACCCGCAAGGGCGGGCCGTTCATCAAGCTGAACTGCGCGGCGCTGTCCGAATCTCTGCTCGAGTCGGAATTGTTCGGCCACGAAAAAGGCTCGTTCACCGGCGCCAGCGGCGAGCGCAAGGGGCGCTTCGAACTGGCCGACGGCGGCACGCTCTTTCTGGACGAGATCGGCGACATATCGCCGGCGTTCCAGACCAAGCTGCTGCGCGTGCTGCAGGAGCGCGAATTCGAGCGTGTCGGCGGCTCGCGTCCGATCAAGGTCGATGTGCGGCTGGTCTGCGCCACCAACCGAAATCTTGAAAAGATGGTGGCCGCCGGTACCTTCCGCGCCGACCTGTATTTCCGGATCAATGTGGTGAGCATCTTCCTGCCGTCGCTGCGCGAACGGCGCGAGGACATTCCGGCACTGACCCGCCATTTTCTCGAACGCTTCAATCGCGAGAACGATCGCACGATGAAGCTCGCACCGAGCGGACAGACGGTGATGATGCAGTGCTACTGGCCAGGCAATGTGCGCGAACTGGAAAACTGCATAGAGCGCACCGCGACGATGGCGCACCACGATTCGATCGAGGCGTCGGACTTTCCCTGTTCATCAAACCGGTGTCTTACCCAGGTGCTGCATTTCGTCAAGAAGGACGACGCCGTGTCGCCGGTACTGGTGAGCGCGGCACTGCATCATCCTGACGACTCGGCTGCAGACGATCCGGTGGAGGCTGCAGCGCCGCCGACACGCTTGGAAGCCGGCGCATCGGCCGTGCGGCCCACGGATGACGACAAGCCGCAAGGCGAGCGTGAGCGGCTGGTGTGGGCGATGGAGCAATGCGGCTGGGTGCAGGCCAAGGCGGCTCGGCTGTTGAACATCACGCCGCGCCAGATGGGCTATGCCCTGAAGAAGTACGACATCGAAGTCAGACGCTTCTAGACTGTGACGACCACCGGTCATGGCGCGCACGCCACGACCGGTTGTGAGGCGGGCCATTCGTCACGTCGCGGCATCCCCCTGTTCCTTTCCTGTTGCAAACGGCACAAAGCCGACAGGCGCGCCGCGCCGCTTTCCTTCACTGCCGGTCGGTCTGTCGGTACGACACCAGAAAATCACTTCATATCAACAGGTTGAGATCAGGCTGGGTGGTGGCATAGCGCTTGCTGAATGACTGTCGGGAGGAATCGCGACATGGCAGCCGACTTCATCATCAATGACACCACGCTGCGCGACGGCGAACAGACCGCCGGCGTTGCATTCACTGCGGATGAGAAATGCACCATCGCCCGCGCGCTGGCACGGGCCGGTGTTCCGGAGATGGAAATCGGCATTCCGACGATGGGTGAAGCGGAAATCGAAGTCATCCAGGACATCGCCTCGCAACATCTGTCGTCGCAGCTGATGGTGTGGGCGCGCATGGTCGATGCCGATCTGGATGCCGCGCTGCGCTGTCCGGTGGACATCGTGCACATGTCACTGCCGGTGTCCGACCTGCAACTCGAGTCCAAACTTCGACGCAGCCGCGACTGGGTGCTGGCGCAGATCGCGCCGCACGTCGGGCGTGCGCTCGACGCCGGTGTCGATGTCAGCGTCGGCATGGAAGACGCATCGCGTGCCGACATCGACTTCCTGTGCCGCGTGGCCGAAGAAGCGCAGCGGGCCGGCGCGCGACGGGTGCGCTTCGCCGACACGCTGGGCATGCTCGATCCCTTCGGCACCTGGACGATGGTGTCGCGCCTGCGTCGTGCGGTCGACATCGAGATCGAAATGCATGCCCACAACGATCTCGGGCTGGCCACCGCCAACACGCTGGCCGCCTTCCGCGCCGGGGCGACGCATGCCAACACGACGGTGAACGGTCTGGGCGAACGCGCCGGCAATGCGCCTCTGGAAGAGGTGGTGATGGCGATGCGCCACATCCACGGGGCCGATGCCGGCATCACGACGCAATCGCTGGTGCAGATATCCCGCCTGGTCGAGCGCGCTTCCGGCCGACGCATCGCCGCCAACAAGAGCATCGTCGGTTCGGATGTGTTCACGCACGAGTCGGGCATCCATGTCGATGGCCTGATCAAGAACCCGCGCAACTACCAGAGCTTCGACCCGGCGGAACTGGGCCGTTCGCACCGCATGGTGCTGGGCAAGCATTCGGGCTCGCACGCGGTACTCGCCGCTTATGCGCAGCTCGGCATGTACCCGTCGGTGCCGGAGGTCGCGCAGATCATCGAGCGCATCCGCGCCTACGCCACGCGCAACAAGTGCGAACCGGACGCCACCCAGCTCGCCGATTTCTACCTCGAGGTCATGCGCACGCAGCGGGAGACTTCATGAACACGGACCACGCCACCTTGGATTCCTGCATCGATCCCTCGTCGCCGCCCGCAAAGCTGGGGCTGTTCGCCATGCTGCGCGAAGACGTGGCCTGCGTGTTCAAGCGCGATCCGGCCGCGCGCAGCACGCTCGAACTGCTGACCATCTACCCCGGCATCCAGGCGCTGGTGATGCACCGCCTGGCGCATGCGATGTGGCTGCGAGGCCTGCGCTATCTGCCGCGTCTGCTGTCCTTCCTCACCCGCTTGCTGACCAATGTGGACATCCATCCGGCGGCCTGCATCGGCCGTCGCTTCTTCATCGATCACGGCGCCTGCGTGGTGATCGGCGAGACGGCGGAAATCGGCGACGACGTGACGCTGTATCACGGCGTCACGCTCGGCGGCACGACGTGGAGCGCCGGCAAGCGTCACCCGACGCTGGGTTCCGGCGTCATCGTCGGAGCCGGCGCCAAGATACTCGGTGCCATCACGGTCGGCGACCGCGCTCGCGTGGCGGCCAATTCGGTGGTGATCGAAGACGTGTCACCCGGCATGACTGTGGTCGGCATTCCCGGCCGCATGGTGCTGCCGAAGAGCCAGCGCCGCATCGCCGATGGCGGCATCGACCTCGACCACCACCAGATGCCCGATCCGGTGGGCAAGGCACTTGCCTGCCTGCTCGAACGCATTGCCGATCTCGAACGCGAGATCGGCCGCCTCAAAGGCGACCTGCCTGCCATGCAGGGCGCCTGTCGCGACTGCGACGACACCTGTTCTCAACCCGCCTTCGACGGCAGCCTGCACGCCGCCGACATCCAACAAGGAGTGAAACGTCATGGATGAACTGACCCAGCGTCTTGCCACACTTTCGTCGGCCGAGGATTTCCTGGAATTCTTCGCACTGCCCTTCGATCAGTCGGTCGTCAATGTGAACCGGCTGCACATCCTCAAGCGCTTCTACCAGTATCTGCGTGGCGAGCAGGGTGTGGCCGAGGGCGAACCCGCCGTCGTGTATGCGCGTTATCGCGGCCTGCTGCTGCGCGCCTACGAAGACTTCGTCAAGTCCACGCCGGCGCAGGAAAAAGTGTTCAAGGTATTCCAGGAGGCGGACGGCCAGCAGCGCGTCTCGCTCGAAAGCCTGCGTTCGACGCTGCCGTCGGTCGTCTGAACGTGCGCAAGGAGTGCGATCGTCATGATGGATACCAGCGATACATTTCTCGCCCGCGTCGGCGCGCTTGAGAGCGAAGCGGCCGGCCACTACGAAGTGGCTGCGCAGCACGCGTTGAATGCCGGCGATCTCGAACTCGAAATCTTCTTCCAGAACCTTGCTTCGCTGGCCCGCATGGAAGCAGGTGAAGCACTCGGCGGCTCGCTGCCGGTGACCGCGCTGCTGCCGCGCATCCGGCCGATCGAAATGGAAAAGCCGCGCAGCGCCGTCAAGGTGATCAGCGACGAAGCGCTCGACCTGTTCCGCTCGCTCGAACGCGCACTCGACCTGAAGCGGCGCAGCCACAGCTACTACGCCACGATGGCCGTGCTCGCCCCCGAACCGGGGCTGCGCAAGATGGCACGTGCCTTCGCCCACGACGACGCGGCGCACCTCACGGAGATCGAGACCTGGATCTCCCGCATGACCGCCTGACCCTTCCAACCTGAAAGACGCATCATGCCCAAGCCGCTCAAACACGTATTCGTATGCAGTCAGCAACGCCCGAACGGCCATCCGCGCGGATCCTGCGCCCAGAAGGGCGGTGCCGAAGTGCTGCAGACCTTCTGGGCCGAACTGCAGGCACGCAACTGCTTCGACAAGATCGCCGTGACCTACTCGGGTTGCCTCGGCCCATGCGATCAGGGCACCAACGTCGTTGTCTATCCGGAAGGCGTCATGTACTCGAACGTGACAAAGGCCGATGTCGCTGAGATCTTCACCCAGCATCTGCTTGGCGAAGCGCCGGTGGAAAGACTGCTTGCCGGCGAGGCGGTCTGGTGAATCTGTTCACCGGCGAAAGCGCGGACGAATTCTTCGGTGGCAGCGTGCCGCCCGCGGTGCGCCGCCTGCTCGACGAGGCGGTCGGTGCGCCGCCACTAAGGGTCGAGGCGCTGCTATGGACCGCGCAGGCCAGTGCGCCGGAATGTCTGCCCGTGTATTACCTGCTGTACAAGTTTCACGCCGGGCGGCGCCAGTTCGAGCTGGCCGAAAAGGCCGCCCGCAAGGGCATCGAAGTTGCCGGTCGGCAGGCGAAGTTGGCTGTTGACTGGGCGCAGGTGCAACCCGGCGACGGCGATTTTTCGTCGACCGGCCCGGCGCGCTTCTGGCTGTTCAGCCTGAAGGCACTGGCCTTCATCTGCCTGCGTTCCGGCCGGAGCGACGAAGCGCGCGCACTGGTCGGGCACATCACCCGCCTCGATCCGACGCAGGGGCTGGGCGGTGAGGTCCTCACGTCCCTGCTCGACGGCAGCGCCGCCGGCGATTGATCCCGGACGGGGTTGTCGTCTTTCCGGAGCGCGCCGCGGAGCTTGTTGGGCATCGCTGCGCTCACCCCAACCTACGGGTCACGGTTATTGATCGACATTCCGTGATCCTCGATCGGCGATGTGGTCGCTCGTAGTCGAGCAGGCCGTCAGTCAGCCACCCCGTAGGTTGGGGTGAGCGCAGCGATGCCCAACGACCGCCCGTCGCTTCACACATCCGCTGCAACACCGGATGCACGTCACTGCACGCTCCCTGCCCCTCGCCACACGACACACCGGTTATTGGCCGGCATTCAGTGATCCTCGATCGGCGATGTGGTCGCTCGTAGTCGAGCAGGCCGTCAATCAGCCACCCCGTAGGTTGGGGTGAGCGCAGCGATGCCCAACGCCCGCCCGCCGCCGCCTGCTTCCCGCTGCAACCCGATTGCACGCCGCTACGTGCCCCGTACCTGCTGCCAAACGACACACCGGTTATTGGCCGGCATTTCGTGTTCCTCGATCAACTGCAATCCGGCCTTGCGTGCCAGTGCATCGACGGCCTCGAAATCGCGGATGCCCCGGTGCGGTGCGCCGGCCTTGAGCGAGCGGTCGAATTCGGCGTTGCTGTCGCTGGTGAAGCGTCCGTCGTAGTTGAACGGTCCGTAGATCACCAGCAGCCCGCCCGGCGACAGCACGGCCGGCAGCGCGGCGAACAGTGCGACCACTTCGTTCCACCCCATGATGTGCAGCGTATTGGCGCTGAACATTGCATCATGCGACGCGTCGGGCCAGTAACGGCTGACGTCGAGCGGCAAAGGTGGTGGCGTGTTGGGCAGCGCTGCTTCTGCGAGCCACATGCGGATGCCCGGCAGCATGTCTTCCCGGTCGCTGCACTGCCAGCGCAGATGCGGCAGCGCGGCCGCGAAGTGCACGGCGTGCTGGCCGGTGCCGCTGCCGATTTCCAGCACCGTGTGCCGATCGGCGAAGTGGATGCGCAGACGCTCGAGGATGACGTCGCGGTTTCTATCGCATGAAGGCGCGTACGGTTTGTCGGGTGAAGGACTGTTCATGTCCGTACTTTGGCATGAAGGAACACGTCGCGCGGCTCCGGCGAGATATTTGGATGCAGGATGTAGCGACGCAGCAGGCCCTCGGTCTGCATGCCGACGCGTTCGAGCGTGCGCGCCGAGCGCGGGTTGCCGATGTCGCTCACGGCCTCGACCCGGTAAAGCGTGGCGTGGCTGAAGGCTTCGTCGAGGATGGCCGCGAGCGCTTCCGAGGCGAGACCGCGACCCCACAGATCGTGTGCCAGCGCGAACCCGAGGCGCATCGAATGTCCCTGGCCAAGCAGTTGCAGCAGGCCGCCGGGTTCGCCGTCATCGGTCACCAGCACCCAGGTGCGCGCGGCGTCGCGCTGCCAGCGTGCGAGGTCGTGCGAAATCTGTCGCTGTGTCTGTGCTGTTTCGGTGTGTGCGGTCCAGCCGAGATAGCGCGTCACGCGCGCGTCGCCGCTGACCCGTTCGAACAGTGTCCGTGCGTCATACGGCAACGGCTTGCGCAACAGGCAGCGCGCGGTGCGAAGCGTCTGTGCCCATTCAGCCATGCGCAAGATGCCCCGGCCTGCGTTTTCCCGGCAGCATCGCGTTCATGAGCGGATGCGAGTGGCCGCCCTGTCGGGAGTGTCCGGTTGTAGTGTCATGTTTGTTGCGTTGGTGCGGGTCTCGGGGTGCTGCACACCACAGTGCATGTTCCGGGCCAGCGGCTCATCAGCGGTCAGGCACCTCGCCGGGCGATACCCGCTAAATGTTGCTGTCGGCGAACGGGCCAGGCAGACCTGCCTGCTGCAGTCAAGTCTGATCTTCGGCGTGCCGCATGCCTGTCTCCCCGTGGCTCGCCTGCACGATGTGTGTGCCTGAAAGCCGGGAACGACGCTCGACATGCAGCGAAGGAAATGCGAATCCTGCGCCAGTTCAGGCCGGCCCAGGACCTCTTCTTGCTTTGTACCTCGCAGGTACACACGGAGAATCACTGCAATGCCGCTGCATGACTTTCACTGCCGCAAATGCGAAATGAACTTCGAACGGCTGGTTCGCGGTGATACGCCCATCCTCTGTCCCGGGTGTGGCAGCGACCAGGTGGACAAGCTGCTGTCGGCACCGCAAGCCCCCGGCCGCAGCAAGGGCATCATCGCAGCCGGTCGCGCTGCCGCGGCACGGGAAGGACACTTCAGCAACTACTCGGCGAGCGACCAGGCCAGGACGCGACGCAGGTGACGGGCTGCTTGTTGGGCATCGCTGCGCTCACCCAAACCTACGGTCTCGTCATGCCTTTGTAGGTTGGGGTGAGCGCAGCGATGCCCAACAGGGCGACCGGTCACGTCCCCCGCACGTTGGGCCGATCGACGCGACGTGCGGTCCCTCGGCAAACTCGTGGGTCGGAGTGAGCGCAGCGATGCCCAACGAGTGCCCGTGGCGAGCCGGCATCGCGTGGCGAGTCTTCGGCGAAACCCGACAAGTACTGCTCCGAGCCTATTCTTCCGGGCCGAAGCAGGCGATGTAGTCGGTGCAGGCGCCGCAGCTGGGCGACTTGCACACGCGGATGTCGGCACGTTCGCACAACTGCAGGTAGAGGAACTTCTTCCATTTCATGTCCTGCGTGTTGCGCACCGCCAGCGAGGTGAAGTGCTCGCGCATGAGTGTGGTGAGCATGCTGCGGTCCGGCAGGTCCATGTCCTGCCACAGGTGGTCGGCGCCGACGCAGGCGGTGGCGACCGCGTGGGCGAGCCACAGATTGTCTTCGTCTGCCAGCGTGCGGTGATCCGCCAGCAGCGTCACCACGTCGTCGATCTCGATGGCTTCGACGAAGTCATCCGGCGTGTCGAGCCACAGGTCCGGCAGCCACTCCGCTCCAGGGAAGTGCTGCGCCAGCAGTCGTCGTGTGGTCGCGGTGTCGAGACCATACAGCGGCAGCCTGTGCAGGCCATGCCGTCGCCAGCGCTGGCCGATCACGCCGGCCAGCGCATGTGTCAGCCTGCTTTCCGGTTCGCGTGCGAGACGCATCAGCAGACTGCGGAAGCTGACGGCGCCGGGCCGCGTTGCGGAGATGGCACGGTCCTTCAACGTTTCGGTGCGAGTGTCCATGTCTGTCTCCGGTAGAGGTCGGACCGCTGGATCTAGACTTCGGCCGGCTCGTGCGTGTAGCACTTCTTCGGACACACCTTCGAACAGGCCTGACAGCCGATGCAGTTGGCCTGGTGTCCGATCGTCATGACCTTTCTTTCGTACTCGTCGTCGTCATCGTCGTTCTCGGGATCCACCACGACCAGATCCCCGTCTTCGGTCATGCCGGCCAGCGCCAGCACGTTGTTGGCGCACACCTTGACGCAGCGGGCACAGCCGATGCATTTGTCCTGGTTCAGCTTGCTGACGAATTTCGGGGTCCAGATTTCGCCGCTGGGCAGCGTGACGGAAAAGGTGGCCATGATGCTTCCTTCGATCAGGAGGTCCGTTCGGCAGCGCGATGTCGGTCGCGTATCCGGACAGTACCCGGGTGGTGTCGCGATGGCTGAGCCGCCACGACGGACAGTGCTGTACGTGCTCAGGCCGTCGCGGCCGCCAGATCCTTGCGCGCCGCCATCAGCGACTGGTGCGCGTCATAAGCCGTCTGCGCCACGTCGAGGATCTTTTCCCAGTTGGTCGGCAGGTCTTCCGACAGATCGTGAAGATCCATCTTGGCCTGGGTCGCCCGCGCGTTGAGCTTCTTCACTTCGGCCTTCAGCGTTTCGATGTCAGGCATGGCGCGCTCCTCAACCCCAGTTGGCAACTTCGTTGTACTTGGTCACCATGCCGACGCCCTCTTCGACGTACTTCTGTCCCGCTTCGGCCAGCTTGGCATAGCTGGGGAAGCCGAATCGATGTGCGTCTCGCAGTTGCTTGTTCACCGCGATCAGGCGACCGGCGATCAGCACCATGCGGCCGAAGCCTTCGTGCGACATTTTCATCATCGGCGTCACCATGACCTTGGTTTCGCGTTCGATGGTGAGCCCCACGGCATTGAAGAACAGTTCGATGCGCCACAGCGTTTCCGGGTCCGGATCGCCCATCAGCGGCAGTGCGCGGCGCGCCTCGGCACTCAGGATGTAGGGCTCGAGCAACTGTGCATCGCTCTTGCCTTCCCACGCACCGTGCATGTCCTGCGCACGGAACTGCTTGATCAGCTCGCTCAGGAAGGGGGTTGCCAGTGCCGCACTGTCTTCGGCGGTGATGTCCAGGGTTTCAGCCATTTTGTTCAACCTCGTCTTCAAAATCGAAATCGCGCCGCGCGTCCTTGTCCAGTCCCTTGCGCAGCCACGGCGGCGGCGTACCGCGCAGCACTTCCTGCAGCTTGTCGAGAATGTCCATGATGGGTTCCGGCTGATTCACCTTGATCGGGTGGATCTTGCTGGCCACCACGCGTGCCGCCGCCGATCCACCGATGGCGGCGACATAGACGATGGCGACGTCCTTGATCGCTTCGAGCTTGGGTGCGAGCTTGTCTTCATCGCCGTCCTCGTCGAGCTTGCCGCCGAAGTCGAAACTTTCGAGAAAGTGGTAGCCGTCGCGGTCGATTTCGTACACCGCGAGGTGTTTGGCCCAGCCGAAGTGCGCGTCGACGCACTGCTTGTCCTGGGTGGCGAAGGCGATTTTCATCATCTGCTCCTCATGGTTTCGATCGATGGTCGGCTTCAGGCGCCGACCGCATCGGGTACGACATCGACTGCCGGGATGGAACTGCTGCAGCCACAGCCGCCGGTACTGCACGATGCGGCTTCCGCGCCGCTCGCCGCGCGACGGCTCTCTTCCGGCAGCGGCCAGTCCTGCGGTGTGTTCTGGTGCTCGTCGGCGAGGAAGGTGTTGGCCCAGCCGTTGATCAGTTCGCGCGTGCCGCGATAGCCCACCATCAGCATGTGGGCGGCGCCCAGGCGGTCGAACATCGGGATGCCGACGCGCGCCAGCGGCACGCCGAGCCGCTCGGCCGCCTGGCGGCCGTGCGAGTGGGTGATCAGCAGTTGCGCGCCGCCCGCCTTGGCGCGGATTTCGAGGTCTTCGAGGTCGCCCATCAGCACTTCGGCGCAGGGCACGTCTTCAAGCACGCGCGAGTGCGTCGTGGTGACCGCGGCCACCACGTGCGCACCCATTTCGGTTGCGGTGGTCGTCAGTGCGTACAGCAGGTCGGGCTCGGCTGCGAAGGCCATGTTCTTGCTGCCGACCCAGAAGTGGGCGTCGAGCATCACGTCCTGCAGCTGGCTGCGCTGGCGCCGGTACTTGTGCGGCACCGGCCGGCCCGACAGCGCCGACAGGTGCTGCAGGAAGTCGTCGACTGCGCTCAGCCCCGTCAGGCGGTCGAACACGCGGAACGGCACGCCGCAGCGTTCTTCGATCGCGGCGGCGGCGGCGTCCATGCGCGCGCCGACGGCCAGCGTGGCCTTGGCCGCGCCGAGCTGGCGCAGTGCGTCGGGCGTGGTGCCGCCGAGCGTGGTCGGCGTGAAGTTCTCCGGAATGTGGCCGTCCATCGAGCCCGATATGTCAGGCATCACGCGCGCCTGCAGGCCGAAGGCCTCGATCATTTCGCGCAGTTCGTCGATGTCGGCCGGCGTCAGGTGGGCGCCCGGCAGCAGGTTCACCAAGTGGTCGTCGCGCACCTCGCACGGCTGCGCGAAGGCATCGACCACGGCCAGCACGGCCTTGCCCCAGCCGTCCTCGAAGGCGCCGACGTAATCGGGGGTCGATACATAGACGATGTCGGTGCCGGCCAGCGTTTCACCGTGCTTTGCGCGAATCAGGTTCAGGTAGCCGTCGACGTCGTCACCCTTGGTTTCGGTGAGCCCGGTCGAGGCGATGGCGATCAGCGACGGATTGGCCCGCTTCTTGATGTTGAGGATGGCCTGCTCGATGTTTTCCAGGCCGCCGAGGATGGTGCTCACCTCGTTCATCGCCGTGGTCTGCATCGGGATCGCTTCCTTGAAGTGGCGCACCAGCAGCACCAGTCCGAACGAGGTGCAGCCCTGCGAGCCATGCATCATCGGCATGCAGTTGTCCAGGCCCATGAAGGCGTAGCACGCACCGAGCGGCTGGCTCATCTTCAGCGGATTGACTGTGCACGCCTTTTTCGAATCGACGACGGTGGCCATGGTTCACGTCCTCCGGTTCAGGCGGCGTCGACCGCGATGTCCCACGGGGCGGGCTTGCGCACCTGCTCCCAGATCGGGTTGTGGAGCGCCTTGTCGATCTCGCGCACCAGATCGACCATGCCTTCGTAGCCGGCGTAGGCGTGGTGGCGTTCCTGGTTGATGTCCAGCCAGGGCATCTTCGCCTTCAGCGCGATGAACTGGCTGCGACCGCCCGACAACATGATGTCGGCCTTGGCGTCCTTGAGCATCGCGTACATTTCGCGCGGCGTCATGTCGTCGATCATGTGGGCGTCCTGACCCATCAGTTCCTTGATCTTTTCCTTGTCTTCCTTGGTCGACTTCTTGACGCTGGTGCCGACGATTTCCAGACCGGCTTCCTGCAGCGCGGCGACCACCGACCAGCTCTTCACGCCGCCGGTGATCAGCAGCACCTTCTTGCCTTCGAGCCGCGGGCGATAGGCGGCGATGCGTTCGAAGGCACGCTTTTCCTCGACCGCGATCAATGCTTCGGTGCGTGCCTTGAGCTCTTCCGGTGCGCCCTTCTGAACCAGCAGGCGGGCGATTTCGCGCAGTGTTTCCGACATGTCGCCGATGCCGTAGAACGAGCCTTCGAAGAACGGGATGTCGTAGCGCTCTTCCATCTTGCGCGCGATGTTGATCATCGACTTCGAGCACACCATCATCGCCGCCTTGGCGCGGTGGCTGTACGCGACTTCGCGATAGCGGCCGTCGCCCGAGATACAGGACAGGATGCGCACGCCGAGCGCGTCGAGCAGCGGCTTGATCTGCCACAGTTCGCCGGCCAGGTTGTATTCGCCGATGATGTTGATGTCGTAGGGCGTGACGAAGTCCGGCTCTTCGGTGCCGATCACGTAGTCGAGCAGCGCCTCGGCGCCGAGCTTGTTGCCGAGGTTCTTCGGGCCGACGAAGCCAGGGGCGTTAACCGGAATCACCGGCTTGCCGAATTTTTCGGTGGCCCGCTTGCACACCGCCTCGATGTCGTCGCCGATCAGCGCGGTGACACAGGTCTGATAGACGAACACCGCCGGCGGGTCGTACTTCTCGATGATTTCCTTCACCGACCTGAACAGCCGCTTCTCGCCGCCGTAGATCACGTCCAGTTCATTGATGTCGGTGGTGAAGCCGGTGCGGTAGAGCTGCGAGGTGCTGGACGAGGAATTGCGGTTGTCCCACGAGTTGCCCTCGCAGGCGATCGGGCCGTGCACCAGATGGGCGACATCGACGATGGGCTGCAGCGCGACCTTGGCGCCGTCGAAGGCACAGCCGCCGGCCGCCGCGCCGGGAGAAAGCTGCTTGGTGCAGCCCTTCTTCTTTTCCTTGGCCGACTTGTTCTGGTTGTGCTCGCAGGCGGGTTCTTCGAACACGTCCTGGATCTTGGCGGATACACGGGCATCCATTGCACACCTCCGATTCGGTCATGGCATCCGTCGCTCGCGACGGCCCTGCAGCCACTTCAGCAGGAATGATGCCAAGCCGCTGCAGCGCACAAAGCAGCCATCGAATCAGCGCAGTAGCGTCACGACGCCCTTCAGTCCGACAAACCGTGAGCGGTTTGCGACACGGCTTTGTCGGGTTTGGCAGGTGTCGCGCCGGCGGCATCACTCGATGCCGTCCATTTTTGCCTTCTGATAGATGGCCGCCTGCAGGCGCCGTGCAATGCCGCCAGGACTGGCGTCGAAGTCACGGCTTGCCGCGTTCAGGGCGTCCTGCGCGATGGCCGACTCGGGCAGGGTGAGCGCGATGCGCCCGGCCATGTGCGTGGCCTGCGGCACCGCACGCAGGATGGCCTGGCGGTTCGGGTGCTCGATCAGCGGCACCAGCTTCGTGGCTTCCGGCCTCCCGTCAAGGCATACGGCATCGTCGATCACTTCGACCTTGCGGCCGTCTTCCGTCGTCTTTACATGGATCGTCATTTCGCTTCTCCCGTCAGGATGGGTTGCACACAGGGGGCGTGAAGCAGGAGACGTGCCGCGACGGGAACGAAGCTTGCTCATGTGTCGGCAGACACCCATCGACACGGAGGCAACCAGCATGCAGATCGGCGTAGACAGCCAGCGCGCGGTGGAAAACAAGCGCGTATTCGTGGTCGACAACGACGACGTCGTCAGCATGGCGCTGCAGTTCATGCTGGCCGACGAAATGGAAACCCATGTGCTGGCCGACAGCGCCGAGGCGCTTGCCAAGGGCCGCAGCGCGCCGCCCGACCTGCTGCTGCTCGGTGCCGGCGTGCTGGCGAGCGAAGGCGTTGACGTGGTGACGCGCCTGAAGGAAGGGCTGGGCGGCGTGAAGATGCTCGTGGTGTGCAGCGATGCCGACGACGACGACGTCAGGGCGGCTCTGGCACTGGGTGCGGAAAGCACCTTGCTGCGTCCGCTCAAGGTAGAGAACGTGCGGCGCAAGGTCGACACCCAGCTGGGCCGTCGCACGCCGCTCGAAATCCCGGTGGTGCTGCGCTGAGCGCCCGGCGATGAAAGTCCTGATCGACGCCCCGCACGTCGAGAGCATGATCGACGCCTTCCCCGACCTGGCGACGCTGCGCGAGCAGCTTCGCTTCGGCAATCGGGTTGAAGTGCCGGTGTCGCGGCTGTCCATCGACGCCATGCGCTTCCTCGGCAAGCTCTACAGCGAGGCGGGGCCGGCCATGCAGGCGCGCGCCGCGCACCTGGCCACGCTGCAGCGTGCGCTGGAAGGTGACGGCCGGCGCTTCGCCGCCGGCGACCTCGAATCGCTGGTGCCGGCGCTGGCGCGCCACCTGGCGACAGATGCCATCCGCGGCTGGCTGTTCACAGCCAATCTGATGACCCGGCCACTGCCCTGGGTGGTCAGCCGGCTCGACTACACGCCGGCCGGAAGCGATGAAACCGGCAAGGTGTTCATCGAGCTGAAGGCCAATGTGAAAGCCACGCTTGCGACTGCCGTCATCCGCATCTACGGCGCCGACGTGGTCGACCGCACCGTGGGCGAAATACTGGCCGCCAAGGGCTTCCTGAAAGAGACGCCGGAACTGATCGACGCCTACGACGACACCATCGGCCGCTACTTCGACTGGCGCGGCCGCTACGGCGAACAGTTCTCCGGCACCGGCACCGGCTTCCACGCCGAAGATCCGGGCGCCAGCCACCGCGACACCGACTGGACGCGCAAGGACGTCGTCGTGCTGTCGGCCTGCGGCGGCGCGGCGCGTCTGGTCAACGACGAAGGCATCCTGCCGGCGCGCACGCTGCTGCTCGACGCGCCGGGCGACATCCTCGGTCCGTATCTGCGCAAGGCGGCGAAGAGCAACCGCTACGACGCCGAAGAAGAGGTCGGCGCCTCGCGCGACGCGATGCCAGAAGGCCTTTTTTCGCAGTTGCCGGTGCACCCTTACATCCTGATGTTCCACCTCGACCTGCACCACTATCTGTGGGTGCACGTCGACGACATCTCGCCCTACGCCTACCAGCCGGCGCTGAAGCAGAAGCTGGTGCTGCCGCCGGAACAGACCGATCTGATCGATATCCTGACCGCCGAGATGGACGTGCTGATGGACGACATCATCGCCGGCAAGTCGGGCGGCACGACCGTGCTGTGCGCCGGCCCGGCCGGCGTCGGCAAGACGCTGACCGCCGAGGTGTATTCGGAGATCATCCGCCGTCCGCTGTACCGCGTGCATTCGGGCCAGCTCGGCCTGAATGTGGCGCAGATGGAAACCGCGCTGAAGGACGTGCTCACCCGCGCCCAGCGCTGGGGCGCGGTGATGCTGATCGACGAGGCCGACGTCTATATCAAGCGGCGCGACGACAACATCACGATGAACGCCGTGGTCGGCGTATTCCTGCGCGTGCTCGAGTACTTCAACGGCCTGCTGTTCCTGACCACCAACCGCGTCGACGACATCGACGAAGCCATCGTGTCGCGCTGCATCGCGCTGATCAAGTACGTGCCGCCCGACCATGCGGCGCGTGCTCGCATCTGGCAGGTGATGGCGGCGCAGTTCGCGCTCGACATCGACGACGCGCTGATCGCGCAACTGACCGTGCTGTTCCCCGCCGCCACCGGACGCGACATCAAGGGCCTGTCGAAGCTCGCTGCCAAGTACTGCCAGCACAAGGCCTGCCTGCCGACGCTCGACGTGTTCAAGCGCTGCGCGATCTTCCGCGGCATGGACCAGGCGCACGAAATTGAAACCGCTTCCTGACCCACCTCATCTGAATGGAAACCACCATGGCACGCATCGGACTTTTCTTCGGCACCAACAGCGGCAGTACGCGCAAGATCGCCAAGCAGATCAAGAAGCGCTTCGACGACGACACGATGGCCGAGCCGGTCAACATCAACAAGGCGACGCCGGCCGACCTCGCCGCCTACGACTTCCTGATCCTCGGCACGCCTACGCTGGGCGACGGCCTGCTGCCCGGGCTGGAAGCCGAGTGCGACGACGAGAGTTGGGCCGAGGCGCTCGACAAACTCAAGGGCACAAGCTTCGCCGGCAAGACGGTGGCGCTGTACGGCCTCGGCGACCAGGACACCTACGCTCACGAGTTTGTCGACGGCCTGATCCTGCTGTACGACTTCTTCAAGGACGCCGGCGCCAAGATCGTCGGCGCCTGGCCGACCGACGGTTACAAGTTCGATGTGTCGCAGTCGATCATCGACGGCAAGTTCGTCGGTCTGGCCATCGACCAGGACATCCAGCCCGACCTCACCGCCGAGCGCCTGGACGCCTGGCTCAAGCTGATCGCCCCGGACTTCGGCCTTCCGCTCTGATCGTGGCCGAGCGTTGGGGCAAGCAGCGCGCACCCNTCACCGCCGAGCGCCTGGACGCCTGGCTCAAGCTGATCGCCCCGGACTTCGGCCTTCCGCTCTGATCGTGGCCGAGCGTTGGGCATCGCTGCGCTCACCCCAACCTACAGGAACACATGTAGGTCGGGGCGAGCCAAAGGCGATGCCCAACGCCACATCGGCGCCCAGTATTCCCACCCCGTCTCCGTAGGTTGGGGTGAGCCGGAGGCGATGCCCAACATCCCGAGCCTCATGCACGCGCAATGCATTCATCATTGCCGGATGCGCTACCGCCGCTCGTCCGCCCCCGGCGCGACCTTCTTCTTTACGCTCGTGTTGGCCGACCGGTCATCCGGTCTGCTGCAAAGTCATATCGGGTCGCTGCGCGAGGCTGTTCGCGTCACGGCGCTGCATCACCCCTTCCACATCGATGCGGCGGTCGTCCTGCCGGACCATCTGCACATGGTGTGGACGCTCCCGGCCGGCGATGCCGACTATGCGACGCGCTGGATGCTGGTCAAGGCGGCCTTCTCGCGCGCGCTGCCGCGTGATGAAACGATGAACGCCAGCCGCCTCAGTAAGGGTGAGCGTGGCGTGTGGCAGCGGCGATACTGGGAGCACCTCGTTCGTGATGACGGCGATTTCGCGCGCCACGTCGACTACATCCACTTCAACCCGGTGCAACACGGACTGGTCGAACGCGTCGCCGACTGGCCACACTCGTCCTTCCACCGTTATGTCGAGCGGGGCGTCCTGCCCGCCGACTGGGGCGGCCGTGGTGCGGCGATCGAAGGTCGGTTCGGGGAATGAGGCGGGGAGTCCCGCGGGATCACATGTCGATGTTGGGCATCGCTGCGCTCACCCCAACCTACGGAACTACGGAACATCACGTGGGTTGGGTCGAACCGAAGGGGATGTCCGGCGTTGGGCATCGCTGCGCTCAGCCCAACCTACGATGGATCAAGCGCGCGGGAGCCCGTAGGTTGGGGTGAGCCGAAGGCGATGCCCAACGCAGGTCTTGGCCTCGTCGTGATGCAAAAAAACGGGCTGCCCGGAAAACCGGGCAGCCCGTCGGGACTGCTCTGTTCGGACCGGGGTTGCCCCCGGTGCCCGTGCTCAGCGGATGATGTCGTACGAGTAGTCGGTCTTGCCCGGGACGATTGTGTTCACATCGATGGACTCGAAGAACTCGTCGAGCAGCATGACCAGTACGCGCAGGCCGCCCTCGTAACCCCAGATCGGGTAGCGATGGTAGTGGTGGCGATCGAAGATCGGGAACACCATGCGGATCAGCGGCGTGCCGGTGTCGCGTTCCAGGTACTTGCCGTAGGTGTTGCCGATCAGGAAATCGACCGGCTCCGTGTAGAGCAGCGAGCGCATGTGCCACAGGTCGCGCTTCGGATACACCTTGCAGCCGGCACCGTAGGGCGAGGCGTCGAGTACGTCCTGAACCTTGGCGGCCCACTCCTTCTCGCCGTTGGTGGCCAGGATGTGTGCCGGCTCGGCACCGAGTTCGAGCAGGAACTCGGTCATGCCGAGCATCATGTCCGGATCGCCGTACATGGCGTAGCGCTTGCCGTGCAGGTGAGCCTGGCTGTCGGCCATCGCGTCGACCAGCTGGCCGCGCTCCAGCTCGAGCTCGGCCGGGATCGGCTTGCCGGTGATGCGCGACAGTTCCATCAGGAACTTGTCGGTGCCGGCGACGCCGATCGGGCTGTGCAGCACGACGACCTCCTGGCCGTGCTCGGCGATGAACTTGCTGGTCTTCTCGCAGCAGTAGCCCTGGAAGATGATGGTGGCCTTGGCGTTCAGCGCGCGCTCGACGGTGGCCTTCGTCGTGCCGCCCTCGTACATCCTGAATTCACCGTCGGTCGGCGTGTTCCACACTTCCGAAGGATCGCAGATGATGTTGTAGTCGATGCCGAACAGACCGAGGATGCGCTTCATTTCCTTCATGTTGCCGACAACGAAGCCATCGAAGCCGAAGATGAAGTTGACCGACTCGTCCGGTACGCGCTCGAGTTTCGGTGCGGTATCCGCCTTGCCGTCCCAGAAGTGACGCAGGATGCCCAGCAGCGCGTTGTCGTAGCCGGTGATGTGGCTGCCGACGAAGGCCGGGGTGTGGGCGAACGGCACGTCGAAGTCGGCCGGCACGCTGCCCTTTTCCTTCGAGGTCTTGATGAAGGCGTTCAGGTCGTCACCGATGACTTCCGCCATGCATGTGGTCGATACCGCGATCATTTCCGGCTTGTACAGGTTCAGCGTGTTGGCGAGGCCGTCGATCATGTTGTTCAGGCCGCCGAACACGGCTGCGTCTTCCGTCATCGACGACGACACGCACGAGGTCGGCTCCTTGAAGTGGCGCGAGAAGTGCGAACGGTAGTAGGCCACGCAACCCTGTGAGCCATGCACGAAAGACAGCGTCTTGGCGAAGCCGTTGGCGACATACACGGCGCCCAGCGGCTGGCAGGCCTTGGCCGGATTGACGGTCAGCGCCTCGCGGGCAAAGTTCTTCTGCTTGTAATCCTCGGTCTTCGTCCATTCGACGATTTCCTGGATCTTGCTGTCGGCGTGGTTGAATTCGAACTCGGACTTCTTGTCGGCGAGCATCTTCTGGTACTCGGGCTCACGGAACAGCAACTCGTGATCGAGAATCTTTTCGGCGGATTGAGGCATGGTTGATAGCTCCTTGATGTAGGGTGGGCCGGCAGCATCAAGCCACCCGGCCCGTCGACACGCGGGTCGTTCGTGGTGGGTTTCGGTGCCCTCAACCCACCCTACGTTTCACTGCAGATGCTTACTTCGTCTTCCAGGGCGTCTTCGACAGGCCCCAGATCGGCGAGCTGATCGCCATGTCCATGTCGCGGGCGAAGATGGCAAAGCCGTCATAGCCGTGATACGGACCCGAGTAGTCCCAGCTGTGCATCTGGCGGAACGGCACGCCCATCTTCTGGAACACGTACTTTTCCTTGATGCCGGAGCCAACCAGATCGGGCTTCACCTTCTCGACGAACTTCTCGAACTCGTGACCCGTGACGTCGTCATAGATCAGCGTGCCGTCCTTGACGTAGTGCGTGGTGCGCTGGTAGTCGTCGTTGTGGCCGAACTCGTAGCCGGTGCCGACAACTTCCATGCCCAGATCCTCGTAGGCGCCGATGACGTGACGCGGGCGCAGGCCGCCGACGAACAGCATCACCTTCTTGCCTTCGAGACGCGGACGGTACTTGTCGATGACGGCCTGCATCAGCGGCTTGTACTTGGCGATCACCTTTTCGGCGTTGGCCTTGATCGTGTCGTCGAAGTGCGCAGCGATTTCGCGCAGTGACTCCTCGATCTTGGTCGGGCCGAAGAAGTTGTACTCGACCCAGGGCACCCCGTACTTCTCTTCCATGTGCCGGCTGATGTAGTTCATCGAGCGGTAGCAGTGCAGCACATTGAGCTTGGCTTTCGGGGTGTTCTCCAGCTCTGCGATGGTGCCGTCGCCGGACCACTGGGCGATCACGCGCAGACCCATCTCTTCGAGAAGGATGCGGCTCGACCAGGCATCGCCGCCGATGTTGTAGTCGCCGATGATGGCCACGTCGTACGGCGTCGACACGAAGTCGGGGCGCTTGTCTTCGGTCTTGTCGAACACCCAGTCACGGATCGCGTCATTGGCGATGTGGTGGCCGAGCGACTGCGACACGCCGCGGAAACCTTCGCAACGCACCGGCACGATCGTGTGGCCGTCGTACTGCTTCGACTTCTTCTTGGACACCGCTTCGATGTCGTCGCCGATCAGGCCGATCGGGCACTCCGACTGCACAGTGATGCCCTTGTTCAGCGGGAACAGGTTCTGGATTTCATCCATGATGACTTCCAGCTTCTTGTCGCCGCCGAAAACGATGTCCTTCTCCTGGAAGTCGGAGGTGAATTGCATCGTCACGAAGGTGTCCACACCGGTCACGCCGATGTAGTAATTGCGTCGCGCCGCCCACGAATACTGGCCACAGCCGACCGGGCCGTGCGAAATGTGGATCATGTCCTTGATCGGACCCCACACCACGCCCTTTGAACCTGCGTAGGCGCAGCCGCGGATGGTCATCACGCCGGGCAGCGACTTGATGTTCGACTTGACGCCGCAGTCAGGCTTGCCTTCCTCGTGAACATTGAGGTGCTTGGCCCGCTTCTTGGCGGTCTTTTCCGGGTAGGCCTTCAGCACCTCTTCGATGAGAGCTGCGTTCTGGGCCTTCTTTTCGTCAATCGTCATGCTCATTTGAGTACTCCTGTACGTATCGAGAGCGGAGGGAGGAGAACCGTGGGGTCGCCGGCGGAGGCCGGGAGCCTGCGGGCTTTGCGACCCGCGGCTCCCGACCCTCGACTCTCGGTTTCTCAGGCGACTTCGGTGGCCTTCTTGCCGACCTGCGACTCGTCGATCTGCTTCATGATGCCGTGCTCCATCAGCAGGTCTTCGAGCTGGTCCATCGTGATCGGCGTCGGGATCGTGCCGTTGCCGGCGTTGGCGTGGATCTTCTCGGCCAGCGTGCGGTACTCGCCTGCCTGCTTCGAATCCGGTGCGTATTCGAGCACCGTCATGCGACGCAGTTCGGCGTGCTGCACGATGTTGTCGCGCGGTACGAAGTGGATCAGACGCGAACCGAGCATCTTGGCCAGCGACTCGGCCAGTTCCAGTTCCTTGTCGGTCTGGCGCTCGTTGCACACCAGGCCGCCGAGGCGCACGCCGCCCGAATTGGCGTACTTCAGAATGCCCTTGGAAATGTTGTTGGCCGCGTACATGGCCATCATTTCGCCCGACATCACGATGTAGATTTCCTGCGCCTTGTTCTCGCGGATGGGCATGGCGAAGCCGCCGCACACCACGTCGCCCAGCACGTCGTAGCTGACGTAGTCGACGCCGTCATAGGCACCGTTTTCCTCGAGGAAGTTGATCGAGGTGATCACGCCACGGCCGGCGCAGCCGACGCCGGGTTCCGGGCCGCCGGACTCGACGCAGCGGATGTCCTTGTAGCCGATCTTCATGACGTCCTCGAGCTCGAGGTCTTCCACCGAACCGGCTTCGGCGGCCAGCGACAGGATGGTGTCCTGTGCCTTTGCGTGCAGGATCAGGCGGGTCGAGTCGGCCTTGGGATCGCAGCCGACGATGAGGATCTTCTGGCCCAGATCCGACAGCGCGGCCAGTGTGTTTTGCGAGGTCGTCGATTTGCCGATCCCACCCTTGCCATAAAAGGCGATTTGCCGAAGTTTTGCCATTTCGATGTCACTCCTGAGTCGATGAACAGTTGGATGCCGCCGACCGTATGGTCCTTGGCGCTTACCGTGCCACCGGATGCAGCCCCTCGTGCCTTTATTGGTCTTCGTGGTTGCCACTGCGGCGAGTCATGGTCGGTGCGAGGTCACTTCAGCAACTGCCGTGCCACTCGCGTTCAACATCGCCAGAAGCCATTCCGGACGCCAGTTCTCAACGCAAGCGCGGCATCTGACGGGCCGACGGACGGATGTGACAAACGCGACATTCATCGCAGCGCTGTGCGGAATGGCCGGCTCGGCGCAAGGTCTGTCGCGAATGGCGCAAACGGCCTGCAGGTGGGCGTTGCTCATCCCGGACAGCGAGCGGGTACGGCGCTTGCTGTATGCCTGCATCAACACGCGTACCCGATACCATGGAAACCCGCCCGCCTGCATACAAGCCTGTCGCTCCCTCCGTCAGCTCAGCTTCTTCCGGCGGCAATCCCCACTTCGAGCGCATCGGTGGCGAAGCTGCGATCGAACGTCTGGTCCAGCGCTTCTATCACCACATGAGTACGCAGCCGGCGGCGGCCGGCATTCGCGCGATGCACTCGGCCGACCTGCGGTCTGTGCGCCAGATACTGGTGAACTATCTGGTCGAGTGGACCGGCGGTCCGCAGCGCTATTCGACCGAGCGCGGCCATCCTCGGCTGCGCCGCAAACACCTGGCATTTCCGATCGGCACCGCCGAACGGGATGCGTGGATGGACTGCATGCGACAGGCGCTGCAGGAAGTCGTAGACGATGCCGCGTTGCGGCAGCAGCTTGAGCAGGCTTTTTTCAAGACCGCGGATTTCATCCGCAATGATCAGGGGAACCACCATGAGCATCACCATAGCTAGCTCTGCATTTGCCACGCTGGAAAACGAGAAGCGGATGCTCAACGCCGTCTTCAAGGGGCCGACCCACAAGGCCGATCGTGTCGGCTTCCGCGGCGACATCGCGCTGAAGTTCGCGCAGCAGTTCGCCGACGAGGCGCGTCCGCCGGAAATCAGCATGGACCAGGTGATTGCCGCCGCGCACGAGGGCGAGCAGCAGATTCCCTTCCTGACCGGTTTCCTGCTGTCGTTCGAATACCTGAAGCTGCTGGCCGACGTGCTCGGCGACGCGCTGTCGCCGACCGGCAAGTACTTCCTGTTCTGCGACAACATCGACCTGTCGAAGAAGTACCAGGTGCAGTATGGCGGCGCGACCTTCTACATCCTGCCGATCGACGAGGCGACGGTGTACAACGAACTGCTCGAACTGCTGTATCTGGAAAAGACCGAACTGAAGCGGCTCGATACAGCTGGCAAGGTGGATGCCGTGGCCGACGCCGCACTCAAGTTCACCGGCAAGTTCCCGGAAGTCACGTTCGAAGAGGGCCTGAAGCTGATGGGCCCGATCCGCAACCTGTACGAGAACCGTCCAGTCTGACGCGGCTGCGCCCGGCGGAAACGCCGGGCGCCGGCCCGCCCCGTGCGGCACTGCGATGAGTCACATCGTCTTCTTCGAAAAACCCGGGTGCGGCGGCAATGCGAAGCAGAAGCAGTGGCTGCTCGACGCCGGCCATACGCTCGACGTGCGCAGCCTGCTCGCCACACAGTGGACGGAGGCCGCACTGCTGGCGTTCGTCGACGCGCTGCCGGTGGCCGACTGGTTCAATCGCGCATCGCCGCGCGTGAAGTCGGGCAGAGTCGTGCCGGAAGACGTCGATCGCGACACCGCGCTCGCTCTGCTGCTGGCCGATCCGCTGCTGATCCGCCGGCCGCTGCTGCAGGTCGGCGACGAACGCCGGGTCGGCTTTGACCCGGCAGCTATCGACACCTGGATCGGCCTCGACAGTCACGCGGCACAGCGCTCCCGCGCACAGTCCGAAGGGTGCGCGGCCGGCATGAACGAAGGCGGTTGTGCAGCACCGTGATCGGGGCGGTGCGAGCGGAGCAAGCCGGTTCGACCACCGATGTTGGGCATCGCTGCGCTCACCCCAACCTACAAACTGCAGATCGGCGCATTCCGTAGGTTGGGGTGAGCGCAGCGATGCCCAACAATCCCCTCTCGAAAGAAGTACTGCCCGCTCAATCCGGCGTCATGTCAGGCTGCAGGATCACCTCATCCGGCAGCCCGTTGTCGTTGTGCTGCACGTCGATGCCGCCCAGCGGCGAATACCCTTCATCGCCCTCGATCAGTACCGTCGCATCCGGCGGCAGGGCGCGCAGTTTCTCCATCAGCTGTCCGACATTCATTGCGGGCACCTCCTTCTCCTCACGACCATCCTGAGCTCGCGACATGAATGCAACGATCAGCCGGCAGCGCTACTTCCTGACCTATCGCGGTGTGAAGCTGCCGCTGCAGTTCGCCGAAGAACTGGCAGCCGACGCGCTGAGCAACCGCAACACCTATTTCATCGCGTCCTACGATGACGCCGGGCGCATGTTGCGTTGCGAGAAGCGGGTTTACGGCGAAGTCGAAATGAGCCATGTATATGCCTACGGCGACGACGGCCGGCTGGTGAGCGCCTGCATCACCGTAGGTGACGATGAAGCGCAGTGGATGCATTTCTGACGTTCGGATTGTTGGGCATCGCTGCGCTCACCCCAACCTACTGTTCGGGGCGGGTGTATGGAGTCCGTGCCGGTCACCGCACCCCAGTAGGTTGGGGTGAGCGCAGCGATGCCCAACATGCAAGGCATGCACCGGTTCGTAGGTTGGGGTGAGCGCAGCGATGCCCAACAACGGCCTGCTCCCGCCGTGCCGTCAATCGGCGCAGGCGGTGAACGCGAACAGCGCGGGCTGCTCTTCGCGGTACACGCGCAGCCACATCAGCGTGGCGGGCGCGAGCGAGCTGACCGCGAACCACAGCGTGCCGTCTTGATCGGCCGCTCCTTCCAGCACCCGGCGCGTGACGTCCCAGCCATCCCAGCCCAGTTCCGGCATCCGGCTGCGCGCCTCGGCGGGCAGCCCGTGCAGGCAGTCGGCGATGATTTTCAAGCGCCCGCACAGCGCACTGCGGGTCAGGCGCGAACGTTCGAAGTCCTCGCGTGCGAGCCCTTCGCCAAGGATGAGCACGTCGCTGCAGGCCTCTTCGAGGATGGCCAGCGATGCGGCACCGAACAGCGTATCGGCCAAGGCTCAGGCGCCGATGCGGTTCTCGAAGTTCAGCGCTTCGACCTTGCCGACTGCGCCGCACTTCACGCAGCGCCAGGCAGCCGAAAAGGCCTGGCCGGTACAGGCATCGTCGTAGGTCTGGCGGCAGCCGACCTGTCCGCATTCGCAGCGAAAGGTCTGGCCGTTGCACTTGCCGTTCAGGCCGGTGCGGTTGCCGAGGCACAGGCCGCGTTCGGCCTTGATGAGGTCATAGCTCATGGTGTTCTTCCTGTAATCGGTTCTTGAGAGGTTCAGACGAAGCTGAGGATTTCCACCGTCACGTTCTCTTCGCCCATCTGGGCCTGACAGGCCAGGCGCGACTTGGAACTGACGCCGACGATCTCGTCGAGCTTCGCGTTTTCGGCGCGCTGGATCTTCGACAGGCTCTTGCGTCCTTCATTGATGGCGACGTGGCATTCGCCGCATTTCGCTTCACCGTCGCACTTGCTGACCAGCTTTTCGCCGGCGGCCAGGATGGCAGCCAGCAGCGTGGTGCCGGCGGCGACTTCACGGGTGCGTCCGGACGGCATGATGGTGAGGGTGGCCATGGTGTGCTTCTCCTTTTCTGTGAGGGGGTGGGAAATCAGGCCGCTTCGCTGAGCGGTGCCATGCGGGCCGCAAATTCAGCCAGCGACATGTCGATGCGGGTGATGTTCTGTTCGGCCAGAAATTTCGCTTCCATGCGCGTCGGCTCCTCGGACAGCAGCGCCCAGTGCGTGTCGCTCGAACGCTTCATGATCTGGCGTGCGAAGGTGCGCGTGAGCTGGTCGTTGAAGCGGCAGCCGATGAACAGGAAGTGGCGGCCGGTGCGCAGCGCCTGGATCTCGGCCGGGATCGGTGTCTGGATGTCGATCTCCGTCAGCACTTCGACATAGTCGGAGTCCGACACCAGGTAGTTGCCGGCCGGGTTGCTGCTGCCGATCGGCTTGTACAGGATGGTCTGCCAGTCCGGTGTGCGGTCGGGCAGCGGATTGCCGTCGCTGTCGTACCAGCCGGTCCAGGTGCCGAAGTGTTCGGACTGCGACAGACCCTGCACCTCGCCCCACTTTACGCCGGCCGCCTGCAGCGCCGCCGCCATCGCTTCGTCGTACCAGGTGTCGACGATCAGCGGTACGCCGAGCGATGCCAGCCAGCTGTGCATGGCCGAGTAGTGCGGCGCCGCGGCGAATGCGGTATTCATCTGGTCGACCAGCGTCTTGCGGTGCTTGAAGTTTTCGATGAACTGCGCCGCCTGGGTCAGCCGGCCGCGGATCTTGTGCGGCACCGACACCTTCGCCGTGAGCAGCGCAACCAGCGCTTCGGGTGAGCCCGGCACGGCGTAGTCGGGCACCAGCGACAGCACGTGCTGGCCCAGGTAGGGCACGATGCGGCCTGCGCGCAGGCCATGTTCGAGTTCGGCGGGCAGATCGGTGAGAGTGCGGGTCATGATGGGTCCTCGAGCGATGCGTCGGGTTCAGTAGATGGCGGCGCCGGCGCCGACATTGGTCGCCGCGTCCTTCAGCGTCTTCACCACGAAGCGAACTTCGTCCTCTTCGATGAAGCCGTGGAAGGGCAGCGCCAGCGAGCGGTCGCCGATGCGGTCGGTGTTCTTCAGCTGGCCGCGTTTGTAGCCGTACTGCTGGTAGTGGAACTGGTGGTGCAGCGGCCGGCAGTAGGCGGCCACCTCGATCGCTTCGGTGTCGAGGTCCTCGACCAGCTGCGCGCGCGCGCTCAGCGTGAAGCGCTTGCCCAGATGCACGACGTAGAGCATCCAGTGCACCTCGTCGACATCCTGCGCCAGGTAGGGCGGCTTGATGCCTTCGAAGGTCTGCATCTGCTGGTGGTACCAGACTTCGACCTGCTTGCGCCGGGCATGGATTTCGTCGATGCGTTCGGCCTGCGCGATGCCGATGGCGGCCGCGATGTCGCTCATGTTGGCGGCCAGCGGCACGCGGCTGCCGACCGACACCGAGTTACGGTCGGCCAACGCATGCGAGCGCAGGTAGCGCAGTTCGCTGGCGAGCTTCGCATCGTCGGTGAGCACCATGCCGCCTTCGCCGCAGTTCAGCGCCAGCGGCTGCGAAAAGTCGAAGATGGACATGTCGCCGAACGTACCGACCAGCTGGCCCATGTAGCGCGAGCCGATGGCTTCGGTCGAATCCTCGATCAGCGCGATGGCGTGCCGGTCGGCCAGTGCGCGCAGTTCGGCCCAAGCAGCCGGATGACCGTTGCAGTTGTTGGCCAGGATGGCGCGCGTGCGCGGCGTGATCGCATCGGCCACGGCCTGCGGCGCGACAGCGCCCGACCAGTAGTCGATGTCGGCCAGCACCGGCGTCGCGCCGGCATGCACGATGGCGTTGGCCACGTGGTGCCAGCTGTAGGCGCTGGCGATCACCTCGTCGCCCGGGCCGATGCCGAGCGCGCGCAGCGCCAGCCACGCGCCCATCATGCCGCTCGACACGGCCACCGCGTACTTGCGCGCGTGCAGGTCGGCGAACACCGATTCGAAGGCCTCCACCATCGGACCGCCGGACAGCCGGCCCGAATCCATGACCTGCGCCACCAGCTGCGCTTCGCGCGCGCCGAGGTCGGCAATCGAAAGAGGAATCCAGTCGCTGTCCATGGGCGTCTCCGGCGTCAGGGGTTCTGCGTCAGCACGATGCCGTCGGCGACCAGCGGATCGCTGGTCACCGACCAGCAGTGGCCGTCCGTGTGCATCAGGAAGAGGTCGCGATCGCCGATGCGCAGCGCCGGTGTTTCGCCACGCATGTCGAAGGCGTCGACGGTCGACGCGCGCAGGCCGGGAATCACCCGGCGCACGCCGTCGACTGCCTCGCGCAGGCTGGCGGCGGCAAGCGTGATGCGCGCCACCTGCGTCAGTTGTTCGGCGTCGAGTCCCATGTCAGTCGCGCCCCCCGGTGAGCCGGGCCTCGACGGTGATCGGCAGCCGCGTGTCGGCCGCCATCTCCGGCAGATCCAGCGTCCAGCCGTTGGCCAGCGTGATCTGGCCGCCCCACATGTCGGGCCGTTCCATCTGCACGATCGGCTCTTCGAGGTCCTTCTTCGGCACGTAGAGCGACAGTTCTCCCTTGCTGCTCTTGCGGATCATCACTTTCATTGCCGGCTCCGTTCAGGATGGTTCATCGATGGTCAGTGGGTGGTCGCGGCAGCGGCGGCCGACGGCTGTTGCGGTGCGAGCGAGGACAGCGCCTGGATGACGCGGGCGATCTGTTCCGCGTCGTTGCCACGGCCGAGCGACAGCCGCACGGCGCCGAGCGCATCGGCGGCCGATACGCCCATCGCGCGCAGCACGTGAGATGCTTCGGTGCCGCCGGACGAACAGGCCGCGCCGGAAGAGGCGAAGATGCCCTGTCGCTCCAAACAGTCGAGTACGCGGTCGGCCGACAGACCGGCGATGGCCAGCATCAGCGTGTTCGGCAGCCGAGGAGATGCGGCGCCGAACACGGTCAGACCGGGCAGCATTTCGCGCAGGGCGGCTTCGAGCGTGTCGCGCAGCGCGCCCAGGCGCAGCCCGTCCGGCTGCATCGTTGCGCGGGCTGCCCTTGCTGCCACCGCAAAGCCGGCGATACCCGGCATGTTTTCGGTGCCGCCGCGCCGGCCGCGTTCCTGCTGGCCGGACAGCAGCGGCGGCCAGCTCAGTCCCTTGCGCACGATGAGCGCGCCGCAGCCCTTCGGACCGCCGAACTTGTGCGCCGACATCGACATCAGGTCGGCACCCCAGGCGGCGAAGTCGAGCGGCAACTTGCCGGCCATCTGTGTGGCGTCGACATGGAAGGGCACGCCGGCGGCGCGCGCCTGTGCGGCGATGTCGGTCACCGGCTGCAGCACGCCGGTTTCATTGTTGGCAGTCATCACCGACAACAGCGCCGCGGGCTGGGTCAGCGCCGTCGCCAGTGCATCCAGCTGCAGCCGACCCTGGCCATCCACCGGCAGCAGTTCGACTGCAATGCCGACTTCACGCAGCCGCAGCGCGGCCTTCATGAAGCCGCTGTGTTCAGTCGCCGACAGCAGCACGCGCGGTGCTGCGCCGGCACGGGACAGTGCACCGCTGAGCGCGTGGTGATTGGCTTCGGTGGCGCCGCTGGTGAACACCACCTCGACCGGCTGCGCACCTGCCAGCGCGGCCACTTCGGCGCGTGCCTGCGCCAGTGCGCCGCGCGCCTGCTGACCGAATCCATGCTTCGACGAAGGGTTGCCCCAGCCGCTGCGCAGGCAGTCGGTCACCGCTTCGATCACTTCCGGCAGTGGCGGCGTGGTGGCGTTGTGGTCGAGATAGATCATGGCCAGAACACCCGTTGCGGGTCCTCGCACAGCACGTCGAGCAGGGCGTCCAGCCGGACGCCCTTCGAGTGCCTGACCCAGCTCGCGCTGGCATGGTCGCGCCGGCTCAGCGTCCAGCCGCCGCCCGTGCGTTGCAGCAGCGCAATGTCGATGACGCCGCCGTCCGGATCGACATTGCGCGAACAGCACGGACTGGTGACCACCCAGCCGTCGTCCGAAGCCTGCACGTCGGGCCGCACGTAGCGGTAGCGCTCGCGCCGCTCCAGTGCACGCAGCACGCGTCGGCGCAGCAGTTCGCTCTCGGCGACCACGGCGTGCGGTGCGTGCTGCGGCTGCCGGGCGGGCGGGCGGGTGCGCGGGTTCATTGGGCGGACGCGCGGCGGTCAGGCCGGCGCGATTTCCTCTTCGAGCACACCGACCACACAGGGTCGCGGCTTGTCGTCGGTGCCCACCGGACCGTCGGCGAATTCGACCATGTAGACCGGCAGGTTGGCTTCTTCGTGATGCCCGATCTGTACGATTTCGCCGGTCGAACCTTCGGCCACCAGCAGGGCGTCGAGCGGCACCTCCGGGTGCGAGCCATCGTTGAACAGATCGGTCAGCGCCGTGACGCGCTGACCCCATTCGAATTTCGGTTCGCGCAGTTCAAACACGTTCGTCTCCCGCCTTGATGGCCGCCAATTGCGTGACACGATCGCCGAGTATCTCGATCACGTGCGGCGGCAGGTTGTCGAGCGATACCAGTTCGCGACCGCGCATGCCGACGCGATGGCCGGTACCGAGGAACTCGACCGCATAGATGTAGTACTGCTGCAGGAAGGTGCCGATCGAGGTGACGAATCCGACGTCCCCCTTCTTGGCCAGCACCTCGCCGATGTCCTTGCCGCAATACGTTCCGTCGTTGCGGATCGTGAACCGGCTGACCACTTTTTCGCCGTACTGGAAGATCGGGTCGGCGGTCAGTTCGACCGTGTCGCTGTCGCGGCTGATGTCACTCATGCTGTGCTCCCGTCTGCTGGTCCAGTGTCTTCAGGCGCGCGAGCGCTTCTTCGCGCACCTCCGCCTCCTCGTCGCCTTGCGCCATCAGGCGAGCAAGCTCGCGGCCGGCGCGCTGCGCCACTTCCCAGCGCACTTCCCACGCCGGGTCGTGCGCCATGCGGTACAGCTGCGCCACCGGCAGCCGCGCCACCACCTCGCGCCGCACCGCGATCTCGCGGTCGTCGCACATGCGCAGCAGCGCCGGCATGCCGACCCGCTTGACCGCTTCGAGCCGCACCTCCCACTCACGGTCATCGAGCATCCGCGGGACCAGCGCTTCGGGCAGCCGGCGCGCCACCAGCTTGCGCACGTAGTAGTCGTCGTCGTTGGCCATCGCCAGCAGTTCGCGTCCTTCCAGGCGCATCGCCACGCGGATGCGCACTTCGCGATGCGGGTCGTTGCGCAGGCGCACCGCCTGCGTCAGCGGCAGGCGCACGGCCACCGACAGGCGCACCGTTTCGTCCTCGTCGTCGATCAGCGGCTGCAGGTGGAATACGTCGGCCTGCCGGCAGGCGATGGCGCGCACTTCGAAATACGGGTGCGCCAGGTAGTCGTTGCTGACCTCCGGATTCCAGCGGAAGAAGCGATCGATGCGCTTGGCATAGCGGTCCTGCACGCAGGCGTGGCCGCGCTCGCAGCGGATCAGTTCGCTGCGCGTGCCACAGGTCGTGCAGTCGAGCGGTACGCCGTGCCAGTCGACCGGCGGAATGTCGTCCTCGACGCCGACCGGATCCGTGGGTCCGGTGATCATCACGCCTCCACCCGGCTTGCCTTGGCCACGTCCGGGCAGTCCTCGTAGCCGATGTCGTCGCGTCCCATGCGGGCGAGCACGTCGTCAAGCACGCGGTGACCGACCCGGTTGGCCGGGTCCAGTTCGGCCAGTCGGGCGAGTGCGGCGCGACCGGTGTCGTGGTCGCCCAGACGCAGGTTCAGATAGGCAAAGCCCTTCAGCGAAAACAGATAGAAGCGCGGCAGCGGCTCGAGTGCGCCGAAGCGCGCGTCCGCGCCCACCTGCCGCCAGTCGGACGGCAGCCCGAGAGCGGCCGACGCCATGGCGAGTGCGCGCAGCGAAACGGCAAGTGCCTCGTCCAGCCGGTTGCCGTAGAAGTGGAAGCGGTACAGCGCGATCAGCGTGGCCGGATGGTGCGGCGCCAGTGCGTGGGCCTGATCGAGCAGCGCGAGCGCTTCTTCGACCTGGCCCCGGATGAGGCCGGCACGACCGATCAGGCGCTCGGCTTCGGCGGGCAGGCCGCCGCCGAGCACCGCCAGATCGAAGTCGGCGATGTCATCCGTTTGCCTCTCCGACCACATCGCAGTGCCCTCAGCCGCGCCGGATCGCGTCGATGCCGACCGACACGACGCCGGGCATCGCGTGGCTGTCGCCATGACCGCTGGCGTGGCTGTGCGTCGCCTGCGCACCGGTCGAACTGCTGCTGCACGCGCACGGGGCCTGATTCGGGTTGATGAAGGTCAAGCCGCTCTTGGTCGGGGTGTCCGAGAAATCGATCGTCACGCCTTCGAGCAGCAGGCGCGATTCGGCCGGCAGGAAGAGGCGTACGCCGGAGGTCTCGACCAGCGCATCGCCCGCCTGCAGCTGGGCCTCGACGGTGAACTCCGAATTGAAGCCGGAGCAGCCGCCCGCGCTGACCTGCAGGCGGAAGCCGGCGCCTTCGGGCTCGCCGGAGAAGCGCACCATGCGCGACATGAACTTTGCTGCTGCGGGTGTCAGGGTTACGTTTGTCATGGGTCTTTCCTTACGCTGCAAGGGGAAGAATGCAATGGTCGACCGGACACACCGCCACACATTGCGATGTGTCGTAGTCGCCTTCGCATTCCGTGCATTTATCGGGGTCGATGATGAAGATGTTCTTTTTTTCGCTGATGGCTTCGTTCGGACATTCCGGCTCGCAGGCCGAACAGCCGGTACAGAGGTCGGCGATGATCTTGAGCGACATGGTGATCTCCCTTCGGAAGTGACCGCGGCACGCTGCCGCGGTCGCGTGGGTCATCGGGTCATGCGGCGGCCGTGAATGCGCCCTGGCGGATCGATGCGTCGCCGCGCGCCACATGCACCGTCTCGCCGCGTGCGACGCGCCCGGTGTAGTCAGCGAACCACGACAGCGCGGCCTTCTCGATGAATTCATCGACGTAGTTGTCGACCGGTTCGATGCCGGCGGTCTTCAGCTCGTCGCGCGGGCAGGCGCCGATCTTCGACACCAGCACGGCGTGGCAGTCGTTGATCGCGGTGACGATGGACGGCAGCTTTTCGTCTTCGCCGTAGCCGCCCTGGCAGAACAGGTCCACCCGGCGGTGACCGACGAACAGCGCCTCACCGGCCGACACTTCGAAGATCTGGAATTCGTCGGCGTGGCCGAAGTGCTGGTTCACCCGGCCACCACCGGTGGTGGCCACAGCGACCAGCACCTTGATGCCGTCGGCGGCACCGGCGTCCTGCGTCGCGGCGAGCGCCTCGACCTTGGCGGCATGCTGAGCCTGGCGTTCAGCCTCGACGCGATCCTGGTAGCTGCGGCGGCGATCGAGGTCGTACACCACTTCCATCTCTTCGATCTTGTCGAGCGTGAATTCCTCGCTGCGGTCTTCGCCGAGCAGGCCGACCGCGTCGGCGCGGCACTGCCGGCAATGCCGCATCAGGTTGGCGCCGCCCATGCAGGCGTCCTGCACTGCCTTCAGTTCCTGCGCCGTCGGGCCGCGCTGGCCGGTCAGGCCGAACACCGTGCCGTGCTCGGCTTCCGAAATCAGCGGCATGATGTTGTGCAGGAAGGCGCCGCGCTTCTTCACCTCGCGGTTCACCTCGATCAGGTGTTCGTCGTTGATGCCGGGGATCAGCACCGAATTGATCTTGGTCAGCACGCCGCGCGCGGTCAGCATTTCCAGTCCGAGCATCTGCTGCTGGTGCAGGATGGTCGCCGCCTCTACGCCGGTGACGCGGCGGTGGTCCCAGAAGATCCACGGATAGATCTTGGCGCCCACTTCGGGATCGACCATGTTGATCGTGATGGTCACGTGGTCGATGTTGTACTTGCAGATTTCATCGACCAGACCGGGCAGCGCGAGGCCGTTGGTGGACAGGCACAGCTTGATGTCCGGCGCCTGTTCCTGAAGCATGCGGAAGGTTTCGAAGGTCTTCTTCGGGCTGGCCAGTGAATCGCCCGGGCCGGCGATGCCGAGCACCGTCATCTGCGGGATTTCGCTGGCGACCGCGACCACCTTCTTCACCGCCTGCTCCGGCGTAAGCTTCTGCGACACGACGCCCGGGCGCGATTCGTTCGAACAGTCGTACTTGCGGTTGCAGTAGTTGCACTGGATGTTGCAGGCCGGCGCCACCGCTACATGCATGCGGGCGTAGTGGTGATGCGCTTCTTCCGAATAACAGGGGTGATTCTTGACCTTGTTCCAGACGTCGGCCGGCATGTCGTCCGGACCGTCGGAGGTACCGCAACTGGCCTTTCCCTCGCCGCCGGAGGTACCGCAGCCGGCGTGGGCGGGCGCCTCGACCGGCTCGGCCAGCGCATTGCGGTTGGATTTCAGGGCATCCAGACTGACGTAACTCGCTGCTGCACTTTGCATGACGAACTCCTTGTTCTGCTGACGCGCCAATGGGCAATCAGGGCGATCCGGGCGAATGGGGCTGGCAGGTTTCTTTTAGCCATTTCCGTGCCACCGACGGTTTTCCTTTTTATTCAACTGCTTGGCCTGCTTAGCGCGGCGTGGCTGGAACCTTACGCTTGCGACAAACCCCACACTTGCGCGGTGCGGGTGCGACACGCCCATCAATGCAGCGCCCTGGGGTTGTCCGCCTTGTCGAGCAGCAGTGCATTGACCGATTGCGCGAAGGCGCGCCAGGCAAGTGCGAGATCGCGCCGGATTTCATGCCGGTAACGCGCCGACGGCTGGGCCTCGTCCGGGAAGTTCGAGAGCGCACAGGAGGTGCCGTTGTGCTTCAGCGCTTCGCCCAGCAATGCGTCGCTGAGGCCGGAGAAGGGCGCCAGCACGGCAGGTGTCAAGACGGAGCGGCCCTGTTCGACGGCGACGCCACGCGTGTCGAAGGACAGGGTGACGAGTTCGGCCAGTGCGTCGGCATACAGCTGATCGATCACGTCGAGCAGCACGTTGCGCGTCAGGTCCTCGCTCTGCTGCGCCGCCAGTGCGCGCGCTATGCGCTGCCGGTACAGATTGGCGCACAGCCTGCGCTGCCCGGCCACCCAGTCGGTGAAGTGGCGCACGCTGCCTTCGTTGGCCGGTGACAGGAGCGCGTGCGAGGTCGCCGCGCGCGCCAGCAGGCGGTTGGCGATGCGCGTCGCGGCGTCGAGTGCGCCTTCCAGATAACCTGCGCCGCGCGCCGCGGTTTCGCTGCCACCCAGCAGCAATCGACCCTCCCAGCGGTCGGCGGCCAGCGCCTCGCAACCGTCCTCCGGGTGCTGACTCGGGGCGGCCGCGTCGCGCGCGCTGCAGGTCAGCGGTTCGTTCGCCCAGTCGCGCAGGTGCAGCTCACCTTCGTCGGCAGGCGGACCGAACAGCTGCGCCAGCTGACTGCGCACCAGCAGTTCCAGCGAAGCGGCGTAGGTCCTGCGCTGCGCGGGCGACAGCGCGACGAAGCCGCCGAGCGCCGCGGCGTCGCTGCGTTCGTCGCAGGCGTCGAAGATTTCAGCCAGCACCGCCTGCGGATGCGACACGAAGGCGTTGCCCGACAGACCGGTATCACGCCAGAAGGCATGGCGGTAGCGCATCGCGGCCTTGGCCTGGGCGGACATCCAGGTCGGCGTGTCCTGCAGCGCCTGCATCAGCGGCGCGTCGAGCACGGGTTCGAAGGCGATGTGCTCGGCCACCAGCCGCGGCGGCATCGCCAGCACCACGTGTCGCGCAGCAATGACGAAGTCCTCCTGCGGGCTGCGGCAGTGCGCCTCGACGAAGTCGCCGCGGTCGACCAGTCGCAGCAGCCTGCAGCCGGTGCGCAGGCGGTCCGGCGCAAGCCCATGCACCAGCGCGGAGACAATGGCGCCCATGCCGCCGGAGACGCGGTGCGCGCCGTTGTGCACGCCATCCTGGGCCAGCGGTTCAGGGCTCGAATCCGTGCTGGCCAGATGCAGGATGACGCCGCTGTCGTGCTGCGCATGGCCGTCGAGCCCGAGTTCGGCGAGAAGCTTCACCATGCGCGGCTGCGTCTGCGGCCAGTACCAGCCGGGTCCAAGATCGAGTGCTGCCGTGCCGGCCGCGCCCGGCACGGTTTCGATGCGCCCGCCCGCGCGGGGCCGCGCATCGATCAGCAGAAAGTCGCGTCCGGCCGATTGCAGCCGGCCGGCGATGCTCAGGCCGCACAGTCCGGCGCCGACGATCAGGGTATCCAGCATGGTGCGGTCCTCCGGGTAGCAATCAGATGCATCGGGTTCAGCAAGCATCGTTCCACGGCGCCTTGTCGCGCCGCATGGCGGCGCTGCGGGGGCGACCGAAGGACGCGACGTCGACTTTGTCGCGTTTGGCGCATCGCCACCGCGCATTCGCAATGCAATCGTCCGCTTCCCCAGCGTGCGCGATTCTTGCTAGGTCACTGCGATGACAGCAGGCACGACATGAACGCACCCCTCACCCATCCGCCCGGCCTTGCACTGGAAGCGCTCGCCTTCGACAACCGCTACGCAAGGTTGCCAGCCGCCTTTCATTCGCGGCTGGCGCCGTCGCCGCTGCCGTCGCCGCATCTGGTGGCGGCGAGCGACGATGCGGCGGCGCTGATCGGCCTCGACGTCGCGCAGAGGATGCGGCCGGAATTCGTCGACGCCTTCGCCGGCAACGCGCTGCTGCGCGGTAGCGAACCGCTGGCGGCGGTCTATGGCGGGCACCAGTTCGGCAGCTGGTCGGGGCGCCTGGGCGATGGTCGCGCCCACCTGCTCGGTGGCGTGCGCACGCCGTCGGGTCCCCTTGAGCTGCAACTCAAGGGGGCGGGACCGACACCGTATTCGCGCTTCGCCGACGGGCGTGCGGTGCTGCGTTCGTCGATCCGCGAATTCCTCTGTTCCGAGGCGATGGCCGCGCTCGGCATACCGACCACGCGCGCGCTGTGCGTCATCGGCTCGTCGCTGCCGGTGCAGCGTGAAACGATGGAAACGGCTGCGGTGGTGACGCGCATCGCGCCGACCTTCGTGCGCTTCGGCAGTTTCGAGTACTTCGCCGACAAGGACGATGTCGCCAGCCTGCGCACGCTGGCCGATCACGTGATCGACGATTTCCTGCCGCATCTGCGCGATGCGCCGAAGCCGTTCGAAGCGCTGCTGGCCGACGTCGCGCGCCGCACCGGCGAGCTGATCGCGCACTGGCAGGCGATCGGCTTCATGCATGGCGTGATGAACACCGACAACATGTCCATCCTCGGGCTGACGCTGGACTACGGTCCGTTCGGCTTCATGGAAGCCTTCGACGCCGGGCATATCTGCAATCACTCCGACACGTACGGGCGCTACGCCTTCCGTGCGCAGCCGCGCATCGGCCTGTGGAACCTGTATGTGCTGGCCGACGCGCTGGGGCCGCTGATCGGCCATCCCGACGTCACGCGTACGCTGGTCGACGATCACTACACGCCGGCCTTCGACGCGTACTTCGCGCAACGGATGCGGGCCCGCCTCGGCCTGGCGACGGCGCAGCCCGGCGATGCCGACTTCATCGGCGCCACCCTCGGCCTGCTGCAACTGCAGCGCATCGACTACACGCTGTTCTTCCGCGCGCTCTCAGGCCTGCCCGGAGCGGTTCTGCGCGACGCGCGCGCCGTCATTGACGCGCCGCTGCGTGACCTGTTCGCCGACCGCGAGGCGTGCGATGCCTGGCTGCTCGGCTGGCGCGCGCGACTCGCTCGCGAAGGCAGTCGCGATGCGGTGCGCAAGCCGGCGATGCGCGCGGTCAATCCGCGCTACGTGCTGCGCAACTGGATGGCCGAGGCGGCGCTCCGCCGCGCGCGCGAGGGCGATTTCGGCGAAGTGCGCGCCGTGTTCGACTGCCTGCGCCGGCCTTTCGACGACCAGCCGGACTGTGCCCGCTACGCCGCACCACCGCCGGACTGGGCGGCCGGCATGTCGGTCAGCTGTTCGAGCTGACACCTTTCTTCATCACTCACCGGGAACGGCCATGGACCTCATCTACAAAACCCGCGTCTTCAGCCAGGGCGGCCGCAACGGCCGCGTGCAGAGCGAAGACGGCACATTGAAGCTCGACCTCGCCGCGCCCGCCGAAATGGGCGGCAAGAAACCCGGCAGCAATCCGGAGCAGCTGTTCGCGGCCGCCTGGGCCGCCTGTTTCGAGAACTCGGTGCGGCACATCGTGCGCGCCGACCGGCTGCCGGTGAAGGGCTGCATGGTCGAAGCGGAAATATCGCTGTTCAAGAACTTCGAAGAGGCCTACCGGATGGCGATCCGCTTCACCACGGTGCTGCACGGCATCGACCAGCCGACCGCCGACTCGCTGGTCGAGCGCGCGCTGAAGGTGTGTCCGTATACCGATGCGACGAAGAACAACGTCACGGTCAGTGCGGTCGCGGTGCTCGAAGCACCGGCGACGGCTTGAAACCGGGAGACCTGCGATGACCAGTGAAAACGGCTATTTCATCGACTGGAACGGCAAGGCGCGCAGCGTGCAGGACCCGGGCGGCGATTTCGTCATCGAGGTCGACCTGCCGTCGAAGTACGTCGCGCTGTACACGACCAAGGGCACGCTGATGCACGAGGCAACCTTCTACCGGACGCTGGAAGACATCGCGACCAAGGGGCTCAAGGTCGAGCTGGTGCCCGGTTCGCATCCGTGGGGCCTGCAGAAGGAGTGGTAGTCCGAAAAAAGGGTGCGCGGCGAGAGCGCCCGGAAGGCGCTTCCGCCGCGCAACGAACATGCCCCGTTTCACCGTGCCCGAATGTTCGGGCGCATCACTCGCGCGCAAGATTGCGCGTGTGCATCGGCAGTTCTATCGTCAGGTCCGCCTGGCCGAGGCGCACGCAGCAGGCGAGTCGCGATGCGGCTTCCAGGCCCCAGGCATCATCGAGCTGATCCTCTTCGTCGTCGTCCGGGACATTGACCGACGACGCGCCCTGACGTACGTAGATGTGGCAGGTGGCGCAGGCAGCGACCTTTTCGCACGCGTGCTCGATCGCAATGTCGTGCGCCAGAAGCGCGTCGCACACGGTCGTGCCGGCCGTTGCTTCGAAGCTGGTGCCGGTCGGGCACAGCTGCGGATGAGGCAGTACGGTGATCCGGCTCATGACTGCAGCGCGGATATCCGCGTGCCGGACAGCGCGCGACGGATGCCGGCATCCATGCGCAGCCCGGCAAAGTGGGTGGTGGCGGCATTGAGCGCCTCGCTGGCGCGTTTGAGGCGCGGCAGGTCGGTGCCGCTTTCCAGTTCGTCGGCCAGCGCGAACATCGCCGATTGCACAGCCACGAATTCATCGTGTGTCAGCAGCGCATGGCCGTCTTCCGCCAGCGCGGCTTCGGTCGCATCGACCAGACGTCGGGCATCGACCTGCGCCTCGCGCAGCATGCGCGCCGCCATGTCGACGTCGGCCTTGCCCCAGGCGTCGGTCAGCATGTCGGCGATCTGCGTGTCGCTCAGGCCGTAGGACGGCTTGATTTCGATGTGCGCCTCGGTGCCGCTGGTCTGCTCCCGGGCCGACACCGACAGCATGCCGTCGGCGTCGATCTGGAAGGTGACGCGGATGCGTGGCGCGCCGGCCACCATCGCCGGAATGCCGCGCAGTTCGAAGCGCGCCAGCGAACGGCAGTCGCTCACCAGTTCGCGTTCGCCCTGCACGACGTGGATCGCCATCGCGGTCTGGCCGTCCTTGTAGGTGGTGAATTCCTGTGCGCGTGCGGCCGGCAGCGTGGTGTTGCGCGGGATGACCTTCTCGACCAGACCGCCCATCGTTTCCAGACCGAGCGACAGCGGGCAGACATCGAGCAGCAGCCAGTCGCCATCGCCGCCGGGGTTGTTGCCGGCGAGCACGTTGGCCTGCATGGCAGCGCCCAGCGCCACCACTTCGTCCGGATCGAGGTCGCTCAACGGCTCGCGGCCGAACAGCTTCCCGACCGCGTCGCGGACCTGTGGCATGCGGGTCGAGCCGCCGACCAGCACCACACCGTCGACCTCGTCGGCGGCGATGCCCGCGTCGCGCAGCGCGCGCCGTACCGGCGCCATGCTGCGTGCCACCAGATCGGCGGTCAGGCTTTCGAACTGGTCGCGCGTCAGTTCGAAACTGAAGTTGCGTCCATCGTCCAGCTGGCCGGCGATCGATGTAATCGGTGCACTCGACAGCGCCTCCTTGGCGCTCCGCGCCCGCGCCAGCATCATGCGCGTTTCGCCGGCGGAGGTCGCTGCGAGTGCCAGGTTCTGCCGCAGCCAGTCGGCGATGCGATGGTCGAAATCGTCGCCGCCGAGTGCGGCATCGCCGGCGGTGGACAGCACTTCGAACATGCCCTGCGAAAGCTTCAGGATCGAAATGTCGAAGGTGCCGCCGCCCAGGTCGTAGATGGCGAACACGCCCTGCGCTGCGTTATCCAGCCCGTAGGCGATGGCGGCAGCCGTGGGTTCGTTGAGCAGGCGCAGCACATTGAGGCCGGCGAGGCGCGCCGCATCCTTGGTGGCCTGACGCTGCGCATCGTCGAAATAGGCCGGCACCGTGATGACGGCGCCGACCAGATCGCCCCCCAGGCCCTCTTCGGCGCGCTGGCGCAGCGAACGCAGGATGTCGGCCGACACTTCGACCGGCGAGCGCACGCCGCTGCGGGTGGCCAGACTGAGCATGCCCGGCGTATCCACCAGCGTGTAGGGCGTGTGCACCGACGCGTCGAGATCGGACAGCGTGCGTCCCATGAAACGTTTCACCGACACGATGGTGTTGCCCGGGTCGTCGACCTGCGCGGCCTGCGCGGCGTGGCCGACCACGATGTCGCTCTCGGCGTAGCGCACCACCGACGGCAGCAGACGGCGCCCTTCGGCGTCGGGCAGCACGCGCGACAGTCCGCTGGCCACCGTGGCGACCAGCGAGTTGGTGGTGCCCAGATCGATGCCGACCGCCAGCCGGTGCTGGTGCGGTGCGGCGCTGAGGCCCGGTTCGGCAATCTGCAGCAAGGCCATGATGGGCTACTCCCGTTTCGGTGGTGACGCCGGCGCAGCAGGCTTCAGACGCCGAAGCTTTCGCCGCAGCCGCAGGCTGCCTTGACGTTCGGATTGTTGAACTTGAAGCCTTCGTTCAGGCCTTCACGCACGAAGTCGAGTTCGGTGCCGTCGAGAAAGGGCAGGCTCTTGGGGTCGACCAGCACGGTGACGCCATGGCTTTCGAAGCTGACGTCCTCCGCTTCGGCGGCGTCCGCGAACTCAAGCGCGTATGCCAGCCCGGAACAGCCGCTGGTCTTCACTGCCAGCCGCAGGCCGACGCCCTGGCCGCGTCTGGCCAGACTTTTCTGCACATGCCGCGCCGCGGCTTCACTGATGGTGATGGTCATGGCCGGCCTCCGATCACATCGAGAACGAACTGCCGCAGCCGCACGACGAAGTCGCGTTCGGGTTGCGGATGATGAAGCGCGATCCTTCGAGGCCGTCCTCGAAATCGATCTCGGCGCCCATCAGGTACTGCAGGCTCATCGAGTCGGCGAGCAGCGTGACGCCGGACTGCACGATGTGCGTGTCGTCCTCGTTCACCGTCTCTTCGAAGGCGAAGCCGTACTGGAAGCCGGAACAGCCGCCGCCGGTCACATAGACGCGCAGCTTCAGCGCCGGATTGCCCTCTTCGGCAATCATTTCGGCCACCTTGCTGGCAGCCGCTTCGCAGAAGGTGATCGGCGACAGGGCAGGCGAGCTCGCCAGGGCAACGGGGGTATCGGAAAGCGTGTTCATGACGGGTCCTTTCAGGCGGCTTCGACGGCCGTGTTGGCGGCGGTCTGCTTGGTGCGGTAATCGGCGACGGCGGCCTTGATCGCGTCTTCGGCCAGGATGGAGCAGTGGATCTTCACCGGCGGCAGCGCGAGCTCTTCGGCGATTTCGGTGTTCTTGATCGCCAGGGCCTCGTCCAGCGTCTTGCCCTTGACCCATTCGGTGACCAGCGACGACGAGGCGATGGCCGAGCCGCAGCCGTAGGTCTTGAACTTCGCGTCTTCGATGATGCCGTCGGCACCGACCTTGATCTGCAGCTTCATGACGTCGCCGCAGGCCGGTGCGCCGACCATTCCGGTACCGACGTCTTCGTCCTGGTTCGAGTAGCCGCCCACGTTGCGCGGGTTGTCGTAGTGGTCAAGCACCTTGTCGCTGTATGCCATGGTGTTTCTCCGCTTAAAGGGGTGAGTGGGGGTAAGTGAGGGGGGTGTTGCCTGCGCCGCTCAGTGACTGGCCCACTGAACCGTCGCCAGATCGATGCCTTCGTTGTGCATGTCCCAAAGTGGCGACAGTTCGCGCAGCTTGTTCACCGCGGTGCTGACCTTCTCGATCACCGCATCGACTTCCTGCTGCGTCGTGAAGCGGCCGATCGAGAAGCGGATCGAGCTGTGCGCAAGTTCGTCGCTGCGGCCCATGGCGCGCAGTACGTAGGACGGTTCCAGACTGGCCGAGGTACAGGCCGAGCCGGACGATACGGCGACGTCCTTCATGCCCATCAGCAGCGATTCGCCTTCGACGAAATTGAAGCTGAGGTTGAGGTTGTGCGGCACGCGCTGTTCGAGGTCGCCGTTGACGAACACCTGATCGAGCGCCATCAGCCCGTTCATCAGGCGATCGCGCAGCGAGCGGATGCGTTCGTTCTCGCTGCCCATGTTTTCGCGCGCCAGCCAGTAGGCTTCGCCCATGCCGACGATCTGGTGCGTCGCCAGCGTGCCGGAACGCATGCCGCGCTCGTGGCCGCCGCCGTGGATGATGGCGTCGATGCGCACGCGTGGCTTGCGGCTGACATAGAGCGCGCCGATGCCTTTCGGGCCGTAGGTCTTGTGGGCCGACAGCGACATCAGGTCGACCGGCAGCTCGTCCAGACTGAACGGCACCTTGCCGGTGGCCTGCGCGCCATCGACGTGGAACAGCACGCCCTTCTCGCGGCAGATGGCGCCCAGTGCGGCGATGTCCTGGATGACGCCGGTCTCGTTGTTCACGAACATGACCGAAGCGATCACCGTGTCCGGCCGCAGCGCGGCGCGGAACACGTCGAGGTCGAGCAGGCCGTTGTCCTGCACGTCGAGCACCGTCACGTCACAGCCGGCGCGTTCCAGTTCGCGCACCGTGTCGAGCACCGACTTGTGTTCGGTCTTCACGGTCACGACATGCTTGCCGCGACCGGCGTGGAACTGCATCGCGCCCTTGATGGCCAGGTTGTTCGATTCCGTGGCGCCGGAGGTCCATACGATGGAGCGCGGATCGGCGCCGACCAGCGCGGCCACCTGTTCGCGGGCCAGTTCCACCGCTTCTTCCGCGGCCCAGCCGTAGGCATGCGAGCGGCTGGCTGGATTGCCGAAGTTGTCGAACAGCCAGGGCATCATCTTTCCGACCACTCGCGGATCGACGGGTGTGGTGGCGGCGTAGTCCAGATAGATCGGGCGGTTCATGTCGGACTCTCCTGCATGGAAGGGTTTGGCAGGGAATACGCAACTTGCGGGCCAGTTTGAAAACTTGCTATGGATCAAAGACTTGCTTTTTTGTTCGTCGTGCGTACCGCGACCGTCAGACAAGTCATGTCGAATTTGTAGGGTTGCCGACGCGCTGCAGCACGACAGGCGGCGAGTCGCTCGTTCGACTTCTGGATTGCGCTGCCGGCAGCCGGAATTCGCGCCGGTACGGCCGTTGCGGCGGATTCGCGCTGCTGTGCCGACAGCGCGGACGCGGGTTGGCGCGGGCATGGCACGCCGCATGCATTGAGGCCTGCAACAAGGAGGTCGCAATGCGTGATGTCTTGCTTGCAGTAATCGGCATAGCGCTGGTCAACAACGTGGTGCTGGTCCGCTTCCTCGGCCTGTGCCCCTTCATGGGCGTGTCGAAGAAGATCGACAGCGCCTTCGGCATGGGGCTGGCGACCACCTTCGTCATGACACTGTCGGCGCTGGCCGCCTGGGTGCTCGAGCACATGCTGCTGCGGCCCTTCGATCTGGGCTATCTGCGCATCCTGTCGTACATCGTAGTCATCGCCGCGGTCGTGCAGTTCGTCGAAATGGCGATGCGCAAATCCACACCCGACCTGCACCGCGTGCTCGGCATCTATCTGCCGCTCATCACCACCAACTGCGCCGTGCTCGGCATCCCGCTGCTCAATGCGCAGTCGGCACTCGGCGTCGGCATGAGCGTGCTGACCGGTTTCGCATCCGGTGTCGGTTTCACATTGGTGATGGTGCTGTTCGCCGGGCTGCGCGAGCGGCTTCAGCTGGCGCGCGTGCCCGACATTTTCGAGGGCGCGCCGATCGCGTTCGTCACGGCCAGCCTGCTGGCGCTGGCTTTCATGGGTTTCACCGGGCTCGTACCGGCGGGAGGAGGCTGAAATGGAACAGATGATCACCGCAGTGATGAGCCTGGCAGCGATCGGCTCCGGTCTGGGCGTCGTGCTCGGCGTGGCGGCGCGCAAGTTCGCCGTGGAAGGCGACAGCCGCGTCGAAGAGATCGTGGCCATGCTGCCGGCCGCCAATTGCGGTCAGTGCGGCTTCCCCGGATGCGAAGGTGCGGCGCAGGCCATCGTCGAGGGCGAGGCATCGCCGACCTGCTGCCCGCCCGGCGGCAAGGTGGTCGCGCTGGCGATCGCCGGGCATCTCGGCATCACGCTGGGCGACGACGACATGGAAGAGGCGCCGAAGATCGCGGTCATCGAGGATGCGATCTGCATCGGCTGCACCAAGTGCTACCGCCTGTGTCCGTCCGATGCCATCGTCGGCGCGATGAAGCAGCTGCACGGCGTGTTCGCCGAAGCCTGCACCGGCTGCAACCAGTGCGCCGACAAATGTCCGACCGGCGCCATCACGATGCAGCCACTGCCGGCCACGGCGGGCACCTGGGTGATGCCGAAGCCCGTGATGGCGGCCTGACGTCATGGCTCACGTCGTCATTCCGCCGATCCGGCGCCTGCTCACGCGCTGGGGCATCCATCCGGACAGCCACAAGTTTCCGGCGGCCGGGCTGGACATCGCCGATGCCGGGCTGCCGCCGCTGCTGGTGCTGCCGCTGTCGCAGCAGGCCGGCGCACCGGCGCGGCCGGTGGTGAAGGTTGGCGACCACGTGCTGCGCGGTCAGCTGGTGGCCGAAGCGGTGGGGCACGTTTCGGCGCACGTGCACGCGTCGACGTCGGGCACGGTGATGGCGATCGGCGACGCGCCGATGCCGCATCCGTCGGGGTTGCCCGGGCAGGGCATCACGCTGCGCCCGGATGGTCTCGACCGCTGGGTGCAGCGCGATGTCGAACCGTATCCGATCAATCTGGCGCCGGAAGAGATTGCCCGTCGCGTCGCGGCGGCCGGCATCGTCGGCATGGGCGGCGCCGCGTTTCCGGCAGCGGTCAAGCTCGCACTGGGCCAGCGCAGCAGCATCCACACCGTCATCCTCAACGGCAGCGAATGCGAGCCCTATCTGTCGTGCGACGACCGGCTGATGCAGGAGCGCGCCGGCGACATCATCGAGGGCGCGCGCCTGCTGCTGCGCGCCACCGGGGCGCAGCACCTGCTGGTGGGCATCGAGGACAACAAGCCGGATGCCATCGACGCCATGAAGCTGGCGGCACATCCCTACCCTGAAGTGTCGGTGGTGCGCATTCCGAGCCGGTATCCGATGGGTGCCGAGCGTCAGCTCATCCACACGCTTCTCGGTGTCGAGCCGCCGGCCGGCGGACGGGCGGCCGACGTCGGCGTGGTGGTGCACAACGTGGGCACGGCGGCGGCGGTGTGGCGTGCACTGCGCCACGGCGAAGCGCTGACCGAGCGGGTGATCACGGTGGCCGGCGGTGCCGTTGCGGCGCCGCGCAACATGCGCGTGCGTGTCGGCACGCCGCTGTCATGGCTGGTCGAGCGCGCCGGCGGACTGACGCGCGAGCCGGCCCGGTTGGTGGTCGGCGGGCCGATGATGGGCGTGGCGGTGCCCGACCTCGATGTACCGGTCGGCAAAGGCGCCAGCGGCGTGCTCGCGCTGACCGTGGCCGAAGTCGGCGAACGCGAGCCGAGCGCCTGCATCCGCTGCGGCAGCTGTGTCGTCGCCTGTCCGGTCGGCCTGATGCCGCTGGAGATGGCCAACCGCATCAATGCCGGCGAACTGGGGCAGGCCGAGGACATCGGCCTGCGCGACTGCCTCACCTGCGGCGCCTGCGGCTATGTGTGTCCGTCGCGCATACCGCTGGTGCAGTACTTCGCGCACGCCCGCGGCGAACTGATGGCGCGCGAACGCGAACGCAAGCGGCTCGACGAGGTGCGCGAACTGACCGAGGCGCGCACCGCGCGCCACGAACGCGAGGCGCGTGAAAAGGCCGAGATGCACGCCCGCCGCAAGGCCGAGCGTGCCGCCGCGCAGGCGGCCGAGGCAGCGGCGAAGGTGTCCGCCACGCAGGAGGAATCGGCGTGAACTCGCCAGTCCAGGCGTCGCCGCACGCGCTGTCGCGGCGCACCAGCGGCCATATCATGGCGCTCGTCATGGCGGCTCTGGTGCCGGCGACCCTGGCCGGCTTCTGGCAGTTCGGCTGGCCGGCCTTCTGCCTGTGGGCGATCACCGTGCTGTCCTGCGTGCTGGCCGAAGCACTGTGCCTGCAGGGGGCCGGCCGGCGCGTCGTGCCGGTGCTGTCCGACGGCTCGGCCGCGCTGACCGGCTGGCTGCTCGCCATGTCGCTGCCCCCATGGGCTCCCTGGTGGCTGGGTGTGCTCGGCGGCTTCATTTCCATCGTCATCGCCAAGCAGGTGTTCGGCGGTCTGGGCTGCAATGTGTTCAATCCGGCCATGGTCGGACGCACGGTGCTGCTGGTGTCGTTTCCGGTTCACATGACGCAGTGGGTCAGCCCGCAGGTGCTGGCCCAGGGAACCGACCTTGCGCAGGCGATTGCCATCGGCCTGAATGGCGGCATCCCCGATGCGCTGACCAGTGCCTCGCTGCTCGGCCACGCAAAGACCGAACTCGGGCGCGGCCTGACGCTGGTCGATGCGCTGCAAGGCTTTCAGCCGGAACAGTCGATGCTGGGCCTGCGCGCCGGCAGTCTGGGCGAAACGTCGGCGCTGCTGATCGGCGCCGGCGGGCTGTTCCTGGTGTTCAAGCGCGTCATCGGCCTGCGCATTCCGATCGGCTTTCTCGCCGGACTGTGCATTCCGGCCGCCATCGCGCACGCCGCCGCGCCGCAGGCCTTCCTGCCGGCGACCGCCCATCTGCTGTCGGGTGGTGCGTTGCTGTGCGCCTTCTTCATCGCCACCGACTACGTCACGTCGCCCAGTGCGCCGTTCGGGCAGTGGATATTCGCACTCGGCGCCGGCCTGCTGACCTGGTTGATCCGTACCTGGGGTGGCTATCCGGAAGGTGTCGGTTTCGCCATCCTGCTGATGAATGCCGCCACACCGCTGCTCGACCTGTGGGCCCGGCCGCGCATCTTCGGCCGGCGCATCGGCGGCAAGCCGCTGGACGCGCGCCGGGCACAGGAGGTCACGCGATGAGCGGTTCGCGCGCACCCGACGCACTGTGGTTTCCGGGCGCCTCGCTGGGCGTGGTGATGCTGGTGACCACCGCTTTCCTCGCCTTCGGTCAGTTCGCGACCCGCGACCGGATTGCGCAAGCGCAATCCGATGACACGCGGCAGCAGCTTGAACAGATACTGCCGGCCGGCTATGCCGACAACAACCTGCTGACCGACACGCTGCAGCTGGCCGGGCCGGATGGTGCGCCGCTGACCGTGCATCGCGCGCGCAAGCAGGGCGCGTTGCGCGCGCTGCTGTTCGAAATGTCGGGCTACGGCTACGGCGGGCGCATCGTGCTGCTGATGGCGGTCGATGTCGACGGCCGCATCGTCGGCGTTCGGGTGACGAAGCACAACGAAACACCGGGCCTGGGTGACAAGATCGAGGTCGCTCGGCACGACTGGATACGGTCTTTCGACGGCAAGTCGCAGCAGCAGCCGGCACCGGCGCGCTGGGCGGTGAAGAAGGACGGCGGCGACTTCGACCAGTTCGCCGGCGCAACCATCACGCCGCGCGCGGTCGTTGCGACAGTGAAGAAAGGCCTCGAATTTCTCGCCGCGCACCGCGCTGAACTGACGGCTGAGGCGGGTGGCGAGGCGGTGCCGGTCAACGGAGAGAAACCATGAGTGACAGCCCGACAGCCAGGGCGGTCGCACGCGACGGCCTGTGGGACAACAACGCGGTGCTCGGCCAGATGCTCGGGCTGTGCCCGGCCATGGCGGTGACCAGCAGCGCGACCAACGGTCTGGGCATGGGTCTGGCGACCATGGTCGTGCTGGTCATGTCGAATGCGCTCATCTCGTCGCTGCGTCACTGGGTCAGCGACGAAGTGCGCATCCCGGTCTTCATCGTGCTGATCGCCGGCATGGTGACGCTGGTCGATATGTGCCTGAACGCCTGGTTCCACGACCTGTACAAGGTGCTTGGCATCTTCATCGCGCTGATTGTCGTCAATTGCGCGGTGCTCGGCCGCGCCGAAGCCTTCGCGTCGCGCCAGTCCGCGGCGCTATCGGCGTTCGACGGTCTGGCCACCGGCCTCGGCTTCACGCTGGCGCTGACCGTGATGGGAGCGCTGCGCGAAATCACCGGTGCCGGCACGCTGTTCGCGAATGCACATCTGCTGCTCGGGCCGCATTTCGCGTTTCTCGAAACGAAGGTGCTGCCGGCGGATTCCGGCGCACTGTTCATGATCCTGCCGCCGGGCGGATTCCTGGCGCTCGGCCTGCTGATCGCCGGGCGCCGCTGGTTGCAGCGACGCGCCGATCGGCGTGCCGCGGCGCTGGCCGGCGCGCAGGCGGCTCACTGAAGGAGGCGCGCCATGCGGATCGCCGTTGCCTACGCTGGAAGTATCGCCAACCACTGGCTGAAGATCGACGTGCCGGACACCTGCACGGTGGCCGAAGGCATCGAGCTGTCGGGCATCCTGAAGCTGTGTCCGGACATCGACCTCAGCCGGCAGAAGGTCGGCGTGTTCGGCAAGGTGGTGAAGAAGGACGCACCGCTGCGCCCGGGCGACCGCATCGAAATCTATCGGCCGATCATCTGCGACCCGGAAACGGTGCCGCGCAAGAACGGTGTTTCGGACGACGATGACGACGACTGAAATGTGGCCGGCGGCGGACGCCACCGCGTCGGCTGCCGACGTCGTGCGTGCCTATCATCTGCGGACCCGCCACCGCTACGTCGCGTATGCCGCCGGCCCGGAAACGCTGGACTGGGACGCGCAGCCTTCGCCATTCCGGCACTTCGAAGGTGCGCCGCGCAGCACGCTGCCGCTGGCGACCGACGACGCCAATCCGGCCCGACCGCGCCTTGATCAGGATTTCGCCGCACTCGATGCGCCGTTGCCGCCGTTGCCGCTGTCGCTGCACACGCTGGGCGCGCTGCTGCACCTGTCGCTCGGGCTGACGGCGTGGAAATCGAGCGGCCCGGACCGCTGGGCGGTGCGCGCCAATCCGTCCAGCGGCAACCTGCACCCGGTGGAGGCGTATCTGGTGATACGCGGGCTCGATACGCTCGCTGACGGGCTGTACCACTACCTGCCGGAGACGCACGAGCTGGAATGCCGCGCCCGCCATGGTGCCGGTTCCGCCGGGGATGCCGGCGTGCACGTCGTGCTGACGTCAGTCATGTGGCGCGAGGCATGGAAATACGGCGAACGCGCCTTCCGCTACTGCCAGCTGGACACCGGTCACGCAGTCGGCGCGTTGCGTTATGCGGCGGCCGTGCTCGGTTGGACGCTGCAGGCGCAGCCGGACATCGACGGTGCGTCGTTGGCGGCGCTCGCCGGCACCGATCGCCTGCAGGACTTTCCGGCACGCCGCGCCATCGACACCGAGATCGAGGAGGCCGAACTGCTTCTCGCCATCGGCTGCGATGGCGGCGACGGTCCGCCACTGCCCGAACTCGGACGCGTACAGTGGTTCGGCACGGCGAGCACGGTGGACCGCCATCCGATGTATCGCTGGGCGGTGGTGGGCGAGGCGGCGGCCGCCACCCGCGGTGCCGTGCAGGGCGCAGTAACTGTTGCCGACGAGTATCGGACGGGCGCGCGCGCAACACGCGGGGCTGCCGTGCTCGCACAGCGCGGACGATCGGTCGGCGAGGTCTTGCTGGGGCGGCGCAGCGCGCAGCGTTTCGATGCGCGGGAGGTGATGGCGGGTGACGCGTTTGAACGTCTGCTGGAACGGCTGCAGCCGTCCGGAGCCATGCCGTGGGACGCGCTGCCCGGCGGCTGGCGCATCGACCTGCTGCTGTTCGTGCATCGCGTCGAAGGCTTGTCACCCGGGGTCTATCTGCTGTCGCGCGGTCGCGTCGAACAGGGCGTGCCGGCGCGGCTGGCCCGCCAGCACGATCTGGTGCCCGTGGACGGTGTCGCCGTGCCGCTCTACCGGCTGGCGGCGATGGAACCGATGGCGCTCGCGCGTCTTGCCCGCAGCCTACACTGCCATCAGGACATCGCCGCCAACGCCTGCCTCGCGCTCGGCATGCTGTGCGAGTTCGAAGCCGCGCTGGCGGCATCCGCCGCCAACTATCGCGATTTGCACCGGCAGGCCGGACTCATTGGTCAGGTGCTCTATGCCGAAGCGGAGGCGATGGGCCTGCGCGGCACCGGCATCGGCTGCTTTTTCGACGACGCCGTGCACGAACTGATCGGCCTCGAAGGCACGGCGCACCAGACGCTGTACCACTTCACCCTCGGGCGCGCGATCGACGATGCGCGCATCGAATCATCGCCGGCCTATGCGCAGCGCACCCCGGCCGAACCGGAACCCACGCCATGAACGACACCGCAACCGCGTCCCGCCATCGCTGCATTCCCGCCGATCAGGCGGCCGACCTGCTGCTGCGCCATCGCAGCGGCGGCGTCGCGTCGCTGGCACTGTTCGACACGCGCGACCGCGCCAGTTTCGAGCGCGCGCACATCGACGGCGCGCAGCACCTGACCGAAGCCGGCTTCGGCGACGCCATGCAGGCGGTCGGCCGGGCGACGCCGGTGCTCATCTACTGTTACCACGGCAACGCCAGCAAGACCTGGGCGGGCATGTTCGCCGACTTCCGCTACGCCGAGGTCTACAGCGTCGACGGCGGCCACGATGCGCTCGCCGCGGCGCTGGCCCGGCGTGCGGCAGCAGGCGCCGGGCAGCCCTCGTCGGGCAGCGGTTCGGCCGCGCTGCAGGCCTTCGTGGCCGAACACGGCTTCGACGCCGCCGATCTCGATGTTTCCCGCGAACACGGCCTGACGCCGTTGATGCGCGCGGCACTGTCCGGCCGGGCCGAACTTGTCGATGAGCTGCTGGCGCTCGGGGTGGCTGTCAACCGGCGCAACGGCGACGGCAACAACGCGCTGTGGCTGGCCTGCGTGTCCGGTCAGGCCGGCATCGTTCGCGCGCTGGTCGCGGCAGGCATCCATGTCGACAACCGCAACGACACCGGCGCCACCGCACTGATGTACACGGCGTCCAGCGGCAAGCACGACATGCTGGCACTGCTGCTCGAATGCGGTGCGGATCCGATGATCCGCACCGACGACGATTACCTCGCCGCCGATCTGGCCGCCACCGTGGAATGCCTGCGCCTGCTGCGACACACGGTGCAGTGAACCTGGAAACCGCGGTTGACCGTCTGACATGCGGGTCGCAATTCAGGTTTTTACCCCCATCTGCAGCTGACGGAGCGCATGGCGTTGCGACGATGTGTCATCGTCGACCGATGCGCGAGCCTGCAGGGGAAAAAGGTGACTGGATTGACGGCCGAATACGGCCTGTGGCTGTTGTTTGCAGTGGTGCTGGCGGAGCAGCTCGGGGTGCCGATTCCGGCCATGCCGCTGGTCATGCTTGCAGGCGCGCGCGTGGCCGACGACCCGATCTACGGGGTGATCGCCCTGCTGGTGGCGGTGCTGGCGTCGACGCTGGGTGATCTGGCCTGGTACGTCGCCGGGCGCCGGCACGGCCATCGCGTGCTGAAACTCCTGTGCCGCATTTCGCTGTCGCCCGACACCTGCGTGCGCACCAGTGAGTCCACCTTCACGCGCTACGGTCTGGCGACGCTGGTGATCGCCAAGTTCGTGCCCGGCCTGTCCACGCTGGCGCCGCCGCTGGCCGGTGCGCTGGGCATGCGGCCGAGCGCCTTCATGCTGTTCAATACTGCCGGTGCCGTGCTGTGGGCCGGTGCAGCGCTGGCCATCGGGCTGGTGTTCCACGAACAGATCGGCGCCGTGCTCGACTATCTGGCCGGCCTGGGTTCGGTGGCGGCCGCGGTGGTCGGCACGCTGCTCGCGTTGTACATCGGGTATCGCTGGTTCGACCGCCAGCGCGCGATGAAGGCGCTGCGCGCGGTCCGGCTGGCGCCCGCCGACCTGCTTGACATGCTCGACAGCGGCGTCGACGTGACGGTGATTGACGTGCGCTCGGGGCTGATCACCGACGCCGAACCGGTGCGCATTCCCGGTGCGCTGCAGATCGCGCTCGAACGGATCGATGCCGAGGCGCACCGGCTGCCGCGCGACCGTCCGGTCATCGTGTATTGCGCGTGCCCGAACGACGTGTCGGCGGTGCGTGCCACCTTGAAGCTGCGCGCGGCCGGCATCGCCGACGCGCGTCCGCTGCTCGGCGGCATCGACGGCTGGAAGGCGGCCGGCTACCGGCTGGAAGCGATCGCGCCGGCCGCCGGCGTTTGACCCGGCTTGCGCAGCGCCGTAGGCTGCGCGCCCTTGTTGTCCATGTACTGAACCTGAAGACCTCATCAGTTGATCGCTTGAAACATCGATGGAAGACATTGCCCTTGCAACTTTCCTGCTTTCGCCCGGCTGCGTTGCTCGTCCGTGCAGGGAGCCATCCTGCTGCGTCATCGCGCCTTGCCGTACACCGCCAACCCTGCCCAAGGCGTCGATCAAATGAGGTTTTCAGGTTGAACGCATCATGAGCCTGACCGCCTGCGGCATCGATTTCGGTACCTCCAACTCCACCGCCGCGGTGCACGACGGTGCGGTCGCCCGTCTGTTGCCGCTGGAAGCGGGTCGGCTGACGCTGCCGTCGGCCGTGTTCTTCAATCTCGACGAAGACACGATGTCGTTCGGTCGCGCCGCGCTCAACGAATACCTCGAAGGTTACGAGGGGCGGCTGATGCGCTCGATGAAAAGCCTGCTCGGCAGCGGCCTGATGGACACCGGCACCGATGTGGGCGGCCGTCACCTCGCGTTCCGCGACCTCATCGGCGGCTTTCTTGCCGAAATCCGCAAGCGCGCCGAAACCGCGGCGCGCTGCGGCTTCGACCAGGTGGTCATCGGCCGGCCGGTGTATTTCGTCGACGATGACCCCGAAGCCGATCAGCTGGCCGAAGACACGCTGGCGCAGATCGTGCGCGGACTGGGCTTCCGCGACGTCAGTTTCCAGTTCGAACCGATCGCCGCGGCGCATGCGTTCGAACAGACGGTCGAGCGGGAATCGCTGGTGCTGGTGGTCGACATCGGCGGCGGCACGTCCGACTTTTCCCTGGTCCGCCTGTCGCCCGAGCGGCGCAATGCGACCGACCGCAGCGCCGATCTGCTGGGCACCAGCGGCGTGCATATCGGTGGCACCGATTTCGACAAGCGGCTCTCGCTCGCCTGCGTCATGCCGGAGCTGGGCATGGGCGGTCTGCTGGCCAGCGGCGCCATCCTGCCCAACACCACCTATTTCCAGCTGGCTACCTGGCACACCATCCATCTCGCCTATCCGCGCGCCGTGCTCGCCAGCCTGCAGGACATGCGACTCGACGTGGTCGACACGAAGCGCTTCGACCGCCTGCTGCGCGTGGTGCGCGAGCGCAGCGGCCACCGCATCGCCATGCGCTCGGAAGCGGCGAAGATCGAACTGTCGCAGGCACTCGCCTGCGAGCTCGATCTCGATGTGGCCGAAGCCGGCCTGGCGGTGACCCTGACGCGCCCACAGTTCGAAGCTGCCATCTCAGCCGAGATAGAACGTGTGTGCGCCGCCGCGCAGCGCTGCCTGGATCACGCCGGTGTGCGGGCGGATACGCTCGACACGCTGTTCTTCACCGGCGGATCGAGTGCCGTGCCGGTGCTGCGTGACGCGCTGTCGCGGCGCTTCCCGAAAGCCCGCCCGGTGGAGGGCGACCTGTACGGCAGCGTCGGCTGCGGCCTGGCCGTCGTGGCGAGGCAGCGCTACGGTTGATCCGCCGTTGCGCGGCCGCAGAGGCTGTGGGAGCCATCCTTGACGCGATGGTGGCACTGTGGGCGAGGTCCCCTGTGCAAGTGGCCCCCTGTTTGAGCGACGACCTGTGGGAGCGGCGGCCTGTGGGAGCGGCGGCCTCGCCGCGATCGGCGCGTTGATCAGCGATCATCGCGGTATCGATCGCGGCGAGGCCGCCGCTCCCACAGCAAGCTCCCACAGCAAGCTCCCACAGCAAGCTCCCACAGCAAGCTCCCACAGCAAGCTCCCACAGCAAGCTCCCACAGCAAGCTCCCGCAGCCAGCCCTCGGCTCACCCACCCCGTGGCCGTTCGATACCGAGCTTTTTCATGCGTGAGCGCAGGGTGCCGGCAGCCAGGCCCAGCGTGGCGGCGGCGCCGGATTTGCCTTCGATGACCCAGTTGCGGTCGCCCAGCACCTGGGTGATGTGGCGGCGCTCGACCGATTCGAGGTCGAGCGCGGTGGCCGGGGTCGCGGCTGGCGGACCCGTGTTGTCGCCCAGCGGGGGCACGTCGAGCACGCTGCCGCGGCAAACGATGGTGGCGCGCTCGATCACGTTCTGCAGTTCGCGGATGTTGCCCGGCCAGTCGTAGGCCTGCAGCCGCTCCAGTGCGCGTGCCGATACGCCGTCGATCGCCTTGCCATGGTCGGTCGAGAATTTCTTCAGGAAGTGCGCAACCAGCGCCGGAATGTCTTCGCGTCGCTGGCGCAGCGGCGGCAGCTCGACCGGGAACACATTGATGCGGTAGTACAGATCGGCGCGGAAGCTGCCGTCCTTCACCATGGCCTTGAGGTCGCGGTGCGTGGCGACGACGATGCGCACGTCGACCTTGACCGTGGTCTGCCCGCCGACGCGCTCGAACTCGTGCTCCTGCAGCACGCGCAGCAGCTTGGCCTGGGTGTCCGGCGGCAGCTCGCCGATCTCGTCGAGGAACAGCGTGCCGCCGTCAGCCAGTTCGAAGCGGCCGAGCCGGCGTGTCGCGGCACCGGTGAAGGCGCCTTTTTCGTGGCCGAACAGTTCGCTTTCGACCAGATTCGACGGGATGGCCGCGCAATTCAGCTTGATGAAGGGCTTGTCCCTGCGGTCGCTGCGGTCGTGCAGCGCGCGTGCCAGCGATTCCTTGCCGACGCCGCTCTCGCCGAGGATGAGCACGGTGGCCGATGTGCCGGCGACCTGGTCGATGCGCGCCAGCACCTCGTTCAACCTCGGGCTCTGGCCGACGATGTCCGACGACGGTGTCGCCGTCAGCATTTCCGCCTTCAGATAGACGTTCTCGTCGGCCAGCCGCTTGCCCAGTTCGCTCACCTGACCGAGTGCGTCATTGAGTGCGCGCTCCGCTTCGCGCTGCGCGGTCACGTCCACCGGGTAGGCGTGAAACACGTCGTCCTGTTCGATGTAGTGCGCCTTGCAGTGCAGGATGCGATTGCCGACCGCGTATTCCCAGTCGGCCGACGGTGGCGCGGCCTCGCGCAGCGCTTGCAGCCGCTCGGCGAGGTCATCGGGCAGCAGCCGCAACGGTTCGCCACCGGCGTGCCCGATCACCGCCAGCAGGTCGCGCGCCCCCGGGTTGGCGTAGGTGATCGCACCCCTGCTGTCCAGCCGCAGCACGGCCGACGGGTTGCGCTCGGGAAACAGCGCAATCGTGCGCTGGTGGCCGCTGGCCTCGAAGTATCGCTTCAGGTTGAATGCCACCAGCGTGCCAAGCAGCAGCAGGACGGCCGAATAGCCATAGACGATGAAGGCGATGAAACGCGTCGCGGCGTGGGTTTCCTCGACACTGGCGCTGAACTCGCTGCGGATGTCGTCGACGATGCTGGCCAGCTCACCCCCCATCTGGTCGGCATGCATGCCCACCTGCGACAGCAGCGCCATGGCCGCGCCATCATCCGGTCGCGGGCTGGACAGCGTGCTTTCGAGCTGTTCCGCCAAGCTCTGCACTTCGCCCAGACCGATGCGGCAGATCGTCGCGTCCTGGTCGTCGAGCGCGTGCTCCAGCTTGTCCAGATGCGTCACCAGCATGGCGTGATTGCTGCGGTACAGCTGCCGGAATTCATTCACGTCGCGGCTGGCGTAATAGCGATACAGGATGGCCTGCTGTGCCGCGATCGGTCCGCGCAGGCTCGAGATCGCCTCCAGCGCGGGCAGGCGCATAGTGAACAGCCGTTCCGACGCCCGTTCGAGCGCCCGCGTCTGCAGATACACCGCGCTGGCCAGCACCACGCTGATTACGGTCGCAACGATGAAGGCGATGACCAGGCCGCGCGCGGGCGGTTTCACCAGTACGCTGGCGTCGGCCGGGCCGGCTTCGCTTCCGGGCCGTGGAAGGGGAAGAGCAAAGTGCGGGGGCGGCGGCAGGGGCATCGCGGGCATCGGTCATCACGGGGTCGCTGGACCCTCGATCAGACCGGCGCGACAGCGCCAACCTTACCCTTCGGTGCCCGGCGTGCCCGCGACCGGTCGTGGCCGTGTGTCATCGGTCACGGCCGGCTGCCAGCCGCCGCCCAGCGCGCGGAACGATGCCACTGCGGCCCGCGCGGCGTCGGCTTCGGCCTGGATGCGCGCGTCGCGCGCGCGCAGCAGCCGGCTGTCGGCGTCGAGCACCTCGACCAGACTGACCACGCCGCCCTGCCAGGCCGCGAAGGCGCGCGTGCGTGCCCGGGTCAGCGCCGCCTCGCCGGTGCTCAGCGTCGCGGCCTGCGCCTCGCGCTTGACCAGCGCGGTGAACGCATTCTCGACCTCTTCGGTGGCACGCAGCACGGCCTGCCGGTAGAGCGCCAGCGCCTCGGCTTCGCCGCCGCGGGCGGCGGCCACTTCGGCATCGACACGCCCGAAGTCGAACAGGCGCCAGCGCAGGCCGGCGGCCAGACGCGCCTGCGCGGCGCCCGACGCGATCAGGCTGCCACCGCCCGCCGTGGCAAAACCCAGCAGGCCGGTCAGCGCCATGCGCGGGTAGTACGCGGCGATGGCTTCGCCGATGCGCGCATTCGAGGCTGCCAGCCGGTATTCGGCCGCCATCAGGTCGGGCCGGCGCCGGATCAGGCTGGCGGGGCCGCCCGCAGTGGCGACCGCCGGCGCACGCGGCAGCGCAGCGGGCAGTTCCAGTTCGGCGCGCCAGTGGCCGGGGGCTTCGCCGGTCAGCACGTCGAGCGCGAACATCGCGGCATCGCGCCCGGCTTCGAGTGCGGGCAGCGCGGCCTCGACTTCCGCCAGCGCACCCTGTGCCTGATCGTGCTGCAGTTCGGCGGCCAGACCGCGCGACACCTGCAGCGCAATCAGCCCGACCAGACGGCGCTGCGTATCGATCTGTTCGTGCAGCACCTGCAGCCGCGACTGCAGCGCCCGCACATATATATAGGTGTCGGCCGCCTGCGCGACGACGGCCAGTCGCGCGCCAGCCTCGCCGGCACCGGCCGCCAGATAGTCGGCGCGGGCGGCGTCCTCGCCGCGCTGCAGGCCGCCGAACAGGTCCAGTTCCCAGCTGGACCCCGCATTGAGTGCGTATTCGTCGGCCGTGCGGTCAAAGCCGGGGCGCGCGTCGAGCAGGCGACCCAGCGGCGTCTGCATCGACAGCCGGCCGGTGGCCGCCTCGGCGCCCAACTGGCCGGACGGTCGCTGGATGGCCGTGCGCACCGCCAGTCCGGCGCGCGCCTGTTCGAGCCGTGCCGCCGCGATCGCCAGATCGAGGTTGCCGGCCAGCACGCGCGCGACGATGCGGTCGAGCAGCGGGTCGTCGAAGCCGGTCCACCAACGCGCAGGATCTTCGGCACCGGCCGGTGCGCTGCGCGCGTCGACGGCGTTGGCCGACACGAAATGCGTGCCGGTCGTTGGCTCGGGGCGGCGGAAGTCGGGGCCGACCGCGCAGCCGCCCAGGGTGAGGCCGGTCAGCATCCAGACAGCGGCAGTCGGCAGGCGGCGGAGGGATGACGGCATGGCGCGCTCCTGATAAAGAGTTACAAGTTTATATACTCGTTACTCGTTGTCAATGCAGGGTCGACCTTGTAACCTTGCTTCATGGATGACATCGCAGCCCACGACACCCCTTTGGCGACCGGTCAGCGCGGCCCGGTCGAACACGAACGGCGCGAGCAGATCATCGCCGCCGCCGACGAACACTTCCGTCACTACGGTTACCAGAAGACCACGGTGGCCGACCTGGCGCGCGCCATCGGCGTGTCGAGCGCCTACGTCTATCGCTTCTTCGAGTCCAAGCAGGCGATCGGCGAAGCGGTCTGCAGGATGACGCTGCAGCCGCTGGACGAACGGCTGATGGCCATCGCGAGCGAGGACACGTCGGCATCCGATCGGCTGAGACGCTTCTACCGCGCGCTTTTCGAAGAAGGCTTCGAACTGTTTTTCAACGAGCGCCGGCTGCACGACATCGTGGTTGCGGCGGTCGAAGAGGGCTGGGGCTCGGTGGCGCAGCACAAGGACGCCATCCTGCAGGCGCTGTGCCGCATCGTCGCCGATGGCCGCGAGCGAGGCGAATTCGAGCGCAAGACGCCGCTCGACGAGGTGTGCCGCGCCATCTTCGTCACCACGTCGCCGTTCTGCCATCCGGTGATGCTCGAGCAGACGCCGCGCGAGGAGATCGCCGTGAATGCGGCGGCGGTGTCCAGCCTGGTGCTGCGCAGCCTTTCGCCTTGAGCGACAGTTTTCAGGTTACTAGTTGACTTATTCGTAACTTGTTACGAAACTGGGCGCTCTCTTTCCGAAAGTGCCCGGTCATGGATGCCCGCCCGCTTCGCCGCCCCGCCGTCATCGGCGTCGTATTCGCAATCCCTCTCGTTCTTGCCCTCGCCGCATGCACCCAGCCGGCACAACCCGATCCGCGCACCGGTGTGCCGCGCGTGGCCGTCGCCGTCGTGCAGCCGGATCGTGCGGCGTCGCAGTCCTACACCGGCGTGGTGACGTCGCGCGTGGTCGGTGATCTGGGTTTCCGGGTCGCCGGCAAGGTGGTCGAGCGTCTGGTCGATACCGGTCAGACGGTACGGCGCGGCCAGCCGCTGATGCGCCTCGATGCCGCCGACCTCGATCTGGCGCTCGCGGCGCAGGCCGCGGCGGTCGAGGCGGCGCGGGCGCGCGCGATACAGGCGCGCGCCGACGAGCAGCGGCTGCGCGGAATGGTGGAGCAGGGCGCCGTGTCGGCCCAGGTGCGCGACCAGGCGGTCGCCGGCGCCGACAGCGCGCAGGCCCTCCTCGACGCGGCGCTGGCGCAGCAGCAGGTGGCGCGCAATGCGGCCGGCTACGCGCTGCTGGTGGCTGACAGCGATGGCGTGGTGGTGGACACCCTCGTCGAGCCGGGCCAGGTGGTGCGCGCCGGCGAGCCGGTCGTGCGGCTGGCGCGCTCGGGGGCGCGCGAGGCGCTGGTCAACCTGCCCGAATCGGTGCGCCCGGCCGTCGGCTCGGGCGCCACCGCCACCTTGCACAGCCTGCCGGACACCACCTTCACGGCCCGCCTGCGCCAGTTGTCCGACGCGGCCGACCCGCGCAGCCGCACCTTCGAAGCGCGCTACCTGCTCGACGGCGCCGCGGCGCAGGCACCGATCGGCAGCACGGTGACCCTTGCGCTCGACCGCATGTCGGGCGAAGCAGCGGGCGAGCGGGTGCGGGTGCCGATCGCCGCGCTGCACGACGCCGGCCAGGGCCCGGGCGTGTGGGTGATCGAACAGGCCGGCGACACCAGCCGAGTCACCTTCCGCCCGGTCACGCTGGCCGGTCTGGGTCACGACAGCGCGTCGATTTCCGCCGGCCTGAGTGCCGGCGAACGCATCGTCGCGCTCGGCGCCCACCTGCTGCGCGAAGGCAGCGCCGTGCGCGGCCTCGACACGACGCTCGCCGCTGCGGGGCGTGCGCCATGAGCCGCCTCAACCTGTCGGCGCTCGCCGTGCGCGAACGCGCGGTCACGTTGTTCCTGATCATCGCGGTGGCGGTGTCCGGCGTGTTTGCCTTCTTCAAGCTGGGCCGGGCCGAAGACCCGGTGTTCAGCATCAAGGTGATGACCTTCAGCGCCGCCTGGCCCGGTGCCACCGCACAGCAGATGCAGGATCTGGTGGCCGAGCCGCTGGAAAAGCGTATGCAGGAACTGGCCGGCTACGACCGGGTGGAAACCTTCACCCGGCCCGGCCTGGTGTTCGCCACGCTGACGCTGAAGGATTCGACCCGCCCGGCCGACGTGCCGGAGCAGTTCTACCAGGCGCGCAAGAAGTTGGGTGACGAGGCGCGGCGCCTGCCGCCCGGCGTCTACGGGCCGTTCATCAATGACGAATATTCCGACGTGAATTTCGCGCTGTATGCGCTCAAGGCGCGCGACCTGCCGCAACGCGATCTGGTGCGCGAGGCGGAGCGGCTGCGCGAGCGGCTGCTGCGCGTGCCCGGTGTGAACAAGGTGAACATCATCGGCGAGCGGCCGGAGCGGGTGTTCGTCGAGCTGTCGTACGAGCGGCTGACCACGCTGGGCATCGATGCGCGCGACATTTTCGACGCGCTGGCGCGACAGAACGCGGTGACGCCGGCCGGCTCGGTCGGCACCGACGGCCCGCGCGTGTTCCTGCGGCTCGACGGCGCCTACGCCGGTGTCGACACGCTGCGCGACACCCCGGTGCGCGCCGGCGACCGCACCTTCCGGCTGGGCGACATCGCCGACATCCGGCGCGGCTTCGAGGATCCGGCCACCTTCCTGATCCGCCACGACGGTGAGCCGTCGATGATCGTCGGCGTGGTGATGCGGCCCGGCTGGAACGGCCTGGAGCTTGACCGCGCACTCGCCGCCGAAGAAGCGGCCCTCGCCGCCGAACTGCCGCTCGGCCTCAGCTTCACGAAGATTTCCGACCAGGCGGTGAACATCACCCAGGCGGTGGACGAATTCATGCTGAAGTTCTTCGTCGCGCTGGCGGTGGTGACCGGCGTGAGCTTCCTGTCGCTCGGCTGGCGCGAGGGCGTGATCGTCGCCGCGGCGGTGCCGCTGACGCTGGCGGCCGTCTTCATCGTCATGCTGATGACCGGGCGCGAATTCGACCGCATCACGCTGGGTGCGCTCATCCTGTCACTCGGCCTGCTGGTGGACGACGCCATCATCGCCATCGAGATGATGGTGGTGAAGATGCAGGAAGGCATGGCGCGCGTCGAAGCGGCCGCACACGCGTGGACGGTGACCGCCGCGCCCATGCTGTCCGGCACCGCGGTGACGGTGATCGGCCTGATGCCGGTCGGCTTCGCCGCGTCGAGCGCGGGTGAGTACGCGGGCAACATTTTCTGGATCGTCGCCTTTTCGCTGCTGATGTCCTGGCTGGTCGCCGTGGTGTTCACGCCCTATCTGGGCGTCAAACTGCTGCCGGCCGTGGCCGCCGTGCCCGGCGGCGCCCGCGCCATCTACGATACGCCGCGCTACCGGCAGCTGCGCGCGCTGGTCGCGTGGTGCGTGCGGCGCAAGGGCACGGTGGCGCTGGTCGTGCTGCTGATGTTCGGTGCATCGGTGGCGGCGATGGTCGTCGTGAAGAAGCAGTTCTTCCCGGTGTCCGAGCGGCCGGAACTGATCGTCGAGGTGACGCTGCCGTCCGGCAGCGACATCGCCGCCACGCAGCGCACGACCGAAACGGTCGAGGGCTGGCTCAGGCAGCAACCGGAGTCGCGCGTCGTCACCGCGTACATCGGGCAGGGCGCGCCGCGCTTCTTCTTTTCGCTGTCGCAGGAACTGCCCGATCCGGCATTCGCCAAGATCATCGTGCTGACCGCCGGCGCCGCGGAACGCGACCGTCTCAGGCAGCGACTGCGCGAACGCGTCGCCGAGGGCCTCGCGCCGGAGGCGCGCGTGCGTGCCACGCAACTGCTGTTCGGCCCGCCGGTGCCGTTCCCGGTGTCCTACCGCGTCAGCGGCCCGGACCTCGACCGGCTGCGCGCCATCGCCAGCGACGTCGAGGCGGTGATGCGCGCCCACCCGGACATGCGCGAGGTGCACCGCGACAATACAGGGCCGGCCGCCACGCTGCGCTTCGTGCTCGATCAGTCGCGGCTGCGTCAGATCGGCCTGTCGCCGGCCGAGGCGGCACAGCAGCTGCAGTTCCTGCTCGACGGTGTGACGGTGACGGAGCTGCGCGAAGACATCCGTTCGGTGGCGGTGGTGGCGCGCGTCGGCGGTCGCGATCGAAGCGATCCGGCCACGCTCGACGCCCTGTCGCTGATCGCCGCCGACGGCCGGCGCATTCCGCTGGCCCAGATCGGCCGCACCGAGGTGCAGCAGGAAGAGCCGGTGCTGCACCGGCGCGACCGCCACCCGACCATCGTGGTGCGCGGCGACATCGCAGAGCATGTGCAGCCGCCGGACGTGTCGGCCGGCATCGACCGTGCGCTGACCGACCTGCGCGCCGCGCTGCCGGACGGCTACCGCATCGACACCGGCGGCTCGATCGAGGAAAGCAACAAGGCCAATCTCGCGCTGGCGGCGGTGTTCCCGGTCATGCTGCTGCTGATGCTGACGGTGATCATGATCCAGGTGCGTTCCTTTTCCGCGATGACCATGGTGTTCCTGACGGCGCCGCTCGGGCTGATCGGTGCGGCGCCCGCGCTGCTGCTGTTCGACCAGCCGTTCGGCTTCAACGCCATCCTCGGCCTGATCGGGCTGGCCGGCATCCTGATGCGCAACACGCTCATCCTGGTCGGCCAGATCGAAGCCAACAGTGCCGCCGGCCTGGATCGCTACGACGCCGTCGTCGAGGCCACGGTGCAGCGTGCCCGGCCGGTGCTGCTGACTGCAGTGGCGGCGGTGCTGGCGTTCATCCCGCTGACCACCTCGACCTTCTGGGGCGCGCTGGCCTATACCTTGATCGGGGGGACCGCGGTCGGCACCGTGCTGACGCTGCTGTTCCTGCCGGCGCTGTTCGCGCTGTGGTTCCGCATCGGCGCACCGGCCGCCGGACACGCCCCTTCGCGTCCCCCTCGCTTGCAGACGGAGCACTGAAATGCAGACATCGAACAGCGGCAACTGGGCACTCATCACCGGCGCATCCAGCGGTCTGGGCGTTGAGTTCGCCCACATCCTCGCCGCCCGGCGAATGAACCTCGTGCTCGCCGCGCGCGGCGTCGCCGACATGGAAGGGCTGGCCGAGGCGCTGCGCAGCGCGCACGGCCTCGAAGTGGTCGTGGAAGGCATCGACCTGTCGGCGCCCGGCGCCGGCGCCGAGCTCAAGCGGCGCACCGCTGCGCGCGGGCTGCGGATCGACACGCTGATCAACAACGCCGGCTTCGGTCTGCACGGTCCGCTGCTCGACGCCGATCCGGTGCGGCTGGCGCAGATGCTGCAGCTCAACATGGTCACGCTGACCGAACTGACGCAGCAGTACGGGCAGGACATGGCGCGCCGCGGTCGCGGCCGCATCCTGCTGGTGGCCAGCCTGCTCGGCTTCATGCCGGCACCGCTCTACGCCGCATACGCGGGCACCAAGCACTATGTGCTGGCGCTGGGCGAGGCGCTGCACGACGAACTGGCGCCGGCCGGCGTGACGGTCACCGTACTGTCGCCCGGCGTCACGAAGACGGCGTTTTTCAAAGGCTCAGGCCACCATGTGTCAGCCACGTTGAACCTGATGATGATGTCGCCGCGCCCGGTCGCCGAAGCGGGCATCCGCGCGCTGATGCAGGGCCGCGCCGGCGTGGTGCCGGGGCTGGCGAACAAGCTGTCCGCCTGGTCCGCACGCCTCGCGCCGCGCAGCGTGCAGCGCCGCATCATGCAGGCGCTGCTCGCCTGAAGTGCGCCGCTGGGCGTCGATCGCTGTTGGGCTTCGCTGCGCTCACCCCAACCTACAAAAGCATCCGACGGCGGCGTGACGACCCGTAGGTTGGGGTGAGCGCAGCGATGCCCAACACCCCAAGGTCACCCACCAGGAGATCTCGCCGCAACGTCCGCTCTGCACCACTCGTAGGTTGGGGTGAGCGCAGCGATGCCCAACATCACCCCGTCATCCCGCGCGCCCAGGTCGATTACCGCCCCAACCAAGCGCGCTACGGCGGCGCGCCGTGGGCGGCTGCAAGCATGTCGTCGACGCGCACGAACTTTTCCGCCGGCTTGTCACGCGCCTGGCCGCGCGCCTGTTCGACACGTTCGATGGCCTGCCAGGCGGCGAAATCGATGACCCGGTGCGACCGGCCCTCAAGCAGCGCCATCAACGCCTGCCTACCAGGTCGGGGTGAGGCAAAGCCCGACACGTCCTGCAGCAGTCCGGCCACCGTGTCCAGGCTGTCGGCACGGTTGGTGCCGATGACGCCGGTCGGGCCGCGCTTGATCCAGCCGGTGACGTACCAGCCCGGCAGCGGCTGGCCGGCTGCATCGACGATGCGGCCGCCGGCGTTCGGAATCACGCCCGCGCGGGCATCGAACGGCAGTCCAGGCAGTGCGGTGCCGCGATAGCCCACGCTGCGGAACACCAGCCCTGCGTCCAGCTCGAATTGCTCGCCCGTGGTCACGGCGGACTGCGCACCCGGCTCGCCGGACAGTTGCTGCCCGGCCAGCGCGATCCTGCGCACGCGTTCGTCACCGTGCAGGGCCGCCGGCGCGCGCAGGAAGTGCAGGTGGATGCGCCGCCCGGCCTCCATCGGCCGGGCGGCGAAGCCGCGCAGGATGTCCAGATTCTTCGCTGCATGCACGACGCCGGGCAGCGCCAGTTCGCGCCGGCAGGCCTCGCCGGGTTCGAGCGCCGCCGGATCGACCACCGGCTGCCAGCCGGGCAGGGTGCCCAGTTCGCGCAGCTCCTTCGGTGTGAATTTCGCCTGCACCGGACCGCGTCGCCCCACGAGGTGGATATCGCGGATGCGCGAGCCGGCCAGTGCGTCGAGCGCGTGCTGCGCAATGTCGGTGCGGCGCAGTTCGTCGACCGGCCGGGCGAGGATGCGGCATACGTCGATCGCCACATTGCCCTGGCCGATGACCACCGCCACCTCCTGCGACAGGTCGAACGTGAGGTGGGCGTGATCCGGGCTGCCGTTGTACCAGCCGACGAAATCGCCCGCCGCATGCACGCCCGGCAGATCTTCGCCGGGAATGCCGAGCGTGCGGTCCGCCCCGGCGCCGCAGGCCACGATGACCGCGTGATACATCGCGGCCAGTTCGTCGGCGGTCACGTCGCGGCCGAGCGCCACATTGCCGAAGAAGCGCAGTTTGGGGTCGGCGGCGATCTGTGCGAACACCGCGCTGACCGACTTCAGCTTCGCGTGATCCGGCGCCACGCCGAAGCGCACCAGCCCGTAAGGCACCGGTAGCCGCTCCAGCAGGTCGATCTCGACGTCGAGCCCGCTCGCCAGCAGCGCCTCCGCGGCGTAGAAGCCGCTCGGACCGCTGCCGACGATGGCCACGCGCATTGGCTGTCCTGCCACGGACATCGCGATCAGAAGCCGAGCTGGCGGCGCTTGTCGTCGGCCCCGTCCAGCGGCGGCAGTTTGCTGCGGATCACCGGGTAGCGCTCCGCTGCCTTCGCATTGATGTCCATCCAGTGCAGCTGGTCTTCCTGCAGGTCGAATTCCTCGACGATGGCGCGCACCGGGCAGGCCGGTATGCACGCGCCGCAGTCGATGCACACCTGCGGGTTGATGTAGACGCGCACCTCATTGACATGGAAGCAGGCCACCGGGCAGGACGTCACGCAGTCGGTGAAACGGCAGCCGCGGCAGCTTTCGGTCACGACATGGGTCATGGCGCCCTCATACCTTCCGCACTTCGACCAGATTGTCGCAGTAGGTGCCGGCCTGACCCAGATTGCAGTGGCGCGCCGACGTGGTCGAATTGACCGCGGTGCCGCTGCGGTTCAGACCGGGCCAGTGGCCCACATTGGTCATCATCAGCCCGGGCGACACGTCCTCGCTCAGTTCGGCGCGCGCCTCGAAGGCGCCGCGCTCGTTGAACACGCGCACATAGCTGCCGTGCTCGATCGCCCGCTTTCCCGCATCGACCGGGTGGATCACGATGAGCTGTTCGCCCTGCCGGCGCTGCTGTGTCGGCTCGTTGGCGTACTGCGTGTTCAGGAAGGCGTGCGGCTTCGGCGACACGAGGTTCAGCGGATAGCGGCTGGCCGCTTCGGAGGCCGCGTTCTCGTGCGACGGGATGTAATTGGGCACCGCGTCGACCGGCGTGCCTGGCTGCATGCCTTCATAGCCCGAGCGCCACACCGGCACGACGAAATTGCCGCCGGCCGCCGCGCTGGCCGCGAATTCGCACTTGCCCGACGGCGTCTTGAAATTGCCCTCGGCATGCGGCGCGCGCTCGCCCGGCAGACCGACGTTGAGCCGCATCCAGCCCTTGTCCTTCAGCTTTTCCAGCGTGATGCCCTGCATCGCCGGGGCGTCCCAGTCGTATGAGCGGCGGATCATTTCCTCGTCGCTCAGCGACCAGTGCTCGTCGGTGAAGCCCATGGCACCCGCCAGCCGGCGGAACAGTTCAACATTGGGCACGCATTCGCCCGGCGGCGCGATCGCCGGCGTGTTGAGCATCACGTACAGATGACCCCAGGTCACCATCAGGTCGAGCTGTTCCGCCTGCATGGTGGCCGGCAGCAGGATGTCGGCGTACTTCGCGGTGTCGGTGATGAACAGTTCGCTGGCCACCGTGAACAGGTCTTCGCGCATCAGCCCGGCCACGATCTGGCCGGCGTTCGGTGCCTGCGACACCGGATTCGAGTTGTAGACGAACAGCGACTTGATCGGCGGATCGAGCGGCATGGCGCCGGTCAGCGCGGCGCCCAGATCGAGTTCGTTGATGACGCGCGTACCCGGCTTGATCCAGTCCGGCCGGCACATGAAATCGAAGCGGAACGGAAATTCCCAGATCGGCATTTCCACCGTGCCGCCACCGACATGGCGCCAGGCGCCGGTCAGCGCCGGCAGACAGGTGATGGCGCGGATCGCATCGCCGCCGCCCGGGCTGCGTTCCACCGCCACGCCCTGGCGGATGGCCGATGGCTGCGTGGTGGCGTATTCGCGCGCCAGCGTCAGGATGTCCTGCACCGGAATGCCGGTGATCTCGGACACCCGTTCGGGCGGAAATTCCGCCGCGCGTGCCGCCAGCTGGTCGTAGCCCACGGTGTACTTTTCGACGTAATCGGCATCGACCAGGCCTTCGGCGATGATCACGTTCATCATGCCCAGCGCCAGCGCGCCATCGGTACCCGGCTTGATGCGGATGTGCCAGTCGGCCTGCTTGGCGGTGCGCGTGCGCACCGGGTCGATCACCACCACCTTGGCGCCTTTGCTCTTCGCCTCGACGATGAAGGGCCAGGCGTGCAGATTGGTGTTGAGCATGTTCATGCCCCACACGATGATGTACTTCGAATGCGCCAGGCTTTCCACGTCCAGCCCGCCGGTCGGGCCGACGGTCATGATCCACGCGGTCGACGAGCCGGATTCGCAATAGGTCTTTTCGGCCACCGACGAACCGAGCCGGTTGAAGAAGGCGTCGCCGGCGGTCAGGCCGTTCAGCGTGCCCTGATGGCCGAGGTAGCCGTGCGGCATGATGGCCTGCGAGCCGTGACGGTCGATGATGTCGGTCCAGCGCGTTTTGATTTCGGCCAGTGCCGCGTCCCACGAAATGCGCTCGAACATGCCGGAACCCTTCGGCCCGACGCGCTTCATCGGGTAAAGCAGGCGATCCGGGTTGTAGTGGTGCTCGGCGAAATTCTTCAGCTTCACGCACAGCCCGCCACGCGTCATCGGGTGATCCGGGTCGCCGGTGACCTCCACCAGCTTGTCGTCCTCCACGTGGTACAGGAAGGCACAGGTATCCGGACAATCCTGCGGACAGGCGCCGCGCACGACGCGCGTTTCACTCAGATGCACTGACATGGAAGTCTCCCGGGGTGGCGTTGAAGGCAAGGCGGCCGGGCGCGTCGACGACGCGCCGGCTGCGCGATGGCACCGGGACAAGATAGGAGACGAAGCACCTGAGGCGACAGGGCCAGTCAGCGAAAAAAGGGGGGTGCCAGGGGGTGGTGCGTGCCGGGCTATCGTTCGCCGGGCGGGGCGGGCTGTGCAAACGGATCAAATGCGTCGATGCCCAGCGCCTTGAAGTCGGTCACGTTGCGCGACACCACGGTCAGGCCGTGCGACCGCGCTGTCGCGGCAATCATCGCATCTTAATACAAGGTGTCGGACTTGCGATGCATGAGCTTTGCCCAATGCCGGAATGCCAGAATGCCGCACCATCCATCGGCAGCACCCAACAGCGCTTGCAGGTCACGGATTGCAAAGTCGGTGCCGTTCTCCCGCAGACGATGGCGCATGGGCATGTTGAAGTTCTCGATGCTGCTGGGCACATCGACATCCGTCGGGTGCGAGCTCGCGAAGTCGTGTAGCGGGAAGATCATGCGAAGCAGGTATAGTTAGTCGCTCATACTATCCATATATCCATTAGCCCCTCTGGGCTATTCGGATGGGACAATAAGTTCAGCCCAATTACAGAGATTTTTTAACTGAGAAAAATATGACTAAGTTCTTTACTTTTTGCGTGTGTCTGCTGAGTGCATTCGTCGTTGGATGTTCGCACAAAGGTGTAGTGAGAACCGTAAGTGCAACCAACGTTTATTCTGGTCATGATGAAAAGCACCAAAAACCGGTTACGTATTTAGTCGATGACACGTCGCTCACGAAGCTTCAAAAGGATGATGCTGTTAAAGGTTTTCTATGCGGCGGACACAGATTTCCGGTGGATGCGGGAGAAGCCTTTGTTGCATCAGTGCCAAGCTTGATGGAGTCTGTATTTGACGATTTTTCTCAATCGGGCGCAGCGCAGCAAGGTAAGGTGCAATTTGTTTTTAGAATTGAACGTTTTGATCCTCGCGTTAAATTCACAGACAAGTTTTTTAGCGCTGATGCGGATGCAACGGTTGACCTTGGTATAAGCGTAGTTGCCACTTTGGATGGTAGGCGTGTATTTGGAACAGCAGTTGATACCCAACGTAGCAAGAGTGGTGATGCCGGTCCGATGTGTGCTGGTGGCGCAGAAGTTCTGTCTGATGCCATGGCTGATGCTATCAAGGACGTCTTAGAGAAAGCCGGAGAACGTATTGCGAACAGCCAGCAACTTAGAGAACTGACAAAAAGGCCGAGATAGAAATCTAAAAAAATTGAATTTCCATAAATGACAACCAATCAGATCAGATCACCAAATCCGGCGTTGATATTTGGTCCACGGAATGTGCATCAGCGCTCAATACGCCGAACATCCCCGCTCCGCGTGATCGAGTAGATCGCCGGCCGATTTGTTGTTCCCGCGATGCGAACCATTTTCGGCCAGCTCGCAATCACCAGATCGGCTGTCTCCTGCGCCGAAAGATTGCCTGACGTCAGTGCGAACAGCAGGACACCGGCGTCGCGCAGTGCCTTCAGTTCGTCAGGCCGACGACGGATGTTCTGATCGCGGGTGAGCACCAGCCAGCCACGACGCCCGGCTTCTGCCAGCCATGTCACGTCCGGTGTGTCGTGGGCGAACATGTCGCGGTGTGCGACGAAGGGAATTCCGGCCGCCCGCAGCGCGAGATCGAGCTTAGTGCTCCATGCATCGCGATCGATGAAGAGCTTGAGCCCTTCAGGCGGAGAGGCGTTGCTCAAAACGCAGGGCTTCTTCGATGTCTTCGATGGTGACCCGGTAATCTTCGGCCATTTCGTGAATCGAGTCGCCGGCGGCAAAGCGGCTCAGGATGACGTGCGTCTTGACGCCGGCGCCGAGCAGAATCGGCCGGCCAAAGGACAGCGTGGGGTCGACGGCGACCACGCGTGAACCGTCCAGCTGGTTCGGGCGGATGAAGGGAAACAGCCGGATAGGCTTGCCCGCGTCGTTCCGTTCGATACGTGCAAGCGCGCGTTCGAAGTCGCCGCGCAGCGCCTGTTGCCCACTGCGGGACACGTTCAGCAGTTTTGAGGCGTGCTCGACGAAAAGGTCGATCCCGTTGGTCTGGAACTGCGTGTCGAGCAGGGGGCGCTCGGAGCCCAGATGCGCCTGCAGGTACTGCAGGCTCGTCCGGACTTTGGGCAGGGAAACGCGATGCAGCCGACGGATGCCTGACAGTACGTGCAGTTCGCACAGGTTGGCGAAGGAAAGCAGGCGGTCTGCCGGCGCCGCCGGCGTGATGACCGGTTCAAAGCGCTTTTCGTCTCCCGCCGAACTCCGGTACTTCTGGCCGAAGCACCAGGCCGTAATGGTTGCTGCAGGCAGGCCGAGGATTCTCGCTGCCTCGCTGGCACTGTAGGAAGGCTGTTCAGACCGCTCAGGCGGAGGGCTTCCGTTCGAGGCGGCGCGAGAATGAATCATGAAGACAGGATGCTCCCGGGATGGGCGAAATAAAAATTCTGCTGTGAGGCGTTAGATCGAAAGTGCCTCTGAACGCCGGTTGATGCTAGTTGTATTGTGTTGATTATTCAAGACTAAGGGCATGGGGTAGGCCCCGGAGTTCTGGGGTGGTATCCGGCGGAGCTCTCATCCTTCGGCCACCACCCGCCCCAAACCCTCAATCCCCCGTTCGATCTGCGCCTCGGTCAGATGCGTATAGCCGAGCAACAGGCAGCGGTCGGCATGGTCCAGGTGCTCGAAGAACCACGCCGGGCTGTCGGCCAGTGGCTGCACGCCCACGCCGAGTTCGAGCGCGGCCTGCTGTGCGGCGGCGGCCGTCGGTGCTTCGGGCGGCAGCGTGAGCAGCACGTGCGAGCCGGCGTCGGCGCCGCTGATGCGCGCGCCCGGCAGGTGGCTGCGCAGCGCGCTGACCAGGGCGTCGCGGCGCGCTTCGTTGGCGTGCAGCAGGCGGCGCAGATGGGTGTCGAAGCTGCCGTCGCGCACGAACTGGGCAAGGGCGGCCTGTTCCAGCCAGGCGAGGCCGTTGTCCATCAGCGACTTGATGGTGACCGCGGTGCGCATGAGGTCGCGCGGCACGACCATGTAGCCGATGCGCAGCCCCGGGCCGATCGAGCGCGAGAAGGAATTCAGGTAGATGACGCAGCCGTTGCGGTCGAGTGACTGCAGCGACGGCAGCGGCGCGCCGTCGTAGCGGTAGTCGCCGTCGTAGTCCACTTCGAGGATGTACGCGCCGGCCGTGGCCGCCCATTCGAGCAGCGCGAGCCGGCGGTGCAGCGGCATCGTGACGCCGGTCGGAAACTGGTGCGACGGCGTGACATACACCAGTTTCACGCGGCTTTCCGGCAACCGGCTGACGTCGATCCCGTGCTGGTCGACCGGCACCGGAATGATGTGCGCGCCATAGCTTTCGAACAGGAAGGCGGCGCCGCGATAGCTGGGCGCTTCCATCACCACCGGCGTGTGCGTGCCGACGAAAAGATGCGCCACCAGATCGATGCCCTGCTGGAAGCCGGCCACCAGCAGCACCTGTTCGACCGACGCCACCATGCCGCGCGTAGGGCCGAGCCGGGCGGTGATGAGCTGCCGCAGTTCGGGCAGGCCGGCCGGATCGATGTATTCGCTCATGCGCTCGGCCGCGCCGCCCAGGCATTCGACGATGAGCTTGCGCCAGATCTTTTCCGGGAAGTTGCGCGCGTCCGAGCGGCCGAACACGAAATCGGCGATCAGGCGCGGCGAACTGGGCCGGTGCAGCCCGGTCAGGCCGCGTCCGCCGTAGGGCAGCGGCAGGTTCATCGCACGGTGCAGGCTGCCGCTGCGATGTTCCGGACGCGCCGGCGCCTGGCCGATCAGCGTGTCGGGCAGCGTCTTGCAGACGAAGGTGCCGACCGCCCGCTCGGTGTACAGATAGCCCTCGCTGATCAGTTCGTCGTAGGCCGCGGTGACGGTATTGCGCGACACATGCAGCTGGCGGCCGAGGTCGCGCGTCGCCGGCACCGGCGCACCGGGCGCCAGCCGGCGGTCGAGGATGAGCGCGCGCAGTTGCGCCGCGATCTGCGACTGCAGTGTGGTGGCCGACGAGGGATCAATGGAAAGGGGCAGTTGCAACGGCGCTCCGTTCGGGCAGTTGTGGATGAAGGCGTGACCCGCAACCCGGTTTCGGCCGCACTGCCTGAACGTGGTTCCCGCCATGCTACCGACTCGCCCGGCTCACCGGCGAACTTGGTGCTCTGGCTAACAGACCCGGCCCGGACGGACGCGCATGCTGGGCTCGAAAATCGATCGCAAAGACCAAGCATGTCAACGTCGGGCTGAACGCCTGACGCCGTGGCGCGTCAACCCTGTACGCCACGCACGAGCGTTTCGGCAGCCGAGCGATCGGCCTGCCGATCCGCGCCGCAACGGCATCCTGCTCCGCCATCCGACACAGGAGATCCTCATGGACGCACCGGTACACAGCACTGCGCAACTGTTCGCACAGCTCGGTCTGCCCGCAGACCCGGCATCGATCTACCGTTTCATCGACCAGCACCGGCCGCTGCCCGACTGCGTGAAGCTGTCCGAAGCGCCGTTCTGGACGCCTTCGCAGGCGGCCTTCCTGCGCGAAGGCCTGCAGGCCGATGCCGACTGGGCGCCGATCATCGACGCGCTCAACGCAGCCCTGCACGAAACCACCGACCAGCCCGCGCTCAACGCGCCGTGCTGAATGCGGGAACCCTGCGGGCAAGCGTCCGCCGGCCGTGAAAGCTGAGCCGCGCCGACCCCGGCAGCCTGCGCCGGATACACGGTCCGCACGCCGGGGCGCTTCAAGTCGGGTCACCCGCCCGCCGTTAATGCGGGAAGGTGCCGCATGGTGCGGTTCCACCGTCCTGTGCGATCGCCATGCAGACACCCTCTTCGAACACCCGGCCCGGCGCCCCGGCGCATGCCGGCACCCTGCCGCTGGCTCTGGTGCTGGCCATTCCTGTCCTTCTCATCCTTGCCGATTCGACCGGACTGTGGCCGCTCGACGGCTGGCCCGGCGTCGCGGCAGCGCTGGTGTCGGCCCTGGTCGGCGGCGGTCTGCTGTGGCGGCTGCGCCGTATCGCGGGGCACACCGCCCGGCGTGACCGCGCACTGACCGATGCGCTTCATGCACTGGCCGATGGCCAGATCCGACAGATCGAACCGGCCGGCGATCCCCTGCTTGCCGCGCTCGGCCGCGCCACCGACAGCCTGAGCGCGCTGCGCGAAGCACAGTCCGCGATGGCGGCGGCACACGTCGCAGGCACGGTCGAGCACCGGATCGAAGCGACGGCGCTGTCCGGCGCATTCGCCGACATCGCGCGTGACGGCAACCACATGGCCGATGCGCACGCCACAACGCTGGCGAGCTTCGTCGGCATCGTGCGTGCCTACGGCAACGGTGATTTCAGTGCCGACATGCCGGTGCTTGCCGGCAGCCAGGCCGAACTGTCGCGGGTTGCATCGGAGATGAAGCGCACCCTGCAATCGCTGGCCGGCGACATGAACCGTCTGGTCGCGGCGGCCACGCGGGGCGATTTCAGCGCGCGCGGAGATGAAGCGCGCTACTCGCACGGCTTCCGCGACATGGTGATGACGCTGAACCAGCTGATGGAAATCTGCCGCACGGCGCTCGATGATCTGGGGCGCGTGCTGAATGCCGTGGCGGCCGGCGACCTGACCCAGACCATCGATGCACGCTACGGCGGCACCTTCGGCACGCTGACCGACGATGCCAACCGCACGGTGGCGCGACTGCGCGAAGTGGTCGGCCAGATCGGCGAAGCGGCGCGCGTGATCGACACGGCGGCCAATGAAATCAGTGCCGGCAACGCCGACCTGTCCACGCGCACCGAGAACCAGGCGGCGCGCCTGCAGGACACCGCCAGCTCGATGGACCAGATCAACGCGACGGTCGGACAGAACGCCGACAATGCCGCCCGTGCGCAGGCCCTCGCCAGCTCCAGCAATGCGGTGGCCCAGCGGGGCGGCGAAATCGTGTCGAGCGTGGTGGTCACGATGCAGGACATCCAGACGTCCAGCCGAAAGATTGCCGACATCATCGGCGTGATCGACGGCATTGCCTTCCAGACCAACATCCTTGCGCTGAACGCGGCGGTGGAGGCCGCCCGCGCCGGAGAGCAGGGGCGCGGCTTTGCGGTTGTGGCGTCGGAAGTGCGCAATCTCGCCCAACGCAGCGCCACGGCGGCACGCGAAATCAAGTCGCTGATCGACGGCAGTGTCTGCCGGATCGACGAGGGCGCGGAACAGGCCGGACTGGCCGGGCAGACGATGCGCGAAATCGTCGGCAGCGTTGGCGAGGTGAGCCATCTGATCGGCGAGATTGCATCGGCCAGCCGCGAACAGAGTGCCGGCGTGCGTCAGGTGGCCGATGCGGTCGGCAGCATGGACGAAGTGACCCAGCAGAACGCGGCGGTGGTCGAACAGGCGGCAGCCGCCGCGGAAAGCCTCGCCGAACAGTCGCGTGCGCTGGTGAAGACGGTGGGGCAATTCCGCATCAGCGGCGGCGCCCAGCCGAAGGCGCGCTCGGTCGGGCTGGACTTCGACCGCGTCATCAACGCGCATCTGCAGTGGAAAGTGAAGCTGAATGCCTTCCTCGCTGGCGAAGGGGAAAAGCTGGATCCGGATGCGGTGGGGCGCGACGACAAGTGCGAGCTGGGCTGCTGGATTCACGGCGACGGCCAGCGTTTTGCCGGCAACGCTGTCTACCGAGAGGTGCGCAGTCAGCACGCCGCCTTCCATCAGTGTGCCGGCGAAGTGATCCGGCGCCGTCTGGCAGGCGACACCGCGGGTGCTGCCAGCCTGCTGGGCACTGAATTCGATCGCCTGTCGACCGATACCGTGTCGCGCATCCGCGCGCTCAAACAGTCGGTTCAAACCGGCGGCGTCGCCAGCCTCGCTGCCTGACCGGCGGATACGCGGCAACACTCAATCCGGTGCGCTCAGCGCGCCTTGCGAAACGTGAGATTGATGCGGTACGCCCCGGTCACCGGGTGCGTGCCGTGTGCCAGCGGCAGCACGCCGTGAAAGCGCAGCCGCGCCGGTCCGCCCCACACCACCACGTCGCCGTGCGCCAGACGCAGTTTGAGCGTCGGGTCGGTGCGCTTGATGCCGCCGAACAGGAAGGTCGCGGGCAGTCCCAGCGACACGGACACGATGGGCGCACCGAAGTCGCGTTCGTTCCTGTCCTGGTGCAGCGTGAGCCGCGCGCCGGGGGCGTAGCGGTTGATCAGGCAGGCGTCCGGTTGGAAGCCGGGGAAGCCGGCCTGCGCGGCAGCATCTCGCGCCAGCGTGTCGAACAGCGCCGGCATGGCCGGCCACGGCAGGCCGGTGTCCGGATCGCACGCGGCGTAGCGGTAACCCTGCGCGTCGGACGTCCAGCCCAGTTCGCCGCAACTGGTGGTGGCGACCGACATCGTGTAGCCGCCGGGCGTCACCATGTGGCGCATGGGTGCCGCAGCGGCGATGGCGTCGACCGCGGCCAGCAGGGCGGCGGCGTCCTCCAGCGCGAAGCCGCGCAGCAGGGTGGCACCGGGTGCGAAGGTGACCGGGCCGGCGGCGCGTTCCAGCGCATCGAACAGACCGTTCATGTTCCTTCGCGCTCGATCAGCGCGCGCTTGCGCTTGATGCCCCAGCGGTAGCCCGACAGCGCGCCGTCGCTGCGCACCACGCGGTGACACGGGATGGCCACCGCAAGCGTGTTGGCCGCACAGGCGCCGGCGACCGCGCGCACCGCTTTCGGCACGCCGAGCCGCGCCGCCAGTTCGCGGTAGCTCAGCGTATGCCCGGCCGGAATGTCGCGCAGCGCCTGCCACACGCGTTGCTGGAAGGCGGTGCCGCGCAGGTCCAGCGGCAGCGCCAGCCCGATGCGCGGTGCGTCGACGAAACCGACCACCTGTGCCACGCGCTGTTCGAACGCCGCATCGCCGCCGATCAGGCGCGCATGCGGAAAGCGGTCCTGCAGCGCGCGCGCCAGCGCCTCGGGATCGTCGCCAAGCGAAATCGCGACAACGCCGAGCGGGCTTTCGGCGACCAGGATGGCGCCGAGCGAACACTGGCCGAGCGCGAAGCGGATGTCGATGTCGGCGCCGCCCGCGCGATAGCGGCCCGGCGTCATGCCGAGCAGGGCGCCGGATGCCTCGTACAGGCGGCTGCTGGAGCCGTAGCCGGCGTCGTGCAGCGCGTCGGTCACCGGCGCACCCTGCGTCAGATGGTCGCGCAGGCGCTCGGCCCGGCGCGCGGCAGCCCAGGCGCGTGGCGTCAGACCGGTCACCGACTTGAACAGGCGGTGCAGATGAAAGGCGCTGACGCCGGCGTGTGTTGCCAGCGCGTCGAGTGCCGGGGGTGAGTCGGAGCGCTCGATCAGCCGGCACAGCTCGGCGACGAGGGCGGCCTGCCGTTCGGTGCGCGGCGGCTGGTCCGGCCGGCAGCGTTTGCAGGCGCGGAAACCGGCGCGTTCGGCGTCGGCCGCGCTCGCGTGGAAGGCGACGTTTTCGGGTCGCGCGGTGCGCGCGGCGCACGACGGCCGGCAGTACACGCCGGTCGTTTTCACCGAATAGAAGAAGTCGCCGTCCGCTGCGGCATCGCGCGCGACGACTGCCGCCCAGCGCGGGTCGGCCCGCGTGGCGGCCGCGCGCGCGGCGACATCCGGTGCTTCATGGCGGGTCGATGCGTTCATCCGGAATCCTTCGCGCCTGCGTGTCGATGGCCGCACTGTAGTCGCCGTTCGACGCGTGCGCACTCCGGCCCTTGCTTTCGAATTCGACCTTGCCGGTGCCGCACGGCGCATCGATACTGAGCCGCCATGACGCACACCCGAGAAGCGCTGGACGCCGCCGAACGCCATCTCGCCGCCCTCGACGACGACTGGGCGCGACTGATCGCGACCGTCGGCCCGTGCGGACTGGCACCCGGCCCGGTGCGCGAGCCCTGGCAGGCGCTGGTGCGGGCGGTCGCTTACCAGCAACTGCATGGCCGCGCCGCCGACGCCATCATGGGGCGACTGCTGGCGCGTCACGGCGGCGACTTTCCGACGCCGCAGCAACTGTTCGACACGGATGTCGAGGTCTTGCGCGCCTGCGGCTTTTCGGCCCGCAAGGCCGACACGCTGCGCGGCATCGCCGAGGCGGCGCTGAGCGGCCGGGTGCCCGGCCGCGATGAAGCCCTGGCGCTGGCCGACGACGTGCTGATCGAGCGCCTGACCGCGCTGCGCGGCATCGGCCGCTGGACGGTGGACATGCTGCTGATGTTCACGCTCGAACGCGGCGACATCCTGCCGGCCGACGACTTCGGCGTGCGCGACGGCTACCGGCGGCTCAAGTCGCTCGACGCGCTGCCCGGCGCGCGGCAGATCGCAGCACTCGGCGCGGCGTGGGCGCCGCATCGCTCGGCGGCGAGCTGGTACTTGTGGCGGGTCCCGAAGTGACGGCACCGGGCTACCAGTATTTCTCGAACAGCATGCTGCCGGCGTTGCCGCGCCGGCACGGCACGAATCCGCGCTCGTTCAGCAGGGCGCGCATGTCGGTCGTGAAATCCGGATTGCCGCACACCATGACGCGGTCGGTCGCCGGATCGAGCGTCGCCCCCGCGTGCTGCGCCAGCGTGCCGTCGGCGATCAGCGCCGGAATGCGCCCGCTCAGCGCTGTTGCGCCGGCTTCGCGGGTGACGATGGGCAGGTAGCTCAGTCGCGCGTCGGCCGCCGCCAGCGCTTCCAGTTCGTCGCGGTAGGCCAGTTCGGCCGCCAGCCGCACGCTGTGCACCACGATCAGGCGCCGGTAGCGGTCGAGCGCGCCCGAACTGCGCAGCAGCGATACATACGGCCCGAGCCCGGTGCCGGTCGCCAGCATCCACAGCGTGTCGCCGGGCGCCAGTTGCGGTTCGAGGAAGAAGCCGAAGATGGCCGACGCGAGCTGGACCGGCTGGCCCACGTCGATGCGCGACAGCGGCTCGCTGAACGCGCCACCCGGAATCAGCACGATGAGGAATTCGAGTTCCGGGTCATCGGTGGCCGACACGATGGAATAGGGCCGCCACACGGTCTGCCCGTCCGGGTCGGTCAGACCGAGCTTGGCGTAGTGGCCGGGCGCAAAACGAAAGTCTTCCGGGCGGTCGATGCGCAGCGACCACAGCATCGGCGTCCAGCGCCGCAGCGCAGTCACGCGCTGCAGCGATGCGCGCGGGGCGGTGGGGTCGGCAGTCGTCATCGTTCGAGCCTCCGGAGTGTTGAGTTGCGGGCCTGCACAGCGATAGGGCTGCCGACACCGGACTTCGTTCATCCACCGCCGACTCGGCTGACGGTTCGCGCGGCAGGCGCAGTCCGCTATCATCGCTGCGCCCGCTGCCTGCGCCGATGCTGCTACCGGACAGGCACCCGAGACCGGCGCCACAACAACAGGAGGAGACAGCATGACGGAGCACGCCTATTACAATCAGGCCGTTCACGGCCCGTACGAAACCCACAGCATCGGTGACCACGTGCTGGAAGAGGGCGGCACGATACGCGGCTGCACGCTGGCGTACGCGACCTTCGGAACGCTGAACGCGGCGAAGGACAACGCCATCCTGGTGCCGACCTGGTACTCGGGCACGACAAAGATCATGGAGCAGGTGTACATCGGCGCCGGTCGCGCGCTCGATCCGGCGAAGTATTTCATCATCGCCATCAACCAGATCGGCAACGGCCTGTCGACCTCGCCGCACAACACGCCCTTCCCGGGTGGTGGCCCCAACTTCCCGCGCGTGCGCATCGGCGACGACGTGCGCGCGCAGCACGCGCTGATCACCGAAAAGTTCGGCATCGAAAAACTGGCGCTGGTGGTCGGCGGTTCGATGGGCGCGCAGCAGACATACGAATGGGCCGTGCGCTACCCGGACATGGTGCGTCGCGCGGCACCGATCGCCGGCACCGCGAAGAACACGCCGCACGACTACCTGTTCGCCGAAACGCTGATCGAAGCGATCACGTCCGACCCGGCGTTCAAGGGCGGCTGGTACGGCTCCCCGCTCGACGTGCATCAGGGCCTGCGCCGCCACGCCAAGATGTGGGCGGTCATGGGCTGGAGCACCGAATTCTTCCAGCAGGACCGCATCAAGGCGCTGGGTTTTTCGTCGGTCGATGACTTCATCACCAACTTCATGAACGGCTATTTCGGTGTGATGGAGCCGAACGACCTGCTGTGCATGGCGTGGAAATGGCAGCACGGCGACGTGAGCCGCCACACCGGCGGTGACCTGAAGGCCGCTCTGGGCCGCATCAAGGCGAAAACCTTCGTCATGCCGATCTCGACCGACATGTTCTTCCCGCCGGCCGACTGCGCCGCCGAGCAGAAGCTGATCCCGAACAGCGAACTGCGCGTGCTCAACACGATAGACGGCCACCTCGGCCTGTTCGGCACCGACGCCGGCTACACCGAACAGGTGGACAAGCACCTGCGCGAACTGCTGGCTTCGGCCGCCTGAACGCAGCCCGTCGTGACACCCCGGGCGGCTGCGTCGTGGCCGTCCGGGGTGCATCCGTCCGTCGTCGTGTGGAGGCAAGCGCATGAATCCGCTACCCGGCCAGATGATGCAGATGCCGCTGCTCATCTCGAACCTCATCCGCCACGCGGCGCGCCACCACGGCGACACCGAAATCGTGTCGCGCCGGATCGAGGGCGACATCCACCGCACGACCTATCGCGAAGCCGAACTGCGCAGCCGCAAGTTCGCACAGGCTCTGGCGCGACTCGGCACGCAGCCGGGCGAACGCATCGGCACGCTGGCCTGGAACGGCTATCGCCACTTCGAAATCTATTACGGCGTGTCCGGCTCGCAGCGGGTGTGCCACACCATCAATCCGCGCCTGTTCCCGGACCAGATCGCATGGATCGCCAATGATGCGGCCGACCGGGTGCTGTGCTTCGACCTCACCTTCCTGCCGCTGGTCGAACAGATCGCCCCCGCGTTGAAGCAGGTTCGTCATTTCGTGCTGATGACCGACCGCGCCCACATGCCGGCGGCCACTACGCTGCCCGGGTTGCTGTGCTATGAGGCATTGATCGACGCCGAAGACGGCGACTACCGCTGGCCGGAATTCGACGAGAACACCGCGTCCAGCCTGTGCTACACCTCGGGCACCACGGGGCATCCGAAAGGCGCGCTGTACAGCCACCGCTCGTCGGTGCTGCATGCCTATGGCGCCGCGCTGCCCGACGCGATGGGCTGTTCGGCGGCCGACGTGATCCTGCCGGTGGTGCCGATGTTCCACGTGAACGCGTGGGGTCTGCCGTACAGCGGGCCGATGGTCGGCGCCAAGCTGGTGTTCCCCGGCCCCTTCCTCGACGGCAAGTCGCTGCACGAGCTGTTCGAACAGGAGCAGGTCACCTTCAGCGCTGGCGTGCCGACCGTTTGGCTGGGCGTCATCAATCACCTGAAGTGCGCCGGGCTGAAGATGTCCAGCCTCAAGCGCACCGTCATCGGCGGCGCGGCGTGTCCGCCGGCCATGCGGCAGACGCTCGAAGAGGACTACGGCGTCCAGGTCATCCACGCCTGGGGCATGACCGAACTGTCGCCGCTGGGCACGCTGTCGCGGCTCAAGGCGCGGCACGCAACGCTGCCGCCGGATGCGCAGCGGGCGCTGCTGAACAAGCAGGGGCGCGCCATCTGCGGCATCGATCTGGCCATCGTCGGCGACGACGGCCGTGCGCTGCCGTGGGATGGCCGCAGCAGCGGCGACCTGCTGGTGCGCGGCGGCTGGGTCATCGAGCGCTATTTCGGCGAAGCCGGCTCGGCGCTGCGCGAACTCGACGGCCAGTGGTGGTTCGCCACCGGCGACGTCGCCACCATTGATGCCGACGGCTACATGCAGATCACCGACCGCAGCAAGGACGTGATCAAGTCCGGCGGCGAATGGATCAGTTCGATCGAGCTCGAGAACATCGCCATGGCGCACCCGGCCGTGCTCGAAGCGGCGGTCATCGCCTGCCGCCACCCGAAGTGGGACGAGCGTCCGCTGCTGGTGGTCGTGAAGAAGCCCGGCGCCGACCTCGACCGCGCCACCATGCTCGCGTTCTACGAAGGCAGGATCGCCCGCTGGCAGATCCCGGATGACGTCGTGTTCGTTGATGAAATCCCCCACACCGCCACCGGCAAGATGCTCAAGCTCAAGCTGAGACAGCAGTTCGAGGGGCACACGCTGCCTTGAGCTGCGGCACCGCCGGTTTTTGTGGGAGCGGCGCAGGTGTTGTGGGAGCGGCGCAGGTGTTGTGGGAGCGGCGCAGGTGTTGTGGGAGCGGCGCAGGTGTTGTGGGAGCGGCGGCCTCGCCGCGATCGATACCGCGATGATCGCTGATCAACGCGCCGATCGCGGCGAGGCCGCCGCTCCCACGGGCCAACCTCAGCCCGCGGCGCTCCGGTCGAGCATCCATTTGCCTGCGGTGGCGGAAGTGGCGCTGACGAAGATGCCCCAGGCGATGTCGATCAGCACGATGCGAACCGGCCAGTCCTTGAGTGTCGCAAGGTTGGTCAGGTCGTAGGTCGCGTAGGCGAAGAAGCCGAACAGCGCGGCGGCGATGAGGGTCTGCCCGAGGCCGGGCTGCGCAGCGAATGGCCGGATCGTGAACAGCGTCAGTCCGACCGCATAGATGAAGTAGAACAGCACGGCCACCGGAATGACCGGCCGCTCGGCCATCAGGTGGCCGATGCCCTGCTGGTAGGTCGATTTCGCGATGACGCCGAGCCAGACGAGGTCGAGGATGACCATCACGACGAGCGTCGTCGTGATGGCGGCGGCAAGCCTGAAGGTCGTGTTCATTTCGCTGCCGCCGTGACGCGCCAGATCGTGTTGCCGACATCGTCGGCCACCAGCAGCGCACCCTGTCGGTCGAGCGCGACGCCCACCGGCCGGCCGTAGGCCTCGCCGTCCGGGCTCAGGAAACCGGTCAGCACATCGACCGGTTCGCCTGTGGGCTTGCCTTCGCCGAACGGCACGAAGATCACCTTGTAGCCACTGTGCGGCCGGCGGTTCCACGAGCCGTGCTGGCCGATGAACATGCCGCTGGCGAATGCCGCGGGCAGCGTGGTGCCCGACGACGACGCCAGGCCGAGCGAGGCGGTGTGCGGCCCCAGTGCATAGTCGGGCTTGCGGGCGCGTGCCACCAGCGCCGGCTGCTGCGGCTGCACCCGCGCATCGACATGCTGGCCGTAGTAGCTGTAGGGCCAGCCGTAGAAGTCGCCGTCGCGCACCGAGGTGAGGTAATCGGGCACCAGGTCGCTGCCGATTTCGTCGCGTTCATTCACCACCGTCCATAGCGTGTTGCGATGCGGCTCCCACGCCAGCCCGTTCGGGTTGCGCAGGCCGGTCGCGAACAGACGGTGCGTGCGCGTCCCCAGATCCACCTCCCAGATGGCGGCGCGTCCTTCTTCGGCCGCCATGCCGCGCTCGGCGACGTTGCTGTTCGAGCCGGTCGTGACGTAGAGCAGGCTGCCTTCCGGATTGGCGATCAGGTTCTTCGTCCAGTGATGGTTGATCGGCCCGCCGGGCAGATCGACCAGCTTGACGCCGGGTGCGGTGATTTCGGTGTTGCCGGTGACATATGGAAAGCCGAGCACCGCGTCGGTGTTGGCAACGTACAGCGTGTCGCCGACCAGCGCCATGCCGAAGGGCGAATTCAGGCCGGCAAGCAGCACGCTGCGCAGGTCGGCGACACCATCGCCGTCACTGTCACGCAGCAGGGTGATGCGGTTGGCACTGGGTACGCCGGCGCCGGCCCGTTTCATGACCAGTCCGCTGATCCAGCCCTTGAGTCCCTTGCCGTCGTCCGGAGTTGCCGGTGCATTGCTCTCGGCCACAAGGATGTCGCCGTTGGGCAGCACGTGCAGCCAGCGCGGGTGATCGAGGCCGCGCGCGAAGGCGACGACCTGTGTACCAGATGCGGCGAGAGGCGCGCCGCCCTCGGGCCAGCCGATGGCCGGCGCGATGTTCACGGTCGGCAGCAGGCTGCTGACCGGCGTCGGCAACATCGGCTCCGGCCCGGTTCCTGCGGCGACCTGAAGTTTCGCCGTGTCGCCGCAGCCGGCGAGCAGCACGCAGAGCGCGAACATCGCCCCCGTCAGATGGCACGGGCGCGATGCCGCAACCCTGCGCTGCGTCATATGCGACCCATCAGCAGCAGCACGATGAGCACGATGACGACCAGACCCAGGGCGCCGCTCGGGCCGTAGCCCCAGCTGCGGCTGTGGCCCCAGGTCGGGATGACACCGATCAGGATCAGGATCAGCACGACCAGCAATATGGTTCCAAGACTCATGAATTGTTCTCCGACATATCTGTATACGGGCTCGCATCCTGGTCATTGGGGCAATCCTTGTCTGTGCGCTGACGGACACAGCGCGGGTAAGGCATTCAAGGGCTGAAGGAGGGGACATCCGCACGCGGCACCGGCAGCGCGTGCGCTGGCGAACAGACCTGATGGCGGCGGGTGAATACAACGGTACGCATGTTCCAGCGGACCGCACCTTCTGCATCGGATGATCGCACCATGAACCTTCTGTTCCGCATTTTCGCCCCGAGCGCGCTCGTGCTGCTGTCCCTGCCGGCGCTCGCAGCCGGGCCGATGACCCGCTTCGAGTTCGAACTCGAGACAGGGCGCATCGCGTCGACCTTCACCCACGCGAGGGCCGTGTGCGATGCACTCACGAGCAATACCAAGGACATCTGCGTCGAGGAAGCGCGCGCCGTGCAGTCCATTGCGCATGCCGAACTCGCATTCCGTCGCAGCGGCCATCTGTCCGACGCCGCAGCCATACCCGTGGTGCGCGCCGAAGCCGGGTACGCCGTTGCGCGCGAACGATGCGACGAGCAGGTGGGCGCGGACAAGGCGCGCTGTCTTGCCGAAGCCAAGGCGGCACAGGCGGGCGCTCTGGCCGAGGCCAAGGCCGGCGCCGGGGGCAGCATTGCCCGGACGCCGGTCGACACCCGGCGCAATGCCGACTACCCGCGCGCGGTCGCGAAATGCGAAGCCATGGCGAGCGATACGCGCAGCCACTGCCTCACGGCCGCCCGCAAGAAGGCCGGCAAGACCTGAAGTGCCCGCGCTCCGGGAATGATCGACCGGCCGCGCTCCGCGCGAACCGGCATGCACTGAATCGAAGGAACGGAGATCACCATGAACCATGTCACCACGCGCGACGGCGTGAAGCTCTACGTGAAGGACTGGGGTCAGGGCCGCCCGGTCGTCATGACCCACGGCTGGCCGCTGTCGGCCGACAGCTTCGACGACCTGTCGATGGCCATCGCCGACGCTGGCATGCGCGCCATCAGTTACGACCGGCGCGGCTTCGGCCGCTCGGACCAGCCATGGACCGGCTATGACTACGACACACTGTCCGACGACCTGGCCGACGTGCTCGAGCAGACCGGCGCGCATGACGCCACATTGCTCGGCTTTTCGATGGGTGGCGGCGAGGTGGCGCGCTACATGTCGCGCCACGCCGGCAATCAGGTGAAGCAGGCGGTGCTGGTGTCGTCCACGCTGCCGTTCCGGCTGAAGACCGGCGACAACCCGGATGGCGTCGAGCAGGCGAAGTTCGATGAAACCGCCGCCGCCATCGCACAGGACCGCGCGGCCTTCTGGCCGCCCTTCTTCAAGAACTTCTTCGGTGTCGGCATGGTGTCGCATCCGGTCAGCGACGAGGTGATGGCCTGGGCCTGCTCGGTGTCGATGCAGGCCAGCCTGAAGGCGACACTGGCCTGCGCGAAGGCCTTTTCGAGTACCGACTTCCGTGGCGACCTGGCGTCGTTCACGGTGCCCACGCTGATCATCCACGGCAGTGACGACAAGATCGTGCCGATCGAATCGTCATCGCGCCTGACCGCGCGCGCCATCCTGCACGCCCGCTTCATCGAGTACGAAGGTGCGCCGCACGGCCTGTTCGCCAGCCACAAGGAACGCTTCATCGCCGACGTGCTCGAGTTCCTGCGCGGCTGAACCCCACGCCACCGATTGCCCGCGCCTGCGCGCCCCACAGAACATCCGAAGGACACCCCGCATGAAGAAGCATGACAGCAAGGAAAAGACCACCCCCCCTCAATCCGCCGACGGTTGTCCCGGCAACGGCGGCGAACTGCATCAGCCGGCCGGCGCAGACCATCCGGTGCTGACCACGAATCAGGGGCTGGCGATTGCCGACAACCAGAACTCGCTGCGCGCCCATCCGCGCGGGCCGACGTTGCTGGAAGACTTCATCCTGCGCGAGAAGATCACGCACTTCGATCATGAGCGCATTCCGGAACGCATCGTGCACGCACGCGGCAGCGGCGCGCATGGCTACTTCGAACTGACGCATTCGCTGGCCGATTACACGACCGCGAAAGTGCTGACCGAAGTCGGTACCCGCACGCCGGTGTTCAGCCGCATGTCGACGGTGGCCGGCGGCTCGGGCTCGGTGGACACGCCACGCGACGTGCGCGGCTTCGCGATCAAGTTCTATACGCAGCAGGGCAACTGGGATCTGGTCGGCAACAACATTCCGGTGTTCTTCATCCAGGACGCGATCAAGTTTCCCGATCTGATCCATGCCGTGAAGATGGAGCCGGACCGAGGCTTCCCGCAGGCCGGATCGGCGCATGACACCTTCTGGGACTTCATCTCGCTGACGCCGGAATCGATGCACATGGTCATGTGGGCCATGTCCGACCGTACGCTGCCGCGTTCGCTGCGCATGATGGAAGGCTTCGGCATCCACAGTTTCCGGCTGATCGACGCGGCGGGCAAATCGACCTTCGTCAAGTTCCACTGGCGCCCGGTGCTCGGCCTGCAATCGACGGTATGGGACGAAGCGGTCAAGATCGCCGGCGCCGACCCTGACTTTCACCGGCGCGACCTGTTCGAGGCCATCGCCGCCGGCAGTTTTCCGGAATGGACCTTTTCGGTGCAGCTGTTCACCGAAGAAGAGGCGGCCGCTTTCCCGTTCGACCATCTCGACTCGACCAAGCTGATTCCGGAAGAACTGGTGCCGCTGCAGGAGATCGGCCGCATGGTGCTCGACCGCTGGCCGGACAACTTCTTCGCCGAAACCGAACAGGTGGCGTTCTGCCCGTCGCATCTGGTGCCCGGCATCGACTTCTCGAACGATCCGCTGCTGCAGGGGCGTCTGCATTCCTATCTCGACACCCAGCTGTCGCGCCTCGGTTCGACCAATTTCCACCAGATTCCGGTCAATGCGCCGAAGTGCCCGTTCTCGAACCAGCAGCGCGACGGCCACATGCAGATGGGTCAGCCCAAGGGGCGCGTGTCCTATGAACCCAATTCGCTGGCCCCCGACCTGGCGCGCGAATCGCCGGATACGGGGTTCCGCAGCATGGCCATCGACGAGGGCGGGCAGCGCGGCCGCATCCGCGCCGACACGTTCGCCGACCATTACAGCCAGGCGCGCCAGTTCTGGCGCAGCCAGACCGAACATGAGCAGGCGCACATCGCCTCGGCACTCGTGTTCGAGCTGTCCAAGGTCGAGCACCTGCATATCCGTGCCGCGATGGTCGGACATCTGCGCCACATCGACGAGGCGCTGGCGCGACGCGTGGCCGACGGTCTCGGCATGATCGACCTGCCGGCGCCGCCCGTTGCGGCACGCCCGGTGCAGGATCGCGAGCCGTCACCGGCGCTGCGCACCATCGGCAAGGGTCGCAACACGCTGACCGGACGGGTCGTCGCCATCCTGATGAACGACGGCACGGACGATGCGGCGATCGAAGCGCTGCACACGGCGCTGGTCGAGGCCGGTGCCACGGTGAAGCTCGTCGCACCCAAGGTCGGTGGCGCGAAGCTGCGCGATGGTTCGACGTTCGCCGCCGACGGCCAGCTCGCCGGCACACCGTCGGTCATGTTCGATGCGGTGGCCATCGTGCTGTCGTCGTCGGGTGCCGTCGAACTGTCTGCCGACGCCGCGGCCATCGATTTCGTGCGCGATGCCTTCGGCCACCTGAAGGCGCTTATGCTCGACGATGGCGGTCGCACGTTGCTGAAGGCCGCCGGCATCGTTGCCGATGCAGGGGTGTTCGATGTCGACGATCACGCCGGCTTCATCGCGGCCGCGGGTACCCGCCAGTGGGCGCGCGAAAAGACCGTGCGCATGCTGGCCTGACACAGCGCTCGCTGCGCGCGCCGTGCTGGCGCGGGCGGTGGAGCGGCCCATGTGGGAGCTGCCCCCCTGTGGGAGCCGTCCCCCTGTAAAAGCGGCACCCTGTGGGAGCGGCGGCCTCGCCGCGATCAGTGCAGCGACCATCGTTGTGCAGAGCGCGTATCGCGGCGAGGCCGCCGCTCCCACAGCCAGTGGCTCCCACAGCCACTACCCCTCAAAGCCGCCTCCCGCGACATCCGGTTCGGCTTCACCGCGAGCAACGGTCTCGCCGACGATGCGCATTTCGGCCTCGGTCTGGCCGGATTCGCTGCCCGCGCCGGACGGAACTGAACGTCTGCCGGGCGGTGCCGCTGTCCGGCGTCGCGTCCGGGGCGGGGACGGGCCTTACCTTCGTTCAGCAGTCGTTCCGGCCGGGCAGAGCTGACGATCCTGAGCTAAACCTTGATGAAGGCGGCCCGGTGACGTCATAGCGCAAGGCGTCGCCTGCCGTGCGAACGCAGAGGTCCGGTTTGCCGTTCCACTTGAATTCAGCAGGTCATTCTTCACTGCATGTCCTCGAGGAGGTGCAAGGCCATGAAGTTGCGATGTCTGATCGTTCTTTCTGTTCTGGCGAGCGCGCTGGCCGGGCCGGCGCGCGCCGAGTTGCTGCCACGTCTCGGCGGGCTGGCGTATTACGACACCGCGGCCGACCTGACCTGGCTGGCGGAAGCCGATTACGCCCGGACTTCCGGCTACGACGCGGACGGGCTGATGACCTGGGTGGACGCGAAAGCCTGGGCGGCGGGACTGGACATCGGCGGAGTGACCGGCTGGCGACTGCCTTACACGGCGCAACCGGACTCGAGCTGCAGTGCGCAGGGGGCGGGTTTCTCGCTCGGTACCGGGTGTACCGGCAGTGAGCTGGGCAACCTGTTCTACAACGTGCTAGGCGGCGAGGCGACGATTGCCATCACCGACACCCACAACGCCAACTTCGACCTGTTCTCGAACATCCAGGTAGCGGGTTACTGGTCGGCCGACGCGTTCGCCGGCGATCCGACCGGCCAGACGGCGTGGGCCTTCGGCATGGGCGGTGTGCAGGTCTTCGTGAATGTGTCCACGCTCGAACCCCGTGCCTGGGCGGTGCATGACGGCGACGTGTCGGCGGTACCGATGCCGGCGGCTGCATGGCTCTTCGGTTCCGGGTTGCTCACCCTGCTTGCCGTGCAGCGCGCACGCCGGTCTCTGCCGGCAGGTTGAAGGTCGCAGCCGCCCTGCGGCCCGGTGCGACCGCCTGCTTCCTCTTCGCGGGGCGGCAGGAGAAGTCGGTGTCGAAGCAGTTCAGGTAGTCGGTCATGGCGCCGATGCTCAGCAGATGCTTGAGATAGGCGCGTGCAAGTTTCGGCGGCCAGCCGCGGCGCGCCGGGTCGATCGCGGCGAGATCCGTTCGCGCCGGGTAATGACGTTGGGCGAACGCCCGGTAGGCGCGCCGGAAACGCGGCGGCAAGGTGCATGCGGTGTCGCGCCAGGGCTTGTTAGGTCCGATGAAGTGTACGAATTTCGGCTCCACCAGATCCGCAAAGAAGCGCGACGACCAGGTGTATTGCCAGTTCCACACCGGACTCAGTTCCGTCCAGTCGCCGTCGAGCGCAAGGTTGAGCAGCGACTGGTCGTGCCGCAGCACGGCTTCGGGCGATATGGCGAGCACCTGCAGACAGCGCCCGAGTATGCGTTCTGACTGGTAGCGTTCGACGTCGATCAGCAGCATGCCCGAGTTGAAGTAGGGCGAGGCCGGCCGGCCGAGCGTGCGGTTCTCCGGGACGCGCCGCCCTGGAGTGCGCCATTGCACGTTGTCGCGCACCGCGCCGATGACCGCGCCGAGCAGGTCGATGTCGAGCAGCTGATCGATGCCGGCGCTCATCGGCATGATGTCGCTGTCGAGGTAGAGGATGCGCCGGTAGCAGCCCGCGACCGCGCCGGGAATGAGCAATCGCAGGTAGGCCGCCGCGCCGTGCCGATCGGCCTGGGTGCCGGTGCGGAACGGGTTGCCGGGCGGCAACTTCATCAGTTTGAGTCTGGTGCCAAGCAACCCCGGTGGCAGCACGAGGTCATCCTGCGAGAACACGCAGATGTCGAAGGTGCGGTCGGGGTGCAGCAACGCGATCTGTTCGGCCATGAAGAACGCGTAGGGTGCGTAGTTCACGTCGCACGCCATCACCACGGCAGTGTCGTGCGGCACGCCCTGGCGGATGTCATGTTGCGTCATGCGGTGGCTGTCCGGAAAACTGCCCGTCTGACCGGGCTGACGAATACATCGTGAACGCGCGACATTAAGTGCCGCTTAACGCAAGGTCGGGACGCACGGTGGGGCGTATCCGGAAGGGATGCCGACGTGCGCATGCCCGGCCACGTCGCCGGTTCGCCACCGCACAGACCCGGCACATCGCAGCTGCCATGCTGGGGCAGTCGAAGCGCCCGATGGTCGGGCGCGCGTCCATCGCGGATGTCGTCGGGCGCCGTGTGGCGCAGCGACCCGGCATCCGCGTGGCATCCACAGAAAAGGGCCGTCATGACATCCATCATCGCCGGGCGCCTGCAGCGCCAGGACCAGGTTGAACTCGCCATCACCGAACTGCTGGCCGCCGGCTTCCCGCGCGACGGCATCAGTGCTTTCTACGTCAATCCGGCCGGGCAGCATGATCTGTATCCGGTCGGCGGCGATCGCGACGAATCACCCGGCGCATCCGAAGCCGACGAGGGACTGCTGCGCGGCGCGGCCACCGGTGGCGCCATCGGTGCCGCCGTGGGTGTGGCCGGCATCGCCGTGATGGGACCGGTCAGTTCGGTCCTCGGCGCGGCAGTCGGTGCGCATATCGGCACGCTGGTGGGCAGCCTGTCGCAGATGAAGGAAGGCGGCGAGGACGAGGCGGGTACCGATAACGCGCTGCCGCAGCGTGAATCCGGGATGGTGGTGGCGGTGGCGTTGAACGGGCAGGGCAGCGAGGCGCAGGTGATCGCCATCCTCGAAGCGCTCGGTGCCGACCAGATCGAACGCGCCGACGGTACGATCGCCGCCGGCGACTGGGGCGACTTCGACCCGCGCGACACGCCGAACCTGATCCGGGATCCGGCGTGAGCCCTGTGGGAACGGCAATGTTGTGAGCGCCCCCTGTGGGAGCGGCGGCCTCGCCGCGATGGTGCAGTGACCATCGTTGTGCAAAGTGCATGTCGGCCTGTGGGAGCGGCGGCCTCGCCGCGATGGTGCCGTGACCATCGTTGTGCAAAGTGCATATCGACCTGTGGGAGCGGCGGCCTCGCCGCGATGGTGCAGTGACCATCGTTGTGCAGAGCGCGTATCGCGGCGAGGCCGCCGCTCCCACAGGGACACCCCACAGGGACACCCCACAGGGATGCAGCCCTCGGTAGTCCTGGTGTGCGCCCGTGTCCCGGACTTCGCGGATGATCAAGCCGTCACGGAGGCAAAGCGGTTGATGCTCAGGTGCTCACTTCCCGCCCCACAGCTCCTTCAGCCGTGCATCGCGGCCGCAGCTCCAGCGGTAGTACTGGTAGCGCGCCGGATTCTTCTTGTAATAGTCCTGGTGATAGTCCTCGGCCGGGTAGAAGGTGCTCGCCGTGTTGATTTCGGTGACGATGGGCGCCTTGAAGGGCTTGGTCTTCTCCAGTTCGGCCAGCGAGCGACGCGCGGCGTCGAGCTGCGCGGCGTCATGCGCGAAGATGGCACTGCGGTAGGAGTGGCCGGCGTCGCAGAACTGGCGGTCTTTCGTGGTCGGGTCGATGCTGCGCCAGAAATGGGCCAGCAGCTGTTCGTAGCTCACCTTCGCCGGGTCGTACTCGATCAGCACCGCTTCGGCGTGGCCGGTGGTGTCGGACGACACCGTCTTGTATGTCGGGTTGGCGGTTTTGCCGCCGGTGTAGCCCGAGGTGGTCGACAGCACGCCCGGCACCTTGTCGAAATCGACCTCGACGCACCAGAAGCAGCCGCCCGCAAAGGTGGCTTTCGCAACCGCCGGCGGTGCAGCCGGTGCAACGGCAGGCGCTTGCGCGAACACGACCGCGCACAGCGCGGCGCCGGCCAGTGCGCCGATCAGCTGTTTCGTCACGGCGCTCACGCCTCGGCCGGCGCGAAACGCAGCGCGATGCCGTTGTTGCAGTAGCGCTTGCCGGTCGGCGCCGGGCCGTCGTCGAAGACATGGCCCTGATGGCCGCCGCAGCGCGCGCAGTGGTATTCGGTGCGCGGCAGGATGGCCTTGAAGTCGGTCTTGGTGCCGAGTGCGCCGGGCAGCGCGGTATGGAAGCTGGGCCAGCCGGTGCCGCTTTCGTATTTCGTGTCGGACGAAAACAGCGGCAGATCGCAGCCGGCACAGTGATAGGTGCCGCGGCGCTTCTCGTCGTTCAGCGGGCTGCTGCGCGGACGCTCGGTGCCTTCATTGCGCAGCACCGCGTACTGGCCGGGCGACAGGCGTTTGCGCCATTCGGCGTCACTGAGCTTGAGCGGGGTGGGTGCACCGCTGGCGGCGGCAGGTGCGTCGGCCGCGATCACGCGGGCGGCGACGGCGCCGAGCGCGCCGGCTGCGATCACGCCCAGCCATTCGCGGCGGTTGATGTGTCGGTTCATGCAGAATCTCCTCGTAGGTATGCAGTGCGGCGCATGGCGCCTCAGCGGACATGCCCGGGTCGGGCAGCCTCATGCAGGATCAGACCGGCAGGGCAGGGTCAGGCTTACAACGGCCGGCGGCACGGGTGCGCACTGCGACACGCAGCCCATGCGATGTTCGGGCGGACATGCGCTGTGCTGTGTCGGACAGTGCGGATGGCCGCGAAATCCCGCGGTGTGAAAGAGGATGCGAACCGGCGGCGGTGCGCGAGCGGCGGGACCAGGACGTTGCGGCCGCTTGCGGCGCCGGCACAGGACCCGGCACCCGCCGCCGGACCGGGTGCGACTTCAGTTGCGTCCGCTCAACCGCTCCCTGCATTTCGTGCGCAGTGTGCAGCGCGCTCGAGCAGCAGTGTGCGCTCGCGCCCGTTCTGCGTCAGTGCCGCCGCGCGCCTGAACTCCGCTGCCGCCTCGTCCAGCCGGCCGAGCTTGTCCAGCAGATCGCCGCGCACACCGGGCAGCAGGTGATAGTGACGCAGCGCCGGGTCATCGAGCAGCCGGTCGATGATGTCCAGCCCGGCCTGCGGCCCGAAGGCCATGGCAAGGGCGACGGCCCGGTTCAGCTCGACCACCGGTGAGGGCGCGAGCTCGGCCAGCGCGTCGTACAGCGCTGCGATGCGGCCCCAGTCGGTATCGGCGGCGGTGGCGGCGCGCGCGTGGCAGGCGGCGATGGCGGCCTGCAGCGCGTACGGGCCGTATCCATCGGGTGAAGCGGCGCGTTCGAGTGCCGCCAGGCCACGCCGGATCAGCAGCCGGTCCCAGCGGTTGCGGTCCTGCTCGAGCAGCAGGATGGGCGCGCCGGCTGCATCGACGCGCGCGTGCAGCCGCGACGACTGGATTTCCATCAGCGCCACCAATCCGTGCACTTCCGGTTCGGCCGGCGCCAGCACGGCCAGGATGCGGCCCAGCCGCAGCGCCTCTTCGCACAGCGTCGGGCGCATCCAGTCGTCACCCGCGGTGGCCGAATAGCCTTCATTGAAAATCAGGTAGATCACCTTCAGCACCGACGACAGCCGTTGCGCCAGTTCGGCCGGCGGCGGCAGTTCGAACGGCACGCGGGCCTCGGCCAGCGTGCGCTTGGCGCGGACGATGCGCTGGGCGATCGTCGCTTCAGGCACCAGGAAGGCGCGCGCGATGTCGGGCGTACCCAGGCCGCCGATCAGGCGCAGCGTCAGCGCCACGCGCGCCTCGAGCGACAGCACCGGGTGGCAGGCGATGAACACCAGACGCAGCACGTCGTCGCCGAGCGGGTTGTCGACGGCGGCTTCGAGCGCGGCGTCGGGTGCCGGCGGCGCGCCGTCCTGCAACTGACCTTCGAGTTCGAACGCAATCTCGTCGGCCTTGCGTGCGTGCAGCGTGCGCTGGCGCAACAGGTCGATGGCGCGGTTCCTTGCCGCGGTCATCAGCCAGGCGGCCGGATTGTCGGGTATGCCTTTCGCCGGCCACTGTTCGAGCGCCGTCAGCAGCGCGTCCTGCGCCAGCTCTTCGGCCAGGCCGACATCGCGCACCCGGCGCGCCAGCGCACCGACGATGCGCGCCGATTCGATGCGCCACACCGCATCGAGCGTGCGGTGGATGTCGGGCGCGCTCATCAGCCGCGCCTGTGCGTCATGAGGCGCCGGCGTCCATCGCGCGGAAGCGGTCGATCGCCTCGCCCGGCGCGAAGTCGTCCAGCTCGAACAGCTGCCTCACTTCTATTTCGGCGTCGACGCCTTCACCGGCCGGATTCGGAAAGCGGCGCGTCCATTCCAGCGCTTCTTCGCGGCTGTTTACCTGGATCAGCGTGTAGCCGGCGATCATGTCCGCGCGCTCGGCGAAAGGTCCGTCGGTCACGCTGCGCGCGCTGCCGCGGTAGCGGATGCGCCAGCCGTCGGCGCTCGGCTTCAGGCCCGAGGCGTCGAGCAGCACGCCCGCCCGCATGAGCGCTTCGTGATAGCCGGCCATCGCGGCCAGCAGCGGTTCCTCGGGCATCACGCCGGCTTCGGTGTCGCGCGTGGCCTTGACGATGATCATGTAGCGCATGGCGGGCTTCTCCTGCGGTTGCGTGCGAATGCGACGGACGGATGGCGCACGCGAGGCCCGGCGCCGTCGCGCGCGTCACTCATACCTCTTTCGCTCAGCCTTTTTCGAAGCACGGCCCGACGCCGCGCACTTCCACCGTCGACCAGGTGGCGGCAGGGCAGGCGCGCGCGATGTCGATCGCCACCTGCCGGTCGTCGGTGGCCAGCAGGAAGAAGCCGCCGACCATTTCCTTGGCTTCGGCGAACGGTCCGTCGACCACGCTGGTACGGCCTTCGCGCGTCTCCACACGCGCGCCGGAAGCGGTGGAGTGCAGCGATTCGCTGGCGATCAGCAGGCCGCGTGCCTGCAGGTCGGCGCCGAAACGCATCATGCTGTCGTACAGCGCGCGGCCTTCTTCTTCAGTGCGTTCGGCGCGCTGGCCGACCGGTTCGACGATCAACAACATGTGCGGCATGGTGTGCTCCTTCTTCGGGACCGGCGGTGCCGGTCGGCTGGATGAACGGGATACGGTTCCCCGGTGCGATCTCACTGGCCGCCCGGGTTGCCCGCATCGTTGCTGCACATCGCCCGCACTGCGGCCTGCAGTTCGTCCGGGCTGACGTCGCTCAGGTGGGTGGCGACCGACCACTCGTGCCCGAACGGGTCTTTCAGCTTGCCGTAACGGTCGCCCCAGAACGCATCGTCGACCGGCATGGTGACGGTTGCACCGGCCGCCACTGCGCGGGCGACGACGGCGTCCACGTCGGCGACCTGCAGGTGCAGCGTGACCGGCGAGCCCCCCAGGTGCGTCGGGTCGAACAGGCCGCAGCCGGCAAAGGCATCGACCAGCATGACCGTTGAATCGCCGATGCGGATCGTGGCATGGATGATGTTGCCCTGCGGCGCGGCGAGGCGCATCCGTTCCTCTGCGCCGAAAGCGGACCGGTAGAAAGCGATGGCCGCGGCAGCGTCGGCGCAGACCAGATGCGGGGTGACGGTGTGCATGCCGTCGGGGATGGGCTTGACGTGGGACATGGTCGGGTTCTCCTGGGCAGGTGTCGGGCGCCCCGAAAGCGGGCGCTGCACCCTGACGACGAAGCAGGCCTCGCCGGATCGACACGATGCGCCCGCATTTTCCGGCAAACGTCGGTCTGCCCGGCGCGGATCCCTGTTCAGCCCCGACGGTCCGGTGTCGGGAACAGCGCCTGGCCCATCGGCTGATAGCGCTGGGTACAGTTGCGACCGCGGGCCTTGGCCTGATACATCGCCTCGTCGGCACGCTGAAGCAGCGGTTCGGCCTCGTCCGCGTCGTCCGGGAATGTGGCGATGCCGATGCTTGCAGTGACCATGGCGTGCTGGTCCGCATCGATCGAAAAGGGGCGGGCAAGCTCTGTCAACACGCGTCCGATCACCGCTTCATATTCATCCACATCATCCATGTCGGTCAGCATGAGCACGAATTCGTCGCCGCCCAGTCGGCAAACCGTATCGTTCGTGCGCACGCAGCCCAGCAGCCGCTTGGCGACCTGCTGCAGCAGGCGGTCGCCTGCTGCGTGCCCCCAACGGTCATTGACCGGTTTGAAGCCATCCAGATCGAGGTAGCACAGGATCAACGGCCGACGCGTGCGCCGCGCCTGGCTGATGGCCTGTACCAGGCGGTCGTTCAGCAGCCGGCGATTGGGCAGGCTGGTCAGGTCGTCGTGCAGCGAAAGGTATTCAGAGTTTTCCTGCGATTTCCGCAGCCGCGTGATGTCGGCGAAGATCCACAGCCACTCGTCATGGTTGGCCGACATGCGGGTCCCGCTGGCATCGATCCAGATGCGCCCGCCGTCCTTGCGCACCAATTCGAACTGCAGGCGGAATACGTCGCCCGTGCCCGCCTTGGAATACACCTGATGACCGAGCACATCGAAAGCCTCGTCGTCGGCATACAGCTGTCGCGTATTCCGGCCGGTCAGCTCACCGGTCGCATAGCCGAAGATGCGGTGCGTCGCCCGGTTGGCCCAGATGATGCGCCGGTCGCGCAGCTTCACGATGCCGACCAGATCGTTGTCGAGCATCGCATCCTGCTCGCGCGCCAGCTGGCGCAGTGCCTGTCGCGCCTCGCTCAGTTCGGTGATGTCGAACATGACCGACCGGCTCATCAGGAATTGTCCGTCGGATCCGGTTACGGCAGTGGCACTGACGCTGACACGGCGCAGATCGCCGCCGAGGCTGACGATGTCGAAATCCAGATTGCTGACCGAGCCCTCGGTCTTGAACTTCTGGAACGTTTCGGCGAAAACCGCCTTGCCTTCCGGGGTCAGCACGTCGGGCAGCTTCAGTTTGCCGATGACGTCGTCGCGTGTGCGGCCGAGCCAGTTCAGCCCGGTGTCGTTCATGCGCAGGATGGTGCCGTCGCCCGACAATGAGTAATAGGCACACGGCGCGTATTCGTACAGGTCGCGCAATTCGTTCAATGACTCGGCGAGCCGGGCTTCGAGGCGTTTGCGTTCTGTGATGTCGCGCCCCACGCTCTGCACCTCCAGCCGCGCGCCGTCGTCATCGAAAAAGGCGTGGTTGGCGAACTGCGCCCAATGCACGCTGCCGTCGGCGACGAATACCCGGTTTTCGATGACCACCACCGGGTTGTCCGGCGACAGGCGGGCCAGTTCGCGTTCGATGTGCGGCAGGTCTTCGGGAACCACACGCGGGTGCCATTTGCCGCGCAAGATGTCGTCCGATGACGCGCCGAAGTAGCGGCAGTAGGCGTCATTGACATAGACCACCTGACCGTCCGCCCTGAAGCGGCAGATGAAGTCTGTCTGGTCCTCGACGATGGCCTGATAACGGCCTTCGTTCAGCGCAAGCGCGTCCAGCGTCCTGCGGGTCGCCGCACTCGCCGACTGCAGCTTGACCACGACCAGGCCGATCAGCGCACTGGTCACCGAAAACACCAGCAGCGACACGACGCCGTTCGGTGTGAGATCGAGACTTGAGTAGGGCTGCGAGAAGAAATAGACGCCGGCGATTCCGCTGAGCACCACATTCAGCACGCCCGGCCCCGGGCCGCACAGGTAGAAGGCGACGACGACGCCCCAGTAGAACGTCAGATACACCAGCCCTGCGTCGACCGGCAGCAGTACGAAACGCAGCATCGTGGCCAGCGCGACAAAGGCCATCGACAGCAGCATGCGCGCAGTGAGCGGCAGGCGCGTATGCAGGCTGTCAAGGGCGGGCATCGGATTCGGGGCGGGCAAAAGATAGGGGGCCAATTGACATGATGCCAAGCTGTGCGGGCTTGTGCACATCGTTCAAGGCTTGAAGACATCAAATTGTGCTTCCTGCGCAACGCCCTTCACGGGTTCGGCGCCGGTGTCGGCACAGGTGTCGAAGGGCGGCGACCGGACGGGATGGATGGCGTCGCCGCATATATATACGCGCACGACGGAGCGGCGGCCTGTGGGAGCGGCGGCCTCGCCGCGATAAGTGCAGCGATGGCCTCATTGCAGAGTGCGTATCGCGGCGAGGCCGCCGCTCCCACAGGCAAGTGCCCAAACAGGCAAGTGCCCAAACAGGCAAGTGCCCAAACAGGCAAGTGCCCAAACAGGCAAGTGCCCAAACAAGCAGTGCCCCAAAAAGCGGCGCTACCACAAGCGCTCTGCGGCGCCGTTCGCGATCAGGACTTGAAATTGCAACACCCAGCCCCTATCATTAGCACTCGTTAGCAGTGAGTGCTAACAAAGCGGTGCGCAAGGCGCGCCGCCCGGATATCGACCATCTCGCGACCTTGTCGCGATTTATTTTTCAAGGAGTCATTGCATGAAAATCCGTCCGTTGCACGACCGTGTGCTGGTCAAGCGTCTGGAAGAAGAGCGCAAGACCGCCTCGGGCATCGTGATTCCCGATGCCGCTGCAGAGAAGCCGGATCAGGGCGAAATCATCGCCGTCGGCGCAGGCAAGATTCTCGAAGACGGCAAGATCCGCCCGCTGGCAGTCAAGGCAGGCGACCGCGTGTTGTTCGGCAAGTACTCGGGCCAGACCGTCAAGGTCGATGGCGAGGAACTGCTGGTCATGCGCGAAGAAGACATCATGGGCGTGGTCGAGGCCTGAGCGCTTCCTGCAACCTGAATCTTTCAAACTTTCAAGGAGTTGAACATGGCTGCAAAAGAAGTACGTTTTGGTGATTCCGCCCGTGAGCGGATGGTGACCGGTGTCAATATCCTGGCCAATGCCGTCAAGGTGACGCTGGGCCCGAAGGGTCGCAATGTCGTGCTCGAGCGTTCGTTCGGCGCCCCGACCGTGACCAAGGACGGTGTGTCGGTCGCCAAGGAAATCGAACTGAAGGACAAGTTCGAGAACATGGGCGCCCAGATGGTCAAGGAAGTCGCTTCCAAGACCTCCGACGTCGCCGGTGACGGCACCACGACCGCCACCGTGCTGGCCCAGGCCATCGTTCGCGAAGGCATGAAGTACGTGGCTGCCGGCATGAACCCGATGGACCTGAAGCGCGGCATCGACAAGGCCGTCGCCGGCATCATCGACGAGCTGAAGAAGATTTCGAAGCCCTGCTCGACGACCAAGGAAATCGCCCAGGTCGGCTCGATCTCGGCCAATTCCGATACGTCGGTCGGCGAGCGCATCGCTGAAGCGATGGACAAGGTCGGCAAGGAAGGCGTCATCACCGTCGAAGACGGCAAGAGCCTGAACGACGAGCTGGAAGTGGTCGAAGGCATGCAGTTCGACCGCGGCTACCTGTCTCCGTACTTCATCAACAACCCGGACCGCCAGATCGCCGTGCTGGAAAGCCCGCTGGTCCTGCTGCACGACAAGAAGATCAGCAACATCCGCGATCTGCTGCCGGTGCTGGAACAGGTTGCCAAGGCCGGTCGTCCGCTGCTGATCATCGCCGAAGACATCGAAGGCGAAGCGCTGGCCACCCTCGTGGTGAACAACATCCGCGGCATCCTGAAGACCGTCGCCGTCAAGGCTCCGGGCTTCGGCGACCGTCGCAAGGCCATGCTGGAAGACATCGCCATCCTGACCGGCGGCACGGTGATCGCCGAAGAAGTCGGCCTCACGCTGGAAAAGGCCACGCTGGCCGATCTGGGCCAGGCCAAGCGCATCGAAGTGGGCAAGGAAGAAACGACCATCATCGACGGCGCCGGTACCGAAGACGCGATCAAGGCCCGTGTTGCCAACATCAACACGCAGGTCGAAGCCGCCACCTCCGACTACGACCGTGAAAAGCTGCAGGAACGCAAGGCCAAGCTGGCCGGCGGTGTTGCGCTGATCAAGGTCGGTGCCGCGACCGAGTTCGAAATGAAGGAAAAGAAGGCCCGCGTCGAAGATGCGCTGCACGCCACGCGTGCTGCCGTCGAAGAAGGCATCGTGGCCGGCGGCGGTGTCGCGCTGGTGCGCGCACTGCAGAACCTGGGCAACCTGAAGGGCGCCAACGCCGATCAGGACGCAGGTATCAAGCTGATCATGCGTGCCGTCGAAGAGCCGCTGCGCCAGATCGTCGCCAACGCCGGTGAAGAGCCGAGCGTCGTGGTGAACAACGTGAAGGAAGGCAAGGGCAACTACGGCTACAACGCAGCCACCGGCGAGTACGGCGATATGGTCGAGATGGGCGTGCTGGACCCGACCAAGGTCACGCGTACCGCGCTGCAGAACGCCGCATCGGTTGCTTCGCTGATGCTCACCACCGACTGCATGGTGGCCGAGCTGGCCGAAGAAAAGCCGGCTGGCGGCGGCATGCCGGGCGGTATGGGCGGCATGGGCGGCATGGGCATGGACATGTAATGTCCGACGCGGCCACCGCAAGGTGGCTGCACCCGGTCACCCGATCCGAAAAAACCCGCGCGAGCGGGTTTTTTCGTTAACAATCACTGTGCGGCAGGTGTGCGAACTGCAACATCGGTCCGGATGACCGGCCGGGCCGGGCACACCTTCACGGGAACGACGGCACGCGTCGCAGGAAAACGGAAACAAAAGCCGCAGGAAAAGCGGATCGAAGGATGCAGGAAAGAAAAGGTGGCGGAGGATGCCCCGTGCAGGGAAATGGGGCACCCTCCGGAGCGGGTGCCGGCGTGCCGGCTGCGCCCCCGAAGACCAAAAGACGGAGAACTGCAGAATATTCAGGTGGGCTTACATCTGCCTTACACTTGAATGACGAATGCAGTCACGCGCTCATCGAGGAGGCGGCCGCGAGGCCGCAAGCGACATGCACATACTGCTTGCAGAAGACGATCCGGTCATTTCCGACGCCGTGGTGCGGGCGCTCAAGCGCGCCGGCTATGCGGTGGACAGCGTGGCCAGTGGCAGTGAAGCCGACGCCGTGCTGCACGGTCAGGGCTTCGACCTCGCCATCATCGATCTCGGCCTGCCGCGCCTGTCCGGCATCGAGGTGATCAAGCGCATGCGTGCGCGCAAGTGCACCGTGCCCATCCTGATCCTCACGGCGCAGGACGGCATCGATGACCGCGTGCGCGGACTCGACGCCGGCGCCGACGACTACATGTGCAAGCCGTTCGCGCTGCCCGAACTCGAAGCGCGCGTGCGCGCGCTGACCCGGCGCGGTACCGGCATGCCGACGCGCATCGAGGTCGGCCCGCTGGCCTACGATCAGGCCGACCACGTCGCCAGCGTCAACGGGCAGGCCATCGAGCTGTCGGCGCGCGAAACGGCGCTGCTTGAGGTGCTGCTGCTGCGCGCCGGCCGGCTGGTGAACAAGGAACAGCTCGTCGATCACCTGTGCGGCTGGGGCGAAGAGGTCAGCAACAACGCCATCGAGGTGTACATCCATCGGCTGCGCAAGAAGATCGAACACAGCGGCCTGCGCATCGTGACGTTGCGCGGCCTCGGCTACTGCCTGGAACGTCCGGATGCCGTCGCGTGAAAAGCTGAGGCAGCGCCGCAACAAGGCCGACGAGAGGGCGGCCGGCGAACACAACTCGCTGTTCGGCGAAATCCTCGACTGGATGCTCGCGCCGCTGATGTTCGTGTGGCCGATCAGCATCGCCATCATCCACAACGTGGCCGACGACATCGCCCACGCGCCTTACGACAAGGCGCTCGGCGACAGCGTCTATGAACTGAGCCGCCAGGTGCGCTCGACGCCGGTCGGCGCCGCGCTGGTCAAGCCGCCGCAGATGCGCGACCTGTTCCACATCGACGGCGAAGACATCATCTACTACCAGGTGCTCGACGGCAGCGGCCGCCTGCTGGCGGGCGACGCCGAAATTCCCGACGTGCCGCAGGACCTGCAGTGGAAAGCCGGCGAGCTGTACTTCCGCGAAGGCCGCGTGAACAACGAAGACGTGCGCATCGCCTACATGTTCCAGCCGGTCACCACCATTCCGGATTCCTACGTGACGGTGCAGGTCGCCGAAACGCTGAACAAGCGCGAGGCGCTGACCTCGCGCATCCTGTCCGGCGTGCTGCTGCCGCAGTTCGTCATCATTCCGATCGCCGTGGTGCTGGTGTATTTCGGTCTGGCGCGCGGTCTGCGCCCCCTGAACCGGCTGCAGCGCACGATCGAAAAGCGCCGCCCGACCGACCTGTCGCCGATCGAAGTCCGGCGCGCGCCCGAAGAACTGCGGCCGCTGATCAGTGCGCTCAACGACATGATGCTGCGGCTCGAACTGAATCTGGCGGCGCAGCGACGCTTCATCGCCGACGCCGCGCACCAGATGCGCACTCCGCTGACCGGCCTCAAGAGCCAGGCCGAACTGGCGCTGCTGGAAAACGACCCGGCGCAGATCCGCGCCTGCATGGAGCAGATCTTCGTCAGCGCCACCAGCTCGGCCCACCTGATCAACCAGCTGCTCGCGCTGGCGCGCGCCGAATCCAGTACCGAAAAGGTGCATGTGGTCGAGCGGCTGGAACTGAACGGTCTGGTGGAGCGGCTGGTGGCCGACTGGGTGCCTGCCGCCCGACTGCGCCGCATCGACATCGGCTTCGAGCGCGCCCACGTGCCGCTGCATGTCGACGGCAATCCGGTGCTGCTGAACGAAATGTTCAAGAACCTGATCGACAACGCCATCAAGTACACGCCGATCGGCGGCATGGTCACCGTGCGTCTGCGCGCCGACATCCGCGCGCTGTTCGAAGTCGAGGATTCCGGCCCCGGCGTGCCGGCCGAAGACCGCCAGCGCGTATTCGAGCGCTTCTACCGCGTGCTCGGCACACAGGTCGAAGGCTCCGGCCTCGGCCTGCCCATCGTGCGCGAAATCGCCGAACTGCACCGCGCCGACGTCGAACTGCTCGACGCGCGCAGCGAGTCCGGCCTGCTGGTGCGCGTGTCCTTCCCGCGCGTCATGCCTGAAGCGGAAGCGCCGCGCGACGACGACGCACCGAGCTGGCACGCCGCCCCCGCAGGTGCCGGACGCCCGGCATGAGCGCCGGCGCCGATACGCTCGAACTCGCCCTGCGCGTCGTCGTCGTCCTGAAGGGGCTCAACGAGCTGCTGCTGCTCACCTTCATCGCCCAGGGTGCGCTGTGGCTGCTCGCCGGCAGCCAGCGCCAGCACAACCTCATCTACAACGCCTTCAACCTGGTCGGCGCGCGCATCCTCGCCATCACCCGCCGCATCACCCCCGCCTTCGTGCCCGACCGCCACCTGCCGGCGGTCGCACTGTTCTGGCTGCTGCTCGCCGAACTGCTGCTCATCATCGCCAAGATCAGCCTCGTGCTCGAACTGCAGGCCCGCCCCGCCGCCTGAATGCGCCAAACTCTTTGACACTGCCTGCTCGACGCATTACCATCGCGGCCTCGCGTGGCCTGGTAGCTCAGTTGGTAGAGCAGCGGATTGAAAATCCGCGTGTCGGTGGTTCGATTCCGCCCCAGGCCACCACTTATTTGACGGCTCGCCTTGGCGGGCCGTTTCTGTTTCCAGCGCCTGCCTCAGGCTGTCCCAGAACTGTTTTTCGTCGTCGCTCTTAGCCCGTTCGGCGCTACTCACGGCGATCAGTTCAAGCGGATTTTTCCCCAATAAAACAGCGAGTTGTGCCGCATGGTAAGGGTCCATGCTGTGCACGTTGTTCCGGTACTGGCTCATCTTCGGCCGAGACCACTTCAGAGCCTTTGCAAGTGCGTAATCGCTCTCGACTCCGAGCTTCTTCTTCGCCTCATCCAAGTATTCGACTGTGCGCATTGAGATCTCCTTTGCTTGAATCTAGGGAGATTAAGACCCCTTGACAAGTTGCGACCGCGAAACTAGTTTTGTGTTCAGAGTGCTTAACGCATATGAACATGACAGCCGCGAATTCCTCCACCGCAACGCTTGACCGCATCCAACTAGAAAAGCTGGGCTGCGAACTCGCCGATGTGCGCGCCGAACTGGCGATCTGCGGTCATTCTGAATTGGCTCGTTTCCAGCAGTTGGAAGCCGATCTGGTGCGCCGTGTCACTCGCCTTAAGTCGAAGCTCGCGGAGCTCTCGACGTGACCCACCCCGGCTTCCTCACCGTCATCGAAGACCTCGAGCGCCAGTTGGCGGCGCCGATGCCGCCGTCCATTCGCCGCTCCAAAGAGCGTCACCGCAAGAAAGAGCTCGACCGCGCCAGGCGCGCCGGCATCACTGCGGACGCCATCCTCGCCGCCCAACGTCGCGGCCGGGGGCTCAAATGATCGTTACCGTTTTCCTGTGGATCTTCATGCGCTGTTACGACTGCGGCTTCCTGTGGCGGGAAGCCTGCTTGTCCACCGGCCGTCGTGAAGTCCGCCCGGACCTGTCCGGCATCTGCATCGACTGCGGCTCAATCAGCAGTTTCGAGCGCGGGCGCAGCAAGCCGGGACCGCAGGGCACGGCGGCTGCGGCCGCGCCCCCCCTGACTAACAGGGGAGGGACATCCACCAAGACCCGATCCCGTCACGCGAGGAACCGATATGTTCCGAACTACTGAATCCCATTGGCCGCGCAATCGCAACGGCGAACGCTACGTGCTGAACCATCGGGGAGAAGAATCCGTTCTTCTTGAAACCTCGGCCCGTGGTGACGGCAAAGCCTTCATCGATTGGCTGACCGTCACCTTCCCCGATGTCGCCATCCATCCGGAGAACGGATGGAAGTGCCTCGTCCCCGTCGTCGATCAGGACTTCGCCTTCGCACTGGCTGAACGCCTCGAACAGATCGTCGGCTTCGGCATCTTCGAGAAGCGCAAGAACGGCCACAAGTTCTATCAACACTCATGGAGCTTGGGCGAGGACGGCCGCTTCGGCTTCATCGCCATCGGTGGCCAGCGTGGCACCGTCCTGTTCGAGCTCACCGGCGAAGGCTGCATGCACGCGAAGCCCGGTTGGGAAGCCGACATGTACGACTTCCTCGCCTCCGGTGATTTGAAGCTTCCCAAGATCACCCGCGTCGATCTGACGCACGACGATCACGCCGGCCACTACAGCGTCGACCGCGCCTTCGACGACTGGTCGAACAACCTCTTCAAGCTCCCCCAGGCACCGCAGTCGCCTGCGATGGCGCAGTTCGGCAACTGGGCCAAGCCTGACGGCAGGGGCCGAACAGTCGGCATCGGCCGTCGCCTCTCCGGCAAGTACCTGCGCGTCTATGAGAAGGGCCGCCAGTTGGGCGACCCGAACTCGCCCTGGACACGGATCGAGCTCGAACTGAAAGCCGAAGATCGGGTGATTCCGTTCGACGTCCTCACCCGCCCCGGCGCCTACCTCGCCGCCGCCTACCCCGCGCTCGAATTCCTGAACACCGAACAAGCCCGCATTGCCACGGTACGCCACGCCGTGAAGCAAGGCTTCGACGCCATGCGTCGATACGTTCGCCGTTCAGCCGGTGCCGCACTGGCGGTTGCACTCGCCATCCATGGCGCTGGCTTCGTCGACGACCTGGTCGCCGAAGTCACCCAGGACGAAGTCCACCGGCAGATGGTGCGCCGTGGCCTCGATGTTCCTCATCACCTCGTCGCCGATCTGGCCGCATCGGGCACCGACACAACAGGCCGCAAAGGAAATGATGATGTCGATTCTGTTTGATATGGCCGAAGCCGAACAAGTCCGAACCGAACGCCGGGTGCTGCTCGGTGCCCGTGGTCGCATGTTCAACATCGACGGCACGCAATTCGATTACACCGAACTGTTCCTGACTGTCCCGCTGCAGCGTGCCGATGACCCCGCGCCGATGGCGTGGGGCCTCGGCGTGGAAATCCTCAAGATGCCCGGCAGCAAAAATGCCATCTCGCTCAAGCAGGCGGACGCCTATCTCGCCGAAATCCAGATCCGGGAATATTCCGCTGGCAAGGACGTCAAGAAAGAGGTCATATCGGTGAAGCCGATCAAGATGCTAGGCCAGGACAAGGCCGCCCAGCAGTCCGCCGCTTCATCGCAGAAGGGCTAACCCGCGTTTCGCATGCGAAACGCTCCATGTGACTTCAAGGGAGGTAACCAATGAAGCTTGGAAGGTACGTCATCAAAGCGCGTGTGCTCGATGAGCACGAAGAGTTGCCGCCAGGCGAGCCCATGCCTGAAGGCTACGAGCATATTTCGTTCAGAACGATCGTCTGGATGATGCTGGTGGATCTCGTCAAAGCCTTGATCCGACTGCCGAGCACGATGCTGTTCAAGCTGGACCGCGGCTTCCTAGAGCTCTGCAACATCATCGGCCGCGCAGGCCTGCCCGAAATCGGCGGCGGACTTCTCCAGCTTCGGCATCCCTCGCGCGGCGTTCGCTGGTTGCCTGAGGGCATATCGCAGGAATCGATTGATCGATCAAAAGCGCGTGGCCACACCGTACATCCGCGCCTTCTCCGCCCTCACTTCCAGGTCAGTTACCTGATCCGCAAGCGACCCGACGAATAAAAAAAGAGGCCGCATGAGCGGCCCTGAAATTCCTTCCGGCGGGGCTTTCCCGCTGAAAGGATAGGAAATGGAAAAAGTAGTTCGTGTAATGAATCGTCGTCTGTTTATCGCACTGCGGTTCGAAGTCTGGACACCCCAATGGAATGTTTACACATTCGATTCGATCACTGGGAATTTTCTCGAAGAAGCGCACTTTGATGACATGGAATCCGCTCGTCGACACATGTTTCAAAGGCTTCACTTCTTCGCGCAAACGCACCAGTTGGTCGAGTCGGAGTTGTGCGAATACACCCATAAGGTGGAAGTTCGTCGAACCGAGATCGTGTACGTCCCGAAGTTTGTAGTTCGTTAATCCGTCGTTCAACAAGTAGTTAAACCATAACGCGGGCAAGCCCCGCCGAAAGGGATTTCGATGATGTCTCACCCGCACCTGGTGCCCGCTCCGGCCACGCTGACCGGCGAGCAGCTCCTGTCCCGCGCAGTGTCCGTGATCTCCGTGAGTCAGATCAAGGGCGCATTTCACTTGGCACACATCCAGCTGGAGAACGGCCGCTTCGGCGACGTGCCGTGTGATGCCGACGTCACCAAGTCCGACACCGTCGGACTGTACGGCCGCGTCCAGGTCAAGAACGGCCGTGTCGAAGCGCGCCTGCAACTGCGGAGGATCCAATGAACCTCTTCACGCACTGCACCGTTCGTTCGCTCAAGCGCGCGAACAACGGCATGCGGATCGCGATCGTCGAACTGCCCGACGGCACCTTCGGTGAAGCGCCTGCCGGTGACGGACTCAAGAAGGACGACACCGCAGTGATGTCCGTCACCCTGGGCGTGCAGTCCGGTCGCTTGTACCCGCGCTGGCTCAGAGTCGAAAGAGCATCGTGAGCTGCTATCAGACCTCGGTCTATGTGCCGCAGGAGAACGACCTCGGAGAGGACGTCGGCGGACAGTTCTTCAACACCGGTTGTCATCAGAGTTATGTCGACACGGTGAGCGAAGCGATCGGCTTCATCGGCTGGCTCAACGTCGAAACCGGCCAGTGCGTGACGTACAACTACAACGATGGCGGCTCCTTCTCTTTCGTGTGCGTGGATTCGGACAACGGCTCGTTCGCGGGGGACGTGTATTTCGACGAGAACATCGCGCCAACAGCGCCCTATACCGGGGCGCACGTCGCGTTCATCAAAGGTGGCTCCAATGCCTTCGGATCGCTGCCGGACTACCCGCAGCAGAAAGGATCAAACATGTTGTGCGTCACAACCGGCGAGGGCGGTGCCCTCGTCGTACAGAACCCTCAGCCCGCAAACCTCAGTGAATGCGGGATGGTGGTGCTCTCGGGCTCGGAAGCGATGGGTAACCCCTTCGCCCTGAGCTCGGAAGCTGGTGCGGCCATTGCGGTCGCAATCATCACGGTATGGGCTGTCGCCTTTGGCTGCCGTGCCGCAATTCAAACCCTGTTCTTGAAAGGAAGTACAAATGATGAATCGTCTGCGTAAGGTTGCGGGTGTCCTCGTTTCGGCCGCTCCGCTGGCTCTGGTGTCCGCTCCGTCGCACGCCGGTGGTGGTGGCATCGATGTGTCCGCCGTCACCACGGCCATCGCCGGTGCCAGTGCTCCGATCGCCGCGATCGGTGCCGCCGTGCTGCTGATCCTGGTCGGCATCATGGTCTACAAGTGGATCCGTCGCGCGATGTAAGGCGCGCGAGCTGATCAGCTCGCATCAACCGTTTCAAGCGTAGTAACCCGGGGGGCTGCGGTCGGTCCCGGCATTCACCTGGGGGATTCAAATCATGGGCGCATACGTCATGATCGCTTTGCTGGGGGCCGCATGGATCATCTTCAACTACTGAGCGCGCGCAGGCTCCTCCGCAGCGCTGCAGCCTTCCTGATCGGCCTCATTGTCGCGGTGTTCGCAGTACCCGCGATGGCCGACTATCCGGCTCAGAAACGTTACTACGCATCGGCCCAGTCATGCGTGCCGAACGCCTGGAGTCCGACGCAAGCGTGTCAGGCGTTCTGGAACGGTCAAACGAACTGCGTCGTCACCTCACCTGGCGGTCAGTACTACTCCAATACGGACACGGTCTGCTACGGCGGCTTCTCCGGGCCGCCCGGTAACGACTCCAACATCAACTTCGTTTATGCATGTCGATACGGCGGAAACATCGTCGCGAACAACATGTGCTCCGGCACGCCAACGTGCCCGGCCGGCCAGGAGTACAACGCGACGACGAATTCTTGTGGCGTTGCCGATTGCGCGCCTGGCCAGGTCAGAAACAGCATCACGAACCAGTGCCAGCCGCCGTGTCCTGCTGCCGGCGCTGCCGGGGGCTCTGACTACACCAGTCCCTACACCGTCCATCCGCCGAGCATCTGCCGCGCGGGGTGCTCGCTCACCGTAGGCGGAGGCTTCCAGATCCCGTCGTCGACCGGCACCTGGTACGGCGTGAATGGGCTGGTGCATACCGGCGACTTCTGCGACGGCTCCCCCCAGGGGGGCGGCTCAGGCAATGAGCCCTCCTACGACGAACCCGGCGACCCGCCGCCCGTCACAGTCACCCCCGAAGACGACCCGCCCCGCTGCAAGGCTGGCGAGTGCCCGGGCGAGGTCAATGGCGTCTATGTGTGCGTGCCGTGTGGTGCAGCCGCGTCGGAAACGAAGCCCGTCAAGACCTTCGATCGTAAGACCGAAACCACCACGACCGGCACACCGCCCAACGAGACGACACAGACCAAGACGACCGACACCGTCGCCAAGCACGACGGCTCCGGCACCGTCACCAGCACGACCAGCACCACGACCACGACCACCGGTCCGAACGGCACCACGACCGACAAGACTACGCAGGAGAAGAAAGAGCCGCAGGAGTCGTTCTGCAAGGACAACCCGACGTCCGCCTTCTGCAAGGAAGGCAAATGGGGCGGTGCCTGCGGTGCCTTCACGTGTGAGGGCGACGCCGTGCAGTGCGCACTCGCCCGCGAGGTGCATCAACGCAACTGCGAATCCACCGCACCGAACGCCCTGACCGATCTGGCGGATAGCGCTGCAGCGGGCACCGACACCGGTGCTAACTACATCCAGTCCGAGAAGAGCGCAGCTGCGATCAGCGCCCAATCGAAATTCAACGAAAGCCTGCAGGTCTCACCGATCGCCGGTGCCTGCCCCTCGCCGCGCTCGATCGCGGTGCCCGGGGGCTACAGCTTCGAAATCTCGTTCGAGAAGCCGTGCGAGTTCGCAGGCTACCTCGGCTTCTTCATCCAGGCCTTCGCCTACCTGTCCGCCGCACTGATCGTGCTGCGCAATCCGACCGCTTGAGGAGCTCGCCATGGCACTTCCCTTGATCCCCGTCATTGCCGCAAGCTCAATCGGCGGCGTACTGCTCACCCTCGTGTCTTCCCTCGTCGGCCGGGTGCTTCTCGCACTCGGCCTCGGACTGGTGACTTACACCGCCCTGGACCCGCTGCTCGAACAGTTCCGCACGCGCTACTTCGACCAGTTGAGCGGGCTGCCCTCGGACATCATCGGGTTTGTGGGCCTGCTCAAGATCGGCGACGCCGTCCAGATCCTGTTCGCAGCCCTGGCCACCAAGCTCGCCATGACCGCCGTGCAGGGGGCCGTAAAACGTTGGGTTGTTAAATGATCGACCTGCAGACCGGCCTGCCGGGTGCAGGCAAGACGCTTTACTCCATCTGGCGCATCAAGCAGAAGTCAGAGGCCGAAGGTCGGCCGGTCTATTACTCCGGGATCTCGGATCTGAAGCTTCCGTGGATCGAGCTCGAAGATCCGACCAAGTGGTACGAGTGCCCGGCCAATAGCATCATCGTCATCGACGAGTGCCAGCGCGTGTTCCGCCCGCGCGGCAACGGCTCGGCCGTGCCCGAGCACGTCGCGAAGCTTGAGACGCATCGACACCTCGGCATCGATCTCGTGTTCATCACGCAACACCCGATGCTCGTCGACAGCAACGTCCGCCGCCTGGTCGGCAAGCACTACCACTCGGTCAGAGCCTTCGGCCAGCAGAAGGCCCGCGTCTTCGAGTTCGAGTCGGTGAAGGAGAACCCGGTCGCCGCGCGATCCACCGGCATCGAGCACAACTTCAAATACCCGAAGGAAATCTTTGACTATTACAAGTCGGCGGAAGTCCACACGCACAAGACCAAGCGCCCGCTGCGCTACTACGCGTTGTTCGCGCTTCCACCCCTCGCGATCGCACTGATCGGCTTCACCGTGAGCTGGTTCTACGATCGCACGCAAGGCGTGCCGATCGGTGGCACCCAGCCCACGGCACAGCACGCCGGTACGGGCGCACCTTCCACCAGTTCAGCCGGCCGCACCCGAGAAGGCAAGCTCACGACCGCGCAGTACCTGCAGGATCAGCAGCCGCGCATCCAGGGGCTGGCCTACACCGCCCCGGTGTACGACGAAGTCACCCGACCGACACAGGCACCGTACCCGGCCGCGTGTCTCACCCTGCGCAATGAGTGCCGCTGCTACAGCCAGCAAGGCACACGCCTCGCTGTAGAACAGACCCTGTGCGACAAGATCGTGCAGGACGGCTTCTTCCTCGCCTGGGACGCGAGAACACCCGAGCAGCGCGAGCGCAGACACGAAGCGAACAGAAACGCCCCGTTGCTGGCCAGCGCAAGCACCGCCACGCCGACGGACCTGGTCATCGGCGCACCGGCACCGCGAGAAGGGCTCAGCACCGCACCGAGCTCGACGACACCGCAGACGACATCGCAGCCCACACAGCAGCCCTATCAGCCGCGTGTGCCGGCGAACTCACCATGGCGCGCGCCCTGATCAATCTGGTCGAGCACGCCCAGGTAAAGAGTGCAGCCATCACCGACGCGCTGCGGGCAACCCTGCTGCCGCGTCACCCGCTGCAGATCGACGTGCTCAAAGCCATCGCCTGCGCCTGCATGCTGGGCGATCACATCAACACCTGCCTGTTCGATCGCGCCTCTGTGCTGGCCTACCTGGTCGGCCGGCTCGCCTTTCCGCTGTTCGGTCTGGCCTTCGCACTCACGCTCAATCCAGTCAAGGCACTGCAGACCGCCAGGCGCCTGGCGATCGCCGGCGCACTGACACAGCCGATCTACGCCTTGGCCTTCCAGAACACCGGCTTCAGCCCATGGTGGGCCGGCAACATCCTGTTCAGCTTCGCCGCCGTCGCCTACCTGGTCGAACAGGCCAAGAACCCCACACCCGCCGCGATCGCAAGTTCGCTCACCGTCATCGCGGCCGTCGCCCTGATCCAGTCGCCGTCCTCCTTCGGTCTTGCCGGCATTGCCTGGCTGTATGCGCTGCACCGGTTCCTGAACCCAAAGCCTGACAGCACCGCAGCCTGGCCAGCTGCGGCACTCGTCGCCTTCTTCATGCTCAACCCCGGCATGCCGATCGCCAACGCGCTCATCGCAGCCGCGATCGCGGCCATCATCGCTGCCTCGCAGTACGCGAGATCCAGCGCGCCACGCCGCACAACGCGCGCGCCGTGGTCGCTCGCCTTCTACGCCGGCCACCTGCTGGCCATCGTCCTCATCCTCGCTGCACAGCACCTCGCGCGTTCGACCGAACTTGCCACGGCCATCGCGGCATAACACTAAAGATATACCCACGCTTACTCGATCGCGCTACGCAATAGACGTAACGGGGAGCGCCAAGTATGCTTTCTGCGAACTGCTGCTTTTGTCGGCGATTTAATGACCGATCAGGCCATCGTGGAGTGCACCAAGCCATTGATGTAAATGCATAAACTTCTGAGTCAGTGTGCGGAGTTATCCAGCACCCTCAGGAGTTATCCATCAAAACTGCGGTAGAAAACAAAGTTAGGCTTCTCATGAACGAGGCGTTCAATCCGCTCAACGAACAGCATGTTCTCGCTGGTCGAGAAGCAATTTGCCACACGGCGAGATCCCTGAGATCCGGGGCCATTCCGTTTTTGGAAGGCGTTCGAAAACTTGCCGCCCTACGCTTTCAAGCCAGCGCATCTGGCAGCGACGAAGACTTCATGCCATTCGTTGCCGTTGACTCTGAAACCGATCATCTTCCATCTCAGTCAGCTTTGGCCTATTGCTCGAACGAATGGCTCGTCAAGTCCGAGGCTGAAATGAAAGAAGTCATTGCGCTGCATGGCTCAGCGATCTTCGCTGCATGCGATAAGCTCATTCAAAGGTTCAGCCTATGAATTCGCCATACCGCGCACCTGTCACCAGCCTAACTGTTTGGTCAAGCCGACGCCCACAAGCTGCGCTTGTGGGTGCCCTCCGTGCTTCGCACTCCGGCGCGGCTTACCGCGGGCGTTAGGCCTCACCGGACGTATGTTGGCTTTCATCCGCCGAAATGCGCTTGACCTGCTGCTGTGGGCCCTGTTTGCGGCGAGCGCGCTCCTCATGCTCAAGTCAAGCTCTGACCCTCGACCTGACTTCATCAAGGGCACACCGATTGAAGCTCTTCTGAAGCCGTTCCCGACCGGGAATCAGGTCACATTCGACATCACCGTCGGCATCATCGTCAGTCTCTTTGTTTACCTGCTCGTGGTGCGCCTCCCGGAGTGGCAGAAGAAGGGACGCCTGAAGGCGCATCTTCTTCGGAGATATGACGATCTCAAAGAGCAGTGTTTGATGCACTTCCTTTGGGCCTGCAGCCAGCCGGCGGAGTCAACGCTGATCGACAGTCTTAAGAACCAGAAGGAATTCAGGGACTTTTTCAACGCATCGGTCGCACCCGATCAAGATCGCTGGCACCAGGTACTGAATGGGCTAACTGACGAATACGTTCGATCGATTGTCCGAGAGTTGGATTCTTTTCGAGGCGAGGTCGACTTCGTGCTTACCTCTGTCGACGTGTCCGACGAGGAGGCCTTCCGGCTCCTGCGCAACCTGACCGAAGTACTTCAGCGGAGTCGTCACTGGTCAGACCGCGAGGATCAACTGAAGCCGCTGTCCCAGTTCATGTGGTCCATTTTCGCCGGCTGGAGCATCATCTCGGGCTACACGGATCGCGACGTCATCCACGACATGATCACTGCCATATGAGGCCTAACAGGTCGTTCGACGCGGACACGTACCGGCAAGGCGCCGCAAGCCATGCGCGGAAGCATACGTCTTGCGGCGCCTTGCCGGTACGTGCCGGTCAACTCCGACGTTAATCCCGTTTCGCATGCGAAACGCAAACCTTCCTGAAACCCTTCAAGAACCCCTTCAACACCTCCTCCTCCCGTTCCGGCAACGGCTTCGGCTGCATCGCCACCCATAGCATCACCGGCAGCACATCCGGTTCTTCCTCCAGCGCCGCGACGGCCGCCCGCTCCATCATCTTCTCGAACAGATCACCGCCCAGGGCGTCATTGATCACTTCGCACCAGTAAGCCCGCGACTCCGGTTCGAGCTCTGCATAGATCTCGAACTGCTCATCCGTCGGCTCTTCGTCCAGCGTCGCCAGGCTCAGCAGCTGCCAGGTCGCACACTGTCGGTTGATCCTGCTCCGTCGCCGCTGCTCCCGCTCCATCGCATCACGTTCAGCCGCCCGCGCTGCCTGCGCCTCCGGTGACGCATCCGCATCCGTCTGCCGCTGCTGCCCCGCAGCGTCCCCGTCGCCATCACCATCCGCATCGTCCATCTGCGCAACCAGGTCAGCTTTCGGTTCCTTCGCTTTCCTCACCAGCTCGCGCAGCGAGTCCCGGTTTTCCTCTCCGGCCTTGAGCCGCTCGATCGCCTGGCGCGTCGCCCACCAGTCCAGCGCCGTCAGTTCCTTCAGCGCCAGAATGATTTCCGGATCTTCTGTCACGCCCTCGCGGATGAGCTCCTCGATCGGCCACGGCAACCCCTCGACGCACGCGATCCGCTTGCACACCCAGGAGCGCGACTTGTTCACGAGCTCCGCCAGCTGCGCCAGGTTCATGCCTTCCTTCTTCAACGCCAGCAGCGCGCGCCCCTCGTCCAGCGTCGAAAGGTTCTCGCGCTGGACGTTCTCCGCCAGCTGCGCCGCTGTCGTCTCCGCACCGTTGAGCTTGATCACCACGGCCGGCACAGCGGTTGCGGCGGTACGCCGCACTGCAGCCGTGCGCCGGTGCCCCGCGACGATCTGGTACTTGTTCCCCTTGGCCGGCGTCACGATGATCGGCTGCAACAGCCCGCGCGCCTCGATGTCGCGCGCAAGCTCCGCGATCCCTTCTTCGTCCATCGCCTCGCGGATGTTCGATACCTCGATCAGGTCATCGAGCGGCACCAACACTACGCTGGCCACGCTCGCCAGTTCCGGCCGCTTCGCCTTCGCAGGCGCCGTCTTCACCGCCTTGACCGGCGCTGCTTTCTTCTCGGTAGTCGTCGTCATGGCTCAGGCCTCCATCGTCTGTTCGACCTGCGACGCCATCGAAGGCACGGTGGCGGCCCAAAGCGTCATCGTCGGCAGACCTTCGCCGTCGCGCACAAGCAGGACCTGCGTGTGGCACCGCGTATCCGGCGAACGCAGTTCTACCGTCAGACGATCCATCGCCTCGCCCAGGTTCTCGAAGGCGTCGCTGTGGCCTTCATCCGTGCCGCTATAATTCACAGTGAGGGTGTAACGCATGTCTTTGTCCTTTCGTTTGTAAGCCGACCTAGCCGCTAGATTCGGAGCCCCGCGTACGTTTCGGGTGTCTTCCGATAGACAGGCTGCGGAGCCTCCTGCCGTCCCATCCGCTGAGTTCCTCGCCCGAAAGGGTCGCGAACGCACGCGAAGCGTCCACCACCAAAAAAGCACGCAAGAAGGCGTGCCAGCGGCTTCATCGCTGGCGCGAGTTCTTGCCTGCTTTCAAACCTTGGTAGCGATGTGCGAGGAAATCAGCGGATGGGACGGCAGTGCATGCGGTCAAGCGGAGGGCAACCGAAACCCGGCGCAGCCGGCTCCGGGCAACGCCCGCAAACACCAAGCGGGCCAACGGCCCGGGTCCGGCCTCGAGCTGGACGAGGTGTGCGCGCACACGTCGTCGCCTTTGACTTCGGCGGTGCGCAGCACGGCCGGGATTTTGACCTTCTATCCGCTCATCATCCGTATGGATGATCAAGTCATAAGCGGTCCGTCCGATCAAGACCGGATGCATACATGGAAAGACGCCGCCGAACGTTGGCAACAAGAAACCGAGCACAAGAAGACTGCGCACGAGGACGCAAGAAAGCTCCAATGGATCGGCCAGCACCTCGACGCCCTGCCGCTCAGGGCGGTGACCGCCGACGTGATACGCACACTCGCAGCAGCCCGGCGCGCCGAAGGCTCCGGCGTCAGCACGGTGAATCGATACCTCGCACTCGTCCGCGCCATCCTTCGGCGTGCCGCCTTTGATTGGGACTGGATCGAGAAGCCGCCACCGGTCAGGCTTCGACCTGAACCGCGGGGGCGCACTACATGGCTTCAGCAGGAACAGGCGAAGGCATTGTTTGCCGAGCTGCCCGAGCACCTCAAGGCGCCGTTCGTGTTTTCGCTGGCGACCGGACTGAGAATGTCGAACGTCATCCGCCTGACGTGGGACCAGGTCCTCATTCGCCGCGGAATTCTGTTGTTCGATGGGGATGACATGAAGAGCGGCGATCCCTTCGCGCCGGCGCTGAATGACTCTGCACTTGAAGTGCTTCGTCACCAGCTCGGCAAACACCCGCGCTACGTCTTCACGTACAAGGGCAGGGCGATGGCCCGCGCGTCAAACTCTGCCTGGTACAAGGCAAAGCGTCGTGCCGGCCTGGCGCATCTTCGTTGGCACGATTTGCGGCACACGTGGGCGACCTGGCACGTACTAGCCGGCACGTCGCTCGATGTCGTGCAGGATCTCGGCGGCTGGAAAACGCGAATCATGGTTCGCCGCTACGCGCATCTGCAGCCCGGCGCACATCGCGCTCAGGCTCGAAACGTCGACGGCGACCTTGCCGGGTTTATGGAAAGTTTCGATTAACCTTGCGTAGTCAATCGTCGTAGTCCGCCAAACGGATTGAAAATCCGCGTGTCGGTGGTTCGATTCCGCCCCAGGCCACCACGCATGCAAGCCGGTTCCCGCTACAACGCGCGAGCCGGCTTTTTACATGTGGCGCCGGTGTCCTGCAAAAGCGGTGACGTCCTTCTGCGGACCTTCCCCCGGACGCCGATGACCTGCTCGGGCCTTCTTCGATCACCTGAAGTCTCGCCGGATGCTCCGAGGCACCTCACCCGCCCCGAAAACAACGCTCAGGCCGGACCGAGGGCCGGAGAATCCAGGCACACCATTGGTCGCCGGGGCTCCGGATGCCTCGGTCTTCTCAAGTTTCAAGGGGTCGGAAAGATCAGGCGCGGATCACTCACTCCTTACGGGAGGGCTGCGTGATGGCGCCCTGCAGATCCGCCCCTCTTCTGTTGAATGTGTGTGTTCGCCCGGCGCTCGATCCCCGCTGATTCTCGATCAACTTACGGCAGGACCGAGTTCCGCAATGCCATATACCTTTGCGCGATGGATTGACTTCGCGCCAAAGCCGCGTCGACGCTGATGCGCCCACTGACGGCGTCGGCAACGGCCTGGCCGACGGCATCTCCGATGGGCGCGAACTCTTCGATGGCAGCAAACTGCACGCCCAGGTAAGGGCTCGGGGCTACCGTGGCATCACGCGGATCCGCGCTGCGGATGGCCTTCAGTTCGTGGCTCGCCCAGGGCGCTGCACGCTGGAAGTCCGGTTCGGCATAGGTGGATTTGCGCGTGCCGGTCGGCACCAGTCCCCAGCCGCGCGTCGCGGCAACCAGGCGGATGTATTCGCGTGATGTCGCCCAGGCTACGAAGGTCCGGGCCGCAAGTGTGTGTCGCTCATCGCCGCCGGCCGGTACAGCCAACGCCCATGCCCAGAGCCAGTGGGAGCCCTTTCTCGTGATGGCCACCGGCGCAGGGGCAAAGCCGACGTCCGCCGCGCGCGGATTGAGCTGGCGGTCCGCAACGAATCCGGCCGCAACGGTGGCATCGATCCAGATGGCACAGCGCCCGGCATTGAACAGTTCCAGGTTCCCGTTGTAGCCACGCTCGACGGCATCGGCGGGCCCGTAGCGCCGCAGCAGGTCGACATACAGCGAGACGGCCTTTTGCCAGGCCGGGCTCTGCAATTGCGGTCGCCACTGCATGTCGAACCACTGGCCGCCGAAGGCATTCGCCATGGTCGCAACCAGGGTCATGTTTCCGCCCCAGCCAGGACGGCCGCGCAGGCAGATACCGTGGACCTGGTGCTCCGGGTCGTCGAGGCGCGCTGCGAAAGTGGCCACGTCGGACCAGGTCGGCTGGACGGGGATCTTCAGGCCGGCCTTGGCGAACAAGTCCTTGCGGTAATAGAGCATCGAGCTCTCGCCATAGAAGGGCGCGGCGTAAAGTTCGCCGCGATGGGAGAGCCCCTCCCGGGTGTTGCGGATCAGGTCCTCGACGTCGTAACCGGACGGCGGCCGCAACGGAAGGATCCAGCCCTGCTTTGCAAACACAGGCACTTCGTACATGCCGATGGTCACGACGTCGAACTGTCGCGCCCGGGTCTGGAGATCGCTGCTGACCGCCTTTCTCAATTCAGCTTCGGGCAGCGTGACCCAGCGGATTCGAATGTCCGGATGCGCCTTCTCGAACTCGCGGCTCAGTGTCTGCAGAGTCAGCATGTGTCCGTTGTTCACGGTCGCGATGACCAGCGTGGTCGGGACCCCCGCCGCGCCCAGCCATCCCGGCGCAGCCAGCGCCAGCAGGAGGCCGATGCGCGCGACGTGCAGCCTCACGCCGGCACCTGCTGAAGCTGCATGTCCCGTACAGCCTGCTCGAAGATGGGCGCCGGCTGCGGGCGGCCGAACAGGTAGCCCTGAAAGGACCGGCAGCCCATGTTCAGCAGACAGGCGTGCTGAGCCGCCGTCTCCACCCCCTCTGCCATCACCTCGAGGCCGAGGCCATGACCCATGGCGATGATGGTCTGCGCCACAAGGGCATCGGGCGCGCTTTCCAACAGCTTGTCCACGAAGGACTTGTCGATCTTCAGCTGGCTCAGTGGCAGGCGGGTCAGGTAGTTCAGCGATGAATTGCCGGTGCCGAAATCGTCCAGCGAGATCGGGCAGCCGAGCCGGCGCAGCGCCTGCAGCTTGCCGATGGAATCGTCGAAGCGGTCGATGGCCAGGCTCTCCGTGACCTCCAGCTTGAGCCGCTCGATCGGCGCCGCGGACCGCCGGATTTCCGCCAGGACCTCATCCACGAAGCGCTCGGCATTGAACTGCCGCGGGCTCACGTTCACGGCGAGGCTCAGGTGCCGTAGCGCCTCATCCTGCGTCCACGCCGCCAGCCGATCACAGGCGGTGGCAAGCGCCCAATGTCCGATGGCCTCGATCAGGCCGGTTTCCTCTGCCAGCGGGATGAACTCGGCGGGCGAGACAATCCCCCGCACTGGATGGATCCAGCGCATCAGCGCCTCGGCGCCGGTGGGTCGGCCCTGCGCGTCGACCTGCAACTGGTAGTACAGCGTGAACTGATTCTGCGCCAGCGCTTCGCGGAGTTGATCCTCGAGCCAGCGATGCTGGTCCATTTCCTGCTGCATCGCATCTTCGAAGAAGCGTACGAGATTGCGGCCGCCATTCTTGCTCTTGTACATCGCCAGCTCGGCCTGGCGCAGCAAGGTGTCGCGATCCGTTTCCAGCCCAAGGAAGAGGGTGGTACCGATGGAGGCGGTGCTGACGAGTTTTCGTCCATCGAGCGTGACCGGCGCCTCGATGAGTCGCCTCGCGGTCTCGGCCTGCGCCTGGGCCTGCCTGGCGGCAGTCTGCAGGTCGGCCCCGAGGTTCTCCGTCACGAGCACGAAGCTGTCGCCGCTGAAGCGAGCCAGCGTGTCGCCTTCCCCGACGACCGGCTGGATGCGCTGCGCGATCTCGACCAGCAACTGGTCCCCACTGCCATGACCCAGTGAATCATTGATCTTGCTGAAGTGGTCGAGGTCCAGCATCGTCACGGCACCGTACTCGCCCCGCTCTGCGCTCGCCTCGAGGGCGAACTGCATGCGGTCTTCGAGCAGGCTGCGGTTGGGCAACCCGGTCAGCGGGTCGTAGAGCTTCAAGTGCTCGGCCTGCTCGCGGGCGAGCTTCTCGGCGCTGATGTCCTGCAGGTCGCCGATGTAGTGGATCGCCCGGCCCTGGGCGTCCTTGACCGTAGTGATCGAAAGACGGGCCGTGTAGAGATGCCCGTCGCGATGCCGGTTGACCACCTCGCCTTGCCAATGCCCGTTTTGTCCCAGCACCTTCCACATCTCTTCATAAAAGCCCGGCGGATGCAGGCCGGACTGGAGGATTGTCGGTCCGTGCCCGAGCGCCTCTTCCGGCGCGAAACCCGTGATGCGGGTGAAGGCGGCATTGACGCGCTGTATCAGCAGGTCCTGCGCACCGACGATCATCAGGCCGTCATGGCTCTGGAAGGCGACCGAGGCGACGCGCAGTTCGCGCTCGGCGATGCGGCGCTCCGTGATGTCGCGCACCACGAGCAGGACACCTGATGTCTGCGCCTGCGCGTCGGCGATCGGCACCTTGACCACCTCGAACTCCCGCACCTCGCCCGCTGGCGTGGTGAGGGTCTCTTCATACTGGAGCGGCATGCCGCTGCGCATCACCTGCTGGTCCCTTTCGCGGATTGCGGCGCAAAGGTCCGGATCATCGAAGATCTGTGCATCGGTCTTGCCGATGATCTGTTCGCGGGTCAGGCCCAGCCGTGTTTGCGCACCGGCATTGCAATCGAGATAGACGCCGTCGCTGTCCTTCAGCGCGATGGCGTCCGGGCTGCTGTCGACGATGGTCCGCAGCCTGGCCTTCTCTGCCTGCAATGCGCGGTTCGCCATCCGGATCTCGGCCGTGCGCGCCCGCACGGACCGGCGCAGCAGCCAGATCCACAGCCCCGCCGCCGACAGCGCGGCCAGCACTCCCAGCAAGCCGAACAGCAGCATCCTCAGATACGGGCGGAATTCGAAGGGTTGGCTGAACCATTTGCTGTGCAGGGCAGCGCGTTCCTCGGATGTGATCAGCGACATGCCGCGGTTGACGAGCGCAAAGGTCGCCTGGTCGCCCTTGGTCACCGCCCAGTGGAACTGGCCCTCGTACAGACTGAAGGCTTGCGAGAATCGCAACTGGTCACGATGAAGGTAGAGGTAGTAGCTGGCCGGCGCCTCATCCATGCAGAACATCTTGATTTCCCCGGCCCGAGCGGCGGCCAGGATGGCCTCGTAGTTCTCAAAGGCCGCCAGGCTGGTGATGCCCAGACTGGCGAGCTTGTCCACGCAGGCATCGCCGCGCTGAACGCCGACGGTAAAGCCTGCGAGTTCCTGGGGCCCCCGCACGCCGTGGATCGAGGTGTCCACGTAGATGCTCACCGGCAGGGTCGCGTAGGGCTGCGAGAAGTCGTAGAGCTGATCGCGTACTGGCGTGCGGAAGATCAGGTCGATGACATCCGCCTGGCCTTTGTGCATGGACCGCTGCGCTTCGGCCCACTGCATGGCCTTGAATTCGACCTGGACGCCGGTCTTGCGCTCCCACAGACGCCAGAGATCGACGATATAGCCCTCCGGTTGGCCGTCCGCATTCACGACGACGTAGGGCGGATAGTTGCTGTCGGTGACGACGCGCAACGATGGCGCCGAGGCCGGTGCCGCCGGTGCCGCCGGCATGCCGAAAGCGGCCAGCAGGGCACACAAGAGCAGCCCCCGATAGCGGCGCGCGACGATTCCCACAGCAGCGAGCATTTGTCCTCCAGGCCAGCGAACTGCATTGCCCGCGAGCGCTATTGAGAGATCAATGAAGGGAAACTGTAATTAAAGCGAAATTCGGGCTCGATTGCTCGACGAAACGAAAAAGCATCGATCGCCGCGCGAGAGCCGGATGGCGCGCGTTGCGAACGCTGCCTGGTACAAGACACCGCGTCGTACCGCCCCGCCAGCAGACGGACGCTCGACAACGGTGTCGTCGCGTCTTGCAGCATCCGTATCCGCCAAGCCCATCAACGCGCGGCAGCCGGCACGGCTTCGGCCGGACGGCTCGCTTCGCTCTGTGCGGCCAGCCACTGCGTGGCGGCGCGGGCCGTCATCGGTCGGGACCACAGGTAGCCCTGGCCCTTGTCGCATCCCAGCGTGGTAAGCAGGGTCGCCTGCCCGTCCGTTTCCACGCCTTCTGCGGTGGTGCTCATGCCGAGGCTGCGGGCGACGCGTACGGTGGCTTCGATCAGCACGCGCTTGTGCAGATTGGTTTCGGCGTCGGCGACGAATGAACGGTCGATCTTGACGACGTCGATCGGCAGCTGGCCGAGGCAGGCGAGCGATGAGTAGCCGGTGCCGAAATCGTCCAGCGCGAGGGTGATGCCGAGCGCCTTCAGTTCGAGCAGTCGGGTGCGAATGTCATCGCCCTGGGCGGCCATGCTTTCGGTCACTTCCAGCTGCAGTAACGTGGCGGGCATGCGGGTCGTACGCAGAACGCTTTCGACCTGCCGGGCGATCTCGGCATCATTGAGCTGGGCGCGCGAAAGATTGACCGAAATCATGCGCGGCATTGCGCTGCCGAACTGTCTCTGCCAGGCCATGAGCTGACGGCAGGCCGAATTGAGGACGAATTCGCCGAGTGCGCCGATCAGGCCGCACTCTTCGGCGATCTCGATGAATTCGATCGGCGACACGATGCCGCGTTCCGGGTGCTGCCAGCGCACCAGCGCCTCGAAGCCCGCGACGCGGGCATCGGGCAGTTCCACGATGGGCTGGTAGACGACGAACAATTCCTTCTGTTCGAGCGCGCGCCTGAGCTCATGCTCCATGACGCCGCGTCGGGTCGCCCTGTCCTTGATCGACGGGGTGAACAGCAAGTGGCGTCCGCCGCCCGCACGTTTGGCTTCCTGCATGGCGAGGCTCGCGTCCTGCAGCACTGTGTTGGCGAGCGATGCGGTATGCACGCCGGCCACGACGCCGATGCTGGCTGAAACATGGACATCGATGCCGTTGATCAGATACGGACGCGACAGCGTGTCGATCAGCCGCTGTGCGACGCTGTGCACATCTTCGCAGTCGCGCAGCCCGTCGAGCAGCAGCACGAATTCATCGCCGCCGAGCCGGGCCGTCGTGTGCAGCGATTCGTGCGGCGAGCCGACGGCATCGCGCTGCCGGACGGTGCTGTTCAGCCGCTCGGCCACCATGCGCAGCAGCCGGTCACCGCCTTCCTGCCCGAGCGTCAGATTGACCCGGTTGAAGCGGTCGAAGTTGATGAACAGCACGGCGAAGTGGGGCGGGGCGTCATCTTCCGAACGCGCGATCGCCTGCTGGATGCGCTCGAGCACTGCGGCACGGTTCGGCATCTGGGTGAGGCTGTCGGTGCGCGATGCGTCGCGCATCCGCGATGCCAGCCGCTGCTGCTCGAGTTCCACCTCATGCGTCACATCGTTGACGCAGCCCATGATGGTGTGGGCATCGAGCCGCAGCAGGCTCAGGCCGAGCACACGCCTGCTGCGCGTCGGCGACAGCACGGGCATGCGCAATCCTTCGCAGACCAGCGCACCGGGTTCGGCGGCGGCGACCATGGTGCGCAGATCGGGGGCGACCTCACCCAGCACCTCGAACAGGTTGTCCAGATTGCCCTGTCGCGCAAGCGGCATCAGCAGCTGCGCCGAGCGCGGATTCATCATCGTCACCGTGCCGTCGGGTCGGGTCTGCAGCAGGCCGGTCGGCGCCTGGTACAGGAACTGGATCAGCGCCTCGAGATTGGGCGGCTGAAGATCCTCCGCATCGACGTTTGCGCTCATCGCACGGCAGCCGGCTGGGTGGCAGCTTGCCAGCGTTCGACCCGGTTGCGCCCCCGGGCCTTCGCGGCGTAGAGCGCCTCGTCGGCGCGCTGCACCAGCGCGTCGAAATCGGTCGCGTCGGCATCCATGGCCGCGACACCTGCGCTGACGGTGTAACGCACCGTGTGCTCGCCGACCGCTGCCGGCGTGGCTTCGATCAGGCGACACAGTCGCTGTGCGACAAGCTCTGCGCCCTCAACGGACGTGTCCGGCAGCAGCACGATGAACTCTTCGCCGCCAAAGCGCCCCAGCACGTCCATCGCACGGAAGGTGGCGGTCATGCTGGCGGCCAGATGGCGCAGCACGCCGTCGCCGGTGACGTGGCCGTACTGGTCGTTGATCCGCTTGAAGTGATCGGCGTCGATCATGACCAGCGACAGCGGTCGCGGCGAGCGCGCCCAGCGCTGCATTTCCAGTTCGGCCGCCTCGACGAAGGCGCGGCGATTGAAAAGCCCGGTCAGGTGATCGCAGGACACGGCCTTCAACATCGCTTCGGCCGCCTCGCGCCGATCCGACACGTCGCGGATGATGAGGCTGTAGGCAAGTTCGTCCGCCGGGGTGTCATCGCTGTCGTGCAGCGGGGCAATCAGGCAGCTTCCCCAGTAGCGGCCGCCGTCGGCGCGCGAGCACCAGCCTTCGTCAAGGCTCCAGCCAGTCAGATCGGCTTCGTGCAGGCGATCCAGCACGCGCTGGTCGGACATGGCATCGGCCGGGTAGAACATCGACAGGCTGCGACCTTCGACCTGCTCCCGGCTGAAGCCGGTGATCCGGCTGATGCTCGGATTCCAGCCCTTCACGCAGCCGCGGTGGTCGAGTGAAACCAGTGCGTAGTCGCTCAGGCCGATGGCAAGGGTGTTGATCCAGGCCTGGCTCTGGCGCAGTTCGCGCTCCCTGCGGACCGACTGCGTCACGTCCGAAAGCACGGCCATCAGCCGCTCGGCGTCCAGCTTGAGCAGGGTCAGCGACAGCACCTGGTGCTGCCGGCGGCCGGCCTGGCCGGTCGAAATCGGTACCTGCTGGGCGTCGCAGATGGTGCCGTACGCATCCGGAAATTCCCTGACGCGCTGGCGCAGGTCGGGCACGACGGCCTCGAGTGCCGTAAACAGGTTGGCCAGCTGGCCATCCGGCGAGAGTGGCATCAGCAGCTGCGCACAGAGCGGATTGACCATGGTGATCTCGCCGTCCGCCAGCGTCTGCACCAGGCCGATCGGGGCCATGTACATGAACTGCAGCAGCGCTTCGTATTCCTGTTCCACCGGTGCGCTCATGCGGGCTCCGCTTTCAGGTCTGACGGTGAACCAGCACATAGCGCAGCGCGCTGCCGGGTCGGGCAAGCAATCTGAGCTTCACCTTGACCGGCCGCATGCGCAGCGTCAGGACGTAATCGATGGTGTCGTCGAGCGCGCTGCCATCCTGCTGCGCATCCTCGAAGCGCTGGGCGATCATGAAGTTGTTCATGCACGGAGCGACGACCGTGAACAGCGCATGGCCGAGCACGCGGTCGGGCGAGAGGCCAGCGGCGATCGATTCGAAACGGTTGTAACGCGTGACGTGTGAAGCGTCATCCATGCCGATGACGCCGAAATCCAGCCCGTCCAGTTCGGCATCGTCGGCGCGCTCAAGAAAGTCGAAGATGGCTGCGTCGGCAAAGGACACGTGATGTTCAGTGTTCATGGTGCTCCTTGGGTCTGAATCTCCGGCCGCGACGCGGCGCACCGGGTGCCAAAACAGAGGCGATGGCCATTTTTAGATAGTGTGCTAGATGTCGGCATTTTTCCGCCAAACTTGAGCGGACCCGCACGTGGCAAGGCAGTCAGCGGCACGCGTGTCAGCGCGCCTGCGGTGCGATGGACCAGTCTGCGAACTTGCCGCGCTCGTCCATCGGAAGGTGGTCGCCGAAGGTCCATCCGCGCGGGCATTCCAGCGCGGACAGTCGTTCCCGCGCCCATGCTTCGAGCTCGGGAAGCACTGCGGCGGGGGCTGCGCCCGCGCGCGGGACGATGAAGGCCTTCAGGCGCTCGCCTTCCCCGGCCGACATGCGTCGCACCGCGCACGCCTCGACCAGCGGGTGTTCCAGCAGCACGGCGCGCACCCGGGCCGGAAACACATTCACGCCGGCCACCTGCACCGCCTCGTCCCGCCGGCCGGCAAGCCGGAAGTGCCGGTGGCGGTCAGGCAACCATTCGAGGACATCCTGCAGCACGGCCTCAACCGTCGTGCCGTCCGCCGATGACTGGCACAGCACCGGGTCACCGGCGTGCGGGTCGTGCCCGGTGCGCCGCCAGTGCGGCATCAGTTCGAAGGCCGCGCCTGCGGCATCGCGCCAGCCGACGCCCGCCGTTTCGGAACTGCCGTAGATCTGGATCAGGCGCGCCAGACCTGTCGCGATCAGCGCGTCGGCGAGCGCATCGGGGCAGGGCGCGGTCGACGTGATGCCGACGACGTCGGCGGGCAGCCGCGGGCAGAAGCGCTCGACCAGCGCCCAGTGCGCCGGGTGGCTGACGATCAGGTCGCCCGCCTGCAGCCGGCCTTCCAGCGCGAGCGGCGACAGCTGCCGGATGTCTTCCGTGTCGGTGGCGCCCAGCCGTGGCGGAAGCAGCACCCCGAAAATGAAGCCATAGATGTGATGCAGCGGGACGGCCAGCAGCACTCGCCCGCGCGGCCCGATGTAGTCGGCCAGCGCGTCGGCTTCGGCTTCGAGGGTGCGCAGCGCATGCCGGCACGGTTTCGGTGTGCCGGTGCTGCCGGAGGTGCGGAAGGTCAGGTGCGTGTCCGCCTGCGCGAGCCCTTCCTCGGCCAGCGCACACCATTGCCCGAACTGCCGTGCCGCGGGCAGCGCATCAATCACCGAAGATTCGTGAAGCTGCAGCATTTCGGCGATCGCCGCGGCCACCGTGTAGCGTTCGAGCGAGTCGAGTCCGAAACCGGTCTCATCCAGCGCCATGTGCGCCGGCCAGGGTGGCGGCGGGGCGCTGCCGCCGGGCCTCAGGCGACGGATTTCATCGGCGATCAGGTCGGCCAGCACGCGGGCGACCACCGCCTCGTCGGCATGCCACGGCGCCGTCACTCGCCCGACTCCAGCACATTGCGGGCGCTGTCGTCGCGCAGGGCCTGCATCAGACGCAGCAGATCCTGATCCAGTGCGCGGTCCTCGACCACCAGCGGAATGTGTGCCGCGAGCCACGCCTGCGTGTCCGACAACACCGGCGGCAAGGCGCCGCCGTCGATGCGCAGTCGCAGCGTGACGGCCTGGCGGGCTGCGATCAGCATGGCGGCCAGCACCTGGTCGCCCAGATCGAGGATGCGCTGGCAGTCGCGTGCCGCGATCGTGCCCATGCTCACCTTGTCCTGGTTGTGGCATTCGGTCGAGCGCGAGAACACCGACGCCGGCATCGTCATCTTCAGCGCTTCGGCGGTCCACGCCGACACCGCAATCTGCAGCGCCTTCAGGCCGTGATTGATCGCGCTGCGGTCGGCGGGGGCGGCCGACAGGTTGTCGGGCAGGCCGTGGCTGAAGCGGCTGTCCACCAGCAGCGCCAGCTGCCGGTCCAGCAGGTCGAGCACGTTGGCCACCGCGGTTTTCAGGCTGTCCATCGCGAACGCCACGTGACCGCCGTAGAAATGGCCGCCATGCAGCACACGACCCGATTCGGGGTCGATCAGCGGATTGTCGTTGGCGCTGTTCAGCTCGTTCTCGATCAGGGACCGGGTGAACGGCAGGGCATCTTCCAGCACGCCGATCACGTGCGGTGCGCAGCGCAGGGAATACCGGTCCTGCAGTCGCGCCGGATTGCGGCCCTCAGCGTCGGCGCAGGCCAGGTCGCGGCGCAGCCAGCGCGCGACCGCGCGCGGGCCCGGATGCGGCTTGGCGTCGAACAGCAGCGCGTCGAAGTGGTGCGGATTGCCGGCCGTCGCGAACACGTTCAGCGCCGTCAGACGGGTGGCGATGCGGCTGCACCGTCGGGCCCGCTGCCACGCGAGGCAGGCCAGCGCGGTCATGACGGCGGTGCCGTTCATGATCGCCAGACCTTCCTTCGGCTGCAGCGCCAGCGGCTCGACACCGGCCTGTTCCAGCGCCTCTTTCGCCGGCATCCTCCGGCCCCGCCACAGCACGTCGCGCTCGCCGCACAGCGCGGCGGCGACATACGACAGCGGCGTCAGATCGCCGCTGGCACCGACCGAACCTTCGGCCGGAATGCAGGGCAGGATGTCGTGGCGCAGAAACACCTCGATCTGCTGCAGCAGCGCATGGCGCACGCCCGACATGCCCTGGCACAGCGACGCCAGCCGCACCGCCAGCACCGCGCGCGTCTCCTCGGCGTCGAGCAGGCGTCCCAGGCCGACACCGTGATAGGCGTAGAGGTGATGGGGCAGTTCGGCGATCTGGGCAGGCGGTACCGGCACCGTGCACGATTCGCCGTAACCGGTGGTGACGCCATAGATCACGCCGTCGTCGGCGAGCAGTTGCAGCACGGCGCGGGCGCCGGCATCGATGCGTTCGCGAAACCGCTGGTCGGTGGACAATCCGGCGCGCCGTTTACCGTGCGCGATGGCATCGATGGCTTCAATGTCGAGTGGCTGACCGTCGAAAACAACGGCTTCCGTGTCCAGTGCGGCTGCGGTCATGAAAGGCAGGTTCGAATGTGTGCAGGGGGAAAGCATGGCATCTGTCGGCCGGGATGCCTATCGCCCTCCGCGTAGGCCCGCCGGAATCTGCATGGACATGCGCCAGGCCGGGCAGTTTCTGCGCGCGGGCAGGCATCGCGTCCACGAGGCAGGCCGTGGGCATGACGTCGAGGTTGGCGTCGCCGGCAGTCGGCCCCTGACTTGTTCGCTGCATATCGTCTCGCTATCATCGAATACGTGTAGACAGCAAACGCCCCGCGCCTGCATCCGGGGGACAGGCGAGACGAATATGCTGCAGATGCATTGCCTCGGAGACCTGACGGTGGTCGCGGACGGCGTTGCCGTTCCCTCGCTGGCCAATTCGAAGGCGGCAGCGCTCTGGTTGTACGTTGCGCTGACAGGTGGGGCATGTTCGCGCGCCCTGCTGTGCCGGATGTTCTGGGGTGAACTCGATGAAGCCGCCTCACGCGCCAACCTGCGCTTCGTTCTGACCCGTTTGCGGCAGGAGCTTCCCGCTCATGTCCAGGCCGATCGCACGACGGTCTGTGTGCCCTCGGATGCGCGTTGGAACCTCGATCTTTTCGCGCTGGATGCCCCGCTGTCCGCAGTCGGGGAGAGCATTCCCAAGTTGCTTGCCCTGCGCGTCGAGAATTTCCTGGGTGGACTGCGTCTGCGCAAGGCTCCGGAGTTCGAGGACTGGCTTTCACTGCAGCGCGAAACGCTGGGCGGTAGATATCTTGGACGTCTCGATGAAGCCGCCACTGCGCTGCGTGCCGCTGGCGATCATCGGGGCGAGGCGGAGGTGCTTCGGCGCTGCCTGTCGATTGCGCCCTGGTCCGAACCCCATCATCAGGCGTTGATCCGGAGCTACATCGACATGGGGCAGCCGGCATCGGCGATTGCCCAGTACGAGGCGTGTGCAAAGGCCTTGCGGCGCGAGCTCGATGCGGTGCCGGATGCCGACACGCTCGCACTTTACGAGTCCGCGCTGCACGCGGACAGCGCCGTCGATGCTTCACCCGCGGCCTGCATGACGGCCGTCGGCATGTCTGGCGCGCAATCGCTGCCAGTGCGCCGGGTCACGCTGGACGAAACCCTCCCGTGGGTCGGGCGTGGCGAAGAGCAGGCGCGCATCGTGTCGTTGCTGTCCAGCGCCGAGGCGCGCGTGGTCACCCTGGTCGGCCCGGGCGGCATCGGCAAGACGCATCTTGCACTGGCTGTGGGTGCGCTGCTGTCCGCGCATTTTGCGGATGGCGCGTGCTTTGTTGACCTGTCCGATCTGGCGCCGCAGACCGGTGCCGAGTGCGCGGCGCTGGTCGCGCACCGGGTGGCGGCTGCGCTGGGCATCGCCTTGCCAGCGGGGCGCGAGCGTGAATCGTTGCTTGAAGTGCTCGCACCAGGCCGGCAGTTGCTGATTCTCGACAACTTCGAGCAGGTGGCCGATGCTCGCGATCTGGTGGCGATGCTTGCCCGCCATGCCAGCGGCCTGCGCATTCTGGTCACCAGCCGCCATCAGCTCGGGCTGGCGACCGAATGGATCGTCAGGCTGGGCGGCTTGCCGTTCCCGGATACCGAACAATGGACACCGGAACTGCGCAGTGCGCCCGCGCCCAGCCTGTTCTGCGAACTCGCGCGTCGTCAGCAACCTGGCTTCGATACGGACGTTGACGGTGTGCACGTCCTGCGGATATGCCGCGCAGTCGAGGGGTATCCGCTCGGTCTCGTGCTGGCGGCCCGCTGGCTCGCAACCCTGTCGTGCCGAGACGTGGCCGATCGACTGTGCGCGGGCGCACAGGTGCTCGGCGAGGCGCCGGCCACGTCGCCGGAAAATCCCCGCCACAGCGACATGGCTTCGGTGTTCGATCATTCGTGGCGTCTGCTGGAACCGGCGGAGCAGCAGGTACTCAGCGCCCTGTGCATGTGCCGGGGCGGCTTCACGCCCGATTCCGCCCTGGCTTTCTGTGGTGGCACGCTCGCGATCCTCGCGGGCCTCACCGCCAAATCGCTGCTGCAGCCCGCTCGGCACGGGCGGCTCGACGTACATCCCCTGCTGCGAGATTTCGGCGAGCGCAAGTTGCTTCAATCCGGGGCGAACGGAGCAGTGCGTGATGCCCATGCGAGGCATTTCCTGGCGCTTCTGCAGGCGGGCCACCAGCGTTTCGAGTCCCATGCGGACACCGTCGCGCTGGACGCGCTGCGCGCGGAACAAGGCAATCTGCGCGTGGTGTTCGACCATCTCGTGAGTTCCGGGGCCATTGACGCGCTTGCGCGCCTGCTGCCGGGACTGTGTGCCCTGTATCGGATGCAGGGCTGGTTCGACGAACTGGCCGGTCTGCTGCAGCGGGCACTCGCCATGCAGGGATTGCCATCGCATTGCGCTTCGAGTTGGCAACTCTGGCTCAGCGATGTTTTCTTCCAGCTCGGTCGTCACGCGGAGTGCCGCGCCGCGGCGCTCGAATGCCTGGCCCGGCAGGGTGACATCGACATGGAGCAGGGCTCGCCGAACCGGCACATGCTGCGCGAGTTCGCGCGTACGCTGAACGGTCGCTGGTGGCGGTACGGGAACCTCGATGCCGAGGCCGAAGTGCTCGTTTCCCGTGCCCACAACAGGCTTGCACAGGTCTATTTCTTCGAAGGCGACCGGCCGAGATTCGTCGCAAGCTCCCTGCGTTCGATCAACATCGTGCGCGCCGGCAGCCTCCCCGAGCACCTTGCCTCCGGTGCGCTCGTACTCAGCTACACGCCGTTCAAGTCAGAGGCAGCGCGCTATGCGGCCAGAGCGGAGCGGTGCCTCGATCAAGCCGGGATGGCCGAGCAGGCGTGGACCCACGAGCAGCTCTGTCTCTACCGGCTCGCCGGTGGCGACCTGGACGCCGCCCGGGTGCACGGACAGACCGGTGCCGACATCTTCTGGCGGCTGCGCCAGTACAGGAACTGGGGCGAATGCACGGCACTGGTCTCCTATGCCCACGAGTTCGCAGGCCGGCTCGAAACGGCCCGCACGCATATGCTCACCCTGTGCGAGGAAGGACGACGTGTCCGCGAGGCCGCGTCTGAACTCTGGGGGCTGCTCGCCTTGTGCACGATGGACCTTCGCATCGCGGCCTCGACGCCGCATGTGGACCTGCACACCATCGACAGGCTGGCCGCCAGGGTGGTGGATCCGAATACCCAGCTGCTCCGCCACGGCGTGCTCGCCTGGTGGTTTGCGCGAACCGGGCGCAGGGAAGAGGCGCTGTCATCGATCGACACCTTTTGTCGCGTGTTCGACCGGGCAACGATGACGTCCATCTATGCGCTGAACGGCTTCACCGGCTGCGCCATGGCGCTGGTGGTTGTGATTCATCATGAGACCGGCGATCAACGCGCCCTGGTCGCGGCAGGCGAAGGCCTGATCGGGCGCGCCCTGCGTTTTGCGCGCCAGCTGCCCGCAGCACGGCCGCGCGTGAGGTATCTGCAGGCACTGTGGTGGATGGCGAGCGGTCGCCGCACACGCGGCGAACGCCGGCTGGCGCGGGTGCTGAACGATCTGCCGGCCGACATTGATCGTGCCGGATTCTCGGCCGGACTGCATTTGCCCCGTGAAGGAATCAAATAAAATCAATGGGATAAAAAAATAACGGCGCGATCTCCGCAAACTAACGCGCAACTAACGACCTGTTCTTCATTGTTGGACCCTGCACCGCGCCGTCGTCTGCTCGGTCGATGTGCCCACCGGACTCTGGAGACCACAATGAAGATCAATCCCTTATGCAGTCGCAGTCGTGCCCTTGCGACGCTGATGGCCGGACTGCTTGCAGGCGCCACGGCATCCGACGCTCGCGCGCTTGAACTGCTCACACAGAATGTGTCGTTCAACACCGCCGGCCAGAGCATCTGGAGCGAAGGCGATGCGTTCGATTTCAGCTACGCCCAGTTCTTCGGCGCCACATCGCCGCGCAAGACCAATGTCTACAACCCGAATGCGGTGTCGGGCAAGGTGGAAATCAAGGTGCTGCCCGACTTCGACTGGTACGTGAATCCGTACTTTTCCCTCACCACGGAGCTGACGGCGGGCATCGAAGTCGGCGCCAACATTCATGGCGGCTCCATCGATGCGAACCTCGACTACGCCATCGCCATTTCCGCCCCCGGACCCATCGTCCGGGGTGAGTACTTCCAGCTCGAGGCTGTCGCCAGCACCCGCGGCAGCAGCGCCTTTGCAACCCGCCCGGCCAACGCATCGGCGTGGGTGGATGGCATTCTGGACGCCTATGCGCAGAGTTTCATCCGGTTCGAGACTGCGCGTGACCTGGGCGACCACGACTATCGCCTGACCACCACGCTGGCCAATGTCGATGTGCGCAAGGAAATCGTGTCCTTCAACCGCGATGACAGTGGCCGACTGCGCATCATCGGCGCTGGCGACGTCGGCGGCGTCGGCAGTGTCTACACGCTACCTGCGGCGGCCCTGAACGGCTCCACGAGCGTGACCGCCGGCGACTGGCGGGTATCGGCGAACGGTGCGCTCGGCACCGATACGCTGACCGGTGCAGGCCAGACAACGCTGCTCACCGCAGATATCGACGTGGACCAGTTTCTGCTGAGCGGATCAGACGTACTGGGTACCCGGCTGCGCAGGGATTTCGGCGTCATCGACATCGATTTCGGTTACGAAGTCGTGGATCTGGACGCTGCACTGACCGTCGGGCTGCAGCAGAGCTTCGAGGTGTCCGGCGACGTGCTCATGCAGCTCAGCTTCAGTGAGGCGGTGCGGCTGGAGAATATCGGCGAAATGACACAATGGATCGGCCGGATCGACGAACTCCCGGCGATCGCCGTACTGGGTGACGATGTAACGGTGGATGCCCGATTCCTCGTCGATGCGACGCTGTCCAACCGGACCGGCATCACGTTCGGCGCGTCTCTCGACCTGACCTTGCTGGAGCTGTTCGCCCGCGCGAGCTATGACGTGTCGTATTTCGGATCCGATCGTCGCGGGCAGTTCCTCAACGCGCGGTATGGCCCCGTGTATCAGTGGTCGTCCGCCTCGAACGCACTGGAAATCCCCGTGTTCGACAACGCATTCGCGCTGGGCGGTTTCCAGTCGGTCGACGGCGGAAGTTTCGTGCTGAGTGCGGTGCCAGAGCCCCGGACAGCAGGCCTGCTGTGCGCGGGTCTGCTCGTGCTGGGTCTGGCGGTGCGCAGACAACGGATCTGACCCGGTTTTTCAGCAGGGCATCCGTCGGGTGCCGAATGTTTCAGCAACGCGTCGCCGGCAAAGAGGTTCGTCCGACGCCGAAGCGCGCCTGAGGCGATCGGCGCGCGCCGATCGGGCACCGTGTCCGGGCAACGTCAATGAGGGGTGTGCCGGCGCTGCAGGGTGCGCGTGCCCACGGCGGCCCCGCCCAGCAGCATGAGCAGCCAAGTGTGCGGCTCGGGAATGGCGGGTGGCTGAACGTAGTCGTAGCCGCCCACGCCGTCGATGTAGACATCAACGGCGGGGTCGGCTGAAGCGAAATACAGGTACGCGGAGTTGCCGTAGCTCGACTGCGATGCACGACCGTTCGCCACCTCGTCCGCCTGCCAGGCCGCAGTGCTGACACCGGTCGAGGCGCGCAGGCTGTAATCGACATCCAGCGTTTCGCCGATGTAGGCGATGAACGAGCCGCCCATGCCCGCAATGCTTCTCCGGGCGCTGTTCGAGGATTCGGTATCGCCGAACAGGACCGTCTCGATGCCGTCGCGTCTGCCGACCACGTTCAGATAAAGCGTGCCCTCGCCGATGCCGGTGATGTTGAACACAGTGCTCAGTGTGACGGCCGTGCCGTCGGCGAGTGTCGAAGAACGGATCCTGATACGGTCCTCGACCGCCGCATAACCGTAGCCGCTGATGCCCGGTACGAAGGCGCCGCCAATGCCGGTGACTTCGACCGTGACCCAAGCGTGCAGCGAACCCGGCAGCGCGAGCGCGTACGCATCGCCGGTCAGCAGGAAGTTCGGAACATCGCCGGTGTTGGTCGGTGCATACACTTCGCGCAGCAACTGGCTGCCCGTCGATACGCCATTCTGGTCGGTGACAAGCAGGGGCTGGTCGAGCAAGCGGTTGCACTCGCGCGTGTCGTTGTTGGTGGTGCAGGACGTGTTGCCGGGACCGATGACGTTCGGCTCGTATTTCGTCTCGACGTGCGCATATACGGAGGCTGTGGCCGCCTGGGCGGTCGGGCTGGCAATCGCGAAGAGGGCCGCGACGGTCGAGCTGGCAATGGCAATTCGCATGCTCGCGACTCCCCGGGCTGAATGACTTCAGTGTAGGTCACCGCTACGACATGTACAGGGATGCGGCGGATCGCACGGATCCGGTCGTCGCATCGCCGCCCGGATCGTTCAAGCAATTGCCGCTTTTGTTCAAGCCGCGCGGCGCGCTTGTCTCTACAGTCGGGCTTCAATGGCGTTCGTCCGGTGGGCCGGTTAGTCTTGAGCCAGCCGCGGCGCGCCAGTGACCGGCTCACAGACCCATAAAGGAGGAGAACAGATGAACACATCGACGGTGGCTGCGAAGGCAGCTGACGCGCAGGGCAAGGTGACGACTTTCGACGCGGTGGTGATCGGCGCCGGCGTGGCCGGCATGTACCAGCTGTACCGGCTGCGCCAGCAGGGGCTCAACGTGGTGGCCATCGAAGCCGGCTCGGCCGTCGGCGGCACCTGGTACTGGAACCGCTACCCCGGCGCGCGCGTCGATTCACAGGCCTACATCTATCAGTACTGGTTCTCCGAAGAACTGGCGAAGGAATGGAACTGGAGCGAGCGCTTCCCGGCCCAGCCGGAAACCGAGGCTTACCTGAACTTCATCGCCGACCGCTGCGATCTGCGCAAGGACATCCGCTTCAACACCCGTGTCGTCGGCGCACGCTTCGACGAGGCGACGAACCGCTGGCAGATCCGCACCGATTCCGGTGAAGTGCTCGACGCCAAGTATTTCGTGTCGTGCGCCGGCATGCTGTCGGCGCCGCTGACCTCGACCTTCCCGGGGCAGGAAACCTTCAAGGGCCCGATCTTCCATACCGCACGCTGGCCGAAGGAGCCGGTGCAGCTCGCCGGCAAGCGCGTCGGCGTCGTCGGCACCGGCGCGACCGGCATCCAGGTCATCCAGACCATTGCCAGCCAGGTCGGCCACATGAAGGTGTTCCTGCGTACGCCGCAGTACATCATCCCGATGCGCAACCCGAAATACGGCGACAGCGACCGCGCCGCGCAGAAGGAAGGTTTCCACGACATGCGCAAGCGTGTGCAGGGCACCTTCGCCGGTTTCGACTACGACTTCGCCGGCGACAGCTTCTACGCCATGACGCCGGAAGCGCGCCGCGAAATGATGGAAAAGGTGTGGGCCGACGGCTCGCTGAGCTTCTGGCTCACGCTGTACCCGGAAATGTTCACCGACCAGAAGGTGAATGACGAGGTGTCGGAGTTCGTGCGCGAGAAGATGCGCGAACGCATCAAGGACCCGGTGCTGGCCGAAAAGCTGATCCCGACCAGCTACGGTTTCGGCACCCACCGGGTGCCGCTGGAAACGCAGTTCCTCGAAGCCTTCCTCCGCCCGAATGTCGAAATCGTCGACGTGAAGGCCTCGCCCATCGTGTGCGTGACACCGGAAGGCGTGAAGACGGCCGACGGCAAGATCCACGAACTGGATGTGCTCATCCTGGCCACCGGTTTCGACGCCGGCACCGGTGCGCTGACCCGCATGGACATCCGGGGTCGCGGCGGCCGCTCGCTGACCGAAGACTGGAACAAGGACATCCGCAGCACCATGGGCCTGATGGTGAACGGCTACCCCAATCTGTTCACCACCGCCGCGCCACTGGCGCCGTCGGCGGCGTTCTGCAACATGACCACCTGCCTGCAGCAGCAGGTCGACTGGGTGACCGACTGCATCAAGTACATGGAAAGCCATGACCTGAAGGTGATCGAGCCGACGAAGGAAACGGAAGACAAGTGGGTCGAGCACCACGACGAGATCGCCAACGCGACGCTGGTGACCAAGACCGACTCCTGGTACATGGGCTCGAACATCGAAGGCAAGCCGCGCCGCCTGTTGTCCTACATCGGCGGTGTCGGCACCTATCGTCAGAAGTGCGACGAGGTGACGGCGTCGAACTACGCCGGGTTCAGGATGCAGTAAGGCGTCGCCGGTCGCGGACGCACGGGACGGGGGCCTGCGGGTCCCCGTTTTCATGTCCGCCTCGGCACGCGCCGCTCGCGACCCGGTCACAGCCGGGCCCGCGACGCTCTGGTAAGCTCGGGTCGGGGAATGCATGGCGTCGGCACGTGTCGAACGCGGAAGCCGCCCCGACAACACCGTTCAGGGCAGGCGATCGGCCGCACCGGACCGGCAGGAGGAGAACAACGATGGGACGCGCCATCACACCGGAAGAGCTGCTTGACTGGGTGCCCGGAACCGTACTGTCGTCGAGCGACAAGCTCGGCTGGAAAGGCGTTTCCCACCGGGCCTATCATTACACCGGGCTGGACGTGGCCATCCCTCCGCTGGATCATTTCATGGTCGTGCGCTATAGCGCCGGCCAGACCCCGATGGACCGCTGCTTCGACGATCGCTGGTCGCGCGCGCACTGCGCGCCGGGCGACGCGTCGCTGCTGACCATGTCGCAGGCGTCGCACTGGCATTGGACGCAGGACGTCGATGTGTCGCACGTCTATCTGTCGAACACCCTGATGGACCGCGTGGCCGGCGAAGTCACCGAGCGCTCGGTGGCCGAGGTGAGGCTTCGTGACGTGCTGTGCGCCAAGGATCCGACGCTGGTCGCCATCACCGACGCCATCACCGGTGAGGCAAAGCAGCACGGCATGGGCGGTCCGCTGTACGTCGAGGCGCTCGGCACCCAGCTTGCGGTGCATCTGCTGCGCAATTACGCCGACGTGCGCTTCCGTTCATCGCACGACCCGGGGCGTCTGTCGTCCGCGCAGCTGCGGCGCGTGCTCGATCTGATCGAATCGCGGCTGCACGAGGCGCTGACGCTGGAAGACATGGCCGAAGCGGCAGGACTGGGCGTGTGCACCTTCAGTCGGCGCTTCCGCGAAACCCAGGGGCGCGCACCGCACGCCTTCGTGATCGACCAGCGCGTGAAGCGGGCGCGCGATCTGCTGACCATCGGCGATCTGGCGGTGAAGGAAATCGCGGCCTCGTGCGGCTTTTCGGATCAGGCGCACATGACCCGCGTGCTGCACGCCCGGCTCGGCCTGACGCCGGCAAGACTCAGGGCGTCCGGGCGCTCCGCCGGCTGAGGTCGCCGGCAAACGCGTCGATCAGCGTTTGCGTCAATCCATGCATCGGCCCGATCGCCGTCACGTCAGGCTGCAGCCCGCGACGGAATCCGGCCGCTTCCAGACGCGCCAGCAACGCCTCGTCGGTGCCGATCACGTGCACCGGCACATCCCATGACGCGTTCGGCCCGGTGACACCGCCGATCGGCTGGTGGTCGCCGATCACGATGAGCAGCATGTTCCGCGGCGCATCGTCGCGCAGCCAGCGGGTCAGCCAGTCGAACTGGTAACGCATCGCGTCGATGTAGGCCGGCGTCGGGTCGGTCCACGATACCGGCGCGGTCAGTGCCCGGGTCACTTCCTCATCGGAGAACGCATCGGCTGCGAGCAGTCGCTGCGGGTCGGCCAGATATGGGGGCACCGGCCGGAACGGCGCGTGCGTGGTGAGGGTCGGGAACACGATGAAGCGCGGCGTGCGCAGGGTCGATGGGTCGGCACTATGCAGCGCCACGGTGCGCAGGCCGTCGGCGTCGCCTGTGTCATCCGCCGCGCGGTGCAGCTCCTGTTGCTGCAGCAGCGCAATCGACACCTGGTCCGGAATGCGCCAGTAGCCGAAGGGCAGGCCGGCGTAGCCGGTGCTGTCGGCGTTCGCGAGGCGGTCGAAACCGTAGAAGGCACCCTCGGGCCAGGGGCGCTGCAGGCCGGGCATCCAGCCTATGGTGCGGTAGCCTTGCTGCGCGAAGTGGTGGACCAGCGTGGGCCGCTGCGTGGTCAGCAGCAGCGCGTAGTCGTCCGGGTCGTGCGTGTCGATGCCGGACAGCAGCGCCGCGTGCGCCAGCCAGGAAGCACCGCCGAAAGTGGGTGAAGTGACGCGCGCCGACACGACCTGCCGGCCGCCGGCGTCGAGCGCGTACTGCAGCGCGCGGCGCCGCTCGGCCAGCGCGGCCGCCAGTTCCGGCCGGTCGAGCGTGATCGCGCCATAGGCTTCGGCGAACAGCACGAACACGTCGGCGCCGCCGAGCGCGGCGATGTCGACGTCAAACGCCGGCCCTGCGCCGAGCTGTCGTTCCCGCGCGCTGCGCGACAGCGCGCGGCTCAGCAGGCTGGCCTGCGCCGCCACCATCGTGCCGACCGGCGGCGCGAACATCCGCTGCAGGTCATGATTGGCGATCGATGCAGCGCCGTGCGTCAGCAGTACGGCGCTCCCGAGCGCAGCCAGCGGCAATTGCCAGCGTGGCGTGGCCGCCGCCGCGGCAAGTGCGCGTACGCAGGCGCGCACCAGTGTGAACAGCAATGCCAGCCCACCGCAGGCGGCGAGCAGTACGGCGGCAATCTGCCAGCCGGCGGCGAATTCTCCGCCCATGCGCGCCAGCTGCCACAGGTGCCGGCCGTCCCACCAGGCGTTGACCGGCCGGCCGAGCAGCGCCGGAATGGTCACGTCGATGTAGTGCAGCAGCACCCACAGACTGGCGAGCACGGCGACGACGCCTGTCACGCATGCCGATACGGCACCGCGCCAGCGGGCCCAGAGCACCAGAGCGATGAGGGCGCCGAACAACTCGATCGACAGGCGCGCCTCCGGCCGCGGCCAGGCGCTCGGCCACAGATTGCCGAAGGCGAGCAGCGTATTGAGCACGATCAGCGCAAGCAGCAGTCGAAGAAGGCTGTAAAGCGTCATGGTCGGGTGGGGCATCACTGGCCTCGGGCCTCGGGGGCTCTGATTTCGTGGCTCACGCTGCGTGGTCACGGCAGCAGACGTGGTGCAGGTTTCGCTGTCTTGTCGAACCGCCCGGTAGTATCGGACCGGACAGGCAGCGACAGGGCATACAACGGAGACACGGCATGGCAGACGGTGCAGGTGAAGGGCAGTCGGGCGACAGCCCCTGGTGGCAGGACCTGACGCCACGCGACATCGTGCAGCGCGCCGCGCGCGGTGGCGTGGCGCTGCTGCCGCTGGCGGCGATCGAACAGCATGGCGAACACCTGCCGCTGAGCACCGATCTCGATATCGCGAACGGACTGGTCGCGGCGGCCCTGCCGCGTGTGCGCGCCGATGTGCCGGTGTGCGTGCTGCCGCCGCTGGCCGTCGGGCTCAGTCTGGAACACACCGGTTTCGCCGGCACCCTGAGCATGAGCCCGGAAACCGCGCTGGCCGTGCTGGGCGAAATGGGCGACAGCGTGGCACGTGCCGGTTTCCGCCGCCTGGTGCTGTTCAACAGCCACGGCGGCAACAAGGCGCTGGTGGATCTGGCCGCGCTGAAGCTGCGTGCCGCACACGGCATGCTGGTGGTGCGGGCCAATTACTTCCGCTTCGCACTGCCGTCGGGCGTGCTCGATGCAGACGAACTTCGGCATGGGCTGCACGGCGGCGCGCTGGAAACGTCGATGATGCTGCATCTGGTGCCGCACGCTGTGCGCCGCGAGGCGCTCGGCGACTTCCGCAGCCTGGGGGTAAACATGGCGGCCGACGGTTGCCTGCTCGGACCGGAAGGTGAGGCGGGCTTCGGCTGGATGGCGCAGGACCTGCACGGTTCGGGCGCCACCGGCAACGCGCAGGGCGCTAGCGCCGCACTGGGCGCCCGGCTGGTCGATCACTTCGCCGCCCGGCTGGCGCAGCTGATCGACGAGGCGCACGACTTCGATCTGGCGCAGCTCAAGCCGGTGCCGCGCTGAGCGGGCCGCCGCGCGCTCAGGCACGACCGGCGCCGTCGGCCAGCGGCCGCATTCCGAGCAGCTCGCCCAGGCTGTGCCCCTGCCGGCGCGCCTTGGTTTCCAGGTAGCGCTGGTTCTGCGACGTCAGGTCGCCATAGATTGCCTGCCGCGCCACCACATTGATGCCGGCGTGGCGCAGCGCGTCGATCTTGCCCGGATTGTTGGTCAGCAGCAGCACGCGCGATACGCCCAGCTGGTCGAGGATCTGGTGCGCAATGCGGAAATCGCGTTCGTCGTCGCCGAAGCCGATGACCTGGTCGGCATCGATCGTGTCGAGGCCGTCGTCCTGCAGCGCATAGGCGCGCAGCTTGTTCGCCAGGCCGATGCCGCGCCCTTCCTGCGACAGGTAAAGCAGCACGCCACCGCCCTGCGCATTGATTGACGCGACGCCGCGGCGCAGCTGTTCGCCGCAGTCGCAGCGCAGGCTGCCGAACAAATCGCCGGTCAGGCAGGACGAATGCAGCCGCACCGGCACCGGCTCGGCCCAGTCGTCCGGATCGCCGATGACGATGGCGACGTGCTCGCGCAGGCCGTCGGCTTCGCGGAACAGCACGAAGCGGGCTTCGTCGGCGTCGGCCAGCGGTATGCGTGCTTCGCTGATGCGCGTCAGTACGCCGTGACCGCCGTCGCACAGCGCGAGCACGTCGGCCGTGCTGACCGACAGCAGATTACCGCTGGCGATTTCGGCGGCGACCAGCGCGGCGCGTGCCGACAGCACCGGGAATGCGACCGCTGCCGGCAGCAGCTGGGCGCGTCCGAGCAGGCGCAGCGCAGCCGCGGCGGCCGTGCTGGCGGGCGCGCGCCG
>NZ_JANINI010000007.1:0-91444 GCF_024580145.1 Methyloversatilis sp. XJ19-49
GTCGCGCCCGCTTCGGCCACCAGCTTCGCGCCCCCGTCGACCCGCTCCACCGAGTCGGCGATCAGCCCCTTGATCTCCTTGGCCGCCTGCGCGCTCCTCTGCGCAAGGTTCCTCACCTCGCTCGCGACCACCGCGAAGCCGCGACCCTGCTCGCCCGCACGTGCCGCTTCCACCGCCGCGTTCAGCGCCAGAATGTTCGTCTGGAACGCGATCGAGTCGATCACTCCGATGATGTCCGCGATCTTCCTGCTCGAATCCTGGATGTCGCTCATCGTGCTCACCACACGCTTGACCGTCTCCGCGCCGCGCATCACCGCCTCGTTGCTCTGACGTCCCAGCTCGTTCGCCTTCAGCGCACTTTCCGCGTTCTGCTTCACCGTCGCGTTCAGCTCTTCCATCGAACTGGCCGTCTCCTCCAGCGAACTCGCCTGCTCTTCGGTGCGCGCGCTCAGATCGCTGTTGCCGGCCGATATCTCCCGCGCCGCCGTGTTGATCGCCTCCGTCGAATCCTTGATCCGACCCACTACCTCGCGCAGCTTGTCCACCGTCGTATTCGTGTCTTCCTTCAGCCGACCGAACGTCCCCGCGTAATCGCGCTCGATCTTTTCGGTCAGCACTCCGCGCGAAATGGCGTTCAGCACGCGAGCGGTATCTTCGAGGCCGCCGGCCACGACCGCGACGAGTTCATTCATGCTGACGGCCAGCGACTTGAAGAAGCCCTGCTTGCCCTGGACATCGATGCGGTGGGTGAAGTCGCCGCTGACGGCTGCCGCGATCATGTCTTCCACCTCGCGCTCGACGACCAGTTCCTGCGTGCGTTCGGTCCATTCCGCGACCAGCCCGATGCGCTGTCCGGCATCGTTCAGAATGGGCGTGGTGACGACGTCGAAGGTGCGCGAACCGATGACCAGTTCGCTGTGCTGCACAGTGCCGACTTGTTCGGACTTGCGGACGAATGCGGGGTTGTTGCACAACGAGGCGACATTGCTACCGATGATGCGGTCCACCGAAAACGACGGAACGCTCAGCCTGACGTCATTCTCGATCTCGCGCAGTGTCTTCATCATGGTGCGGTTGGCGTAGATCACGTTGCCGTCCGCATCGGCGATGCGCACGTTGCGGCTCACAAAATCGAGTGCCGTACGCACGCGCAGGTTCTCGGCGGACACTGCATGATCACGATCGATACGCAGTTTCAGGTCTGCCCGCATCTTGTCGAGCGCCTTAAGCAGATGGCCGATCTCGTCCAGCGCGCCGGCGTCGATCGACCGGTCCAGCATGCCGCTCGAAATCGCGTCGGCATGGCGTCCGGCGTCACGCAAGCGCGAAGCGATGCTGCGCCCGAGCCGAATGCTCGGCACGCCGATCGCCAGTGCAACGACCATCACACCGAGGATCACCCACAAGGCCTGATCGAGAATCAGTGCATCGACCTCATCCACATAGATGCCTGAGCCGACGATCCAGCCCCACGGCGCAAAAGCGCGGACATATGAAACCTTGGCCACCGGGTCCGTCGAACCGGGCCGCGGCCACATGTAATCGACGAAGCCGGCTCCATCGGCTTTGGCGACCGCCACCATCTCAAGAAACAGGGCTTTGCCGTTCGGGTCTTTCGATCCGCCCAGATCCTTGCCTTCAAGTTCCGGCTTGGTCGGATGCATTACCATGCGCGGACCGAAGTCATTGATCCAGAAATAATCCTCGCCGTTGTAGCGCAGTGTGCGCAGCGTAGCGATGGCCTGCCGACGCGCCTCGTCCTGCGTGAGCTCGCCGGACACGGCGCGCTTTTCGAAGGATTCGATCACACCCCATGCGGACTCGACCGCAAAACGCGCGGCACTCTTGCGGTCATCCAGCATGTTGTCGCGCATCGCGAACAGCAGCACCGCGGCCAGCGCGACGAAAGCCGCAAGCGACACGGTAACCATCATCATGAGCCGGCGCTGCACGGTCAGGTTGCCGGAGCCAGACGAGACAGTAAATGTCTTTGACATGTTTTGTATTCAGTGCAGGGGGTTTTCGACAAGCGCCATGTCGGACGAAAGCATCAGCCTTTCGATATCGACCACGATGAGCATGCGGTCATCGATCGAGCCGAGTGACTGGATGTAGCGGGTATCGAGGCTGGAGGCGAACTCGGGCGGCTCGCACAGTTGCGCAGGATCGATCGACAGTACGTCGGACACGGCATCGACCACGATGCCGACGACCCGCCCCCCGACATTCAGGATGATCGTGACGGTAAAGGGTGTGTACTCGACGACACCGACACCGAACTTGATCCTCAGATCGACGATCGGAACAATGATGCCGCGCAGATTGATGACACCCTTGATGAAAGGCGGGGAGTGGGCAATGCCCGTCACCGCATCGTAGCCGCGGATCTCCTGCACCTTGAGAATGTCGATGGCGTATTCTTCACCACCGAGCGTGAAGGTCAGGAACTCCTGGGCGTAGCCGCCATCGACGGTACCGCTTTGTTTCGGGTGCGCTGATCGCGCCAGTTGGGTCATTGCATGCTCCGCAGCGTCTATCACTTTGGCTATATCGGCCGGAACCTCGCCTGCCTTGAGGACTTGCAGCGCCCGAAAGCAAACTTATTTGCAAACTAACGATCTGCATCAGACGCCGATGCGACGGGACTGCTCCGCACCGGAGGCAGCCGGACAGCAAGGGACGGGGCCGCGATCGGCGACGCCGGAAACGGAGACTGTGCAACGACTGCCTACGCAGCCACCGCCATGCCGACGCGGGCCGTTTCGACCAGCGCCTGCACGTCAAGGATCAGGCCGACGTGCCCGTCGCCCATGATGGTTGCACCGGAGATGCCCACCACCTTGCGGTAATTGGCTTCCAGGCTCTTGATGACGACCTGGTGCTGTCCGACCAGGGCGTCGACGAACAATGCGATCTTGTCGCCGTCGGATTCCAGCACCACGAGGATGCCGCGCTCCAGATCGGTCGTGCCGCCGGCCAGGCCGAAGGCATCGCGCAGCGTCAGGATGTTCAGGAATTCATTGCGCACCTGCACCAGGCGGGGCACGCCCCCGATGCTCTTGATCATGTCGGCAGCCGGCTGCAGCGACTCGACCACGTAGTTCAGAGGAATGATGTAGGTTTCATCGCCGACCGCGACCGACATACCATCGAGGATGGCGAGCGTCAGCGGCAGTCTTACCGTCATGCGCGTACCGACGCCGGTCATCGAATCAATTTCGACGCGCCCACCCATCGCCGAGATATTGCGCTTGACGACATCCATGCCGACACCGCGCCCCGACACTTCGGTCACCTGATCGGCGGTCGAGAAGCCCGGTTCGAAGATCAGTGCCCACACGTCCTGATCGGTCATCGAATCACTCACCGCCAGCCCGCGCTCGCGCGCTTTGGACAGGATTCGGTCACGACTGAGGCCGGCGCCGTCGTCACCGACTTCGATGACAATATTGCCGCCCTGATGGGAGGCCTTCAGCGTGATCGTGCCTTCTTCCGGCTTGCCGCGCGCAACCCGTACCTCGGGCGTCTCGACACCATGGTCGAGACTGTTTCGCACGAGATGGGTCAGTGGGTCAGCGATGCGTTCGATCAGTCCCTTGTCGAGCTCGGTCGATTCACCCGCCAGCACGAGCCTGACCTTCTTGCCCAGCTTCTGCGACAGGTCGCGCACGACGCGCGGAAAGCGCGAGAACACGGTGGACATCGGCAGCATGCGGATCGACATCACCGACTCCTGCAGGTCGCGCGTGTTGCGTTCGAGTTGCTGCACGCCGCTCATCAGGCGTTCGAACTCGACCGGGTCGAGTTTCGACGCAGCCGACATCAGCATGGCCTGCGTGATCACCAGTTCGCCGACCAGATTGATGATCTGGTCGACCTTGTCCACGCCGACGCGTATCGACGTCTCGGCTGCGGCGGCAGGCTTAACACTGCGCGGCGCAACGGCCTTGGGGGAGTCGCTCGATACCTCGACTGGTGCAATGACCGCGGACTCCGCCAACGTTGCGGCGACCGGCGACACGATCGACAATCCGGCAGCGGCGTCCGGCGTGTCCATGGCAGCCTGCGCGGCAGGCGGCGAATCGAAGAAGCCGTAGGAGGGATCGCCTGCCTCGTCGTTGTCGGCTGTCGGTGCAACGGGATCGGCGTCGAATAATCCGTAACTGTCATCGACCGCGTTTGCCGCGGCTGGCGCAGCCTCGTCGAACAGACCCCACGCGGCATCACCATCGACCGATGATTCGGGCAAGGCGTCGAACAGGCCATACGCATCGTCGGCATCGGTGGCCGGTACGGTCATCGCGAAGCTGTCGGATACGGCGACGAACTCGACCAGCTCGCGCAATGCCTCAGCGTCGACGCGCCCTTCGAATACGCCGTGCCAGCGCCCGTCCGCGCCCAGGGAAAGGTCGAGCAGGCGGCCACCAAGTGCGCCTGCCTCGCGAGCAAGGTTCTCGATCACGCCAGCCACGTCGGCCCGGTCGGAAGAGAGCAGAAAGCTGAAGCGGAAATTCGATTCTTCGGGCGGCGGCGTTGCCGCATCGGGTGCGTCTGCCGGCTCAACTGCATCGGAATACAAGGTCTTCAGCGCAGCGCACACCTGCGCCACCCGCTGCAGATCGGCTTCGCCGATGCCACGGTGTGCCGCCACCAGATCGCGCAGCAGATCGCCGGCTTCAAGAGACGCATTGACCATGTCGGGCGTCATGACGACTTCGTGCTTGCGCACGCGATCGAGCAGGGTTTCGAGCTCGTGGGTGACCTGCGCGAGGTCGTGGAAGCCGAAGGTGCCGGCGCTGCCCTTGATCGAGTGGGCGGCACGGAAGATCGCATTCATCTCCTCGTCATCGATGCTGCCGAGATCGATGTCCAGCAGCATCTGTTCCATGTTCGACAGGTGCTCGGCGGCCTCTTCGAAGAACACCTGGTAGAACTGGCTCAGGTCCATGGTCATGAACGGTCTCCCGATTGCGGATATCGACGCACGTCGCGTGCGCTCAGCCGATCACTTTCTTCACCACCTCGACCAGCTTCTGCGGGTCGAAGGGCTTGACCAGCCAGCCGGTCGCGCCGGCGGCACGACCCTGTGCCTTCATCGCATCGGACGATTCGGTGGTCAGCATCAGGATCGGCGTCGCCTTGTACTGCGCCAGGCTGCGCAGATTGCGGATCAGCGTCAGTCCGTCCATGCGCGGCATGTTCTGGTCGGTCAGCACGAGGTTGACCGATTTCGACTTTGCCTTGTCCAGGCCGTCCTGTCCGTCCACCGCCTCGATCACGTCGTAGCCGGAGCTTTTCAGGGTGAACGCCACCATCTGGCGGATCGACGCCGAATCGTCAATTGCGAGCACAGTCTTTGCCATTACCTATCTCCTTCAGAACAGTTCAATTTCGCCTTCCCGGAAGGCTTGCTGCGCCACCGGGTTCTTGCTGTCGGCAGCTCGAAGCTGTTCCAGCACCTCATCAACCCGTTGGGCATGACTCTCTGTCGCACGCCCCTGCGCCGCAGCCTCACTCAACTCGGATGCCGCCTTCATGACCTCGTCGACATTGCCGATGCGCAACTGAACGTGTCCGATCAGCTGCGACGTCATGTCCTGGAACTGCAGGGATGTCACCGCAGTCGCCACGGCGCTATCGACACGTTCAACCGATTCACCCAGCGTTTCGATCGAGCGCTGACGTCGCTGGTGCAGCGTTTCCAGCCCGCGCACCACGCTTTCGACACGCTGCTTCGAATCGAGCGCAAACGTCATGTCCTGCCCGGCCAGAGCGGCCAGCGCGTGCTCCGTCAATTTCACGTTGGCCTGTACGCGATCGACCAGCGTGACGATTTGCTGGCTGAATTCACTGGTCCGCGACGACAGCGTGCGCACCTCGTCGGCGACCACTGCAAAGCCTCGCCCGGCCTCGCCTGCCCGCGCAGCTTCGATGGCGGCATTCAGGGCCAGCAGATTGGTCTGTTTGGAAATGCCGCCTATTTCGCCGAGCAGCGAACGCACACTTTCGGTTTCGCGCGCAATGCCTTCGGTCAGTTCGACCAGTTCCATGCCCAGCTTGCTGTTCTGCACGACACTGTCGACGACGCGCTGCATCGTGCCCGACGTTTCCTCGACAAAGCTTTCGAAATCGAACTGCCCATCGCCATCGCCGCTGGTCAGTGCGAGCGCGGTTGTGCGTTGACCGGTGGTTTCCGCCTGCATGCTTTGAAAGCTGTCAGTCAGGCCATTGATCGCTTCGTGCAGAAGGGTCTGAACCCGGGACAACTCCTCGGCCATATGGTCGCACTGCGACCTGACCTGAAGCGCACTGCCGGACAGCACGGCGTGGCCCGAATCAGCGTCATGCATGCGCGCGGCCTGAGGCGTGTCGGCAGACGAGGGTTTCACCCGGCTACGCAGCAAGACGATGGACGTGATCGTCCAGATTGTCGCCACGAACAGCCCCAGCGAAAGCACCGGCGCAAGCGCATCGGGTCGAAGTACGACAGCCGGCACCGCACCGAGAACCGTGAGGCTCCATGCGGCGACAAGTGGTATCGAAATGCGGGTCATGGCTTCGAGCATTCGGATTCAGGGTAGGAAGTTGAACGGAGTAACGGCGGACGCGATGAAAACTTGACCCATTCCTTCTTCACGAATCGATGCGGATCAGGGAGCTGCCGGCTCCGCTTCGCCACCGACGAGATTTTCAACGTCGACCGACCTTCCATCGGCGAGGAACAGCTCTTCGGTCTGCTTGTTGAGCACGATGATGCTGATGCGACGGTTGATCGGGTTGTATGGGTCCTCCTTGTCGAATGACACGATGGAGCCCATGCCGACCACGCGCAGTACCTTGTCCGGATCCATGCCGCCGGCGATCAGCTCCCGCCGCGAGGCGTTGGCGCGGTTGGCCGACAGTTCCCAGTTCGAGAAGCCGCCGATGCCGCCGGCGAATGGCGTCGCGTCGGTGTGACCGGACAGGAAGATTCGATTCTCCACCTGGTTCAGGATCAGCCCGATTTCGCGCAGAATGACGGAGGTATAGGGTTGCAGGCGTTCGCTTGCCGAAGCGAACATCGGCCGGTTCTGTTCATCGACGATCTGGATGCGCAGGCCTTCCGAGGTCACATCGAGCACCAGTTGATTACGGAACGGCCGCAGGTCTGGATTGGCTTCGACGCGCGCTTCGATCTGGTTCTTCAGTTCGATCAGCTTGGCGCGTTCGATGCCTTCCGCCCTGGCTTTTGCGTCGTTCTCGGAATCCTTGCTGGCGGTGAGATTGAACGAACGCTTCTTTGCCTCGACCGTGCCGTACTTGACCTGGCCGGTCTGCCGCGTGAGGTCGCGACCGCCGCCCTGGATGATGCTGGAACTGTCACCCGAGCCCGACCCACCCTGCTGGGCGACCTTGAGCGGATTCTCGAAGTATTCGGCGATGCCTTCGAGGTCGCCCTGCGCTGTCGAACCGAGCAGCCACATGAGAAGGAAGAAGGCCATCATCGCCGTCACGAAGTCGGCGTAGGCGATCTTCCACGCGCCGCCGTGCGCGCCGCCGCCGCCTTTCTTGATCTTCTTGACGATGATGGGCTGCTGGGTATCGTCGGACATGGTTCAGTAATCCGGAACGGGTTTCAGGGCGGCGTTGCGCAGTCGTGACAGGGGAGACGCAAGCGGAACGGGGTCGGGCCTATTTGCCCTTGCGGTTCTTCACTTCGTCTTCCAGTTCCTTGAAGCTCGGGCGGTCCGGCGAATAGAGCACCTTGCGGCCGAACTCGATCGCCACCTGCGGCGCATAACCGTTCATGCTGGCGAGCAGAACCACCTTCATGCACTGATAGATCTTGCCGCCCTCTTCCATCTTCTGTTCGAGCTGCGCGGCGATCGGCGCAACGAAGCCGTAGGAAAGCAGAATGCCGAGGAAGGTACCGACCAGTGCGCCGCCGATCATCTTGCCGAGCACCGCCGGCGGCTGGCCGACGGAACCCATCACGTTCACCACGCCCATCACCGCGACGACGATGCCGAAGGCCGGTACGCTGTCGGCGACCTTGGAGACGCAGTGCACGGCCACGTGCTGCTCCGAGTGGTGGGTATCGATCTCGGCATCCATCAGGCTTTCGATCTCGAATGCATTCAGGTTGCCGCCCACCATCATGCGCAGGTAGTCGGTCAGGAAATCGACCGCATGGTGATCGGCGAGGAATTTGGGGTACTTCGAAAAGATCGGGCTGGCTTCGGGGTTCTCGACATCGGCCTCGATGGACATCAGGCCTTCCTTGCGCACCTTGGCAAGGATTTCGTACAGCATCGCCAGCACGTCCACATAGAAGGCCTTGTTGTACGACGATCCCTTGAACACCGACGGCAGGGCCCCCAGCGTGGCCTTGATTGCCGGCATGCCGTTGCCCGCCACGAAGCCGCCGATCATCAGACCGAAAATGGCCACGTATTCGGCCGGCACCCACAGTGCGGCCAGACTGCCATGAAGGGCGTACGTGCCGATCGAGGCGGCAAGAACGATGACGTAGCCAATGATCAGAAACATGGACTTTCCCTGTGTATGACGGATGTTCGGGGCATCAGGTACCCGGTGCCTGTTGGTGTAACGGCACCGCATTGCGAAACTTGATTGTGATTCCCCGACCACCGGCAACCACCGGAAACCCGCACCTGTGGCGACTGCACAAAAAAAAGCCGCCACGGGTTGCCCCGCGGCGGCGAGCCCCTTGCTTTCGCAAGGAGGAGGTCAGACAGGAGAGTAGAACGGGTTGTCAGGCGGCGATCAGGGCCTCGCGCGCGCGCCGCGTCTTGCCGGCGCGTGCCGGGATGTGGCACAAGCCGCAGACGTAGCTTGATTTCGGATCGTAGGCGTGCGCCACGAAATGACCGCCGCAGCAGGTGCAGGGCGTGCGCTGAAGCAGCTTGGCGTCGAAGAAGCGCACCAGTGTCCAGGCGCGGGTCAGGCTCAGCACCTCTTCCATGTCGTGCGTCTGCACATGTTCCTGATACAGGCGGAACGCCTTCACGATGCAGTCGAGCTGCGATCGCTCGGTGTTCTGCTTGAAGAAGGAGAAGAAGGACATGAACAGCGAGGCGTGAATGTTCGGTTGCCAGGTCATGAACCAGTCGGTCGAGAAGGGCAGCATGCCCTTGGGCGGCGAAACACCCTTCACTTCCTTGTACAGCTTGAGCAGACGCTCGCGCGACAGGTGGGTTTCGGCCTCCAGCAACTGCAGGCGTGCGCCGAGCTTGATCAGGTCTGCCGCCAGGGCAATTTCACGACCTTCCGAAACGATGCTTTTGTTCTTCATGACCTTGAACCCCTTGAATCAGGAAACTGCTTCGACCGGCTGGGCGCAGGCCAGAATCGTGGCATGCAGATGGGAGGTCGCTGCATCGCGACCGTGGCTCGACAGCAGGCCCAGCAGGACGCGATCGTCGAAGCGCAGGCGGCACAGCATCATGTTGGCGCTGGCCATCTTCAGGACCTGGGCCGGCGACAGCGACTCGATCATGTCGGCCACTTCTTCGCTGACACCGAGGCGGAACATGGCTGCGTCGCGATCTTCGCGGATCATCTGTTGAGCGAGCATGAGGTAGGCAAGATTCAGTTCCCTGATCTCGTTGAGCAAACCGGTTGTCTTCATCATGCATTCCCTTCAGTCGGCAGGCACCGTGTGTTTCAGCGCATGGGATGCATTCTGCCCAGCAGGGGGCCATTGCCCAATCAGGACAAGACGTAAGTTTATGTACGTGAAGACGAGCGGAATCCTGTAGGAAGTTTTCCTACATCGAGGGACCGGGGTCGGGTTGTCGCGCCGGCCGACGGGCGCGCTGAGCAGGAAATCCGGCTAGATCAAGAGGGTTCCATCCATGATCCGCTTGCTGAGCAGGTCGGCTTCCACCGGCCGCGAGAAGAAATAGCCCTGAAACCGGTCGCACTGCTCGCGCCGCAGGAAACCCAGTTGTTCGGGTGTTTCAACGCCCTCCGCCACCGTCGTGAGACGCAGGCTGCGCGCCAATGAGATGATGACGCGGATGATGGCGGCATCGTCTTCATCATCGTTGATGTCGCGCACGAAGGACTTGTCGATCTTGACGATGTCAATCGGAAAGCGCTTCAGGTATGACAGCGACGAATAGCCGGTACCGAAGTCGTCCATCGAAATGCGCACGCCCATGTTCTTGAGCGCCTTGAGCATGCCGATGGTGGTTTCCGCGTCCTTCATGAGTACCGATTCGGTGATTTCGAGCACCAGCTTCTCGGCCGGGAACCCGGTGTCTTCCAGCGTCGTGCGCACCGTTTCCAGCAGACGCGGCTGGGCGAACTGGACAGCCGACACATTGACCGACATCGACAGGTCCTGCATGCCCTGTTCATGCCACTTCCTGCCCTGCAGGCAGGCTTCGCGCATGACCCAGGCACCGATTTCTACGATCAGACCCGATTCATCGGCCAGCGGAATGAAGCGGTCCGGAGGAATGATGCCGCGCTGTGGGTGACGCCAGCGCAGCAGGGCCTCGACGCCGGACGTACGGCCGGTTACGCCATTGAGTATCGGCTGGTAATTCAGGAACAGCTCGCCGCGCTGCACGGAGTGGCGCAGATGCGTCTCGAGCACCAGCTTCTCGGCCGAACTTGCGCTCATTTCGTGGGCGTAGAAGCTCAGGCCATTGCCGCCGGCACGCTTGGCGCTCGACATCGCCGCCTCGGCATTCATGATCAGCGACTGCGCCTCGCTGCCGTCCTCGGGTGTCATCGCCACGCCAAGCGATGCGGTCAGGAACAATTCCAGTCCGTCCTTGATGACCGGTGAAGCGAACGCTTCCAGCAGCCGGTGCGCGAAGACGCGCGCGTCGTCGCGCGTGGTGCAGGACGGCGCAAATACGCAGAAGCGGTCACCACTCAGACGCGCGATCATCGCGCCCTGGCCCGCACGCTCGATCAGGCGCGACACGACTTCACGCAAGACGACATTGCCGGCGTCATATCCGAAGCTGGTGTTGATGCGAAGGAAGCGGTCGATGTCGATCACCATCAGCGTCGCATGACGCGCTTCGGTGCTGCGACGCGCGGTATCGAGCCAGTCGTCGATCTGGGCGCGCAGCAAGGTCTGGTTAGGCAGCGCCGAAAGCGTGTCGAAGAAGGCCAGCGCATGAATGCGTGCATCGGCCGTCTGCACTGCCCGGCGCGTTTCGACGCCGCGCAGCTCACGTTCGATGACCGGCACCAGACGCGCGATATTGCCCTTCTGGACGTAGTCGGCGACGCCGTTGCGCATGGCCGAAAACGCCATGTGGTCGGAAATCTTTCCGGAGTAGATGATGAACGGAATGTCGCGACCGCTGCGCCGCAGGACTTCCAGCGCGGACGCGGAATCGAAGCCCGGCATCGCATGATCGGAAATCACCAGATCCCACTCGCGCTCCTCGAGGGCGCGTGCGAGCTCGTGCGCACTGTCCACGCGCTCGGAATAGGTTTCGAGACCGCGTGCGCTCAGTTGCGCATTCAGCAGGAAGACGTCGTCTTCATTGTCCTCGACCATCAACACCTTGATGGTTCTGAACCCTCCCATCCTGTCCGAGTGGCGATCCATCAACTTCATTCCAGGTCGTGTGCACGATCAACGAACCTTAACGACGGCAGGAAAGGAGGGAACTTGAGTACCTCGAAACGCGCGGACGGTAAAAATGCCGCTTTTGCCCGGAAATCAGACTCCACTCAACCAGCTGCGCGCACCCGTCCGCGACCGGTGCTTTTGGCGCCAATGAGCGCCTGGTCAGCCAGCGCGAGCAGCGCGTCGGCGTCCGGCATCGGCGAAAGTCGTTCGGCCACGCCGATACTGATCGAGCTTTTCAGGCGCAGCTGGCCGGCCTGCAGCGGCACGGCCGCCACCCCGGCGCAGACACGCTGGGCGCACGCCATGGCCTGTTCCAGCGTGGTATCCGGGCAGATGATCAGAAATTCATCGCCGCCAGTGCGGCACACCACGTCCTGCGCGCGCATGCATTCGCGGATGGCACGTGCCGTCTGTTCCAGCACCTGATCGGCCACGTCGTGCCCATAGGTTTCGTTGATCTGCCGGAAGTAGTCGACGTCGATCAGCATGCACGACAGCGGTCGTTCGCTGCGCAGCGCGATCGCCCATTCCTGACCGATGCGCGCCATCGCGTAGCGCCGGTTCGGGAATCCGGTCAGCGCGTCGGTCAGCGCGACCTCCTGCAGGCGCCGGTTGCTGACGCCCAGTTCGGCCGCGTAGCGGCGGATTTCCTCACGCTCGGCCTCCAGATCCTTCTGCAGCCGGATCAGCCGCTGGCCCGCACGCAGCCGGGCTTCGAGTACGCGCGGCTTGAGCGGCTTCACCATGTAGTCGTCGACACCCGCTTCGAAGGCCTCGACCAGGCGTTCCTCGTCTTCGTGACTGGTCAGCACGATGATGTAGATATTGCGGCCCATGCGGGTCTGACGCAGCGTGCGCGTCAGCTCCAGGCCGTTCATCTCCGGCATCACCCAGTCGACCACCATGATCTGGGGCTGGAATTCGAGCGCGCGTTCCATGCCCACCACGCCGTTCTCGGCACACGTGACCTGATAGCCACCGCGCAGCAGCAGTGCCTGCAGCGTCATGCGGGTGGCGGCATCGTCATCGACCACCAGTGCACGCAGCGCGCCGGGGTCAGGTGCGTCGTTCGCGGCCTCCACCTCGATCGACGCGGGCGCCGGAATGGCCGGTTCGGGCAGTGCGACGTCGTTCAGGTTGGGCAATGCATAGGCATCGACCGGCAGTATCTGCGACCAGTCCTTCCATTCGCGCGCGACCTCATCGCACAGGGTGCTGACCTGATCGGGCAGCCACGACATGCGCGCCGCCAGCGCGCGGGCGATGCCCATGTGCAGCGTGCGCTCCGCCTCGTCGCACAGGCAGGCGGCCTCGACTGCGCGCGCCAGGCCGAGGGCCAGCGTCAGGCTGTATTCGCGCGATTCGGGCTCGCCCTGCACCGACAACGCCGATTCATGACCGAGCACCGCAGCGACGAAAAAGCGCGGCATGCCCCAGTCGGCAAGCATGGCGGCGCTCAATTCGACGTGGGTCATCGCGAACGCCTGCCGCTCGACATCGAGCAGCATTTCCGGCTCGCCGCCACGCACCTCGTCGAGTACGCGCGAATACTGCGCCGGAAACACGCTGGCCAGGCCGAGGGCGCCGATGCCTGACAGCAGACCGACGCTGAAGCTCTCTTCCAGTCCGGCCGAGCGCATCACGGTCATGATCTTCTGCGTGGCGATGGCGCGGATGACCGATCCGGTCCAGAAGCGCGAATACGGAAAACTTCGGCACAAGCCCTTGCCGTTGCTGGAAATCAGCGAAAAGCCCAGGGCCAGATTGCGTACCGCCGCCATGCCGAGCACGGACAGCGCGTCGCGCAGCGCCACGATGGGGCGCATGCCGGGCGCCAGCGTGCCATTGGCCGCACACACAAGGCGGCCGACCAGCGCCGGATCGCCCTGTACGAGGCGAGCCAGCTCGGCCAGCGAGGCGTCACCCCGTTGCGTCATACGCGCAATCGCCAGCGCAATGCCGCGCGGAGAAGGCAATTCGCCGGCCGCCTTGATTTCCTCGAACCGGCTTGTATCAATCAGGTCATTCATCTTTTTGCCATCGTCCAGGCCCGAACGGCGCGCCGTGCGTCCGTTGCAGAATATGCCTCATGGCATCAGCTTACGGCGCGGGAGACACGGTTCTTGAGGGCAAGTGCGCAGGCGACAGGCGGGGCGCTACACTCCGGACTCCTCATTCCGAACAGCCGGTGAACCCATGAAATTCTGCGCTGACTGCGGCAGCAAGGTTGAACAGCGCGTGCCGGCGGGCGACAACCGGCTGCGCCACGTCTGCCCGGCGTGCGGCACCATCCACTACCAGAATCCGCGCATGGTGGTGGGCACACTGCCCGTCTGGGAGGGGCAGGTGCTTCTGTGCAGGCGCGCCATCGAGCCGCGCCTGGGTTACTGGACGCTGCCCGCCGGATTTCTCGAAAACGGCGAAAGCGCAGCCGACGGTGCATTGCGCGAAACGCTTGAGGAGGCCTGCGCGCGGGTCGCATTGATTGCGCCCTACACAATGGTCAGCGTGCCGCAGATCGACCAGATGCACATCCTGTTCCGGGCCGAACTGATCGACACCGATTTTTCGCCCGGCAGCGAATCGCTCGACGTCCGGCTGTTCGACGAGGCGGACATTCCATGGAACGAACTGGCCTTTCGCAGCGTGTCACTGACCCTGCGCACCTTTTTCGACGAGCGGCGCAAGGGCGGTTTCGGCGTGCACCACTTCAGTCTGGACGTACCGGGCCGAAGCTGAAGCTGAAGGTTGCGCCCTGGCCGACCACGCCCTCGGCCGACACATGGCCGCCATGCAGACGGATCACCCGCTGCACGATCGCCAGACCGATGCCGCTGCCGTCGAATTCACGATTGTTGTGCAGGCGCTGGAAAGGCGCGAAAAGTCGACCTACATAGGCCATATCGAAGCCGACACCGTTGTCGCGCACGTAGTACGCCGCCTGGCCCTGCAGCTCTGTTTGCCCGATCTCGATGCGCGGCTGCGCCTGCAGCCGGGTGAATTTCCACGCGTTGCGCAGCAGGTTCTCGAACACGACGCGGGCCAGTCCGGAATCGGTGTCGGCCCACAGACCTTCCGGAATGACCCAGTGGACGTAGCGATCGGGTGCTTCGGCGGTCAGTTCGCGCACCACGTCGCGCGCGATGTCGGACAGATTGGTCAGTGAGCGGTGCACCTCGGCACGCGACACACGCGACAGTTCCAGCAGGTCATCGATCAGTTCGCCCATGCGCTGGCTGTTGCGGCGGATGCGCGACAGATACTCGCGCCCCTGTTCGTCAAGCAGATCGCCGTAATCCTCCACCAGCAGGCGCGAGAAGCCGTCGAGCGCGCGCAGAGGCGCCCTCAGGTCGTGCGACACCGAATAGCTGAACGCCTCCAGTTCGCGGATCGCCGCTTCAAGCGCTGCAGTGCGCGCGCCGACACGTCGCTCCAGCTCGTCGTTGAGTGACTGCACACCCTGTACATGCTCGGCCTGGATGCGCTCGGCGTCGCGTTGTGCGGTCATGTCGCGCCGCACCGAGACGATTCCGTTGAACTGGCCGTCATCGTCGGTCAGCGGAATGACGCTGACTTCGAACACCCGTTCCTCGCCGTCCGGCATGACGAGGCGCTGCTCTTCCCGGTGTGGCTTGCAGGACAGCGCCACCGCTTCGGCGATCTTGTGGTCCTGCTTCAGCACGTCGGCCATCGACGGCAGGTGCGCGGCCAGTTCCTCGCTGGTGGCGCCCAGCCAGGCCATCTTCTTCAGCCAGCGCGTATCGAGCAGCGAGCGGTTGGCCAGCCGCCAGCGCAGGTGCTTGTCCTGCAGCACGATCAGTTCCGGCAGCGCATCGACCAGCGCACGCAGTCTGAATTCCTCCTCGCGCAATGCTTCGCGTGCCTGCATCTCGGCCGTGATGTCCCGACTGACGCCGCGGTAGCCCGAAAAGACGCCCAGCGCGTCGAATACCGGCTCGCCGGATGAGGCCAGATAGCGCCAGCGCGAACCATCGCGGCGACGCGACAGGAAGTCACGGAAGGCGTCGTGGCGCTCCAGCGTCTGGCGCAGCAGGCCCCATGGCAGGGTGAGCGCCTCTTCGCCGACAATCTCCCAGGGTGCGCAACCGTCCAGCTCGGCATCGCCAAAATGCACGCCCGTCAATTGGTCGGGCAGGCGGTGGTAGCGCAGATCTGCGTCGAGTTCCCAGTGCCAGTCGGCCGACAGCAGCGTCAGCGCGCGAAAGTGCGATTCGCGTTCGCGCAGGGCGCGTCGAGCGGCCTGCTTTTCGAACATCGCGGCGCCGATGAACAGCGCGGTCGCGGCCGTCAGCGTGATCAGCCCGTGCAACACGAGAATCTGCACGCCCATCGCGTGTTCGTTCAGCAGCGAGGTACCCCGTGCGGTACCGGCCAGCGCGGTCAGCGATGCGATCAGGAACACCGTCCAGCCGACACGGGGCGGAAAGCGCAACGCGATCCAGATGACCAGCGGCAGCGAGGCATACAGCTGAAGGATCGGTTCCGCGAGCAGGGTGATGCCGAAGAAGGTTGCCGCCAGCATGCCAAGCAGCGTCAGGATGACCAGCACCTGTTCAATCAGCCGACGCGGCGACTGCACCGGCGAGCGATCGGTTGTCCAGGCCAGAAGCGGCAGCATGGACACGACGACGCCCAGCGCGTCGCCGAGCCAGATCGACGCACCAGTATCAAGCCAGCGGGCCGCGGGCAGATCATGCGCCAGCGCCATGCCTAGGGTAGTGGCTGCGGCACTGATGATGGCCACCGCATAGGCCACAGCCAGCAGCTTGAAGGCACCGTCGGTGCGTTCCAGCAGATGCGCCGGTTCGCTGATCAGATGCCGCAGCATGCGCGCCCCCGCCCAGGGCGCGAGTAGCTGTCCGGCCGCGTGCAGCAGGGCCATCGGTACGGGCAGTTGCGCCAGCGCGGTTCCGGCGATGACACCGATCAGGACGCCTGGCAGCGCACGGTTGCCGAAGTGCAGCAGGACGAACAGCGCGAGGCCGATCGGCGCCCACATCGGCGTGATGCCCGATGTGTCGCGCAACTGCAGGTTGGCCGCCACGAGCACGCAGTAACCGATTGCGATCAGGGCATTCAGCGGAAACGGGCCGAGCAGCGGCTGCAGCGAACCGGGCGGCACGACTTCGGCCGCTGGCGTGCTCGCCTGCGTATCCTGTTCGTGCATTGCGTCAACCGGCCGGTTCATGTGATGCACACACCCGCTTGACTATCGCAACAACTGTTTCTAGGTTTCAACGACCGCAGCACAAACTGTCCCTGTGGAGCATGAAAATGGAAAGACGCCACTTCATCGCGACCTGCGGCGCTGCGTGCGGCATGCTAGGGCTGAACCAGCCTGCGCATGCCCGCATCGTGCGAAGCTTTCCTCGCAGCATACTGACCGACAGTGACGGGCAACCGCTGCGTGCAGGCTCGCTTGAGCCGGGCGTCAATTATGTTTTCCAGTGGCCCTACCCGGCCACGCCGTGCTTCCTGCTCGATCTCGGTCAAAAGGTTGCGGGCCGGAAAGACATCCGCACTGCGGATGGCCGCCGCTATGACTGGCCGGGCGGCGTCGGCCGGCGCCAATCGGTTGTCGCCTACTCGGCCATATGCTCGCACAAGCTCACCCATCCCACACGCGACATCAGTTTCATCGCCTATCGCGCTGACGCGACGCCGCACAATGCTCGCACCCGGGTCATCCACTGCTGTTCCGAGCACAGCCAGTTCGATCCGGCTGCCGGCGCGCAGGTGCTCGAAGGCCCTGCCCCGCAACCGCTGGCCGCGATTGTATTGGAGTACTCCGCCGAGCGCGACGAACTGGCTGCGGTCGCCACCCTGGGCGCCGACGTATTCGATCGCTTCTTCAGCACTTTCGGCTTCCGGCTTGCACTGGAACACGGTGGCGACCGCGCCATGCAGCCGGTCGGCGACCGCACGCGCGTAGTTCCGATGGCGGAGTTCTGTCGCCAGCAGGTGCGCTGCTGAACAATCGTCCAGCGCTTCAGCCGGGTGTGCTCGATCGTTCATCCTGTGCGGGGTCGTCCGGTTCGCCGTCAAGTTCCAGTTCCACCGCGAAGCCGTGCGGCGGCAGCTCAACCGACATGATGGCGGTACTCGCCGCTGTCCTGAACGCAGCCAGCACCCGTGCATCCACCGCGTCGTGTCCGCTGCCGCGCACGAGCGAGACCGCGACGACACGACGCGCATGCAGACGCAGCGCGATGGACATGCGCACCCCCGTTGCCTGCAGCAGCGCGCTGTCGCGGGCAACGGAGCGCGCAATCGCATAGCGAAAGGCACGCAGCGAGGATTCCGCAACGACGGGTGACAGCGCGGCGCGGTCCGGCCCGGGTGGTGCTGAGCGGCCGGCAGGGGCGGACAAGGGTGGCGGACGATCGATCGACAGACGGGATTCCGGAGCGACCGACAGGTCTTGCGCAACGGTGACCGTCGCCGCTGCGGGCGCCGCCCGAACGAGCCGCAGTGCGCCGACCAGAGGAGCCGGTCTGTCGGGTATCGAACGCGGCAGTGGAAGCGGCCAGATCAGCAGTCCGTGCAGTACCAGCGAAAGCCCCGATGCGGCCAGCAGCTTCGATGATGGAACACGCCGGCGACGCGGTTGCAAATTCATCTTCCTTTGCTAGAGTACGTGCGCGCTGCGAGCGGAAGGCCGTTAAACTCATCCGGCAAACGATCGCCCGCGCGCAAGTCTGCGTTTCCGCGTTTCCTGCCTGTCAAGCTGGACACCATGGAGGTTGCCAAGGCCGTGTTCCCGTCGATGGAAGAGCACCCACTGCTGAGCTTAGCGCGGGAACACCGCCGGCCGGCACATCCGTGGATACTGACGCTGGATGCCAACGGCGTGCCGCATCGCTGGGTGAGCTGGCAGCACGCCGTGTTCTATCATTCGAAGGATCTGGTGGCCTGGGTCGCCGGCAGCCACGAATTCGAAATCCGCGGCGGCATCAACCGGATGACCGGCGAACAATCCTTCATCCGCACCAACAGCATCATCGCGATCAAGGGTCGCAGCCATGCGCACAAGCTGCAGATGGCCGTGCCGCCGCTGAACAATCGCGAGCTTTTCCACCGCGATCGCTCGATCTGTGCATACTGCGGCGGCGATTTTTCGGCCCAGAAGCTCACGCGCGACCACATCCTGCCGGTGTCGCAGGGCGGCCGGGACCTGTGGATGAATGTGGTCACCTGCTGCCGTCCGTGCAATCAGCGCAAGAGCGGTCGCACGCCCGAACAGGCGCACATGCAGTTGCTCTATGCGCCCTATGTGCCCAACAAGGCCGAGTACCTGATCCTGAGCAACCGCAACATTCTGGTCGACCAGATGGATTTCCTCTCCCAGCACGTGAATGCCAACAGTCGCTGGAAGGCGGCCTAGGGTCTGTACACATCTCATCCGTGCGTCACGCGTGCAGCCAGCGCGTCTCAGGGCGAGGTGAACAGCCCTCAGACCTGCTCGGCGGCCGGCGCACGTCGGCGCGTCTGGCGCGGCAGCAGCAACTGGAATACCGTGCCCTGACCGATCGCGCTCTTGCATGACAGCGAGCCACCGAGCGCCCGGATCTGCGCCAGCGCATGTGCCAGCGTCGGGCGCGCCTGACCTTCGCCGGCAGTCGAAGCGAACAGCGCGGCCACCCGTGCAGCGTCCATGCCGCGGCCGAAATCGCGGATGCGGATTTCCGCGTGCAGCACACCGTTCCAGTTAACCCCGTCCGCACTGCTGACGGCGATGCGCCCGCCGCTGCCGATCTGCTCGGCACTGACCGTGAGCAGCGCGGCCACGATGTCACGCATCGCCGACAGCGGCAGGTGCAGCGGCGGCAGCGCCGAATCAAGGTGAAGTTCGCTCGTGATCGAACGCGCGCGGAACGTCCGCTCGTCGGTCTCGGCCATGATCTGTTCGATCAGCTGGTTGATGTCGGTCCATTGCGCCGCCGCGGTGATGTCCGGCGGGCGGCTTTCGAACTGGTGCAGTACAGTGTCGATGCGGATCACCTGATCGTTGAACACCGAAAGCTCCGATTCCAGCATCGAATCGGCGCCCATCTTCAGGCGCATCGACTTCACCTGGTGCTTCAGCAGACCGAGCGGCGTGTTCAGGTCGGCGCGCAACTGCCGCGAGTGCGCGGCGTACTGCTCGACCATGCTGCTGCGCAGTTCGCCCAGATTGCGTGCCTGTACGCGCTGCGTACGCAGCGCGCGCGCGGTCGCGCCGGCCAGTGCGTCGAGTCCGGCAGCGCGCCTGCGCAGGCCTGAAAGCGCCGAAACAGGCATGCGATGCAGTGCCAGAGCTTCCACCCGGCCGTCGCCGAGCAGCGGCAGCATCAGGCACGCTTCGCCGCGTGCCGGGCGCAGCAGCCGCTGGACGCTGATCGGCAGGCGCGCCGCCTGCCGGGCATCCTCGCAGTACCAGGGCTGCCCGCGCAGCAATTCCTGACCGATGTCGCCCAGCCCCGAATGCGCCAGGTCGAGCTGAATGCGACCCGGTTCGCCGGCTTCGTCGAGCACGGCGAACCGGGTTTCGCCGTGCGCCGGCAGCAGCATCTGCGGCATCGGCAGATCGAGCAGCAGGGAGCCAGCGAGCCGGTAGGCACGCAGCAGGTCGTTGTCAGCTGTGGGTTCCAGCACCTGCGCGAGCAGACCGCTGCGGGCGAGATCGAGCAGCACCGACTGTTGCGGATCAGTACCGTTCGCAGGGTTGAACGAGGCGTCGGGCGAAACCTCGAAGAACGGGCGATAGGGCGCGCCGGCGATCATCGGCGCCATCGGGTCGAGCAGTTGCAGCGCATCCAGACGGGACTGCGTGCGTCGGCAGGCGGTCTGCCAGGCGTCGTTGAGCTGGTCCATCGGCAGCCCGGTCAGCGCATGCGCCAGCGCGGCGTGCTGCATCGCGTCGCCGCTGCCGCCGCCCGACAGTTCTTCGGCCGCGCGCGCGACGCGCAGCAATTCGGGCGCATCGTGGAACAGCGCCGCGTCGGCGTGATGGAAGCGCAAGGCGTCGGCCAGTTCGCCGGCCCACGCCGCCGGCAGCAGATCGGCGGCGAGTTCGGCGTGCGACACACCCAGTTCGGCGGTCTCGAGGCCTGACAGCGCGGACTCGTCATGACCTTGCGCCAGCAGGTTCAGGTACGGCGGGTTGTTCGACAGCAGCGGCATCGCCACATCGAGCAGCAGACCTGCAATGTAGGCCTCGTCGGGGTCACTGCTGCCACCGCGCAGCGAAAGTTCGCGCGCGGTTTCGGCGCTCAGCAGCGAATGTGACCAGTAGCGACGGAATCCGTCCGGCACACCGCCGAGGCGGGACGACCACTCGTGGGTGTCGAGCAAGGCCGCGCGTATCAGGGCTTGCCCGCCTGCATCGATCACCGCATCGATGCGACGCGCTGCGCTCAGGCCATTCGGGTGTTCCAGCGCTTCCGATGCACGCAGCACGCGCAGCACGAGCACCGGATCGGCACTCAGCAATGCCGACAGCGGCTGCGCCTCGCCCTGCGGCGAGCGCAAGCCGAGCGCCGTTCCGGCAATCACCGGAACGGAGGGCGCGCCAGACAGCACGGCACATTCGATCGCGCTTGCAGCGTTGGCTGACATGCTGTGCAGGAAACGGGATACGTCGGGGTGACCCCCGGCGCTGACCTTTTTTGATTGTTTATCGGCCGTTCTGACGGACGGAACCCGGTTGGATAATACCGCAGTGTTTTGCCACAGAACCCGCGCCAACACTGGGAATCATCACATCCCGACCGTTCATTGCAGGTCAGTGTCACCCGTTTCGGCCGCAATCTGAATCCCGGCCTTGAAAATGCCGGAAAGCCGCGAATCTTACAAATCGTTACTGCGGTCTCGCAGCGGGTTTACAGCAGCAGCCGACACTGGCTTCGCTGCCGGAGCATTCCGGCAAATCAGAGGAGTCAGATCATGAAACACCCGAACGCTGTCACGGCCCACCCCCTGCAGGCTGCAACATCCCGCGGCCGCTGGCTGGCTGCGCTCACTGCGGCCGGCGCACTGGCCGCGATGGTTGCCGCCGTTCCGCAGGCTTCCGCCGACGCGGGTGATCAGCGCGCACCGCACGCCATGAAGACCACAGCGCATCACGGCCACGGTCAGATGGAAAAGCGCATGGCGGACCGTGTCGAACGCGTCTTCAGCAAGGTCGGCGCGACCGACGAGCAGAAGGCACGTGCCCGCGAAATTGTCCAGGCCTCGTCAGAACAGATGAAGGCGCTGCGCCCTGCCGATGGCAGCGGTCCGAAGGATATGCTGGCGCTGTTGTCGGCCGAATCGATTGACCGCGACCGGATCGAACAGCTGCGTGCGGCCCGCCATGCGCAGATGGACGAACGTTCGAAGCTGATGACGCGCACGCTGGCCGATCTGGCCGAAGTGCTGACGCCTGAACAGCGCAAAGAGGCGGCGAAATCACTGGCCCGTCTGGGTGGCGGTCACCCGAACCATGGCAGGCACCACGGCAGGCATCATGGCGAGGGCGACGGCCCGCGCGGCGCCGACGGCGCAGTGCGCAGCTGATGACCGGACTGCCGTGGTTCAGACCACGGCAGTTCCGAACAGGCGGGCCAGTTCGGCCCCGGGATCGGTGGCGCGCATGAAGGCTTCGCCGACCAGAAAGGCATGCACGTCGCGGGCCCGCATGGTCGCGACGTGTTCTGCCGTCAGGATGCCGCTTTCGGTTATCACGATGCGCCCGGCCGGAATGCGGTCGAGCTGGGACAGAGTGAAATCGAGCGACACCTCGAAGGTACGCAGGCTGCGGTTGTTGATGCCCATCAACGGCGTATCGAGCTGCAGCGCCAGATCAAGTTCGCCCGCATCGTGACTTTCGACGAGCACCGCCATGCCCAGCTCTCCGGCCAGGGTTTCGAGTGCGCGCATGTCGGCCACCGCTTTCGCCTGCTGCGCGCCATCCGCCTCGCCGGACGACGGCAGGAAGGCGGCCACTATCAGCAGGATGCAGTCGGCACCCATCGCGCGCGCCTCGACCACCTGCCAGGGATCGATGATGAAATCCTTGCGCAGTACCGGCAGCCGGCAGGCAGCACGCGCCTCGACCAGAAACTCGGGTGCGCCCTGGAAATACTGCCGGTCGGTCAGCACCGACAGGCAGGCGGCGCCGCCCGCCTCGTACGAGCGCGCGATCTCGGCCGGCCGGAAGTCGGCGCGCAGCACACCCTTCGACGGACTGGCCTTCTTCACCTCGGCAATCACTGCGGACTGCCGGCGCGCCACGCGATCGCCCAGTGCAGCGACGAAGTTGCGCACCGGCGGCTGGGCCTCGGCCCGGGTGCACAGAGCGTCCAGCGTCTGCACGGCGCGGCCGGCGGCAATTTCTTCCCGCTTGGTGGCGAGGATCTTCTGCAGGATGTCGGACATTTCTTCTGACCCCATTCAATGTTTCGGACCCGTAGGCGCCTGCCCTGCAGGCGATCGGGAGTCACATGACGGTGTCGCGGTGATCGACAGCTCGATCGCCTGCGGGGCAGGCGCCCACGAGAACATCAGGTGGCGAACGAGCGCGTCAGCTCGACCAGCGCATCGACACGCGCCCGCGCGGCGCCGGATTCGACCGCCTCACGGGCACGGTTCACACCGTCGCGCAGGCTGTCCGCCACGCCCGCCACATAGAGGCTGGCACCGGCGTTGAGCAGCACGATGTCGCGCGCCGGGGCGAAGCGGCCCTCCAGCGCGGCCAGCAGCATGTCGCGCGAGGCCTGCACATCGGCCACGCGCAGCGTGTCGAGTGCATGCACAGGCAGACCGACGTCCGACGGATGCACCGTGTATTCGCGCACCTCGCCGTCGCGCAGCTCGCCGACGAAGGTGTCGCCGCTGATCGAAAGCTCATCCAGCCCGTCGCGGCCATGCACCACCAGCACATTGCGCGAGCCCAGTTCCTTGAGCACCCGCGCCAGGATGCCGACCAGGTCGGCGTGGAACACACCCATCACCTGATTGGCCGCACCGGCCGGATTCGTCAGCGGACCCAGGATATTGAACATCGTGCGCACGCCCAGTTCCCGGCGCACCGGTGCGGCGTGCTTCATCGCGCTGTGGTGGTTGGGGGCGAACATGAAGCCCACGCCAGCCTGTTCGATGCATGTCGCAACCTGCGCCGGCGTGAGGTTCAGCGTCATGCCGAGCGCTTCCAGTACGTCGGCCGACCCGCTCTGCGACGAACTGGCCCGCCCGCCATGCTTGGCCACGCGCGCGCCGGCGGCGGCGGCAACGAACATCGCTGCGGTGGAAATATTGAAGGTGTGCGCGCCGTCGCCACCGGTGCCGCAGGTGTCGACCAGGGTCTGGCTGTTGTCCACCGGCACCTTCATCGACAGCTCACGCATCACGAGTGCCGCAGCGGCAATTTCGCCCACGGTTTCCTTCTTCACCCGCAAACCGATCAGGATGGCGGCGATCAGGGTCGGCGACACTTCGCCGGTCATGATCTGGCGCATCAGCGCGGTCATTTCGTCGCGGAATATCTCGCGATGCTCGATCACGCGCTCGAGCGCCTGTTTCGGCGTGAAGCTCATGCGCCTGCCCTCCACTCGTCCAGGAAGTTCTTCAGCATCCGGTGACCATGCTCGGTCAGGATGGATTCCGGGTGGAACTGCACGCCCTCGACCGCCAGCGTCTTGTGCCGCATGCCCATGATTTCGCCGTCGTCGGTCCAGGCCGTCACTTCCAGGCACTCCGGCAGCGTGTCGCGCGCCACCGCCAGCGAGTGGTAGCGGATCGCAGTGAAGGGATTCGGCAGGCCGCGGAACATGCCCTTGTCGGCATGGTGGATCGCCGCCGTCTTGCCGTGCATCACCACCTTGGCATGCACCACGTCGCCGCCGAACGCCGCACCGATGCTCTGGTGGCCCAGACACACGCCCAGTATCGGGTACCTGCCGGCGAAGGCATTGATCAGCGGCACCGACACACCGGCTTCCTTCGGCGAACACGGCCCGGGCGACACCACGATGTGGTCCGGCTTGAGCGCATCGATCTGGTCGAGCGTGATTTCGTCGTTGCGGAACACCCGCACGTCCTCACCCAACTCGCCGAAGTACTGCACGAGGTTGTAGGTGAAGGAGTCGTAATTGTCGATCATCAATAACATGTCAGTTCCCCCGCCCGTCCGGGCCCGGCACCAGCCCCGCTTCCGCCAGTTCGGCCGCGCGCAGCACGGCGCGCGCCTTGTTCAGCGTTTCCTGCCATTCGCCTTCCGGCGTCGAATCCATCACCACGCCGCCGCCGGCCTGGGCATGCAGCATGCCGTCCTTGATGACCGCGGTGCGCAGCGCGATGGCCACGTCCATGCCGCCGTTGAAGCCGAGGTAGCCGACCGCGCCGGCATAGATGCCGCGCTTGACCGGCTCCAGCTCGTCGATGATTTCCATCGCCCTCACCTTGGGCGCGCCGCTGACCGTGCCGGCCGGGAAGGTGGCGCGCAGCACGTCCATCGCGGTCAGCCCCGGCTTGAGCACGCCTTCGACATTGCTGACGATGTGCATCACGTGCGAATACTTCTCGACCACCATGCGGTCGGTCACCTCCACCGAACCGATGGCGGCGACCCGGCCGAGGTCGTTGCGGCCCAGATCGACCAGCATGATGTGCTCGGCGCGTTCCTTCTCGTCCGACAGCAGGTCTTCGGCCAGCGCGCGGTCTTCGTCCGGCGTGGCACCGCGCTTGCGGGTGCCGGCGATCGGCCGCACGGTCACCTTGTCGCCTTCGAGACGGGCGAGGATTTCCGGGCTGGCGCCGACGATGTGCGTGTCGCCGAGATTGAAGAAATACATGTAGGGCGACGGGTTCAGCGCGCGCAGCGCGCGATAGACCGCCATCGGCGTCGTTGCCAGCGGCTTGCTCATGCGCTGCGACGGCACGACCTGCATGATGTCGCCGTCGAAAATGTAGCGCTTGGCGGTGTCGACCGCCGCGCAGTAGGCGTCGTGGCCGAAGCCGGACACCGCGTCCACCGACACGCCGCGCGGCGTGTCCGGTTCGCGCAGCGGCGACTTCAGCCGCGCCGACAGCGCTTCGAGCCGCAGATGCGCGTTCATCAGCGCGTCCGGCTGCGCCGGGTCGGCATAGACGATGAAGGTGAGCCGGCCCGACAGGTTGTCGAACACCGCGAGCTCGTCGGACAGCAGCAGATGGATGTCCGGCACGCCCAGCGGATCGACCTTGTTCCAGCCGGCCTCGAGCCGGTGCTCGACATAGCGCACCACGTCGTAGCCGAAGTAGCCGACCAGCCCGCCCGAAAAGCGCGGCAGACCCGGCAGGTCGGGCACCCGGTAGCGGCCGATGAAGTCCTGCACGAACGCAAGCGGGTCGGCCGATTCGCAGTGCTCGATCTCGACCTCGTCGCGCAGCACGCGGATGTCGTTGCGACGCACGACGATGCGCGTCTGCGCCGGCAGGCCGAGTATCGAATAACGCCCCCAGCGCTCGCCACCCTGCACCGATTCGAGCAGATAGGAATACGGCGCGTCGGCCAGCTTGAGATAGGCAGACAGCGGCGTGTCGAGGTCGGCCAGCGCCTGGCGCGCGACCGGAATGCGGTTGTAGCCGGCGCGTACGAGCGCCTCGAATTGATCGTGATTCATGGACAGACCGGAGTGCAGGATTTGAACGGGCGCCGCGGTGTCACCGCGCGCGCCGGACCGGAAGCGGACTCAGGCGGCTCGCCACAGGTACCCGTGCAGGGGCGCGGGCGCGCAGCTGCGGGCGGGTCTCTCCTTGGAAGTCGGGCTATCCATTTTTGTCGGTACGCTCAGGGTTGATCGACCCGATGGCCGGTCGACAGCATGACCCGATCGAGCAGGTCAGGGAGCGACGATAGTAGCCCATCGCAATCTTTTGCGTCCAGCACGCGCCCTTCGCTGTAGCCCCAGGACACACCGAATACTGCGACGCCGGCCGCGCGGGCGCATTCGATGTCGTTGTACGAGTCGCCGACATGCAACAGCGCGCCGGGTGCGCAGCCCAGTTGCGCGGCCGCATGCAACAGCGGCGCCGGATCGGGTTTCTTCTGCGGCAGCGTGTCGCCGCTGACCACGCAGTCGAAGTACGGGCTCATCTTCATCAGTTCGAGCAGCGGTTCGGTGAAGTCGGCCGCCTTGTTGGTGACACAGGCGAGCCGGAAACCGGCGACCTGCAAGGCGGCCAGCGTGTCGTGCGCGCCCGGGTAGGCGACCGACCGCTCGCCGTTGCGCGCGCGATAGCAACGCTTGAAATGCTCGATCGCCTGCGCCAGCAGCGCGGCGTCCTGCGCGCGCTCGCCCAGGCAACGCTCGACCAGATCCGGAATGCCGCGGCCGACGAACACGCGTACTTCATCTTCACGCCGGGGTGGCAGGCCGAGTTCGAGCGCCATGTCGCGCGCGGCGGCGGCGAGATCGGGCACGGTGTCGAGCAGCGTGCCATCGAGGTCGAAGCTGATGGCGGCAACCGCGAGCCGCGGGCTCATGCCGCGACTGTCTGGCGTCGCGGTCATGCCGCGACGGTGGCGAGCTGGGCGCGCAGCGCGCCGATCACGCTGTCGTAGCGGTTCGGGTCGGTGTCGAGCCCGGCGCCGAACACGGCCGAGCCGGCGACGAAGGTGTCGGCGCCGGCGCGCGCGATGTCGGCGATGTTGTCCACCTTCACGCCGCCGTCGATCTCCAGCCGGATGCGCCGGCCGGTGCGCGCTTCGTACTCGTCGAGCTTCGCGCGTGCGGCGCGCAGCTTGTTCAGCGTTTCCGGAATGAAGCTCTGGCCACCGAAGCCCGGGTTCACCGACATCAGCAGCACGAGGTCGAGCCGGTCCATCACGTGGTCGAGGTGATGCAGCGGCGTGGCCGGGTTGAACACCAGACCAGCCCGGCAACCGTGATCGCGGATCAGCGCCAGAGAACGGTCGATGTGCTCCGACGCTTCCGGATGGAAGGTGATCACGTTGGCGCCGGCCTTCGCGAAGTCCGGAATGATGCGGTCGACCGGCTTCACCATCAGATGCACGTCGATCACCGCGTCGGTATGCGGGCGCAGCGCCTGGCACACCAGCGGACCGATGGTCAGGTTGGGCACGTAGTGATTGTCCATCACGTCGAAGTGAATCCAGTCGGCGCCGGAATCGATGACGTTGCGCACTTCCTGCCCGAGCATGGCGAAATCGGCCGACAGCAGGCTGGGCGCGATCAGGAAATCGGCGGCGGATGAAGAACGTGCGGACAAGTGGCTCACGGGCGTGCTCCGGATGGCGGGAGTGCAATTGTATCGGCTCCCGTGCCCTGCCCTGCTCATTGGCCCGCGCTTCGACTGTGTGTCACGGCGGCTGCCGCTTGCCGCTCCGGTTTACTTCGGTTAAAAAGCTGCCATGGCCGAAGCTAAAAAACATGAAATCACGGTGTCGGTGCAGACACGCTACGTCGAAGAGCAGTCCGACCCCGACGAGTCGCGCTTCGTCTTCGCCTACACGGTGACGATCACCAATACGGGATCCGTGCCGGCTCAGCTGATCAGCCGTCACTGGGTCATCCGTGACGCGGCCGATTCCGAGCAGGAAGTGCGCGGCCTCGGCGTCGTCGGCCAGCAACCGCTGCTCAAGCCGGACGAAAAGTTCGAATACACCAGTGGCTGTGCGCTGACCACACCGGTCGGCACCATGGGCGGCACCTACCAGATGGTGGCCGAAGACGGCACGCAGTTCGAAGCCGTCATCCCCGAATTCACGCTGGCCATGCCGCGCGTGCTGCACTGAAGCCCGGGTCGGCGCGGTGTCACTCGACGCGTCATATACCCGTCTCGCCCCGTTGTACGACGCGGTCGTCGACCTCGCCTCGCGTGGTGCGCGGCGCGCCAGCCTCGACGCCCTGCCGCGGTCGCCATCCGACATCCTGCTGTGCGGCATCGGCACCGGCCTCGACCTGCCCTGCCTGCCGCCCGACCACCGCTACACCGGCCTCGACTTCAACAGCGCCATGCTTGCGCGCAGCCTGCCGCGTGCCGAAGGGCTCGATTACCGGCCGGTGCGTGGCGATGCGATGCGTCTGCCGTTCCGCGACGCGAGCTTCGACTGCGTCGTGCTGCACCTCATCGTCGCCGTCGTGCCCGATGGCGCCGCCTGCCTGCGCGAAGCCGCCCGCGTGCTGAAACCGGGCGGCGCGGCCTTGCTGCTCGACAAATTCCTGCCTGCCGGGCGACCGGCGCCATTGCGCCGCCTGCTGTCACCCATCGCCGGCCGCATCGCCACCCGGCTCGACCTGGTCCTCGAAGACGCGCTGAAAGATCTGCCCTTCGGCGTGGTCAGCAACGAGCCCGCCGCGTTCGGCGGCTGGTTCAGGCGCGTGCGCCTGCTGCGCGTCTAGGGTGCGACCCCCGGGAGCGGCGCGGATTTGTGGGAGCGGCGGCCTCGCCGCGATTGATGCCGCGATGATCGTTGATCAACGCGCCGATCGCGGCGAGGCCGCCGCTCCCACAGCGCCGCTGCTCTCACAGGCCGCCGCTCCTGCAGCGTAGCCCGTTCAGCGGGCGGCGCGACCAAGGCCGCGCATCTGCGCATGCCGGCGGGCACGACTGGCGTGATCCATGCTGTCCACGCTGCCGATCAGCGTCGTACGCACCGGCCGGATGCCTGCGAAATTCAGTGCATTGCGTTCGAAGCTCTTCACGCCGTGCGCAAGATAGATCCAGCGGAAGACGGCAGCCGGCATGCCCATGGTCACGACGAGCCGGGCCGAACGACCTTTCAGCAGCGGCGTGAACGGATTGAGCCCGCTACCTTCGCCAACCGCGAAACCCGGCTGGAGGAACTGTTCGAAAAAGGCCTTGAGCAACGCCGGCAGCGTACCCAGCCAGAGCGGGAAGAACACCGCGACATGCTGCGCCGCGGCCACTGCCGCCTGCGCCCGCGCGACATCGCCGTCAGCAGCGGTGGACCAGGACGCCTTGTCGCGCAGCAGCGGAAAGTCGAGCCGGGTCACGTCGAACACCTCGACTTCATGCCCGGCCTCCCGGGCACCTTCGATGTAGCTGTCGGCAAGTGCGCGCAGCAGACCCGCACGCGTTTCGGGATGTCCCTGGATGACAACGATGCGGCCCATGTGCGGAGTCCCTCGATATTGATACGCCCATCCTGATCGAAGGCAGGGGATGTTGGGCATCGCTGCGCTCACCCCAACCTACTGAAATGCTGGTGCGTCCATCCTGATCAAAGTCCGGGGCACGCACCTTGAGCGGGATCATCCGCCAGTGCATTTCGGGGGCGTTATTGCCGGTGCAACCGAGCGCACGGCGCGCCCCGTCATGGCGGCGCCGTGCGATGCCGCGGCTGCGTGGGCGCTGTGGCTCTGGCTGTGGGAGCGACGGCCTGTGGGAGCGGCGGCCTCGCCGCGATACGCACTTCGCACAGCGACCATCGCGGCACAATCGCGGCGAGGCCGCCGCTCCCACAGAGGCCGCACAGGGCGCCGCTCCACAGGCCACCGCTCCCGCAGGCCGCCGCGCCTTACCCCAGCCAGTGCGCGACGAGCGGCCGGCCGAGCGGGCTGGTGACGAACAGGAAAATCAGTACGTTCAGCGCCACGGTGACCCAGAAGCCGCGCCGGAACGACGCCTTGACCGACTTGTGGCGCAGGAACTGCTGCGCCAGCAGGCCGCCGGGCCAGCCGCCGACCAGTGCCAGCAGATGCAGCCGGGCTTCCGGCACGCGCATGCCGTCGCGGGCAGCCTGCGCCTTGTCGACCGCATACAGCCCGAAGGTGACGACGCTCAAACCGAGATAGAGCAGAAACCAGCCGGCCGGCACCTGCCACAGCCAGGCCGCGACCAGCATGACGATGAGAAAGGCCGGAATGATGAACAGCGTGGCGCCGCCCCACTGCGCCGGATGATCGTCGCGAACCTGACCGCGGGCGCGCGCGGTCTTCAGCGGCACGCCGTCGAGCAGCACCTGCCTGGCACAGCGCCGCCCCGCGCGGTCGGTCCCGACGGCAAAGCTGACGCGGTCGCCCGCCGACGGTCTGCGACCTTCGGCATTCACTTCGCTGATGTGGGCGAACAGTTCATCGCCGCCGTCGTCCGGCACGATGAAGCCGAAACCCTTGTCATCCTTCCATGTCCTGATGCGGCCTGTGCTGCGCATGTCGTCTCCCTGAAACACGGGGGCGGAAGATAGCACCGCTTCAGCCGCGGCGCCCGGCCTGCGCGACGATGTGGTCGGGCCACTCGAAGGCGTCGCAGCGTGGGCAGTCGAGCAGTGTGCCGAGATGGGCCGCACGCCCTTCTTCCGTCACCACCCAGGGCCGGTTGGTGAAAGGCGGGTGGTGGCGCAGGTGCTGGCGATGCCCGCACGCCAGCCGGGCGACCCAGTCGCCTGCGTCGTCGATCAGGTAACCGGTGATCGGCTGCTTCATCCGGCGACCGCCCCCCTGCGAGGACGCACCGCGGTGATCCACGGCTCGAAGCGGCGGCCCCACGCAACATCCATCTCGAAGGCCGCGCGCCCGCTGTCGAGCGCCGTCCGGTCGACGCCCTCCATCGCGCCGCGCAGCGCGTGCGGCACGCTGATGCGGGCGACCGACGGCTCGCCGATGTGGCCGCCGAAAGTGGTCTTCTGATCGATCACCGTCACCGACGGCGTCACCGTTGCGGCAACGATGGCATGCGTGCGCCGGTCCGGATAGCGCTGGCGCAGCGCCGCCGCGTCCAGCCCGGCGTCGACGGCGAACAGGCGCGACGCCTTGTCCTGTTCGTACTTCAGGGCCTCCTGCGCCGACGTCAGCGCGTCGGCATCCTGCTTGTCCGTGCTGCCGCGGGCGAGTGCACGGTCCAGCCGGGCTTGTGCGCGGGCCAGCGCGCGCTGCCAGGCCTCGCCGGCCAGTTCGAGCACGACGTACACCTCGCGGCTGGCGCGGTAGGCATCGCGCCCGTCCTTCAGGTCGAAGCCCAGTTCGCGCAGCTTGTCGGCATCCAGCCAGGCAGGACCACTGCCGTAACGCATGTCGAATCCGGAATCGGCGTCGTTGTCGTCGCGCATCGACGCGCGCCACAGCAGCGCCACGTCGATGCTGCCGCGCTCGCCATCCAGCCCGAAGGCATAGGGCAGGCTCAGTTCGCGTTGCGTCAGCGTGAGCGCGCTGGCGGGCGCGCCCGAACGGTTCCACGCCACGCCCGCCAGCACGAAGGCATTCACCGCGACGATCAGCGCCACGCCACCCGCCAGCAGGATTTTCTGGACGCGCCTCATTGCCCGCCCTCCGCCGGCACGACCGCGCGCAGCCGCTTCAGCACCAGGATGACCAGCAGCGCCACCAGCCCGAGCACGAGGAAGAACAGGAACTTCGGCATCACCGCCCACCACCAGTCGAACAGCTTGGTGTACAGGAAGATGACGAAGAACACGACCGCGGTATTCATCACCTCCGGCCAGCCACGGCGCGCGCCGAGCCAGGTCAGCAGGCCGCCGGCGACGAAGCCGCCCAGCTGATAGATCCCTTCGACCACATCGGCCTCGAACGGCAGATAGCTCGCGCGGCCCCAGTTCGACAGCACCAGCATGGGCAGGAACAGCGCGAGCAGCGCGACCAGCCGCCAGGTGGCGTCGAAGCCCGGATGTCGCCGGTGGTCGACGAAGAACGGTACGCAGAACATGGCCAGCGCCGCCGGAAAGAAGTGTTCCGGCCGCTCGCCCACGCTGAGCCAGTACATGCCCGACCAACTGCCGACGCGCGCGGCGATGAAGCCGGTGATGCAGACCAGCCCGGCCACCAGCAAGAGGCGCAGTTCGCACGTATAGGCGAGCAGCAGCGCAAAAGCCGCCCACGGCAGCAGCGCCTTGTCCGACGGGGTGATGTTGAAGCTCGAACCGAGCAGGCCCAGGTTCAGCACGAAGCAGGCGAAGGCCACCAGCGCCGCCAGCTTGGTGAAGTAGCCGGAGGCGTCGCGCCCGTGCAGCCAGGCGGTCAGCCCCAGCGTGCCGAGTGCGGCGCCGGCCAGCACCATGACCTGCACCGTTTCGGGAAACAGCGGCCAGTACTGGCGGAACAGGAAGAACACGCTGGCCGCCAGCGCCAGCGCGCCGAGGAAGGAGGCGATGCGCAGGCCGAGCGTGAGCTGGCGCGCGCGCTGCGTGGTGTCGACGTCAGGCCGCGCGGCGAGGCGCGTCAGCAGCACATCGTGGTGCGCCCGGATCGCCGCTGCATCGGCCGCGGCCAGCCCGTCGGCCGCGAGTCGCGCCTGTTCGCGACGGAAGGCGCGAATGTCGTCGGCGCGTTGCTGCGCGTCGGCGCGTGACAGGCTGTCGTCCATCGCATCGTTTCCGGATGTCATCGCCGCATCATGCCACGGCCGCACCGGGCTGCCGACGGCCAGCACAGCGCGGGCCGGTCAGGCACAATCGGGCGATGGATCACCCCCCCGTCCCGCTGTTGCGCGGCAGCCTGCGCGCACTCAAGATCATCCTGCTGACCTTCACCGGCATCGGACGCACGCGCATGATCAACCGCACCACCGAAGGACTCGGCCCGCAGCACTTCCTGCTCGGCGGCCTGTTTGCCGCCATCGCGGTGAATGTCGTGCTGATCGCGCTGGTGATGTGGGCAACGAGCTGAATCGCCCGGCAGCGCCGACTCACAGCACAAGAGTGTGGGCCAGAGCCCGCGTTTGAGCTGTGGTTTTGAGCTGTGGTTTTGAGCTGTGGTTTTGAGCTGTGGTTTTGAGCTGTGGTTTTGAGCTGTGGTTTTGAGCTGTGGGCTTGAGCTGTGGGCTTGAGCTGTGGGCTTGAGCTGTGGGAGCGGCGGCCTCGCCGCGATTGATGCCGCGATGATCGTTGATAAACGCGCCGATCGCGGCGAGGCCGCCGCTCCCACAAGACCGCCGCTCCCGCAGTTCCGCTCCCGCACTACCCTCAGACGCCCTCTTTCGCGCCGAGCCGCCACAGGCGGGTCACTTCATGGGAGCGCGCCGCATGAAGCGGGTCGGACTCGTCACTCGCCTTGGGGTGGCGCGGGCGGGCGTCGAGGTGGCCAAGCACCTTCAGACCCGCGTCGTCGATCCAGCCCTGCAGTTCGTCGGCGGTGCGCAGGCCAAGGTGTTCGGCCAGGTCCGACAGGATGAGCCAGCCTTCGCCGTCCGGCCCCAGATGTTCCGCCAGCCCCGACAGGAAGCCGCGCAGCATGCGGCTGTCCGGGTCGTACACCGCGTGTTCCAGCGGTGAGGCCGGGCGCGCCGGCAGCCAGGGCGGGTTGCACACGATGAGCGGCGCGCGGCCGTCGGGGAACAGGTCGGCGGCGCGCACGTCGATCTGCGCGCCCAGCCCGAGGCGGGCGACGTTGTCGCGCGCGCAGGCCAGCGCGCGCTCGTCCTGATCGGTCGCAACCACCTTCGCCACGCCGCGCTTGGCCAGCAGTGCAGCCAGCACGCCGGTACCGGTGCCGATGTCGAAAGCGCGCGACGCCTTCTTCAGCACCGCAGGCAGCGGCGCCTTCGCAATCAGATCGACATATTCGCCGCGCACCGGCGAAAACACGCCGTAGTGCGGATGGATGCGCGCTTCGAGCGCCGGCACCTCGACGCCGTTGCGCCGCCACTCGTAGGCACTGATCACGCCCAGCAGCTCGCGCAGCGAGCACACATAGCCTTCGCGCGCCTCGCCGTGCGCCTGCGTGCAGGCCTCGACCACATCGGGCGCGCGGCGCAGCGGAATGACGTGACCGGCGTCGAACGGAATCAGCAGCATGCCCAGCGTGCGGGCGCGCTGCGACTGTGCGAGCCGGTGCTGGTTGAATGCGTCGCGCATCGTGGCCGCCGGCTTGCGCGGCTTGCGGTCCACCCGCCGCACCAGCGCCTGCAGCAGTTGCCGCGCGTTCTGGAAATCGCTGCGCCACAACAGCGCCGTGCCCTCGCTCGCAAGGCGGAAGGCGCTGTCGGCGCTCAGAGTGTCGTCGGCCACCACCACGCGCTTCGGTGGCGGCAGGCCAGCTTCGGATTGCCAGCGGGCGCTGCGTTCAATCTCACCTTCGTGCCATTGCAGAACTGCTTCGCTCACTGACCATCCCGTCCGCGCTAAGGCCGCTGTCGCGGCAAGAGCGCAGCACGCTACACGATTCGTGCGCGAGCGGCGAATGCAGATTCAGCGACGGCAACGCGCCGACGCGCCACAGCGCCGAGCAGACCCAGGCCGGCCAGCATCAGGGCCCGGCTTTCGGGCTCGGGCACTGCGGCGGCGAGGGTGTGGCAGATGTTCATGGGATGGCTCCCGGATCGGTGCTCAAAGATTGCCCCTGGCCCACGGGCCGGTGATGGCCACAGTGATGCCGGGTGTCTGCACGGTCGCGAACAGCACACGGCCGGTCGGGTCGCAGCAGGCGCCGCAGAATTCGAAGCCGCGATAGTCGCCGGCGGAGGCAATCTTGCCTGCGCTCACAGTCTGGTCGGCGGACAGCGTCAAGTTTTTCTTGCAGAAGATGTAGGCCTCGCCGGCCGGGTTCAGGCCGAGCAGGCGGTTGCCGCTGCCGCAGGCGTCGGTCACATCGCCGCCGCCCTCGCACAGCAGCACACCGCCGCGCGTGCTGACGGTGACGTTGTCCGGATTGTTGCCGGCGGTCTGGTTGCCACTGACGAAGGTGGCGCGTCGCGCACACCGCCGCCACCAAGGTTGTCGACTTTTCTTACAGCAACTCTAATTTACAGTCGATAACATTCTCAACCATATGAATAAAAACAGTTTTCATTGTTTTTCTTGCATGGGCTCCAAATTTGCTTTCGTGCTCCGGGCCAAACGATTCCAGAGGAACCCATCATGAAACACGCTTTGCTGCTCATGGCCTTGCTGGCCGGCACCGCCGGTTCGGCCCAGGCCGAAAACTACGACTTCCGGACGTTTGTCGAGTCGAGCTGGGATTACGTCACCCCCCAGGCGCCCGGCGCCCTCTGGGCCGCCCATTACGGCGACCAGGATGGCTCCTTGCTGCCGCCGATGTCTGCCGCGACGTACGGTTACCCCTGCGGTACGTGTACGCAAACCGGCCAGCTGGTGAATATCGGCGATGCCGCATTTGGCGGGGCGGCCGGCCTGCCGACTTTCGACGGCGTGTTCCTGCATCCCGGGCCTTCGGATGCCAGCAGCGTCGCCATCGTGTTCACCGCACCCGAAGACATCACGCTGAACGGCGTGACCGTGCACGCGGAAATGGTGATCAACGGCCTGAGCAGCAACGGCGTCGATGTAACGGTCAGTCATACCCGCAGTGGCGTGACGACCTCGGTCGGCAGCTTCGTGGTCAGTGGCGCCGATTACACGCCGCAGGCTTTCAGCTTCGGGTCTGCACCGCTGCAGTTCCTGTCCGGCGACCGCATCACCGTGGATGTCGGCCCGAACGGCAGCTATCTCTACGACCATCTGAACATCAACGTGGTGACCATGGCCGCTGCCGTGCCCGAACCCGAAACCTGGGCGCTGATGCTGTCCGGCCTTGCCCTCGTGGGCTTCGGCAGCCGTCGAAACAAGGTCTGAGACACCACCGGCGGCCGTTGTCGGCCGCCGGCTTCCGATGGGCCGGCATCCCCCGCCCCGCGGGGCGTCACTTTGGATCAGCTGCGGTAGTCCGCGTTGATCTTCACGTAGTCGTAGCTGAAGTCGCAGGTCCAGCAGGTGGCGCGGGCGCTGCCGCGGCCGAGGGTCACGCGCAGCGCGATTTCCGACGGGGCCATGGCGGCGGCGCCCTGCTCTTCGCGGTAGGCGGGGTTGCGGCCGCCGTCTTTCGCGACCAGAAAGTCGCCGATCCACAGGCTCACCTTCGAAGTGTCGAGGTCTTCCAGCGACGGATGGTTCTGCGCGGCGTTGCCGACGGCGGCGAGGATGCGGCCGAGATTGGGGTCGGATGCGAAGAAGGCGGTCTTGACCAGCGGCGAGTGGGCGATGGCGTAGCCGACCGCCTTGCATTCGGCGACGTCACGGCCGCCTTCGATGTCGATGGTGATGAATTTGGTCGCGCCTTCACCGTCGCGCACGATGGCCTGGGCCAGTTCGGCGGCGAGCGAGGTCACGGCATCGGCAAGCGCGGCGCCGGCTTCGCTGTCGAGCGCAGTGATTTCGGCGTTACCGGCGGTGCCGGACGCGATCAGCATGAAGGAATCATTGGTCGAGGTGTCGCCGTCGACCGTGATGCAGTTGAACGAGCGGTCGGCGGCGTGCTTCACCATGGCTTCGAGCGCGGCCTGCGACACGGCGGCGTCGGTCGCCATGAAACCCAGCATGGTGGCCATATTGGGTTTGATCATGCCGGCGCCCTTGCTTATGCCGCTCAGCGTGACGGTGCGGCCGTCGATCTGCACGGTGCGCGACGCCACCTTGGCGACCGTGTCGGTGGTCATGATGGCGTGTGCGGCGGCGTGCCAGTTGCCTTCGTCGAGATCGGCCATGCAGGCAGGCAGGCCGCGTTCGATGCGGTCGACCGGCAGCGGCTCCATGATGACGCCGGTGGAAAACGGCAGCACCTGCTCCGGTGCCAGGCCGAGCACGCGCGCCACGGCGATGCAGGTGGCGTGCGCGGCGACCATGCCGGGCTCGCCGGTGCCGGCGTTGGCGATGCCGGTGTTGATGACCAGCGCCCGGATGTCGCTGCGCGACAGGTGGTCGCGGCACACCTGCACCGGCGCGGCACAGAAGCGGTTCACCGTGAAGACGCCGGCCACGCGGGCGCCCGGCACCAGCGAAATCAGACACAGGTCGCGCCGGTTGGCCTTGCGGATGCCGGCCTCGGCGATGCCGAGGCGTACGCCAGCGACCGGCAGGATGGATTCGGCGGGCGGCGTCTGGTAATTCACGGGCATGGGCGGGTCTCGCAGGGGGTAAAACCGCGAGTTTATATGCAGGCTGGCGCCGATCGCCGGATTGATGTCGCGCACCTCTTACTGCACGCCCGTCACAGGAATTCACCTTCCTTGTAACCAGCGCGAAATCACGCCTCTGCAGGGATTGTCCGGAAACGGCCCCGCTCCCGCTTTCGGCGGGCCGGCTGCCTGTTGCGAAGCCACGCTGCATGCGGCTGGCGACGCACCATGATCCGAACGGACCAGTTCACCTTCACGGCACTGCAAAGCGCCCTCCCCAGCCTTCTGCGTGATCCCGGCATCGGCCGGACCGACCACACAGGGGAGATGAACCATGAACGCTGATTTCGCACGTCTGAGCCTCGCGCTCGCGCTGACCGCGGCCTTTGCCGCACCGGCCGCGCACGCCGCCCAAAACACGCTGGCCGGCTGGGCCGTGATGCCGGCAAACACCTTCTCCGACGGCCCGACCTCGGGCCAGTTTGCCGGCGCCGGCGCCGGTGGCAACCCGCTGCCGCTGATCGACCTGCAGCCGGTGCAGGGCTTCTCCGGCGTGCTGGCCGGTGCCAACGGCAGTTTCCGCGTGATCTCCGACAACGGCTTCGGCGCGCAGGGCAATTCGGGTGACACCTTGCTGCGCAGCTATGCAGTTAATGTCGACTTCCGCACCGCGCAGGGTGGCACTGGCAGCGTGTCTGCTGCCGACTGGAACACCGGTGCCTCGCTGCCGGCGTTTTCCGCTACCAGCCGCATCACGCTGAGCGACCCGAAGAACCTGCTGAGCATCAAGGTTCAGGCCGACTACACGCACTACTACAACAACGCCGCCAACCCGCTCGTGGACGCGTCGATCAAGTCCGGGCGCCTGCTCACCGGCGCCGACCTGGACATCGAATCGGTGCGTCAGGACAAGAACGGCAACCTGTGGTTCGGCGACGAATTCGGCCCCTACCTCGTGAAGACCGATGCCAGCGGCGTGGTGCAGCGTCGCGAAATCGCACTGCCCGGCGTGTTCGCGCCGCAGAACGAGGCAGTGCTGAACGGCTCGGCGACGAGCAACCTCGGCGGCTCCGGCGGTTTCGAAGGCATGGCCATCAACGCCAGCGGCGACAGGCTCTACACGCTGCTCGAAAAGACGGTTGCCGGCGACCCCGCCAGAAGCCTGCGCATCAATGAGTTCAGCATTGACAGCGAAAGCTACACCGGCCTCGACTACCTGTACCAACTCGAGGCCGAAGGCACGGCCATCGGTGACATGACCGCCATCGATGACCACCGCTTCCTGGTGATCGAGCGCAACGGCGGCACCGCCACCCGCGGCACGCCGTTCAAGAAGATCTTCATCGCCGACACCACCGGTGTTGCCGACGGCGGCCTCGTCACCAAGACCGAACTGGTCGACCTGATGAATATCGCCGACCCGGACGACCTGAACGGCGACGGCCTCACCACCTTCACTTTCCCTTACGTGACCATCGAGGACGTGCTCATTCTCGACGCCAACACGCTACTGGTGATCAACGACAACAACTACCCGGGCACGGGCGGTCGCGACCTCGGCTCCGACCACACCGAGTTCCTGAAGATCAGCCTCGCCAACCCGGTACCGGAGCCCGAAACTTACGCAATGCTGCTGGCCGGTCTCGGCCTGATCGGCGCAGCCGCCCGCCGTCGTACGCGCTGAGTGTCGCCCGGTCCGCGGTGCAATCCGCTCGCCGACTGACGCGGCCCCTTCCGAGGGACCGCGTTCGCCGATAAATGAATGAAGACATCGTCGACGGCGAAGCCCGAACGCTCCGCCATTTCAGCGCTGCACAACGCGACACAGGCAGATTTGAATGGTCCGCACATCAAATTGGAATGGCTGAAAACACCTCTTTCAGGCGGAGGGCTCGATAGTCCATTCGGCGCAGCCACCCTTCACGTGCTTGTCACTGCCTCGGCCTAGCCTGCGCAACATCAAATCCTGTGGGGTTCGGACCTTCGTCCGTCGCCCGCAAAAATTCAGGGAGATCACATGAAATGCTCATATGACCGTCGTCCGCTCGCGCTTGCCTTTGCTTTGGCTCTGGCGAGCTTCGGCGCGCAGGCGGCAGCACCTTTCGAGTTTTCCTACATCGGTCAGCAGATCGTGCCGACCGGCACGCAGTTCGCGGGCACCACGGTAGGCGGCCTGTCGTCGATCGATTACGTGGCCGGCAGCGGCCGCTATATTGCGATCAGCGACGACCGCTCCGGTTTCAATCCCGCGCGCTTCTACGAGGTGTCGCTAGATCTGAATGCCTTCGCGCGCTCGGCCACGCCTGGCATGGCCGGCGTGGGTTTCACCGGCGTGACCACGCTGCTCGACACCTCCGGCGCGGCCTTCGCCACCAATCAGGTCGATCCGGAAGGCATGCGCTACGACGCGACGCGCAACCAGTTGTACTGGAGCAATGAAGGTCAGCGCTCGGGCGCCGGCTTCCAGAACCCCACCGTGCGCAGCGCCAGCCTTGATGGCACCTACGGTCGTGACTTCGCAGTGCCGGCACGCTACAACCCGGTAGGCAGCAACAGCGGGCTCGCCGCCGGGGACAGCGGGGTCTACAACAATCTCGCGTTTGAAAACCTCGCGATCTCGACCGACGGCAACACGCTTTACGCCGCCACCGAAAACGCCCTCGCGCAGGACAGCCTGCCGGCGACCGCAGCCAACGGCTCGCGCAGCCGCATCCTGTCGTTCGACATCGAAAGCGGCGCCGCCGGTGCGGAATACATCTACGACGTCAGCCCGGTGGTGTTCGCGCCGAACCCGGCAAACGGTTTCGCGACCAATGGACTGACCGACTTCATCGCTGTCGGCGACCGCCAGTTCATCACCATCGAGCGCTCGTTCTCGCTCGGCACGCCGGCGAACGGCATTCCGGCAACCGGCAACACGATCCGGCTGTTCTACGCCGACGCGCGCAACGCGACCGACGTGTCGTCCTTCGATTCGATCGCCGGGCAGACGATCACCGCCGTCAGCAAGACGCTGCTGCTCGACCTGTCGGACCTGAAGAATGACGACGGCTCGACGCTGTCGCTCGACAACATCGAAGGCCTCACCTTCGGACCGGCGTTCGATGGCAAGCAGACGCTGATCCTTGCGTCGGACAACAACTTCGGCGCCACGCAATTCACTCAGTTCATCGCGCTGGAAGTCACCGCCGTGCCCGAACCCGAAACGTACGCGATGCTGCTGGCCGGCCTCGCGCTGACCGGATTCATGGCACGCCGCCGCAAGGCGGGCTGAGCCCCGGGGCGCGCTGCACCCGGCGCGCCCCTCAGGAAGACCGCTGCATCCCCCGGAGAGACACTCATGAAAAATCTGGTCACGCTTCGTCCCGCCCTGCTGTGCGTCGCACTGCTGTCCGCGTTCAACGCACCGGCGGCCTTCGCCTGGAACACCCTCGATGGCGCCGCCCCCATCGTCATCGGCCACCGTGGCGCATCCGGCTACCTGCCGGAGCACACACTGGCTTCGTACGCACTCGCCATCGAGCAGGGCGCGCACTTCATCGAACCTGATCTGGTGCTGACGAAGGACGGCCACCTGATCGCCCGCCACGAGCCGATACTCGACGGCACGACAAATGTGTCCAGCGTGTTCGACGTCAGCCGCAAGTCCACGCGACTGCTCGACGGCGTATCCACGACCGCCTATTTCGCCGACACCTTCACGCTGGCCGAAATCAAGACGCTGCGCGCCATCCAGCCGCGCGCCGACCGTGACCAGAGCTTCAACGGCCTGTACGAAATCCCGACGCTGGACGAAGTGATCACGCTGGCGCAGTCGAAGGGCGTGGGCATCTATCCGGAACTGAAGCACTCGGTCTACATGAATGCGCAGGCCGCGAACAACGGCTTTGCTGCGCATTACTTCGAGGACAAGCTGGTCAGCACGCTGCATGCGGCCTACGGCAACACGTCCGCCGCGCCGGTATTCATCCAGTCCTTCGAAGTGTCGAACCTGCAGTATCTGAATGGCAAGACCGACATCCGTCTGGTGCAGTTGATGGATGCCTGGGACGTGAATGCCGACGGCAGCATGGACCTTACGGTGCCGCCGTATGACCGCCCGTTCGATTTCGCCGAAGCGGGTGATCCGCGCACCTTCGGCGACCTGCTGACCGCAGCTGGCCTCGACTTCATCGCCGGCTACGCCGACGGCATCGGTCCGTGGAAGCCCTATCTGCTGAAGACGGTGGCCGATGGCGTCGAGCGCACCGGCGACGGCGTGATCGACGCGCGCGACCGGCTGGTCGAGGGCAGCACCGGCATCGTCGAAGCCGCCCACGAACGCGGTCTGCTGGTGCACACCTGGACTTTCCGCGACGACTCGATCGGCTACCAGCTCGGCTATGGCACGCCGGAAGAGGAATACGCCGCGTTCTACGCCCTCGGCGTGGATGGCGTGTTTTCGGATCACCCGGACACCGCACTGGCTGCACTGGCCGCCGTGCCCGAGCCCGAAACCTGGGCAATGCTGCTTGCCGGTCTCGGCCTGATCGGCGCAGCTGCCCGCCGTCGCGCCTGAGCAACCGGAGACAACGAAATGAAAAAGACCTTGCTGGTGGCCCTGCTCGCCACCTTTGCCGGCCACGCGCCGGCGGCCGATTTCTCGCTGCGCGTCATCGGCGAGCAGCGCATCGCGACCGGCACGCTGTTCGAAGACGTCGAGTTCGGCGGCATTTCCGGGCTCGACCGCGCCGCCGACGGCCGCTACTGGGCGATTTCGGATGACCGCGGCGGCGAGCGCGGCACGCCGCGCTTCTACAACCTGTCGCTCGATTACGACGCTGCCGGCTTCAACGGCGTCACCGTGAACAGCCAGACCTTCATGCAGCGGCCGGACGGCTCGACCTTCCCGTCGAACGCGCGCACGGTCGATCCGGAAGGCATCCGCGTGGCGCCGAACGGCAATCTGTACTGGTCGTCGGAAGGCAACTGGAACAGCAACGCGGCCAGCCGCTACCAGCCCTTCGTGCGCGAAATGACGACCTCGGGCGTCTTCGTGCGCGAGTTCGCGACGCCGGCGATGTTCAACTACGTCGACAACGCCACCACCGGCGGTCGCAGCAACAAGCTGTTCGAGGCGCTGACGGTGGCGCCCGGCGGCACGATCTGGACCGCCAATGAAGACGCGCTGGTACAGGACGGCCCGCTCACATCGATCAGCAACGGCAGCGTGGTACGCGTGACCGCGCTTGATCCGGTCAGCGGCGTGGCCGGTGCGCAATATGTATACGCACTGCCGCCGATTCCGGTCGATGCCGTGCCCGGCGCGCCGTTCGGCCCGGACAACGGCCTGCCGGAACTGCTGGCAATTTCCGACACGCAGTTCATCGCGGTGGAACGCGCATTCGCCTTCGGCGTGGGCAACACCATCCGTCTCACATTGGCCGAAATCATGCCGGACACGACCGACGTCAGCAGCTTTGACAGTCTGGCCGGCGCGACCTACACGCCGATGCGCCGCGAGCTGCTGCTCGAAATGCCGATCACCTTCGAAGGCATCACGCTCGACAACATCGAGGCGATCAGCTGGGGCCACACGCTGGCCAATGGCAACCGCACGCTGGTGCTGGCGGCCGACAACAACTTCAGCGGCACCCAGGTCACGCAGTTCATCGCGCTCGAAGTGTCAGCCGTGCCCGAACCCACCCGCATCGTGCAGTTTCTCGCCGGCCTCGGCCTGATGACGCTGACGCTGCGCATGCGCCGTCGTTGAGACGCCACCCATAAAGGAGTTTACGACATGAAATACGCCCTCACCCCGATCGCCCTTGCACTGCTGGCCACGGCCGGCGCCGCGCAGGCGGAAACCGTCCGTTTCGCAACCTTCAACGCGTCGCTGAACCGCGACGCCGCCGGCCAGCTGCTGTCCGATCTCGCCAACCCGGGCGCAGTCGGCGTCACAGCCAGCGTCGCCAACCGCATCCAGCAGGCGCGCAACGTGGCCGAAATTGCACAGCGCGTTCAGGCTGACGTACTGCTTGTGAACGAATTCGACTTCGACCTCAATGGCATGCCAACTGCCAGCAGCGTGCCGATGGGCCTCGGTTATTCGAGCGAAGGCGCACGCCTGTTCCAGCAGAACTTCCTGTCGGTCGGTCAGGGCAATGCGGTGCGCGGCGCAACCAGCGGCATCGATTACGCATACCGCTACACGCCCAACACCAATACCGGGCTGGCGTCCGGCTTCGACCTGAACAACAACGGCGTGGTCAGCGGCGGCGACGATGCATTCGGCTTCGGCAACTACGGCGGCCAGTTCGGCTTCACGATCTACTCGAAGTACGAAATCGTCGGCGTGCGCAGCTTCCAGAACTTCCTGTGGAAGGACATGCCGGGCAATCTGCTGACCAATGACCCGACTGCCAACAAACTCGCCGATTTCTACTCGCCGGCCGAGATCGACGCGCTGCGCCTGTCGTCGAAGAACCATGTCGACGTGACGGTGCGCATCAACGGTCAGGACGTGCATTTCCTGACCGCCCATCCGACGCCGCCGACCTTCGACGGCGCGGAAGACCGCAACGGCAAGCGCAACCACGACGAAATCCGATTCTGGTCCGACTACGTCAATGGCGCCGGCTACATCTACGACGATCAGGGCGGCACAGGCGGCCTGGCTGCGGGCGCGAAATTCGTCATCGCCGGCGACTACAACGCCGACCCGTTCGACGGCGACAGCTATCAGGGTGCTATCAACCAGCTGCTGGGCGACCCGCTGGTGAATACCACGCTGACCCCGGCGTCGGCCGGCGGCACCGCCGCGGCGACCTACCCGAGCAACAACGGCACGGCCAACCAGTCGCACGCCGGCGACCCGCAGTACGACACCGCCGACTTCAGCGATTCGGCACCGGGCAATCTGCGCGTCGATTACGTGCTGCCCTCGGCCAACCTCGAAATGACCGATGCCGGCATCTTCTGGCCGGTCGATCCGGACACGTCGGTGCCGAACACCACCGGCGACCTGTTCGATCTGGTCGGCACCTTCCGCGACCCCAATCTGTACGCCAATCTGGCCAGTTCGGACCACAAGGCGGTGTGGGTCGATGTGACGGTCGTGCCGGAGCCCGAAACCTACGCAATGCTGCTGGCCGGTCTGGGTCTGATCGGCGCCGCCGCCCGCCGTCGTCGCTGACACCCCATTACCCGGATTTCAATCCAGAACCAGAGAGGTCAGATCATGAACATGCTCAAAACGCTCACCGCAGCCGTCCTGTCCGTCGCCGCCCTGTCCGCCCACGCGGCAGACGTGGAAGCCTTCCAGAACGCCACCGTGCAGCCGGGCGGCGTGCGTACCGGTGGCAGCGGCATCAACTTCTTCAACGTCGAAGGCGCAGACTTCGGCAGCTTCGCCTCCTACGGCGTGGTGCGCTTCGATATCGCCTCGCTGAAATCGCAGTTCGACGCGCAATACGGCGTCGATGGCTGGGTGGTGGACAGCATCAGCCTGTCGCTGACCCAGTCGAACGCCTCCTTCACCGCCAACGGCGCAGTCGACGTCCATTTCACCGGCAACGATTCGATCAGCATCGTCTCGCCGAGCCCGCTGCAGTATCCGTTTGCCGGCGATTTCGCGGATGCGCAGCAGATCCTGAGCTACACCTTCACCGAGATCGCCAGCGGCACACTCGAAACCTACAGCCTGTTCAACCGCAGCGCCTCGAACAACGCGGGCGCGCAGGCTCTGGCAGCGGACATCCTGTCCGATTCGCGGGTGACGCTGGCGCTGGTCGAGGGCGACAGCGGCGTCGCCGCAACCTATGCCGGCTACAACAACAACACCTATGCCGGCCCCACGCTGAGCATCGAGGTGACTGCGGTACCGGAAGCCGACGGCTGGGCGATGCTGCTGGCCGGCCTGGGCCTGATTGCTGCGATGACGCGGCGCCGCATGTGAAGTGGCCGGACCGGGCACCGCCCGGTCTGCCCGACCCTAGGCCTTGCGCGACGACGCTTCCAGCGCGATGCCGGCCAGCTGGGCGAAGGTCGCGAGGGCCTCCGTCGTGCCCGGACGCATCGCCGGGCGCACCGCAGCGCGATCGATGTACAGCAAGCCCACGACGTGACCGTGCGCGTTGATCGGCACCAGCACCTGGTGTCGCTGGCCCAACGCGGAGCGCAGGCGCGTGATGGACGGCAATCCCGGGGCGGGCACGTGTGACGCCTCGACGTCGATGACGCGTCCGTGATCGACCAGTTCGGTCAGCGCATCGCGCGCAGCGCCGGCGAGCAGGAAATTGAAGTGGCGCATCAGTTGCTGCGCGCCGCGGCCATGCGTGGCCCGGGCCGTCAGCTGCGAGCGGTTGGCGGTGACCAGTGCGAGCACGGCGCGGTCGGCGCCCAGCGAGCGGCCGGCGCCTTCGAGCGCCAGGTCGAGCACCGCGCCGGAAGCCGAGTGCGCGGCAATCAGCGCCACCATGCGGCGCGAAATGTCGAACTGCAGCGCCGGATCCGGGTCGGCCAGAATGTCCGGCGCCCCGGTTTCGTCTTCCTCGTCGGGACGCGCCGGCACCGGGATGCGCGCTGCGGCCTCTTCGCAACCGTAAAAGCCGGCCAGGCAGGCTGCTTCGCGCGCGTGCGCGGCGACCACCGGCGCAACGGCTGCCACGTCCTGCCGCAACAGTTTCGCGTAGTCGCGCACGGCTTCACGCGCCTTTTCGCTTTGCCATCCGGCTTCGGCAGCACTGGCGAGCCGGTAGCTGGCGATCACCAGCGCTTCGCGGCTGTCTGACCGCGCGGTGTCCACACAGGCGTTCGCCACCAGCCCGGGCAGCGTCCATTCGCGCGCCAGCAACTGGGTCAGCGAACGCAGCCGGAAGCCAAGCACCTCGCTTTCGACCTTTTCCGGTACGGCAGCGGGCTTGCGCAGTGCGCGATCAAGCTGCTGACCCGCTTCCCCGGAGAAGCACCAGAAGGCCAGTTCGCCGATGCGCGACAGCAGCGTCGCGATGAACACTTCTTCCGGCGAGGCGTCGCCGCGCACCGTGGCGGCATGCTTTGCATGGACGGCCGCATGAAAGCAGCGCGCCATTTCGGCGCTGACCCGGTCGCGTACGCCACCGGCCAGGAAAGCGTCGATCAGCGCGACAGAGATCGCGATGTTGCGCACGGTGTCGAAGCCGAGCAGCACGATGGCGCGCGAAATGGTGTTGATACGGCTGCCTTCACCGTGGAAGAACACGGAATTGGCCATGCGCAGCACGCGCGCGGTCATGCCGGCATCGCGCAGGATGATGCGGCCGAGTGCCGACGTCGGACTGGCGTCGTTCTCCGCGACCTCGCCGATGGCGGCCAGCGTCGCGCTGAAGATGGGCATGTCCTGATTGCGCAGCTTGTCCACCCAGACCTCGAGTGGATCGGTGGCAACGGGTGTGGCGCTCATATGCGTGTCCATTGCGGAAAAGTAGGGAACTCTTCCGGCTAACGGCGCGCAGCTGTGCTTTCTTGAGCGAAGCTGAAGCCCGGCGCAGATCGCAGCCGGGCAGACAACAGTTACCGGACCAGCAGCACCGGCCGTTTCGAGTGATGCAGCACACCGCTGGCAATCGAGCCGAGCGCGAAGCTGGCGAGTGCGCCGTGACCGCGCCGACCCATGACGATCATTTCGCAGTCGTGCTGTTCGGCATAGCGGGCGATGGTTTCCGCCGGCGGACCGACGTGCAGGTGCAGGATGGGTTCGACCTTGGCATTGCGCAGTGTTTCCAGCGCAATGCGGGTCGCGTCCTCGCCTTCTTCGCGGTAGTAGTCGTTCAGCGCTTCACGGCTCACATGTTGCTGCAACAGGCCGCTGGGCACTGGCGCATGAACGAACAGCAGGTGAATTTCGGGCACGCTGGTGAAATGGGCGGACAGGCGCAGCACTTCGGTGGTGGCGCGCACGCCGTGTTCGGAACCATCGACGGCAAGCAGGATACGCATGATGAAATCAGTCTGGTTGCAGGGACACTCAAGTATGGCAGATGAGCCCGTTCCACAGCCCGTCGCCGAGGGTGGACGCGCGCGCCAGCCCGACCAGACCGAAGCCCAGCACCATCAGGCCGGCCACCCGGCGCAGCGCCGGATTGCGGGTGAGTGCGCGCAGCCGGGTCAGCAGCATGCCGGCCAGCAGCAGGTTGGGCAGCGTGCCCAGCCCGAAAGCCAGCATGATCAGCGCGCCGCTGGCCGGCGAGCCGGACAGCAGGGCCAGCCCGAGCATGCTGTAGACCATGCCGCACGGCAGAAAACCCCACAGCAGGCCGACGCCCAGCGCCTGCGCTGGCGTGCGCGCCGGCAGGAAACGGCCGGCGACAGGCTGGATGCGCGCCCACAAAGGGCGGCCGAGCGCCTCGATGGGCGCGAGCACCCGTGTGTAGCCGGTGAGGTACAGACCGAGCGCGATCATCATCAGATTGGCCAGCACATACAGCACCGTCTGCAGCGGCAGCGCGCTGCCGGCCAGCAGGCCGACGCCGCCGATGCCGCCGGCAACCGCCCCGGCAAACGCATAGCTCGTGATACGGCCGGTGCTGTAGGCAAGGTGCAGCGAGAAAGCAGGCAAATGCGCGCGCCAGCCGGGCTTGCGGACCTGCGGCACGCCGGCGGATATCGCCGACACGATGCCGCCGCACATGCCTGCGCAGTGCACGCCACCGAGCAGGCCGACCAGAAATACCGCGGCAAGACCGAGACTCATGGGTAATCAATCACTTTTGAACGGGGACTTGGCGCGATCGTGCGCCGCGCGCCGCGCGCATGCAAGGCGCCGCAGCGCACGCATCCGCCGGGGCCAGGCTGCTCACCGCATGCGCAGGGCAGGCGCGGCCAGGAATCAAGGGAACACAGACGCTAGACGACCTTCGAGTAGCGGACTGTTTCCGAATCGAGGCGCAGATAACGGTCGAACACCATGCAGACGGCGCGCACCAGCAGGCGTCCGCGCGGCGTAATGCCGATCCAGTCCGGCTCGATGGTCAGCAGGCCGGCATCGGCCAGCTCCTGCAGTTCAGCCAGCTCCGGGGCGAAATACTTCTTGAAATCGATTGCGTAACTGCTTTCTATCGCTTCGATCGACAATTCGAAGTGGCACATCAGGGCGCCGATCACGGCGCTGCGCACACTGTCGTCGGCCGTCATGTCCAGACCGCGCATGACCGGCAGTTCACCGTCGTCAATCGATTTGGCCCAGCTTTCAAGCGTGCGGTGGTTCTGCGCGAAGCTTGCGCCGACGCGGGAAATGGCCGACACGCCGAGCCCGATCAGGTCACAGCCGGCATGCGTCGAATAGCCCTGGAAATTGCGCTGCAGCCGGCCGTGGCGTTGCGCCTGCGCGAGTTCGTCGTCGGGGCGGGCGAAGTGGTCCATGCCGACATGCACATAGCCGGCTTCGTGCAGGCGGTCGATCGCCAGCTTCAGCAGTTGCGGGCGCACGCTGACGTCCGGCAGCATGCTTTCGTCGATGCGCCGCTGCGGCATGAATTGCTTCGGCAGGTGGGCATAGTGATAGATGGCGACGCGATCCGGCGCCAGCCGTATCAGGGTGGCCAATGTGGCGTCGAAACTGTCGAGCGTCTGCCCCGGCAGACCGTAGATCAGGTCGACGCCGGATGACACGAAACCATTGGCGCGCGCCGCACGCAGCACGACTTCGGTCTCTTCCACGCTCTGCACGCGGTTCACCGCGCGCTGCACAACGGGGTCGAAGTCCTGTACGCCGATGCTGATCCGGTTGAAGCCGAGCGAACCCAGATGCGCGATGCGGGCGGCACTGACGCCGCGCGGATCCATTTCGATCGAGCACTGCGCCGAGTCGGCGATGCGGAAGTGGCTGCGCAGACCTTCGAACAGCCGGGTCATCTGCGCGTCGTTCAGGAAGGTGGGTGTGCCGCCGCCCAGGTGGAGCTGCGCCACCTCGCGACTGCCCCTGACCAGAGCTGCCTTCATCGCCAGTTCACGCAGCAGCATATCGACGTAGCTGTCGGCACGCGCGTGGTCCTTGGTGATGATCTTGTTGCAGGCGCAGTAGTAGCAGATCGTGTCGCAGAACGGGATGTGGATGTAGATCGACAGCGGCCCGGCCGCTGCATTGCGCGCCTCGAGCCGCGCCCCGTGCGCCCGGGCGTCGTGCGAAAAGTTGAAGCGATCGGCCGTCGGATAAGAGGTGTAGCGCGGGCCGGGCACATCAAAACGCCGCATCAGTTGCGGGTCGAACACGAGTTCTTTTGCGACATTCATGATTTATTGGCACACTTTGCGGTGCGTCCATCATGCAAGCGCGCCCCCCACCGCGCATTGATCAACGTCAATAATGAGCAGCGTCCCGATACCCATCACGTCACACGGTCTTCAAGTGGCCTGTTCGGCTTGCAATCTGCGCGAGCTGTGCATGCCGGTCGGCCTGTCGGAACAGGAAATCGAACGTGTCGACGAACTGGTCGGCACGCGCCGCAAGGTGGCGCGCGGCATGCCTCTCTACCTGTCCGGCGAGCCCTTCCAGTCGCTGTTCGCCATCCGCACCGGTTTTTTCAAGACCGAAGTCGTGTCGGAAGACGGCCGCGAGCAGGTAACCGGCTTCCAGATGGCGGGCGAGCTGATGGGACTGGACGGCATCGGCACCGGTCAGCACAACTGCGACGCCCGTGCGCTGGAAGACAGCGAGGTGTGCGTCATCCCGTTCAACCGTCTGTCGGAACTGTCGCGCGAAATCGACACCTTGCAGCATCACTTCCACAAGGTGATGAGCCGCGAAATCGTGCGCGACCAGAGCGTGATGATGCTGCTCGGCACGATGCGCGCCGAAGAACGCCTGGCCGCCTTCCTGGTGAATCTGTCGCAGCGTTTTGTGTCGCGCGGCTATTCGGCGACCGAATTCAACCTGCGCATGACGCGCGAGGAAATCGGCTCCTACCTCGGCCTCAAGCTCGAAACCGTCAGCCGCGGCCTGTCGCGCCTGCAGGACGAAGGGCTGCTGTCGGTCAGCAACAAGAACATCCGCATCCACAAGCTTGACGACCTGAAGAAGGCGATGAGCCCGCGGTGTTGAGGTTCAAGGTTCAAGGTTCAAGGTTCAAGGTTCAAGGTTCGGAGTGCAACGCTCTTCGGGGTTTCCTTGCACCTTTTACCTTGAACCTCATTCCATGCATTCCGGTGCTGGAGACCTTCACCCGCATGCGCGGGTGAAGGTCTCCAGCACCGCATCCGCAGCGTCGGCGCGGCAGCAGTCGATGCGCTGATCGATCTGCATCGAGCGCAGCCATGTGATCTGGCGCTTGGCGAGCTGACGGGTGGCGTAGATGCCGGTGTCGCGCATGTCGGCGGCGTCGATGTCGCCTTCGAGGTGGTTCCAGACCTGCCGGTAGCCGACGCAGCGCATCGACGGCAGGCCGGCGTCGAGCACGTACTTGTCGCGCAGCCTGCGCACTTCGTCCACCAGCCCCTGCTCCAGCATCGCGTCGAAGCGCGCCTCGATGCGCCGGTGCAGCCAGGCGCGATCCGAAGGTTCGAGTGACAGCACGGTCATCGGCGGCAGCGGCGCATCGACTTCACGCCGCGCGTAGCTTTCGGCCAGCGGCCGGCCGGTCAGCGTGACGATTTCCAGCGCGCGCTGGATGCGCTGCGCGTCGTTGGGCTTGAGACGGAAGGCGGCGTCCGGGTCGCGCGCGGCCAACTCGGCGTGCAGTGCCGGCCAGCCCTGTTGTGCGGCACGGCAATCGATATCAGCCCGCAGGGCGGCGTCGGCCTCCGGCAGGTCGGACAGGCCGTCACGCAGCGCCTTGATGTACAGCATGGTGCCACCGGCCAGCAGGGGAATGTTGCCGCGCGCCTGGATGGCGGCGATCAGCGTGCGTGCGTCGGCGGCAAAGCGCGCGGCCGAATACGCCTCCTGCGGCGACACGATGTCGATCAGATGGTGCGGGCACAGCGTCCGCTCTTCCGGCGTCGGCTTGGCGGTGCCGATATCCATGTCGCGGAACACCAGCGCCGAATCGACGCTGACCAGTTCGACCGGCAGTGCGCGCGCAATGCGGGCGACCGCCGCGGTCTTGCCGCTGGCGGTCGGACCGAGCAGCACCAACACGGGTGCGGTGGGGGCGGCGGGCACGGTCAGCGGCCGCGCATGAACAGGCGGTCCAGCTCGCCCATGGTGAGCTGGACCCAGGTCGGGCGGCCGTGATTGCACTGGTCGGCGCGCTCGCAGGCTTCCATGTCGCGCAGCAGCGCGTTCATTTCCGGCAGCGCCAGCAGACGGTTGGCACGCACCGCGCCATGGCAGGCCATCGTCGCGAGCAGTTCATTGCGCCGGCGCTCGACCACCTGGCTGGCTGGCGCCTCGCGCAACTCTTCCAGCAGCGCGCGCAACAGCGCGGCGGTATCGGCGCGCGCCAGAAGCGCCGGTACGGCACGCACCATCAATTCGTTCGGCCCGGCCTGGCCGATATCGAAGCCGAGCTTTTCGAGCACGTCGGCGTACTCGAAGGCGGTCGCCACCTCGCGCGCACTCATCGACAGCATGGCCGGAATCAGCAGCCGCTGTACGGCCGGCGCGCCCTCGAGCACCTTCTTCAACTGTTCGTACAGGATGCGTTCGTGCGCCGCGTGCATATCCACCAGCACCAGGCCGGCGCTGTTCTGGGCCAGCACATACACGCCCTGCAACTGGGCGAGCGCAAAGCCGAGCGGTGGACCGGACTCGGTCGGCAGGTCCGCCAGGCCCGCAGCCACCGCATTCGGCGCGTGGGCCAGACCGTCGGATCGAACGAAATCGAAGTAGCGCGCCAGCGGTTGCTCGACGCCCCGACCCTGCTGCATCGGCCAGCCGGATTGCAACGGCGGCGATTGGAAGGCATCCGCACCGCCCGCATGTGCAGTGACCTGCTCGGCCATCTGCGTCGACAGCGCCAGTGCGCGCTCGACCGCGTGGAACACGAACTGGTGAATGCCGCGCGCCTCGCGAAAGCGCACTTCGGTCTTGGCCGGATGCACGTTCACATCGACCGCGCGCGGATCGAGTTCGATGAACACGACGTACGCCGGGTGGCGCGCACCGTGCAGCACGTCGGCGTAGGCCTCGCGCAGCGCGTGCGCGAGCAGGCGGTCGCGCACGAAACGGCCATTGACGAAGCAGTACTGGGCGTCGCGCCCGGCGCGCGAAAACGCCGGCTGGGCGACGAAGCCCGATATCCGGAGCGTGCCGGCATCGGCCTCGACCGGGCGCGCATGCTGCATGAACTCGTCGCCGAGCAGCGCACGCACGCGGCTTGCCATGTCGGCCACCGGCAGGCGCTGCGTGACGCGACCGTTGTGCTGCAGCTGGAAGGCGACCTGCGGCACCGACAGCGCGATGCGCCGGAACACGTCGTCGCAGTGGCCGTACTCGGTCTGTTCGGTGCGCAGGAACTTGCGCCGGGCCGGAGTGTTGTAATAGAGGTCGGCGACGTCGACCACGGTGCCGGCATCGAGTGCGGCAGGTTCCGGCGCGCTGCCGGCATCGATCCGCCAGGCGTGCGGCGAACCGGTCTGCCGGCTGGTGATGACCACCCGGGCCACACTGGCGATCGACGCCAGTGCCTCGCCGCGGAAACCCATGGTGGCCACCGCTTCGAGATCGTCGAGCGAGGCGATCTTGGAGGTGGCATGCCGGGCCAGCGCCAGCGGCAGGTCTTCCGGCGGCATGCCGCAGCCGTCGTCAGCCACCCGCAGGCGCTTCACCCCACCGGCTTCAAGCTGCACGCGGATGTCGCGGCTGCCGGCGTCGAGACTGTTTTCCAGCAATTCCTTCAGCACCGACGCGGGGCGCTCGACCACCTCGCCGGCGGCAATCTGGCTGATCAGGAGGTCGGGCAGCAGCTGGATCGAAGGCATGCGCAGGCACAGAACAGGGGCGGGCGTCGATTTTACGGGCCGTCACAGGCATCCGCTATCATCCGGGCTCGAATTCAACGCGACGCACCATGGAACTGCTCACCACCTTCATCGACATCATGCTGCACCTGGACAAGCATCTGGCCATGCTGGTCGCACAGTACGGTGCCTGGGTCTACGCCATCCTTTTCCTCATCGTGTTCTGTGAAACCGGTCTGGTGGTGACGCCCTTCCTGCCCGGCGATTCGCTGCTGTTCGTCGCCGGTGCGATCGCTGCGGCCGGCGGCATGCACATCGGCCTGCTGATCGTGCTGCTGATCATCGCAGCCGTGCTGGGCGACGCGGTGAATTACGCGGTGGGCGCCTGGTGCGGCCCGCGGGTGTTCAAGTGGGAAAATTCGCGTTTCTTCAATCGCACGGCGTTCGATCGCACACATGCGTTCTACGAGAAGCACGGCGGCAAGACCATCATCATCGCGCGCTTCATGCCGCTGATCCGCACCTTTGCGCCCTTCGTGGCCGGTGTGGCGCAGATGAGCTACCCGCGCTTCGCGATGTTCAACATCACGGGCGCCATCATCTGGGTGGTGTCGCTGGCGCTGGCCGGTTACTGGTTCGGCAATCTGCCCTGGGTGAAGGAAAACCTGACGCTGGTGATTCTGGCGATCATCGCGATATCGCTCGCACCCCTGGCAGTCGCATGGGTGCGCGCGAAGTTCGGGCCGGCTTCGGGAAATCCAGTCTGATGCGCGGCCAGCAGGCTTCGAGCGCGAAACTGTAGCGTTCGGCGCCCGCCACGATGACCACCACACCGGCGCGTTGCACGTCGGCCAGCAGACGCTCGGCGCGCAGACTGGCCACTCCGCCGCCGACCCGGCCGAACGCGCCCTCGGCGCCATCCCCCAGATGAAGATAGAGCAGAGCAGCCTGGCGGCGCGCCTGCTGCAGCGACGGTCGCCACTGTTCGGCGCTGATCGGCTCGTCGTTGGCCGCCTCGAGTTCAACGCGCATCAGCGGCTGGTCACGCAACCGGGCGAGCGCCATCGCCAGCGCATCGCACTGGACGTCGCGCCCGCCGCACAGCAGCACGCCGCCGTGGTCGGCCCGCATCAGGGTGCGCAGCAGCTGGCCGAAGCGACGGCTGCCTGCCTTGACGCCCGGAGCGCGCACACGCTCGAGTTGTTCCATTTTCATGGTTGATGTACGGAGGTTCTGGGACTTGCTGGTCCGCACGCCGCGGGTGCGTCGCGCGCCCAAACCGGGCCCGGGTTGTCGTACGCTGTCGGTCATGAGTGCTATGACAGCCTGTAAAACGATTGTGCGCGTGCTGTGTTGCGCCGCGATAGCCAACTGGATCACGGGCTGCGGCAGCACCGGCCAGAAACCCGCGCCAGCGGCTGATTCCATGCATCCTAAACAGATTGTTAAAAGTGATATCGACCGCGTACTCGAAGCGCATCACCGGGAAATATTCGCCAGCCTGGAACGGCTGGCCGACAAGCTGTACCGCCGCAACCCGCGCGAGTGGCGGCGCGCCGGGCTGAACAGTCGGGAAGAAGCGCTGGCCAGACTGTTCAATGCCGACCGCGGCTGGCAGCTGGCGGAGTTCGAAGGCAAGCGCGACATCGAAGTGATGCGGCTGGCCTTTTCGGCCGATTTCGCAGGCGACCGGGTGGCAGCGCTGATCGTCGGCATGGGCGGCATGATCCAGACAGCGTGGGCCGACCGGACCGAGCTGTTCATCATGGATGAACTCGATCCACAGGCGCTGTCGAACTGCGCACGCAATGTCGAGATTTCGGCGTGGAAGCTGGCGCAATCGCGCGACGCCGCAGGCGACTTGCTGCTGCTGTCGAACGAAATCGGGGCCGATGGCGTGCGCAACCTCAGCTTCGAGCGAGAAATGGGCAAGATGATCGGCTGGCTCGACATGAGTTCGCAGATCGTGGCCGACAAGAACCGGCGCGTGGTCACGCGCATCCTGCAGTCGCTGGCGACCGCGGTGTTCCTGCCGGTCAGATAGGCAGGCGCCGCGTCGGGCGGTGATAATCCGCCCTTGAATCCTCCTACCGACAGCCCCGAATGACATCCGTCGTCATCCTGATTTCCGGACGCGGCAGCAATATGCGCTCCATCGTCGACGCCGGCCTGCCGGCGGACATCCGCGCCGTGATCAGCAACCGGCCCGACGCCGCCGGCCTAGCGTACGCGCGCGACCGCAACATCGCGACCGAGGTGGTCGATCACACCGCCTATCCCGACCGCACCGCCTTCGACGCTGCGCTTGCCACCTGCATTGATCGCCATGCCCCGGATCTGGTCGTGCTCGCCGGCTTCATGCGCATCCTGACGCCCGGCTTCGTCGAGCACTATCGCGGCCGCATGATCAACATCCACCCATCGCTGCTGCCGGCCTTCACCGGGCTGCACACGCACCGACGCGCCATCGAGGCGGGTTGCCGGGTGGCCGGCGTCACGGTGCATTTCGTGACCGGCGAACTCGACGGCGGACCGATCATCGCCCAGGCGGCGGTACCGGTGCTGGCGGGCGATACCGACACCACGCTGGCCGCACGCGTGCTGGTGCAGGAGCATGTGCTTTACCCGCAGGTGGTGCGCTGGTTCGTCGACGGCCGGCTCGCGCTGCACGAAGGCCGCGCCGTGCTGCGCGGCGACACCACGCCGGACAGCGCCACGCTGTGCGTTCCGAGCGCGGATGTCTGAACCACTGAACCGATCCCGGCTGCTTTTCGCACTGGCCGTTTCGGTGCTGCTGCACCTTCTGCTGGCCGGCGGGCTGCGCAGCTTCGATCACGAGCGCCTGCCGGACGAGCGCCGCACGATACGCGCGGCGCTGCTTGCGCCGCCGGACCCACCGTCACCGAAAACCGAGCCGACGCCCCCACCGGTCGCCGAAGCCACGCCTGTGCCGGTGCAGACGCCCAAGCGCCCGCCAAGGCCGCGCAGCCCGAAGCCGGAGCCGGTGGCGCTGCCCGAGCCTGAGCCCGAGCTGCCACCGCAGCCCACGCCGAGCGACGATCCGGTGACGGATGACGGCGAGAGCCAAGACGCCATCGGCGATCGAGAACTCCTGGACCGGGCGATCGCCGAAGGTGCAGTGCCCGATCGTGACGACACGGCCAGCCTGACACCGCAGCGTGCCCTGGTCAGCGAAGCAAGACTGGAGTTCGCGGTGTTCCGCGGCGAGCTCGAGATCGGGGAAACCCGCTATCACTGGGTGCACGATGGCAGCGACTACGAGATGGATCAGATTACCGAGACGACCGGCCTGGCCGGCCTGCTCAAGCCACTGCGCGTCGAACAGCGCAGCACCGGCGAAGTGACGACCGACGGTCTGAAACCGCTGCGCTATGTGTCGCGAGCGACGCAGGGCAGGGCGACCGAGGAAGAGGTGGTGTTCGACTGGGACGGCAATCGGGTTATGCTGCGCGCCGGCACCAAGCAGTCTGAGCATCCGCTGTCGGCCGGTGCGCAGGACATGTTGAGCCTGTGGCTGGAGATCATCTGGCGCGCGCAATACGGCGGCGACTTCGATTTCACGCTGGCGACCGGCAAGCGCTACACACCGCGCTGGTTCGTGGCCGACCCGGAACTGGGCAGCCTCGATACCGCTATCGGTCGCCAGCTGGTCAAGCGGCTGCAGGCGCGCGCGCAGCCAGGAGACAACCAGATCGAAGTCTGGCTGGCGCCGAATCTGCGCTGGCTGCCGGTACTGATCCGCTTCACCGATCGCAAGGGCGATGTGTACGACCAGCGCGTGCGCCTGATCGAGTATGAAAACCTGAGCCTGCGCGCCGGCACTGCCGCCGCCGGAACGACTGCGCCCTTCGGCGACCCGGTCGATCCGCCACCCCGATACGAGCCGGCGGAAGAACCCGCCAACCCCTACCTGCGATGAAACCGACCGAAAAACTGATAGACAGCACCGCCGACGTCCTTAGCCGGATGCTGCGTTTCGAACACACCGCCGACAGCGTGCTGTCGGCCCACTTCCGCGATCAGCGGGCGCTGCAGTCGCGCGAGCGCGCCTTCGTCGCCGAGCATGCCTACCTGGTGCTGCGCCGTCTGCGCTGGCTGCGCGCCGTGGCGGGCGAGAACGCCGGTGCGCGCAAGCTGCTGATCACCGCGCTGGCGCGCATCGAAGGTCTCGGACACAAGTTTCTCGCACCGCTGATTTCGCGCAACGAGGCGCAATGGCTGGAAACGCTGGCGCCGACCGCCGACACCGAACTGTCGCTGGGGGAACGCACCGACCTGCCCGACTGGGTGATCGAGCGCCTGCTGACGCAGATGGACGAAGCATCGCTGCTGTCGCTGGCGCGCGCGCTGAACACGCAGGCACCGCTCGACCTGCGCGTCAACCTGATGAAAAGCGACATCGAAGCGGTCACCGCGACGCTCACCAACAACGGTCTGACCGTTACACCCGGGCGCTTTTCGCCGTGGGCGCTGCGTCTGGGCGAGCGTCCGTCGCTGACCAAGAATCCGCTGTACGAGAAGGGCATCATCGAGGTGCAGGACGAAGGCAGTCAGCTGCTGGCGCTGCTGCTCGCGCCCAAGCGCGGCGAAATGGTGGTCGATTTCTGCGCCGGCGCCGGTGGCAAGACGCTGGCGCTGGGCGCGATGATGCGTTCGACCGGGCGGCTGTACGCCTTCGATGTGTCGGAAAAGCGGCTGATCAAGATGCGCCCGCGGGTCGCGCGCTCCGGTCTGTCGAACATCCATCCGGTATTGATTGACAGCGAGAACGACATCAAGGTGAAGCGACTGGCCGGCAAGATCGACCGCGTACTGGTCGATGCGCCCTGCTCCGGTCTGGGCACGCTGCGCCGCAATCCGGACCTGAAGTGGCGCCAGACGCCGACTGCGGTCGAGGAACTGGTGGTCAAGCAGGGCGCCATTCTGGCCGGCGCGGCGCGGCTGGTGAAACCGGGCGGCCGTCTGGTCTATGCGACCTGCAGCCTGCTCGACGCGGAAAACCGCTGCGTGATCGACACCTTCCTGGCCAGCCATCCGGACTTCGTGCGCCTGCCGGCAAACGAAATCCTCGCCGCCGGCCGGATCGATCTGGACACCGGCATCGATCTCGAACTGCGCCCCGACATCCATGGCACCGACGGCTTCTACGCCGCGGTGATGGAGCGGCGCGCTCCGAACAGCGCAGCCACCACCCCGGAGACGGTCGATGAAGCGTGATCTGCGTGCGCCCCTCATGGCTGCCGCCCTGCTGATCGCTGGCCTGCTGGCAGGCGGTACGGTGCAGGCGGGCCCGGCGCTGCCGGCCGAAGGCAAGGTCGAAGTCGGTTTCGCGCCGTGGGACGACGTCGAGCGGCTGGTCATGGACCAGATCGACGGCGCGAAACAGGCGGTATATGTGCAGGCCTACATGCTGACCAGCCGGCACATCGCCAAGACACTGATCGCGGCGCACGAGCGCGGCATCAAGGTCGAAGTGATCGCTGACCGCGAAAAGGTGCTGAAGGACGAATACAGCGCACTGCCCCGGGTCGCCGGTCACGGCGTGCCACTGTGGCTGGATGGTGCCTACAGCGCGGCGCACAGCAAGGTGATGATCATCGACCCGGACGGCAAGGATCCGGTGGTGGTGACCGGCTCCTACAATTTCAGCGTGGCGGGCAAGTCGAAGAATGCCGAGAACGTGCTGGTGCTGAGCGGCCAGCGTGCGCTCGCTGCTATATATATGCAGAACTGGAAGCGCCACCGCGCCCAGTCGGTCAGTTTTGCAGATGCGGTGCAGGAAACCCTGCGCGGTGAAGCAGTAACCCCCTGATCCACATGAACGACCTGTCTTTCGACGCATTGATGGCGGTGCTGGCGCTCGACAGCACGCGACTGGAGTTGGGCGTCATCTCGGCCTGCCTCGTACTGGCTGGTCTGTTTGCGCGTCACATGATCGGGCGCCAGCGTGCCGAAGTGCTGGCCAACGGCAACGAAGTATTGAGCAACGCAGCACGGCTGGGCCGGGCCGGCCTGCAGCGGCTGATGTTCCCGCTTGCCGGCATTCTGCTGCTCGCGCTGGCGCGCGGCGCATTCGCCCTGCTGCACCAGACGCCGGTACTGATGCATCTGGTGATCGCCATGCTGGTGGCGATGGGCGTCATCCGGCTCATCGTGTATGCGCTGCGCCAGGTGTTTGCGCCGGCCGGCTGGCTGAGCACCTTCGAGGTATTGATCGTGCTGGCGATCTGGACCGCCTGGGCGATGCACGCGCTGGACATCCTGCCCGAAGTGATCGACTGGCTGGACAGCCAGCAGATCACGCTGGGCAAGCAGAAGCTGACGATGTGGACGCTGCTGCAGGGCGGTGCCTGGGTGCTGATGACGCTGATCGCGTCCGTCTGGCTGTCGGGATCGGTCGAGCGCAAGCTGATGCGGGCGCCGATAGACAGCAATCTGCGCATCGTGCTGGCGCGGGTGGCGAAGGTCGCGCTGGTGCTGCTTGGGCTGATCATCACGCTGCCGCTGGTCGGCATCGACCTGACCGCACTGTCGGTGTTCGGCGGTGCGCTTGGCGTGGGTCTGGGCTTTGGTCTGCAGAAGATCATGGCCAACTACGTGTCGGGCTTCATCCTGCTGCTCGACCGCTCGATCCGCATCGGCGACCTCATTTCGGTCGGCGCCGACCGGGGCCAGGTCACCCAGATCACCACGCGCTATACGGTTGTGCGCAGCCTGTCGGGGGTCGAATCCATCATCCCGAACGAACTTCTGATCAGTTCGGTGGTGCAGAACGAAGGCCTGTCGGACCGGCAGGTGCGCATCGGCATTGCGGTACAGGTCAGTTACAGCGACGACGTACCGGCCGCTCTGGCCATCCTGCAGGACGCCGCACTGACCCAGGAGCGGGTGTTGAAATCGCCCGCCCCGGCGGCCTTTCTCCACTCCTTCGGCGACTCGGGCATCAACCTCGAGCTGGGCATCTGGATCGCCGACCCGGAAGGGGGGGCGCTCGGACTGCGCTCGGCCATCCAGCTCGAAATACTCGAACGTTTCCGTGCCGCGGGTATTGAAATACCGTTCCCGCAACGCGAACTGAGGATCATGCGCGACCGGAACCCTTCGGCCCCGCCGGCCGATGTCACGAACACTTGACGCGGCGCAAATTGACCGCGGGCCCGGCTCGCGTAGAATCCGTAGCTTGACCTTCGCTTTACCGAGAAAGACCTGAATGTTAAATGGCTTGATTGATCTGCCCTGGTGGGGTTACATCGTTGTCGCGTTCGCGTTTACGCACCTTACGATCGCGGGCGTCACGATTTACCTGCATCGCCATCAGGCGCACCGCGCGCTCGAAATGCATCCGCTGCCCAGCCACATCTTCCGCTTCTGGCTGTGGATGACGACCGGCATGGTGACCAAGGAGTGGGCGGCCATCCACCGCAAGCACCACGCCAAGTGCGAAACGCCCGAAGATCCGCATAGCCCTGTGGTTCTGGGCATCAAGAAGGTGCTGACCGAAGGTGCCGAGCTGTACCGCCTCGAAGCGAAGAACAAGGAAACCATGGCGCGCTACGGCCAGGGTACACCGGACGACTGGATCGAGCGCAACCTGTACAGCAAGCACTCCGGGCTGGGCATCCGCCTGATGCTGATCACCAACGTGATCCTGTTCGGCCCGCTCGGCCTGACGATCTGGGCCGTGCAGATGGCGTGGATCCCGATCTGGGCGGCCGGCGTCGTGAACGGTCTCGGCCATTACTGGGGCTACCGCAATTACGACTGCAGCGACGCGGCGACCAATATCTCCCCGTGGGGCATCCTGATCGGCGGTGAGGAGCTGCACAACAATCACCACGCCTTCGCCACATCAGCCAAGCTGTCGTCGAAGTGGTACGAGTTCGATATCGGCTGGATGTACATCCGCATCCTCGAAATCATGGGCCTTGCCAAGGCCAAGAAAACCATTCCGCAGCCGCGATTCCAGGCCCGCGACGTGGTGGACACCCAGACGCTCGAAGCGATCATCACGCATCGCTACGACGTGATGACCCGATACATGAAGTCGCTGCGTTCGATCTACGCCGAAGAAGTTGAAAAGCTGCGTACGTCGCATGTGGCACTTGCCGACGGCGACCGATATCAGCGCTTCAAGCGCTGGCTCAGCCGCGGTGAAAACGCGCAGCCGGCAAGCGACGACGCCGAAATGGCATCGGTTCTGGCACACAGCAGCCGACTGGAAACGGTGCACACGATGCGCCAGGAACTGATTGCACTGTGGGCGCGTTCCACCGCGTCGAGCGAACAGCTGCTGAAGCAGTTGCAGGACTGGTGTGCTCGCGCAGAGTCCAGCGGCATCAAGCAGCTGCAGGACTTTTCGAGGCGCCTGAAGACCTACGCGGTCTGACGCACTTTCCGTGAGGGCGAAAGCCGGAGGTGCTTGATTGCACGTCCGGCTTTTTCTTTGTGGTACCGCGTTCCGGTACCCGATCAGCGCGTGCGACGGAACGCAATGGCCCGCAGAGGCCATGCGTTCGAACCGGCCGGATGCCATGGCGGCAGCCGGTCAATCAATACTGAGGAGTCATACAGGATGTTTCGCCACATACTCGTGCCGGTCGATGGTTCAGACCTTTCAAAGGCTACGGTGACGCACGCCATCTGCTTTGCCAGAGATGTGTCGGGTCACGTCACCTTCCTGTACGTGATGAAGGATTACCCCGTATCGCTGCTGCACAGCGAAGCGGACGAGGAAAGCATAGATCCGATCGCGCCGAACGACTTCACGGATGCGATGCGTACGCACGCCGACCGCATCCTGCAATCGGCGCGCGCCGAGGCGGAAGCTGCCGGTGTCTCGGTCGACAGCATTGCGGTGACGCAGGACGAGCCGCACAAGGCGATCATCGAGGTCGGTCTGTCGCGCAAGGCCGACGTGATCTTCATGGGGTCGCACAGCAGGCGCGGGCTGGCCAGCCTGCTGCTGGGCAGTGTCACGCAGAAGGTGCTGTCGAATTCGAAGATACCGGTGCTTGTCTACCGCTGAGCGCAGCAGGGGCGGGCGGCGACGCCCGCCCCATACAGCACGCGATCAGCGTGCCGGCAGCTTTTCCGCCAACCAGGCCGTCATCAGGCTGGATGCGCCGGTGACTGCCCAGAAGCCGAAGAAGCCGATTGAGTAGGTCGCAACCGGCGAAAAGCCGACCGGCTCGCCGAACAGGTAAAGCTCCTGCGGATTGATGACGCTGAAGAACATCAGTTCGGCGACTGCAGCGACCAGAAAAGAGGGCCAGGACACCAGCGCGAACAATCGCGCTGCCCCCCCGGGCGTACGGTGGGTGTCGTGCGGATCTTCGTCGTTGAACGCTTCAGCCACGGCTCTTCTCCGCGTCGAGCAGCAGCGAATCCTGACGCCGCCAGTCGCGCACATCGTCTTCGATCACCAGCTTCCAGTGGGTCGGCGCAAGATCCTGCACTACACCCGAGTAGAGACCGCCAACGCCATCGAGCAAAAGTTCGCGATCGAGCTCGCTGCGCGTGGGGTGCGCGAGAAAGATCCGCAAGCGACCAGGCAGCTTCGCCGGATCGGTCATCGACAAGCGGATGTCGAGCCGCATCGTTCCGTCACCGCCACCCTCGCCCTGCGGCAGCGCGGTGATCGCCACCTTGACGCCGAGTTCGTCGGCGCGCCGTTCGCGTTCCAGCGTGCGGTTGATCGTCAGGCCCTGTTTGTAATAGTCATCTGCGACCAGCGCGGTATTGCCGGTTGCCGCCAGCCAGGTCGTGATGACGCCGGCCACGATGACGGTGACCGGACCGAGCATCAGCAGCCAGGGCCAGCGGTGGCGATACCAGGGCAGCTGCAGTATCGAATTGTCTGACATGGTCACCTCGGTTGCAGGAAGGACGACTTTTCGTGCACCCGGACGTCGGGTGCATCGACCGCCTGCAGATTGAAATACACGGTATGCGAACCCGGTGCCAGCGACTCGGCATCGACCTGCACACGCAGGCCCACATCGCGCGATCCGGCCGCCTCGACTTCGATCTCGCGCAGTCCGGGGATGGTAGCGCCCGGCAGGCCTTCGACCTCGAGCACGAAGCGACGCGCCGATTCCGACGTGTTCATCACCCGCAACTGGTACACATTCTCGATCTTGCCGCCTTCGACTTCACGCGCCAGCGAGGCACGGTCGCGCATCACGTTCATCTTGACCGGTGTGCGGGTCAGCAGTGCCCACGCAAAGCCCGACACAATGAACAGCAGCAGGCTGGTATACAGGATGACGCGCGGCCGAAGGATGTGCGCAAGCACTTCCTTCCAGCCTTCATGCGCCGGCTTGCCCTCCAGCTGGGCGCGCTCGGTCGAGTAGGCGATGAGGCCGCGCGGGCGTCCGACCTTGTCCATCACCTGATCACAGGCGTCGATGCACAGCGCGCAGCCGATGCACTCGTACTGCAGGCCATTGCGAATGTCGATGCCGGTCGGACAGACCTGCACGCACCAGTCGCAGTCGACGCAGTCGCCGACCGGCTGGCCCTCCTTCGCCTTCTTCTTGTTGCCGCGCGGCTCGCCACGGTTCGCGTCATAGCTGACGATCAACGTGTCCGGGTCGAACATGACGCCCTGAAAGCGCGCGTACGGACACATGTACTTGCAGACCTGTTCGCGCATGTGACCGGCGAACAGGTATGTGAAGGCGGCGTAGAACAGCATCCAGAAGCCTTCCCACGGGCCCAGTCCGAAGCTGCCGACTTCGGCCGCCAATTCCTGGATCGGCGAGAAGAAGCCGACGAAGGTAAAACCGGTCCACAAGGCCAGCGCGGCCCAGATGCCGTGCTTGGCGAACCGGCGGCCGAATTTCGACAGGCTCATGGACGCTGCATCCAGCTTCATCCGCGCCGATCGGTCGCCTTCGACGTGACGCTCTATCCACATGAAGATTTCGGTATAGACCGACTGCGGGCAGGCGTAGCCGCACCACACGCGCCCTGCCACGGCGGTGACGAGGAACAGCCCGAGCGCACTGATGATCAGCAGCAGCGTCAGGTACACCACGTCCTGTGGCCACAGCACCAGCCCGAAAATGTAGAACTTGCGTTCCACCAGATCGAACAGCACCGCCTGGCGACCGTTCCACGGCAACCAGGGCAGGCCGTAGAACACCAGCTGGGTGATCCACACCATGGCCCAGCGCAGCGAATTGAAGCGCCCCTTGATGCTGCGCGGCTGAATCTTCTTCCGAGCAGCATACAGATCGGATTCGTCAGCCGGCACTTCGGTGATCGGAATCACCCGTGCCGGCCGACCCGCGGCAGCAGGTCGCGGGTCCATCACTGAGTCGTACTGCTGCTGTCGGTCGTCGCGACCTTGGCAGTGTTGTTCGACAAGCCCCACACATAGGCGGTCAGCAGATGGATCTTGTGTTCGCCGAGCAATTCGCCGTGCGCCGGCATGTGGCCATTGCGGCCACGTGCGACACTCTGCGCGACGATGGCTTCGGTGCTGCCGTACAGCCAGATCCCGTCGGTCAGGTTGGGCGCACCCATGGCCTGATTGCCGCGCCCTTCGGCACCGTGGCAGGCTGCACAGTTGGTGGCAAACACCGGTTTGCCGCGCTGCACACGCAGATTGTCGGCGGTCAGGCCCGACAGAGAACGCACGTAATGCACCACGTCACGCTGCGCCTCCGAATCGAGCACGGCCGAGAAAGCCGGCATCATCGCGTTGCGGCCATTGACCAGCGTCGCCTTGATGGCTTCCGGATCGCCGCCGTAAAGCCAGTCGCTGTCGACCAGATTCGGGAAGCCGCGCGAACCGCGCGCATCGGTGCCATGACACTGCGCACAGTTGTTCAGGTACAGGCGCTCGCCCATGGCGCGCGCCTCCGGGTCGGCCGCCACCTGCATGGCGTCCATCTTCGAATAGCGCTCGAACAGCGGCGCCACTTTTGCGTCGGCCACGCTGACTTCGCGCTGGTAGGCATTGACCGAGGTCCATTCCAGCTTGCCGCCGAAACGGCCCAGGCCCGGATAGGCGATCAGATAGACGATGGCGAAGACGATGGTGATCCAGAACAGCCACACCCACCAGCGGGGCAGCGGGTTGTTCCACTCGGCCAGTGTTTCGTCCCACTGGTGACCGTGCAGCTCGACCGTGCCGGTCGGTCGCGCGCCGCGATTGGACAGGATGATGAAGGCACAGAACACCAGGCTGGCGATGACGAGCACCACCACATAGACGTTCCAGAAATCGCTGATGAAGTCGCTCACTTTGTTTCTCCGCTATCCAGGTGCACGCGATCGTCGTCGGCGAAGGGCAGCATCGCCGCCTCGTGATGGGCACGCTGTGCGCCCGGCCGCCAGGCCATGATGACGATGACGATGAAGCAGGCGAATCCGGCAACCGTCACGGCCGCCCGCAGGGTGTTGATGTCGTAGTCCATGATGAAATCCTTCAGTTGACGCGCTTGATCGCGGTACCCAGACCCTGCAGGTAGGCGATCAGCGCCTCCATTTCGGTCTTGCCCTTCAGCGATTCGGCGGCTCCCGCCATCTGTTCCTCGGTGTAAGGCACACCGACGCGGGTGAGTGCGCGCATGTGCTGCTCGATGGTCGATGCCTTGACCGGACGCTCCAGGAAGGCGAAGGCCGGCATGTTCGACTCGGGCACCACGTCGCGCGGGTTGATCAGGTGCACGCGGTGCCACTCGTCCGAGTAGCGCCCGCCGACGCGGGCCAGATCCGGACCGGTGCGCTTGGAGCCCCACTGGAACGGGCGGTCATAGACGAATTCGCCGGCTACCGAATAGTGGCCATAGCGTTCGGTCTCGGCGCGGAACGGGCGGATCATCTGCGAGTGGCAGTTGTAGCAACCTTCCCGCACGTAGATGTCGCGGCCGGCCAGTTGCAGCGGCTCGTAGGGCTTCACGCCCTCGACCGGTTCGGTCGTCGAGTGCTGGAAGAACAGCGGCACGATTTCGACCAGACCGCCGACGGCGATCACCAGCACGGTGAGTATCGCCATCAGTCCAACGTTGCGTTCAATCAGTTCGTGTTTGGATGCAGCCATGATGATTCTCCGGTGATCAGGCGTGCGCGGCGGCAGGCGCTATGACAGGGGCGTTATAGGCCTTCTGGCCGGCGATGGTTTTCCACACGTTCCAGGCCATGACGAACATGCCTGCCAGGAAGAGCGCGCCGCCAAGGAAGCGGATGAACCAGAACGGATAGGTCGCCTTCACGCTCTCGACGAAGGTATAGGTCAGCGTGCCGTCATCGTTGATGGCGCGCCACATCAGGCCCTGCATGACACCGGCGATCCACATTGCGGCGATGTAGAGGACCACGCCCAGGGTCGACATCCAGAAGTGGATGCTGATGGCCGGCACCGAGTACATCTTTTCCTGGCCGAACAGGCGCGGGATCAGGTAGTAGATCGAGCCGATCGAAATCATCGCAACCCAGCCCAGCGCGCCCGAATGCACGTGACCGATGGTCCAGTCCGTGTAGTGCGACAGCGCATTGACCGTCTTGATCGACATCATCGGGCCTTCGAAGGTCGACATGCCGTAGAAGGACAGCGAGGTGATCAGGAACTTCAGGATCGGATCGGTGCGCAGTTTGTGCCAGGCACCCGACAGCGTCATGATGCCGTTGATCATGCCGCCCCAGCTCGGTGCCAGCAGGATGAGCGAAAACACCATGCCGAGCGACTGTGTCCAGTCAGGCAGCGCGGTGTAGTGCAGATGGTGCGGACCCGCCCACATGTAGGTGAAGATCAGCGCCCAGAAGTGCACCACCGACAGGCGGTAGGAATACACCGGGCGCTCGGCCTGCTTGGGTACGAAGTAATACATCATGCCGAGGAAGCCGGCGGTCAGGAAGAAGCCCACCGCGTTGTGGCCATACCACCACTGGATCATCGCGTCCTGCACGCCGGCGTAGGCCGAGTAGGACTTCATGAAGTCGGCCGGGATGGCCGCGCTATTGACCAGATGCAGCATCGCCACCGCGAGGATGAAGGCGCCGTAGAACCAGTTCGCGACATAGATGTGCGGTGTCTTGCGCTTCACGATGGTGCCGAAGAACACGATCGCGTAGGACACCCATACCAGCGTGATCAGGATGTCGATCGGCCATTCGAGCTCGGCGTATTCCTTGCCCTGCGTGTAGCCGAGCGGCAACGTGATGGCCGCCAGCACAATGACCGTCTGCCAGCCCCAGAACACGAAACCGGCCAGCCAGGGCGCAAACAGCCTTGTGTGGCAGGTGCGTTGCACGACGAAGAACGAGGTCGCCATCAGCGCACAGCCGCCGAAGGCAAAAATCACCGCGTTCGTGTGCAGGGGCCGCAGGCGCCCGAAGTGAAACCACTCGCCGAAGTTCAGTTCGGGCCATACCAATTGGGCGGCGATGATCACGCCGACCAGCATGCCCACGATGCCCCATACCACGGTCATCAGCGAGAATTGCCTCACCACCCGGTAATCGTAGGTCTCGCCGACCCCGCCCGTTGCCGCTGTTTTCATTTTTGACCACTCCACATTGAAATTCCGCTTCGCGCCCGCCAGCCCGCACGAGCCCGCATGATCCGGAACGAAGGGTATGTGCAGGGGCTCGCGACGATCTTGACCCACGTCAAGCGCCGCCGATTTTACGGCGGTGCAGCAAACCGGCGCAGATCGCCCGCCGTGGCGCAATCCGGGTCATCCATGAGCGCACGAACCGTCCGGCATGGGCGTCCTGCGCGACGCGATATCTGCCGCACGCATCAAGAATCCATTCCGAACCGCGATTGAAATCAAGCGAATTGATTTACCTTGAATGTCGAATCGGTCTATCATTCAATTTCATTACTCAATGGAGAAGCATCGATGTCCGGTCAAAGTTACGACGAACTGATGGCGAAAATTTCGGATCTTCAACAGCAGGCCGAAGTGGTGCGTCGGGCGGAACTCGAATCAGTCATTGCCGATGTCAAGGCCAAGATCAAGAAATACAATCTTTCGGCTGCCGACGTCGGTTTGTCCGGCTCTTCGGCAAAACGTGCGGCGCGCCCGGCTAACGGTGCAAAGGTGAAGATTGCTCCCGGCAAGTACCGCAATCCGGAAAACGGTGAAATCAAGGAAGTCGGTGCGGCCGGCCGCAAGCCGGGCTGGCTCGCCAGCATGACGGCCGAACAGTTGAACGCCGCACGCGTGAATTGAACGGTTGCATGCACGACAAATGAAAAAGGCACCTGATGGTGCCTTTTTCATTCACTGGCGCAGACTCGTTCAGGGACGCGCCTTCGGGGTTTCTTCCTTGAGCGCACGGCGCAATATCTTTCCGACATTCGTTTTCGGCAGTTCGTCGCGAAACTCCACCTGACGGGGAATCTTGTACGCAGTCAATTGCGTCCGGCAATGCACGATGATCTGTTCCGTCGTGAGGGTATTGTCCTTGCGCACGACGTACGCCTTGACCACCTCGCCCGAATGCTCGTCCGCGACCCCGATCACGCAGCATTCAAGCACCCCCTCGCAATCGACGATGACTTCTTCCACCTCGTTCGGATAAACATTGAATCCGGATACAAGAATCATGTCCTTCTTTCGATCGACAATTTTCACGAACCCGTTTTCATCGACCAATGCCACATCGCCGGTACGCAGATATCCATCCGGTGTCATGACTTTCTCGGTTTCTTCCGGCCGCCGGTAATAGCCCTTCATCACCTGCGGGCCACGCACGCACAATTCGCCCGCCTCGCCCATTGGCAATTCGACGCCATCGTCATTCCTGATCGAAATTTCGGTCGACGGAACAGGCAGCCCGATTGCGCCGCTGAATTCCGCCTGGTCAGGCGGATTGATGCACACCGCAGGCGATGTCTCGGTCAATCCATAGGCTTCGATCAGTGGCCGTCCCGTCACGTTCTTCCAGCGTTCGGCAACCGCCCGCTGAACAGCCATGCCCCCCCCCAGAGACACCCTCAGCGCCGAAAAATCGACCTTCGCGAATTCGGCGTTGTTGAGCAGCGCATTGAACAGCGTATTGACGCCCGTGATCGCCGTAAAACGGTGTTTCGACAGTTCCTTGACGAAACCCGGAATGTCGCGCGGATTGGTGATCAGCACATTCCTTGCACCAAGCTTCAGGAATACGAGGCAATTCGCGGTCAGCGCGAAGATGTGATACAGCGGCAGCGCAGTGATGACGATCTGAGGCCCGGTCAGAAAGGGCTTGATCCATGCATTGGCCTGCAGCATGTTGGCAACGATGTTGCGATGCGTGAGCATCGCGCCCTTGGCGACGCCCGTCGTGCCACCGGTGTATTGCAGGAAGGCGATGTCTTCATGCACCACATTGACCGGATTGAGCGCATGGCCGCGGCCAAGTTTGAGCACATCGTTGAAGCGCACCGCATCCGGGAGTTCGAACAGCGGCACCATCTTCTTCACGTGCCGCACGACGAAATTCACCAGCCAGCCCTTGGGCGTCGGCAGCATGTCGCCCAGCGCAGTCACCACCACGTGGCGCACAGGCGTGCGAGCAAGCACCTGCTGCAGCGTCGAGGCGAAATTCTCCAGCACGACAATGACCTCGGCGCCGCTGTCGACCAGCTGGTGCTCAAGTTCGCGCGGGGTGTAGAGCGGATTGCAGTTCACCACCGTATAGCCGGCACGCAGCGCGCCGAACATGGCCACCGGATACTGCAGTACGTTGGGCATCATCAGCGCCACCCGCGAACCGGGCGCCAGACCGAGCACCGACTGCAGATAGGCGGCGAACGCCGCACTCAGCCTTTCGGTTTCGGTGAAACTGATCGCCTTGCCCATGCAGACATAGGCGTCGCGATCGGCGAACTCGCGGCAGCTGCGCTCGAACACATCGCCGATCGACGTGAACTCCGATGGATCGATTTCGGCCGGCACGCCGGCCGGATAGCTTTTCAGCCATACCTTGTCCATAGCCCTCCCCCGTGTTCGGCCTGCACCACCCTGCGTCTGCGCGCGTCCGGCGGCCGGTCGTCCGTCGTGTGGCCTAGCCCGACGCGTCGTCCATCGGCCAGTCGCGGATATAGCTCTTCAGCATGCGGTTTTCGAAACTCTGCTCTTCCAGCATGGCGCGCGCCACATCATGAAAGGACAGCACACCCATCAGTGTGTCGCCTTCCATGATCGGCAGGTAGCGACAGTGCCGCTCAAGCATCAGACGACGCAATTCGTCCACTTCCATGTCCGGGTGGGCGGTTGCCGGATCACGCTGCATCACGTCGGCGACCGTGAGTGTCTGCCAGCCGCCGCCGGCCGTTCGCAAGGCGCGCAGCACTTCGCGAAAGCTCAGCATGCCGACCATCAGACCATGTTCCATGACAACCAGCGAACCGACATCCAGATCGGCCATCGTGGCGACTGCGTTGTCCAGCGACTGCGACGGGACGACGGTGTACAGCACCGTTCCCTTGATGCGCAGGATTTCATGTACTTGCATGATGGCCACCCCTTCTTGCTGCGCATGTGCGAAACGCACACCTCGGTTGAATATCGCAGATGGTAGTCAAAACCGCCAGCGGCGCAAAGTTTCGGGCGGCGCTCAGAAGCGAACGTCGAGCGCGCCGTCCGGGCGGATCAGCGCCGCATGCACCACCTTGCCGGGCCGGATCGCTGCCACCGCCTCGGCGTAGCCGGCAAGCTGCGCGGTGTAGGACTCGGCAAAACGGTCGCCCTGCCCGCTCTTGTAATCGAGTATCCAGATGTCGTCTTCGAATTCCACCAGCCGGTCGATCCGGCCGGGTTGGCCGTCGGGCAGCACGAATTCGAGTTCGTTGGCCGACCAGCGGTGCTGCGCCGGGTCGAAGAAGCGCTGCAGCACGTCACTTGCCACGAGGCGGCGTGCGATCGCTTCCAGATCGCGCCATTGTTCGACATCGAGGCCGGCCGGCCGCGCGGGCGACGGCTCGCCGCCCGCCAGTGCCTCCAGCCAGCTGTGCAGACCCACACCCCACAGCTGAACCGGATCGAGCGTGACCAGCGCTCGCCGCTCGCCGATGGCAGGCAGTATGGGCGCATCGGTCACGACCACCCTGACAACGGGGTCGTCCGGTGTGTCGTCCACGCAGTCAGCAAGTACCCCATGGACAAGCCGCATGCCACCGCCGTCGGTGGGGACTGCATCGACGCAGCCGCCCAGCGCAGCGGTGACCCGGTCGAGCCAGCTGCCGGCGCTGCTGCCCTTGGCAGGGCTGACACCACTGACATACAGCACTTGTCGTGCGCGCGTGAGCGCAACGTACAGCAGGTTCGCGTCTTCGCGTGCCGCAGCGCGCGCTTCAGCCTCAATGAAGGCGGCGCGGGCATGGCCCTGATTGTCTTTCTTCTGCAGCAGGGAAAGATGGCCGGGCGCCGCCTCACCGGGAGGCCAGGCCAGCAGTACGCGCGCGCCGCTGTCAGTGCGCTGCCGCGCCACCGCGTCCGCCAGCCAGACGATGGGCGCCTCCAGCCCCTTGGCCGCGTGGATGGTGAGTACGCGCACCCTGCCGCGCGAAGGATCTTCACCGAGGATGAGGCCTTCGTCCGGCGCTTCGTCGTCTTCGTTGCGCAGGCGTGTCAGCTCGTCGATGAAGCGCGGCAGGCTGGGATAGCGGCCGCTGTCGACCTTGAGCGCCAATTCGATGAAGGCTTCGAGATTGGCGCGCACGCCCGGCCAGGCCATCGCGTCGATACTGGCGGCGTAACGCGGCATCAGCGCGCCCTGATCGAATACGCGATCCAGCAGATCATGCACCGGCAGGCGGGTCGCCGCGTCGAGCCAGCCCTCCAGCAGCGCGGCCGCGCGTGCATGCGCCGGATCGCTGTCGGCGCGTCGGGCGCGCAGCGTCGGCCACAGACTTGCGGCGCCGTCGCCGGTCAGATCGAGCAACTGCGCGTCGTCGAACGCGAACAACGGGCTGCGCAACACATGGGCGAGCGACAGCGCATCGGCCGGTGCGGCGAGAAAGCGCAGCAGCGCGAGCAGATCGGACGCTTCGAGCGTATCGAGCAGGCGACCGCGGCTGGCACCGAAGTAGGGAATGCCGTGGGCGCGCAGGGCCGCCTCGTACACCGCCAGCCCGGTACGCCGGCGCAGCAGGATCATCATGTCGCCGTAGCGTGCCGCACGCGTCGCACCGCTGTGCGCATCGCGCACCGCGAGCTGCCCGACCATCTGTTTCAGCCTCGCGCACAGCGCGTCGGCCTCGCGCTTGCGGCGGCTGTCCTCGATCGCCAGCCTCGGCTGGCGCAGCGGATTGCGCAGACCGCTTGCGACGGTCGGACTGTCCGCGGCTGCGGGCTCGGCGGCCGCCCCATGCCCGAACGCCGGCAGCACTTCGACCCGGCCGGGCAGATCGGTCCGGGTCGTGCTGTGCGGCGCAAAGCCTTCGAACACGTCCATGTCGCCGAACACGGCGTTGACCACGCTCACCACGGCCGGGCTGCTGCGCCGGGTTTCGTTGCGCTGCAGGCGGAGGGCGCCGAAGCGCTGTTCGAACACCGTGGCCGCATGGGTGAAGATGCGCGGATCGGCGCGCCGGAAGCGGTAGATCGACTGTTTCGGATCGCCGACCACGAACACCACCGGCTGCACCTGACCTGGCGCGTAGGCGTCGAGCCAGTGCATCAGCACCTGCCACTGCAGCGGATTGGTGTCCTGAAATTCGTCCAGCAGCAGGTGGCGGTAGCGCGCGTCCAGCCGCGCCTGCACGAAGGGGCCGGTCTGCGCGTCCGACAGCAGGCGCGCGGCATGCCATTCGAGATCACCGAAGTCGAGCACGCCGGCGTTCTGCTTGATGCGGTCGTAGGCGTCGAGCATGGCAGAGGCGACGGTCAGCGCGTGCCGGTTAAGCTCCCACGCGGCGCGATCGCTCAGGGCGCCGAGCGCTCGCAGCACGGCGGCGGAACAGCCGTCGAACAATGCCAGCGCCCGTTCCCCCTGGCCCGTTGCGGCGAGGGTCTTGTCCACGGTGCAGGCGCGAGGTTCGTTCTTGCCGGTCAGCAGGGCCGCGCGCGCGCGCTCAAAGAACTCCGGCGGCTCATCACACGAGAGCGTCTGTTCAAGCGTAGTCGCCATCTGCTGCAGCTTCTTTCCGCCTTGACCAAGGATTCTCGCCAGTTCAGACGCATCGCGGCGGAACACCGCATCTGCGGACAGCACGACTTCAGGCGCCGGTCGATCGGCACCGAAGAAGGATTCGAGATGCGCAAAGACGCCGGCCAGCCCGCCATGCGCCGCCAGCCAGGCTTCCCACTCGGCGCGGCGATCGACCAGCGCGCCGGCGAGCGTCTTCGTACCCGCCACCCCGCACTGGCCCAGCAGGCTGCGCAGCGCGAGCGCCAGTTCGCTCTGCGGCGCGCGCCCGGCGCGGCGCATCAGCGCGGCCCAGGCCTGATCGCGCAACTGCGCCGTGCGCTCCGACAGCTGCAGGCCCCGCAGACCGCTGTTCAGCGGCGCGGCGCCGAGCAGTGACGAAAACCAGCCGTGGAAGGTGTTCACCGTCAGCCCGGGTCGCGCGTCGGCAACCTGCTCGAACAGCGCCCGCGCCCGCGCGATCAGCGTCGGGTCGCGCTGCGCGTCCAGCCCGCGCTCGGCGAGAAAGGCGCTCACCCTCTCATCGTCGACCACGGCCAGTTCCGCCAGCCAGTGCTGCAGACGCTCCTCGATTTCGCGCGCCGCCTTGCGCGTGTAGGTGATGGCGAGAATGTCGCCCGGCTGCGCACCGGCCAGCAGCAGGCGGATCAGTCGCGACACCAGCGTCCACGTCTTGCCACTGCCGGCGCACGCCTCGACCACGACGCTGCGTGCCGGGTCGAGTGCGCGCAGATCGTCGTCTCGGCTCATGACAGCCAGTCCTTGCGGCACAGGCCGCGCATGTCGCAATGCCGGCAGGCCGCCTCGTCGCCGTGTGCCGGCAGGCCGGCGCCGTCGCGCAACGCCAGAAACAGTTCGGACACCAACGCCTGCAGCGCCCGCGCGGCAGCCGGGGGATCGTCCTGAAGGAACGCGACCGGCGCCTCCTCTTCCAGCGCCAGATAGGCCGCCTGGCTCACTGCGCCGCCTTCAAGCAGCGTGTAGAACGCCAGTTGCACGTCATCGGCCTGCAGGGTCTTGCGTACGCGTTCGGCGCTGCGCAGCTTGTAGTCGAGCAGCGCAATGTCTCCATCGGCCGTGCGGTCGATGCGATCGATGCGCCCTTCGAGCGACAGCGCCGCGCCATCCGGCAGGTCGAGCAGGCGCGCACGCCGGGCTTCACCGCTGTCGAACAGCCAGCCGTCGGCTTCGCGCTGCACGGCCCACGCGATGTAGGCGTCGGCGCGATCGTGCAGGCGATCGGCCCACGCATGCTCCTGGAAGTTACGCGCGATGGCGCCGTCGAAGGCAGCCGCGATCTGCGCGCGCAAGGCATCGGCCAGTGCGGGCGGCGCGACATCCCCCAGTCGCGGGTGAGCGACATGAAAGTCATGCAGCACGCGATGCACCAGCTCGCCGACGCTGCCCTTGCCCATGGCATCCTCGACCTCGTCGCCGGCACCCAGGCCAAGTACGTGGCGGGCGTAGTAACGATAGGGACAGGCGATCAGGTCGGCCAGCGCGCTCGCCGTGAGCCGCGACGGCACGCGTCCCGGGTCGAGCACCGGCGTGCTGGATACCGCCAGGGCAGGCAGCGCCGGCAGATCGGCGAGCGCAGGCGCGGCACGTACGGCCGACGGCAGACCGGCGCGCTGCAGCACCAGATCGAGGCGCTGCAGATCCACGCCGGGCAGGTTCGCTTCACCGTTGCGCTGCGTCTGCCAGCTGAACACGGTTTCGTCGCTGCAGGCGATCAGGCCGGCCAGATCGTCGCGCAGCTGCCGGGCGGCGACCTGCGCATCCGGCAGCCCGAGTTCGCGTCGCAGCCCTTCGTGGCCGAGCGCGCCGCGCAGACGCGCCGGCGCAAGGTGCCGGCTGTCGGCGCCGATCACATACACGGCGTCGAAACGGCGCAGGCGGGTCGCCGTCAGTGGCGTCAGCACCACCGGGCTGTCGATGGCGCTGTCGCGGAACAGCGCCTGCTCGAATTCGCCGTTGAGCCACTTGCGCCAGTCGGCGAAGGACAGGTCGAGTGCCACGCCGCTGCTGTCGGCACGCAACTGCTCCAGCAGGTTGACCACCTGCGCACCCGCCGCATCCAGCGCCAGCGCAGCGCGTGCGCCCAATGCATCGAGCGCTGCCAGCAGGCGTTCGACCCGGAAACTGGCCGGTGCGTTGTGGGTGGGCATGAGTGCAAAGGCCTGCGACAGCGCATCGATCAGGCGGCCGGCCGGGCGGCCGGCAAACTCGCGGCCGGCATCCGTGAGCAAGGCGTGCAAGCCATCGACATGGTTGCGCCTGACCACCCAGTCGTCGATGATGGCAATGGCCTGCGCGTGCGCATCGCGATCGAGCGTACCGGCCACATGCGGCGAGCGCAGCAGATCGAGCAGGTCGCGGTGATAGCCGTCGGACGCAAAGCACTGCAGCAGGGCGTCGACCGTGGCCGCTGCGCGCGTGGTCGACAGCTTCCAGCCGGTTTCATCGGCCAGCAGAACCTGCCGGCGTTCGAGCAGCGCGCGGGTGCGGCGCGCTGCCTCGCGGTCGAGTGCCACCAGCGCGATGTTGCGGCGGCCTTCAGACAGCCAGCCGGCGATGCAGGACGCGGCACATTGCGCCTCCTGCTCGAGCGACTGCGCACCGACGAGGCGCACGCGGGCGGCCAGTTCGAGCGCGTCATCCCGCGATGGGGTCGGCGTCGAAACGGGCAGCGAATCGGACGGCCAGGCGGCGTGCAGCACGCGGGCCACCGATGTATCGGCCAGCGCGCGCGTTGCCTGCACATGGAGCACCGGCACGCGCGCGGCATGCAATTCAAGCCATGCGGGCGGTGGCTCTTCCACTGCAGAAAGATGGATGAGCGGGCGCCGCGCCGCGTCCGCAGCGCGCATCAACGTCTGGGTGACGGCACGCGCGTGACCGGGCGTTCCGGTGCAGTCGCTGTGCCATACCGCATGCACCAGACGCGCTTCCAGCGACAGCGCGGCGCTGTCGGTCAAGCCGTGGGCGCGTTCGAAGCCCAGATGCAGGGCGTCCTCATCCGGCAGCGCCGGCAATGCGGCCAACGCGTCGGCCAGTTCGAGCAGTTCCTGCGCCGCCGACCACGGATCGGCGTCGCCCAGCCAGGCCTGCTGGCGCAGTTGCGCCACCAGACGCAGCAGACGGCGGGGGTGGGGATCGACCGGTGCATCGCCCATCCAGCGCGCCGCCAGCAGCGATGGTGTGAGCATGCGCGGCATGAACAGCGCGTGTCCGGCTTCGGCGACCAGCGCGCTGCGCAGCGCCGGCGCATGCGACATGACCGGTATCAGCAGGTCGCAGTCGGCGAGCGCATCGCCATGGCGATCGATCAGAAGGCGCGCGAGCCGGGCGAACAGCGCGCCATCGGCCGGCAAGCTCAGGGTTTCGAAGCCCGCCGCGTTCATGCGCGAGGACGCGAGCTGCGGCGGCCGGCGGGCGGCGGCGTACTCAGCGTTCCAGCATGCCGAGCTTGTCCTTCACCTTGACCCATTCGTCGGCATCGGCAGGGGCTTCCTTGCGCTCGATGATGGCAGGCCATTCGGCTGACAGCTCGGCGTTCAACTTGATGAAATGGATCTGGTCGGACGGTACGTCATCCTCGGCGAAAATGGCTTCGGCCGGACATTCGGCCACGCACAGCGTGCAGTCGATGCACTCATCGGGGTCGATCACCAGAAAATTCGGGCCTTCGCGAAAGCAATCGACCGGGCATACATCGACGCAGTCGGTGTACTTGCACTTGATACAGGATTCGGTGACGACGTAAGTCATGATTTCTCCGTGCGGTGGTCGCATTGCCCGACAGCAGGCGGACCACGGGGTGGTTTGATCGGAATCTCGGGACGATGACAGTCCGGAAAACGGCGTGGATTTTATCACCGCGGCCCACGGCAAAGCCGTTCCGTGCGTCGTGCACGGGAGGCATGCCGTCATGAATTTTTGTCGGATGTACCTCCATCAATCTGCGCAACTCGGTGTTTTTTGTATTAGCATCATGGAAACAGCGCGAAAACAGCGTAACAAACGCGATCGCGCAGGTGTGCGGTCAGCGCGCTGCCAGAGTGATTGCCCCGTGCCTGCCGCGGTGGCCTGCAACCCCCGCACACACCTGCTCAAGAATTCCCGGCCTGCGCAGTGCGCGTCAGGCATCCAGCCCGGCAAATAACAGCGCCCAGCCCACATCCGGTTTTCGACGGTATATCCGACAGATATACCTCTATCCAAGAAACGATCCGGCATTCCAGGTCTCTCCCAAGTCAAGCCCCGCGAGGAAACGATGAGCGAACACATCCACCACGTCACCGATGCCAGCTTCGAAGCCGAAGTGGTCAAAGCCGATCTGCCCGTGCTGGTCGACTACTGGGCCGAATGGTGCGGTCCGTGCAAGATGATTGCCCCCATCCTCGATGAGGTGGCGCGTGACTACGCCGGCAAGCTGCGCGTGGCCAAGGTGAATATCGACGAGAACCAGGACACCCCGGCGCGCTTTGGCATCCGCGGCATTCCGACGCTGATGCTGTTCAAGGACGGCAATGTCGAAGCCACCAAGGTCGGCGCCCTGTCGAAGTCGCAACTGACCGCATTCCTCGACAGCCACCTCTGATCATTTTTCCACGGCGACGGGTGCTTCGCGCACCCCGCCCGCCGGAGCCGGTTCCTGGCTCCGCCTCCCCACCCCCGCACGCCGCACAGACCCCGTCACCATGCATCTTTCCGAACTGAAAGCACTTCACGTCAGCCAGTTGCTCGAAATGGCCCAGTCCTTCGAGATCGAAGGCGCGAACCGGCTGCGAAAACAGGAACTGGTCTTCGCCATCCTGCGCAACCGCGCGAAAAAGGGCGAAAGCATTTTCGGTGATGGCGCGCTTGAAGTGCTGCCGGACGGCTTTGGCTTCCTGCGCTCGCCGGAAGCAAGCTACCTGGCCGGCACCGACGACATCTACGTATCGCCCAGCCAGATCCGGCGCTTCAACCTGCACACCGGCGACACCATCGAAGGCGAAATCAGGACGCCGAAGGACGGCGAACGCTACTTCGCGCTGGTCAAGGTCGATCGCGTCAACAGCGAGCCCCCGGAAGCGACCAAGCACAAGATCCTGTTCGAAAACCTGACGCCGCTGCACCCGACCGAAACGCTGGTGCTCGAGCGCGACATGCGCGGCGAAGAAAACACGACTTCGCGCGTGATCGACATGATCGCGCCGATCGGCAAGGGCCAGCGCGGCCTGCTGGTCGCACCGCCGAAGACCGGCAAGACGGTGATGATGCAGCACATCGCGCACGCCATCACCGCGAACCATCCGGAAGCCATGCTCATCGTGCTGCTGATCGACGAGCGGCCGGAAGAAGTGACCGAAATGCAGCGTTCGGTGAAGGGCGAAGTGGTTGCCTCGACCTTCGACGAACCTGCCACCCGCCACGTGCAGGTGGCCGAAATGGTGATCGAGAAGGCCAAGCGCCTGGTCGAGCACAAGAAGGACGTGATCATCCTGCTCGACTCGATCACCCGCCTCGCCCGTGCCTACAACACCGTGCAGCCGGCGTCGGGCAAGGTGCTCACCGGCGGTGTGGACGCCAATGCGCTGCAGAAGCCGAAGCGTTTCTTCGGCGCCGCGCGCAATGTCGAGGAAGGCGGCAGCCTGACCATCATCGCCACCGCGCTGATCGAAACCGGCAGCCGCATGGACGACGTGATCTACGAGGAATTCAAGGGCACCGGCAACATGGAAATCCATCTTGACCGGCGCATGGCGGAAAAGCGCGTCTATCCGGCGATCAACGTGAACCGCTCGGGCACGCGCCGCGAAGAGTTGCTGCTGAAGCCGGAAATCCTTCAGAAGATCTGGATCCTGCGCAAACTGCTGTACAACATGGACGATCTGGAAGCGATCGAATTCCTGCTCGACAAGATCAAGGCCACGAAGAGCAACGGCGAGTTCTTCGACGCCATGCGCCGGGGCTGACCCGGCGGCGGAACACCGCCACACCTTCCGACCCGCGACGGTACCGTGCCATGACGATGGACGCGATACCGTCGCTTGCGTTGGGCATCGCTGCGCTCACCCCAACCTACGAAACCCGCCGTAGGTTGGGGTGAGCCAACGGCGATGCCCAACGCCACCGCATCAGCCCGCAGCGCCCCGCGCAAACCGACAGACATCCGCCGTCTTCCGTTCATCGTCGTGCCGCCGCCACCGATGACACCGTAGGTTGGGGTGAGCGCAGCGATGCCCAACACCACCCCGGACAAACCGCGGCACGCCCTGCTCCCTCGTGATCGACCGCCATTCCGCTCGCGATCGTCCCGTCTTCGCTGATCCATTCCATCACTGCTGTTTCCGCGGGCGCCCGTCCTTCGCAACCTGACCGGGAAAGCCCGCCCCTGCCTCCGGCGCCCCCACTCGATTTTTTTCGCGGTACGTCAGTGCAACGCTTCGGCCACGGACATCACGTCGCCCGGCGCATTGAGGGCATAGCCGGGAAGGCCGGCGACCGCCACCGCGAAGTCGGGCGAACGCAGCCCGTCGAGCATGCGCTGCATCGATGGCAGCTCAAGCGTTTCGACGCGGCAGGCGAGGAAGTACTGCTCCTGCTCCTGCGCCAGCGGCACGAAATCAAGCCTGAACTGGGTGGCGGCCGCTTCGACGCCGAAACCCGTATCCGCCATGCCGCTGGCGATGTGGGCCGCCACCGCGGCATGCGTGAATTCCACCGTTTCGTAACCGCTGATCCGGTCCGGGTCCAGCGATTGTTCGGTCAACAGCAGGTCAAACAGCAGGCGGGTACCGGCACTCGCCTGGCGGTTGATGAAGCGCACGTCAGGCCGGATCAGGTCCTGCAGCGACGTGATGTTCAGCGGGTTGCCGGCAGCGACGAACAGCCCCTGAGTGCGCGTGACCAGCCGGATCACACGATGCACGCGCGGCTTCAGATATCGCCCGAGTCGTGCCGCCAGGTCCGGTGTGACCCGGCCACTCGGCAGGTGAAAGCCGCACAGGTCGCAGCTGCCGCGCGACATTGACGCCAGCGCGTCAACCGACCCGAGGTACTGCAGCTCAAGCCGCACACCGGCGACGCGCTGGATCAGCTCGGGCATCAGCGCAATGGCGTAGCCGTGGCTGGCGTGCAGGCGCAGTACCGGGTGCGTGTCCATCAGTGCGGCGTTGATTTCGCGGTCGATCTCGACCGACAGATTTTCCAGCTGCGGCGTCAGACGCGCCTGGATGCGCTGCGCCGCCCAGGTGAGCTTCTCGCCGAGCGGCGTCAGCTCGGCGCCCTTGCCCTGCGACAGCTCGACCAGCGGCGTGCCGAAGAACGCCGACCAGGTCCGGATCAGGTTCCAGCAGTGGCGATAGGAAAACCCGACATCGCGCGCCGCCTCGGTGAGCTTGCCGCTGCGCTGCACGGCGGCCAGCACGCGGAACAGCAGTGGATCGATCTCGCGTCCTTCTGCATTGCGGAAGCGCCACGCCGGTTCGATCCGGATACGGGTGTCAGGCACTGGATTTCATATCCGGTGAATCGAGGACCACTGATAAGCTCTGCGCAAAGGTCGTCATTGGACCTTCACACACCTTCATCGGCAATCATGCAATCCGTTTCCGGTAAGGCTTGTGTCCGGTCAGCACATTGCCCGGCACCGCTGCTCACCGTCTCCCGAAAGGAATCTCCCGATGACCGCGATCACCACATTGCGTGACCTCACCGGCCTTGGCCATGCACCGGGCTCGTTGCGCCATGCTGCGCTGATCATGATCGATTGCCAGAACACCTATCGCGAAGGCGTCATGCAGCTCGCCGGTGTCGAAGCCGCACTGGTCGAGGCGCGCCGCGCACTTGACCTTGCGCGCGGGCTCGGCCGCCCCATCATCCATATCCAGCACGATGCCGGTCCCGGCACGCCGTATGACGTGAATGCCCCGATCGGCCACATCGCCGACATCGTTGCGCCGCTGAACGGCGAGATCGTCATCACGAAAAATTACCCGAACAGTTTCGTGCAGACCTCGCTTGACGACGAACTCAAGAAGTTCGGCGTGAAGCAACTCGTGCTCGCGGGCTTCATGACGCACATGTGCATCAGCTCGACTGCGCGGGGCGCGTTCAACCTCGGCTACTCGCCGACAGTGATCGCATCGGCCACCGCCACGCGCGACCTGCCGCTCGCGGGAGGTAGTGAGGTCAGCGCTGCAGCGCTGCAGGCCGCAAGCCTCGCGGCGCTGGGCGACCTGTTCGCCGTCGTAGCCTGCCGAGCGGACGATCTGGTGCACTGAGACGTCGCGCGCAGAGACGCCTTCGGTCTCCTCGTGGCCTGTTCGCTGAAAAGCGCGCAGCCGGTGCATGTCCTTGACGGCATCCCGAGCGTTTGACACATTCGGATCGACCGCAATGATGCCGCACGAAGCAATCCGGCAACCGGCTCGAAAGCGGTCGCGATGCGCAGATGGCTTACCTGACTGCACTCCCAAGGCGACAACCGCGGACCATGACCCGATACCAGAACCTCAGGCTCGACCGGCAACTCTGCTTTGCGCTCTACGCCGCCACCCACGGCATCACCCGCTCGTACCGGGTGCGACTGAAGAAAGTCGGACTGACCTACCCGCAATACCTCGTCATGCTCGCGCTGTGGGAAGAAGACGGCCGTTCGGTCAGCCAGCTGGCGCAGCGCCTGCACCTCGACTCGGCCGCCATCACCCCGCTGCTCAAGCGCCTTGAGGTCGCCGGCTTTCTCGCACGGCAGCGCATGCCGACAGAAGAACGCGTGGTGCAGTCCTTCCTGACACCGGCCGGACGCGAACTGGAGCACGCGGTCGCGCGCATCCAGGGCGAAGTCGCCTGTCAGGCCGGCCTGCCGGAAGAGGCGTTCATGGCGCTGTGTTCGACGCTGCATGAACTGACGCAGCGCATGGCCGACGACCCTAAGGTGAAGCGCGTCGCGGCTTGATGCGAGGAGTCTTCGCGGCTGCGCCACCGGGAGGGCGGGACGAACGCCGTATTTGAGCAACTAGAGCAAAGCATGGTTAGCTATCGAGGATGGCTGGATGGCGTTCGAAAGCACCCAGGCGACAAGGAACACAAAGTTCGGCCGGATTTTGTCTTTTTGCTGGCCCTCAATGACGCAAACCGAATTGACTGAGACACAACAGGACAGCGATGTCATTGCCCGATGGTCTGTATGACTTGCTGTTGACGGAGGGGCTGGCTCGGTCACTCGCTGCGCTCGACCCATCACGAGCTGACGTGTCAGCGCTGAAGGGGGGAGCCGCCGAGTTGTTGGTCGATTTCATCACACGGCAGCTCGGGGCCATCCTTGAAGATTTTTCCGGTGACGATGCCGAGAAAACCAAACGACAGCTTGATCTTGTCAACGAGCTGCTCGTGATGCTGCGACATCGGCTCAGGGGTCACAACGCTGATGACATGTCTACGGCGCATGAGGCGATTGAGCTGATTGCGACACCACTGCGGGTTCTGAGAGCCGTGCAGCGCGACAAGCAGTTTCCGGTGTCGCCAGAGATTGGGCTGGCTGTGCCATGGTTGTTCACGGCCGGAAAGGGCGCGCCGTCGCTGCTGCAAGAAGTTCGGCGCGAACTCGCATCGAGCGATCAGGTGGACATCCTGGTGAGTTTTATCACTGTGTCCGGCGTACGCAAGCTGCAGGATGTTTTGCACCAGATCACAGCTAAGAGCGCACAGTCAACTGGACAGGAGCAGCCTAGGACCCGGCTGCGCATACTCACCACGACATACACGGGCGCGACGGAGGCGCGAGCGCTGGACGAACTCGCACGGCTACCTGGGTGTGAAGTCCGCGTGTCGCTGGATGGCCGACGCACTCGTCTGCATGCCAAGGCATGGCTGTTTCAGCGCAAGACCGGCTTTGGTTCGGCGTATGTCGGTAGCGCCAACCTCTCGGGAGCCGCACTGACCGGCGGGCTGGAGTGGACGGTCAAGCTCACCCAGCGCACGCAAGAAGCGCTGTTTGCCCGCGCCGTGGCCCACTTCGAGACGCTGTGGGCGGACAGTGAGTTTCAGCGCTACGACCCGGACAACGTCGAGCACCGACAGGCCCTGGCGGCGGCACTGGGTCGAGAGTCGTTTGGCGGCGAACCCGCAGGCACGATCAGCTTCTTCGACCTGCAGCCCAAGACCTACCAGCTGGAAATGCTGGAGCAGCTGACCACGGAGCGCGCCCACGGTCGAAACCGAAACCTGCTGGTGGCGGCCACCGGCACGGGAAAGACGGTGGTTGCCGCGTTCGACTACCGGAGCACCTGCCGCATAGAGGGCGGGCGCCCTCGCCTGCTGTTTGTGGCCCACCGAGAGGAAATCCTGCGGCAGGCCATGCGCACCTACCGCGAGGTGCTCCGCGATCCCGAGTTCGGTGACCTGCTCACAGGTAGCGATCAACCCGAGCGCTGGGACCACCTGTTCGCCACCATCGACAGCGTGACCAGTCGCGATCTGGTGGCCACCGTCGGCGCCGACCACTGGCACACGGTGGTGGTGGATGAATGTCACCGCCTGGCAGCCGACCGGTTCGACGCATTCGCCAAGGCCGTTCGCCCCAGTCTGTTGCTTGGGCTGACGGCGACGCCTGAGCGCAGCGACGGGCAACCCATCGCGCCGTATTTCGATTCGCGCCCAGACGGTAGCCCGGCGGTCGAGCTGCGGCTGTGGCATGCGCTGGACCTGCAGTTGCTGGCGCCTTTCGAATACTACGCCTGCGACGACGCCACCGACTTCTCGGAAGTGCCATGGAACAGGCCTGGCGAACGTGAAGCCGTGAACACCCTGGTCACCGGCAACGATATGCGTGCCAAGCTGGTCCTCAACGAATGGCGTCGCCTGGCGTCCGATGCTCGGCAGTCACGGGCGATTGTTTTCTGTGTGTCGGTCGCGCACGCCGAGTTCATGACCGATTGGCTCAACCGCACGGGTCTGCCAGCGGCCTGCGTGGTCGGCACGACAGCGCCGGAAGAACGGCGACGCGCGCCGCAACGTCTGCTCAGCGGAGAGCTGTGCGCGCTGGTCACGGTGGATCTCTACAACGAGGGCATCGACTTGCCGATGGTGGACACGCTGTTGCTGCTGCGACCCACTCAAAGTCCGGTGCTGTTCCAGCAACAGATCGGTCGTGGACTGCGTTTATCCCCCGGCAAGGAGAGCTGCCTGGTGCTCGACTTCGTGGGCCAGCACCGCGCCGAGTTCAGGTTTGACCGACTCTTGTCGAGCCTGACCGGCTTGTCGCGACGCGAACTGGTGGACGGCGTTGAGAACGGCTTCGGCAGCTTGCCGCCCGGATGCCATATTCACCTGCAGCGCCAGACACGAGAGCAGGTGCTGCAAGGTCTGCGATCCCTGACGTCCCAGAACTGGCGGCGCCTGAAGACCGAGCTGCAAACCTACGCGGCACTGCGTGGCCGATCGTCGATTCAACTGGCCGACTTCTTGCACGACCAGGCGTTGGAGCTGGAAGACATCTACCGCACCGGTACCGGACAAAGCCGCAGCGGCTGGACATCGCTCAAGCGTGATGCGGGCCTGTTCGTCGCAGAGCCCGGACCTGAAGAGGAGTACTTCAGCCGCCGCTTCGGCGATCTGCTGCATGTGGATGATCCGCGCCGACTCGATGTGATGACGGCTGTGGGTTCGCGCCGAGGGAGTTCACCAGCACTCAAGGCAGAGGACGCGCTGGGTGTGCAGATGCTGGCCTATCAGATCGATGGGCGCCATGAGCAGGCAGCGGGGCACGAAGCCTTCCTGGAGCGCTTAGAGCGTCACCCAGCCATCGCTGCCGAGCTGGTGGAGCTGTCTGCCCTTCTGCAAGCCCGCAGCACCTTGGGCGCGCATCCTGTGCCCGGTCTCGAAGACACACCTTTGTGCCTGCACGCTGGCTACGGTGCGCGCGAAATCCTCACGGCGGTGGGCTGGCTAACCGCGTCGCGCCGCGTGCCGTTCCAGGCCGGCACTTTGTCGTTGCTTAGCCGCAAGACCGAGCTGCTGTTCGTCACGCTCGACAAGAGCGAGGGTTACCACGACCGTATCGCGTACCACGACTACGCGATCAGCGCAGAGCGCTTTCACTGGCAATCGCAGAACAGCGCCGGCCCAGACACGCCTGGCGGTCAGCGCTATCTCGAAAGCGCGACGAATGGATGGCATTTCCAGCTATTCGTGAGACCTCGCAAGGGAGAGGCATACCGAGCCTGCGGCCCGGTCACGCTGGAGTCGGCCGTGGGCGACCGACCCATGAGCATCGTCTGGCGATTGCAGACGCTACTGCCAGCGAGACTGTTCAGGGAGTTCAGTGTGCTGCGCGGGGTGTAGCGCAGGTGATATCGGCCACCCGCAAATGGTTCTGCGCATTCGCCGCGGGCCGCCACCTGACCAGATATGGGAATGGGTCTGCGATCCCGATCCTGACGTCTGTTGTGAGCGAGACCCCGGCACCGGTTCTCACCCTGAGTACCCGCCACACGCGCGAATCGTGCAATGCGATTGTGGCCCGCCGCTTTGACCTGTTCGAGCAGCCCCGAATGCGCACGCGACATTTAGTAGGTGGCATCCGATACACGCGGCCAAGGCCGCATTGGCTATACGTCGCCTAGTTTGCGCTCGCGTGGTCAGAGCCGAAAAGCTGCGTACGAAGATACGCATGACGCGGTACACGTAAGTACGGGAGAGTCTGCCGGGCTCGCCCTAACGAGTAGGACGCGTTCGAGAAACCTAGATCGCTCTTCTAGGCGAACATGCCCATCGGACACTAGAACAATTCTTGTTTTCGGGCACAAGGCCCGAAAACCAAAATCGGCGCATCCCGCGCACTGGCAGGACGCGCCGTCACCATCACGTCATCCGGCCTGATCATCCACTGCGGCGCTGGCAGCACCGCTCTTCACGGCGGCGATCGCCGCTTCCATTGCGCCGGCGTTGTCGAACATCTTGCTCTGGCCGATCACCTGGCCGTTGCCTGCCTTCAGCACGTAGTAATCCTTGCCGTTCGTGGCTTTCTTGCGGTCGTAGCGGCCATCGTCGGCTGCGTTCTTCTTCACCGATTCGATGCCGTTCTCGGCGGACGCGCGCGTTTTGTACATTTCGCTCTGCAGCAGGGACTGGTCATCCGAGCCCAGCAGCGTGAAGTGGAATTCGCCGTTTGCAGCCTTCTTCAACTGAAACTTCGCCATGCTCCGCTCTCCTGTTTATTGAGTCGTGTGTGGGAACGCGCGGGTGCGCGGCGACAGTATAGCGACGAAGAAAAAGAAGGGCGCCGGCCTTGCGGCACGGCGCCCCAACCTTGCCGAAGCGTTGCGGCAAGGAAGACGGACGGTTGGACTCAGTTCATCGACGGGCCCCTGCCAGCGCACTGACCGGTTCGGGCGGACGGCCGGCGCGGCCGAACACGCCCGACACCACCTGCCAGGCCACCGCCAGCGCGCCGACGATGAACACCACATCGCCGAAGGTGCGCACCCAGCGCAGCGTTTCGAGCAGCGGCTGCTGCATGAATTCCTCGCTGCGTGCGTACCACAGGCCCTGGCTGACGCTGGCGTGGAACTGGATCAGGCCGATTGGCAGCAGGCTGGTCGCGATCATCAGCACCAGACCCGCGTTGAGCCCCCAGAAGCCGGCCTGCATCAGGCGCTCACCGAACGCGAGCTGCGGGCGCAGATAACGCAGCACCAGCAGCGTGAAGCCCAGCGCGAGGAAGCCGTACACCCCGAACAGTGCGGCATGGGCATGCACTGGTGTCGTGTTCAGACCCTGCACGTAGTACAGCGAGATCGGCGGGTTGATCATGAAGCCGAATACACCGGCGCCGAGCATGTTCCAGAAGGCCACCGCGACGAAGCACATGAGCGGCCACTTCAGCCTGGCCATCCACGCAGCGCGATCCTTGAGGCGCCAGTGCTCCCACGCTTCATGACCGAGCACGACCAGCGGCACCACTTCGAGCGCGCTGAACGACGCGCCGACCGCCATCACCGGCGTCGTCGTGCCGGCAAAGTACAGGTGGTGGAAGGTGCCGGGCACGCCGCCCAGCATGAACAGCGAAGCCGAGGCCAGACTGGCTGCCGTCGCCATGCGCGCGGACACCAGTCCCAGCGTGGAGAAGATGAAGGCCAGCGCGGTGGTCGCGAACACTTCGAAGAAGCCTTCGACCCACAGATGCACGACCCACCAGCGCCAGTACTCCATCACCGACAGGTGGGTGCGCTCGCCATAGAAGAAGCCGGCGCCGTAGAACAGGCCGATCGCCACCACGGATGCAGTGAGCAGCGCGAGCAGGTTCTTGTCGCCGCCGGGCGTGCGCAGCGCCGGCACGATGCCGCGCAGCATGAGCACCAGCCACAGCGCCACGCCGACGAACTTGCCGATCTGCCACAGGCGGCCGAGGTCGACGTATTCGTAGCCCTGGTGACCGAGCCAGAAATTCAGCTCCGGCGGCATGATCTGCGCGATCGCCAGGTAGTTGCCGACGAAGGAGCCGACCACCACCACGACCAGCGCCCAGAACAGCACGTCCACGCCCAGCTTCTGGAATTTCGGATCGCGTCCGCCGTGGATCAGTGGCGCAAGGAAGAGGCCGGCGGCCAGGAAGCCGGTGGCGATCCAGAACAGCGCGCTCTGGATGTGCCAGGTACGCACCAGCGAATACGGGAACCACTGCGACACGTCGATCCCGTAGAAGGTCTGGCCCTCGACCGTGTAGTGCGCGGTGAAGCCACCCATCATGACCTGGAACACGAACAGCGCCACCACCAGGACGAGATACTTGCCGAGCGCACGCTGCGATGGCGTCGGCGCGATGCGCGACAGCGGGTCCTGCGCCGGCGCGGCCGGGTCGCTCTCGTCCTGCCGGCGCAGGAAGGACCAGCCCCAGATCAGGAAGCCGACGCCGGCCATCATGACCACCACGCTGACGACGGACCACACGACGTTCTCCGCCGTGGGCGCATTGCCGATCAGCGGTTCGTGCGGCCAGTTGTTGGTGTAGGTGGCGCGGGTGCCCGGCCGCTCGGTCGCGGCCACCCAGGCGGTCCAGAAGAAGAAGCCGGCAAGCTGCGCGCGCCGCTGCGGGTCGGGCAGCGTGTTGTCCTTCATCGCATAGCTTTCGCGTGACCCCTGCAGCGCCGGCGCGTCGCCGAACAGCTCGACGTAGTAGTCGGCGGTGCGCTCGATCGCCCGGGCGCGCAAGGTGGATACGGTGGCCGCGCCGGTCGCCTCGTCGAAGGTGTTGCGGCGGTACTCGCGCTTCAGGCGTGCTGCAAGTTGCGCCTGCGCATCGGCATCCAGCTCCGCGTAAGGCTTGCCATGCGCGTCCTGCGCGGCGAGGTCGAGCCAGGCCAGCAGTTCGCGGTGCAGCCAGTCGGCCGTCCAGTCCGGCGCCTGGTAGGCGCCGTGCCCCCAGATCGAGCCCAGCTGCATGCCGCCGACCGACTGCCAGGCGGTCTGGCCGTCGAGGATGCCGTCATGCGTGTACAGCACGCGGCCGTCTTCGCTGACGATCTGCTGCGGTATCGGCGGCGCGTTGCGATACACCTCGACACCGTAGTAACCGAGCAGCGAAAAGGTGACGATGAGCACGCCGATCAGCGTGAACCACAGCTTGCGGTAATCACCCATGAGCGGTCTCCGCCCCGGCCGGTGCCGCGTTCAGCCCTTCGAACAGGATGTTGTTCTCCAGGTGGATGTGTTCCATCAGGTCTTCGCGCAGTGCGGCCAGACCGGTGTAGAGCGCGCGCCAAGTGTTGCAGGCGCCGCGCGGCAGCGTGATGTCGTCGGTCAGCGCTTGCAGCCGCTGCAGTGCTTCGCCGTGCTGGTCGTGCTCGCTGCGCATCACCGTGACCGGCCCCTGCAGCGCCGCCGCGTGTCCGCGGGCGAGCATCGGGAACAGCACCTGCTCTTCCTTCTGCATATGGCTTTCCAGTTCCTGCTGCATCGTTGCCAGATGATCGGCGAGGCCGTTCGGGCAGTCCGGGCGATCGCCATGCACCTGTTCGACCCGGCGCGCCAGGCGGACCAGTTCGGGCAGCTGTTCGCGATGGCGGTCGTGGAAGCGGAACAGGATGTGTTCGATCAGCACCGCGGCCGGCACCGTGCGCCAGTCACGCGCCTCTCGCGTGGCCTGCGACAGCAGCGCACCCAGTCGTTCGACGATGGGCTGTGCGTCGATGCCCCGCTCGGCCGCGGCCTCCTGCAGGCTGTGCTTGCCGCCGCAGCAGAAATCCAGCTTGTGTTCGTGGAACACCCGGGTGGCACCGGGAATGCTGCGCGCCAGCGCGCCGAGGGATTGGTCGATCAGGTTCATGGCGAAGACCTCGTTGGGAAGAAGACGCCTTCACTGCGCAAGGTCCGGGCCATGCATCCGGATCAAATAAAATCAATGATCTATGGAAAATGAGGTATTTTTCACCCTGAAAAGAAATGGTTCCTGGAACCATAAACGGGTCACTTTAACCATGATGGAATCTCTGCTGCTTGCCGACCTGGTGTCGGATCTGCCGCCCGCCGTGCGCCTGCAGCGCCTGGTCTCCAGCCTGCGCACCCACTTCGGCTGCGGCGCAGTCGCGCTGCTGAAGCTGGAAGAGGACAGCCTGCGCCCGCTGGCGGTCGACGGTCTGGTGCGCGAAACGCTGGGGCGGCGCTTCGTCGTCGGCCAGCATCCGCGGCTGGCAACCATCCTGTCGCGACGCGACATCACCGCTTTCGACCACGACAGTACGCTGCCCGACCCCTATGACGGCCTGCTCGACACCCGGGTCGGCGAACCGCTGCCGGTGCACGATTGCATGGGAACCAGCCTGCACGTCGAGGGCCAGACCTGGGGCGCGCTGACGTTCGACGCGCTGCAGACCGGCACCTTCACCGAGGCGGCGCGCGACGACCTGCGCCGCCTCACCCTGCTGGTCGAAGCCGCGGTGCGCGTGACGCGGCTCGAACAGGACCTGCACGCACTGCGCCTGTCGCGTGGCGGCGAGCGGGCCGACGCACAGGGCGCCAGCGCGGACGAGGCCGAAATCGTCGGCCACAGCGAGGTGATCCAGCGCCTGCTGCACGAAATGCAGGTGGTGGCCGATTCGGAACTGTCGGTGCTGCTGCTCGGCGAAACTGGCGTGGGCAAGGAGCTGTTTGCCCGCCACCTGCACCGTCATTCACGCCGCGCCGCGCAGCCGCTCGTACATGTCAATTGCGCGGCGCTGCCCGAATCGCTGGCCGAAAGCGAGCTGTTCGGCCATGTGAAAGGCGCGTTTTCCGGCGCCACCACCGACCGCCCCGGCCGCTTCGAAGCAGCGGATGGCGGCACGCTGTTTCTCGACGAGGTGGGCGAGTTGCCGCTGACCGTGCAGGCCAAGCTGCTGCGCGCACTGCAGAACGGCGAAATCCAGCGCCTCGGCGCCGACCAGCCGCGACGCGTCGATGTGCGCGTGATCGCCGCCACCAACCGCACGCTGCGCGACAGCGTGCGCGACGGCGCCTTCCGGGCCGACCTGTACCACCGGCTGTCGGTGTATCCGGTGCCGATACCGCCGTTGCGCGAGCGCGGCAGCGACGTGCTGCTGCTGGCCGGCCGCTTTCTCGAACTGAACCGTGCCCGTCTGGGCCTGCGCAGCCTGCGCCTGTCGCCGGAAGCGGAAGATGCCCTGTGCCGCTACCCGTGGCCGGGCAATGTGCGCGAACTCGAGCATGTGATCAGCCGTGCCGCGCTGAAGGCGGTGAGCCGTGGCGCCGCGCGCACCGACATCGTGTCGCTGCCGGCCGACCTGCTCGATCTTGATGACGTGACCACCCCCGCTGCAACGCCGGAGACCTGCGGCACGACGTCCGGCGCCATACTGCCGTCGATGCGTGAAGCGATCGATGCCACACAGCGCCGGCTGGTCCGCGCCGCGCTCGATGCCTGTGCCGGCAACTGGGCCGACGCGGCGCGACGGCTGGATGTCGACCCGAGCAATCTGCACAAGCTGGCGCGTCGCCTCGGACTCAAATGACAGGCGACGGCGGCGGCTTGGGGGCCAC
>NZ_JANINI010000007.1:91462-221636 GCF_024580145.1 Methyloversatilis sp. XJ19-49
ACGGCTGGATGTCGACCCGAGCAATCTGCACAAGCTGGCGCGTCGCCTCGGACTCAAATGACAGGCGACGGCGGCGGCTTGCGGACACGTCATGCACCGGCGCGGTGCGTGACGTGTCCGCAGCGTGCAACGGCCGTCGACGAGCTGAAACGAATAGCACAGAAAATCATGGACTTGTCTCGCGCACGCTAATTGCTTGAGTGCATCATCCCCTTCACTGCCCGCAACCGGAGTATTCCGTGTCCATCCACGTCGCACTGAATCACGTCACCCACTACCGCTACGACCGTCCGGTGCTGCTGAGCCCGCAGGTGGTGCGACTGCGCCCGGCGCCGCACACCCGTACGCCCATCCTGTCGTATTCGCTGCGCGTCACGCCGGCCGAGCACTTCGTCAATTGGCAGCAGGACCCGCAGTCCAACTATCTGGCGCGTCTGGTGTTTCCGGAACGCACGCGCGAGCTGCGCATCGAGGTCGATCTGATCGCCGAAATGTCGGTCATCAATCCGTTCGATTTCTTCCTCGAACCGGCGGCCGAGAAAATTCCCTTCGGATACAACGAAGAGCAGACGCGCGAACTGTTCCCGTATCTGGTCACCTTGCCGCTGACCCGCGACAACGCGCCGAAATTCACCCGCTGGGTCGATGACGCACGCACCCTGTTCGGCAGCAACGGCAAGGCCAGCGTCGACTATCTCGTTGCGTTGATCCAGCAGATGCAGGGCGACATCCGCTACCTGATCCGCATGGAGCCGGGCGTGCAGACGCCGGAGGAAACCTTGCAGAAGGGCAGCGGCTCGTGCCGCGACACGACCTGGCTGCTGGTGCAGGTGCTGCGTCATCTGGGGCTGGCGGCGCGTTTCGTGTCCGGCTATCTGATACAGCTCACCGCCGACGTGAAGTCGCTCGACGGCCCGAGCGGCCCGGAGAACGATTTCACCGATCTGCACGCCTGGTGCGAGGTGTATCTGCCGGGCGCCGGCTGGGTGGGGCTGGATGCGACGTCCGGCCTGTTCGCCGGCGAGGGCCACATTCCGCTCGCCTGCTCGCCCGACCCGTCATCGGCGGCGCCGATCAGCGGACTGACCGAAAAGTGCGAAACCGAATTCGAGCACCACATGAAGGTCGAGCGCATATGGGAAGCGCCGCGCGTGACCAAGCCCTACACCGACGACGCCTGGTCGCGCATCGAAACGCTGGGTCATCGCATCGACATCGATCTGGCTCAGCACGATGTGCGGCTGACCATGGGCGGCGAGCCGACCTTCGTGTCGGTGGATGACCGCGATGGCCCGGAGTGGAACACCACCGCCGATTCGCCGCCGGACAAGCCGGTCAAGCGCCTGCTCGGCGCGGAATTGCTGGCGAAACTGAAGGCGCGCTATGCGCCGGGAGGCCTGCTGCATTACGGCCAGGGCAAGTGGTATCCGGGCGAACAGCTGCCGCGTTGGTCGCTGTCCTGCTTCTGGAGGCGCGACGGTGAGCCGATGTGGACCGATCCCGGCCTGATCGCCGACGAAGCGGTCGATTACGCGCTCACCGCGGAACATTGCGCGACCTTCCTGAAGGCGCTGTCGAAGCGCCTTGAAGTGGACGGCAAATATGTGTTTCCGGCCTTCGAGGACGTCTGGTACTACCTGTGGCGCGAACGCAAGCTGCCGGCGAACGTCGATCCGTTCGATTCACGGCTCGAAGATCCGCTGGAGCGCGAGCGCATGCGCCGGCTGTTCCATGACGGGCTGGACAGCGAGGTCGGCCACATCCTGCCGCTGGCGCGCACACCGGCCGGCAACGCCTGGCAGAGCGGTCCGTGGTTCCTGCGCGACGAACGCTGCTTCCTGATTCCGGGTGATTCGCCGATGGGCTACCGGCTGCCGCTCGATTCCCAACCCTGGGTGTCGGCCGCCGAATACCCATGGGTGCATGCGCCCGACCCGGTGCAGCGGCAGGTGCCGCTGCGGCCGCAGCGCGACATCGCCGTGCGCCTGCAGCAGCCGGAGGACGACGATGCGACGGCCATCGACTTCGCCTCCGCAGGTCCGGCGGCGACCCGCGTGCCGGCCACCGACCGCAAGCCGGAAACACTCGAATCCGCCGGCTGGATCACCCGCACCGCGCTGTGCGCGCAGGTGCGCCACGGAGTGATGTACCTGTTCATGCCGCCGCTGCCGACACTGGACGATTATCTGGAACTGGTCACTGCGGTCGAACTGACCGCGGCCGCCTGCGGCCACCCGGTGGTGCTCGAAGGCTACGAGCCGCCGCGCGATGCACGCGTCGAGGTGTTGCGCATCACGCCCGACCCGGGCGTGCTGGAAGTGAACATCCAGCCCTACCACTCATGGGACGACATGGTCGCCGGCACCACCTTCCTCTACGAGGCTGCGCATGAAACCCGCCTCGGTACCGAGAAGTTCATGATCGACGGCCGCCACAGCGGTACCGGCGGCGGCAATCACTTCGTGCTGGGCGGCGCCACGGTGGCCGACTCGCCCTTCCTGCGACGGCCCGATCTGCTGCGCAGCATGATCAGTTACTGGCACAACCATCCGGCGCTGTCGTATCTGTTTTCCGGCCTGTTCATCGGCCCGACCAGTCAGGCGCCGCGCATCGACGAGGCGCGCAACGATTCGGTGTACGAGATGGAAATCGCGTTCGCCGAAATCGAGCGCCGTTCGCGCGATACGGGCTACACGCCGCCCTGGCTGATCGACCGCATCCTGCGCAACCTGCTGGTCGATGCCACCGGCAATACGCACCGCGCCGAATTCTGCATCGACAAGCTTTACTCGCCGGATGGCGCGACCGGCCGGCTCGGCCTGCTGGAAATGCGCGGCTTCGAAATGCCGCCGCATGCGCGCATGAGCCTGACGCAGCAACTGCTGCTGCGCGCGCTGATCGCCCGCTTCTGGCAGCAACCGTATGCGCCGCCGAAGCTCAAGCGCTGGGGCACCGAACTGCACGACCGCTTCATGCTGCCGCACTTCGTGTGGGAGGACATGGGGGACGTGATCGATGACCTGCGTGCCTTCGGTTACCCGATGGAACTGCAATGGTTCGCGCCGCACTTCGAGTTCCGCTTCCCGCGGATGGGGCAGTTCTCCGCCCGCAACGTGCTGGTGGAATTGCGCAGCGCACTTGAACCGTGGCATGTGCTGGGTGAGGAAGGCGGCGCTGGTGGCACGGTGCGCTATGTCGATTCTTCGGTCGAGCGCCTGCAGGTCAAGGTGCAGGGCCTGGTCGACGACCGGCATGTGCTGGCGGTCAATGGCCGGCGCGTGCCCCTGTCGCCAACCGGTCGCGTGGGTGAATACGTCGCCGGCGTACGCTACCGCGCCTGGCAACCGGCCACCTGCCTGCACCCGACCATCCCGCCACACGCCCCGCTGGTGTTCGATCTGGTGGACGACTGGATGAAGCGTTCGATGGGCGGCTGCCAGTACCACGTCGCGCACGCCGGCGGGCGCAATCACGAAAGCTTCCCGGTCAATTCGTACGAAGCGGAAGGCCGCCGTCTCGCGCGCTTCTTCGCCATGGGACATACCCCCGGCCACCTGTCCGCCCCACCCGAGGACCGCAATCCAAACTTCCCGTTCACCCTCGATCTGCGACGGTAAGATCGGCCCCCCGCGCCGTTCCTGCCGGGATTTACGCAGTCACTGTGGGAGCGGCGGCCTCGCCGCGATCGGCGCGTTGATCAACGATCATCGCGGCATCCATCGCGGCGAGGCCGCCGCTCCCACAATCCGTTGCATCGAATTCGAAGGACATGACATGACTTCCCGCAGAGATTTTTTGCTCAACGCAGGCATCGCAGGCGCCGCGGTGGCGGCTGCCTCGGTCAATCGCGTGGCGCTGGCCGCCGTGCCCGAACCGGTGATCGAAACGTCGGCCGATNTTCATCGACCGGCCAACGCGTGGCGGGGTGCGGCACAATGCAGCTTTCGCCCTTGCTCCATCCGTGTTGATCCACTGGACCCGACAATTTCTGTGGCGGCTGCTGGCCGCGGTTTCGGTAGTGCTGGGCGTGATCGGTGCGGTGCTGCCGGTGCTGCCAACCGTGCCCTTCCTGCTGCTGGCGGCCTGGGCGGCCAGCCGGGGCTGGCCGGAACTTGAAGCCAGATTGCTGGCGCACCCGACCTATGGCCCCTGCATCACGAACTGGCGCGAACAAGGCGCCATTCCGCGGCGCGCCAAGTGGCTGGCCAGCGCGATGATGCTGTTCAGCGCCACCACGCTGTGGTTCAGCCCGGTGCCGGGGTGGGTACGCGGCGGCGTATATGTGATGTTGATGGTGGTCGCCGGCTGGATGTGGACGCGCCCCGAACCGGCGGTGCGCCCCCTGCCGCAAGACCTTCCCTGAGCGATCAGGCAGCGTCCAGCGCCGGATAATCGGTATAGCCCGCTGCACCGCCGCCGTACATCAGTTCGGCGCGTAACTCGTTGTACGGCGCGTTGTCGCGCAGGCGGCGTACCAGATCCGGGTTCGAAATGAAGGGGCGGCCGAAAGCCACCGCGTCGATGCCACCCGATGCGACGGCATCCATCGCCATCGGGCGGTCGTAGCCATTGTTCGCGATCCAGCCACCGTTGAACCGTGCGCGCAGCGCCGCGTAGTCGATCGGCGGCTTGACGCTGGCTGGTGCGCGTTCGCCGCCGGTTTCACCCTCGATCATGTGCACGAAGGCGATGCCCAGCGCCGACAGCCGGTCCAGCACATGGCTGTGCAGCGCCTGAGGGTTGCTGTCGAGCGGCGTATCGCAGAAGGTCGTGGCGGGCGAGAGGCGCACGCCGGTGCGACCGGCGCCGACTTCTGCAACCACTGCCTGCATGATCTCCAGCAGCAGCCGGGCGCGATTCTCGATCGGGCCGCCATACGGGCCGCTGCGGTCATTCACGCTGTCGCGCAGGAACTGCTCCAGCAGATAGCTGTTGGCCGAATGCACTTCCACGCCGTCGAAACCGGCGTCGATCGCATTGCGCGCGGCGCGGCGGTAGTCGTCGATCAGACCGGGCAGTTCGTCGTCGCGCAGCGCCCGCGGTGCGGACACATCGACGAACCCGTCACGCGTGAAGCACTGCGCATCCGGACGCCGCGACGTGGACGACACCGGAGATGCGCCGCCGGGCAGCAGCGACGTGTGCGAAATGCGGCCGACGTGCCACAGCTGCAGGATGATGCGACCGCCTGCGGCGTGCACCGCATCGGTCACCTTGCGCCAGCCGGCGACCTGTTCGGCGGAGTGAATGCCCGGCGTGTCGAGATAGCCCTGCCCCATCGGATTGACCTGCGTCGCCTCGGCGATGATCAGGCCGGCGCTCGCGCGCTGCGTGTAGTACTCGACGGTCAGCGGTCCCGGCACCTGACCGGGCAGCGCGCGGTTGCGCGTCAGCGGCGCCATGACGATGCGGTTGTTCAGTGCGATGTCGCCCAGCTTGAGCGGGTCGAAAAGTGTGGTCATGCAGTACTCCCCGAATTGAAATGGCCTCGCCGCGGATGCACACCGGTCCGACCCGAAGCGATCAAGCGTGATCGGGCCTTGCGGCATTCATCCGCGGTATGGAATCAGAATCCTTCCAGCACGATCTTGCCGCGCGCCCGGCCGCTTTCCAGCAGCGCGTGCGCACGGCGCAGATTGGCTGCGTTGATGGCGCCGAAGTGCTCGCCCAGCGTGCTGCGCAGGCGTCCGGCATCGACCAGGTCGGCGACGGCGTCGAGCAGCGTACCCTGCTCGGCCATGTCGGCGGTCTGGTAGAGCGAGCGCGTGAACATCAGTTCCCAGTGCAGCGACAGACTCTTGCGCTTCAAGGCGAGCACATCGAGCGGCCCGGCCGGATCGTCGATCAGCGCCAGCCGGCCCTGCGGCGCAAGCGCTTCGACCAGCTGCGCGTAGTGCAGATCGGTCTGGGTCAGACTGGCAACATGCGTCACCGATTCGATGCCCGCCGCGCGCAGCGCCTGCGCCAGCGGCTGCCGATGATCGATCACGTGATGCGCACCCAGTTTGCGCACCCAGGCTTCGGTTTCCGGTCGCGACGCGGTGGCGATCAGCGTCAGCCGCGTCAATTCACGCGCCAGCTGCAGCAGGATGGAGCCGACGCCGCCGGCCGCACCCACCACCAGCAACCGGCCTTCGGCGTCGTGCACCTGCAGCCGATCGAACAGCAGCTCCCAGGCCGTGATGGCGGTCAGCGGCAGCGCCGCCGCCTGGGCGAATCCGAGCGAGACCGGCATGCGACCGACCAGACGTGCATCCACAGCCTGGAATTGCGCATTGCTGCCCTGCCGCGTCAGGTCGCCGGCGTACCACACGCGGTCACCCGGCCTGAAGCGGGTGACCTGGGCGCCGACGGCTTCGACCACGCCGGCTGCGTCCCAGCCGGGTACGCGCCACTGGCCCTCCGGCGGCGGGTTGTTGCGGCGCACCTTGGTATCGACCGGATTGACCGACACCGCCTCGACCCGCACAAACACATCATGCCCGTGCGCCTCAGGCGGCGTCAGTTCGATATCGACCAGACAATCTGCGCGATCCACCGGCAGGTTTTCGCGGAAGGCGACGGCTTTCATTGCATTGACCCGGACGACTGGTGAAGTGGTCGCCATGCTAACGCCTGCAGAATCGATTGATAATCCAGCAAATACCCAATTCATCTTCAAACAATTTTTGAAAATGAAACTGCGCGACCTGACCCTTTCCCAACTGGAACTGTTCGTCCGCATCGCCGACGCCGGTTCACTGAGCACCGCCGCGCGCCAGTTCGATCTGACGCCGGCCGCCGCCAGTGCCGCGCTGAAGCGGCTGGAAGCGGTTTTCGGCGTGCGCCTGATCGAGCGGTCGACGCGTTCGATGCGGCTGACGGCCGAGGGCGAACTGCTGCGCGACCATGCACGGCGCGCACTCGGCGATCTCGACGACGCGCGCGCGCTGCTCGGTGCCGGGCGCGAGACCCTGACTGGCGACATCCACCTCGCGGCGCCGTCCGATCTCGGTCGCGGTGCGCTGTCCGCCATGCTGGACCGCTTCATTGCACAACATCCGGATGTCCGGCTGACGCTGTACGTGTCCGACACACTGCAGGACCTGGTGCGGGAGCGGGTCGATCTGGCGGTGCGCTACGGCGAGTTGCCGGACTCATCCATGGTGGCGCGCCGGCTGCATGTCACGCGACGGGTCGTCGTGGCCTCGCCAGACTACATCGCGCGGCACGGCGCCCCCGCTCATCCATCGGAACTGGTGCAGCACAATTGCCTTGCCCTGTACCGCAGCGGCCGGCCGCATCTGGCATGGCGCTTCGAACGCGCGGGCGTCGAAACGACGATCACGGTGCGGGGCAACCGGCTGGCTTACGATGGTGCACTGGTGCGGCAGTGGGTGATCGAAGGGCTGGGCATCGCAACCAAGGCGCGGCTGGACGTCATCGACGATCTGACGAGCGGCCGGCTGGTCGAACTGCTGACCGACTGGCGCGGCGAAGATTTTCCGCTGCATGCGATGTTGCCCGCCGGCCGCCACATGCCGCTGCGGGTGCGCCGGCTGCTGGATTTCCTCGGTGAACAGTTCGCTCAGGTGGAGCCGGAACAAGGCCCGGATGCCTGAGCGATACGGATCGGGCCGCGCCAGTCGCCGTCGGCATCGCGCTTTTCACCGCCTTGCGTGATGACGACCCGGCCCTCGCGCGCCAGCCGGCGTGCCACCTCGCGCACGCGTGGCATCAGCGCGCGCCAGTCAGCGGCCAGCGCCCGCGCGACTTCAGACGGGCAGATCGAACGTCCGGCGCCCCGCAGGGCAACCTGCGCGAGCAATTCGCGCACGATCTGCGCATCGTCGGTGACGCTGTTCAGCGCGCCACCGGCCGCGCCGGATCGCTGCACCATTCGCTCCACGAACCCGGGTAGAGGCGCGCACCGGACAGGCCGGCCAGTTCGAGCGCCAGCAGGTTGTGGCAGGCCGTGACGCCACTGCCGCACTGCATGACGAGCGTCGCCGGATCGCGTGCTTTCGCGATCGCGCACCACTCGGCGCGCAGCACATCCGCCGGCTTGAAGCGGCCATCGTCGGTCAGATTGAGCTTGAAGAAACGATTGACCGCGCCCGGAATGTGGCCGCCGACCGGATCCAGCGTTTCGTTCTCGCCCCGGAAACGGTCCGGCGCACGCGCATCGACCACCAGCAGCGCGCCGCCGTCGAGATTGGCCAGCAGCGCATCGGCATCCACCGTGGTGTCGACCGCGCCCTCCGGATAGCGAGTGGCTGGGCGGCTGCGCACGCTCTGATTGAGTGCTCCGCCCGCGGCGAGCCAGGCGGCGAGGCCGCCGTCGAGCACTGCGGCGTCGGCATGGCCGACCCAGCGCAGCATCCACCACAGACGGGCGGCGAACATCCCGCCCGCGTCGTCGTAGGCGACCACCGAGTGCCCGGGCGTGATGCCGCAGCGGCCGAGCAGCGCGGTGAAGGCGGCCGGCGACGGCAGCGGGTGACGGCCGTTGCTGCCGGTCTTCACCGACGACAGGTCGCGATCGAGGTGCATGAACAGCGCCCCGGGAATATGGCTCCCGGCCCAGGCGGCCTCGCCGGCGTCAGGTCTTGCCAGGTCATGCCGGCAGTCGATCACGACCAGGGCGTCGTCGCCGAGGCGACCGGCGAGTGCATCGGCGCTGATCAGCGGGCCCATGGCGCTCACACCGTTTCGGCGAGCCAGGCGCGCGCGCTGGCCTCGTCGTCGAACACGGTCACGTCGGCATCGACGAACACCTGCGACAGCCAGGCCGTCCAGACCATCCACGGACTGCCTGCGATCACCGCGATACGGCCGAAATCGTGGCTGTGCGCGCGGGCGAAGCGCAGTTCCTCGAGCGCCATGTCGAGCGTGAAATCGGTCATCTGGCGAAGGTCGATCAGCAGATTGACCACGCCTTCGAACTTGATGCGGTAATTCACCAGGTCTTCGAACTCGCGGTAATCCGCCAGCGTGAACTCGCCGAAGGCAGACACCGTCACCAGATTGCCTTCGGACTCCGTTGCGATCATTTGAAATCTCCTTTCAGAACTAGGACTTCACCGGCGGCGGCCTGAGCAGCGCAAGCAGGCCGCTGGCAACGATGAGCAGCATGCCCAGCCAGACTACTGCAGTCGGGACCTCCTGCCACAGCAGGATGCCGTAAAGCGTGGAAAAGGCGACCGTCGTGTAGGCCAGACTGGCCGACACCAGCGTGCGTCCCCCCTTGTAGGCAGCGGTCATGCAAAGCTGAGCCGCCGTGCCGAACACGCCGACGCCGCCGAGCAATGCCCAGGTGCGTGCCGAATGGAAGTGGAATCCGCCGTCGGCCAGTGCCCACAGCGCGCCCAGCACGGCCGAACAGGCAGAGAAGTAGAGCACGATGCGCCACTCGGGTTCACCGAGGCGCCCCAGATCGCGCACGCTCAGGTAGGCGACGGTGGCGATCAACCCGGACCCCAGTCCGAACAGCCCGCCGACCCACTGGTCGCTGCCCAGCGTCGGCTGCAGCACCAGTACGACACCGGCGAAACCGATGGCCAGCGCCAGCATCAGCGGTCGTGACAATTCGCCCGAAGCGGTGAAGCCGAGCCAGGCGGCCATGAACAGCGGCGAGGTGTAGTTCAGCGTGACCGCAGTCGGCAATGGCAGGAGCGATATGGCTTCGAAGTAAAGGATGAGCGAAACCGCGCCCGACAGGCCGCGCTTCAGGTGCACGCCAGCGTGCGGCGTGGCGAAGTCGGCACCGCGCAGGCGCATCACCACGGCCACCAGCAGCAGCGCGATGAATCCACGGTAGAAAGCGATTTCCGACGCCGGCAAGGCGTCGCTCGCCAGCTTCACGCACACGCCCATCGACGCAAACAGCAGGCTGGCCAGCACCATCCACAGCGACTGCATCGTCAGACCCTCAGCTGCACAAGGAAGCGAGGCACCGGGGTACCCCGTCCTGCCCGAGGCACCGACCAGGGCTCACGGGCATCCGGCCGTCACAGATAGTCGGCCATTTCGCGGCGGTACCACTCGTGGAAGTGCTGCATGCCATCCTCCATCGGCGACTGATAAGGTCCTGTTTCCGAGCGGCCCTGCTTCATCAGCGCGCGCCGGCCGGCGTCCATGCGCTCCGCGATTTCGTCGTCCTCGCGTGCCGTTTCCATGTAGGCGGCGCGTTCGGCTTCGATGAATTCGCGCTCGAACAGCACGATGTCTTCCGGGTAGTAGAACTCGACCACGTTCAGCGTGCTGTCCGGTCCCTGCGGGTACAGCGTGCTGACCACCAGCACGTGCGGATACCACTCGACCATGATGTTCGGGTAGTAGGTCAGCCAGATCGCGCCGTGCGGCGGAAGCTCGCCCTGATAGTAGTCGAGCACCGCGCGGTGCCAGCGTTCGTAGGTCGGCGTGCCGGGCCGCGCGAGGCGGTTGTTCACGCCGACCCTCTGCACCGAGAAATCGCGAGCAAATTCCCAGCTCAGGTCATCGCACGTGACGAACTTGCCCAGCCCGGGGTGGAAGGGCTCGACGTGATAATCCTCCAGATAGACCTCGATGAAGGTCTTCCAGTTGTAGTTGCACTGGTGCATTTCGACGTGATCGAGCCGGTAGCCGGAAAAATCGAAATCGGGTGCCACCTGCATGCCGGCCAGATCGGCTGCGATGTCGCGCTGGCCCGAAAACAGCAACCCTTTCCAGTTCTGCAGCGGCTGTCGCTTCAGGTTCAGGCAGGGTGTGTCCGGGAAATGCGGCGCGCCCAGAAGTTCGCCCCGCGTGTCATAGGTCCAGCGATGCACCGGGCAGACGATGTTGGATGCGTTGCCGCGCCCCTTCATCATCAGCGCCTGACGATGGCGGCATACGTTGGACAGCAGTTCGACGCCGGACGCGTTGCGTACCAGCATGAGTGCATCGTCGGCCCAGCCCAGGGTCTGATAGTCGCCCGGATCGGGCACCATCAGTTCATGCCCCACATAACCCGGCCCGTTGTCGAACAGCACGCGCTTTTCGAGTTCGAACAGCGATGCATCGACGTACCAGGACACCGGAAACTGTGATTGCGCCGGTTCCAGACGGGTAATGGACTGTAGATCGGACATTCCCCAACCCCCGAAGTCAAAGTTGGAAAACCGCGCGCCGGCCTGCGCGGAACACATGGCACGAGAAAGTCTGTGCACGGATGTGCGAGGGCCGGGTGCGCGTGACAAAGCCGGTGAGTATAACCAGATGCAGGTTTGACCGCCCGGGGTGGATCAGCTATTTTTCGCGGTCCAGCCAGCGCCCGTACCCAGAATGATCCGAAAATCGGAAGCGGCGTCAGAACCCGCCAGCTTCGAGACCGCCATCGAAGAACTCGAATCCATCGTGCGTGCGATGGAAGACGGCAAGCTGCCGCTCGACAGCGCGCTGGAGCGTTACCAGCGAGGTATTGATCTGGTGCGCCACTGCCAGTCGGCGCTGAATGCTGCCGAACAGAAGGTACAGATACTCGAAGACGGGTTGCTGCGCGATTTTCCGGCCGATGCAGGCGCGCGTGACAATGACTGAAGTCGGACCGGGTTTCCGCGACTGGGTGAGCGCTGTACAGCAGCGTACCGAATGCGCACTCAGCCGCTTTCTGCCGCCGGACACGATAGCCCCTGCACGATTGCATGAAGCCATGCGCTATGCCGCGCTGGGCGGCGGCAAGCGGGTGCGTCCGCTGCTCTGTCACGCGGCAGGCAGCCTGTCAGGCGCCGCACCCGAAGCACTCGACGCCGCTGCCTGTGCGCTCGAACTGATCCACGTCTATTCCCTCGTGCATGACGACATGCCCTGCATGGACGACGATGTGCTGCGCCGCGGCAAGCCCACAGTGCATGTGCAGTACGACGACGCCACGGCGCTGCTGGTCGGCGACAGCCTGCAATCGCTTGCTTTCCTTCTTCTTGCGGAACACTGTTCGGTCGCCCCGGTCACGCGGATAGATCTGATCACGCAACTGGCGATCGCGTCCGGCTCACGCGGCATGGCGGGCGGTCAGGCGATCGATCTGGCATCGGTCGGCCTGGAACTGAACGTCGAGGCGCTCGAATTCATGCATATCCACAAAACCGGTGCGCTGATACGCTGTGCGGTGAAACTGGGCGCCGCCTGCGGGGAACTGGACGCAGCCGGCACGGCGAAGCTGGACCATTACGCGGCACGGGTCGGGCTGCTGTTCCAGGTGGTGGATGACCTGCTCGACTGTGAAGCGAGCACGGCGGCGCTGGGCAAGACTGCGGGCAAGGACGCCGCGGCGAACAAGCCGACCTATGTCACAACGCTGGGCATCGGCCGGGCGCGCGAACGAGCCCGCGAACTGCACGACGAAGCGCTCGACAGCCTCACCGGTTTCGGCAACAAGGCACAACGCCTGCGCGAACTCGCCGATTTCGTGCTGACACGGCAGAACTGAACATGGACAGATCCTTGCAAACGACAAGCGCCTACCCGCTGCTCGACACGATCGGCTCTCCGGCCGACGTGCGGGCGCTCGACGCGCGCGACCTCGCGCCGCTGGCGGCCGAACTGCGCAGATTCCTGCTCGAATCGGTGTCGCGCACCGGCGGTCACCTGTCGTCCAACCTCGGCACGGTGGAACTGACGGTCGCGCTGCATCACATCTACAACACGCCGCACGACCGCATCGTGTGGGATGTCGGCCACCAGACCTACGCGCACAAGATACTGACCGGCCGGCGCGAACGCATGTCGACACTGCGCCAGTATCAGGGCGTGAGCGGCTTCCCCCGCCGCTGCGAAAGCGAGTACGACACCTTCGGCACCGCGCACTCTTCGACCTCCATCTCCGCGGCCCTCGGGATGGCCGTCGCAGCCCGCGCACAAGGGCTGAAACGGCACAGCATCGCGGTGATCGGCGACGGCGCGATGACCGCCGGCATGGCATTCGAGGCGCTGAACAATGCTGGCGTCGAAGACGCGGACATCCTTGTCATCCTGAACGACAACGACATGTCTATCTCGCCGCCGGTCGGCGCGCTGAACAAGTATCTGACACGCCTGCTGTCGGGCCAGACCTACAATGCTGCGCGGCGAGCCGGAGCAAAGGTGCTCGAACTGGCACCTTCGCTGAAGGAGTTCGCCAAGCGTGCGGAAGAACACGTGAAGGGCATGATCACGCCCGGCACGCTGTTCGAGGAATTCGGCTTCCATTACTACGGTCCGATCGACGGACATGATCTTGACGCACTGATTCCGACACTGGAAAACCTGCGCGAACTGCCCGGACCGAAATTCCTGCACGTGATCACGAAGAAGGGCTACGGATACAAGCTGGCCGAAGCCGACCCCATCCTGTACCACGGTGTCGGCAAGTTCGACCACCATGCGGGAATCCAGACGGCCAAGGGCGCCGGCAAGCTGACCTACACCCAGGTGTTCGGTGACTGGCTGTGCGACATGGCGGCGCTGAGCGACAAGCTGATGGCGATCACGCCGGCGATGCGCGAAGGCTCGGGCATGGTGCGCTTTGCCCAGGAATACCCGACGCGCTACTTTGATGTGGGGATCGCCGAACAGCACGCACTGACGTTCGCGGCCGGCATCGCATGCGAAGGCATGAAGCCCGTGGTCGCCATCTACTCGACCTTCCTGCAGCGCGCTTACGACCAGTTGATCCACGACGTCTGCCTGCAGAACCTGCCGGTCATGATGGCACTCGACCGCGCCGGTCTGGTGGGTGCCGACGGTGCGACCCATCACGGTGCGTTCGACCTGTCCTACCTGATGTGCCTGCCGAACATTGTCGTGATGACACCAAGCGACGAGAACGAGTGCCGGCAGATGCTGTACACCGCCTATCTGCACGAAGGTCCCAGCGCCGTACGCTATCCGCGCGGCAGTGGCCCCGGCGTACCGTTGCAGAGCGACATGCGCGCCTTGCCGATCGGCAAGGGCGAGCTGCGCCGTTCCGGCAACGGCGAAGTCGCCCTGCTTGCCTTCGGCGCCATGCTCACACCGGCGCTGGCAGTGGCTGATGAGTTCGACGCCAGCGTGGCGAACATGCGATTTGCCAAGCCGCTCGACACGGCGCTTGTAATCGAACTGGCGCAGCGCCACGCAGTGCTGGTGACGCTGGAAGAGAACGCGCTGATCGGCGGCGCCGGCAGCGAAGTCGAGCGCGTGATCAACGACGCCCGACTCGCCTGTCGCGTGGTGCGCATCGGCCTGCCTGACCGCTTCGTCGATCACGGCGATCCGGCGCAACTGATGGCGGAGGTCGGACTGGATGAGGCGGGCGTGCGGGCTCGGGTGCGGGCTGCGCTGCAGCCGCTGGATGCCAGCTGACATCAGCGCGAGGCCAGACGTGAAAAAGGGACCGCGAGGTCCCTTTTTCATCATCGCTGCAGGGGGCGCCGAGGCGCCCCGCAGGACTGCGTTCAGTCCTGCTTGGCAGCCGGTGCAGCGCGGCGCACAAGCTTTTCCTTGATGCGCGCCGACTTGCCCGAACGCTCGCGCAGGTAGTACAGCTTGGCGCGGCGCACGTCGCCGCGGCGCTTCACCTCGACCGACGCGATCAGCGGCGAGTAGGTCTGGAATGTCCGCTCGACGCCTTCGCCGCTGGAAATCTTGCGAACGATGAAATTCGAGTTCAGGCCGCGGTTGCGCTTCGAGATCACGACGCCTTCGTAAGCCTGGACGCGCTTGCGCTCGCCTTCGACCACGTTCACGTTCACGATCACCGTATCGCCGGGCGCGAAGTCAGGGATGTTCTTGCCCAGACGGGCGATTTCTTCCTGTTCGAGTTGCTCAATCAGATTCATTGCAAAAACTCCTGGTCAGTGGCATTGCCTTGCCGCAGAGCACCTGTTCCGTGATGCGCGCATTTATTGAAGTGATCCGTACGCGATCACCCTCTCTACTTCAACTGCATTTACGTCATTTTCCTACAGCAGATCAGGACGACGCTTGCGCGTCAGCGCCAGAGCCTGCTCGGCGCGCCAGCGCCGGATACGGGCATGATCACCCGACAACAGCACTTCCGGCACCGTTTCGCCTTCCCACGTTTCCGGCCGCGTGTAGTGCGGACAGTCGAGCAGGCCGGCAACGAATGAATCCTCGATCGCCGAATTTGCGTCATTCAGTGCGCCCGGAAGCTGGCGGATGATGGCATCCATCAGCACCATCGCCGGCAACTCACCGCCGGACAACACGAAATCACCCAGCGATATTTCAAGGTCGACATGGCGGTCGATCAAGCGCTGATCCACCCCTTCATACCGACCACACAACAAGACAAGCGCCTGCGCGCCTGACAGGTCCATCACGCGACGATGCGTCAATCGCTCGCCCGCCGGTGAAAAGTGCACCACTTTCACCGCGCCGCCATGGCGCGCCCTGCACGCCGCGATCGACTGCGCGAGCGGTTCCGCCATCATCACCATGCCGGGACCACCGCCATACGGACGGTCATCCACGGTACGGTGGGCGTCAGTCGCGTAATCGCGCGGATTGACATAATTCGCGCGCCACAGCGATCGCTCCATCGCGCGTCGCGTGATGCCGCTGCGCTCGATGGCCGCAAACATTTCAGGGAACAGCGTGATCACCTCGAAGGCGATACCCGCCGTTCCGGCTGCTTCGTCAGCGCGATCAGGCCCTACCACTGCGCATCCCATTCGACGCAAACCACGCCCGCTTCGCGATCGACATCGGTCACCACGGCCGACACAAAAGGAATCAGGCGTTCAACCGGCTTGTCACCCGATCGGGCATCGACCACGACCAGCACGTCGTCGGCACCGGTTTCCAGCAGCCGATCGATCTGACCGAGCGTCACGCCCGCACTGTTCACGACCGTCAGACCGATCAGGTCGCCCCAGTAGTACTCATCCTCTCCGGTATCCGGAAGTTCATGGCGCGGCACGGCTACATACAGGCCGACCAGCTTTTCCGACCCGTTACGGTCGTCGCAGCCTTCGAACTTCACGACCGGCCCGGTGTTCTGCAGTTTCAACGCAGCCAGCTTCAGCGTGCCCCACTGATCAGCCGGCGCGTCTGCGTCGGCATGAACACGCCAGTCTCCGATCACTTTCCACGACTGAGGATCGTCACCGAAGGGGTGCAGCCTCAACCAACCCTGCACGCCGAACGGCGCCGACAGTCGCCCGAGGACGACCAGGGTGCTCGCCGAGCCGGAAATCAGGCGACCTTCTTGACCAGACGGGCGACCGTCGGGCTCAGTTGCGCGCCGACGCCGGTCCAGTAGGCCAGTCGTTCGGTGTTGACCGACAGGCCGGTGCCTTCCGGGGCGATCGGGTTGTAGTAACCGACGCGCTCGATGAAGCGGCCATCGCGACGATTGCGGGAATCGGTCGCAACGATATTGAAAAACGGGCGCTTCTTGGCACCCCCACGCGCGAGACGGATAACGACCATTGCACTTCCTTCGAAACGAGGAAAACCCGCGATATTAGCGAAGAACCTACTACGCAGCAAGACATTCACCGCGCAACTTCGATCGTCATCAGGCGACCGGGTTCTGTGACTGCGCAAGAACCTGCTGGATCAATGCACGCAACCGAGCCGGACGCACCGGCTTGTGCAACACCGGGTAGCCGCGCGCGGTCGCCATGCGCCTCACCTGCGGATCGGTGTCACCGGTTACCAGTGCAGCGGCGATCTCACCCTTCTGCTCGGCGAGCAGCGTGTCGAGCACGTCGATCCCGGTCGCGACGGCTGCGAGCCGAAAATCGCACAGGATCAGTGCCGGCGCCTTCTCGCGCTGCCGGATGGCGTCGCGCGCTTCGGACAGTGTTCCGGCACACAGCACCTCGCAGCCCCAGGAGGCAAGCAGACCGGCGATGCTCGTGCGAGATCCCGGATCGTCGTCGATGACGACGACGAACAGCGACAGCCGGTCGGGCATCACGTCCGGCACGTCTTCAGGCACAGTGCGGTTACCACCTTCGACACGGGGTACTTCGATCGCGAATACCGACCCCACACCGGTCCGCGAGCGCACGGTCACCTCGTGGCCGAGCAGTCCGACCAGTCGCCGTACGATGGCCAGTCCGAGCCCGAGACCCTGGCCACGCGCGCGCGCCGGGTTCTGCAATTGGTAGAACTCCTCGAAAATCATCTCGAGCGCCTCGTCGGGGATGCCCGGACCCGAGTCGCGCACCTCGATGCGCAGGAGATCGCCACGCGTTCGCACGGCAATCAGCACGCCGCCCCGCTGCGTGTAGCGAACCGCATTCGACACCAGATTGATCATGATGCGTTCAAGCAGCAGCGGATCGGTATCCGCCCATGCGTCGGTCGCGCGCAGCTTCAGGCGCAATCCGCGCTGCAGTGCATCGGCCGCGAAGTCATCCACGATGCGCGACAACAGCGGCTGCAATGCGAACTCGGAACGACGCGCTGTTACGCCGCCGGCGTCCAGCTTCGACATGTCGAGCAGCGCATCGAGGAGATCTTCCATCGCACCGACTGATTCCTCGATCTGCCTTATCAGGGAACGATGTTCCGAACCGCGCAAGCGTTCGGCCAGTTCGGCAACGAACAGCCCGAGCGCGTGCATCGGCTGGCGAAGGTCATGGCTGGCGGCTGCAAGAAAACGTGATTTCGCGTGATTGGCGCGTTCGGCATCGTCCGTGCGACTGCGCAACTGGCGGGTCGCGTCAGCAATGCGTGCTTCAAGCTCGTCGCGCGCTCGGGTTAACCGCTCGGCCATGTTGTTCACGCCTTCGCCCAGGATACGCAGCGACCCGCCTCCCGCCACCGGCACACGCTCGTCGAGATGACCGTCGCCGATTCGCCGGACGACGCGCGATACTTCTCGCACCGGTCGGGTCACCGTATGGCTGATGCGGATCGCAAACGCGCTGGCCGCCAGCAGCGCGCAGGCAATGACGAGCGCGCTTGTCACGGCGAAATCGGTCTTCAGCGCATCGACCCGCTTGCGCGACACCTCGACAAGTACCCAACCGGTTGGGCGATTGTCGACCGAGCCTTCGGTCAGCCCGTCGAACATGTCCTGGTCGCCGATCACCGCACTGCGCACAATGGGCTCGATGAAAAGCGTCGAGGACTCAAGCTCGACCAGTGCCAGTCCGGCCGGCCGGGCACCGGGCACATAGGCTTCACGGCTGAGCAAGCCGCCCGACACCACGAGGTCTCCGTCGCGGTTCGATACCATGATGCCCGTGACGTCACGTTCGCGCCGCGCGGCCTCGATCAGCGCCACCAGTGCATCGGTGTTGCCGGAAAACACGCCGTAGTCGGCGGAGGCCGCAACCTGACGCGCAGTGGCGTGACCCCGTTCGACCAGCGCGCTTTCGAGCGCGGCCAGACGATCCAGCACGAGCCACACGCCACCGACAAGGCCACACACCAGCAGGGGTGCAAGTGCCACCAGCAGAACGCGGGATCGGATTCCCCAGTGCTTCATGGCGACTTCTCCTGCTGCACCAGCTGGTCGCGCAAGGCTTCGGCATCGGCGATCCGCAGGCCGAGCGAGCGTGCAACATGGGTATTCACCGACACCGTGAAGTGACGGGGAAAGCGCGCAGGCGGCCAGTTGCGTTCGAGTGTCCAGCCGATCATCGCGTCGGTGGCCTGGCGCGCCATTTGTTCGGGCGTCGAGTAAAGCGACATCACTGCGCCGGCACGTACGTAGGCGGCGGAAAATCCGACCACCGGTATGCGGGCACGGAAGGATGTAAGCAGCAGATTGCGCACGGTGCCGGCGTTGTGCACGCGCGGATCCGGCAGCGCGAGAAACAGTTGAGACTGCTCAAGAACCTGTGTGAGCGACGAGAAAAGCGATGCCTCACCTGTAAAGGACGCAAACACCAACTGGAGCGGCGTGCCGGTCATCGCCTCGCGCAGCGGCTGCAGGCGTTGCGGTGTATCAGCATCAGCCACCACGCCGATGCGCCGCACGTCAGGCAGTGCCAGACGGATCAGCGCCACCTGACGCGAAAATGGCTGATCGATATGGATGGCCGACCACCTGCGCGCATCACCTGCAACCAAGGCTTCGTAAGCCGCCTTCGGCACAAGCGTGGAAAGCACCGGTACATTGACCTCGCTCTGCACAAGCGTGCGCAGTGCACTCGCACCGACAGCGACCACCAGATCATGCGACTCGAGCGCTTCGGGCGAAAAGTCTGCCCGCGACAGCACGGCGATCGAATAGCCGCCACGCGCGCCGCGCTCAGCCTTCAATGAATCGGCAAACTCCGCGTAGGCGCCACCCGATTCACTGAGCAGGACCAGCACGGATGCTGCGAGAGCGGCTGGCGCACCAAGCAGGAGGAGCGCGCACAGCAGCGCCCTGGCGGCCCGGGAGAACCGGGAACGCATGGACGACCGGGCGGGTGTAGGTGCCGACGCAAGCACGTGAACGCGGTACTGCCCCGACGCTGACTGAAGACACGATGAGTATGCTGCAAGGCTCACGCGCAAATCATCATCCGAAGGGCTGATGACGTACGCGGGTTTCCTTTCAGCACACACCCAGCGCCTGTGCGATCTGCTGCTGCATCCGGCGCGCGGCCGCGGCCGGGTCGGACGCATTGCGGATCGGGCGCCCGACCACGAGGTAATCGGCACCGTTGGCCAACGCCTGCGCGACATCAACGGTACGCTTCTGGTCGTCAGACGGCCGGTTCTCGACCGGCCTGATGCCCGGCGTCACGACCAGCACGCGCGAACCGAGTTCGGCGCGGATCGCCGGCGCTTCAAGACCGGACGACACGACACCATCGCACCCGGCTGCCAGCGCGCGCCGGGCGCGTGACAGAACGAGTGCTTCGACATCACAGGCAAAGCCGAGGTCGTCCAGATCGCCGCGATCGAGACTGGTCAGCACGGTCACTGCGAGAATCTTCAATGCGCCCTTGTCGGCGCCAGCCGCCTCCATGATGGCCTGATTGCCGTGCACCGTCGCAAAGGTCGCACCGCTGCAGGACAGCGCACGGACTGCCGACCGCACGGTTTCCGGCACGTCGAAGAACTTCAGGTCGACAAACACCTTCTTGTCGCGCTGCACCAGCCAGTCGAGCAGCTCGAAGTAGTTGCCGGTCATGAACAGCTCCAGACCGATCTTGTAGAAGCGGACCGCGTCGCCCAGCTGGTCGACGACGGCACGCGCCTGATCGGCACTCGGTACATCCAGGGCAACAATCAGCCGGTCGGCCGGGTCGATGAGGGGGCGTTCAGCGCTGGCGGGTCGGAAGTCGGTCATGATCCAGAAAGAAGTGAGGCGTATGGCCTGCGCACGAAAAGCCCGAGTTTACTAGAATCATCCCTTCCTTCTTCCGCTGCAACGATCACTCACGATGTCTTTTCCCGCTTCCGTATCGCCCGTGCTCGAAGGGCTCATCCGTGACGCGCGGACGGGAGACGGCATGAGAACGGTGCTCAACTGGCTCGCACAGCCGGCTGACAGCCTAGTCGCGGTTGAATCGACCGCGTTGTCTGCCCACCTTGACATGCTCGACGAGGCGAACGTGGCACAGACCGTTCGTGTGCGCATCCTCGATATCTTCCACGACCGTGCGCGAACCTGCACTGCGGCACTGAAGCCAGAGCTTGCGGCGAGTGCCCTCCCGGTCGAACATGGAATGCGCAACACCGCGGAAACGCTCTGTTTGCTGCATATGCGGCTTGCCCGCGCCTATCTCGATGCGCTCGCAGAAGGCGCGGCCCATCGGCCCGCACGTACCGCAGGACATGCCATGGTGTGCGTACTCAACGCCTACGCACTCAATGTGCTCATCGCGGCCGACGACCCGCCGGGCCTGTGGGGCACCGCCAATGCGCTGTTGATGCATGCGCGGACCGTAGCCACGCCGATGACAAGCGGGCCGGGCTCTGTCGACGCCGAACAGCTTTACCGTCAACTGGTCGCGCTGGCGCTTGCCCAGCCGCCCAATCTTGCACCGTCCGATTTCTTCCGGGTAGCCGAATACGTGCGCAGCTACTCGGGGGCGGTGCAGATGCAGGTACAACCCCCCCATCGCGACCTGGATTCATGGTTCTGGCTCGACGACGAGATAGACCGGGGTCCCACCGCGGTGTTGCGCACACCGGCCGACATGGAACGCACCGGGCACATCCTTTACTGCTCATGTCAGCGGCTGGGGCAGGTACTCGGTCAGCACCTCGATCTGATCGACGAAGGGGGCAGCGCTGGCGAACTGCACCTGCCTGCCTGTCTCGAACAACTGCCGACGCGCCGGCTGATGCGCATGCTCCAGTCGCGCTGGATGTCGATGCCCAGGCGCCAGCAGGCGCGCCGCGAACGCGTCCAGGACGTGCGCATGCTGATCGGGTTCGATGCGATATGGACATTGCTCGAACGGCGCGATGCCTCGCCGGACTGGTCGAACTGCAGTTCGCACTGGATCATCCAGAACGACAGTGCGAGCGGCTTCGCGCTGAGTCTGGCGAGCGGCCAGACCGGACTTGTACGTCCGGGCACGCCGGTCATGATCAAGGGCGTCGATTCGCGGAAATGGATGATCTGCGTGGTGCGCTGGGCACGCAGCGGACAGGCGGACCAGATGGAAATCGGTGTCGAACTGCTCAGCCATGGCGCACAGGCAGCCACCGTGATATTCGGCACCGAGCGGGCATCCGGTCGCATGTCGGTCGCAGCACTGCGGCTGCCGCCGCTGACTTCGCGCCGACCGCAGCCGGCATTGATGCTGCAAACGGGCGCCGCAGTCGGGCGCGATATCCTCATCGCGCATGCCGCCGGCGAGCGCCTGCGGCTGGGAGATGCCCGGTTGTCGGACCTCACCCTGCAAACTCACGCCTTCGAACTGTTCGAACTTGAAGAACTGATGACGTCCTAGGGTCTGTTGCCCGACCGCACGCCTGCGTGCAGTTCCGCCGTCAGGCTGGCGCCGAACAGCACGATGCTCCAGAACAGATAGAGCCACAGCAGGAAAACCGGCAAGGTCGCCAGCGCGCCATATACCAGCTCATAGCCCGGCACGTGATCGATATAGACACTGAGAGCCTTCTGCATCAACGACAGCAGCGCCGTGGCGACCAGCGCACCGGTCGCCGCATAGCGCAGCGATACGCGAGCGCGGGGCAGCATGCCGTACAGCAACAGCAGAAAACCGGCGGTGACCAGAGCGGCCGCCGCGCGCAGCGCCGCGAGCTTGAGCCAGGTCGGCTCGTCGATCAGTCCGAGCGACGCGGTGACCAGATACAGGCTCAGCGCGGCTCCGGTGCCCAGGGCAAGCGGTGCCAGAAGCGGCAGGCCGAGATAGACCAGCATGGTCTGGCGCAGCCTGCGTCGCGGCGCCTGTGACCACATTGCATTGATCGCATGGTCTGCGGTGCGCACCCACACCCAGGCACTGACCAGCAGCACCAGCAGATCGGCCGCTGAAAGGCGGCGCGCCTTTGCGACGAAGCGCATGGCGTGGCGAACCACCGATGCGCCCGTTTCATCCGGCAGCAGCGTACCGGTCAGATAGGCGCGCAGCGGCTTGGCGACGCGCAGCGCATCGGGCAACAGATCGGCGATTTGCTGCGCCAGCACCAGCAGCGGCACCAGCGCGAAAAGCAGCGCCAGTGCCAACGCGGCGGCGGACTGGGCCGCATGGGCGTCCCGGTGCCGACGAGCCGTGGCCGCCAGTGTCCGAAAAATGCGGCCGAGCGAAACCGGGAAACGGGAAGACATGTCGTACGCGAAGAAGAACGGGAAATTCGGTGACCGGGGCCGGGGCCTGTACACTCAGCCACCTCATTGTGCTGGATCACCTGCGTTGAAAGATATCCGGTGAAGGAAATTCTGGTTCTGTACTACAGCCGCAACGGCTCGGTTCTCAATCTGGCGCGCCAGATCGGGCGCGGCATCGACTCGGTCGACGGTGCCGCCGCACGCCTGCGCACCGTACCCGCTGTATCAACGGTGTGCGAGGCGGTCGCCTCGACAGTGCCGGACAGCGGCGCACCTTATGCCGAAGCACGCGATCTGGAAGAATGCGCCGGCGTGGCGCTGGGCAGTCCGACCCGCTTCGGCAACATGGCCGCGCCGCTCAAGTACTTTCTTGATGGCAGCAGTCCGCAATGGCTGTCGGGCGCGCTGTCAGGCAAGCCTGCTGCGGTATTCACCTCGACCACCTCACAGCACGGCGGTCAGGAAAGCACACTGCTGACGATGATGCTGCCGCTGCTCCATCACGGCATGGTCATTGTCGGCCTGCCCTACTCCGAACCCGACCTCAGCACGACACCCGACGGCGGATCGCCCTACGGCGCCAGCCATGTGGCGGGAGCCGATGGCGACAACCGGCTGACCGAGCCGGAGGCACGCCTCGCCTTCGCACTCGGCCGCAGGCTTGCACTCACTGCACTCAAACTGGCCGCCTGACATGACCGCACGTCACTGGAACCTGATGGCCAGCATCAGCCTGGTCGCCCTCATCCTGCTCGGCCTGGCGTGGGAGCTGTGGCTTGCTCCACTGCGTCCGGGTGGGTCCTGGCTGGTGTTGAAGATCGTGCCGTTGCTTGCCGCGCTGTTCGGCATCCTGCGTGGCAAGCGCTACACGCATCAGTGGATGTCATTGCTCAGCCTGGTCTACCTGACGGAGGGCATCGTGCGTGCGACGTCCGACAGCGGGCTGTCGGCGCAGCTGGCGGCTGTCGCAACCGTGCTGACGACGACGTTGTTCTTCGGCTGCATGTTCTATTCGAAACTGACGGCGCCAAGCCGGATGGCTGCAGCGGAGTGACAAAGGCCGGCGCCCCTGGCGCCGGCCTTCAGGTCAGATCGGGCTTTCGCCCTGGGGATTCAGCTTCTGGCCGCCGCGCAGCTTGTTCAGCGCGTTGATGTAGGCCTTGGCCGAAGCGACGATGATGTCGGTGTCCGCACCCTGACCATTCACGATGCGGCCGCCCTTCGCCAGACGGACGGTCACCTCGCCCTGCGCGTCGGTACCGGTGGTGATCGCGTTGACCGAATAGAGCAACAGTTCGGCTTTGCTCGCCGCCACCATTTCGATCGCCCGGAACGCCGCATCGACCGGGCCACTGCCCTTCGACTCGACGGTCGCTTCGCGGCCTGCATCGATCAGCGTCACTGCGGCATGCGGCGTTTCACCGGTTTCCGAACGCACGCTCATGGCGACCAGCTTGTACAGTTCCTCTTCCGGCGTGACCGACTCGTCGCTCATCAGCGCCTGCAGGTCCTCATCGAAGATTTCGTGCTTCTTGTCGGCCAGCTCCTTGAAGGCGGCGAACGCGACGTTCAACTGTTCTTCCGACTCGACCACGATGCCCAGATCGTTCAGGCGCGCGCGGAATGCATTTCGGCCCGAATGCTTGCCGAGCACCAGCTTGTTGGTGTTCCAGCCCACATCCTCGGCACGCATGATTTCGTAGGTTTCGCGGTGCTTGAGCACGCCGTCCTGATGAATGCCGGACTCGTGCGCGAAGGCATTGGCACCGACCACCGCCTTGTTCGGCTGCACCGGATAGCCGGTGATGGTCGACACCAGGCGCGACGCCGGCACGATCTGCGTGGCATCGATACGCGTCTCAAGGCCGAACACATCACGCCGGGTACGCACTGCCATGACGATTTCTTCGAGTGACGCATTGCCTGCCCGCTCGCCCAGTCCGTTGATCGTGCACTCGACCTGGCGTGCGCCGGCCATCACAGCGGCAAGCGAATTGGCGACCGCCATGCCGAGATCGTTATGGCAGTGCGTCGACCAGATGACCTTGTCGGCGCCCGGAACCCGCTCGATGAGCTGCTTCATGCGCTCGGCCCACTGCGCCGGCACCGAATAGCCGACCGTATCGGGCACGTTGATGGTCCGGGCACCCGCCTTGATCACCTCGGTGAAGACACGGACCAGGAAATCGATGTCGCTGCGCACGGCGTCTTCGGCCGAGAACTCCACGTCATCCGTGTACTCGAGCGCCCAGCCGACCGACTTGATCGCCTGCGCCACGACCTGATCGGGCGTCATGCGCAGCTTCTTCTCCATGTGGATCGGGCTGGTCGCGATGAAGGTGTGGATGCGCCCGCTGGCGGCGGGCTTGATCGCCTCGCCAGCCCGGCGGATATCGCTCTCGCTGGCACGGGCGAGCGAGCACACGGTGGATTCGCGAATGGTTTCCGCCACCGCGCGTACCGACTCGAAGTCACCGTTAGAAGCGGCTGCGAAGCCGGCTTCGATGACGTCGACTCGCATGCGTTCGAGCTGGCGGGCAATGCGCAACTTCTCGTCGCGCGTCATCGATGCGCCGGGGCTTTGTTCGCCGTCGCGCAAGGTGGTGTCAAAAATGATCAATCGTTCAGACATGACTTTCTCCGGTTTCAGACTGGAATGTTCGGCGTACGGGATCGCTCCGCGGTGGCGCTGGCGCACGGCGGGCAGACTTCAGCAAATTTTGGGGAGGAATTAGTGTGCGCGCGAGCGCAGCAGCGGCCGGGCCAGCAGCAGGCGGCGCAGCGAGAGGGATGACGACGGAAGGCGGATCGCGTTCATGTACGCGAATATAAATGCAATTCCGCCGTCCGGCAATCGCACTTACTGTGGGTCGGCCGGAGGCTGAGCTGATTTTCGCGTGAAGATTTTCGCCAGCAGCATCACGTAGCCGGACAACGCATAGGCGACAAACAGGCCGAACAGCACGATGGGCGGGTTCACCGACACCGCAACGAAGGCAAGCACGAAGCCGAAAATGACGATGAAGGGCACACTTCGGCGCAGATTGATGTCCTTGCCACTCCAAAATTTCACGTTGCTGACCATCGTCAGGCCGGCGAAAAGGGTGATTGCGAACGCCGCCCAGCGCATGTCCGGGCCGGTGTACCCATTGTCGGTCGTGACCCACACAAGGCCGGCGACCAACGCTGCCGCGGCCGGGCTCGGCAGTCCCTGAAAATATCGTTTGTCCACCGTGCCGAGATTGGTGTTGAAACGCGCCAATCGCAATGCCGCGCCGGCACAGTAGATGAAGGCGGCAATCCAGCCCCATTTCCCGAGGCCGCGCATGGCCCACTCGTAGGCGATCAGCGCGGGCGCAGCGCCAAAGGACACCATGTCCGAAAGCGAGTCGTACTCGGCGCCGAACGCGGACTGCGTATGGGTCAGGCGCGCCACCCGACCATCAAGCCCGTCAAGCACCATGGCGACAAAAATGGCGACAGCGGCGTACTCGTAGCGGCCGTTCATGGCCTGCACGATCGCGTAGAAGCCCGCAAACAGGGAGGCTGTGGTGAACAGATTGGGCAGGATGTAGATGCCGCGCCGACGTTTCAGCGGGTCGGCCGGTTTCACATACTGCGGGTCGTACTCTGACATGCGCTCACTCCGGCAAACCCTGCGCAACGGCAACGCGCAAGGCAGAACACTGCGTACAGGGCGATCCGGCGGACGCCATGCGAACAGGTCCGCCATCATGAGCGATCCATGTCTCAGGACACGACCGGAATCATTCAAGCCCGGAAAGAAAAAGCCCGATCAGTCCACGCACATGCGCAGACTGATCGGGCCGCACAGGCACCGAATCAGTTCTTCGACTGGTCGACCAGCTTGTTCTTCGCGATCCACGGCATCATCGCACGCAGCTCGGCACCGACCTTCTCGATCTCGTGATTCGCGGTCAGGCGACGACGGGCGGTCATTTCCGGGTAATTGGTGCGGCCTTCGAGAATGAAGCGCTTGGCGTAATTGCCGTTCTGGATGTTGTCCAGGCACTCCTTCATCGCGGCACGGGCTTCTGCGCCGATGATGCGCGGGCCGGTCACGTACTCACCATACTCGGCGTTGTTCGAGATCGAGTAGTTCATGTTGGCAATGCCGCCTTCGAAGATCAGATCAACGATCAGCTTCACTTCGTGCAGGCATTCGAAATAGGCCATTTCCGGTGCGTAGCCTGCATCCGTCAGCGTTTCGTAACCGGCCTTGATCAGTTCGACCAGACCGCCGCACAGCACGGTCTGTTCGCCGAACAGATCCGTTTCGGTCTCTTCGCGGAACGAGGTTTCGATCACGCCGCCCTTGGTGCCGCCGTTGGCCGCAGAGTAAGACAGCGCGAGATCACGCGCCTTGCCCGACTTGTCCTGATACACGGCGATAAGCGACGGCACGCCGCCTCCGCGCAGGTATTCGGAACGAACCGTATGGCCGGGGCCCTTCGGCGCAATCATCACGACATCGAGGTCGGCGCGCGGCACGACCTGGTTGTAGTGGATGTTGAAACCATGCGCGAATGCGAGCGTCGCACCCTTCTTGATGTTCGGCTCGATATCACCGTAGTACACCTGCGGAATGTTCTCGTCCGGCAGCAGGATCATGACCAGATCCGCGCCCTTCACTGCCTCTGCCACTTCCTTCACCTTCAGGCCGGCACCTTCAGCCTTCTTCCAGGACACGCCGCCCTTGCGCAGGCCGACCGTGACCTTGACGCCGGAATCGGACAGGTTCTGTGCGTGGGCATGGCCTTGCGAACCATAACCGACGATGGTGACTTTCTTGCCTTTGATGAGGGACAGGTCAGCGTCCTTGTCGTAGAAGACTTTCATGGGTTTTCCCTTATACGTGTGGGTTTGAGCGGTGATGTGGTACGTGAAGGTGATACGGATTCGGTTGCTGCCTACAGACGCAATATGCGATCGCCGCGGCCGATGCCGCAGACGCCGGTACGCACGGTTTCCAGGATCAGCGACGCATCGATGGCGCCGACGAAGGAATCGAGTTTGGACGTGTTGCCGGTCAGCTCGATGACATAGGTCGAGTCGGTCACGTCGATGATGCGGCCGCGGAAGATGTCGGCGACACGCTTCAGTTCTTCACGGTCCTTGCCGGTCGCGCGCACCTTGATCAGCATGAGCTCGCGCTCGACGTGTGCGGCTTCGGACAGGTCAACCACCTTGACCACCTCGATCAGCTTGTTCAGCTGCTTGGTGATCTGTTCGATGATGTCATCCGAACCGGTGGAAATGATGGTCATGCGCGACAGCGACACGTCTTCGGTCGGTGCCACGGTCAGCGATTCGATGTTGTAGCCGCGAGCGGAAAACAGCCCGGACACGCGAGACAGTGCGCCTGCCTCGTTTTCGATCAATACGGATATGACGTGCCTCATTGCGAGCGCCTTGGTAGGGATTGCAGAGACCGCTGCCGCGGAAACGGGCTGCCGGAGGCCGGTGCCCGATGCCTGCCGGGCGGGTAATCCCGGCTGGCGGACTGGCCAGCCTGGCCGGCCAGCTCCGCGTACAGCAGCGTTCGAACTACGGTTACAGGTCTTCCGAAGACAGGATCATGTCGGTCAGACCCTTGCCGCCCATCACCATTGGATAAACGTTTTCGGTCTGGTCGACCTGGAAGTCGAGGAACACCAGATCATTCTTGCGCTTGAACGCCTCGCGCAGTGCGCCTTCGACATCGCCCGGCTTTTCGATGCGCATGCCGATGTGGCCATAGGCTTCTGCCAGCTTCGGGAAATCCGGCAGCGAATCCATGTACGACTCCGAGTAGCGGTTGCCGTGGATGATTTCCTGCCACTGGCGGACCATGCCCAGATAGCGGTTGTTCAGGCTGCAGATCTTGAGCGGGATACGGTACTGCTTGCAGGTCGACAGTTCCTGGATGTTCATCTGCACCGAACCTTCGCCGGTCACCACCGCAACCGGCGATCCCGGGTGGGCGAGCTGCACGCCGATACCGTAGGGAATGCCCACGCCCATCGTGCCCAGACCACCGGAATTGAGCCAGCGGCGCGGCTTGTCGAACTTGTAGTACTGAGCCGCCCACATCTGGTGCTGGCCGACGTCGGACGTCACGAATGCGTCGCCCTTGGTCACTTCCCACAGCTTTTCGATGACGAACTGCGGCTTGATGATTTCGTCGCTCTGCTTGTACTTGAGGCAGTCGCGGCGGCGCCATTCTTCGATCTGCTTCCACCACTCGCCGAGCGCTTCCGGATCGGGGCGGTCAGCCGAGCCGTCGAGCAGGCGAAGGATGTCGTCCAGCACGTCCGGCAGGTTGCCGACGATGGGCACATCCACCTTCACACGCTTGGAGATCGACGACGGATCGATGTCGATGTGGATGATCTTGCGCGCAATGCGCGCGAAGTCAGCCGGATTGCCGATCACCCGATCGTCGAAGCGGGCGCCGACGGCAATCAGCACGTCGCAGTACTGCATCGCCATGTTCGCCTCGTAGTTGCCGTGCATGCCGAGCATGCCGACGAACTGCTTGTCGGTCGCCGGATAGGCGCCGAGGCCCATCAGCGTGTTGGTGCACGGCGCGCCGAGCGTGCGTACGAGTTTGGTGAGCTGCTCCGAACAGTCCGACAGGATGACGCCGCCGCCGGCGTAGATCATCGGCCGCTTGGCTTCCAGCAGCAGCTGAACGGCCTTCTTGATCTGCCCCTGATGCCCCTTGATGATCGGATTGTACGAACGCATCGTCACCGATTTCGGGTACTCATACTCCGCCTTGGCGATCGTGATGTCCTTCGGAATATCGACCAGCACCGGGCCCGGGCGGCCGGTCTTCGCGATGTAGAAGGCTTTCTTGATCGTGCTGGCGATATCCTTCGCGTCCTTGACCAGGAAGTTGTGCTTCACGCACGGACGCGTGATGCCGACCGTATCGCACTCCTGGAAGGCGTCCTGGCCGATGGCGGCCGTCGGCACCTGACCGGAGATGATCACCATCGGGATGGAATCCATGTAAGCCGTGGCTATGCCGGTGATGGCATTGGTGACACCGGGACCGGATGTGACGAGCGCAACCCCTACACGGTCAGTCGAGCGCGAGTAGGCATCGGCCGCGTGCAGCGCGGCCTGTTCGTGCCGGACCAGTACATGGCGTACCGCGTCCTGCTTGAAAAGCTCGTCGTACAGGTACAGGACGGCACCGCCCGGATACCCGAACACATATTCGACCTTTTCTTCCGCAAGGCACCTGACTACAATTTCCGCTCCGGTCAATAGCATTGAAGCACCTGTATAAAATTTCCGGAAAAGCGCCAGAGGGTAGCCTGCACCTGTTGCGTGGTCAAGGCATTTGTCCGCCATCGGCGCGACGATGCGAACTCACCATCGCGCCCCGTCCGCCGGGAACCAAGCCTCCAGCCGATCGATCCAGACCACGCTGACCGTTCGGCGCAGATCACCCCGAGAAGGAATCAATCTGGCTTCCAGAGAAGAACTGTCGAGCTTTCTCGCCGCCGTGGAACGTCGTGCCTTCAAACAGGCCGTTTTCGCGTTGCGCAATGATGAATCCGCGCTCGATGCGGTGCAGGATGCAATGCTCAAACTGGCAGAAAAGTACAGTGACCGGCCGGCCGGCGAGTTCCCGATGCTGTTCCAGCGCATCCTGCAGAACGTCATTCGCGACGCTTTCCGGCGACGCAAGGTACGCTCGACCTGGACAACGCTGCTGTCGGCCTTCTCCGGCGCGGATGACGATGACGATTTCGATCTGCTCGACACCATGGTGGTCGACGACCCGTCATCATTCGGCCGCAGCCCGGAGCAGAACGTCGGGCAGGCGGAAGTGATGGCGCTCATCGAGCGGGAGATTGCCCGGCTCCCGGGCCGTCAACGAGAGGCTTTCCTGATGCGTTACTGGGAAGAAATGGATATTTCCGAAACCGCGGCGGTCATGGGCTGCTCCGAGGGCAGCGTGAAGACGCACTGCTCGCGCGCGACGCATTCTTTGGCCGCCGCCCTGAAACTGCGCGGCGTCAAGCTATGAACCATCCCGTCATCAGGCCCGAGCCGACCGCGCTCGAACAGGCAGCGATAGGCCAGCGCGCGCATGCCGCACTGGAAGCCGCCAGTGCCGGACTGGCGCCCGACATCGTGTTCCGTCTGAGCCAGTCGCGCGAAAAGGCGCTTGCACTGCATGCATCGAAACGACGGGCGCCTATCGCCCTGTTTCAGCTGGTCGGCTTTCCGGGCACCGGCCAGAACTGGCTGCGCGACGTCATCACGCCGGCGCTCGGCATCGTATTGCTGGCTGCGGTCGCCACCTTTGCCGGGCAATATGCTGCGAACGCGAATCACAGCGAAGTCATTGAAATCGACAGCGCACTGCTGACCGATGACCTGCCGATCGATGCCTATCTCGACCGCGGCTTTGCCGCCTGGGTCGCGCACCAGGGAGGCGTCTGATGCGCACCCTGCTGTATGCGATTTCGATTCTGCTGGCTTTCACAGCGGCCGTCCCTGCACAGGCCGGCGAGCAGCCCGACTGGCAGCATCTGAGTGCAGCGCAGCGCGACGTGCTCGCTCCGCTGGGGGGTGACTGGAACCACCTTGACGATGACAGGCGCCGGAAATGGCTCGAACTCGCGCAGCGATTTCCATCGATGACGCCCGACGAGCGAGCGCGCATGCGCGCTCGCATGAGCTACTGGTCCAGCCTTACACCGGAGGAGCGGGTCGAAGCACGCGAGCGCTACAAGCGCCTGCAGGCCATGCCGCCCGAGCAGCGCGAAGCACTGGCGCGCAAGTGGGAAGCCTACGAAAGCCTGTCGCGCGAAGAACGCAAACGCTTCAATGACAGTCAACGCCCGGTAGAGAAAGCGCCGGGCGCCGCCGCTGCAACCCCTGTGCGCAAGTAAACTGTGCATGTTCTCCACGGTTCGCCGGAGTGCACTTCGCATTCCAGCGAGCCTCATGCCGCCATTTCACGCTGCCTGACTGTCCGATGTCCGACCTCATCCGTTTTCCGGCCGCCGGCCTGCGCCGGCGCCTCGCCTCGCTGCTGTACGAATCCCTGTTGTTGCTGGGCGTGCTGGCCGCTGGCTTCATGCTTCCATATCTGGTGATAGGCCTGTTCTTCGAAGTCTCACCACAGGGCTGGTTTGCCTGGCTGCACGCCGGTTCTCTGCTCGGCCTGTATTTCGTGCATTACTGGCACACCGGCGGGCAGACGCTGGCCATGCAGACCTGGGGCATCCGGGTGGTCGATGCGACGCAGGACAACCCGCCGCACTGGCGCCGCGCCACGCTGCGCTATCTGCTGAGCTGGCCTTCGGTGCTGTTCTGCGGCGCCGGACTGATCTGGGCACTGTTCGATCGCGAGCGCCAGTTTCTGCACGACCGGCTGGCTGGCACGCGGGTGATCCGCGTCAAGTAACCTGCCAGGAAGGTCTGGGGGAGCAGACGTTCATCGCCGGTCTTCCCACCACAGCATGGCGGCCGCAGCGAACATGAAGAGCAGTCCCGGCGTCAGCGCCGCCGCATAGGGCGGCCACGAATTGATGGCGCCGAGGTTGGAAAACAGCCCGTTCAGCATGTGGAAGAACACGCCGATCATCACGCCGGTAAACACCTTGATGCTGACCGCGGCATTGCGGTTGTGCATGTAGGCAAACGGCAACGCAAGCGCCAGCATCACGATGCAGGCGAGCGGATAGGTAAATTTCTTCCACAACGCAATTTCGTAGCGACCGGTTTCCTGCCGGTTGTCGACCAGGTGCTGGATGTAGTGCCAGAGCTTCCAGGCCGACATGCGTTCGGGCACGACCAGCATGACACTCATCACATCGGGGCTCAGACCCGATTCCCACACCAGGCTGTCCGATCGGCTCACCCGCGCACCCTTGTCGGTGAATTCGGTGCGGGTGACGTCGGTCAGCGTCCAGCCCTCGGGCGGCAGATAGGCGGCCCCGGCGGCTTCCAGCACCGACAGCAGCACACGCCTGTCGTTGAACTCGAAAATGCGCAGCTGCTGCAATTTGCCATCGGGCGTTACGCTGCCCACGTTCACGAAGTCGTTCTCGTCCTTGATCCAGAAGCCGCTGCGGAATTCGCTGGTCAGCAACTGCGAGCGCGCGGCGAGCTTCAGTTCCTGCGCCGCCTTCTCGGCGGGCGGTGCAACGAACTCGCCGGTCACGAAAGTCAGCACCACAAAGGGCAGACCGATACGTGCCAGCAGACGCAGCAGTTGCGGCGTGGACACGCCCGACACCCGCAGCACGGTGATTTCGGAATGGCGCGACAGTGTGGTCAGCGAGTACAGCCCGCCGATCAATACTGCAATCGGCAGCGTTTCATACACGCGGCCGGGCATGGTCAGCACGGTGTACATCACCGCGTGCTCAAGCCCGTAATTGCCGCGCCCGAGGTTGTCCAGTTCGTTGATCAGGTCGAAAAAGCCGAACAGCCCGAGAAAGGACGCCAGCACCAGCAAGGTGGCCAGCACGACTTCGCGACGCAGGTAGCGTTCGTGTATCAGCATGGTCAGCGGTTCGCCCAGGCCCGTGGAACATGAGCGTACGCGCGCCACGCAAACAGGAGGGCGAGCAGCAGGAACATGCCACCGTGCAGCGACCACAGTGCGCCGGACAGCGACAGCTTGCCCTGTGCAACCCAAGCCTGTGTGATGCTCAGCAGGTTCGAATACATCAGATAGATCAGCAGCGCGGTGAGCAGATTGGTGGCGCGGCCGGCGCGCGGATTGACGAACGAGAGCGGAATCGCCAGCAGCGCCAGATTGAGCGCAGCGATAGGCAGCCCGATGCGGAACGCCAGTTCGCCATTGTTCGGCGGCGTCGGATCGGCCAGCAGTTCCGCGACCGTACGCAGATAAGGTCGTGACTCAACGCCCTGCGCCTCGCGCGTTTCGATGCGCACTGCGTAGCGCTCGAATTCCATCACGCGATACTCCGGGCTGCCCGGCACGCCCTCGTAGCGACGCCCTTCGAGCATCACGACGAAGCGGTCGCCGTTTTCCACCGTCTGCGTATAGCCGTCGCCGGCCACCATCACCCCCAGCTTTCCCTTGTCGGTCGTACTGACGAAGATGTTCTTCACCGCACCGTCCTTGCCCTCGCCGCTTTCCACGAAGAACACGCGGTCTGCCTGGGACGACTCGCGGAAACTGCCGGGTGACATCTGGGCCACGTCATCGCGATTGCTCATGCGGGTGCGGAATTCGGCACTCTTGTTCAGCGCCCAAGGCGCGAGATAGAGCGACAGCACCGCCACCAGCATGGTCAGCGGCACGGCAAACACCAGCACCGGGCGTATCCAGGCGGTCAGCGACACGCCGGTCGAAAACCACACGACCATTTCCGAATCGCGCCAGCTGCGCGACATCGACAGCAGAACGGCGATGAACAGCGTGAGCGACAAGATGACCGACATGTAGCGCAGCGCGCCGAAGCCGAGCAGCGCCATCACCGCTTCGGATGCCACCTTTCCGCCGGCCGCCTGTCCGAGCAGGCGGACGAGCTGCGTGGACAGCACGATGGCAAACAGGGCCACGAAGACCGTCAAGGCTGTGCTGGCGAATTCGCGCAGGGCGGCGCGCTGGAAGATCAAGCCTGGGGCTCCGTGCGGAACAACTCGGCGCCGGGGCACCGAGCAGCGTTCTTTTTTGACTCGTGTGCGGCTTCACGCCGATAATCAGGCGGTTTGAAGCGGCGCGAATTGACTTGAGGAGAAGCGGGTGGAATTTAGCATAAAGAGCGGCAGCCCCGAGAAACTGCGCACGGGCGCACTGATCGTCGGCGTCTACGAATCCCGCAAGCTCACTGCCGCTGCCGCTGCGCTGGACGCGGCGAGCAAGGGCCGAATCGGCGAAATCACCGGCAGCGGCGACATGGAAGGCAAGGCGGGCAGCACGCTGCTGCTGCACAAGTTGCCCGGCGTTGCCGCCGAGCGTGTGCTGCTGGTCGGTCTGGGCAAGGAGAAGGAATTCGGCGCCCGCGAATACCGCGACGCAGTGGCGGCAGCCGTGCGCGCACTGCGCGACACCGGTGCAGCCGACGCGGTGTGCGCGTTGGCCGACGAGGCGCCGCGCAAGTCCGGCGGCACACGCGCGCTGCGGCAGGCGGCGAGCACCGTGCTCGACGTGCTGTACCGCTACGACACGCACGCGCGCCACAAGAAGGATGAATCGCGCGCGCTGGCAAAGATGGCCTTCACGCTACCGAAGAAGTGCAGCGCCAGCGCAGCCGACGAGGCGCTGGTGCAGGGTGCCGCCATCGGCCACGCCCTCGCCTTCACGAAAACCCTGGGCAATCTGCCGCCCAATGTCTGCACACCGACCTATCTGGCCGAGCAGGCGCTGGAACTGGGTCGCAAGAGCGGCATCGCCGTGACCGTGCTGGAACGCGCCGACATGCAGAAGCTGGGCATGGGTTCGCTGCTGTCGGTGTCGGCAGGCACCCGCCAACCGCCGAAGTTCATTGCCATGGAGTATCGCGCCGGCAAGAAGGCCGATGCACCGGTGGTGCTGGTCGGCAAGGGCGTCACGTTTGACTCCGGCGGCATTTCGCTGAAGCCGGGCGAAGGCATGGACGAAATGAAGTACGACATGTGCGGCGCCGCCAGCGTGCTCGGCACGCTGCAGGCCATCGCGGCGATGAAACTGCCGATCAATGTGGTCGGCCTGATTCCGACGGTGGAAAACATGCCGGGCGGCGCGGCAACCCGTCCGGGCGACGTGGTCAAGTCGATGTCCGGCCAGACCATCGAAATCCTGAACACCGACGCCGAAGGCCGGCTCATCCTGTGCGATGCGCTGACCTACGCGGAACGCTTCGAGCCGGCCTGCGTGGTCGACATCGCCACGCTGACCGGCGCCTGCATCATCGCGCTCGGCCACGTCACCAGCGGCCTGATGGCGAACGACGACGCGCTGGCCGACGAATTGCTGGCCGCCGGCCAGAGCGCGCTCGACCGCGCCTGGCGGCTGCCGATCTGGGACGACTACCAGGAGCAGTTGAAGAGCAACTTCGCCGACATGGGCAATATCGGCGGTCGACCGGCCGGCTCCATCACCGCCGCCTGCTTCCTTTCCCGCTTCACGAAAAAGTACAAGTGGGCGCATCTGGACATCGCCGGCACGGCCTGGAAGAGCGGCAAGGACAAGGGCGCGACCGGCCGGCCGGTACCGCTTTTGGTGAATTTCCTGCTCGAACGCGCCGGCAAGCTCTGAGTCCATGCCCCGGGTCGACTTCCACCACGACGCGCCCGACAAGCTGCGCCACGCCTGCGAACTGGTCGCTGGCTGGTACGCCGCCGGGCGCCGGGTGTGGATCCATTGCGCCGACGACCTGCTCGCGGCGCGCATCGACCAGATGTTGTGGACGTTCGAGCACCTCGCCTTCGTGCCGCATGTGCGCGACGGCCACCCGCTGGCCGACACCAGCCCGGTACGCATCGGTCGCGATCCTGCGCTGGCGCCGGCCGACGCGGTGCTGCTGAACCTGTCGGTCCGGGTACCTGAAGGCTTCGAGCAGCGCGAGCACATCGTCGAAATCGTCGGCCGCGACGCCGAGGACCGCGAAGCCGCCCGTGCGCGCTTCGTGCTCTACCGGCAGCACGGCTGCGACCTGCACACCCGACACGCCACGGCGGAGCCCGCATGAGTGATGACCTGCTTGGACGGGCGGACAGCCTGATGCGGCGCAGCCGCAGCTTTGTCGCCGGCCACGCCGCGCCGGCCCCGGTAGATGACGGCATTCCGCTGCTGACGGAAGCCATCGATCTCGATGCGCTGATCGCCGTCCCGGAACCGGAAGACCGTACGGCGGAGATTACCGCGCAGGTCACGGCGGAGGTCACCGAACGTGTGACTGCTGCAGTGACGGAGCGCGTGACCGCCGACGTGACGGCACGCGTCACCGCCGAGGTCACGGCTGCGGTGACGGCAGACGTGACGCGGCAGGTCACGCAGCAGGTGACGACGGAAGTCACCGAACAGGTCACGCGCGAGGTCACCGAGCGCGTCACGCAGGAAGTCGCCGCGCAGACACGGCTGGATCTCCTGGACGAGGCCCGCCATGCGGTACGGGCGGAAATCAGCAAGGAACTCCGGGACGCGCTGCAGCAGAATACGTCGCATGCCCTGACGCAGCAGTTCGGTGATCTGGCGCCGCTGATCCAGAGCCTGATCGACGACTGGAGCCGCACCACCTTGCCGGCGCTGGTCGGGCTTGAACTGCGCGCCGCGCTCGAAGCCGCTATGGGCGCCGCCGTCGACAACGCCACAGCGCGCATCCGCGAGCAGGCGGTGCTCGACCTGCGCGACACCATCGCCGGTGAAATCGAGGCGCGCAGCGTGGCAGTGGTCACCGCCGCGCTGTCCCGCGACCCGTCGGAAGCACCGGACCAGCCTCTATAATCGACGGTTTGCTTTTACGCGAACCCGTCATGACGCTGGCCAAGAGCTTCGAGCCGGCCGACATCGAACGCCGCTGGTACCCCGAGTGGGAATCGCGCGGCTATTTCGCTGCCGGTCTGGACACAGACACCCCGAACAAGCCCAATTTCTGCATCCTGCTGCCGCCGCCCAACGTCACCGGCACGCTGCACATGGGTCACGGCTTCAACCAGACCCTGATGGACGCGCTCACGCGCTACCACCGCATGCGCGGCGACAACACGCTGTGGCAGCCGGGCACCGACCACGCGGGCATCGCCACGCAGATCGTCGTCGAGCGCCAGCTCGACGCTCAGGGCATCTCCCGCCACGACCTCGGCCGCGAGGCCTTCGTGAAGAAGGTGTGGGAGTGGAAGGAATTTTCCGGCTCGACCATCACGCGCCAGATGCGCCGGCTGGGCACCTCGCCCGACTGGACGCGCGAACGCTTCACGATGGACGAAGGCCTGTCGAAGATCGTCACCGAAACCTTCGTCCGCCTGCATGAAGAAGGCCTGATCTACCGCGGCAAACGCCTCGTAAACTGGGACCCGGTACTGGGCACGGCCGTCTCCGACCTCGAAGTGGTGCAGGAAGAGGAAGCTGGTTCGCTGTGGCACATCCGCTATCCGCTGGCTGACGGTTCGGGCCATCTGACCGTCGCCACGACCCGTCCGGAAACCATGCTGGGCGACGTCGCCGTCATGGTGCATCCGGAGGACGAGCGCTACGCCGCGCTTATCGGCAAGACCGTGAAGCTGCCGCTGACCGATCGGGAAATCCCGGTCATCGCCGACGACTATGTCGATCGCGAATTCGGTACAGGCGTGGTCAAGGTGACGCCGGCGCACGACTTCAACGACTACGCGGTCGGCCAGCGACACGGATTGCCGATGATCAGCATCCTGACGCTGGACGCGAAGATCAACGAGCATGCGCCCGCGAAGTACCAGGGCATGGATCGATTTGCCGCGCGCAAGGCCATCGTCGCCGATCTCGAAGCGGCCGGCCTGCTGGACAAGACCGACAAGCACACGCTGAAGGTGCCGCGCGGCGACCGTACCAACGCGGTGATCGAGCCCATGCTGACCGACCAGTGGTTCGTCGCGATGAGCAAGCCGGGTGCCGACGGCAGAAGCATCACGCAGAAGGCGCTCGACGTGGTGGCCAACGGCGAAATCCGCTTCCATCCGGAAAACTGGGTGAACACCTACAACCAGTGGCTGAACAACATCCAGGACTGGTGCATCTCCCGCCAGCTGTGGTGGGGCCACCAGATTCCGGCCTGGTACGACGAGCAGGGCAATGTGTTTGTCGCGCACTCCGAAGCCGAGGCTTACCAGAAGTATTTCGAACACCTCGCGCAATCCAACCCCGACCTGAAGCGCCTCGCCGTCGCCACCGCGATGGCGCGCGAAATGTCCGGCGATACATTGCCCGAGGTCGGCCGCAACTACGCCATCAAGGAAAACCTGCCGCTTCTGAAGCGCGACGAGGACGTGCTGGACACCTGGTATTCGTCGGCGCTGTGGCCCTTCTCGACGCTGGACTGGACACCGGACTGGGAGCCTGGCAATCCGGACAAGAGCAATCCGGCGCTCGACCTCTACCTGCCGTCGTCGGTACTTGTGACCGGCTTCGACATCATCTTCTTCTGGGTGGCGCGCATGGTCATGATGACCACGCACATCACCGGGAAGATTCCGTTCCGCGATGTCTATGTGCACGGCCTGATCCGCGACGCGGAAGGCCAGAAGATGTCGAAGTCCAAGGGCAATGTGCTGGACCCGATCGACCTGATCGACGGCATCGCGCTTGACGACCTGGTAAAGAAGCGCACCACCGGCCTGATGAATCCGAAGCAGGCGGAACAGATCGAGAAGCGCACGCGCAAGGAGTTTCCGGACGGCATCCCCGCCTTCGGCACCGACGCGCTGCGCTTCACCTTCGCCTCGCTCGCCAGCCCCGGCCGCGACATCAAGTTCGACATGCAGCGCTGCGAGGGCTACCGCAACTTCTGCAACAAGCTGTGGAACGCCACCCGCTTCGTGCTGATGAACTGCGAAGGGCAGGACTGCGGGATGGCGCCGTGCAACGAAGACTGCGGCCCGGACGGCGCATTGCATTTCCAGGCGCCCGACCTGTGGATCGTCAGCGAATTGCAGCGCGTCGAAGCCGAAGTCGAGAAGCAGTTCGGCGACTACCGCTTCGACCTGGTGGCGCAGGCCATCTACCGTTTCGTGTGGGACGAGTACTGCGACTGGTATCTCGAACTGGCCAAGGTGCAGGTCCAGAACGGCACACCGGCGCAGCAGCGCGCCACGCGCCGCACCCTGCTGCGCGTGCTCGAAACCGTGCTGCGCCTGGCCCATCCGCTGATTCCGTTCATCACGGAAGAGCTGTGGCAGACGGTCGCACCGCTGGCGGCACGCAAGGAGGGCGATTCGATCCAGATCGTGCGCTATCCGCAGGCGGTGCCCAGCCGCATCGACGCGACGGCCGATGCCTGGGTGATCGAACTGAAGTCCATGGTCGACGCCTGCCGCAGCCTGCGTGGCGAAATGGGCGTATCGCCGGCGTTGAAGGTACCGCTGCTGGCCGCTGGCAATGTCGAGGCGATCACGGGCTACGCGCCCTACCTCGCGGCGCTCGCCAGGCTGAGCGAAGTACAGGCTGTCGGCGACGCGTTGCCGGCTTCGCCGGCACCGGTGCAGGTGGTTGGGGATTTCCGTCTGCTGCTGAAGATCGAGATCGACGTGGCCGCCGAGCGCGAGCGCATCGGCAAGGAAATCTCTCGGGTCAGCGGCGAGATCGCCAAGTGCGAAGCCAAGCTGGGCAACGAAAGCTTCGTCGACCGCGCGCCGGCCAATGTGGTCGAACAGGAGCGCAAGCGCATGACCGACTTTGGCGATCTGCTGGGCAAGCTGAAGGAGCAGCTCGGCCGGCTGGGCTGACGCGCAGATTCAAGTGTCCAGCGATCAGGGACCACTCACACAGTGGTCGGCACCGGACAGCCCCTCCCCACACAGGCCCTGTATGGCCAGCCAGCTCCTCAGGCGGCCATCCGCGGGGGTTTTTGTGGGAGCGGTGGCCCGTGAAAGCGGCTCTGTTGGGAGCAGCCCTGTGGGAGCGGCGGCCTCGCCGCGATACGCACTCTGCACAATGATGGTCACGGCACGATCGCGGCGAGGGCGGAGCGGGGGTTTCGGCGAGCACTGCTCGCCGCCCGCAGAGCCGGCCGGCCATGCAGGGCCGGCAGTGGATCGCCGCTCCCACAGGGCTGCTTTCACAGAAAATGGACGGCTGCTGCACCCGCGATTGGCAGATCGTCGCGGTCCGGTTTGGGGCGACCGCCCCTGTCGGCGAGGTGTCTTACTTGCGGCGCAGCAGGAAGGCGAATTCCTTGTTCGCGTCGCTGCTTTCGAGCAGCGTGTTGCCGGTCTGGCGTGCAAAGGCTTCGAAGTCGCGCACCGCACCGGGGTCGGTCGCGACCACGCGCAATACCTGGCCGCTGCTCATTTCTGACAGCGCCTTCTTCGTGCGCAGGATGGGCAGCGGACAGTTCAGGCCGCGCGCATCGAGTTCCTTGTCGAATTCCATGTCTGCTCCGGTCGCTTGGGTCGCGATGAAAGGGAGCGCGAGTTTACACCTGTCGGCCCGGGCCGGTGTTCACAGCCCGTCGCGCTTGAGTTCGGCCAGCTTCTCGCGCAGTTCACGCAACCGCGCGTCGACCACCGACTGTTGGTAAAAGTCGCCATCGGCAGCGCGTTGAGCGATCTCCAGCTGTTCGATCGCCGCCTGATACTGGCCATTGAGCGCGTAGGCTTCCGCCTGCGAGCGGTGCTGCGCCAGTCGCTGGTCGAGCAGCGCATGGCTGCGTGCCTGGTAGCGATACAGGCGCGGGTCCTGCGTATAAGCCAACACCTCGTCATTGATCAGTGCGAGTGCCTCGGCGGGTCGCCGGTCGGCGAGCAGCGCCTCGATCAGACCGTAGGTGAGCGCGCGCGAACGCGAACGCTTCAAACCGTCGCGAAAGCGCTCGATGGCGCCTTTGGCATCACCGGATTCGAGAAGGATCAGGCCGGCAAGATTGTCGAGCATCGGTGATTCGAAGCGCTCGGCACGCAGCCCGTCCACCTCTAGCTGCGCGCGGGCAAAATCGCGCTGGCGCAATGCGGCATGTGCCAGACCGAAACGCGCGGCGAGCCGGATGCTGCCTTGCACGTCGCGCAAGCGATTGTCGAATTCGGCCAGCGCCTCCCTTGCATCGCCTTCATAGGCGCGCAGCTTGGCGCGCACCAGAAGAAAATCGAGGCTGTCCGGCACCTGTCTGTAGGCGGTTTCCTCGATACGGGCGCTGGCGTCGGTGATGCGTTCGACCGTCAGCGGGTGGGTGCGCAGATAGGCCGGCGAATTGCTCTCGTAGAAGCGCGCCGAACGCTGCATGCGCTCGAAGAAGGCCGCCATGGCCCGGGTATCGAAGCCCGCGCTGTCGAGCATCTGCAGGCCGATGCGATCGGCTTCACGCTCGAAATCGCGCGTGTAGGCAAGTTGCGACGCGACCGTCGCCGCCTGGCCGGCGATCATGGCGCCCTGCGCAACCTGCGAATTGCCGCGCGCTGCCAGCACGGCGATGACGAGCGACGCCAGCGCGATGATGGTCGACTGACCGCGATTGGAAAACTGGCGCGCGATATGGCGTTGCGTCACGTGCGAAATTTCGTGCGCGATCACCGACGCCAGTTCGGATTCACTCTGCGCGGTGACGATGAGGCCGCTATGCACGCCGATGAAACCGCCCGGCCACGCGAAGGCGTTCAGGCTCGGATCGCGCAGCGCGAACAGTTCGAAGTCCTGCGTCGACCCGGGCAGTTTCTCGGTGAGCCGGTCGGCGAGATGATTGAGGTAACCGTTGATTTCCGGGTCATCGACGTACGCACGCTCGCGCACCCGCATGTCGCGCCACAACGCAAGGCCGATGCGATTCTCCAGCGCGGGTGACAGGTCAGCCTGAGCCGAGTCGCCCAGATCGGGCAGCGGTTGCGCGGGTACGGACAAGGGCAGCAGAAGGACGGCAACGACAGCGGTGCGCAGGCTGCGGCGGGTGAAGAAGTGACTCATGGCGATGCTATGATAACGAAGCGAAGTGAACGATCGTTCGGTTCCGGTATCCGGGCCTGTACCGTCGCTGCGCAGCCCGGACAGCCCGCTGCACGCCCGGCAGCCTACCGGGCGACTGCAGGGCGTCGCCTGCCATGTTCCACAGGCATTGCCAGACAGCCATCTTCACCCATTCACGCCCACGCACCCGATGTCATCGATTCCGGTTGGTTCGCACGCCCTGCTGCTGATTGAAGACGTGCCCGAGGATGTGAAGCTCATCACCACGGCACTGCGCACCATCGTGCCGGCCGACCAGATCAAGGTCGTACCGTCGGGCGAGGAAGCGCTCGACTACCTGTTCGGTCGCGGCAACTACGCCGGGCGCGATACGCGTTACCAGCCCGCGCTGATCATGCTGGACCTCACACTGCCGCGCATCAACGGCATGGAAGTGCTGCGCCTGGTGCGCGCCGATCCGCAGACGCATGTGTTGCCGGTGGTCGTCGTGTCCGCCTCCTCGCAGCAGCGAGACATCCGAACCGCGGCCCAGCTTGGCGCCAACAGCTTCGTCCGCAAGTCGCTCGACTTCGTGAGCTTTTCCGAAACGCTGACGCTGCTGGCCCGCTACTGGCTCGAATTGAACATCCAGCCGCCGCATCCGTCGGCGATGACGCGCTGAGGGCGCATACGATGAGTGCCGACAATCCCGCCCAGCTGACACATTTCGATGCCGAAGGCCAGGCCCACATGGTCGATGTCGGCGACAAGGCACACACCGCGCGCGTGGCGCGTGCCGCCGGGTCGATCACCATGCTGCCGGCCACCTTCGAACTGGTGCGCGATGGCACCGCGAAAAAGGGCGATGTACTGGGCGTGGCGCGCATCGCAGGCATCCAGGCTTCGAAGCGGACGTCCGACCTGATTCCGCTGTGCCATACGATCGCACTGACCAAGGTCAGCGTGGATTTCACGCTCGATGCAGCCGGCAGCGCGGTGCATTGCGAAGTCACCGCGCGCACCACCGGCCAGACCGGCGTCGAGATGGAAGCGCTGACTTCGGTCAGCGTAGCCTTGCTGACCATCTACGACATGTGCAAGGCGGTGGACCGCGGCATGCAGATCGGTGACATCCGTTTGCTCGAGAAGGCCGGCGGCAAATCGGGGCACTGGCAGGCGGACTGAATCGGGCCGCGCCGCCGCAAGGTGACGAAGCGGGGCAGTTTCGTTCTACCATCGGCGCCTTCCGGGCAGTGACGCCCGATGCGACAGGACAGTCATGGGCCGGGAAACGGAACTCAAGCTGGCGCTCGCCGAACACGGATGGCGTGCCTTCTCGCGGCATCCCCTGCTGCGCAAGGCGATCGCTGCGCCGCAGACGCACACCTTGCGCAACCTCTATTTCGACACGCCGGATTTTCGCCTGCGCGAGCAGCGCGCGGCGCTGCGGTTGCGCCGCGTCGGGCGGCGCTGGCTGCAGACGGTGAAATGCGCCAGCGCCGCCAGCGCCGGCCTGTCCTCCCGCCCGGAGTGGGAACAGCCCTTTACCGGCCAGTTCGATTTTTCGCAGGTCGATGACGCAGCGCTGCGCCGCCTGCTCGACGGGCTGCGTGACCGCGGCTTGCTGGCACAGGTATTCGAAACGAATTTCGAGCGGCGCGAATGGCGTTTCGCGGCGGGTGACGGCGAACTGCTGTTGATGGCCGACCGCGGCATGATCGAAGCAGCCGGGCGGCGCGACAGCATTTCGGAGCTGGAACTTGAATTGGCCGGAGCACCGATCGAAGCGCTGCTCGACCATGCCGACACCCTGGTGCGCACCCTGCCTCTGCGTGCCGAATCGCGCAGCAAGGCGCAGCGCGGATACGCACTGATCGAAGACAAACCATGTCAGCCGGTGCGTGCCACGCGTTCGCCGGTCGACCCAGAAGGCGGCGCGCAGGACGCCTTCCGCGCGGTCGCGCTGGACTGCATCCAGCACTATCAAGCCAACGAAGTCGGTGCGCTGCAGTCCGACGCGCCGGAATTCATTCACCAGATGCGGGTGGCGCTGCGCCGGCTGCGCAGTGCGCTGCGCCTGTTCGCGCCGGCGCTGCCTGAAGGCATGGCGGCCGATCTCGCGCTGCCGCTGCGCGCGCTTGCCGGTGATCTGGGTGAGCTGCGCGATCGGGACGTGCTGCAATCCGAACTGCTCGCGCCCGTGCTGTCCCACGACGCGCCCGATAATCTGCACGCACTCGATGGCGCGCTCCATGCCATCCGGCAGCAGGTGCGCGACCGCGTGCAGAAAGCGCTGCAGGACGGCCGGCAGGCACGTCTGATGATGGCGCTGCTGCGTGCGCTGCACGAACTTCCGCCAGACGGTGAAGGCAATCTGCGCACGCTGGCGCACAAGCGTCTGGCCCGTGCCCACGCGCGCATGGTCGATGGCTGCCGGCACGCGGCCGATGGCGACATCGGGGCGCTGCATGCGCTGCGCATCGACATCAAGCGGTTGCGCTACGCAATCGAATTCTTTGCGCCGCTGCTCGGGCCGCGCAAGACCAAACGGGCGATCGGCGCACTGATGCAGGCGCAGGAAGATCTCGGCTTCCTGAACGACCTGAGTCAGGCCGGTCCGCGCCTGCTCGCCGCCGCCGGCGACGACCCCGCACTCGTGGCGGCCGTGGCGTTGATTGCACGTCATCACCTGCCGCGCTACCGCAGGATCGTCAGCGATGCACCGAAACTGCTGAAACGCCTGTCGCGCATGCCTTTGCCACGCTGACATCGCCGTGCGTTCATTCCACTGTCACGCCCGGCGCCCACACTGCCGCGCGCCCTGAAAATGATGGAGGAGACAGACATGGAATTGATACTGTGGCGCCACGCGGAAGCGGTCGACACCCTGCCCGACGCGACACGCCGCCTGTCCGGCCGCGGCGAGCGCCAGGCCGCGCAGATGGCTGCATGGCTCAAGCCCCGGCTCCCGAAACAGACCCGCATTCTGGCCAGCCCGGCCACCCGCTGCCAGCAGACCGTGCAGGCGCTCGGCCTCGACTTCGAAACGTCCCGCCTGTTGTCGACCGACAGCTCGGTCGCCGACCTGATCGCCGCCTCCGAGTGGCCGACCGGCGGCGGCGCAGCGCTCATCGTCGGCCATCAACCCACGCTCGGCCAGCTCGCCGCCCTGCTGCTGTCCGGTCAGGAAGCGGACTGGACCGTGAAAAAGGGCGCGGTGTGGTGGTTCAGCAACCGGGTACGGGACGGGGAAACGCAGACGGTGCTACGCGCTTGCCTGGGCAGCGATCTGGTCGAAAACTGACTCGCTACATTGAAGGAAATACAACGCCCTGCAACCAGAACCGGGGCTGAAAATGTCCGGCGCCGGTCCGCTCGAACGTTTCTGTCTCCCACGCTTCCAGATTGGATAACTCGGGCCAGATCGCCCACCACAGGATCAGCATCATGGCCAGCGGCGCAAAGCGAAGTACTTTCCACAGATTCGACTGAAGGGCCGTGAGCCGGACGGGCGGTGACTGATTGAGCGATAGCAGCCAGGCCACCAGCACGACGAAGAGCAACTGGCTGTGCGGCGCACTCAGCAGACCGTCCAGTTGCGCCTCGATCAGCCCACCGACGATGCACATCCACAGCACCAACCGGATCGGATCCATTGAGGCCCCGGTTTCAATACGGCAACGCAGAAACTGCCGCCACAGCGCGCGAGCGGTTGCGGCGATGACCAGCAGCGCGAACGGCACACCCCACTCGTAAGCGAGCTGCAGCACGATGTTGTGCGTCGTGCTCGCGATGCCGTTGTTCGTCGCCGAAAACATCATCGGCCCGGCACCCAGCCAAGGCCGTTCGAGAATGCCCTGCCAGGCGCGGCGCCACAGTACATCACGGTTCGAAAGGCTGACCCCCTCGCGCAGGCGGTCCAGCGCATCGGTCGATGCCAGCCCGGTCACCCATGACGGCATCTGCACGAACAGCAACTGATGCAGCACATAACCCGCCGCGATGGCCAGTATGCCGCGCAACGCGACGCGCCTCGCCGCCGGACTGCACAGGGCGGTCAGCGCCAGCGTGACCGCCGCCGCCAGCCAGGTCGCCCGGGTGCCGGAAAAGTAGGCGAGAGACCACCACAGCGCCGCAAGCACGAACAGCAGCCCGGGCAACCATCGCACGAACGACGGCGCAAGCTCGTCGAACAGCCGCGGACGCAGCAGAAGCAGCGGCCAGGACAGCGTGACCCAAGCACCGAAAAAGCGCGGATTGATGAAGCCTTCGAAGAAACTGAACGGGTCGGGCAGCAGGCCGCTGGCGAGCGACGCTGCGAGCCAGAGTAGCGAATTGGCGACATAGAGGGCGATCGACAGCTGCGCGCTCAGCAGCAGTGCATCGGATAGCCTGGCAATGCGGATCACCTCGGCCCACCAGATTGCAACGATGATCAGCAATGCGAGGGTGAGGGATTCGACGAGTACCGGGCGCAGCGAAACGCCGTGGATGGCCACCACGGCAAGCAGCACTAGAGCGACAAGTGCATGCGCCCGGCACAGACGCGGCGCACTGCGAAACGGCAAGAAAGGCAGGAATACGGTGGACAGCGTGAGGCCGATCAATTCCATCAGGCGCTGATGGTCATACCAAGATTGCGGGTACTCAAGTTTCAATACAAGAAGAATCTCGAATCCAGCCAGCAGAAACACGAGCGCCAAAATTAGGTCGCGGGCGTTCGGCCCAGCTTGTTGCGATTGCTGTTGTTGAGTTTGCGTCAAGTGAGTGATTGATGTCGTCATCGAGGTCAACAAAAAAGGGGGACTCTCGATGAGCCCCCCCCCCTTTCATACCGCGGCGAAATTAACTTCCAGCTGGGTACGACTTCGTAATTGCTGCCGTCGCAACCGCATTGGTGATGTTGGCCGTGGAACTCGCCCACGTGATGCTAGCTGCACCCGCCGTAGCCGTCGGGTTAAGTGTGATGGTGCTCGAACTAGAAATGCCGGAACCGATACCATCCTTCAACGCAATCACGATCGTGCCGTCAGTGGTCGTTACTCCGCTCACTTCATTGGTGACAAGGTCAGTCGGAATATTGAACGAACCTTCGTCGCATACCGACTCGTCACCACCATTTTCCTGGATACAAACGCCGACTGCGGTCTTGATGGAGCTGATCGAAGCAAGAACGCTCTGAACCTTCGCCCGGACCGTGTAGTCCTGATACTGCGGAATCGCGATCGCCGCGAGAATACCGATGATGGCAACCACGATCATCAGTTCGATCAGCGTAAAGCCTTGTTGAACCTTCTTCATATCACTCTCCTGGAATTTGAACGGAACGGGCGCCTGTGCGCTCAGGGTGATATCGAGCAAGGCGGGTGCCAGCTTTAGCGATTTTTTACAAACCGTTGAATTATTTAATTTTTTATTTCCGAACGTGCTGACACAGTTCGCAACAGATGCCTGCGTGCTGACGTGCACAGGCATCATGTGACGGAAATTGTCAGTTCAGGGCTGGAAGCCGGGGATGGACGACAGGTCGACGTCGTCGATCTGTTCCGGGTCGAGGAAAGTTTCGGCGTACTTGAGATACACCTGTCGGCGCACGAACACGTCGAACAGGTCGGGGTCGATGTGGCCGTTCAGACGGAACTTGCCGAGGATGTGCAGGGCTTCCGACAGTCGCATCGGGCGCTTGTACGGCCGGTCCTTTGCGGTCAGCGCTTCGAATATGTCGGCGATGCCCATGACCCGCGCCTGCACGCTCATCTGGTCGCGCGCCAAGCCGCGTGGATAGCCCTTGCCGTCCATGCGTTCATGATGACCGCCGGCATACTCGGGCACATTGGTCAGATGGCGCGGCCAGGGCAGTGCTTCGAGCATGCGTATCGTCGATACGATGTGATAGTTGATGATTTCCCGCTCGGCACCGGTCAGCGTGCCTGCGCGTATGGTCAGATTTTCGACTTCTTCCTCGCTCAGGCAGGACCGTTCCGAGCCCTGTGAATCGGTCCAGCGCCAGCGGTGGGCGATCGCATGGACCCGCTCGACGTCGGCGTCGCTCATGCGTTCGGAACCGATGTTGGCGTGATGCAGGAAGGCACGGTCTTCGTCGATGTCGCGCAGCCGGTCGGCACCGTGACGCTCGATCTGGGCAAGCACGGCCGGCGAGGCATTGAGGCCGGCAGCGAAGCGGCTGTTGAGTGTGGCCAGTTCGATGTCGCGCCGGATCAGTTCGAAGCGGGTGTCGATCAGTTCGATACGGTCGAAAATGGTCTGCAGCTTGGTGGCCTTGTCGACCACGTGCACCGGGGTCGTGACCTTGCCGCAGTCGTGCAGCAGACCGGCGATCTTCAGTTCGTAGCGGTCGGCTTCGGTCATCGTGAAGCCGGCGAGCGGGCCATCCTGCGTGTCATTCACGGCTTCGGCCAGCATCATCGTGAGCGTCGGCACGCGCTGGCAGTGGCCGCCGGTGTACGGCGACTTCTCGTCGATCGCGTTGTTGATCAGCGTGATGAAGGATTCGAACAGCGCTTCGAGCTGGCTCACCAGCTGGCGGTTGGTCAGCGCGATGGCGGCCTGCGAGGCCAGGGATTCGGCCAGCTGGCGGTCCGAGCCGGAAAAGATGCCGACGGCGCCGGTGACCGGATGCACGGCGTTGATCAGCTGCAGCACGCCGATCACCGCACCCTCGTGGTTCATCATCGGCACGGTCAGGAAGCTGGTCGAACGGTAGCCGGTCCGGGCGTCGAAGGCGCGCGTGCCGGAAAAGTCGAAACCTTCTGCACGGTAGGCATCTGCGATGTTGACCGTCTGCCCCTTCAGCGCGCTGTAAGCCGCCACCATGGACAGGTTGGGTGAGCCGTCTTCGAGGTGCAGCGGCAGCGGCGGAAAGGCGATCGGCGTGCCGGTCGTGCCGCCCATCGCAATGCCCAGCGAGTCGGTACGCAGTATTTCGAAGCGCAGGTGCTCGCCCGCTTCGTCGATGCGGTACAGCGTACCGCCGTCGGCATGGGTGATGGTTTTGGCCGCCAGCAGGATCTTCTCGAGCAGCGCATCGATGTTGCGCTCGTTGGACAGCGCGCTGCCGATCTCGTTGAGCTGTTCCAGGCGCCGCAGCAGATCGTCGAGTGTATCCATGGCGTGCGTTCCGGTCAGTGCCCGCGGCCTACTTGATGCAGACCGCGCGAACCTGCTTCATGTCGGTCGCGCCCGACAAGACCTTTTCCATGCCATCCATCTTCAGTGTGCGCATGCCTTCCTGCAGCGCGGTCGCCAGCATGGTGGCCACGCGCTCGCGCTCCTGGATGTTCTTCTTGATTGCGTCGGTACCGATCATCAGCTCGTGCAGGCCGAGCCGCCCGCGGTAGCCGGTTTCACCGCACTCCGGGCACCCTTTGGCACGGTAGAGCGTGAAGCGGCCCTTGTCGTCGGCATACGCCTTTTTCCACTCATTGAAGATGCGCTCCATCGCGCCTTCGGCATCGACCACGAAATCGGGCGTACTGCGCATTTCCTCGCTGTACTCCTGCAGGAAATGCTTCATCTCGTCGTCGCTCGGGTGCCAGGCTTCCTTGCAAACCGGGCACAGCCGCTTGGCAAGACGCTGAGCGAGCACGCCCAGCAAAGCATCGGCGAAGTTGAACGGGTCCATGCCCATGTCGAGCAGGCGCACGATGGATTCCGGTGCGCTGTTGGTGTGCAGCGTCGAGAACACGAGGTGACCGGTGAGCGAAGCTTCGATGCCGATCGCCACGGTTTCCTTGTCGCGCATTTCACCAACCATGATCACGTCCGGGTCAGCCCGCAGGAAGGCGCGCATGATGGCCGGAAAGTCCAGCCCCGCCTTCTTGTTGATCTGTACCTGCCGCAAGCCCTTCTGCGTGATTTCCACCGGATCTTCGGCGGTCCATATCTTGGTTTCCGGCGTATTGATGTGGCCGAGTATGGAATGCAGCGTGGTGGTCTTGCCGGAGCCGGTCGGGCCGCAGACGAAAAACAGGCCGTAGGGCTTGCTGACAGCGTCCTTCAGCCTGGCGAGGTTGACCGGCAGCACGCCCAGCTTGTCCATCGGAATCGGCTCGCCGGCCGCCAGGATACGCATCACGACATCCTCGACGCCGCCGGCCGAAGGGATCGTCGCGACCCGCAGTTCGATGTCGAGCGGACCGAACTTGCGGAACTTGATCTTGCCGTCCTGTGGTTTGCGACGCTCGGAAATATCGAGATCGCACATGATCTTCAGACGCGTGACCAGCGCGCTCCGGTAGCTGGCGGGCACTTCGATGTAGGGGTGCAGCGTGCCGTCCTTGCGGAAGCGCACGTGGGTCTTGTCCTTGCCCGGACGCGGTTCGATGTGGATGTCGGACGCGCCCTGCTGGTAGGCATCGATGATGATCTTGTTCACCAGCCGCACCAGTTCGTTGTCGGCGGCAGCGCTGACGTCGTCATTGCCGGAGTCCTGCGCGGATTCGTCCTCGCCCAGCATGTCCGACAGCAGGTCGCCGACGCTGGTTTCGTCCATCGTCGAGCCGTAGAACTGGTCGAGCGTCTGCACGAATTCCTTCGTCGTGGTGACGCGGAACAGCAGCTTGGACTTCGGGAAGATGTTGTTGACGACGCGCGCGCCCTTGACCTTTTCCGGGTCGAGCGCCATGACGACGATGCCGTCCTTGCCCTCTTCCACCGGCACCCACTGCTGCTCCTCGAGATACTCGCGCTTCAGATTCTTGATCAGGTCGAACGGCTTGATGCGTTCCGGCCGGAAGTGTTCGTAGGCGACACCGAAGAACTTGGAAAGCGATGCACCGATCGCCTGCTGCTTGACCTGGAAGTCGCGCGCCAGCACGTCCTCGACATCGACGCCCTTGCGCCTTGCCGCACGCGACGCCAGATCGAACTCCTGCGGCGACATGACGCCATCGACCACCAGGTAGTCGTATTTCGACTTCACGACGTGGGTGACCCGATTGCGCTGCTGGAAGGCAACCGCCAGCGTGTGCGCCATACTGAGCAAGCCTTCTTCGGCAAGTGCCGAGAATGGCTGGCCGGACTTGTTGTTGATCAGCTGGACGACTCCGAGCAGGTCCTTCTTTTCCGGATCGAGAATGGGTGCGACCAGCATCTGCTTGGTGCGGTAGCCCGTCTTCTTGTCGACGCCGTCGAGGAAACGCAGGCTGGGCGAGTGCGACTTCAACTCCTCTTCGTCGTACACGTCGCGCAGATTCAGCAGCTGGCGGCTCATGCCGACGAAACCCGCCACGGACTGCTCGGTCAGCGGCAACCTGAGATCCTTGAAGGAATTGAGGCCGGTCTTGACCTTGGACACGATAGTGGACTTGTCTTCGCCCAGCACGTAGATCGTGAGGCGATCGGCATTGAACAGCGCAGAAATTTCCTGCGACAGCTCAAGCATGATTTCGTCGATGTTCGTGGTGGCGTGAATCTTCGTCGTGACGCCCTGAAGATTCTTGAAGAAGGCCAGCCGGCTCGATACATCGCTCATGGCGCCCAGATCACTCGCCGGCGGCATCACTGCACTCATTCGATCACCTCGTTTCCGCCGGCCGGCGCACACCGCGCGACGGCGTCGCGCAGATGTGCTGAAAGCAGGTCAGAAGTCGAAAACATGATTGTTGCGCAACATGCGGGGTTGGAGTGCGCCCAATGTTTCGGCGATCTCGCGCATGGTCATGATCATCTGGCTTGGTTTCAGATGCGTGATGTAGATTTCGGCAGGATGTTCCAGTTTCTGGAGCTCGCTCGCCAGCATGTCCGGGCACAGGTGGCGCGACATCACCGCCAGTTGGCGGTCACGGTCCGGAAAGGCGGTTTCGATGATGAGATAGCGCAGATCGGGCAGTGCATTGACCGCCGACCAGAATTCGTCACACACCGTGGTATCGCCGGAAAACGCCAGCGTGCCACCCGCTGAACGCACGGCGTAGCCAACGGCTGGAACGGTGTGTTGCGCGGGCAGCACCCGGATGGCGCGGCCGCCCAACTCGATCTCGTCGCCGACTCGCAGTTCGCGAAAGCGCATGAATGGCTTCTCGGCGGACGGAATCTCGGTGAAATCGGGCCAGATCGACCAGTTGAAGATGTGGCGGCGCAGGACTTCCAGCGTCGGGCCGGTTGTCCATACGGTCAGCGGCGTGTCACGCAACTCACCTACGGTGTCGACCATCAGCGGCAGACAGGCGATGTGATCGAGATGGCTGTGCGTGACGAACACATGATCGATGCGCGAAAGCTCGGCGATTGAAAGGTCACCCACGCCGGTGCCGGCGTCGATCAGGATGTCGTTGTCCACGAGCAGCGAGGTGGTACGCAGATTTGCACCACCGATACCGCCACTGCAACCGAGCACCCTTATCCTCATCAGTTCCTGATCCAGAAAACTCTACTTCGTTTCAAATGTCCGCACGCCGTCCCAATCCTTCCCGGGCGGGTGGCGGCGGTAATCGGCAATCTGTTCGGCGTACAGCCGGTATAGTCCGCAGTCCGGCGCAATGCGCTGCAGATTGAACAAGGTCAGTTCAGCCTGATCCCACTCCTGGCCGCGGAACTGTCGCAACGCCAGATTCCACAACTTAAGTTCTTCGACCCGACTGCGGTCGAATTCGCTCTCGAAGGCGAGCGGTTCGAAAATCGATACCGGCTCGTCCTTGCCCTTCACCCGGACCCGGTCGATCTCGCGAAAGACGACATCCTTGACCGCACGTCGCGTCGCCTCGCCAACCAGTACGCCAACGCCGTACTGCTTGGTCAGCCCCTCGAGGCGGGACGCCAGATTCACCGCATCGCCCATGACAGTATAGGCTTTGCGTACCGGTGACCCCATGTCGCCGACCGTCATCGGGCCGGTGTTCAGACCCACGCCTATCTTCAGTTCCGGCCAGCCACGCGCCATCAGCGAGCGGTTCAGATCGGCCAGCGCCGCATGCATGCGCAACGCAGCGGCCACGGCGTGCCGGGCATGTTCGGGGTCATCGACCGGCGCACCCCAGAACGCCATGATCGCGTCACCGATGTATTTGTCGAGCGTCCCACGCTGATCCTGAATCACTGCAGTCATTGCGCCCAGGTAATCGTTCATGAGCTGTGTCAATTGTTTCGGTTCGAGACCTTCCGAAATGCTGGTAAAGCCCCGGATGTCCGAAAACAGAACGGTCAGCTCGGCGTTTCTCCCCTCCATGCTGTAGTGCTCGGGGTTGCGGCTCATCTCCTCGACCAGTTCGGGCGGCACGTACTGCCCGAACATGCGGGTGAATTGGCGCTTCGAACGTGACTCGAAGAAGTAGCCGTACGACATGTTAAGCGCATAAAGCCCGACCACGAGCAGCACCGATGCCGCCAGCGGCAGAACGAAGTCGGCAAACTGCCAGAACGCGAAGTTCATGCCGACCAGTGCGAGCAACGCGCCACCGGCAAGCAGCGTCGCGTACTGAGGCGAGAGCCGCGGCAGCGACCAGATGAGCAGGCCGCCGATCGCGAGCAGCACGACCACATCGAACCCGGTGACGTACTGCGGGCGATGCTTGATGCGGCCATCGAGCATGCCGGCGATCAGGTTGGCGTGAATTTCCACCCCCGGGTAGGTGCTGCCGACGGGCGTGGCACGCAGGTCAAGCAGCCCGGGCGCGGTGGTACCGAGCAGCGCGATCCGCCCCTTCAATGCATCGACTGGCGTGCGGCCGGCGAGCACATCGGCCAACGAGTGGTATGCAAAACTGCCTTGCAGGCCGCGATAGGGGATCAGCGCGGCCACGTTCTCGTCGACCGGTACCCGCAAGGTGCCCTTGCTGGTCGTCATTTCCAGCCATTCGAGTCCGGCGTAGTCCCGACTGGCTGAAGAGAAAAAGCCGCTTTCGGCGTATCCCGGTGCCAGCTTCGGACTGCCGAGCAGCGTGCGGACGATGGCGAGCGACAGCGATTCGTAATAAGCGCCCTGGTGCTCGACCAGCATCGGTACGCGCCGGTTCAGACCATCGAAATCGGGCAGCGGATTGAAGTGGCCGGCGCCGAGCGCCTCCTGCTGGAAACGCGGCAGATTGGCACCAAAGCTGTTGAAGGTCGCAAATGCGATGTTGCGGCCACGGAAGGTGCCGGCCGGCAAGACCGGCTCCGGCAGCGCGCCGCTGTTCAGACCATCTTCGCGGTTGCCGAAGTAGTAGCCCAGCAGGACGGGCCGGTTCTTGAGAGAGGCCGCAAACCGCTGGTCGTAGTCGAGTTGCGGCCTCAGCGTGTCGAGCGATGCACGGAAATCCGCGTTGTCGGCGAGCGCGCCCTGCGCCAGACCTTCCAGCGCCGGCAGCCCCGAACTGGTGTCCGGCTCGGCAAAAACAACGTCGACGCCGAGCAGGCTGACGCCGTAGTGGTCGAACAGCAAGTCCATCAGCACCGCAAGCCGCTCCCGCCCCCATGGCCAACGCCCGACTTCAGTCAACGATTTCTCGTCGATGTCGAGAATGACCACCCGGTCATCGATGCCGCCCGGCATCGTCAGCGACAGCTTGGTGTCGTAGGCGATGTGATCAAGGTTGCCCAGCACCGGAATCTGGTACAGGCGGGCAGCATGGCCAAGGAGGAGAAGCAGGAACAGCAGGCCGATGCCGTAACGCAGCGCGTTCTGGTTCATTGCGGACGTCCGGCAACGCACCCCGGCCCGGGCTGCGCCTCATCCGGCACATGCTCTGGGGGGCGGCGGACGGCAGGCGCCGGACGCGGCAGCATGACAGGCTCGGATCGGGCGTCGTCAGCGCTTGATGAAGAACTCCATCTTCACACCGGCAATTTCGATCACGTCGTGATCCTCGAGCGGGTGCGCCTGGGCATCGAGCTGTCGACCGTTGACGACCGGCATGTTCGCGCCTTCGACATGGGTGATGAAATACCCCTGCGGACGGCGTGTGATGACGGCGACCTGCAGCCCCGGTTTGCCGAGCGTGGTCAGCGTCTTCGTCAATTCAAGTTCGCGCCCGGCGTTGGCCCCATTGAGAATCTGAATCGCACCGACCTGATTGGCGCTCGCGGACGGCGGCGGCGGCGGCGGCGGCGGCGGGGGTGCCAGCGGAGGCGGCGGAGGCGGCAGGCCGGCGCCGCCGAGCGACGAACCGGCCGGCATCGACTGGCCAGGACGGAAACCGGTCTGCGTATCGGTCTGGGCACGCACCGGTGCAGGCGCGGGCGCAGGCGGTGCATCGGCCGGCGCCTTGCGCATCATGTCCGGACGCAACACCATGGTTTTTTCGAAATCCGGTGACTGCGCGACGGTCGGCGTTTCGTTGATGTACTTGAGCCGGTACTTGCCGAGTTCGACCACGTCGTTGTTCTGCAGGAAGTGCTTCTTGATCGGCTGCCCATTCACATAGGTGCCGTTCGTGCTGTTCATGTCCTCAAGGAAGGAATCGTTGAGGATGGTGACGATGACCGCATGCTCGCCGCTGATCGCGAGATTGTCGATCTGGATGTCGTTGTGCGGTTTGCGCCCAATGGTGGTGCGCTCCTTGGCGAGCGGCAACTCCTTGAGGACCAGTCCATCCATGCTGAGTATCAGTTTTGCCATTTTCCAGTCCCTTTACTTCAACCATGCAAGCAGGCGCGCGAGCCAGCCGCGTTCGGTGGCAGGAAAGGCCTGCAGCACCCTGACCAGTATCACCGACACATTGTCGCGTCCGCCATTGTCGTTCGCCATCTGTACCAGCTGTTCGGCCGCCAGATCGAGGTTGGCGGACAAGGCCTGAAGCGTCAGCGCGATGTCGTCGTTCTCGACCATGTCGTTCAGTCCGTCGGAACAGAACAGGTATACGTCTCCGGGAACCACGTCGTAGGTGCGTATTTCGGGCTCGACTTCCGGGTCTACGCCCAGCGCGCGCGTCACGAGGTTCTTGTTCTGGGAACGACGCGCGTCTTCTTCCGTAATCATGCCGCTGTCGATTTGCTCCTGCAACAGCGAGTGATCACGCGTGACGCACTCGAAGGCGCCGTCACGCAACCGGTACATGCGCGAATCGCCGATATGCGCGACGGATATGTGATTATCGCGGAAAACGGCCATGACCAGGGTCGTGCCCATGCCCGAATACTGCGGCTGGCTCTCGGCCGCCTGATAGATCGCGTTGTTGGCGCGGCCAATGACCGATTCCAGCAGTTGTGACACACCGTGTTTCGCGTCCTGCAGGCCCTGCGCAAGCTCGGAACCGATGACCGCGGTCGCCATGCCGCTCGCCACCTCACCGGCGTTGTAGCCGCCCATGCCGTCGGCCAGTATCGCGAGGCCGACACCGGGCTGCGTGAACACCGCGTCTTCATTGTGGGTGCGCACCATGCCGGAATGGGTGCGACTGACCATCTGCAGCGCCTGACCGAGGTCCCGGGTCATGTCAGTACCGCCCGCACAGGCAGATACACGGACACATCCCCTCCGGGGACAGCAGGTGGTGTGGGCATGCGGACTGTGTCATGTCAGATATCGAAATCAACTTGGGTGATGGATTGTGTCAGGTTGCCGGCGCAGGTACGCAGGTCGGCCGCCATGTCTCCACCCGACTGATAGCGCGCATCGACTTCCTTGGAGAGCGCGCGGTCGATGATGGCCGACAGGCAATCCGGAACGTCAGGACGGATGTCACGGATGTCCGGATGTGCTTCGTTCGCAATGCGGAACATCAGCTGCGCCATGGAATCGCCTTCGAAAGGCAGCTTGCCGCAGACCATCTGGAACAACATGACACCGAGCGAGAACAGGTCTGAACGGCCATCGATCTTCTTGCCTGCCAGCTGCTCGGGCGACATGTAGGACGGCGTACCAAGCACCATGCCGGTCTTGGTGCGCGACGAATCGGTGATGCGCGCGATGCCGAAGTCGGTCACCTTGACCTGATCCGACTCGGCCTCGTACATGATGTTGGCGGGCTTCACGTCGCGATGCACGACTTGGTTGCCGTGCGCGTAGGCGAGCGCCTCGGCCACGCGCGCCACGACGTCCATCACCTTCGGCAGCGGCAGCAGCTGACCCGGCTTGGTCTGCGGCACCAGGTCACGTCCCTTCAGGAACTCCATCGCGATGTAGGCGAGATCGTGCTCTTCACCGGCATCGAAGATGGTGACGATGTTCGGGTGATTCAGGCGCCCGGCGGTTTCGGCTTCGCGGAAGAAACGTTCCTTCACATCGGCCAGCTCTTCCTCGTCGAACTCCTGCGAAAGTGCCATCGTCTTGATGGCGACGACACGGTTGATCTTCGGATCGCGGCCGAGATAGACGACACCCATGGCGCCCTTGCCGAGTTCCTTCTCGACCTGGTAGCGCCCGAGCATGGGCTTCTCGACCGTGCCGTCCTCGAGGATGCTGGTATTCGTGCGGCCACCGCTGCCACCTCCGAGCATGACGGTTTCCGACATCGCCTTGGCGCGCTTCACCCGCGTTTCAAGATCGCGGAACTTCGGGTTGTACTCCGCCATGTGGCGGAACACGCTTTCCGCCTTGTTGAACTGGCGCTTGCGTTCGAAATCGAGCGCAAGGTTGTAGAGGTTCTCCATCACCGCATCGGACAGCGGGACCTGGCGGAACTTGTCCCATGCCATGTCGAGCTGTCCCTGGCCCTGGAAGGCCAGCGCCAGCATGCGGTTCGACTCGGCCGACTGTTCATCGGACTTCACCTTGCCGCGCTCGGTCACCAGGAAGCGCTTGGTGGTCAGCAGCAAATGGCCGACCAGCAGCAGTGCGGCCGGCAACATGAGCTGCAGCCAGACGAGCTGGCTGGTCATCAGCACGAAGTGGGTTGCCAGCAGTGCAACGAAAATGGCAGCGGTAATGCCGGCACCCAGGCCGGCCTTCAAGCGGGGCAGCAGCACGATGAGGTAAAGCGCAACCAGCAGGAACACGCCGAACTCGGCCGCCACCGACCACGGCGGCGAAACGAAGAAATGCTCCTGCAGGATGCTGGACAGACCGTGCGCCATCACCTCGACCGACGACATGGCCGGCGACACCGGCGTGGCGTAGAAATTGCCTATGCCCGGTGCGGTCTGGCCGATCAGAACGATGCGGTCGCGGTACTTGTCGAGCGGGATCTTGCCGCTCATGACGTCGAAGAAGGAATCGACCGGAAAGGCCGGTTTGCCGCCTTCGCCGCGGTAATAAAAGCTGTACATGCCCAGACTCGGGTCGGTGGCAACGTTGAGGCGGGCCAGCGACACCGACTCGCCCAGCGTGACCTTGATGTCAGCGACGCCGAGATTCAGGCTTCTTGCCGCAATCAATAGCGGCAGCGACGGGTAGAACTGGTCGAAATGGGTCATCACCAGCGGATGAAGCCGCAGGCCGCCGTCGCGATCAATCGACGGATTCAGGTGACCCACCGCTGCCGCAACCGTACCCAGCTGTTCGATGACGCCGGCCGATACGTCCAGCGTCAACGGCGGCAGCGGCTCGGAACCACTCACGTTGGTCAGCGCGGTAGCGCGCACGAAGTCGGGCAGCGGCTTGTCGGGGCGGCCCTGCGGTTCGCCATCGAGGAACAGCATCGGCAGCGCGACATTGCCCGCCTTCTTCATGCTGTCAGCGAGTTGCCGGTCGGTATTCAGCGCCGCTTCGGCTTCGCGCAGGGTGGCGCTGAAGGCGTCCAGCGGATTGACGGCCTGCAAAGGCGGATCAACGGCCACTTCACCTTCCGCAACGGGCTCGGCGGCAGCCACTGCGATCTCGATCTGATCACGCGCCTGCTGCTCGAGCGCAAGCAACCTGTTTATGTAGACGAGACCCGGATCAAGCTGCGGCTCCGCGAAGAAGATCGTCGTACCGACCACCTTGGCCTGTGCCTGCGCCAGCTTGTCGATCATGCGGGCATGCACATCACGCGGCCACGGCCAGCGGCCGATGTTGTCGATGCTCTGCTGATCGATCGCGATGATGGCAATGCGAGGACTCGGGGTACGGTCGGTCGCTGCGACACCGATGTCGTAGGCCTTGCGTTCGAGGCTCTGGATCAGGTCGGACTGGGTGGAGAAAAGGAACAGCAGGCTGATGATGACGCCCAGGAACCAATCCGTCTTCCATACAGCGGCTTTGGCCACGCTCACCCCCGAAAAATTGTGGCTTCCTGATTGCTGGAGGCCGGTGACCTGCTTGTTGTTGTGCGACCTACCTGATTTTCCGCAAAACCAAGTCTCACGAGAAAACAGTCATCTGTCACATATTCTTGCAGTTCAGCCTCAACTCCGTCAAACGGGGCTTCACCCCGCGCGGTGGAATATCACGCTGCGCGCATTCAAATCGTCACATTGCGCCGGTCATCAGTACGGCAGCTCGCGGCCCAGGCCGGCCATCCTGGCCTTTTCGAGCAGGCGCGTTGCCAGCGTGAGGTCCTGGATCGCCATGCCCTGAGACTCGAACAGCGTGATGTGGTCCTCCGCCTGGCGCCCCGGCCGCATGCCATTGAGCAACTCGCCAAGTTCGACCATTCCGTACTCGGCCAGGCGCCCTTTTTCGAGCGCCGGCAGCAGGTCGCCGGATTCGCGCAACGCCGTCGCGCGCGAGTCGACTGCAACCACGGCAGCACGGCGGATGACGGTTTCGTCGATTTCACGACGGATGAGCGCATTGGAACCCGCGGCTGTCACGTGCGCACCGGGCCTGAGCCAGCGCCCGTCGAACAGCGGCTCGCTGGCGGTGGTGATGGTCACCACGATGTCCGCCGACTTCACCATTTCCTCGGCGCTGGCGGCCGGACGAACCCTGCGGCCGAGACGTGCCGTCTGTTCGGTGCAAAAGGCGTCGAGCTTGTCGCGCTTGCGGGCGAACACCTGGATGTCGTCCACTTCGCGCACTGCGCACAGCGCGGCGATCTGGCTTTGCGCCTGCCAGCCGGCGCCGAACACACCGGCGACTTTCGACGCCGGATTCGACAGCAGCCGGGCGGCCAGCCCGCCTGTCGCGCCCGTGCGCATCATGCCCAGGTAGTCGGCTTCCAGCACCGCAAGCGCGCGGCCGGTTGCGGCGTCGAACAGATGGACCCAGAAGCGCGCCGCCTCGCGGCTGGTCGTGTAGCTCTTGTAGCCGGTCACACCGAGCGGCAGCACGGCGCCGTGCAGCATGTGCAGCGCCGAAGTCGGGGTGCGGCTGCGCGCGCGCGGCGTGTCTATGGCTTCGCCGGTGGCGTGCCAGCGGTGCGCGTCTTCCACCGCCGACAGCGCGTCCTGCAGGGTCAGCACCTGACGGACATCGCTTTCAGTGAGGTAGAGCGCCATGGTGGGTTACTGGATCGGGTAGTCGACCGGCTTGTTGCGCGCGCCGAGGACCTTGCCGAGTGCCAGCACGAAGATCGCGCCGACCACGCCTGCGCCATAGCGCACGGCGGCAATCGCTTCCGGTGCCGCGGTCGGTGAGGACGGCTCGATCAACGGCAGATAAGGCGTGATCGCCGGATCGCCAACCGCCATGGTGCCGGCGATCCAGCCAAGCAACATCGCACCGAGGGTGATGATGATGGGGTATCGGGTCATCAGTCCGAGCACGATCTGGCTGCCCCACACGATGATCGGGATCGACACGACAAGCCCGAATACGACCAGTGCGAACTGGTGGTCTGCACCGGCCCCTTCGGCCGCGCCGGCGATGGCGATCACATTGTCGAGGCTCATTACGAAGTCGGCGACGATGACGGTCTTCACCGCCGCCCACAGCTTGTCGCTGGGCTTGATGTTCGCGTGGTCGTCGTCATCGTCGGCCATCAGCAGCTTGATGCCGATCCACAACAGCAGCAGCGCGCCGATCAGCTTCAGGAAAGGCAGCTTGAGCAGCGTCAGCGCAAACATGATGAGCACCACGCGCAACACCACGGCGCCTGCGGTACCCCACATGATGCCCAGTCGACGCTGCGCCGGCGGCAGCTTGCGGCAGGCCAGCGCGATCACCACCGCGTTGTCGCCGCCGAGCAGGATGTCGATCATGATGATCTGACCGACAGCGAGCCAGAATTCGGGAGAACTGAAATCCATGATGGTCTTGCATTCGAATTGCGGAAGGGCGGATTCTACCGGTGTGGCCGCATGACGAGCACAAATGAAAAGGCCACCGCCGAAGCGGTGGCCTTCCATCGTCACGTCTGTTCGTCAGTGCGCCGCAATCAGAGCAGCCCCTTGAGCAGCTTGCCCATCTCCGACGGATTGCGCGTCACCGTGAAGCCGCACGCCTCCATGATTTCAAGCTTGGCATCGGCCGTATCGGCACCGCCGGAAATCAGCGCGCCGGCGTGACCCATGCGTTTGCCGGCCGGCGCCGTGACGCCAGCGATGAAACCGACGATGGGCTTCTTCATGTTGGCCTTGCACCACTCGGCTGCTTCCGCTTCGTCCGGACCGCCGATTTCACCGATCATGATGACCGCATCGGTATCCGGATCGTCGTTGAAGAGCTGCATCACTTCAATGTGCTTCAGACCGTTGATCGGGTCACCACCGATGCCGACCGCGCTCGACTGGCCGAGGCCGATCTCGCTCAGCTGACCAACCGCTTCGTAGGTCAGCGTGCCGGAGCGGCTGACCACCCCGATACGGCCCTTCTTGTGGATGTGGCCCGGCATGATGCCGATCTTGATTTCGTCCGGCGTGATAAGGCCGGGGCAGTTCGGGCCGAGCAGTCGCGTGCGCTTGCCGCCGGCGGCTTCCTTTGCCTTCATCCGGTTGCGCACCATCAGCATGTCGCGCACCGGAATGCCTTCGGTGATGCAGATGACCAGGTCGAGGTCGGCTTCGACCGCTTCCCAGATTGCAGCGGCCGCGCCCGGGGGCGGCACATAGACCACCGACACTGTGGCGCCGGTTGCTGCCTTGGCCTCCGCCACGGTGGCGTGGATCGGAATGCCTTCGAAGTCTTCGCCCGCCTTCTTGGGATTGACGCCGGCGACGAAGCAGTTCTTGCCGTTCGCGTAGTCGCGGCACATGCGGGTGTGGAACTGGCCGGTCTTCCCGGTGATGCCCTGGGTGATGACCTTGGTGTCCTTGTTGATCAGAATCGACATGTGTTGAGTTCCCCTCAGTGTCCGGCCACGGCGGCCACGATCTTCTGTGCCGCATCCGCCATGCTGTCGGCCGCAATGATGGGCAGCCCCGAATCCTTCAGGATCTGCTTGCCCAGATCTTCATTGGTGCCTTTCATGCGTACGACCAGCGGCACGGTGAGATGCACTTCGCGCGCCGCGGCGACCACGCCGGTGGCGATGGTGTCGCAGCGCATGATGCCGCCGAAGATATTGACCAGGATGCCGCGCACATTGGGGTTGCGCAGCATGATCTTGAACGCCTCGGTCACCTTCTCGGTCGTGGCGCCGCCGCCGACGTCGAGGAAGTTGGCCGGCTCGGCGCCGTACAGCTTGATCACGTCCATCGTGGCCATGGCCAGACCGGCGCCATTGACCAGGCAGCCGATGTTGCCGTCCAGCGACACGTAGGACAGATCGAACTTCGACGCTTCGATTTCCGCCGGATCTTCTTCGTCCAGATCACGGAAGGCCACGATGTCTTCGTGACGGTAGAGCGCGTTCGAGTCGAAATTGAACTTGGCGTCCAGCGCCTTGATGTTGCCGTTGCCTTCGAGTATCAGCGGATTGATCTCGGCCAGCGAGGCGTCGGTTTCCATGTAGCAGGTGTACAGCTTCCTGAATGTATCCATGGCCTGGGCCTGCGACGCCGCCGGGACGCCGATGCCATCGGCCAGTTCCTTCGCCTGCGCATCGGTCAGTCCGACCAGCGGATCAACAAACACCTTGATGATCTTTTCCGGCGTGTTGTGGGCGACTTCCTCGATGTCCATGCCGCCTTCGCTGGACGCCATCAGCGCCACCTTCTGCGTGGCGCGGTCTGTCAGCGCGGCGACGTAGTATTCCTTCCTGATATCGGCGCCTTCCTCGATCAGAAGGCGGCGGACTTTCTGTCCATCCGGGCCGGTCTGGTGGGTCACCAATTGCATGCCCATGATCTGATTGGCGAATTCCCGCACTTCGTCGAGTGACTTGGCCACCTTGACGCCGCCACCCTTGCCGCGGCCACCGGCGTGAATCTGCGCCTTCACCACCCAGACCTTGCCGCCCAGCGACTCGGCCGCTGCCACTGCCTGATCCGCTTCGAAGCAGGGCACGCCCCGCGGTGTCACTACACCGAAACGGCGCAATACCTCTTTCGCCTGATACTCATGGATCTTCATGCGTATTCCTCGCCTTGTTGTCCGCACTGTTGCTGGAATGCCGGCCCGGCGCGTTCCACCGGACAGGTCCTTCAGGCACGGGGCGCCGGTTGGCGCACCATCCAACGGGGCGGCGTGCGCACCGCCTCGTATAATCCATAATTATACAGCTCATAAGCCGCACTGAAACCTCGAAACGGCAAAACGCCGATCAATCTTGCGGCAGCGCAATATCCACCCTGAGCTCGGCGACACCGTCCACACGTGCGTCGACGCGGTCACCGGGTTGCAGTGCCGCAACACCCGCCGGCGTGCCGGTGAACAGCAGATCGCCCGCGCGCAGTTCGACCAGCCGCGAAAGCCTGACCAGCAGCGTGTCGACATCCAGAATCATGTCGGTCAGGTTGCCCCGCTGACGCAACTGACCGTTCACCGACAATTCGATCTGTCCCGCGCGCGGGTGGCCGCATTCGGTGGCGGGCACCAGCTGCGACACCGGCGCACTCTGGTCGAAACCCTTGCCCATGTCCCACGGCTGTCCCTTGTCGCGTGCCGCACGCTGCAGGTCCCGCCGGGTCAGGTCCAGCCCGACGCCGTAGCCGAAGATGCAGGCGCGCGCCTGCGCCGTGTTCAGATTGCGGCCACCCGCGTGCAGTGCCACCACCAGTTCCACTTCATGCTGCAGGTCAGTTGTCGCCGGCGGATAGGCCACCGCAACAGGCCCACTCACCACTGCATCGGCCGGCTTGGAAAAGAAGAACGGCGACTCGAGCGCCGGGTCATGCCCCATCTCCCGCGCGTGCTCGGCGTAATTGCGTCCGACGCAATAGATGCGCCGAACGGGAAAAAGGGCTTCTTCCCCCTGTACCGGAAGCGTCGGTTGAGGCAATGGAAACAGCAGCATCGGCATGGCAGGCACCTGCAGGGTTGTCGTGACACACAAGTTTGCCTGTAGCGGCATCGCTTGGCACGACGCGGCTCGGGCCGGATTGCGCCATTAAAGTAAAGTTTCCCCTCCTGCGGCCGAAAGCACTGACATCGATCAATTCTCTCAGGCGCATGAAGGTTCGGAGATCCTTGTGACCCCTCGACGTCCGCTACATCCACGCACGCTTGATTACTTGCGTCCGACCCTACTGGCAGCCGCGTTGCTCGCCGCAGGTCTGCACGCACAGGATGCGCTCGCACTCGGATTGGGGGCGATCAGGACCAAATCGGTCATTGGCGAGCCGTTCCGCGCAGAAATCAACGTGCTCGGTGAAGGTGAAACCGTTCCGCCCAGCACCTGCTTCTCGATCGATGCGCCGGCCACGGCTGCGGCGGACGAACTGCCTTGGCTGTCGAGCGCCCGCATCCGCACGCAGGGGCGCACCGTTTTCATCAGCAGCGCACAAGCCATCAACGAACCCATCCTGATGGTCGGCGTACGTATAGGCTGTGGTTTCGAGTTGGCGCGCGAATACGCCGTATTGATGCAGCCGTCCGGCGCGCCGCAGATCGAGGACACCGTGGCGCCCGCACCGACTGCGCCGGCTGTGGTTCCGTCACGCCGCGCTGTTGCAAGCACCCCGATCGATGCCCCGACTGCATCCGTGGCCAATGACCAGCCTGCGCAGCCGAAGCCGAGGCCGGAACGCAAGACGCGACGCCAGAAGGAAGCTGCGACTATCGACCGCCTGTGGGTGGCGCCGAACGCCGATGACGGCAACGGACTGAAAATGTCGGGCGGCCTGTCGCGTCGCGCCGAGGCCAGTGAAGCCCAGCGCGAGGTGCTGCGCACCGAGCAGCGGCTGCTCGCGGCACTCGATGAGCAGATTGCGACCCATCTCGCCATCGCCGACAAGGTCAAGCAGCTCGAGGCACGCATGGCCGAACTGCAGAAGCAGCTCGGTCGGACCGAAGCATCGATGAATGCCGCCTTGCCGCCGGAGCAAGCCGCGACTTCGGTCACCGCCCGGACTGACATCACGCAGGCGGCGCCAGCGGCTGCCACCAGCGAACCGGATGCCGTGATTCAGCAGGCGCCCGCCGAAGACAGCCCGGCGATCGAATCGACCGCGGCGGAGGCACCATCCGGCCCGGACGAGGTTGTCGCGCCGCCAGCCGGGCTGACCAACGAGCCGGTGCGCGTCATCAACAAGCTGCCGCCCGATACCGTGCCGGATGCCCCCGAAGCGAGCGGCGTAAACTGGCTGGTCGCAGCACTCGGTGCTCTGGCCGCCGGGTCCGTACTGGGCGGCGCCTGGGTGTGGCGCCGTCGCGCGCGCAAACTCGCAGCCAACGCAGCCTTGCGCAGCCGCCATGCCGAAGAGGCCATCACCCGCATGATGATGAGCCAGACACTGCCGCCGCAGGCGGTGGACACGCAGGCCGTGCAGGTCGAAGTGGACACGACGGCCTGGACGCAGCCCCGGCAACAGGCCCCCGAATATCCGCTCGGGCCGACAGCAGGCGCGCCCGAAGCCGTGTCGTTCGAGCATTTTCCCGGCGAAGCACCCGCCGAGAACATTCAGGACCTGGATATTGCGCAGCAGCGCCCGGTCGCGGACAGCGCGACTTCCGGAGATGCGCCCGCCGTTGATTTCGAACTGGGGCAAATCGACGCGAGCGATGCAGGTACGCCGATTCGGCTCGACCTCGAATTCGACAGCTTCACCGGTTCGACGAGCAGCCTTGGCGCAACCGAACCCAGCGCTGCACCGCTCGGTCCGAGGCTGGTCAGCAGTACGGCCACCACACCTGCTGCCCTGAGTTTCGACCAGACCGCCCGACCCGCCAATGAAGAGGCGCCGCCATCCCCCGAGCACGTGCTCGAACTGGCCGAAATCATGATGTCCTTTGGTCGTGCCGAGGGCGCAGCGCAGACGCTGTCCGAATTCCTGCGCGATTACCCGAAGGAGTCGATCATTCCATGGCTCAAGTTGCTCGATCTTTACCACTCGAGCGGCCGGCGCGGCGAATACGACGATCTTGCGCCCAAACTGAATCGCGCATTCAACGCCAAGGTGCCGGACTGGGAGCATTTCAGCGGCCCCACTACGTCGGAATCGGTCGAGCAGTTCGGCCACATCATGGCGCGCATCAACGCCAGTTGGCCGAATCAGGATTGTCTGGACTACCTGGTGGAGCTGCTGCGGGACAACCGCGCCGGCGCCCGCGTCGGTTTTCCGCTCGGTGTGATCGACGACATCCTGCTTTTGAAGGCCATGCTCGAATGGCTGATCGCCAACCCATCGATCACCGAAACCCAGACATCCCGGCTGGCCCTGCTGTAAGACAGCACGCCCGGATCAAACCGGGTTGTCGATATCGACGAAATCGACAGTCAGGCCGAAACGTTCGGTCAGATGTGCGCCCAGTGCCATGACGCCATACCGCTCGGTCGCGTGATGACCGGCCGCAATGTAGGGCACCCCGGACTCGCGCGCGAGATGGGTGGTCGGTTCGGAAATTTCGCCCGATATGTACAGATCGACCCCTGCATCGATGGCCTGCTCGAAATATCCCTGCGCCCCGCCGGTGCACCAGGCGACGCGATGCACCCTGCGCTGCGGGTCACCGACCAGCAACGGCGTGCGACCCAGCACGATCTCGGCACGTTTGCACAATTCGCCAGCCGTGGCCGGCTGCCCGGGCTCGCCCAGCCATATCAAACCCTGTTCTCCGGCCGTACCGGTCGGCCGGAAATCGAGCAGGCAGCCGAGGCGGGCGTTGTTGCCCAGCTCGGGATGCGCATCCAGCGGCAAGTGATAGGCAAACAGGTTGATGTCATGTGCAAGCACGCGCGCGATCCGGGCGCGTCGGGTACCGGTCACCCGGCCATCCTCACCGCGCCAGAACCAGCCGTGATGCACCAGCAGAGCCTGCGCACCGCGCTCGATTGCAACATCGATCAGGGCCAGGCTGGCACTGACGCCGCAGACGATTTTCGACACCTCTGACGCGCCTTCCACTTGCAGTCCGTTTGGGCAATAATCCTTGAAGCGCGCGGCATCCAGCAGTTCATCGAGATGTCTTTGCAGCTGCGTCCTGTCCATTTTCCCCCCGGTTTCCATTTCCTGATTATGCAGCGTCTGTGGCTTGTCTTCGCTCAATCGGTCACGGCCGCGCTGGCCGTGCTTTTCGTCATTGCGACGCTGCGCCCCGACTGGTTGCCGGCGCGCAACGGCCAGACAGGCAGCAGCGCGACCGTATCGGCCGCTCAGGCAGCCCTGCTGCCGGATGTGGTGACGCCCCCCGCGCGCACCGAGGCCGCCAGGGTCGTGACCTACGCGGATGCGGCGCAGAAGGCACTGCCTTCGGTGGTGCACGTTTTCACGACCAAGGCGGTGAAGACGCCGCAGCACCCGCTGATGAATGATCCGGTGTTCCGGCACTTTTTCGGTGACCGGCTCGGCAATCAGCCACAGCGCCAGATGGGACTCGGTTCCGGCGTGATCGTCAGCGAGGATGGCGTCGTGCTGACCAACAATCACGTTGTCGAAGCCGCCGACGAGATCGAGGTATCGCTGAACGACGGCGGCAAGTATCCGGCAACGCTGATCGGCAGCGACCCCGAATCCGACCTGGCTGTGCTGCGTGTCAAGGCGCCAAACAAATTGCCGGCGGCCAGTTTCGGTGAAACCGACGGCCTGCGCATTGGTGACGTGGTGCTGGCGATCGGCAACCCGTTCGACGTCGGGCAGACCGTCACGATGGGCATCGTGTCGGCGCTCGGTCGCTCGCAGTTGGGCATCAACACCTTCGAGAACTTCATCCAGACCGATGCAGCGATCAACCCGGGCAATTCGGGCGGCGCACTGGTCGATGCCGATGGCAATCTGGTCGGCATCAACACGGCGATCTACTCGCGCAGCGGCGGCTCGCTGGGCATAGGTTTCGCGATTCCGGTCAGCACGGCGCGCAGCGTGATGGAACAGATCGTCGCCAACGGCTCGGTCACGCGCGGCTGGGTCGGCGTGGAGGTGCAGGAACTGACGCCCGAACTGGCTGAAAGCTTCAAGGTTCCGGCGGCTGGCGGAGCGCTGATCGCCGGTGTGATGCGCGGCAGTCCCGCGGATCGCGGCGGCGTCCGCCCGGGCGATGTGCTGCTGGAGGTCGATGGAAGGAAGGTGAAGGACGCGTCCGGCATGCTGCAGCTGATCGCTGCACTCGTACCCGGTCAGCAGGCTACGCTGAAGATTTACCGCAGCGGCGGCGAAAAGGACCTGGGTGTCACGGTCGGCAAACGCCCCGTCACCGCACAGGTGCAGCGCCGCGCTGAGTGATCAGGCGTCCTGCACAGTCTTGCTGCGCTCGGGCGACGCCTTGATGAAGCGCGAAAACAGGATGCCGAGCTCGTACAGCAGGCAGAGCGGAATCGCGAGCAGCAGTTGCGACACCACATCAGGCGGTGTGACGATCGCCGCCACGACGAAGGCCCCGACGATCACGTAGGGGCGAGCCTCCTTCAGCTGCGCAATCGTCACCAGCCCGAAGCGCACCAGCACGATGACCACGATGGGTACCTCGAACGTGACGCCGAAGGCGGTGAACATGGTCAGCACGAAGGACAGGTACTGCTCGATATCCGGCGCTGGCGTGATGCTTTTCGGCGCAAATTCCGCGATGAAACTGAATACAACACCGAAAACGAGGAAGTAGCAGAACGCCATGCCGACGATGAACAACAACGTGCTGGCGATGATGAGCGGCAGTCCGAGTCGCTTTTCGTGTGCGTACAGGCCAGGCGCTATAAAGGCCCATACCTGGTAAAGCACCACCGGCAGGGAAATCAGGAAGGCGAGCATCAGCGTCACCTTCACCGGCACAAAGAACGGCGTCACGACGCCGGTGGCGATCATCTTCGTACCCTCCGGCAACGCCACCATCAGCGGATGGGCAAGGATGTCGTAGATGTCCGCCGCCCAGGGCATCAGGCACACGAACACCACGACCACCGCGATGACGGCGCGCAGCAGCCGGTCGCGCAGTTCGACCAGATGGGATACGAAGCTTTCGGTCTGTTCGTTCATGCCCGACGTCTCATGCCTTTTCGCGATTCGCCGGCTCGATCGCGCCCGGCGGCGGGATATCGAGCGACAGCTGGCCGGACGCGGGATCTTCGGCCGGCACGGCGGGGTTGACCGGCCGTGGCGGTTCCATAAGGGTGTTTTCGACAGCGGCGTATTTGTCCTGCTCGGCCATCGCTGCGCGCATCTGGTCACTCAGTCCGGTCGCTTCGTTGTTGACGCCGGCCGCGGTTTCATCGACCTGGCGCTCGACATCGCGCACCTGCTGCTCAACCTGGGCTTGCAGCTTGCGCAACTCGTCCAGTTGCATCTCGCGCGAAATGTCCGATTTCACATCGCTCACGTAACGCTTCAGACGGCCAAGCAGATGCCCGGCCGTGCGCGCAGCGCGCGGCAACCTCTCGGGGCCGAGCACCAGCAGCGCTACGACGCCTATGATCAGGAATTCGGAAAAACCGATGTCAAACATGGACTGGACGGATGAGGCACCGGGCACTGCGTCCCGGTGGCCGTGTGACGACGCGACCCGGCAGGCGGCCGGTCACAAGGGTCAGGACTTGACCTTCTCTTCGGCCTTGACGTCGATGGTGCGGCCCACGTGCTGGGTCGGCTGTTCAGGTGTGACGGCGGTGTCGTTCTCGCCACCCTTCACACCGTCCTTGAAGCCCTTGACCGCGCCACCCAGGTCGGAACCGATGTTGCGCAACTTCTTCGTGCCGAAGATCAGAAGCACGATGACCAGAACGATGAGCCAGTGCGTAATGCTGAATGAACCCATGATTACCTCTCGAAAACGAGCATGGGCGGCAGGGGATCCGGCCCGCCCACGACATGCATGTGAAGATGATACACCTCCTGCCGACCCACCCTTCCGCAGTTGATCATCGTGCGATAACCATCGGTGCAACCGGCTTCGCGGGCCAGCTCGCCGACTTTCGCGAGCATTCGACCCAGCGCCGCCTCATGCGCCGCACTGGCATCGGACAGCGTCGGAATGTGGGACTTCGGAATGATCAGGAAGTGCACCGGGGCGGCAGGATTGATGTCGTGGAAGGCATAGATCAGATCATCCTCGTACAGCTTGCGCGACGGAATCTTGCCGCTGATGATCTTGCAGAAAATGCAGTCGTTGTCTTGCATGGTTCAAGTGTGTCCGTCTAGCGCGAATTCTGGGATACGCGTATTACCGTATTGTGTGCCCGCAACAGCACGTCAGGTCGTGCGCGAACGTTTTTCGTCCAGACCGGAAATGCCTTCGCGGCGACGAAACTCGTGCAGCACGTCATCGACCGTCAGGCCGTGGTGCGCGAGCAGCACCATGCTGTGGAACCAGAGGTCGCACACTTCCTTCACCAGGTGGCCTGCATCGTCGTCCTTCGACGCCATGATGGTCTCGGCAGCTTCTTCGGCAACCTTCTTGCAGATCGCGTCGGTACCCTTGTGCAGCAGCGACGACACGTACGACGAGTCGGGTTCGGCCGCCTTGCGTTCGGCGATGGTCTGCGCCACTCGATGCAATACTTCTATATCGATCATTTGTAGATGTCGTCCGGTTTCTTGAGTACGGGCTCGGTCGTTTCCCAACCGTCGTCCCTCAAGGCATGGAAAAAGCAGCTGTGACGTCCGGTATGGCAGGCGATACCGCCGGTTTGTTCAACTTTCAGCAGCAGTACGTCGCGGTCGCAGTCGAGACGGATGTCCAGCACCTTCTGCGTGTGACCCGATTCTTCACCCTTGTGCCACAGCCTGCCGCGCGAACGCGACCAGAAAACGGCCTCACGCAGTTCAGCCGTGCGTGTCAGCGCCTCACGATTCATCCACGCGAACATCAGCACATCGCCGCTGGCCGCCTCCTGCACGATGACCGGCAGCAGGCCGTTCGCGTCCCATGCGATGTCGTCTGCCCAGGCCGGCCCGCTCACAGCCTGACCTCGATGCCGCGGCTGCGCATGCGCTCCTTGGCTTCGCGTACCGTGTGCTCGCCGAAGTGGAAGATGCTGGCGGCCAGTACGGCATCCGCGCCACCATCCAGCACGCCATCGACAAGATGGTCGAGTGTGCCGACGCCCCCCGAAGCAATCACCGGGATACGCACCGCGTCCGCCACCGCGCGCGTCAGCGCCAGGTCGAAACCGCTCTTCGTGCCATCGCGGTCCATGCTGGTGAGCAGGATTTCGCCCGCGCCGAGCGATTCGACCTTCTGCGCCCAGGCGATCGCATCCAGGCCGGTCGCGTTGCGGCCGCCGTGGGTAAACACCTCCCAGTGCGGCTGACCGTCGCGGTCGGCCACGCGCTTTGCGTCGATGGCGACCACGATGCATTGCGAGCCGACCTTGCCGGACGCCCGGGCGACCAGTTCTGGATCGTTGATCGCCGCCGTATTCATGCTCACCTTGTCGGCGCCGGCATTGAGCAGACGGCGCACGTCGTCGACCGCGCGCACGCCACCGCCCACCGTCAGCGGGATGAACACCTGATCGGCGACCCGCTCGACGACGTGCAGGATGATGTCGCGCGCGTCCGAGCTCGCGGTGATGTCGAGGAAGGTCAGTTCGTCGGCGCCCTGTTCGTCGTAGCGACGGGCAATTTCAACCGGATCGCCAGCGTCCTTGAGGGCGACAAAATTGACGCCTTTGACCACGCGGCCGGCGTTGACGTCCAGACAGGGAATGATGCGCTTGGCCAGCATGGAACTCCCGCGCCGCGCGCGATGAAAAGTGGGTCAGGTGTCGCCGTTAAGACGGTCGACTTCGGCCTGGGCCGCCGCGAAATCCAGCGTGCCCTCGTAGATGGCGCGTCCGGTGATGGCACCCATGACGCCTTCGTCCTCGACTGCACACAGTGCGCGGATGTCGTCCATATTGGTCACGCCGCCCGAGGCGATGACTGGTATGCGCAGCGCCTGGGCGAGCTTGACGGTCGCTTCGATGTTGACGCCACCCAGCATGCCGTCGCGGCCGATGTCCGTGTAGACGACCGCTTCGACGCCCTGGTCCTCGAACTTCTTCGCCAGATCGACGACATCATGGCCGGTCATTTTCGACCAGCCATCCACCGCCACCTTGCCATCGCGCGCGTCCAGCCCGACGATGATGTGGCCGGGGAATGCGCCGCAGGCATCGTGCACGAAACCCGGGCTCTTCACCGCCGCAGTGCCGATGATGACGTAGCTGATGCCGTCATCCAGGTAGCGTTCGATGGTATCGAGGTCGCGGATGCCACCGCCGAGCTGGATAGGGATTTCGTCACCCAGTTCGCGCACGATGGCCTTGATGGCCGATTCGTTCTTCGGCTTGCCGGCCACGGCGCCGTTCAGGTCGACCAGATGCAGGCGGCGCGCGCCGGCATCCAGCCAATGCCGGGCCATGGCAGCCGGGTCTTCCGAAAATACGGTCACCACATCCATGTCGCCTTGCTTCAGGCGTACGCAGTGGCCGTCCTTGAGGTCGATGGCAGGAATCAGCAGCATGGCACGAGGTCGGGTCGGGTCAGAAAAGGGATGTCGGGAGCGGTCACGGTCGGGCAGCGTTGCCCGGCTTCGTCCATCAGGGTGTCCAGTCGATGAAGTTCGCCAGCAGGCGTAGTCCGGCGTGAGCGCTCTTTTCGGGATGGAACTGAACGGCGAAAATATTATCCCGCGCTATGGCGCTGGTAAAGGGCGCGCCGTAACAGGTTTCGCCGGCAGTCACGGCAGCGTCCTGCGGCACCACATAGTAACTGTGTACGAAGTAGAAACGCTCTTCATCCGGAATGCCTGCCCAGAGCGGGTGTTTCGCTGTCTGCCGAACGCCGTTCCAGCCCATGTGCGGCACCTTCAGGCGGGCGCCGCTGACCGGATCCACCGGATTGTCGAAGCGCCGGACTTCACCCTCCAGAACGCCGAGACCGGGATGATCGCCCTCTTCACTATGCTCGAACAACATCTGCAGGCCGATGCAGATACCGAGGAAAGGCTTGGTCGCGGCAGCATCGATCACCGTACTGCGCAACCGGCGCAGATCGAGTTCGCGCATGCAGTCGGGCATGGCGCCCTGCCCCGGAAACACGATCCGGTCAGCAGTGATCACATCGCGCGGGTCGCTGCTGACGACGACGTCAGCCGCAGGCGCAATGTGCCCGATCGCCTTGGCGACTGAACGCAGGTTGCCCATACCGTAATCGATGATGACAACGCGGGTCATGAGTGGCGCAGGAAGGAGTGGAACGCGTAAGAGTGGGGCGCGAAATCAGGCGAACGCTCAGAGCGAGCCCTTTGTCGACGGCATCTGGCCGGAGGCGCGATCATCGCGCTCGCTGGCCGCACGCAAGGCTCTGGCAAAGGCCTTGAACACTGTTTCGCACTGATGGTGGGCATTGATTCCGCGCAGATTGTCGATGTGCAGTGTGACGAGCGCGTGATTGACGAAGCCCTGGAAGAACTCGCGCACCAGGTCGACGTCGAAATCACCGATGCGCGCACGCGTGTAGTCGACGTTGTAGACGAGGCCCGGACGGCCGGACAGGTCAACGACGACGCGCGACATCGCTTCGTCGAGCGGTACATAGGCGTGGCCGTAGCGGCGCAGCCCCTTCTTGTCGCCAACCGCCTTGGCGTAGGCCTGACCCAGCGAGATGCCGACATCCTCCACCGTGTGGTGGGCATCGATTTCCAGATCACCCTTCGCAATGACTTCCAGATCGATCAAGCCGTGGCGAACGATCTGGTCGAGCATGTGGTCAAGGAAGGGGATGCCAGTATCGAGCTTGCCCTGGCCGCTGCCATCGAGATTGATGCGCACGCTGATCTGGGTTTCGAGCGTGTTGCGCGTGATGTCTGCTTGCCGCATGAATGGTCGGATCGCTGTCGGAAAATCGCTCCGGCGCAGCGCCGGAATCGCAAGTTGCGAATGATAACATCGACTCGCGCAGGGTCATTTGCGGCGCCAGTCGCGCTGGCTGCCCGTTCTCCGTTTCAACAAGTCACCGCCTCGATCATCATGAGCCAGTTCTGGAGCCCCGTCGTCAGCACCCTGTCGCCCTACACACCGGGCGAGCAACCGAAGATCGAAGGCCTGATCAAGCTCAATACCAACGAGTGCCCCTACCCGCCGAGCCCGCGCGCCGTGGCGGCCATACAGGCCGAACTGGGCTTCGACGGCGACCGGCTGAAGCTGTACCCGGAACCGACGGGTCAGTTGCTGCGCGAAGCGATCGCCGTACGCTTCGGTATCGGGCCGGATCAGGTCTTCGTCGGCAACAGTTCCGACGAAGTGCTGGCGCACACCTTCATCGGTCTGCTGAATCACGACCGGCCGCTGGTTTTTCCGGACATCACCTACAGCTTCTACCCGGTCTACTGCCAGTTGTACGGCATCGCCTTCGAGCGCGTGCCGCTGGACGCGCAGTTCGCGATCCGCGTCGACGATCTGATCGCGCGCCGGCCTGGCGCGGTGATCTTTCCGAATCCGAACGCCCCGACCGGCTGCCTGCTGCCGCTGGACGACATCGACCGGCTCGCCGATGCATTGCCCGATTGCCCGGTAATCATCGATGAGGCCTACATCGATTTCGGCGGCGAATCGGCGGTGGTGCTGATCGATCGCCACACCAATCTGCTGGTCACGCAGACGCTGTCGAAGTCGCGTTCGCTGGCCGGTCTGCGCGTGGGTTTCGCCGTGGGTCACCCGGCCTTGATCGAAGCGCTGACGCGGGTGAAGGACAGTTTCAACTCCTACCCGCTCGACCGCCTGGCCCTCGTTGGCGCCACGGCCTCGATCGAGGATGTCGAATGGTTCGAGCAGACGCGCCGGCGCGTCATCGCCAGCCGGGAAGTGCTGCGCGCAGATCTGGCTGAGTTGGGCTTCGAAGTACTGCCGTCTGCCGCCAACTTCCTGTTCGTCCGCCATCCGGCGCACGACGCCGCCGCGCTGGCACTGGCACTGCGCGAGCGGCGCATCCTGGTGCGTCACTTCAAGGCAGCACGCATCGACCAGTTTCTGCGCATCACGATCGGCACCGATGCGTGTTGTGCATCGCTGATCGCCGCGCTGCGCGACATCATGCAGGTTTCCTGACCCGATTCCGCAACTGCGGAGCGCTTCTTGCTAGTGCATTCGGGTCCACATCCTCAGGTCGTTCAGTCATGCATCGCTTCACCCGTACCCTGCTTCAGTCCGCCCTGATCGCCGCGCTCGCCGGCTGCACGGGCATTTCGTTCAAGCAAGGTGCTGGCGGTGAGGACTTCCGTCGCGCCGAAGCCGAATGCAAGAGCACCACTTCGGAGCGCAGCGCCTTCTCCCGGTGCATGGACGAAAAAGGATGGTGGACGCGGTCGATGGAAGAACTGTCGCAACTCGGTTTTGCGCCCGTGGATGAGGACGCGGCCGATGCCGAGGAAGAGAGCGCAGCGCCGGTAGCCGCAGCGGCGGCTTCTTCCGGTTCTGCAAGCGCAGCCACGGGTTCGAAGCCGGCTGTGGCAGCCCCTTCCGGCGTTGCACCGGCAGAAAAGAAGGCCGGCGCAGCCCGACCGGCTGCCGCAGTGGCCGCCAAACCTGCCGTGCCGAAAGATCCGCTGTCGCGCATCACCATTGCCATGTGGGCCAAAGCCGGCGCCGACGGCTCGGCGCTGATGACTTCACAGGCAGCCTGCCTGTCTTCACTCGGTGCCGGCCACGAACCCGATCCGGTCGCCAAGACGGTCACTCGCGGCCTGTACGACTGCCTGCGCAAGGATGGCTGGACCGGCATGACCTTACGCTGACTTTTCCCTGCGCTACCCCAATCCGTGGCGTTTGATCATCTCACCCAAATGGAATACTCTTGGGTCGGGTGTATGCACAATAGATAATTCAAAAAGCGGCATTTGAACGGCTGCCAGGGACACACCCGAAGAAATCCGCCTTCAACGAGGCGGTTCATCACATTTCCCAAGGAGAGTCCCATGTTGTCAGCACGCAAGCTTCTGGCTATCTCGCTGTGCCTGTCGGCGCAGCACACGTTCGCACTGAGTAACGGTGACATTGCGTTCACCGCACTGAATACCGATGAAGACGGCTGGACCGTCGTGGCCCTGGCCGACCTGGCGGCGGACAGCACGATCTACTTCACCGACAGCAACTGGGGCGGCGCCGCATTTTCGAGCGCCGAAGGCTTTCACACCTGGAACACCGGCGCGGCATCGATCGCCGCGGGCAGCGTGATCCGCTTCAGCCAGATCGATCAGGCCAGCCGCGCGGTGTCGATCGGCGCGCTGACCTCGTCAGGCAGCCGTGCGTTGAGCAGCACCGCCGAAACCGTGTACGCCTACCTGGGCACGGCCGCCAACAGCCCGACCACCTTCCTCGCCGCGGTGTCATCCGAAGCAGGCGCCGCCGCCACGAACGCGCTCTCTGCCGCCGGGCTGCAGGACGGCGTCAATGCCGTCATTCTGACGGCCAGCACCGACTTCGCCGAATACACCGGGCCGCGCAGCGGGGAAGCAGATTTCGCAACTTATCGGCTGCTGGTCAACGCCTCATCGAACTGGACCGGCTTCACGGATGGTGACCAGTCCGCTGCACAACCCGGCCTCGCGGCGTTTTCGATTTCGGTGTCTCCGGTGCCGGAAGTGTCGGGGGGCTGGATGATGTTGGCAGGCCTTGCGCTGGTGGCCGCGCGCCTGCGTCGATAACCCGCCGGCACCAGGCGGTAAAGCTCAGGGCGCTGGCAGGGGTTCGACCAGCGCCCTGTAGGCATGCCACGTTGCGTGCCCGATCAGCGGCATCAGCACGATCAGGCCGAGGAACAGGGTCGTGAAGCCGGCCACGGTCAGCAACACGATCAGCACGGCCCACACCAGCATCGGGCCGGGGTTGCGACCGAGCGCGATCAGGCTCGCCAGCATCGAAGTGACCGCGTCCTGCCGCCGGTCCAGCATCAATGGAATGGCGACCACGCTGGCGCCGAACACGAGTGACGCAAAGATGAAGCCGACCACTGCGTAGGCCAGCAGGAATTCGACGTTCTCCAGACTGACCACCTGTTCGACAAACCGGCTGGCGGACGGCATTTCAGAGGTATAGAACAGCGCGAACACGACCAGCGACGCGCGCGCCCACACGAGAAAGATGATGATCAGCACGACGGCGAACACGCCGATTGCCCCGGCATTGTGCTGACCTGCGGTGAGCGAGTGCGCCAGCATGGGTGTTTCACCGGCTTCGCGCCGGCGCGACAGGTCGTACAGGCCGAGCGAAAGAAAAGGGCCCAGCAGCAGGAAGCCGCAGACCAGCGCCGAGGTGAGGTGATAGGCGTGACTGAACACGACCGACAGCAGCACGCCCATGAAGGCGAAACAGCCGCCGTAGAAAATGCTGGCGGCCGGATTGCCGGCCAGATCCGCAGCACCCTTGGCAAGCCAGTCGAACGGCGCGAACAGTGTCACTTCACGGACGACCGGAAACGGAAGCCCCTGTGCATCACCCCGGGCCGGACTTTCTCCGGTCGGCAGTTCCGATGGCTGCATGCGTACACCCCTCATCCGCATCACTGCATTGATGTGCGCCGACCACCCTGCCGGCGCGTGACCCGGCGCCACTGTACGCCGAGTCGTCGCAGCCGGGGGAATCAGTCCTTCAGACGCATTTCAGCCGAACGTGCGTGCGCCTGCAGACCTTCGCCATGCGCGAGCACCGACGCAATGCGGCCGAGTTTCTGCGCGCCTTCAGCGGAAATTTCGAGGATGGACGTGCGCTTCTGGAAGTCATACACCCCGAGCGGGCTCGAGAAGCGCGCACTGCGCATCGTCGGCAGCACGTGGTTCGGGCCCGCGCAGTAGTCGCCCAGCGCCTCGACCGAGTAGTGTCCGAGGAACATGGCACCCGCGTGACGGATGCGGTCTACCCAGTCGCGCGGCGTTTCGGTGCAGATTTCGAGGTGCTCCGGCGCGATCCGGTTGGCGATGTCACACGCCTCGCCGAGGTCGCGCACCTTGATCAGCGCTCCCCGGTTGGCAAGGGACGTGGTGATGGTGTCGCGTCGCGGCATGTCAGGCAGCAGACGGTCGATCGATGCATGTACTCGGTCGATGAAGGCAGCGTCGGTGCACAGCAGGATGGACTGGGCAAGCTCGTCATGCTCAGCCTGGGCGAACAGGTCCATCGCGACCCAGTCCGGATTGCCGTGGCCATCGGAAATGATCAGCACCTCGGACGGGCCGGCCACCATGTCGATGCCGACCGTGCCGAACACCCGGCGTTTGGCGCTGGCCACATACGCATTGCCCGGGCCGACGATCTTGTCCACCTGCGGAATGCTCTGCGTGCCGTAGGCAAGCGCGCCGACCGCCTGGGCGCCACCGATCGTGAACACGCGGTCGACGCCGGTGATGGCAGCGGCTGCAAGCACCAGTGCATTGCGCTCGCCACCCGGGGTTGGCACGACCATGATCAATTCCGATACGCCCGCGACCTTGGCCGGCACGGCGTTCATCAGCACCGAACTCGGGTAGGACGCGCGGCCGCCGGGCACATACAGCCCGACGCGATCAAGCGGCGTCACCTTCTGGCCCAGCGTGGTGCCGTCCGCTTCGGTGTATTCCCACGATGCCTGCTTCTGGCGCTCGTGATACAGGCGCACGCGGTCGGCGGCTTCGACCAATGCCGCACGCTGCTCGTCGCCCAGACTGGCATAGGCCTCGTCGAGCACGCTGCGCGGCAGCTCGAGTTCGACCATCGACGCCGCGTTGAGGCGGTCGAAGCGGCGGGTGCACTCGAGCACGGCCTCGTCGCCGCGCGCACGCACATCGCGCAGGATGCCGGCTACCGCCGCTTCGATGGCGTCGTCGGTCGACGCATCGAAGGCGAGCAGCGCATCGAGCTGTTCGATGAAATCCGGCGCGCCGGAATCCATGCGTCGGATGGCGGTACTCATTGCACCGCCCCGGCGATCGCTTCGAGTATCGGCGACAGCGCATCGTGCTTCACTTTCAGTGAAGCCTGATTGATGATGAGCCGGGAGCTGATGTCCATGATGTGTTCGACCTCGACCAGATTGTTCGCGCGCAGCGTACCGCCACTGCTGACCAGATCGACGATGGCGTCAGCCAGTCCGACCAGCGGCGCCAGTTCCATCGATCCGTACAGCTTGATCAGGTCGACGTGGACGCCCTTGGCCGCGAAATGTTCGCGCGCCGTGTGCACATACTTGGTCGCCACCTTGAGGCGCGCACCGCGGCGCACTGCCTGCTCGTAGTCGAAACCGGCCTGCGTCGCCACACTCAGGCGGCAGCACGCAATCTTCAGGTCGATCGGCTGGTAAAGGCCGGCGCCGCCGTGTTCCAGCAGCACATCCTTGCCGGCAATGCCGATGTCCGCCGCGCCGTACTGCACATAGGTCGGTGTGTCGGACGCGCGCACGATGACCAGGCGCACATCCGGCCGGTTGGTTCCGATGATGAGCTTTCGCGACGTCTCGGGATCGTCGGTCGGTTCGATGCCGGCCGCCGCAAGCAGCGGCAGCGTTTCTTCGAAAATGCGACCCTTGGACAGGGCGAGGGTGATGCCTTCCACGGTGTGCCTCGTTAGCGGTTGGATCGGCGGCGGCTGAGTCGGCCGCGGGAACGTCGATGGCAGGTCAGGACAGGCGCCTGACGGTGGCGCCGAGCGCGGCCAGTTTCTGTTCGATGCGCTCGTAGCCGCGATCCAGATGATAGATGCGTTCGATCACGGTTTCACCACGCGCCACGAGACCGGCGATGATCAGTCCGGCCGACGCGCGCAGATCGGTGGCCATGACGGTCGCCCCATCGAGCTGCGCCACGCCCTGGACCACCGCGGTGTTGCCATCGATGCGGATGTCCGCGCCCAGCCGGGCCAGTTCGACCGCATGCATGAAGCGATTCTCGAAAATCGTTTCGCGGATGATGGACGTGCCTTCGGCCAGCGCATTGATCGCCATGAACTGCGCCTGCATGTCCGTCGGAAAGGCCGGATAGGGCGCCGTACGGATCGACACCGCCTTCAGCCGTCGCGGCGCCCGCAGTACGATGGCTTCGAACGACGGCGACTTTTCGGTGCGGATGTCGCAGCCGGCATCCATCAGCTTGTCGACCACCGCATCGAGGTAGGCGGCCGACGTGCCGGTCAGGCGGATTTCGCCGCCGGTGGCCGCCGCTGCGCACAGATAGGTACCGGTTTCAATGCGGTCCGGCATGATGCGATGTGTCGCGCCGTGCAGCCGCTCGACGCCCTGAATGCGGATCACGTCGCTGCCGGCGCCTGATATGCGCGCGCCCATGGCGACCAGACAGTTCGCCAGATCGACGACTTCCGGCTCGCGGGCGGCGTTCTCGATCACCGTTTCGCCATCGGCGAGCACGGCGGCCATCATCAGGTTTTCGGTGCCGGTCACGGTCACCATGTCGGTGAATAGCCGCGCGCCACGCAGGCGCGACGTGCGCGCGACGACATAGCCGTGTTCCACCGCGATGTCGGCACCCATCGCCGTCAGACCCTTGATGTGCTGATCGACCGGTCGCGCACCGATCGCGCAGCCGCCGGGCAGAGACACCTTCGCCTCGCCGCAGCGGGCCACCAGCGGACCGAGCACGAGGATGGAGGCGCGCATGGTTTTCACCATTTCGTACGGCGCCAGCGGATTGTCCAGCCCGGACGCATCCAGCGTGACGACCGAGCCGTCGCGCTGCACGGCTACGCCCATCTGCGCCAGCAACTTGAGCATGGTGCCGATGTCGTTGAGCTGCGGCACATTGGTCAGCGTCAGTGGCTCACGTGTCAGCAGCGCTGCGCACAGGATGGGCAGCGCTGCATTCTTGGCACCCGACATCTCGGCCTCGCCCTGCAGGCGATGACCACCTTCGATCAACAGCTTGTCCATCGTGCGATCAGGCCTTCCACTCGGCCGGCGTCAGCGTCTTCATCGACAGCGCATGGATTTCCTCGCGCATGCGATCGCCCAGCGCGGCGTAGACGAGCTGGTGACGGCGGATGCGGGTCAGACCGTCGAAGGCCGCGGACACGATGACCGCCTCGAAGTGCTGGCCGTCACCGGACACCTGACAGTGGTCACAGGCGATGCCGGCTGTGATGGAGGATTCAATGCTTTGCGGAGTAACCATATCAACTTCTCAATTTGTAGCCGCGGGCCAGCATGTTCAAAGTGGCATAGGTCAACGCCACGAAACTGCCGCCTGCGACGAGGGCACTGATCCACGGCGAAACATCCGACTGGCCGAAGAAGCCGTAACGGAAACCATCGATCATGTAGAAGAACGGATTGACGTGCGACACCGTCTGCCAGAACGCCGGCAGCGAGTGGATGGAGTAGAACACACCGGACAGGAAGGTGAGCGGCATCACGACGAAATTCTGGAACGCGGCAAGCTGGTCGAACTTGTCGGCCCAGATGCCTGCAATGACGCCGAGACTGGCCAGGATGGCGCCGCCCAGTGTCGCGAAGAACAATATCCACAGCGGATGCGCATAGGGCAATTCGACGAACCACAGCGTCACCAGCCAGACGCCGGCGCCGACCACCAGCCCGCGGATGACCGCCGCCAGCACGTAGGCGGCGTAGAACTCGCGATACGAAATCGGCGGCAGCAGCACGAACACGATGTTGCCGGTCACCTTCGACTGGATCAGCGACGAGGAACTGTTGGAGAACGCGTTCTGAAGCAGGCTCATCATCACCAGACCTGGCACCAGGAAAGCCGTGTAGCTCACGCCACCATACACTTCGACCTGACGGTCGAGCACGTGCGAAAACACAAGCAGGTAGAGCAACGCGGTCAGTACCGGTGCGCCGACGGTCTGGAAGCCGACCTTCCAGAAGCGCAGCACCTCTTTGTATAGAAGGGTACGCAGCGCAATGCTCACGCGGCCTCCTGCATGATGGAAATGAACACGTCTTCAAGATCCGGACGGACCAGTTCGATCTCTTCAAGTCCGACGCCGGCCGCATGCAGCCGGGCGAGGCAGGCGCTGACCGCGTCGGCGTTTTCGAGCGCTAGCACGACACGTCCGTCGGCCGTTGCTCGCGCCACGGCGTGCAGATCGGCAGGCAGCGCAACGTCGCCGCGCAGGCGAAGGCGCAGCATCTGCTGGATGGGCCGCGCCAGCAGATCGGCCGTATTGTCGAGTGCAATGACGCGCCCCTGCTTCAGCATGGCGATGCGACCGCACAGGCTTTCCGCTTCTTCCAGATAGTGGGTGGTCAGCACGATGGTGTGGCCCTGTCGGTTCAGATCGCGCACAAAGGCCCACAGGCCCTGGCGCAGCTCGACATCGACACCGGCGGTCGGTTCGTCCAGCACGATGACCGGCGGTCGGTGCACCAGCGCCTGCGCGACCAGCACCCGTCGCTTCATGCCGCCGGACAGCGCTCGCATGTTCACGTCAGCCTTCGTATGGAGGTCGAGGTGATGCAGGATTTCGTCTATCCAGTCATCGTTGCGGCGCAAGCCGAAGTAGCCGGACTGGATGCGCAGCGTTTCGCGCACCGTGAAGAAGGGATCGAACACCAGTTCCTGCGGCACCACACCCAGGTTGCGCCGCGCATCGCGATAGTCGTCAACCACGTCGTGCCCCATCACCCGTATCACGCCGGAATCGGCGCGGCCGAGTCCGGCGAGCAGGGAGATCAGCGTGGTCTTGCCGGCACCGTTCGGTCCGAGCAGGCCGAAGAATTCGCCTTGCCGAACGGTCAGAGATACATGATCGAGCGCCTGAAGCGAGCCATATCGCTTGCAGACGCCATCGATCAGCAAGGCGGCAGACGGATCAGACATGGACATGCTTCGGGACGCGCACCGCAGCGGTGCCGGGAAAGACGGCGATCAGCGTGCGGAGGACGCGGCGTCAAGTCCGCAGAACGACGACACTTCGTACAGATTGGACAGGCTGAGCAGTCCTTCGGGGGCACCGACGACCGGCAGCGGACCAGCCGAACCCGACGACGCACGTTCCCAGGCAAGCAGCACGGCGATGGCAGCCGAATCCACTTCGCTCACTCCGGACAGATCGATCGATCTGGCCGATCCGATCAATGCGAGACCGGCGTCGCGCAAACCGACCGCCTCGGCCAGACGCATCGCGCCAGTCACCCGCAGCACATCTCCATCCAGAGCGATCATTTTGCAGCGGCTGCCGGCGGGGAATTCTTCAAGCGCAGGGACTTCACCAGACCGTCGACGCCGCCGGCACGAATTTCGGCGGCAAAGGTTTCGCGATAATTGGTCACCAGGCTGACGCCAGCGACGCTCACGTCATACACCTTCCAGCCTTCGCCGTTCTTCTCGAGCGCATAGTCGATCGGGATCGGCCGACCGCCTGCGCGAACGACCTTGGTCTTGACGGTCACGTCGGTCTGCTCGGGCGCCATGCGGAACGGATCGAATTCGACCGTCTCGTTCTTGTAACTGGTCAAGGCATTCGAGTACGTGCGAACCAGCAGCGTGCGAAACTCGGTGATCAGCTGCCCCTTCTGTTCGTCCGACGCATTCGTCCACTCGCGCCCCATGGCCAGCTGCGTCATGCGCGAAAAATTGAAGTGAGGGATCACCTGGGTTTCCACCAGTTCTGCTGCGCGCTTCTTGTCGCCCGCCTTGATGGCCGCATCGGTCCGCAGGGTGTTCAACACCTCTTCGGTCACTTCCTTTACGAGCGTATCGGGCGTTTTCGCGACGTTCGCCTGCGCCCCGGCGCTCAGGGCGAAAGTCAGCAGAAACAGTTGAAATATGCGTTTGAACATGAGTTCTCCCAGATGAAAAAGGCCTGTCGCCATGCGACAGGCCGTCATGACCACACCGCCCCGCCAGACTGGCCGGGGCGCTGAAACGGTCAGTTCGACGCTACGGCGAGCTCCGTCGACCGCTGCGAATTCATGACATCAACGCCCATGGTGGCAGGTGTGCCGACAAGCATGAAGCGCCAAGTTGCTTCAATCGGTAACATGTTCATCAGGTTTTCGCTCGGCGCAAGCTGTGCGAACGGGCTTTCACGCGGTGCGTTTCCGTCATAGATCAGGCTGCGGCGACGCTGCAGGTAGGCATCGCGCACGTAAGCGTACTTGTCGAGCGCGGCGGCTTCGATCGCGCTTTCCGCCTTCAGGAAATCGGCGCGCATATCGATGGCACGCAGCGCAAGGGCGGAATTGCGGACCGAGACGGGATCGTGGTTGGCAACCGGATCGATCCAGACGTCGACCAGGAAGCCGCCGGTATCACGCAGCGTGCGCGGTCCGATGATCGGCAGCACGACATACGCGCCATCGCCCACACCCCAACGGCCGAGCGTCTGGCCGAAATCTTCCTCGTGCTTTTCGAGCCCCATGCCGGTGGCCACGTCGAACAACCCGACGATGCCGATGGTCGTGTTGATGACCACGCGTCCGACATCGGACAGTGCTTCGCCCGGCTTGCCCTGGATCAGGTTGTTGAAACCGATCCACAGATCCGCGATGTTGCCGAAGAAATTCGACACACCGGTCTGGACAGGCGTCGGCGTGATGTAGTCATAACCCTGCGCAACGGGCTTGATGAGCGCCTTGTCGACCGTTTCGTTGAACGAGAAGACCGCGCGGTTGAACCCTTCGATCGGATCCTTAGGATTGCCCGAGGTTGCGCAACCGGTCATCAGCGTTGCAGCAATGGCTGCAACGAGCACCGGACGTATATTCGATGTCTGCTTTTTTGTATCGGTCATCTGGCGAGCTTCCCGGCTATGCACTATGCACATCACTGCTCGGGAGCCTGCGGGCTCTCGGCAGCCTTGTTGAACATGAACTGACTGATCAGCTTTTCAAGCACTACCGCAGACTGCGTCTTCGTTATCGTTGCGCCGGCGGCAAGCATTTCCGAATCGCCGCCGACTTCAAAACCGATGTACTGCTCGCCGAGCAATCCTGACGTCAGGATGGTCGCAAACGTGTCACGCGGGAAAACATACCGCTTATCGACATCCATCCTGACCACCGCGACATAAAGAGTGGGGTCGAAAGTGATTTCCGTCACCCGACCGACCACGACGCCCGCACTTTTTACGGGTGCGCGCGGTTTCAGGCCACCGATGTTATCAAAGTTGGCTTGCAGCCTGTATGTCTCGCCTATGTTAGCGGACGCAAGGTTGCCGACCTTTAGTGCCAGAAACAACACTGCGGCCACGCCGATCGCCACGAACACACCGACCCACAGGTCGAGCACAGTACGGTTCATCCGTTACCCCTGAACATGAAGGATGTAAGCACAAAGTCCAGCGCCAGAATGGTGAGCGCCGAATTGACAACAGTTCGCGTGATTGCGCGCGACACGCCCTCGGCGGTCGGGGCCGAATCGTAACCTTCGAAAACCGCGATCAGCGACACCGCAAAGCCGAACACCACGCTTTTGATGATGCCGTTCACGATGTCGTAGCGGAAATCGACCGATGCCTGCATCTGCGACCAGAAGGCCCCGTCATCGACACCGATGAACACGACACCGATGAACCAGGCGCCGAACACGCCCATCATCGAAAATAGCGCCGCGAGCAGCGGCATCGAAATGACGCCGCCCCAGAAGCGCGGTGCCACGACCCGTGCGATCGGGTCTACCGCCATCATGTCCATCGCCTTGAGCTGCTCGGTCGTCTTCATCAGGCCGATTTCGGCTGTCAGCGCCGAACCTGCGCGGCTGGCGAACAGCAGCCCGGCAACCACCGGCCCCAGTTCGCGCACCAGCGACAGCGCCACCAGAATGCCCAGCGCCTCGCTAGAGCCGTAGCGCTGCAGCGTTTCGTACCCCTGCAGACCGAGCACCAGACCGACGAAGAAGCCGGACACCATGATGATGATCAGCGACAGTACACCGGTCGAAAATACCTCGCGAATGGTCAGCGAGAAGCGCGAAAACGCTGTGCCCGAGCGCATCAGTACCGCAACGAAGAAGCGGCTGGCGAAGCCAAGCCGCCAGAGACCGTCGAGCGTGCGCGCCCCCATCGAGCGAAGCACCCGGGCGATCATGCGTACGTCTCCATCAGGGTTGTCCGGTAATCGTCACCCGGAAAATGGAACGGCAGCGGCCCGTCGATCTCCGCGTTGACGAATTGATGCACGAACGGATCGGTCGAGGCACGGATCTCGTCCGGCGTGCCTTCGGCCACCACCTTGCCGGCCGACAGGAAATACAGGTAATCGACGATTTCGAGAGATTCGTGCACGTCGTGCGTCACCATGATCGAACTCGCACCAAGCGCGTCATTGAGCCGGCGGATCAACTGGCCGACCACGGCAAGGGAAATCGGATCAAGCCCGGCGAACGGCTCGTCGTACATGATGAGCATCGGGTCGAGCGCCACGGCACGGGCCAGTGCGACGCGACGCGCCATCCCGCCGGACAGTTCGGCCGGCATCAGCTTCCAAGCACCGCGCAGCCCGACTGCGTGCAGTTTGGTCATGACCAGATCGCGGATCATGTCGGACGGAAGGTCGGTGTGTTCGCGCAACGGAAAGGCCACGTTGTCGAACACGTTCAGATCGGTAAACAGCGCGCCGAACTGGAACAGCATGCCCATGCGCCGCCGCGCGGCATACATTTCGCGGCGCGACAGCCGCGCAAGCTCCTGCCCGTCCACCGTCAGGTGGCCCGCCGTCGGTTTGAGCTGACCGCCGATCAGGCGCAGCAATGTCGTCTTCCCGCAGCCGCTGCCGCCCATGATGGCGACCAGTTTGCCGCGCGGAATGCGCAGATTGATGCCGGAAAGGATGGGCCGCGTGTCGTAGGCGAAGTCGACGTTCTTCAAGTCGACCAGAATGTCTTCGGCCGGAGGGGACAGTGACACGTGAACAGGGTATGCGGGTGACAGGGAGCGCGATTGTAGCAGAGGCGCTCCTCAGGCCGCAGCGACGCTTCCGGATGCTTCACCGCCGTGCGCTATCATCGGCCATGACCTTCGCGAATGCTGCCCGCCCGACGAAAACCGAAGCGCCGCGGCCCGGACTGCTGATTGTCGACGACGATCCGCTGATTGCCGATTCACTCAGCTTCCTGCTCGAGGCGGATTTTCTCGTCACCAGCCGCGCCTCTCGCGGTGCGGCCATCGCGTGGCTGCGCGAACAGCCGGCGGCGCCGAAACTTGCGCTGATCGATCTTGGTCTGCCGCCGTACCCGCATCGGCCGGATGAAGGCTACGCACTGATCGCCGACCTGCTGGCCCACGCGCCGGACACCCGCATCGTGGTGCTGTCCGGTCAGGGGGAGGAAGGCCTCGCTCGCCATGCGCGGGCCCTTGGCGCCACGGAGTTCGTGTCCAAACCTGCGCAGCCAGCGGCGCTGCATGCGCTGCTGCGCCAGCTGGCGGAAACCTGCAGCCCGCCACCTCCCGCCCTGCCGGCTCTGATCGGCGACAGCGAACCGGTGATCCGACTGCGCGCACAGATCGTGCAGTACGCAGACCTGCCCTATCCGGTGCTGGTGGAAGGCGAATCGGGCACCGGCAAGGACATTGTCGCCAACTGCCTGCACGCCGGCACGACACGTGGCGGCCAGCCCTTTCTGGCGCTCAACTGCGCCGCCATTTCACCCAGTCTGGTCGAGCCTACGCTGTTCGGCCATGCGCGCGGCGCGTTCACCGGTGCGCAGACGGCACGTGCCGGCTATTTCGAGGAGGCCGCGTCGGGTAGCCTGTTCCTCGATGAAATCGGCGAACTGCCGCTCGACCTTCAGGCCAAGCTGCTGCGCGTGCTCGAGAACGGTGAGTACCAGCGGGTCGGCGAAACGCAGTTGCGCCGTTCAAGCGCACGCATCATCGCGGCCACCAATCGCGATCTGAGCGAGGAAGTCCGCGCCGGGCGCTTCCGGTCGGATCTGTATCACCGGCTGAGCGTATTCACGATCACCTTGCCGGCGCTGCGCGACATGGGCAGCGACCGGCTGCAGCTGCTCGAGCACTTTCGCGGGCAGTTCTGCGCCCAGCTCGAACGACTGCCGTTTTCGCTGTCAGCCAATGCACGTGCGGCCTGGCTGGCTTACGGCTTTCCCGGCAATGTGCGCGAACTGCGCAATATCGTCATCCGGCTGTCGACCAAGTATCCCGGTCGCGAAGTCGATCTGGCCGATCTGCAGGCGGAATTCGACCCGGCCGGCAACACACCGGCCGCGCCGGCGCTGCACGACGCACCGGCGCGCGAGCTGTCGGAGGTTGCACTCGACGAGCTGCGCGCCGGCGGCTTCCGGCTCGACGCTCGCCTGCGCGAATGGGAAAGCGCATATATAGACGCTGCCATGCGACTGGCGCGCGGCAACGTGAGTGCGGCGGCACGTCTGCTGGGCATCGCGCGCACGACGCTTTACCACCGCATGGACGCGCCGGATGCCGACGCGGGACGCGGCGACTGACATGTACCTCGAACACTTCGGCCTGCGCGAATCGCCGTTCCGCATCACCCCGCATGCCGATTTCTTCTTCGGTGGCGCGAACCGCCGGGCACTGCTCGACGCGCTGGTCTACGCGCTCGGACGCGAAGAGGGTCTGGTCAAGGTCAGCGGCGAAGTCGGCACCGGCAAGACCATGCTGGCGCGGGTGCTGATCGATCACCTTCCCGCCCATCTGCGCGCCATCTATCTCGCCGACCCGCTGATGAACCGCGGCGAACTGCTCGCCGTGCTGGCCGACGAGCTGGGCTGCGCGCCCGCCACCGGCAGCGATGGCAGCGCGCACCGGCTGCTGCGCGCGGTGCAGGAGGCGCTGGTGGCCGAATTCGCCGCCGGCCGCCAGATCGTGCTGCTGATCGACGAGGCGCATGCGATGCCGGCGGAAACACTGGAACAGATCCGCTTGCTGTCCAACCTCGAATCCGAACGCCACAAGCTGATCAAGATCGCGCTGTTCGGCCAGCCGGAGCTGGACGACCTGCTGGCGCGCACCGACATGCGGCAACTGAAGGACCGCATCACCCAGCATTTCCGGCTCGACCCGCTGCAGCCGGACGATGTCGGCACCTACATAGATTTCCGCATGCGCGCCGCCGGCTATCGCGGACCGAACGTGTTCGACGCCGCCTCGGTGACACGCATCGCGCGTGATTCGGGCGGCCTGACACGACGCATCAACATCCTGGCCGACAAGGCGCTGCTGGCGGCGTTTGCGCGCGGCGCGCACGGCGTCACGGCAGCCGACGCCACGCGTGCGTTCGCCGACACCGAACTGCGCGTGCCGGCACCGGGCGGCGTCACGCCGACACGGCTGGCGCTGGCGGTCGCGGCATCCGTCGTGCTGCTGGCCGCCGGTTTTCTGCTCGGGCACAGCATCGACCGAGTGCCCCCCGAAACAGCCCCCGCGGCAGCGACCGCCAGTGGCACGACGGCCGTCGCCCCGGCCGGCCGTGCGCCGGAGCCGCCGCCCGCTGCCGCTCCGGCGCCTGAACAGGCCCCACCGGCAGCCCCGGCGGACGAACCTTCCGTCCCGCAGGTTGCCGCGCTACCGGACGCCATCGCTTCAGCCCCGCCCGACGCTGCACCGGAACCGGCTTCGGAGCTCGCCGCACCTCCCGACGACCTGATGTCGCTGCTGGCATCGAGCAAATCATGGACAACCTCGGCGCCCGACGACCGCTGGTTCATCCAGCTGATGTCGGCCCCGGTCGCCCAGGGCGAACAGGTCGAGCGCTATGTCCGGCGCGCCCGGCGTACGCTCGACGCACAGCAGTTGCGGGCCTATCGCGCAGACACTGCGGGCGGTACGAAGCTGGCGGTGATCTACGGCGACTTCCCGGATCAGCGCGCCGCCCAGCAGGCGCTCGCCACGCTGCCCGACTGGATCGCCACCGCGCGGCCGATTGCGCGGCCAGTGCGAAGCCTGCGCCAGCCCTGAAAATGCCAAAGGCATTGACGGAACAGGGCCGACTGCGCATCATGTTGATCGACCCCGGATTCCGCGTACCATCCGAATTCAGTTTCATTCCGAGTCACCGTCCGTCTCCGTGCCCATGACAGCATTGCTGCGCCCCGTTCTGCCCTGCGCCGTGATTGCGGCCCTGCTTGCCGGTTGTGCGGCACATACCCCCCAGCCGATGTCGGATGCACACGTCGTGGCAAAGAAGGCTGACCGTGCGACCAGCGCGGCGCGCGAGGGCATCCCGCCGCCAGTCGCCCGCCCGCTGTCGCCGCCCCAGCCGCAGCCGCGGCACAAGTCGGAGACCTACAGCGTGGTGGTCAACCGGGTGCCGGTGAACGAATTGCTTTTCGCGCTGGCGCGTGATGCCAAGGTGAATGTAGACATCCACCCCGGCATCGAAGGTGCGGTCACGCTGAACGCGATCGACCAGACGCTGCCGCAGTTGCTCACGCGCATCGCCACCCAGGTCGACATGCGCTTCGAGCTCGACGGACCGAATCTGGTCGTGATGCCCGACGCGCCCTACCTGCGCAGCTACCGGGTCGACTACGTGAACATGTCGCGCGATGTCACGGGCGCGGTGTCGATCAATACGCAGATCGCCTCGACCAGTTCTGCCGCGGTCACCGGTACCGGCGGCACTGCGAACGTCGCCACGCAGACCGGCAATGCCGGCAACAGCTCCAGCACCCGGATCGAGAACGTCGCGAAGAACCGCTTCTGGGAATCGCTGGAACGCAATATCCGCGACCTGCTGCACGAAACCGACAAGCTGATGCCGGACACGATGACCGAACCGGCAGCCGCGCCGGTCGCCGGTACCGATCCTGCCGTCGCGGCGCCGCCGCTTGAGCGACGCGCCACCTTCCGTGAAGCCGCGTCGGTCATCCTGAATGCCGAAACCGGCGTCATCAATGTGCGCGCCACCTCGCGCCAGCACGAAAAGGTGCAGGAATTCATCAGCCAGGTGACGCGCATCGCGCGTCGCCAGGTGCTGATCGAAGCGACCATCGCAGAGGTGCAGCTGACCGACAACTACCAGCAGGGCATCGACTGGACCGCCTTCGCCGGCGGCGGCAAGCGCGGCGGTGCCACGGTGTCGCTGAACACCACCTCGACCGATCTGACGACCAATGCGCCGTTCGCCATCGGTCTGGGCCGCAACCGCGAACTGGTCGACAGCATCAAGCTGCTTGAAACCTACGGCGACGTGAAGGTGCTGTCGAGCCCCAAGCTGTCGGTGCTGAACAACCAGACCGCGCTGCTGAAGGTCGTCAACAACATCGTCTATTTCGAGATCAAGTCCGACGTGGTCGCCAATACCAACACGCAGGCCGTGCGCAGTTTCACCGCCACACCGCGCTCGGTATCGGTCGGCCTGGTGATGGCGGTCACGCCGCAGATCAGCGCCGACGGCTACGTATTGCTGAACGTGCGGCCCACCATTTCGCGCAAGGTGGGAGACGCGCAGGATCCGACGCCCGACCTGAGCTCGCCCAATCTGGTACCGGTCATCCAGACGCGCGAACTCGAATCGGTCATGCGCGTGGCCAGCGGCGAAACCGCGGTGCTCGGCGGTCTGATGCAGGACGAACTCAATTTCCGCCGCGACAGCATTCCCGGCGTATCGGCGCTGCCCTTCATCGGCGCGCTGTTGTCGGCGCGCAATGAGACATCGCGCAAGACCGAACTGGTCGTGCTGATCCGCCCGGTCGTGATCGAAGACGCCAGTCTCGACGGTGACTATCGTTCGCTGGCCGACTCACTGCCGGACGAGCGCTTCATGAAACCGACCTTCCCGCTGCCCGGCGCGAACCGGAACGTGGAGCCGGCGCAGTGAGCCTGCTGCTCGAAGCGCTGAAGAAGGCCGAGGCCGCCAAGCGGCGCGAGGAAGACCCGGCAGCCGCAAGCGAAACCACGCCGGTCGCGGCCCCGCCGCCGGCACGCATCACGCCGGCCCATGAGCTGGAACTGATCGACGATGAATTCGCCCAGGCCGCGCGCTTCGCCGGGCTGGACGTACCCGAGCCGCGCCCGGCCACGCCACCGCCGCCCGCGCCCGGTCCGGAAGCAGCGCGCGTGCTGTTCGACGCAAAACGACCGGCGCCGCGCGGCAAGTCTCCGCTCACCTGGCTGCTCGGTGTGGCCGGCCTGCTGCTGCTCGGCATCGTCGGCTGGGTCATGTGGCAGATCGGTCTGCTGGACAGCAGCCGGGCCGTCGTACCGGCCGCCTCCCTGCCGCCGCCGCCGGCGCTCATCGCGGCGCCCACACCCGCACCCGTTCCTTTGCCTGAGCAACCCACTGCGTCCGTCGCTGCGGTTGCACCGTCATCACTGGCCGCTGCTTCACCGGTGACCGCCCCCGCAGCACTGCCCGATGACGCATTGGCAGCCGCGCCGTCAAGCCGCTTCCTGTCCGGTCAGCTCGCCGCCGATGCGCCGGCACCGACGCAGCCGCCCGCTGCAGCGCCCGCTGCGCCACCGATCCGCATCACCCGCAATGCGCCGGTCATTCCGCAGGACATCAACGAAGGCTACGCGGCGTTCAACGCAGGCGAGTACGACCGTGCTCGCGTCGCCTACGAACGCGCGCTGCGAGCCGATCCGCGCAATCCGGACGCGCTGCACGGCCTGATGGCGCTGGCCGACGTGCGGGGCGATGCGCAGCAGGCGCGCATGCTGTTGCGGCGCATCGCCGAAATCGATCCGGCCGACCCGTCGGTGCAGGTCGCACTCAGCGAAAACGTCGACCCGGTCGCACAGGAGGCACGGCTGTTGAACATCGCCGCGGCACAGCCGCAATCGGCACCTGCTGCATTCGCGCTCGGCAATCTGTATGCCGGACAGGCACGCTGGCGCGAAGCGCAGCAGGCCTATTTCAACGCCTGGACGCTGGCGCCCGACCAGCCTGACCATGCGTACAACCTTGCGGTGAGCCTCGACCAGCTACGCCAGTCAAAGCTCGCACTGCAGTATTACCGCGAAGCCATGACGTTGCGCAGCCAACGCTCGGCAGCCTTCGACGCAGACGCAGTGGCCACCCGCATCGCCGCGCTGCAGGCCGCGCCGGATGGGCCCTGAGCACATGAACTCGCCGGCGAACGCACCGCGCCGCCCGCTCGGCCAGTTGCTGCTGGCGCAGGGTCTGGTGACCGAAGACCAGTTGCGCATCGCGCTGCAGGAACAGCAGAAGCTGAACATTCCGATGGGGCGCCTGCTGGTGCAGCTGGGCTTCGTCAGCGAAGCCACGCTGCGCGAGGCACTCGGCGTCACGTTGGGCAAACGCACGGTGGATCTGTCGCATGCGCTGATCGACGCCGACGCCCTGCGCCTGGTGCCGCAGGCGCTGGCCAAGCGGCACCGGCTGCTGCCGCTGAACTACCTGGTCAGCGCGCGCAAGCTGACGGTCGCCGTGTCCGACGTGAACGACATCGTCGCGCTCGACCAGCTTCGTGCGCTGCTGCCGGAAGGCATCGAGCTCGAAACCGTGCTGGCCGGCGAGACCGAAATCGCGCACGCGATCGATCAGTCCTACGGCCACGAACTGTCGATCGAAGGCATCCTGACCGAGCTGGAAACCGGCGAGGTCGATTACCGCGCACTGGCCTCCTCGGCCGACGAATACAGCCAGCCCGTGGTGCGCCTGATCGACGCGCTGCTGACCGATGCGGTCAAGCGCGGTGCCTCCGACATCCACTTCGAACCGGAAGCCGGCTTCCTGCGCATCCGTTACCGCATCGACGGCCTGCTGCGGCAGATCCGCGCGCTGCACCGCTCGTACTGGCCGGCGATGGCGGTGCGCATCAAGGTGGTGGCCGGCATGAACATCGCCGAAATGCGCGCGCCGCAGGACGGCCGCATTTCACTCACCATCAGCGGCCGGCCAGTCGACTTCCGCGTGTCGTCGCAACCGACACTGCACGGCGAAAACATCGTGCTGCGCATCCTCGACCGGGCGCGCGGCATCGTCGCGCTCGACGAACTGGGGCTGGCCGATTCGCAGCTCGACCAGCTGAAGCTGATGATCGCGCGCCCCGAAGGCATCATCCTCGCCACAGGCCCGACCGGCAGCGGCAAGACGACAACGCTGTATTCGGTGCTCAACCACATCAATTCCGAGGGCGTGAACATCATGACCCTCGAAGATCCGGTCGAGTATCCGATGGCGCTGATCCGCCAGACCTCGGTCGCCGAAGCGGTGAAGCTCGATTTCGCCAATGGCGTACGCTCGATGATGCGGCAGGATCCGGACATCATCCTGGTGGGCGAAATCCGCGATGCCGAAACCGCCGAGATGGCTTTTCGCGCCGCGATGACCGGTCACCAAGTGTATTCCACGCTGCACACCAACTCGGCGCTCGGCGCGATCCCGCGCCTGCTCGACATCGGCATCCTGCCCGACATCATGGCCGGCAACATCATCGGCGTCATGGCGCAGCGCCTGTTGCGCAAGCTGTGCGTCTATTGCCGAAAGGCGCGACCGGCCGAGGCGCACGAAATCCATCTGCTCGGTCTGCGCGAGGACCGCGCAGCGCCGGACATCCACGATGCGGTCGGCTGCCCGGCGTGCGAATTCACCGGCTACCGCGGCCGGCTGGCGGTGATGGAGCTGCTGCGCATGGATTCCGACCTCGACGAACTGGTGGCCCGGCGCGCCACGGCGCGCGAGCTGCGCAACGCCGCCCGCGCCAAGGGCTTCCGCTCGCTGGCCGAAGACGGTCTGCGGCGCGTCATCGACGGCTCGACCTCGCTGGACGAACTGGCGCGCGTGGTCGACCTCACCGAACGCATGGCCCAGAGCGGTCCGGACTGGTACGCGCGCTGACGATGGCGATGTTTTCGTACAAGGCGATGAACACGCAGGGCCGCATGGTGTTCGGCCGCATGGACGCCGCCAATCTGGTCGATCTCGAAATGCGCCTGAAGCGCATGCAGCTCGACTTCGTCAATGGCCAGCCGATGAAGTACGCGCAGCCGCTGTTCGGTCACAGCCTGCCGCGACTCGAACTGATCAACTTCAGCTTTCACCTCGAACAGCTGGTGCGCTCCGGCGTGCCGCTGATCGAGGCGCTGACCGACCTGCGCGATTCGACCGAACACCCGCGCATGCGCGAAATCGTCGCCTCGCTGGTCGAAGGCATCGAGGGCGGCCGATCGCTGTCGCAGGCCATGGCCGAACATCCGGCCGCATTCAGCAAGGTGTTCTGTGCACTGGTCCGTGCCGGCGAACTGACCGGCAATCTGGCCGAGGTGCTGCGCGAACAGATCGACGCCTTCAAATGGGAAGACGAACTGGTGTCGCAGACACGACGCCTGCTGACCTATCCGGCCATCGTCGGCACCTTCCTTCTGTTCGTCATCGCGGTGCTGATGCTGGTGGTGGTACCCGACCTCGCGCGCTTCTTCCGCAACACCGGGCTCGAGCTGCCGCTGCAGACGCGCATCCTGATGGGCACCTCGGAATTCCTGCTGGCCTGGTGGCCGGCCGTGCTGTTGCTCATCGTCGCGACAGCGGTCGGCGCTGTTGCGCTGTTGCGCTACAACCCGGTCGCCCGGCAGCGCTTCGACGGTTTCAAACTGTCGGTGCCGGTGATCGGACCGATCCTGCACAAGGTGGTGCTGTCGCGCTTCGCCAGCATGTTCGCGATGATGTACGGTGCCGGCATCCCGATCATCGATGCGGTGCGCACATCCGAAGATGTGGTCGGCAACGAGGCCGTGCGCGACGCGCTGGCGCGCGCCGGCGCACTGATCAGCCAGGGCCAGAACGTGACCGCCGCGTTCCAGAGCGTCGGACTGTTTCCGCCGCTGGTCGTGCGCATGCTGCGCGTGGGCGAAAGCACCGGTGCGCTCGACCGCGCGCTGCGCGAGGTGTCCTACTTCTACACGCGTGACGTGCGTGAATCGATTGCGCGCGCGCAGGCCGCGATGGAACCGACGCTGACGCTGGTGCTCGGCCTGCTGCTGATGGCCGTGGCCTTCGCCGTCCTCGGACCGGTGTACGACATGCTGACGAAGTTGAAGACCTGATGCCGCGCCGCCACGTCCTCTATCTCGACGCGACGCAGCTTGTCGCCTATGGTTGGCGCGCCGGGGAGGTGACCGAGCACGCCCGCTTCGCGACTACGAGCGACGGCGTGGCCGCATTCGCCGACTTCCTGCGCACACAACGTGACGGCCTGTACCTGATGCTGTGCGATCTGGCCGACGAAGCCTTCATCGCCGAAATGGTGCCTTTCGTGCGTGGCGGTGACCGCGCGGCACTGATCCGGCGCAAGCTCGGCCAGCATTTCTTCGGCACCACGCTCACCTGCGCTCGCTCGCTCGGGCGCTCGCGCGCCGGACGGCGCGACGAACAGATGCTGTTCTGCGCGCTGACCCGGCCGGCCATGCTCGAACCCTGGCTGGCGGCGCTGCGCGATGCCGATGTCGCATTGAGCGGCATCCACAGCGTGGCACTGGCCAGCGAACCGGTTCTCGAACGGCTGCGCATTGCGCAGGGCAGCTCGCTGCTGCTGGCCATCACCCGCACCGGCGTGCGGCAGAGCTTCTTCGAAGAGGGCCGCCTGCGCTTTTCGCGCCTGACACCGCTCGGCGCGCTGTCGAGCAACGACCTGCCACGCGCCTGCGCCGAAGAAGCACGGCGGCTGCACCCCTATCTGCTGAGCCAGCGTCTGGTCACCCGCAACGCGCCGCTGAGCGTGCGCGTGCTGGTGCCGCCGGCCCGCATGGACGAGTTTTCGCAGGCCTGCCGCAGCAATGACATGCTTCAGTTCGAACTGATCGACAGTCATCTGGCCGCACAGCGGCTTGGCCTGCGCCCGGCGCCGGACGACCTGTACTGCGAAACGTTGTTCGTGCAGGCGCTGATGCGCCAGCCGCCGGCCGAACAGTTCGCGCCGGCCACCGAACTTCGCGCCTTCCGCGTCTGGCAAGCGCGCTTCGCGCTGATCGCCGCCGGCAGCGTGGCGCTGGCGGCATGCCTGCTGATGGCCACGCACAGCGCGCTCGACAGCCTCGAACTGAGCGAAAGGAGCGCGCGGCTGCAGGACGACGCGCGGCGTGCCGAAGCCGCCCGGCGCGACATCATTGCGCGCCTGCCGCCGACACCGGTGCCGCTGGACACGCTTCGGGTCGTGCATGAACGCAGCCTGCAACTGGAGCAGCGCAGCGCAGTACCGGCCGGACTGCTGCAGGCGCTCGGCGCCGTTCTGGAGCGCTACCCGCAGGTTGAACTGGACCGGCTCGACTGGAAGCTGGGCAGTGCCGGCATGCCGGTGGCCGACGGACTGGCGCCGGTCGAGGCGCAACTGCTGGTGCAGGCGCGGCTGCCCGCCGAATACGGCGCCCAGCAGAGACGGGCGCTGGAACTGGTGGACGCCCTTGCCCTCGATCTGGGCCGTGCAGCGGACGGCCTGCAGGTGAAAGTCACGCGTCCGCCGTTCGATCTCGAATCGGGTCAGGTGCTGCGCGGCGGGGCGCGCAGCGACCGCAGCGACGCCGACAGTACGCCGCAATTCGCGCTGCTGATCAGCCGGGGGCTTGCGCCATGAACGCCGCCGACCTGAAGAAGCTGCGCGGTGCCGCGGCGCTGGCCGCGCTGATGGCACTGGCGGGTGCCGGCGCGCTGTGGGCAAGCGCCCGGCTGGCTGACGAAGCGAAGCAGGACCACACCCGCGCGATCGCCGCGCGTGCTGCCGCGCAGAGCGGGCTGGCCGCAGCGCAGGCCGAAGAGCTGGAAATCGCGCAGAAGATCGACCGTTACCGTCAGCTCGCCGCGCGCGGCGCCATCGGCGCCGAACAGCGTCTGGCCTGGGTCGAACTGATCCGCGACACCCGGGCGCGGCATCGCCTGGGCGCGCTCGATTACGAATTTTCGCCGCAGCGGCCGCTCGATCGCTCGATCGCACCGTCTGACGCCGGCGAACTCGAAGTGAGCAGCAGCACGTTGCGCCTGCGCCTGCCGCTGCTGCATGAAGGTGACCTGCTGACCTTGCTCGACGAACTGAGCCAGCTCGCGCCGGCCCTGGTACGGGTACGCGAGTGCAGCATGGTGCTGCGTGTGGTGACCGACGCGACCCCGGAAGCGCTGCAGGCCGACTGCCTGCTCGACTGGATCACCTTCCGTCCGAAAGAGGGGGGCGCGTCGTGAAACGCGCGCTGCTCCTGCTTCTGTGCGGCGTCGCGCATGCGACGGCGGCGCAGCCGCTCGGGCGTCTTTTCTACAGTGCGGCGGAGCGCGCGCGGCTGGAGCAGCTGCGCGGCCAGCCAGTGCAGGCGGCCACCGTGCCACGTGCCGTCGGCACGGTGCGGCACGACGGCATCGTCGTCCGCTCTTCCGGCCCGGTGACCTGGTTCGTCAATGGCGGTGCGCTGGATGCACGCGCACTGCCATCGCTGCAGGCACAGCCGGCGGGCACCGCACTGCAGCTGCCGGGCAATGCCGGTGAGGCGGTCAGGCTGCGCCCGGGCGAACAGACCGCCGTCGACGAAGCCGGTCAGGCAGCGCCGGCTTCGGGCGTGATCGACTTGCAGCCGGGTCGCAGCCGATGAGCGCAAGGCCGTCGACACGACAACGGCAGGGCGGCGCCGCGCTGCTGATCGCCATCGCGCTGCTCGGTCTGCTGGCGATCGCCACGCTGGCCCGCGCGTTGTCGTCGCCTGCAGGCACCGACAGCGAACTGGCCACCGAGCGCGCGCTGGCCAGGGCGCGCGATGCGTTGGCGGCTTATGGTGCGCTGGGCAATGTCGCCGGCAACCATGACAACTCGCCGGGCGCCCTGCCCTGCCCGGATCTCGACAACGACGGCGTGTCCGATTTCAACTGCAGCGGCCACATCGGTCGTCTGCCCTGGCGCACGTTGGGCATGGGCCCGGTGCTCGATGGCGCAGGAGAATGCCTGTGGTACGCGCGCAGCGCCCGCTTCAGCAACAACATTCAGACCAGCGAGCGCGGCAGCAGCGCCGACAAGCCGGCACTGAACCCGGCAACGTCGGGCGGCATCGTCGAAGTCAGTGCCGCGGGCGCTGGCCAGCCGGTGGCGGCAGTACTGATCGCACCCGGCTCCGCGCTGCCGGGTCAGTCGCGCAGCGGCGGCTTCGGCGAGTCCGGCTGCCGCGAAGGCGGCATCGAACAATTCGTCGAAGGCGCGACGGTGGCCGGCACTGCCTATACGCACACAGACGGCGAGCACGCCATCGCACTGCGCGCGCAGGACGATTTCAACGACCGCGTGCTCACGCTCACCACCAGCCGTCTTTTCGCCAGCGCCGGTGCGCGCGTGCTGGGCGACATTTCGCTCGCCAGCGACGGCACGCCGCCGCATGCATGGTGGATCAACAATCAATGGTGCGCCCACGTCTGCACGTCGGGGACACAGGGCGTCGTCACGCTGGCAGACGGCTCACGCGTGACACGCGCGCTGTCGCTGCTGCCGGCCTGCGCCGGCGTGTGCACCGGATCATGACGCGCCAGCGCGGATTCACCCTGATCGAAATTGCGGTGGTCCTGACCATCGTCGCGCTGCTCAGCGTGGGTGCGATCGCCGCGCTGCAACTCGCCATGCTGCGCACGCGCATCGCCGATACACAGACGGCGCTGCGCGAAGCCCGCGAGGCGGTTGTCGCGTTCGCCGTGGTCAACCGTTCGCTGCCCTGCCCGGCGGTGTCGGAGGTCGACGGCACCGAACAAAGCCGCGCCGGCGGCAGCTGCGCCAACCGGCGCGGCCTGCTGCCCTGGCAGACGCTGGGCGTGCGCGGCCTCGACGGCTGGGGCAACCGGCTCGGCTATGTCGTGTCGCAGAACACCACTGCGGCGCGCAGTCTCGTCGTTGCACCCGGACAGCGCATCGCGCTCACCGGCGAAGGCGACGTCACGATCCGTACCCGTGACACAGCCGGCGCCGAAGTGCTGCTGAACAGCGGCACCGCCGTGGCCTTCGCGCTGTGGTCGCACGGCGAAAATGGACGGGGTGCCACAACGGCGGTTGGCAGTCTGATCGCCCACGATTCGGCCAGTAACGTCGACGAACAGGCCAACAGCTCGCAGCCGGGTACCTCTGGCGTGCTCTATGCGCGCGACGGCAGCGTCAGCACGGCTGCCGCAGGCGGCGAGTTCGATGACCTCGTGGCATGGGAATCGCGCTTCGTGCTGTTCGGCCGAATGATGAATGCGGGGCAATTGCCGTGAGCGGCGCTTCCTGCAATGCAGGGCGTGTCACAGGACGCTGTTCCAACAGGGAAAACAGGGCCGCTCACAGAACACGGAGCGAACTGACCGGAGAGCTGTGGGAGCGGCGCCCCCGCCGCGATCAGTGCAGTGAAGGTCGACGGTCCACGTGCGTATCGCGGCGAGGACGCCGCTCGCACAAAAACTCCGCTGCTCACCGCCCCCCCGCGGCGCTCCTGCCGCGATCCGGACCTTGAAATGAGTGCCGGCCCCTCCACAAATTTCGTCGCCCGCCTGCGCAGTGGCGGCATTCTTCCCGGCGACAGCCCAGAAGAGCGGCTGAACAAGTCGCTGCTGGTGCTGGCGACCGGCCTGGTCTGTGTGGCGTCGATGCTGTGGCTGGCGGTGTATTGGTCGATCGGCCCGCAACTGTCGGCCACCCTGCCTTTCGCCTACCAGCTGCTGCTGGCCGGCAACCTGCTGCTGTACATCCGCAGCGGCAACTTCAAGCTTTTCCGCAGCACCCAGCTCGGGCTGTTCCTGTTCGTGCCCTTCGTCGCACAGTGGGCCATCGGCAATTTCATCACGGCCAGCGGCATCCTGCTGTGGGGCTTGCTGGCGCCGGTCGGCGCCATCCTGTGCATCGGCGCGCGCGAAGCGCTTGCCTGGTTCTTCGCCTACGCCTTGCTGATCGTGCTGACCGGCGTGTTCGATTTCTATCTGGCCGACGCCAGCACCTACCGCGACGCCACCGTCTCGGTGGAAACCAGCGTGGTGTTTTTCGCGCTCAACTTCCTCGCCATTTCGACCATCGTGTTCATGCTGCTGCGCTTCGCGATCGAACAGAAGCAGCGCACCGCCAGTCAGCTTGCCGAAGCGCACGCGCTGCTGGAAAGCGAACAGGAGCGCTCGGAACGCCTGCTGCTGAACATCCTGCCCGGTCCGGTCGCCGAACGCCTGAAGCAGAACGAAAAGAACATCGCCGACGGATTTGCTGACGTCAGCGTCATGTTCGCCGACATCGTGAATTTCACCCAGGTGGCCGCCGGCATGACGCCGGCACAGGTGTTCTCGATGCTCAACCGCGTGTTTTCACGCTTCGACGAACAGGCCGGTGCGCGCGGCCTGGAGAAGATCAAGACCATCGGCGACGCCTACATGGTGGCCGGCGGCCTGAACGAGAACACGTCGGACTACACCGCCGCGCTGGCTGATCTGGCGCTGGAAATGCGCGACTGGCTCAGGAACCAGACCACCGGTACCGGCGTACTGCTTGATCTTCGCATCGGCATCGGCACCGGTCCGGTTGTCGCCGGCGTGGTGGGCAAGAAGAAATTCATCTACGACTTGTGGGGCGACACCGTCAATCTGGCCAGTCGCATCACCACTGAAGGCGTCCCCGGCATGGTGCAGGTCGACACCACGACCTACCTCCGCCTGCGCAACCGCTTTGACTTCCACCCGCCGCAGACGCTCTATCTGAAGGGCAAGGGCGACACCGTGGTGTATCGACTGATCGGACGCAAGGACGACATGGTTGGCATGACGGCGGGACAGGTCGACATCCTGCTCGACGCGACGCCGGAGCGCTGAACGGGCGCAACCCGGGCCGGTTGGCCGGGAGCGGAGGCGATCGCTTTCAGTGACGGCACGTTCAATCTTTCATGAGTACCCGTCCCTGCTCACATGCTCTGTGACCACAGGTCACAGAGCATGTGAGTCAGCTGTTCGAGAACGCCGATCGAACGACGATACACCGAGAAAGGTGAACGAAAAACGGGCGCCCGAAGGCGCCCGCTTCAACACAGCTTTCTGATCGGAAACCGATTAGAACGTGTGTGCGATACCAACGTTGAAGCCGGTGTCGCCGTAGCCTGCACCGCTGTTGCCGTTCGCAGTAGCCGTGCCGCTCGTGCCCGAAGCATTCTTCGAGATCGCGCAGGTCGCAGCACTGTCAGCGCTCAGCTTGGCAACAGTCGCGTAGGCAGTCGTGCGCTTCGAGAACGAGTACTCACCGCCGAAGCCCCACTTCTTACAATCGGCGTTGTTGCGAGCGTCGTCGTTGGCCTTCACGTAGCTGGCCTTCAGCAGGAAGTTGGCGCTGACCGGAACAGTCAAACCAACCAGCCAGCCGTCGCTTTCCGAAATCGCCTTGGAAGCGGTGTCATCACCTTCTACGTTCTCGTAGTAGGCCGACAGCTTGGCAACGCCGAAGTCGTAACTGGCACCAACGACCCACAGGTCAAATTCAAGATCGCTGCCGCCATTGGCAACACTGCGCTTGACCTGGAGGTTTTCGTAATCGAGCGTAAAGCTGATCGGGCCGTTGTTGTACAGCGCGGCCAGCGCATACAGGGGGGTGTCACCGGCATCGACATCCGTGCCGTTACCACCGATACCGGCTGCGGCCAGCGGGTTGCTGCCGTCTTCGCCCAGCAGGTTGGTCGTGTAAGCGGCGAGGAACTTCAGGCCGGGAGCAACTTCCGGCGAGATGTAGACCACTGCGTTGTCGGCACGGTCAGCCTGACCGAGACCCGAGGTCACGCCGAACAGCGAACCGGCATTGGCAACAGTCTGGTTCTTGAACGGGTCGTACTGGCCGACGAAGGAGTAACGAGCGCCATCAACGCGGCCACCGAGCACGGTACCGAAAGCGCCTTCGAGACCAATCCAGCTGTGACGGTTGGACGTGCCGCCGAACGCCTGGCCGGTATCACCTGCGAAACCGAATTCGAATTCGAAGATTGCCTTCAGGCCGTTGCCGAGCGCTTCGCTGCCGCGGAAGCCGATGCGGTTGGTGCCGAGGATGCCGTCTTCAAAGCCGTTCTGACGACCCGTCTGACCGGCTTGGGAGTTGCCACCGCTGTCACCACCACGCGACATGAAACCGTAGTCGATGCGACCGTACATGGTCACGTTCGATGCTTCGGCGAGTACGGCGGTCGGTACGAGTGCGGCTGCGATCGCAGCTGCAAGCAATTTCTTGGACATTACGCAATTCTCCTCTTGCGATGATAGTGGGTGCCCGGATCGTGTTCGATCGCAGAGCGACTGTACTGCCGGGCTACACACCTTCGGACATTCAGAAGGTGGACCGCACTGTACCGAAGCATGAAAGCTCCCTGCAAGCCATGCGTAGAATTACGTATGCACCCGTCCGGTGCGTTGTGGTTTTCGTGCAACAGCCTTAAGAGGGAGGCTAGGCTGGCTTTCCAACTGCCAGGACAGAACCTTCACTGGCGAGGAACTCCACCGGATCCGCCTGATAGCCGCTCCGGGTTCTGCCCGGGCCTCGCTGCCGCATATATATATGCAGACAAGAAGCGTCATGCGACCGAGGCTGAGCGGATCACGCCTCGACGCCTCCAACCCGCGATTGCGGCCGGCGATGCCAAACACCGGGCCCCGGATCGTCCCCGGATGTTCGCGCTGGCGTCGCAAGAGATCTGGCGGGACATGCTGAGTGCGGAGAACCCTGGCTGGAAGGCGGGGATCCGGGCGGAGGCAACGAGACCGTCGGTCACAACGCATCGCGGCGAGGCCCGCCCCGCGCGACCGAACCCGGTGCACTGGAGCGACGCCTCGCCGCGCTGCCTGACCTGACGCGTTGACTCAGCTTTCGCAGCCGCCCGCGGTCCGGCCGATCAGATTGAAGAACTCGCGCCGCGTGCTGGCGTCGTCGCGGAAGGCACCGAGCATGCGGCTGGTCACCATGGCGACACCCGGCTTGTGCACACCGCGCGTCGTCATGCATTCGTGTGCCGCCTCGATCACCACCGCAACGCCGCGCGGTTGCAGCACTTCGTATAGCGCGTCCGCGATCTGCACCGTCATCTTTTCCTGAATCTGCAGACGCTTGCCGAACACTTCGACCAGGCGCGCGAGCTTGGAAATGCCGACGACGCGCCGATCCGGCAGGTAGGCAATATGCGCCTTGCCGATGATGGGCACCATGTGATGCTCGCAATGGCTTTCGAAGCGGATGCCGGTCAGTGCGATCACCTCGTCGTAGCCTTCGACCTCTTCGAAGGTGCGCGACAGCACTTCACGCGGGTCGATCGAATAGCCGGCGAAGAACTCCTCATACGACTTGACGACGCGCGACGGCGTGTCGAGCAGCCCCTCGCGCGTCGGATCGTCGCCGGCCCACTGAATCAGCGTACGGACAGCCGCCTCGGCTTCTTCCCGGCTCGGGCGTGTGGTGTCTGAATGGTTCATGGTCATCCTGTTTTTGCTTATATATAGAGCGGCGCGATCATGGTGCGATGCCGCTGCGTGACACCCGGACTGAGCATGGTGGCGGCGCGGCCACCTGTTTTCAAGTGCGGTTCATCGTCTCGGACCCTTGATATGTCAATTTAGCTCCCCAGATTCCCATCGAACCGGCGCGACGACGCCCATTGTTTCGGGATGTAAACCGCCGGAACAGCCCGTCGCCCGCGCGGCTCCATCGTTCGCTCACAAGCTCCGCAGCGCTTCGCTGCTGCGGGCAATAACACTCAGGAGAGGACATCCGATGAAGATCACCCTGTCACGTACCGCTCTGGCGGCCATCGCCGCCACGACTTTCGGCCTTGGCGCGACGGCGACCACGATTGACTGGATGCACAAGGCGCAGGCAGCTGCCGACAGCCAGCCGCTGCTGCTGGCGCAGGCTGCAACGGCCACTTCGGCCCCGGGCACCGGCAATCTGGTGACCGGTCTGCCCGACTTCACGACGCTGGTCGACCAGACCTCTGCATCGGTCGTGAACATCAGCGTCGTCGGCAAGGCGGCCAAGTCGCCGGCCATGAACCCGAACGACCCGATGTACGAATTTTTCCGCCGCTTCGGCATCCCGGTGCCGCAGGACCCGCGCGGTGGCCAGGGGCCGGGCAATGGCCAGGGCCCGGCACCGCGCGGGATCGGTTCCGGCTTCGTGATCAGCCAGGATGGCTACATCCTCACCAACGCGCACGTGGTGTCGGAGGCCGCCGAAGTGACGGTGAAATTCACCGACAAGCGCGAACTGAAGGCGCGCGTGATCGGCAGCGACAAGCGCACCGACGTTGCGCTGATCAAGGTCGAAGCAAGGAACCTTCCGGCCGTCAAACTGGGTAATGCGGACCAGGTGCGTGTTGGCGAATGGGTGGCGGCGATCGGCGCACCTTTCGGTTTCGAGAACACCGTGACCGCCGGCATCGTCAGCGCCAAGTCGCGCGCGCTGCCTGACGAATCGCTGGTGCCCTTCATCCAGACCGACGTGGCGATCAATCCGGGCAATTCGGGCGGTCCGCTGTTCAACCTGAAGGGCGAGGTAATCGGCATCAATTCGCAGATCTACTCGCGTACCGGCGGCTTCATGGGGCTGTCGTTCGCCATTCCGATCGACGTGGCCATGCGCGTGGCCGACCAGATCAAGCAGTTCGGCCGCGCCAAGCATGCGCGCCTGGGTATCAGCATCCAGCCGATCACGCGCGACCTGGCCGACAGCTTCGGGCTGGACCGTGCGCGCGGCGCGCTGGTTGCAAATGTCGAAAAGGATGGTCCGGCGGACCGGGCGGGCCTCCAGCCCGGTGACGTGGTGCTGTCGGTCGATGGCCGCGAGGTGGCGGATTCGTTCGACCTGCCCAAGGTGATCGGCAATCTGCCGCCAGGCAAGCCGGTCAAGCTCAAGGTATGGCGCCAGGGCGCGGAACGTACCGTGACGGCGACGCTGGGCGAGCAGGGCGAAACCGAAGCCGTCGCCCAGGCCGATACGGGGCGCGACGCGCAGCCGGTACGTGACCGTCTGGGTCTGGTGGTGCGTCCGCTCACCGGCGGCGAGGCCCAGCAACTGGGCGTGAATCGCGGCCTGGTCGTTTCCGACGCGGCGGGTCCGTCCGCCCAGGCCGGCATCCAGCCGGGCGACGCCATCCTTGCGGTGAATGGTCAGCCGGTCGGCAGCGCCGAAGAACTGGCGCGCCTGGTCGAACGCGCCAAGGGCCGCGTCGCCCTGTTGATCCAGCGCGGCGAAAACCGGTTGTTCGTGCCGATCCGGGCGGGTTGATCGCACCGGACGCCGCGCAGCCGACCGGCTGTGGGAGCGGCGGCCTCGCCGCGATCCGTGCCGCGACCATCGCTGTGCGGAGTGCCGATCGCGGCGAGGCCGCCGCTCCCACAGCCGCTCCCACCAAACCGTCGCCACTCACACACAGCGTCTACGGTGATTGCCGCAAGCGCGCCAGCACGCGCCAGTCGCGTCCCACGGCGCGGATGTCGCGCACATCCAGATCGATGCGCTGGTCCAGCGTATCGAACGGGCCGAGGTTGAACAGGCCCATGCCGCGGCCGAGCACGGTCGGCGCGACATACATCAGCAACTCATCGACACAGCCTTCGCGCAGCAGCGAACCATTGAGCTTGTGACCGGATTCGGCGTGCAGCTCATTGATGCCACGCGCACCGAGCGCCTGCAGCAGGGCCGGCAGGTCGACCTTGCCGCCGTCGTTCGGCAGCACCAGCAACTCGGCACCGGCGTCGCGCAGCGCGCGGGCGTTCGGCACATCGTCCGATGCGCACGCCACCAGCACCGGTGCGCGGTCGATGTCGGCGAACAGCTTCGCAGCGGGTGACAGCGCCAGCCGGGCATCGACAATGACGCGCAGCGGCTGGCGCTCCACGGGCACCTCGCGTACGGTCAGTGACGGGTTGTCCTCCTGCACGGTGCCGATGCCGGACAGCACGGCACAGGCGCGCGCGCGCCAGCGGTGACCGTCGCGGCGCGCCGCCCGGCCGGTGATCCACTGGCTGACGCCGTTGTCGAGCGCCGTTACGCCGTCCAGCGTCGATGCGGTTTTCAGCCTGACCCAGGGGCGACCGCGCGTCATGCGCGACACGAAGCCGATATTGAGTTCATGCGCTTCCTGCTCCAGCACGCCGCAGGTGGTCGCGATGCCGGCCGCGGCCAGCCTTGCCAGCCCCTGACCGGAGACCAGCGGGTTCGGGTCCTGCATGGCGGCCACAACGCGCGCCACACCGGCCCGGACCAGCGTGTCGGCGCAAGGTGGCGTGCGGCCATGGTGACTGCATGGCTCGAGCGTCACGTACGCGGTGGCGCCGCGCGCCGCATCGCCGGCGGCTTGCAGCGCATGCGCTTCGGCGTGCGGCTCACCCGCCCTGACGTGCCAGCCCTCGCCGACGACCTGTCCGCCGCGCACGATAACGCAACCGACGCGCGGGTTGGGCGTCGTCGTGTTCAGTCCGCGCGCCGCCAGCCTCAGCGCTCGCGCCATGTGAAGTGCGTCGCCCGCCATTCAGCCGGCCGCCTTGCGCGGCGCGCGTGTCGGCTTGGTCACTTCGCGCACCACTTCGGAGAACTCGTCGACGTCCTCGAAATTGCGATACACGCTGGCAAAACGAATGTAGCCGATCTTGTCGAGCTTCTTGAGTTCGCGCATCACCAGTTCGCCCAGCCGGTCGGTCGCCAGTTCGCGCACGCCCATGGTGAGCAGGCGCTCCTCGATGCGATCCATCGCCAGATCGACCGATTCGGTCGTGACGGGACGCTTGCGCAGCGCCAGCATCATGCTGGCGCGCAGCTTTTCGCGGTCGTAGTCGGCGCGCCGGCCGTCCTTCTTCACCACCTGCGGCATTTTCAGGTCGACCCGCTCGTAGGTCGTGAAGCGCTTGTCGCACGCCGCACAACGTCGGCGGCGGCGGATGATGTCGCCGTCCTCGCTTTCACGGGTTTCGACGACCTGGGTGTCGGGCGAACTGCAGAAGGGGCATTTCATCGGAGCGCTCCGTGCTTGATTCGCGGCGATGGTACGCCTAGCAGGACGCTACGGCATCCCGCACGGAGCCATTACGATCCCACTGATCAGCCGCCTTCGCTGAGCGCAATGATCCTGTTGTAGACAAAAGCAGTCAGTGCCAGTCGGTCCTGCTCCGGAACATCGGTGAATTCAACGCCATGATTCAGGATGGCCTGCTCGCCTTCCGGGTCACTGGCGTGCGTGACCGAACGGATGACGCCGCCTACCTGCACGAACTGGTCGATGTCGTCGAACTGCAGGCGAAACTTGCAGGTGAATGGGCTGCCGGTTTCGCCCAGCGCCGACTTGCCGGCCAGCAGCGCGCCACCCTTGCTGATGTCGATCAGCGTCGCCGCGTGCGCAGCGCCTGCCGCGTCGGTCACAGCGGCGATGATACGGACCGCTGCCCGCTGCGCCTGACGCACGCGCATGCCGCTGACCTTCTTCGGATAGCTCAGGTGCAGGTAGGGGAAGGGGGTGTTCGACATCTTCAGCACGTGCGCCGGAAAGGCATACACGCTCTTGCCCGAAAACAGGCGGACGACAAACGCGGCGTCCTGCTTGACGATCGCATAGCTGCCTTCGACCATCGGCGCAGTCACCATGACACTGCGGCCCTTGGAATAGCCGAGCAGCCGAACGGTGTAGCGCTGCCCGTCGTCGCCGGTACCCTGAAGCTGGAAGACGTCGCCGATCTGCAGACGGATTTCTTCCAGATCGAGCTGCACGCCAGCTTTGTCGCCCTCCCGCCTGGGTTCGTTTTCCTGACCGGCGCGCGCCGTCACCGACGGCAGGCTGGTACTGACCTTGTCCCGGTAAAGTCCCCGTTCGCTCAGCACGTCAAGCTGGTTCTGCGTCTGTACGATCACGCCCGCCTTCAGCAGCAGCTTGTTGTTCTGGTCATACAGTGAATACGGCAACGGTCTGCCGATCGCGACGTCCGACTTGCGAACAGGAATCATCTGTCACTCCGAAAATGTATGGTCTGCAAACGTATCGACACCCCGCGGCAAAACTTGATGTCGCCGGGAAACATTCCCGACGTGCCTTGAGCACCGGTGTGACGTTTCGGTTATCCACGACTGGTCGCCGGTCCCGGGCGTGTCCCATAATGCGGTCACGCCAACGCGGGCGATCCCTGCGTACGGCGCTGCCATGGCAGCCACCCGCTGCCGCTTCAGAGCTGTCGACATATGCATCACCCATGCGCAGACGGACAGGCGCCCCGGACGAGCCTCTCTTCGCCCGGCACGCTGACCACCCCGGACGGGCTCCATGCCCCGGTCGGGTTGTGCATCGGCAGTGCATTTGATCGAACGGTCGATCAAACAAGAGGAGAAGTCCTGTGTCTGCACTACCCCACCCCCTGCTGGTCTCGGATCCGGACGCCGTCGAAACCCAGGAATGGCTGGACGCGCTTGAAGGCGTGATCGAGCACGCGGGCGAACAACGCGCGCATTACCTGATCGAACGGCTGACCGAACAGGCGCGACGCGCCGGCATCAACCTGCCGTATTCGGCGACCACCGCGTACATCAACTCCATCCCGGCCGGCAAGCAGGTGCAGGCACCCGGCGACTACGAAATCGAACACCGCATCCGCAACTACATCCGCTGGAATGCGATGGCGATGGTGCTGCGCGCCAACAAGCACACCAATGTCGGCGGCCACATCGCCAGCTTCGCGTCGAGCGCGACGCTGTATGACGTGGGTTTCAACTGGTTCTGGCATGCGCCGAGCCCGACCCACGGCGGCGACCTCATCTACTTCCAGGGCCATTCGGCGCCTGGCGTGTACGCCCGCGCCTTCCTGCTCGACCGCATCAGCGCGTCGCAGCTCGACAACTACCGCCAGGAAGTCGGAGGCGAAGGCCTGTCGAGCTACCCGCATCCGTGGCTGATGCCCGATTTCTGGCAATTTCCGACGGTTTCGATGGGGCTCGGGCCGCTGCAGGCCATCTATCAGGCCCGTTTCATGAAATATCTGCAGGACCGCGGCATCGCCAATACCGAAGGCCGCAAGGTGTGGTGCTTCATCGGCGACGGCGAAACCGACGAACCGGAAACACTGGGCGAAATCGCCATGGCGGCGCGCGAGAAACTCGACAACCTGGTGTTTGTCGTCAATTGCAATCTGCAGCGCCTCGACGGCCCGGTACGCGGCAACGGCAAGATCATCCAGGAACTGGAAGGGGATTTCCGCGGCGCCGGCTGGAATGTGATCAAGCTGCTGTGGGGCGGCTACTGGGACCCGCTGCTGGCTCAGGACAAGAACGGCTTGCTGGCCCAGCGCATGATGGAAGTGGTCGACGGCGAATACCAGACCATGAAGGCGCGCGACGGCGCCTATGTGCGCGAGCAGTTCTTCGGCAAATACCCGGAACTGGCGGCCATGGTCGCCAACTGGAGCAATGAGGACATCTTCCGCCTGAACCGCGGCGGCCATGATCCGCACAAGGTGTATGCCGCCTATGACGCGGCGGTCAAGCACACCGGCCAGCCGACGGTCATCCTGGCCAAGACCATCAAGGGCTACGGCATGGGCGGCTCGGGCGAGGCGCAGAACATTTCGCACCAGCAGAAGAAGGTCGACCTGGAATCGCTGCGCGGCTTCCGCGACCGCTTTGATCTGCCCATCAGCGACGCCGACATCGAAAACCTGCCCTACCTGAGGTTCGAGGAAGGGTCGAAGGAACTGCAATACATGCGCGAACGTCGCATGGCGCTGGGCGGCTACCTGCCGAGCCGCCGCACCAGGGCCGAGCCGCTCGAGGTGCCGCCGCTGTCCGCCTTCGACGCCCTGCTCAAGGCGTCCGGCGACGGACGCGAACTGTCGACCACGATGGCTTTCGTGCGCATCATGAACATCCTGCTGCGCGACCCGCATGTCGGCAAGCGCGTGGTGCCCATCGTGCCCGACGAATCACGCACCTTCGGCATGGAAGGCATGTTCCGGCAGATCGGCATCTGGAATCAGGAAGGCCAGAAGTACGTGCCGCAGGACGCCGACCAGTTGATGTTCTACAAGGAATCGAAAACCGGCCAGATCCTCCAGGAAGGCATCAACGAAGCGGGCGGCATGAGTGACTGGATCGCCGCCGCGACCAGCTACTCGGTTCACGGCGTCGCCACGATCCCGATCTATCTGTTCTATTCGATGTTCGGCTTCCAGCGCGTCGGCGACCTGATCTGGGCGGCCGGCGACCAGCGTTCGCGCGGCTTCCTGATCGGCGGCACGGCCGGGCGCACGACGCTCAATGGCGAGGGCCTGCAGCATGAAGACGGCCACTCGCATCTTTGGTCGGCCGCCATCCCCAACTGCATCAGCTACGACCCCACCTTCTCGTATGAAGTGGCGGTCATCGTGCAGGACGGCCTGCGCCGCATGATGGCGGAGCAGGAGGACGTGTTCTATTACCTCACGGTGATGAACGAGAACTACGAGCATCCGGCGATGCCGGACGGCGCCGAAGCGGACATCCTGAAGGGCATGTACCTGTTCCGCCGCGGTGCGGCCTCCAACGGCCCGCGCGTGCAGCTGACCGGCAGCGGCACCATCTTCCGCGAGGTGATCGCCGCGGCGGAACTGCTGCGCAGTGACTGGGGCGTCGAGGCCGACCTGTGGTCGTGCCCCAGCTTCACCGAACTGGCGCGCAACGGCACCGAATGCGCGCGCTGGAATCTGCTCAATCCGCTGGAAGCACCGCGCATGTCGCACGTCGAGCACTGCCTGCGCGACACGCGCGGACCGGTGATCGCCGCGACCGACTACGTACGACTGTTCGCCGAGCAGATCCGTGCCTTTGTACCGCGCCGCTACGTGGTGCTGGGTACCGACGGTTTCGGGCGCTCCGACACGCGCGAGGCGCTGCGCGCGCATTTCGAGGTAGACAAGCACTGGGTGACGGTCGCTGCGCTGAAGGCGCTGGCGGACGACGGCGCACTGGACCGTGCAAGGGTGGCCGAGGCCATCGCGCGTTACGGGCTGGACGTGAGCAAGCCCAACCCGCTGTGCGTCTGAGTCGGCACTGACCGACAGGCCGACCCGAGCCGCGACCCGGCGGGGCGCCTTCCTGGCCGCGCCGCGCGCGGTCGACCCTGAACAAGCGAGGCTGAAATGAGCACCATCAATATAGAAGTACCTGACATCGGCGACTTCGCCGATGTCCCGGTCATCGAAGTTCTGGTCAAGCCGGGCGACCGCGTCGCACTCGACGCACCGCTGGTGACGCTGGAATCCGACAAGGCCACCATGGACATTCCGGCGCCGGCCGCCGGCGTGATCGGCCAGATCACCGTCAAGATCGGCGACCGCGTGTCGCAGGGCGCGACGATCGGTACCATGGAAACAGGCGCATCGGAGGCAACGACCGCGTCGGCGGCCGCTCCGGCGACCGCCGACGCAGCACTGCCGGTTTCGCCGCCCCCGGCCATGCCGATCGCAATCGCCGTGCCGGCCGCACCCGCCCCGTCCGCCTCAGGCGATTTCGCACCGCCTGCCGCCGCCGCACCACGGATCAGCGGCAGCAAGNTCGCCGCCCCCGGCCATGCCGATCGCAATCGCCGTGCCGGCCGCACCCGCCCCGTCCGCCTCAGGCGATTTCGCACCGCCTGCCGCCGCCGCACCACGGATCAGCGGCAGCAAGGCGCACGCCAGTCCGTCGATGCGCGCCTACGCGCGCGAACTGGGGGTCGATCTGACCCGCGTCGCGGCGAGCGGACCGAAGAACCGGGTCATGCGCGAGGACATCAATGCCTTCGTCAAGGGTGCGCTGCAGACGCCGGCCGCCGTTCAGGCAGCGACCGGCAGCGGTACCGGGCTGGATCTGCTGCCCTGGCCCAAGATCGATTTCACCAAGTTCGGCGACATCGAACGCAAGCCGCTGTCACGCATCCGCAAACTGAGCGCGGCCAATCTGTCGCGCAACTGGGTCATGATCCCGGCGGTCACCTATCACGAAGACGCCGACGTCACCGACCTAGAAGCCTTCCGCCAGCAGATCAACGCGGAACAGGCCAGGGGCGGCACCAAGCTGACCATGCTCGCCTTCATCATCAAGGCGGTGTGTTCGGCGCTGAAGAAATTTCCCGACTTCAACAGTTCGATCGACCTGCAGGCCGAAGAACCTGCGCTCATCCTGAAACAGTACTGCCATATCGGCTTCGCCGCCGACACACCGGGCGGGCTGATGGTGCCGGTCATCCGCGACGCCGACAGGAAAGGCGTGGCTCAGTTGGCCGTCGAATGCGGCGAACTGGCGGCCAAAGCGCGCGACGGGAAGCTGTCTGCTGCGGAGATGCAGGGTGCCTGCTTCACCATTTCCAGCGTCGGCGGTCTGGGCGGCACCGGATTCGCGCCCATCATCAACGCGCCGGAAGTTGCCATCCTCGGCGTCAGCCGCACCACGATGAAACCGGTGTGGGACGGCTCGGCCTTCCAGCCGCGCCTGATATTGCCGCTTTCGCTGACCGCCGATCACCGCGTGGTCGACGGCGCCGCAGCGACCCGCTTCAACGCCCATGTCGCGACGCTGCTGGCCGACATGCGCCGCGTGCTGATGTAAGGAGACCGACATGAGCACACTGACTGTAAAAATTCCCGACATCGGCGACTTCAAGGATGTGCCGATCATCGAAATCATGGTGAAGCCCGGCGACACGGTGGAGGCGGACGCGCCGCTGATGTCGCTCGAGTCCGACAAGGCCACGATGGACATCCCCTCGCCGCAGGCCGGCCGCATCGTCGAACTGAAGGTGAAAGTCGGCGACCGCGTGTCCGAAGGCAGCGTCGTGCTGACGATGGAGGCGGCGGTGTCTGCTGAAACCGTGCCTGCGGGCGCAGCCCCTGCGGCCGCGGCGTCCCTGCCACAATCGGTCGCCGAACCTGCCCCGGCCACGGGCGGCGCGCCGGCCAGGGTCGACGAAAGCTGCGCCGTTCTCGTGATCGGCGGCGGCCCCGGCGGCTATTCGGCCGCCTTCCGTGCCGCCGACCTCGGACTGGATGTGATCATCATCGAGCGCTACGCCACGCTGGGCGGCGTCTGCCTGAACGTGGGCTGCATCCCGTCCAAGGCGCTGCTGCACGTCGCGGCGGTGGCCGACGAAGCCGAAGCGCTGGCCGCACACGGCATCAAGTTCGGCGCCCGCGAAGTGGACCTCGGCGCCCTGCGCGGCTGGAAGGACAAGGTGGTCGGCAAGCTGACCGGCGGTCTGTCCGCCATGGCCAGAGCGCGCAAGGTGAAGGTGGTGCGCGGCACCGCCCGCTTCGTCGATCCCAACCATGTCGAGGTCGCCCTCACCTCCGGCGACGGCAAGGCGGAATCCGGCGAGAAGAAGGTACTGAAGTTCGGCCACTGCATCGTCGCCGCCGGAAGCCAGGCGGTGAAGCTGCCCTTCATGCCGGACGATCCGCGCGTGGTCGATTCGACCGGCGCGCTGCTGCTGGCCGACATTCCGAAGCGCATGCTGGTGATCGGCGGCGGCATCATCGGCCTGGAAATGGCCACCGTGTATTCGACGCTGGGTGCCCGCATCGACGTGGTCGAAATGACCGGCGGCCTGATGCAGGGTGCCGACCGCGATCTGGCCAAGGTGTGGGAGAAGAAGAACGCCCAACGCTTCGACGCCGTCATGCTGAACACGCGGGTGACCGGCGCCGAAGCGACGGCAGCGGGCATGAAGGTGAGTTTCGAGGGCGCGAAGGCGCCAGCAGAGCCGCAGACCTACGATCGCGTGCTGGTCGCGGTCGGCCGCTCGCCGAACGGACGCAGGCTGAACGCCGAAGCCGCCGGCCTGCGCGTGGACGAGCGCGGATTCATCCCGGTCGACAGCCAGATGCGCAGCAACGTGGCGCACATCCACGCCATCGGCGACATCGTCGGCCAGCCCATGCTGGCCCACAAGGCGGTGCACGAAGGCCACGTCGCGGCGGAAGTCATCGCTGGCCACAAGCGTCATTTCGACGCCACGGTGATTCCGTCGGTCGCCTACACCGACCCCGAAGTCGCCTGGGTCGGTCTGACCGAAGACGAGGCCAAGGCACAGGGCCGCAAGGTGAACGTCGGCAAGTTCCCCTGGGCGGCCAGCGGACGGGCCATCGCCAACGGTCGCGACGAGGGCTTCACCAAATTGATTTTCGACGCCGAAACCGGTCGCATCGCCGGCGGCGGCATCGTGGGTGTGTCGGCCGGCGACATGATCGGAGAGATCACGCTGGCCATCGAAATGGGCGCCGATGCCGTCGATATCGGTCACACGATCCATCCGCACCCGACGCTTGGCGAATCGATCGGGCTGGCAGCTGAAGTGGCAGAGGGAAGCTGCACCGATTTGCCCAGATCAACGCGATGACCGCGGAGCAGGCTTGTCGACTTTTCTTACAAAACCCGGGGAAAAAGGAAAGAAGATTAAATTAACAGATTAAAAACAGTGGGTTGTAAACCCACCAATTGACGGCCCGTTTCTTGCATGATGTCTGTTCGATACCGTAGCGTGACGTGATCCTCTGCACAGGCACCTACCCTGTGTTTGACGATAGACTCCGGCACGCATGGCGGTTACAACACATCGGGCAACGGACAAATGGAAAATAATTCGGAAATCGATCGCACTCGCGAGGCTTCGTTACCGACGCCACAGGAAACGGCACTGCGCCGCAGCCTGCTCAAGGCCGGGTTCGGGGTAGGCGGCGTGCTGATGGCACGGCAGGCGAAATCCACGTTCGACACGCCCTACCAATGCACGCTGTCCGGCCAGATGTCGGGCAACGTAAGCCGGAACGATGGAACGACACCGAACTGCAAGATCGGACTGTCACCCGGATTCTGGCAACAACCCAGTCGCTTCACCACCGACTGGAAGGTATCGGCGCCGAAAATCTGCAAAAAAGTCAGCGGTGCCTGGACCATATATACCGGCACGAACCCGCCGCCCTTCCCTGAAATCAAGGACACCACGAAGTGGAGGGTTTCCGGGACCGTCACGGTAAGCGGTTCGTCTGTATCGTGCTCGCTTGGCGCAACCCTCTCGTCTGTGTTGGGTACGACGGTAGGCCTGACCGGCATTCCCAATCTCGCCAACGGTTCAAGCCGCCAGGTAAGTCTTTGGGAACTGGTTGCTTACGGCAATGACGCAACGGCCTTTCCGCAACCGATCGGACAGTTTGCCCGCCACATTGCCGCCGCGGTTTTGAACGCAAAGGCCTATCCAACGACCTATCCGATCACGATCCCCCAGCTTCGCGCGATCTGGGATGCCATCACGGGTGGCGGCACAAGCGCCGCGGGCGAGTACGATTTGATGGGAACAGGACTCGATTTTGGTGAAATCCAGGATTACCTGAACACCACGTGGGGATAATCGACAATCCGCCCTGTCGCGTCGAGTTCATCGAAACCGAAGGACTTCTTGTGGCCCGGTTTGCCGACGAAACGGAAGCCGTGGTATATGACGCGGCGCACTGCACACTCGCTGTCGTGGAAGTGCTGCAGCAGTAAGCAGACGGCGTCACAAGCCGTTAAGCTGCGCGGACCGACCATCCATCCGCGCAGCAGGTTGTTCCCCTGAAACACTCCCAGATCAGAATCGGAAGCTTTTCGGTACGCGTGCAGTGCGATGTGCCCGCGTTCTGGCGTGCTTTCGACTTTTTCTATGCGGACAACCCGCCTGAGCCGGCCGAAGGTTTTTGTGATTTTTCGGTAAGGCTGGTCACACCGGGGCTGCTCCGCAGACCAGTCCATCCGCAGATCACGTTCGATCTCGATGGCGTGCGTCCATTCAAGCCACTGCCGGAACACCAGGCCTTTCCGCTTTTCGAGTGGGGCCTCAACTGGTGCATCGCGATGCACATGCATCGCTGCGTATTGATTCATGCCGCGGTGGTCGAGCGCAACGGCTTCGCGCTCATCCTTCCCGCCCCGCCGGGTTCCGGCAAAAGCACGTTGTGCGCCGGCCTGACTGCGCGCGGCTGGCGGCTGCTGTCCGATGAGCTCGCGATGATCACTCCGGACACGCTGGAACTGATTCCATTTCCGCGCCCGATCAGCCTGAAGAACCGGTCGATCGACGTCATGCGTGACTATGCGGGCGCCGATGTCATCGGGCCTGTTTTTGCCGATACCCACAAGGGCGATGTGGCGCACATGAAGGTACCGCCTTCCGCTCTCGCGGACACACACGTCAAGGCGCAGCCCGGATGGATCGCGTTTCCGAAGTACCGGGCGGGCAGTGCGCTGCGCCTGTCACCAATGGCCCGTGCGCGCACCGTGCTTGCGCTTGCCGACAACTCGTTCAACAGTGATCGTCTCGGCGAACAGGCCTTCCGCACGCTGTCGAGCACCGCAGCCGCAAGCGGATGTTTCGAGTTCGAGTACAGTATCCTCGACGAGGCGATTGCCTGCTTCGATGCCCTCGCCGACATGCGCGCGATGCGATGACCCAAGCAAAACTGCCGCTCTGCGTGTTGCTGGTGACCCCTGCATGGGCAGCCGACCTATCCTTGCGGCAGTGGGAAACCGTCATCGTGCAAGCTCGAAAGTCCAAGTTGCTCGGGCTTCTGCATCATGTCGTTTCCCGAAGCGGACACGCGCATCACGTGCCGGAACGGGTGTGGCTCCACCTCGCGTCGGCCGCGCAACTGGTGGCTGAGCAGCATCTTTCGCTGGGTCATGAAATACGCCAGATACTGGACGCACTGAAATCCGTCGATGGCCGGATCGTGGTGCTGAAGGGCGGCGCATATGTCCTGCGCGGTCTCGAGGCCGGTCATGGACGGACCTTTTCAGACATCGATATCCTGGTGCCACGCGAAAAGCTGGGAGAAGTCGAAGCACGGCTGATGGTGGATGGCTGGGTCAGTCAGCATCGTGACGCCTACGACCAACGCTATTACCGGCAATGGATGCATGAGATTCCGCCGATGTCGCACATTCGTCGCGGCACCACGCTCGATATCCATCACGCGCTGACGCCGCTGACGTCGCGAATTCTTGCTGATTCGTCGGCGATGCTCGCGGCAGCCGAGCCGCTCGTATCCGACAGCCGGCTCATGACACTCTCACCGCAGGACATGGTACTGCACAGCGCGACTCACCTGTTTCTTGAAAGCGAGTTTCACAGCGGGTTGCGGGATCTTTTCGACCTCTACTCGCTGATCACCGAGTTCCGCAACCGCGACGCCTGCTTCGATCAGAAGCTTCTTGCGCGCGCAGTCGATGTCGGCCTGACGCGCCCCATCTTTCTTGCCTTCCGTTACCTGCAGCGGATCCTGTCGCTCGACATCCCGACCACCACGGCATCCGAACTGCAGCGCGTGGCCCCTAACCCGCTCCATCTGCAGGTACTGGACACGCTCTTCACCCGTGCTCTGTCGCCCCACCACGAGAGCGCCATGGATCTCCTGACGCCGGTCAGCCTGTTCCTGCTGTATCTGCGCGGCCACTGGCTACGTATGCCGATCCATCTGCTGGTCGTTCATCTGAGCCGCAAAGCCGTCATGAAAATGACAAAAAAGACCGATAATGAGGGTGAATCCGAAACCGCAAGATGAGCAATGAATAGCGATGACCTGAAGAAAGCCGTGGCCCGCTCGGCGCTGGCCCATGTAGTGCAGGGAGAACTGCTCGGCGTCGGCACCGGTTCGACCGCGAATCACTTCATCGACCTGCTGGCATCCGAAGGCTTGAAGATATCCGGCGCGATCGCCAGTTCGGAGGCCTCGGCAGCCCGGTTGCGCGGTCACGGCATCACCGTGCTGACGCTCGACGAGGTGATCACTTCCGGTCGGCGCATCCCGGTCTATATTGACGGTGCGGACGAGATCGATCCCGGGCTGCACCTGATCAAGGGTGGCGGCGGCGCGCTGACGCGCGAGAAGATCGTGGCCGCGGCCTCAGACTGCTTCGTGTGCATCGCCGATGAATCGAAGTGCGTCGACGTGATGGGACGTTTCCCGCTGCCCGTTGAAGTGATTCCGATGGCCGTTGCGCTGGTATCGCGCGAACTGCTGCGTCTGGGCGGTGTGCCGAAGGTGCGCCAAGGCTTCGTCACCGACAATGGCAACCTCATCATCGACGTATCCGGCCTGTCCATCACCGATCCGGTCGCGCTGGAAACCGAGCTGGACCACCTGACCGGTACCGTGACCAATGGCCTGTTCGCCCGTCGCCGCGCGGACATTGCGCTGATATCCTCGGTCAATGGCGTGCAGACACTGCGCGGCTGAACACTCTGGCGCGCGAACAGTCTCACTTCAAACCCTCTTCCGGAACGCATCGACATGAGCGAGCACATTTCCAAGCGCTATGACCACGAGCTGGAAGGCCTGCGCACTGGCTTGCTGCAGATGGGCGGTTTGATCGAACAGCAGATCGAGCACGCCATGCGCGGTGTGATCGAGCGCAACCTGCCACTGCTCGAAGAAGTCATCGCCACCGAAAGGAAGGTCAACGCGATGGAGATCGAGCTGGATGAGGCGTGCAATCAGCTGATTGCCAAGCGTCAGCCGGCCGCGAGCGATCTGCGCGTGATCATGTCGATGGTCAAGACCATCACCGATCTGGAGCGCGTGGGGGACGAAGCGAAGAAGATTGCCAAGATGGGGCGGCACATTCTCGAATCCGACGCCATTTTCGTGCCGCGCGTCGAGTTGCGCCACGCTGCCTCGATGGCGGTCGACATGCTGCGCCGCACGCTGGACGCGCTGGCCCGCCATGATCTGGCGAGTGCCACCGAAGTCGTGCGCCAGGACAAGGAAGTCGACGCCGAATTCAAATCCATCATGCGCCAGCTCATCACTTTCATGATGGAAGACCCGCGCACGATTTCCTGCGGGCTGGACATGCTGTTCATCGCCAAAGCGATCGAGCGCATTGGCGACCACTCGAAGAACATGGCGCAGTACGTCGTGTTCATGGTCAAGGGAACCGACGTGCGACATGCCGGGCTGGCTGCCATGGAAGCGGCAGCCGCGGCTGATTGAGCATGGCTTTCAGGCGGTGTGTGCCGAGCGTCGCCCTCTGAGTTCGGCTCGACGGGCGCTCCTTTTGCATCGAAGCAACGGCAAAACCGGTGGCCGGACAACCTAGGCTGTTCGGCTGGGTGTAAATCCGCCGCAAACCCTCTAAACTCCGCCAGATACAAGAACTTAAGATGGATGGGGGTCGTCAGTGTCGATTGTCAGGGCGGGACTTGCATACGCGGGCGTGGGCGTGGCCGTACTCGCTTCTGCGGGTCTGCGCGCGGAAGAATCCTCTGACGGTCCGCGATTCGAAGTAAGAAACTACACGGTCGCCGGCGGTTCGGTGTTCCGTCCGCCGGAAATCGATGCGCTGCTGACGCCCTATGTCGGCAAGGCCGTCGGATTTGGCGAGATCGAAGCCGCGCGCACTGCGCTGCAGGCCGCTTACCACCGGCGTGGCTTCGGCGCGGCGCAAGTGAGCATCCCCGAGCAGGAACTGAGCAGTGGCACCGTCACGCTGGAGGTGCTTGAGCCCAAGCTCGAAGCGCTGACGCTGCAGGGCGCAACTCACCACGACGACGAGAACATCCGGCGCAGCCTGCCCGCCCTGGCGGAAGGCAGCATGCCCAATACAGAAGCTGTCGCGCACCAGTTGGCGCTGGCCAACGAGAACGCGTCGAAGCAGACCGACGTGACGTTCCGCTCAGCGCGCAAGCCGGGCGAAATCGCCGCAACCGTTTCGGTCACCGACAGCAATCCACTGCGCCGATTCGTGACCGTCGACAACAGCGGCACGCCATCCACCGGTACGCACCGCGTTTCGGTCGGTCTGCAGCACAACAACCTGTTCAACCGCGACCACGTCGCAACGCTGCAATACACGACCTCGATCGAACAGCCGTCCGACGTGACCATCGTCGGCCTCGGTTACCGCATTCCACTTTACGAAAGCGGCAACTCCATCGATCTGGTCGGTGGCTTTTCCAGCGTCAGTTCGGGTCAGGTGCAAGTGCTGAACTCAACCGCCACGGTGTCGGGCAGTGGCCGCATATTTTCCGCACGCTACAACTGGCACATGCCACGGATCGGCGAGTTTTCACAGCGCATCAGTCTGGCCGCCGACTGGCGCGATTTCGACAGCAGCTTCCTGCTCGACAACACACCCGGCAATCTCGTGCCGCGTGTCATCACGCATCCGATTTCCCTGTCGTGGAGCGGTAACTGGCGTGGCGACACGCGGGAAGCCGGCGTGCAGATCAGCGTAGCGCGCAACCTCCAGGGCGGCGAGCATGGTCGCGACACAGACTTTAACGCTCTGCGCGCGGGTGCCAACGCGCGCTTCGCAGTGATGCGCGCCAGCGCTTCGTGGTTCGAATTGTTGCCGCGTGACTGGCGTGTGCGGCTGCAGGCCCAGGGTCAGTTCACACGCGATGAGTTGGTATCCGGCGAACAGTTCGGTATCGGCGGAGCCGAGTCTGTGCGCGGCTTGCGCGAGCGCGTACTGGCCAACGACCGCGGCTGGCGGATCAGCGCCGACCTCGATACACCGGCCTGGACTGAAGACATCTGGGTCATGCGCGGCGTGCTGTTCGGTGACGTTGCACATCTTTACAGAGTCAATCCGCAACCGGGTGAAACTGCAGGGGATGGCGTGCTCTCGGCCGGCGTGGGCCTGCGCGTCAACTATTCCACATGGCTCTCGGGGCGGATCGACTACGCTCGTCTGATCGACGGCGCAGATCGTTACGCGTCCGGCAGTCACCGTGTTCATGCGTCGTTCAGCCTGAGTTTCTAGGCGGCAGCATCACAAGGGGCGGAAACGGTATCGCTCACTTCAGACATTACGACATGCGGGGAAGCAGTCGGAATTTTTGCGTTGGCCCGCACGGGCCTGAACCGGATTACCTGAAGCAGCGGTAATCGTGTTCACGGCCTCGCGGAGAAGAACTTGAGGCCGAAATGAACAAGGGTCGCTACAGACTGGTTTTTTCCGAAGAGAAGGGCGGTTACGTCCCGGTGCCGGAAGAAACGAAGGCATGCGGCAAGGGCGGCGGCGCGCGCGCGCTGCGCCGTGTCGTCGCTGCGATGGCGGCCGCATTGCCCGGCCTCGCAATCGCCAACCCGACCGGTCATCAGGTGGTCCACGGCAACGTCGGCGTTCAGGTCCAGGGCAGCACGCTGAACATCACGGCCAGCGACAAGGCCATCATCAACTGGCAGAAGTTTTCCATCCAGCCGGGCGAAACCACCCGCTTCATCCAGCCGAATTCGACCGCCAGCGTGCTCAACCGCGTGGTCGGACAGGATCCGTCGAGAATCCTCGGCAACCTGGTCGCCAACGGCCGCGTCTTCCTGATCAATCCGAATGGCGTACTGTTCGGTGCCGGCGCGAAGGTCGACACCGCCGGGCTGGTCGCGTCGACGCTGAACATCCGGAATGAGGATTTCCTCGCCGGAAGGATGAAGTTCGATGCCGACGACAATGCCGGCAAGCTGCGCAATGACGGCACTTTGAAAACGACCGGCGGCCCGCTGATCCTGATCGCCACCGATGTCGAAAACACCGGACTGATCACCGCCGAAAACGGCGATATCGTGCTGGCGGCCGGCAAGAGTGTCGAAATTGCCGATCCGCATCAGCCGTCGCTGCGCGTCAAGGTCGAAGCCGGTGGCGAGGCGATCAATCTCGGTCAGCTGATCGCGCGCGGCGGCAGCGTCGGCATGTTCGGCGCAGCGCTCACGCAGGCCGGCAAGATATCGGCCACCGGTGCGCACCGCACCGAAGACGGCCGCATCGTGCTGCGCGGCTCGAAATCCGTCACGCTCACCACACAGTCGGAAACGGTTGCACAAACCGCCGACGGCGCCGGCGGCTCGATCGACATCAGCGCCCCCGAAGTGAAGGTGGATGCGGGAGCCCTGGTGGATGCGAGCGGCACTGCGGGCGGCCGTATCGAAGTCAGCGCCGAACAGCGCGCGACGGTCGAAGGCACGCTGCGTGCGGTCGGCCGCGTCGATGCGCCCACGGCAGCAGTCACGCCCACGCCGGTTGCCACGGCTGCTCCGGCATCCGTCGCCGGTGGCGACCTCGACCTGCCGGTCACCGCTGCCGGCCCTGCTCCCGCGGCACCGGTCAGCGCATCGCCGGGCCAGGGAGGCGAAATCGTCGTCACCGCCGAGACCGTCGTGCTCGATGGCGATGCAGTGCTCGATGCATCGGGCGATACCGGCGGCGGTTCCATCCTCGTCGGTGGCGACTGGCAAGGCGCCAATGCGGAGGTCCGCAACGCTCGCATCAGCTGGGTCGGCCATGGCGTGAGCCTGCTGTCCGATGCGCTGCTGAACGGCGATGGCGGCAAGGTCGTCGTATGGGCGGACGAAGCCACCGCCTTCGCCGGCAGCATCTGGTCACGCGGCGGTCGCGAGGGCGGCGACGGCGGTCAGGTCGAAGTGTCCGGAAAGATGGCCCTGCTCTACCGCGGCCGCACGGACACCCGCGCCGAGCGGGGCCGCAATGGCGAGTTGCTGCTCGACCCGCTGGCCATCATCCTCCAGGGCGGCACTGGCGACGGCAGTACCGACGGCTCGCAGCTGTTCCGGAGTGGCGTCACGCCGGGCACCATCACGGCCGACGCGCTCGGTCCGACGCTGCTGTTCGAAAGCGAGATCGAGGAACAGAGCAAGACAACCGACATCATCCTACGCGCGCAACGTTCGGTAACGGTTGGCGGCAGTGCGTTCAGCTACACGGCGAGCGGAAACCTCGCAGGTGAAACGAGCGGCACACTGGCGCTGGCTGACGGCAGCAACCTGCTGATCGAAACGCGCAATCTAGGTGGCGAAGAAGGCGGGCCGAGTGCCGGCATCGATCTCGTGACCGGCGGCTCGCACGGCGTCAACCTGCGCATCATCACGCAGGGCACTGGCAGCATCACGATGCAGACCGGCTACAGCAACGGCACCGCGGTCGGCGATCAGCGCGCCGACATCATCGTGCCTGTGCTCACGGCCGGCGACGGCAGCATCCTGCTGCGTACCGTTCGCGGCACTGGGTCGACCATCCAGTTCCGCAATGCAGTCACCACCGACGGCGCGCTGCAAACGTTGGCCGACATGCATGTCGGCAGCCAACGCCTGCAGGGCAGCAACGGCGTGGCCATCGACGGCGACTACACGCTGGACAGCGGCACGCTGGATATCGACGGCGCCAGCGCAGCGATTTCCGGCACGCTCTACCTCGCCGGCACGCTCGACGGCAGCGCACCGCTGACGCTCGGCGGGCTGGTCTGGTACAGCGGCGTCATGACCGGCACCGGCGCGGTCACGCTGACGGGTGCCGGCGAGTTGCCGCCGAATTTCAATTACCGCTATCTCGACCGTACGCTCAACATTGCCGGCACGCTGGACCTGAAGAACAATCTTCAGCTCTACATCCGCAACGGCGGCACGCTGCACCTTACGTCGGCTGGCGTTCTGCAGTCGACGACGCATGACGGCAATATCTACTTCAACAGTGGCGGCAGTGGTACCGCCTTGTTCAGCGCAGACGCCGGCGCCCAGGTCAATGTTGCAGAAGGTCGGCAGCTCAGCCTTTACTCCGACAATAATGTCGGCAACCAGATTTCGGCCAGTTTCACGACCAGCGGCGCAGGAACGCTTGCGCTGACCAGCGGACGCTTCACCCTGACCGGAAATTCGGTGATCACCGGCAGCGGTAACCTCGCAATGGCGGGTGCCGACCTGTTCGGCAGCGGCAACCTGACCCTGGGCAACAACTTCCGCTGGCTCAACGGCGGCATGTATGGCGACGGTGTCACCCGCATCACCGGTCAGGCCCAGATGCCACAGGCAGCCGGCAACAGGTTCATCCAGCGCAGGCTGGAGGTGTCTGGCACGCTCGACGCCAACAACAACCAGTGGTTGTACGTGCAGAACGGCGGCGTGCTGCACATCATGTCGACCGGCACGCTGCGCTCGGTGACGCACGACGGCAACATCTACCTGCAGGCTGGCGGCAGCGGCAGCGCCGCATTCAGCGCAGACCAGGGGGCCCGGATCGATGTCGGTGCCTCCCGCACTCTGTCCCTGTTCACCGACAACAACACAGGAAACACCTTCTCGGCAGATGTGGATCTGACCGGAGCAGGCACCTTCGCATTCAGCGGAGGCCTTATCACGCTGAGCGGCGAGTCCTCGATCGGCGGCACCGGCCTGTTCACGATGAATGGCGCCAACGTAGGCGGTACGGGCAATCTGGACATCGACAGCCGCTTCGTCTGGACATCCGGCGCCATGGGCGGCAGCGGCGTCACGCGTATCGGCGGACTCGCTTCGCTGCCGCAATCGAACGCCAACAAATTCCTGCAGCGCCGGCTCGAAATCAGCGGCACGCTCGACGCCGACAACAACAACCTGCTGTACGTACAGGCGGGCGGCACCCTGCACCTGACATCCACCGGCCGGCTCCGCACCACGACGAACGACGGCAACATCTACCTGCAGGCGGGTGCCACGGGAACCGCGCGCATCAGTGCAGACGCCGGTGCAGAGATCGATATTGCAGACGGGCGCACACTGAACCTGTCGTCCGACAACAACCTCGGCAATGAAATGTCGGTCGATGTCGATCTGACCGGCACTGGCACGTTTGCCCTGACCAGCGGCAACATCACGCTGACCGGAGACTCGGCCATCGGGGGTGACGGCCTGCTGGCGCTGAGGGGCGCCAGTCTCAGCGGCAGCGGAAATCTCGATATCGACAGCCGCTTCGTGTGGACCAGCGGCGGCATGTACGGCGCCGGTACGACGCACATCAGCGGTGACGCGTCGATGCCGCAGGTGACCGCCAACAAGATTCTGCAGCGGCGGCTGGAAATCTCCGGCACCTTCGAGGCCGACAACAACTACTGGCTGTACGTGCAGAACGGTGGCGCGCTGCACCTGACATCGACAGCCACCCTGCGTTCGACGACGCATGACGGCCATTTCTATTTTGATGCAGGAGCCAGCGGCGTCACGCTGTTCAGCGCCGACGCAGGAGCTACCGTCGACGTCGCCGACGGCCTGACGTTGCGCCTGTTTTCGGACAACAACCTCGGCAACCAGTTGTCGGCCCGCCTGAATGTCACGGGAGCCGGCGCGCTTGCGCTGACCGGTGGTCGCTTCACGCTCGAAGGCGAGTCCGTCATCGGCGGTACCGGCACGTTCAGCCTGTCGAATACGGATCTGCTGGGCAGCGGCAATCTGACGCTGCGCGACAACTTCAACTGGCTGAGCGGGAATATGGGTGGCACCGGCCGCACCGTACTCGATACCTCGATCACGTTGAGCGGCACGCGCATCATCGATCGCGAACTGGTCATTGCCGAAGGTCGCACGCTGCTGCTGAACGACAACGGCGTGCTGCGCGGTTCCAGTTCCACGACCGGCGGTGGGCGACTGACTGCACTGGGTACGCTGGCCAAGGGTGAAGGCAGCGGCAACGCCTATCTTCAGTATCTGGACATCAGCGGCAACATCCAGAGCCGCGGCGGGCTGTTGCGCCTGCACGGCTACAGCGATGGCCAGGGCGCGTCGATCGGTGGCATGGTCGTGTCGTCGCTGAATGGCGGCGGCGTGCTGATGGAGTCCAGCACCTTCAACATCGCCGGCCAGCCGCTGCAGATCGCAGCTGACTCGACGCTGCAGATATCGGCCGGCACGATCCATCTCGACGGCGCACAGATCACCGGTGCAGGCACATTCCTCGTGTCGGGGGGCACGCTGCTCGTCAATGCCGATTCGGCCATCACGAGCCGCTTCACCCTGTCAGGCGGTACGCTGGCCGGTGCCGCGGACTTCACGATCAGCAACGCCTTCGACTGGTCGGGCGGCACGATGTCGGGCGACGGGCGCACCGTGGTGTCGGCTGGCACCATGGCGACCATCGGCTCCGCAAGCGCCTACAAGTTCCTGCAGCGCCGGCTTGACGTCGCCGGCACGCTCACGTTCAGCAACAGCACGAACTACGATCTGTATATCCGCGACGGCGGCACGCTGCACATCGCGAGCACCGGCACGCTGGCCACGTCGGCCAATGGTTTCATCTATCTGAACGAAAGCAGCAATGGAACCAACAACGGCAGCGTGGTCATCAGCGCCGACAGCGGCGGGCGCATTGCAGTCGCCGACGGCACCACGCTGTTCCTGACGGCCGACGGCGCAGCCAGCAATCACCTGCGCGGCAACTTCACGCTGAGCGGGCCCGGCGCGGTGCAGTTCAACAGTGGTCTTTTCAACGTTGATCAGGCCACGGCGTTTTCCGGCAGCGGCGTGCTCAGGCTCAATGGCGGCACGCTGGCCGCCAACGCCGCCACGCAGATCGCCAACTTCGAAATGACCGGCGGCACACTCGACGGCTCGGCCACGGCCACGCTGGGCCAGTTGCTGTGGCAATCCGGCTCGATGATCGGCGGCGGCAATACCGTGCTCACCGGCACTGGCACGATCAACAATACGTCGGCCTACAAGTACCTGCATCGCCGGCTTGAAGTCGCCGGCACGCTCACGTTCGGCAACAGCACGAACTACGATCTGTACATCCGCGATGGCGGCACGCTGCACATCGCCTCCACCGGCACGCTGGCCACTTCGTCGAATGGCTACATCTATTTCAACGAGAGCAGCAACGGCAGCAACAACGGCGTTGCAGCGCTCACATCGGCAGCCGGCGGGCGCATTGCCGTCGCCGATGGCACGACGCTGTTCCTGACGGCGGACGGCGCCGCGAGCAACCTGATCAGCGGCAATTTCACGCTCTCCGGCCCGGGCGCGGCGCAGTTGAATTCCGGTCTGCTCACCGTCGATCAGGCCAGCGCATTCACCGGCGCCGGCGTGCTGCGCGTCAATGGCGGCACGCTGTTCGCAGGCGCGGCGACCAGCATCGCCAACCTGGAACTGACCGGCGGCACGCTCGACGGCGCCGGCGCGTTCACGCTGAACCAGCTCGACTGGCGTTCCGGAACGATGACGGGTACCGGAACAACGGTCCTGGCCGGCAACGGCGCGCTGACCCAGCTCAACACGATCAAGTACCTGCAACGCCGCCTCGAAGTGGCGGGCACGCTGACACTGTCGAATTCCGCCAGTTCGGATCTGTACATCCGTGACGGCGGCACGCTGCACGTTGGCGCGACGGGCACGCTGGCCACTGCCGGCAACAGCTATGTCTACATGAACGAGAGCTTCAACGGTTCCGGCAACGGACTCGCCCAGCTTTCGTCTGCGGCCGGCGGACGCATCGTCGTAACCGAAGGCAACACCCTGTTCATTTCGGCGGACGGATCGTCGAACAACGTCATCGGCGGCAGCTTCCTGCTCACCGGGCCGGGTGTCGTGCAGCAGACCGCGGGCACCCTCACCGCCGATCTCGCCACGCAGATCAACGGCGCCGGCCTGCTGCGCCTGAGTGGCGGTACATTCGCCGCGACCGCGGCAACCAGCATCGCCAATCTCGAACTGAGCGGTGGTGCACTCGGCGGCACCGCCGATGTCATCATCAGCAGTCAATTCACATGGAATACCGGTTCGCTGACCGGCAGTGGTGTAGTCACGCTGGCAGGGACGTCTTCGATCGCCGCGGGCAGCGCGAGCAAGGACAGCTCGCGCGAAATCCGCGTCACCGGCAACCTGAGCATCGCAGACCAGACTGGCAACGGGCTGCGCCTGAACGGCGCACGACTTGCCATTGCCTCGGGCGGTGGCGTTGTGCTCGAGAACGGTTCGCGCATCACGCACACCACCAACGGTCGCATTGACAACGCCGGGCTGCTGGTCAAGCGCGGGCCCACAGGGCTCACGCTCGCAATGCCACTGACCAATACTGGCGTGCTGCGCATCGAAGAAGGTGTGCTCACGGCCAGTGCATTCCCGGTCAACGACAGTCGGGTCACGCTGCTGAACAACGCCACCCTGGTCACCGGCAACGCCAGCCAGCTGAACAACGGCAGCATCGACGGCGTCGGCACGATCAACGTCGGTACCGGTACGCTGACCAACGCCGGCCTGCTCCAGCCGGGTGGAAGCGGCAGTGCGGGATTGCTGAACATCCAGGGCAATCTGGTACAGACGGCCGCAGGTACGCTGGAAGCCGATCTGCTGGGTACATCGGTCTCACAGCAGGACACGCTTCAGGTCAGCGGCACCATCGCCCTGGATGGCGATCTGGTCATCACGCCGGCAAATGGCGTCGTGCTCGGTGCGCAGGACCGCTACACCGTGCTGTCCTGCCCGGCCGACGCCTGCCTGTCGGGCAGTTTCGCCAGCATCGACAGCAACGGTCTGACGGCAACGGCGACCACCTTCTCGAATGCGCTGAGCTTCGCCACGGGAACGCTTGCCAGCACCTGGATTTCCCAGGCATCGGGCTTCTGGGATATCGCATCGAACTGGGCCGGTGGCTTGCTGCCCACCGTCAGCACCGACGTGGTGATCGATCAGGCGGGTGAGCTTACGATCACGGTACGCAGCACGGGCGGCCCCATCACGATCAACAGCCTGTTCTCGAACGAGAATATTTCCGTCATCAGCGGCGCACTGACGCTGACCGACGATTCGACGATCAATGGCACGCTGTCGGTCTCGGGCGGCACGCTCAATGTCGGCACCCAACTCGACCTGAACCGCCTCGCGCTCAGTGGCGGCGCGATCTCGGGTGGCGTGCTGAACCTGCTCGGCGCGCAGTCCGCGCTGACGGGCGGCGGCGCGCTGAACAACACCACCCTGGTAATCGGCGAAACCGGACTGCAGGTCGGCGGCGTCTACATGACCAATGGCACGCTGCGCAAGCGTAGCGGCCTCGCATCGAACGCACTGGTGACCGTCGTCAACGGGGGCTTCCTCGAAGCACGTGGCACGCTCACGCTCGACGGCGCCACCGTGCGGCTCGCCAGCACCGGCTCCAGCACCTATCTGCGCGGCAACACCTCCGCCGGCCTGACCACTCTGAACATCGCCGGCAACGGCAGCATCGACTT
>NZ_JANINI010000008.1 GCF_024580145.1 Methyloversatilis sp. XJ19-49
GCGGGCGGCGCGGCGGGCCTGGTGCTGATCGATCCGCTGAACATCGTGCTCAGCGCGAACCTGCTGCGCGGAGCGGGCGGCTACGCCGGCATTCCGGCCGGGCCGGACAATGGCGTCAGCGTCACGGGTGCCAACCTGCTGCTGCAGGCGGACAACAGGATCACGGTGAACGAAAACGTGACGGTATCCAGCCGCCGCGTCGCCGGAACCGACGCGGTGAGTCACGCGACCGGCGCTTCGGTCGGGCCGTCCGGCGACATCACCTTCGAAGCGAAGCACATCGACCTGAAGTCCGGCAGCAAGGTGCTGGCGCACGCCGACGGCGATTTCGCCCCTTTCGGAGGCGACATCCAGTTGCTCGCCACGGACAACCAGTCGACGCCGGTGCTCGGCTCGGTCGACGATTCCATCGCGTCCATCACCGTCAACAACGCCACCATCACGGGGCGCGATGTCACGCTGAAGGCCGACGCGAACGACAAGTGGGTGTGGACGGGTGAGGAATACACCGACGCGCTGCTCGACTTCCTCGACGATCTGGCGCTGGTGGTCGATGCCACGGTGTCGGTTGCCCACGCCACGATAGACGTCGATGGCGGCGCGCGCATCGAAGCGAGCGGTGATCTGAAGATCGAGTCGGTGGCGGTGACCGATGCTTCGATGCGGGTGGTCGGCTCCGTGCTCGGCATCGGCTATGGCGAAACCGACGCGCTGGCCACGGTCGACATCAAGCGCGCCACATTGTCGTCCGGCGGCGCGATGACGCTGCGCTCGCAAGCCGACAGCACGCTGCTGGTGAAGGTCGACACGATCAACACCGGCCACTACAACAACATGCTGTCGACGGCCAGCGAGTACGCAAACTTCGCCTTCGCCGTCGGCATTGCGAATCAGCGCGCCGAAACGACCGTGGGCAGTGCGGCGGTGATCGAGAAGGCTGCATCGCTCGCTGTCGAAGCGACCGGTGCCAAGTCGATCGAGGTGTCGGCCACCGGCAGTTCCTTCAAGGACGGCATGGCTTCGTCCGGCATCGCCGTGATGGTGAACACCACCACGATGACCGCTTCGCTGGGTGGCACCGTGACTGATGCCGGCAGCGTGAGCGTGACGGCCTCGCTGGCCGACGACGCACAGACCTCGGTCGGTGCGTCGGCCGGCACTGCCGGTGATCCGAATCCCGAAGAAGGTTTCAGCAACGCGCGCCCGATCGATGTCGCGCTGTTCGAAAAACTGACCGCCTTCGTCGCCGATGTGCCGAACAAGGACGCGCGCGCCGGATCGAGCGGCAACTTCGGCCTGTCGGCGTCCTTCGCATGGGTCGACAACAGCAACGCGGTGAAGGCAGAGATCGTCGCCGGTGCGGGGGTGACCTCGCGCGGGCGCGTCGACGTGTTCGCGAACGCCGAGGAGTCGCTGTCTTTCGAAACGTCTGCGGCTGTCGACGAGCGCTCGCTGGAAGCGCCTGACCCTGATAATCCGTTGCCGCCCGACGAACAGAAGGCGAAGACGGAAGAGAAAAAGAAGATCGCGATTTCCGGTTCGATCGCGGTGATCGACGTGACGCATCGCACCGATGCGCTGATCGGCGATGGCGCGACGGTGAATGCAGACGGCGCCATCACGGTCGCCGCCGACACGAAGCTGACGCCGTTCTGGACGCAGTGGCTCGATGCCTACGACACGCTGGACACGATGGATTGGGCCGACCCCGACGCGTGGACGAATCTTGGCAGCAATCTGTTCGACCTGATCGGCCAGCCGATCAATGCGACGTCGTGGGTGCAGAGTGGCGTCGAAAGCGAAAGGCTGTCGTTCGCCGGCGCGGTCGATTACTTCACCCTCGACAGCCAGGCCAACGCGAAGATCGGTTCGGCGCATATCAATGCCGGCACCGCACCGCTGTCGGCGGCGCAGGATGTCACCGTTTCCGCGAACGCCTCTCACGGCCTGCTGAATCTGGCGGGCGTGCCGGAAATCGATCTGACCACGCTGCCGGACGGTGGGTCGAACAGCGCTTCGGCCGGCTTCGGCGGCACCTACCATCACCTGACGCTGACCGGCGGATCCGACGCGACCATCGCGCGCGGCGCGACCGTGCGCGCCGACGGACTGGCGCTGCTGGCCGGCACCGATTTCGACCAGGTGACCATTGCCGAAGCGGCCGGCAAGGCCGGCAAGGTGTCGGTCCAGGGGGCGTTCTCGCTGATCGACAGCGATCTGCAAACGATTGCGCAGATCGCATCGGGTACCACGGTCAATGCGCGCGACGTCGTGCTGCAGGCGGTCGACGACAGCATGTCGATCAATGTCGCTGGCGGCGTGGCACGTTCGGGCAGCATCGGCATCGGCTTCTCGGTCGCGGTCAACGACCTTGACCGCACCACGAGCGCATTGATCGGCAACCGCCCTGATGAAACCGGGTCGGGCGGCGCGCTGACGGCTGCCGGAAACATCTTCCTGAAGGCGGTCACGGGCGCGACGCAGGGCGCGTTCACCGTGGCCGGCTCGCTGCCCGGCGGCGGTGACGAAAGCACGGACGGCAAGCCCGGCGGCGACGGCGCGAAAACCAATGTCAAGGACAAGGGCGAACAGGGAAAATCCGGCATCGGCATTTCGGCTGCCGTGTCGATCAACCTGGTCAATGACACGACCCGCGCGACCGTGGCCGATCTGGCCAGCGTGTCGGTCGCCGGGACGGAGGCCTCGACGCTGGACATCAATACCGATGCCGACGGCGTGACCGACCTGACGGTTGCGCTGACACACGGGCTCAACGCCGGTGCGCGCAACGACGCGCTGGCGCTTGCCGGCGCCGGTGCGCTGACCATCGCCACGGACAAGAGCGCAGGCCTGGGCGGCGCTTTCACCTGGAATCAGCTGGAAAAGATCACGCAGGCCACCATCGCCCGAACGGGGCTGACCTTCGGCGGGTCGGGCAATGTGCTGCTCGATGCGTGGAACGGCGGCCCGATGTGGTCGGTGTCGGCCGGCGTGGCCGCAGGGCAGAAGGTCGGTGTTGCCGGTTCCGTTGCCTACAGCAATGTGGACAACAGCACGCGGGTGTCGATCGACGGCGCCGGGGTGGACACCGGCGGGTCGGTGTCGCTGATTTCCAGTGACAGTTCGGACATCCGCAGCGTGGCCGGTGCCGCGAGCTATGGCGGCAAGGCCGGTTTCGGCGCCGCGGTGGCGATTTCCACGGTGGATTCCGACACCGTCGCCGAACTGGTCGGTGACGACACCGACAGCGATGACGAAATCGTGCGCGGCGCAGCCGGCGTTTCGGCGAGTGCCACCAGCGACAACGACATCGCGTCGGTCGCGGCCGCACTGAGTGCGTCGAACGGCGTGTCGCTGAGTGGCGCAGTGACGATCAATACGATCACGAACGAGACGCGTGCATCGAGCGACGCGATGGTGTTGAAGTCGGGTGGCGCGATCGCACTGTCGGCCAGTGACCTGTCGACGATCGAGTCGCTTGCCGGTGCGGTCGGGTTTTCGCTCAGCACCGCGGGCGTCGGTGTGGCCGTCGCCTACAACGAGATCGGCAACACGACGCGGGCGGCACTCGAGGACTCCCTGGTCGAGGACCGGACCGGCGAGGCCGTGGATACGCTGGCGCTGACGGCGACCAACACGTCGACCATCAAGTCGGCGTCGGTCGCCGGCGGTCTCGCATCGACCTTCGGCGGCGCCGGCTCGGCGTCGACCAACTTCAGCGATCAGACCCGCACCACCGCCGAGATCGTTGACTCCGATGTCGCTGCAGCCGAAGCAAACGTGACGGTCACGGCGACCGACACTTCGCTCATAGAATCGCTGGCCGGTGGCGTCGGGCTGGGCCTGTCCGCCGGATTCGGCGCTGCCGTCGCGGTGAACGACATCGGCAACGTGACGCTCGCCCGGGTGTCGGGCAAGAAGACGACCGATGGTCTGGATGTCGCCAGTGTCGTCATCAGCGCCGATTCGCTGGCCACCATCAAGACGGCATCGGTGGGGGTCGGTGCCGGCGTCAAGGTCGGCGTTGGGGGCTCGGTCGCGGTGAACCTGATCAGTTCCGACACGCGTGCGCTGATCGAGAACGGCGCGGTGATCGAGGCGCGCGACGATGTCGCCGTGTTGGCCGAAGCCGATGACCGGATTTCGGTTCTGGCCGGTGCGGCCGGCATCGGCCTGGCGGCGGCCGGGGTGGGCGCATCGGTGACGGTGAATGAGATCACCGGCACCACCGAGGCGGCGATCCGCAGCAGCGAGGTCGCAGCGCGCGCCCAGCAGGGAAGCGGCGTGAATGTGAATGACGGCGAGGTTGCCGGCGCCAACCTGCGTGACAGCATCGACGAAATGAATACCGAAGGCGGCGGCTATTCATCCAGCAATCCCTTCGTGGCGCCGGACCTGACCGCCTCGCGCGGCAAGGTGAACGTGCGCGGCATCGCGGTCAACGCCCTGGCCACGCATCACACCAGCACCGGTGTCGCCAACGTGGCCGGCGGGCTGTATGCGGGCGTTGCACTGACCGCGAGCGCGAGCGTGATCGGTGGCGAAACGCTGGCAACGGTGAGCGATTCGGTGCTGAACGGTGGCGACAACAGCGGCGCGTCGGCGCTGCAGGCGGTCAGCATCCGGGCGGCGGACCACGCCTACGGCAACACCTTCATCGGCTCCATCGCCATCGGCGCGGCGGGCATCGGCGCGTCGGCCGACGTCAACGTGTTCCAGCGCAACACCATCGCCAAGGTGACCGGCGGCGATACGCGTCGCGCCGACATCACTGCGAAAGGCAATGCCGACATCAATGCGCTGTCGGCGCAGGGTGTGGCATCCGTGGTGGTCGGCGCATCCGGCGGCGTGGTCGCCGTGGTCGGCAGCGGCTCGGTGGCAAAATTCACCAGCACCACGGAAGCCTCTGCGCAGCAGGCGGATTTCGAAGTCGGCTCGCTCGACGTCATGTCGCAGCACTTTTCGACCTTCCTTGTGGCGGGTGGCGGACTGGCGGTGGGCGGCGCTGCCGGCGCCGGCACGTTTGCGGTCGGCCTCGATGACAGCACCACGCGCGCGCGCCTCGAGGACACGACAGTCGACGCCGACGAGGCGGTGACAGTCACCGCAGGCACCACCACTGAAATGCGCACCTGGGCTGTCGGCGGCGCGGGCGGCGGCTTCGCCGGCGTGGCCGGTGCGGTGGCGGTCGGCATCATCGGCAGCACGACCGAAGCATCGGTGGTCGGCAGCGCCATCGGCGGCAGCGATGAGCGCGCTGCGAGCCTGCTGGTCAGCGCCAGCGACAGCGTCGTGACCGAAAGCCGGGCCGGTGCGGCCGCGCTTGGCGGCATGGCCGGCGTGGGCGCGGGTGCTTCGGTGACCAAGGTGGACAACACGACATCGGCGACCATCCGGGACAGCGATGTGTACGTCAGCGGCGACATCGATGTCATGTCGACAGCCGAACGCAAGCTGTCGAACCTTGCTGCTGCTGCGGCGGCGGGCGGGACGCTCGGCATCGGTGGCTCGGCCGCGGTCACGCTGCTCAATGCGACGATGAACGCGAACGCCGCCGGCGAACTGGACAACACCGACGGCGAGAACGAAGGCACGCTCAGTTCGGCGCAAAGCTTTTCCGACCGCGACCTGCTGTCCACCGACGAGGAGGGCGGCAATGTCCGCACGGCCGACAGCTTCTCCGAAACCGACATCGAACGCGTCAATGCGGCGGGCAAGGTCGCGACGAAGGACGACATCAACGCCGCGCCGGTGGGTGCCACGCAGGCCAGCGTGGTCGACGGCGACGGCAGCCGCGACACGCTGGTCGCCGGCGGCAACATCCGCATCGGTGCATCGGAAAAGGACCGCATCGAAGTCGGCGCCGGCGGCATCGCGCTGGGCGGTCTGGCAGGCGTCGGCGCATCGGTCGGCGTGCTCGACGTGCGCCACAACGTCGGCGCGACCACGGTCGGCGCCATCTCGCTGCAGGCCGATACCGGCGACATCGAACTGAGCGCGAAAACGGCCGAACTGCCGGACGACGATCCGCTGGTGCAGGCCGAACCGGCACTGCAGGTCGACAGCTTCCAGGCGGCCGGCGGACTGGTCGGCGTCGGGGCCGCCGTCGCCACGGCAGACGTGAACAACACCGTGCGTGCCGGGCTGGGTGCCGGGGCGCAGGCCACCGTCGGCAGCGCGTCGGGTGACGTGCGCGTGAGCGCCGACGACACGCTGGATGCCCGCGCCAAGGCAGAGGGCTACGCGGTCGGCGTGGTCGCGGCCGGCATCGTGATTGCGCGCGCCGACAAGAGCGGCAGCACGAGCGCGCAGATCGGCGGCCTCGATACCGCCACGGCGCAGACTGCCGCCACCGGCGTCACGCTGGCGGGCGGGCTGCTCGATGTGCGGGCGACGCGCGAAGACACGGTATCTGCCGAGTCGAAAGCCGGTGCCGGCGGTGTCGCGGCGGGTTCGGGCTCCGAGTCGCGCGCCGGCGCGCTGGGGACGGCGAATGCCGCCGTCGCCGACCGGGTGACGATCGCCGGCGCCGGTTCGGCGGTGTCGGTCACCGCCAACAGTACGCCGCAGGTCAGCGCGGTCGCCCGCGGCTACAACGGCTCGCTCGCCGTGTCGATCGGCGTGTCGCTGGCTGAAGCGTCGGCGTCGACGCAATCCTATGCAACGGTGGGCCGCTACAACAGCATCACGGCTGGCGCGCTGTCGCTGAATGCGGCGACACTGCTGCCGAGTGTTGGCACCAGTGTGGGCCACAGCGCCTACTCGTACGCCAACGCGACCGGTGGATCGCTGCTGGTCGGCGCCAATGGCAGTGACTCATACGCCGGCGGCACCTCGCTGGTCAACGCGACGATGGGCACGGGCAATGTGCTCGCGATCGCGGACAGCACGTCGCTGACCGCATCGAACCGCACGCGCCAGACGGCCGTCACCAGCGGCGTCACCCTCGGCGGACTGCTCGCGCTCGGGGCGAATCTGGCGGATGCCGTCGCGGGATCGATCACGCTCGCGTCCATCGACAACGGCAATACCGGCACGGTCGGCGACGCGCTCAGCGTGGTCGCGACCGGTCACGACGAAACTTCGGCCGATGCCGAAGCCGGCTCGGGCGGCATCATTGCGGGTGCAGCCGCCGTGGCGTCAACGCGCAATCTGTCCGATACGCAGGCGCTGCTCGGTGGTGGCGCGGCCGGCGATGCGCTGGTCACGGACAGCGGCGGGCGCATGGAAGTCCGCGCCGATCACATGGCGAGCTTCAATGCCCGCGTCGATTCGCTGTCGGCGGGTGTGGTCGGTGCCAGCGGCGCGCAGGCGCGCAACGACATCGACGCCAGGGTGGTCGCGGGCATCCGCGCGGGTGCGCATCTGAACACCTGGGATCTGGATGTGTACGCGCTGAACGAGACGCGCAAACCGTGGCTCACACGCGTGGAAGGGACTGCCGTCATCGACGTGTTCAACGTGTTTGCCGGAGCGGGTGGCCTGGCAGGCGGCGCGGCCGGGTCCGGCGAAACGCGGGTGGACAACATCACGCGGGTCGAGGTCGGCGACAACGCGCGGGTCAGCGTACTGGGCGATCCGGATGACGCGGGGCGCAGCGACTTCAATGCGGTGTCGGACGTGATGCTGCGCGACCGCGCCAAGCTGGAAGCGGGCGGGGCGATCAGTGCCGCCGATGCCGAATCCATCATCGAGGTGAACATCAACCCGCTGACCACCGCGGCAGGGGATGTCGGACGGACCGAAGCGCGCATCGGCAGCAATGTCGTCGTCGATACCGTGGGCGACTTCAATCTTGCGACGCGCGAAAACATCGATGTCGAGGCGCGCGCCAGTTCCAAGACCTGGGGTCTGGCGGCCTACGCCGATGGCTTCTCGAAATCGGACATCCACAGCAGGTCGACGACCTCGATCGGTGCCGGGACGGACATTCGCGCCGACGGCTTCATCAACCTCGGTGCCGGCCGCGATGCCGGCGGCGTGCGCAACCGCTTCTCGTCGGTCGCCTACACGGACCTGTACAACAACTCGCTGATTCCGATACCCGGCCTGGACTGGGGCGCGGACGGCCTGCTCACCCAGACCAACCGCATCGTCGTCGACGGCAGCCTGCGCAGCGTCAAGGACGTGAGCCTGATCGCCGACAAGGGCTTCGGTCACCTCGTCGACGGACATGGTGTGGCGCGTGACCTGTACAGCCAGGCGGCGAGTGCCATTGCCAGCGGTATCAGCAACCTGTTCGGTGGCGGCGACGTGTCGATCGAGCAGAACAGCGGACGCATCATAGAACAGTCGCAGGCCGGTGCGACAGTGAATGGCTTCATCGACGCCGGCATCCACAATCAGCGCTGGATGACCATCAGCGAGACGGATCCCGGTGGCGGTGCGCTGCCGCTGACGCTCAGCTCGCAGGTGTCGCGCGACGGCCAGGAGGCGAAGTGCCAGGCGCCCGGCGTTGCGGGCTGCGTCTACGACACCTATTCGAAGCAGTACTGGATCACGCGCTCCGACGGCCTCGACATGCCGGTCGCGCGCATCGAGAACCTGCAGGACAACCTGCAGACGCGCATCGACTCGCTGAAGGAAATCCGCGGTCAGTATCAGGGCGTGACCAGCACCGGCGCCGATGCGAGCAGCCCCGAGACGGTGGCGGCACTGACCGCCGAAATCAACTTCCTCGAGCAGCAGCTCGCCGATCTGTTCCCGGCGGGCGGCGCGACGGCATCGGTGTCCGACGCGGCCTTCATCATCCTGCCCGAGATGAGCGCACGCGGCGGCAACATCAATGTGATGGGCGACTACCTGGCGGGCAGCGGCCAGCTGGTGGCGCGCGGCGACGCGCAGATCCGGATCATCAACAACAGTTCGGCCTTCCTGCGCACCGATGCACTGACCATTCCGGAAGATGCGACCGGGCGGCTCGTGCTGAACAGCGTCGCCATCCTGAACACGCCGGGCACCCGCCCGACGACGGCCGACATCAACGCCGAGCTGAATGCCCGCAACAAGGGCGGCGCGGCCGGCTTCGGCAACGTCGACATCGCACCCGATTCGGCCGTGCCGCTGATCGAGGCGAGGAACACCTACATTCCGCTCGATGCGGACGCCCGCGCGCCGGACATCGAGGTGGTCGGCGACATCAGCAACCTGCTCGGCACCGTCACGCTGGAAAGCGAGCGCGGCAGCGTGCTGGTGCAGCCGAAGGACCCGTTGAATCCGCTGACGGCCCCCAATATCCAGGCGGCAACGATCAACATCACGGCAGGGCGCGATTTCGTGTTCAGTTCTCCGTCGGCCTTCTATCACACCGCCGGCGCCGCACGCGACCTGTGGGGCGGCACGCGCACGCCCAGCGGCGGCAGTGGCGGAACCGCCAACAATTTCGAGGATGGCAGCCTGTTCAGCGGCGCGGCCGACGACGTACGCATCGGCAACGGTGCGCCGACCATCGCCGGCAACAACATCTTCATCAGTGCCCGCTACCTGAACATCAACGGCCTGCTGCAGAGCGGCCTTCCCGACCGGTCGATCACGATCGACGCCGATGCGCGCGTCAATCTCGACATCGGCCCGTACAAGACCGCCACCACGCTGGCGCAGGCGAAGACGAATTACGACGCGCTGGTGGCCGGTGGCATGAAGCCGGCCGATCCGCGCTTCCGCATCACCGGCACCGACGGCAACATCGTCGCCTTCTTCAATGCCGAACTGAACCGCATCGAACAGGAGCCGGTCAAGGTCGAGGGCGGCAAGCTCGAACTGCTGGGCGAAATACTGAACACCGGTGGCGGCCGCATCGCGGCCATGGACGGTTACGGTCGCTTCGACATCGACAACCTCACCGGCTACGATATCGTCATCAGCGGACTGGACACCGGCAACGACATCGAAGGCCGCGTGCGCATCACCGATTACCTGCGCCGCTGGGACCCGGCCGCGAACGGCGGCTTCGGTGCCATCGTCAGCAGCCCGCTGCAGTCGAGCACGCCGACGACCGCCTACTACAACAGCCTGACGCCGGTCACCCGCATCGTCACGCGGCTGGGCGCCGATGTGCAGACGTCGGACGTCATCGTGACGACCGAAAGCACGCCGGCGGGCGACAAGTTGGTCGAACGTCCGGTGGCGTCTTATGTGGATCTGATCAACACGCGCAGCACCGGCTACGCGCCGGTCGAGGACCAGACCTATACCTGGGTGACCGGTCAGCGCAGCACGACGAACACCTACGCGCGCTACGAGAAGGAAACCAAGTTCTGGTTCTTCCCGGGCAGCTGGTCGATCGCGGATCGCACGGCCTATGTCGAGTATCCGGACGCGACGCCCTTGATGGAAGGCGAGTACACGAGAGTCGATCCGGCCCTTGGTGACGACGCCTATCGTTACCAGCGCAGGGACGTCACGACGTCCTACAGGGAGTGGTCGACCGAAAGGTCGAAGTGTTCGTGGTTTTTCTGCATCTGGAAATGGCACACCTACGAAGTCTGGAGCGATTTCGGCACCAAGCGCTACAACACCCACACGGTCAAGGCCGACCACCTGATCCCGATCAGCTTCATCGGCCACGACACCGGCGGCATCGACATCGTCAGCCGCGGCGATATCATCCTCACCGGCAGCCTGACCAACCGGACCGGTCTGGTTTCGCTCGATGCGACGGCGGGAGACGGGCTGCCCGGCGGCGCCATCGCATCGGAAAGCGCGCGCGGCACCATCACGACGGAAAGCCTGACGATGCGGGCTGCCAGTGGCATCGGCAGCGCGATTGCACCCTTGCAACTCAATCTGTCCGGAAACGGCAGCATCGATGCCGTGAGCGCTGGCGGCGACGTCGGCTTGCTGGCGGTGTCGGGTGACATGCGCGTGGCGCAGGCGATCACCGGTGCGGACGGCCGCGTGTTCCTGCAGGCCGATGGCGACATCGTGTCGGCCGGGGTCGGAGATGCCGTGCGGGTGCAGGGCGGTGGCGTCGAACTGGTGTCGCTGAACGGGCGCATCGGCAGCAACACTCAGGCGCTCGTCGTGCAGACGCAGGCCACGCTCCAGGGTGGCCTCGACTTCACCGCGATGGGCGACATCGTCGTGCTGCAGCCGGACGGCGACCTGCAGCTGGACAAGGTCGAATCGCTGACCGGGGACGTGACGCTGACCGCCGGCACTGGCCGCATCGTCGATGGCAACCGCAACGAGACGCGCGATACGCGTGCCGAAGCCGAGCTGGACGCCGTGTGGAAGAACCTGCGACTGCGTGAATCCGACGGCGCAGCCGACAGTCTGGCCGATGCGCTCAAGGCGCATCGCGCAGGCATCGACCGCGAGTACCGCGAATACTGGTCGCTGCGCAACGTTAAGCTGATCGAAGATCCCGCCAATGCCGGCAGCTATGTCTACCGGGCCGACGCCTACGATGCGGCCGCCGTGCCGCCTCGGCTGCGCGACCTGCACGACAAGCTGGGTGGCCTGGGCGTGACGCTGGCCACCGGAGCGTTGCCCGACTATGACGCCGACTTCCAGTATGTCGGGTCGGTCGACACGGACCGGACGCTGGCTGACATCTCCAACGGCACGCACGCATGGACCGACAACCAGGTGCGTTACGGCGTCAGTGCCGCGATCTACAACAAATCGGTGTCGGACACCGAAACCCGCATCGAACAGCCCAATGTGGTGGGTCGTCACATTGTGCTCAATGCCGCCGGTACGGCGGGGGGCGTCGGACGCGACGAAGGGCAATTCACGGTCAGCATCGCTGCACTGGCGACCCTCGATCCCGACCAGCGTCGTGCGCTGGCAGCAGCTGAAGCCGACGACGTGGCGGTCGACACGGTGGCGAAGACCGCCACCGTGCTCAAGCGTGATGACGTCGATGTGTCGACGACTGCGGACGGCAGCGTGACGGTGAATGCACGCGGCCACGTATTCCTCGGGGCCGACGACTACGAGCGCAACGGCACGGCGCTGCCGGGCGACATCAATCTGGTGTCGCTCGATGCCAGCGGGGGCGGTGCCGACTACAGCAAGACGATACGTCTCAAGGTATCGGGCGGCATCATCGATGCCGGCGCGGGTGCCGTTCCGAATCTGCGCGGCGGCAGCACCATTCTCGAAGCCAGCCACGGCAGCATCGGCAGCGCAGCACGCCCGGTCAGTCTCGATCTGGGTACGGCCGCGACGCTGACGGCGCGCGCGGCGAGCGGCATCTGGCTGAATGAATTGAGTGGTCCGATGCGCGTGGCAGAAATGTTCGCCAGTGCCGGCGGCATTCACCTGACCAGCGCCGGCAGCATTCTGGATGCCCGCGGCGCGCAGCGTGTCGTGGCGCTGCAGACGGAGGAGGGCGACATCGACCTGCGCTCGCTCGCCGGCAGCATAGGTGCATCGGGCGAGGCACTGGTCGTCGCGCCGGGCAACGGTTACGTGGTCAATGCAGAGGCGGCGGAGGACGTGCATCTGTCGGGCATCACCACCGCCGATCCTGACTTCTCGTCCGATCTCGCAGTGGGCGAAGTGAAGGCCGGTGGTGATGCGTCGGTCACGGCAATCGGCACGGTCAGCGGCGGCAGCGTCCGTGCCGTGCGCGGCAATCTCGACCTGCGCGCCGGTCAAAGCGTGACGGTGCGTGAAGCGACGGCCGATGCGGGCAACGCAAGTGTGTTCGCCGAACAGGACATCCTGATGGATGCGGTGACCGCCGGCCGGGGCGTGCGACTGGAAACGATCAACGGTCGGGTCAGTGTGAAGCGGCTGAGCGGCGACACCATCGACATCATCACGGATGGCGACATCGAGGCGGGCGCGCTCGAAGTCGATTCGCAACTATCGATCGGCGTCGGTTCGATTACTGCAAAAATCGTTCAAACCGGCACTTCGGGTCCGCTGCTGATGAACGTGACGGGTCCTGGCGGCGGGATGGCGCGCTGGGTTGATCTGACGTTCGACAGTCCGATCGGTACGCGCTTCGAGCGGCTGTATTCGCAGGACGCGCGGATCGAGACGGAACGTGGCTGGCTGGAAGTGCTGGATGGCCGGATCGACAACCAGGCGCGCTTCATCAATCCGCTGAGCAATGTTTACATGGACAACGCGACGACGGTGATCGAGCCGGCGGACATCCAGCTCAATGCGCCGGACGGGCAGTTTGCGCTGCGTCTTGAGCGCTACCGTCTGGTGACCGACGAGACGGCGCTGACGCGCAGCTCGCTGCACGAAGTGGTCAATGCGACGGACCCGGACAACAGCGGTCGGGAGGAGTCGCGCAACGCGATCGAAGGTCGGGTGCCGAATCCGACGCGCCCGCAGGCGGTGAATGTGGTGCCGGCGCTGTCGCAGATCGCGATCAACAGTCCGCTGGACATTCCGGCCGTGAATTCGGGCGATGAAGAGACGGAAGAGGACGCCGAGGCCCGTCGCGCAGCGGAGGAAGAAGCAGGCAATGAAACCCCGAAGGAGACCGCACCGTGAAGCGCGCGCGCAGGCAGGGCGAAAAGCGGTGCAAGCCGGGAGAGAGGTGCGCTGCCGGCAACGTGGACCGTTACCGCCACCGGCAGCGCGGAGGGATCATTCGGCCGGGATGAAATCGAGGCCCTTCGACAGGACGAACATCACCGTGCAGCCGGTGTCGGTCGTGTGCGGTCCATGTGCCGTGCCGGCCGGTGCCGTGAATATCGAACCCGGACCATAGGCCTTGCCGTTTTCGATGAACTGACCGTCGAGCACATACGCGACCTCATCGGCCTGCGTATGCAGATGTGATTGCACGCACGAGCCCGCGTCGAATTTGTACAGCACGGTGGATGCCGTCGTCGCGAGTTCGCCGTCGATCACCTTGAAGTACACGCCATCGATACCGCTGGGTTCCCATGCGAGCGAGTCGGCGTGGAATTCCTTTGTATACATGCACAGTCTCCTGGGGTGCCCGGTGTGTACCGGGTTCATTACATTAGTGGTCTAACGAAGAAGCACGGGCCATGCCACGCGCGGTGTCACGGCTGCGCGCCGTATCCCGGGAGGACGTCGTTCATCCGGGGACGAAAGTCGGACCCCGTCCGATCACGATGACCGATTTCCGGACCGGAGCAGGGTTGATTCGGGGAGCCTGCACCATGCGCGGGCCCCGAGATGACCCCGGCACGCTCGGCGTTCGATCACCTGGCGTTCGGGTTGCAACCGCCGCCGGACAAAAGGCCCGTCCGCGCGCAGCTCGGACGGGCCTTCGGGTCATGGCCTGCGGTCTTACTTGCCGGTTGCGACTTCTTCCAGCACGTTGAGCGACACGTCGGTTTCCTTGACGCCAGCCGGATTGGACTTCATGTTCGACGACCAGTTGGTGGCATGGCCACGCTTGACGTCGATGATGTGTCCGATCACGGGCATGACCGCCTTGTAGCCGTCGTCGCCGATGTCAGGCCGGTTCTGGAAGATGAACATCTTCCAGAATTCGCCCTTGCGGTCTTCCGCATAGCCCAGATACGGGCGCGGGAAATCGACTTCCATGTACACCACCTTCTTGCTGTAGGGGTGTTCCGGGGGCGGGATGCCTTCAACGACGTAGACTTCACGCGGCTCCCAGCCGATGTCCGGCGCCGGGTTGAAGTGCGGCGGAATGTCGATGCCGATGCGCGGGAAGCGCTTGGCCGGCTCGGTGAAGGGCTGCTTCACGTCCACACTGATTTCCGGGCTGTGTGCGATGGCCAGCACCCAGCGCTTTTCCAGCAGCTTGTTCGACACATACTTCGTCGGGGCGGCATCCCAGATGTCCCAGTCGTCATACAGCTGGTCGGTGCCGCCGATCGGGTCCATCCACGCGCCGCCCGACAGGCGACGCACGCGACGCACCGACTTCAGGTAGGCGTAGGAATCATCCGGCACCTTCGAGTCAGCCTGGTTGTAACGCACCGAGAACAGACCCAGACCGCGGATGTCCTGCGGGTAGGTCGCCACGAAGTAGGTCTTCTGCGAAATGTCGCCCTTGCCGACGGTGATCGGGCCGCCGTCAAGACGCCCTTCCATGTAGTAACGACGCGACTGGAAGGCCTGCACCCGCTCGTAACCCTTCTTCGCATCGAGGAAGGCCCAGGCGATGTCGCGCAGATCCATCGTGGCGCCGTAGGTGGCGGCACGCAGGTTCCAGATCACCTTGTCGCCGGCGTGCGGGTCGTCCATCTTGATGGTTTCCGGCGGGAACAGCATGCCGGCCTGCCACCCGGTCACCGTACGGTCAGCCGGATTGAACTTCACCGTGTTGATGTTCTTCTTCGACCACTCCACGTACTTCGGATCCATCTCGATCTTCTTCGAGTTCGCGAGCTTGATGGTCAGGTTGTAGTTCTTGATCATCCACTCGAGCTTTTCCGGGACCATGCTGGCGATGGTCTTGTTCTCGAAGGTGTCGTTCTTGATGCTTTCGTAATTTTCCTTGTTGATCACGAAGCCTGCGGGAAGCTCCTTCGCGAAGGCGGGGCTCGCGCCCAATCCGATCGCGAGTGTGATCGCGCCTGCCATGCCTGTTCGCAGCGCACTGCGACGTGGCGTCTGGTTGCCTTGGTTTTGCATCGTCTCCTACTCCTTTGGTCTGTGGTTCAGGATCAAACGAAAGATCGGCGTCCGGTGAAATCCGTCAGCGGGGAAGGCTTCTGCATTCCGCCATGGCCGATGTCTGACTGAAGGACGACGTGTGTCGCCCGCGACCTCCCTACATGTCCGCCTCCCGGACCGGGGGCGGACTATGCGGCGTTGCGCTGTCATGACGGCGAGGTCGTTGCCGTCCGCCAGCCTTGCATGGGGTGGGTGTCCTGCACTGGACGAGATTCGTGGCGCACTGCGCGCGGTGACGTGTGGTACGGCAAGGAACGCGGCACGCGGCCCCACGCTGACACGGCATCGCTCTGGATCGGGAATCTCGTACATGCATTCTGAAACCGGAATATTCATGTGTCGCACCGGCTTGCTGTTCGCGGATGCGGTCATCGGGCACGCCCCGAAAAGGGTGCCGTCGCCGCGAGGGCGCCGCACCGCTTTCGACAGGGTTTTCGACAGACCTAAGATTTAGCATCGGATTCCTTAGTGTGCAACCTGTTCCTCGGTTGACCGCGTTCTTTGCGGCACCCGGCGACATGCAGCCGCTGCGCAGGCGGTTGCAGGCATTCATCATTGATGCCACCTCTACGGCATGCGCGTTCATCCGGATGCAATCGGTCGGCTGAAAGTCGAACCCCGGACTGATGGCGACGGATGATTTCCGGACTGCCCACCGTCCGGACAGGTCGTCACCGTTCGGACGCACGTGTATTTTAGATTCAAAAACAAGGGCTTGTGATGAGTGCGCTGCAGCATGCCTGCGCAGGCACAGGCTTTGCTGGCCGCTACTGCTGGTCGGCGGCACACCGACACGGAGTGTTGCGACCAAAAGTGCGTGCAGGCACAAGGAGGAGGCAGATGAAAAAGCTTTACCCGGACGCGGTCACCGCGCTCAAGGGATTGATCACCGACGGCCATACGCTTGCCGTGGGCGGTTTCGGTCTGTGCGGCATTCCGGAACTGCTGATCAACGCCGTGGCAGACAGCGGCGTGAAAAATCTGACGGTGATCAGCAACAACGCGGGCATCGATGGCGTGGGTCTCGGGCGATTGCTCGGCAACCGTCAGGTGCATCGCATGATCGCTTCATACGTCGGCGAGAACGAGGAGTTCGAGCGTCAGCTGCTGTCCGGCGAACTGGAGGTCGAACTGACGCCCCAGGGCAGTCTGGCCGAGAAGCTGCGCGCCGGCGGCGCCGGCATTCCGGCGTTCTACACGCGTACCGGTGTCGGTACGCCGGTGGCGGACGGCAAGGAAACGCGCGAGTTCGGCGGTCAGCGCTATCTGCTCGAACATGCCCTGCGCGCCGACGTGTCGCTGGTCAAGGCGTGGAAGGCCGACGAATCGGGCAACCTGATCTACCGCAAGACCGCGCGCAACTTCAATCCGATGGTGGCGACGGCAGGCAAGGTAACGGTGGTCGAGGTCGAGGAACTCGTGCCGACCGGCGCGCTGGATCCGGATCAGATCCACACGCCCGGCATCTTCGTGCATCGCATCATCGTGAATACCGCACCGCTGAAGCGCATCGAAAAACTCACCACAAGGCAGCAATGACATGGCCTGGACACGAGACGACATGGCGCGCCGCGCCGCGCGCGAGCTGAAAGACGGCTATTACGTTAATCTGGGCATCGGCATGCCCACGCTGGTGGCCAACCACATTCCGGAGGGCATGGATGTCTGGCTGCAGTCGGAAAACGGCCTGCTCGGCATCGGCCCCTTTCCGCTAGAAGGCGAAGTCGACGCCGACCTGATCAATGCCGGCAAGCAGACGGTCAGCACCATCCCCGGCAGCAGCTTCTTCAGCAGCGCCGATTCTTTCGGCATGATCCGCGGCGGGCACATCAATCTGGCCATCCTGGGTGCGATGCAGGTCAGCGAACACGGTGACCTGGCGAACTGGATGATTCCGGGCAAGCTGGTCAAGGGCATGGGCGGCGCGATGGATCTGGTGGCCGGTGTGCAGCGCGTGATCGTGCTGATGGACCACTGCAGCAAGGCGGGCGAACACAAGATTCTGAAGAACTGCGATCTGCCCCTGACCGGCGTCGGGGTGGTCAACATGATCATTTCCGATCTGTGCGTGCTCGTCGTGACGCCGGACGGACTGGAACTGCGCGAACTCGCGCCGGGCGTCAGCCTGGAAGAGGTGCAGGAAAAGACCGGCGCTCCGATCCACACCGCGCCTGTGGTGATGCGATGAAACCGGCGGCCGCTTCAACGAAGTCGGCCGCGCGGCCCGCCGATGCGGGGCGCACCCTCAGCCGCGAACAGCTGGTCGAAGGCTATGGCCTGCCGCTGAGCCGCTTCGGTGTGTTCGAAGCGCTCGGAATCATCGTGCCCGAGGGCGACGATGGCTTCCGCTGCGACGACGACGACCGTCTGATCATCGCTGCCGCTGCCGTGCAGCTCGGTTTCGACGAACGCGAATTGGGCGAGTTGATGGAGCTTTACGACAACACGACCCCGCAGGATCGCGCCTTGCCGCGTTTCATGAAGCTGCTTGCGAGTTACCAGCGCCTGATGGCTTGGCGGCATCCGGAAGGCTGTGACCCCGACACGCTGGCGAGCCTGGCGCGTCGGCCCTTCCGCGCTGAACAGTTCGGTTTCGGTGAGTCGGGAAAGGGCCGGGCGTGAGTGCGCTGGTCGGGCGTAGCGCCCCTGAATTCACTGAGAGCGCGGTCTGGCCCGACAACGAATTCCGGCCGTTTCGCCTCGCCGACTACAGGGGGCGGTATGTGGTGCTGTTCTTCTACCCGCTCGACTTCACTTACGTCTGTCCGTCGGAGCTGATTGCGTTCGAACATCGCATGGCCGAGTTCTCGCGGCGTCAGGTGGATGTGGTCGGGTGTTCGATCGACTCGACCTTCTCACATCTTGCGTGGAAGAAGACGCCGCGGGAGGAGGGCGGAGTCGGTCAGCTCAGCTATCCGCTGATCGGCGACGTGACCCACTCGGTTGTTCGGGCCTTCGACGTCGAAGGCCCGACCGGCGTGGCATTGCGCGCCACCTTCCTGATCGACAGGGAAGGCATCGTGCAGCACCAGATCGTCAACAGTCTCGCCATCGGGCGGGACATCGATGAACTTCTGCGCGTCATCGATGCACTGCAGTACACCGAACGTAACGGTGAAGTGTGTCCGGCCGGCTGGCAGAAGGGCAGGGTCGGCGTAATGCCGACTGACCGCGGTGTGGCCAAATACCTCGCCGAACATTCGGACATGTTGTGACAACAAGGAGGATTGCCCCGATGAAACTGTACGACTGGCATGCAGCACCCAATCCGAAGCGCGCCCGCATGTGCATTGCGGAAAAGGGACTCGACATCGAAATCATCGAAGTCGGTGGTGACGACCTGAAGCTGCGCCCCGACTACATCGCGAAGTTTCCGCAGGCCATGGTGCCGATGCTGGAACTCGATGACGGCCGCCAACTGGGTGAATCGATTGCCATCGCGCGCTATATCGATGAGATGTACCCGTCACCCCCGATGTTCGGCCGCAATGCGTATGAGCGTGGCGTCGTCGAAATGTGGGAGCGCCGTGCGTTCGACGAAGGCATGATGGCTGCCGGCGAGGTGTTCCGTAACACGCACGAAGCCTTCATCGACCGCGGTCTGCCCGGCTTTGCCGTGCCGGTGCCGCAGATTCCCGCGCTGGTCGATCGCGGCCGCATGCGCCTGGAACTGTTCTTCCGGAAGTTCGACGAGCAACTCGCCAACAACCGCTTCATTGCGGGGGACATGTTCTCGATCGCCGACTGCACGCTGTTCTGCAGCGTCGAATTTGCCTTCTGGTCCGACATCAAGATTCCGGCCGATTGCAGGAACCTGCAGCGCTGGTTCGACGAAGTCAGCGCCCGTCCGAGCGCCAAGGCCTGATCCGGCTGACGATTCAGGGGACGCGCAGGTGATAGATCTTTACACCGCACCGACACCGGAAGGATGGAAGGTGTCGATCGCGCTCGAAGAGTTGCGCCTCCCCTACATCGTGCATCCCGTCGACGCCTGCAGCGATCCGCAGCTTGCGCCGGATTTTCTGCGCATCCGCCCGTGCGGTTGCGTGCCGGCCATCGTTGATCGCACAGCCGGTGATCAAGCGGTGATCGAGTCACGGGCCATCCTGCTTTATCTGGCGGAAAAGACCGGACGCCTGATGCCCCGCGACGAAGCCGGTCGCGCCCGGGTCGAGCAATGGCTCGCCACGGATTTCGCCAACCCGGTATCCGGCGGCGTTTCCGTCGTGACACGACGCGTCACATCCGACCCGGCCGGCAAGGGCGGCGCCTCACGAAGCGAACTGCGCGTGCTGTTCGCCCGCCTTGATGCGCAACTGCAGGCAGACGAATACCTCGCCGGGGATTTCAGCATCGCCGATATCGCCCAGTGGGCGTGCGTGCGCATGCATGCCTGGTCCGGCATCGACATGACGCCCTATCGCGCGCTGGCGCGCTGGATCGAAAAGATATCCGCGCGCGAAGCATGTCGCCGCGGTGTCTCCGTGCCGCGACCGTTCGAACCGGCCGAGCAGGTCTATCGCGTCAAGTCCATCCTCTTGCGCTGAGCACGCGCATCCGGACTTCCATCCGGCGCTTTTCCGGCGGCTCGCGAAGCCCGGACTGCCTGGCGGAAGTGCCCGCGTTTTCGCCCCCTGCCTGCCCAGCAGAACACCCTTCGAATGAACGTTCGTTCAATCATTTGGATAAGCATCGAGCGTACGGTCATGTCGGCCGCATCGCGTTGCCAAGATGACCCATTCCGCGCCCTTGGCGTCGGCAAGCCGTTTCAAGCGATTTGACATGTTGCGTCGCAACATCCGCCTGCGGCCGAAAGTGCTTCGTTCTGCATGCGTCCGGACGGACTGTCCGACCGACAGACGGTCCGCTTCAAGCAAGCCGTCCGAATTCCATCCGTCCGGACGGTCGTACGGTTCAGGGTGCTTGTGACCCACCTTGAACTTTAGTGTTTTAAAAACAAATGGTTGTGCTTGTTTTGCGTGATCGAATGCACGCTGGCACTGTCCTTGCAGAGCATCAGTGTTCGATTGCACGACGGTCGATCAATAAAGGCCGGTCCGTCCGGGCGGGCCGGAAGCAAACACAGGCAGGTTAATTAAATGGAGACGTGGAGATGACGATCGAAAACTCGTCGGTTCAGGTGCTGGGGATTGACGCAGGCGGCACCATGACTGACACCTTTTTTGTCCGTGCTGACGGCCGCTTCGTGGTCGGCAAAGCACAAAGCAATCCCGGGGACGAATCCCTGGCGATCTACAACTCTTCGGTCGATGCATTGGCGCATTGGGGCCGCGAAGTTGACGATGTGTATCCGGAGCTGGTGACCTGCGTGTATTCGGGCACCGCCATGCTGAACCGTGTTCTGCAGCGCAAGGGCCTCGATGTCGGCCTGATCTGCAACAAGGGTTTCGAGCAGGTCCACTCGATGGGTCGCGCACTGCAGAGCTACCTCGGCTACGCCCTCGAAGACCGTATTCACCTGAACACGCACCGTTACGACGAACCGCTGGTTCCGATCTCGCGCACCCGTGGTGTGACCGAGCGTACCGACGTTCAGGGCAAGATCGTTATCCCGCTGCGGGTTGAAGAAGTCCGTCAGGCCACGCGTGAGCTGGTAGAAGCGGGTTCCAAGGCCATCGTGATCTGCCTGCTTCAGTCGCACAAGAACGAAGACAGCGAAAAGCTGGCTCGCGACGCCTGCAAGGAAGAGCTGAAGAAACTCGGTGCCGACATTCCGGTTTTCGCTTCGGTGGATTACTACCCGCAGCGCAAGGAAAGTCACCGCATGAACACCACGATTCTGGAAGCCTACGGCGCAGAACCGTCGCGTGCGACCCTGAAGCTGGTGAGCGACCGTTTCAAGAAGCACGGTGCCAAGTTCGACCTGCGCGTGATGGCTACGCACGGCGGCACGATCAGCTGGAAGGCCAAGGAACTGGCCCGTACCATCGTGTCCGGCCCGATCGGCGGCGTGATCGGTTCGAAGATGCTTGGCGAGTGCCTGGGTGACGAAAACATCGCGTGCTCGGACATCGGTGGTACGTCGTTCGACGTGGCTCTGATCACCAAGGGCTCGTTCGCGATCAAGTCCGATCCGGACATGGCGCGTCTCGTGCTGTCGCTGCCGCTGGTGGCGATGGACTCGGTCGGTGCCGGTGCAGGTTCGTTCGTTCGTATCGATCCGTACTCGAAGTCGATCAAGCTGGGCCCGGACAGCGCCGGTTACCGTGTCGGCACCTGCTGGCCGGAAAGCGGTCTGGACACGGTTTCGGTGTCGGACTGCCACGTTGTGCTGGGTTACCTGAACCCGAACAACTTCCTCGGCGGCCTGATCAAGCTCGACGTTCAGCGCGCACGTGACCACATCAAGGCACAGATCGCTGACCCGCTGGGCCTGTCGGTCGAAGACGCCGCTGCCGGCGTGATCGAACTGCTTGACCTGACGCTGTCGGAATACCTGCGTGCGAACATCAGCGCCCGCGGTTACAACCCGACGGAATTCACCTGCTTCTCGTATGGCGGCGCCGGCCCGGTTCACACCTACGGCTACACCGCAGGCGTGGGCTTCAAGGACGTCGTCGTTCCGGCATGGGCCGCTGGCTTCTCAGCCTTCGGTTGCGCCTGCGCAGACTTCGAATACCGCTACGACAAGTCGGTTGACCTGGCTGTACCGCAGCATGGCACCGACGCAGCCAAGATCGCCGCTTGCGAAATCCTGCAGAGCGCCTGGGCCGAACTGGCTGCCAAGGTGGTCGAAGAGTTCGTCATCAATGGCTACAAGCCGGAAGACGTGCTGCTGATCCCGGGTTACAAGATGCAATACACGGGTCAGCTGAACGACCTCGAAATCATTTCCCCGATCACCAATGCATCGACTGCAGCGGACTGGGACAAGATTGTCGAAGCGTTCGAAACCACCTACGGTCGCGTGTATGCCAATTCGGCTCGTTCGCCGGAACTGGGCAATTCGGCTACCGGCGCGATCATGCGCGGTACCGTCGTGACGCAGAAGCCGGTGCTGCCGGAAGATCCGGATGGTGGCCCGACGCCGCCGGCCGAAGCTTTCCTCGGTACGCGTCCGTTCTACCGTCACAAGAAGTGGGTCGATGCGAAGCTGTACAAGATGGAATTGCTGAAGGCCGGCAACCACATCGTCGGACCCGCGATCATCGAATCGGACGCTACCACGTTCGTCGTGCCGAATGGTTTCGAGACCACGGTCGACAAGCATCGCCTGTTCCATCTCAAAGAAGTCAAGTGAGGAGAAACAATTATGAATATGCTCAGCAACACTGAAACCGGTTTTGCCGATCTGCTGAAGAACGGCCAGACGTTGTCCCAGTTCCGCGCCGGCATCATGGAGCGCACCGCAGCAACCGGCTGCTACAACGGACTGGAAACCCTCGAGCTGCGCGAACGCGATCCGATCGGCTACGAGAAGCTGTTCTCGAAGCTGCGCGGCGGCCTGGTTCACGCTCGTGAAACCGCCAAGAAGATTGCCGCCAGCCCGATCGTCGAGCAGGAAGGTGAACTGTGCTTCACGCTCTACAACGCGGTCGGCGACTGCGTTCTGACCTCGACCGGCATCATCATCCACGTCGGCACGATGGGCGCTGCGATCAAGTACATGATCGAGAACAACTGGGAAGCCAATCCCGGTATCGCCCCGGGTGACATGTTCACCAACAATGACTGCGCCATCGGCAACGTCCACCCGTGCGACATCGCGACCATCGTCCCGATCTTCCACGACGGCCGTCTGATCGGCTGGGTGGGTGGTGTGACGCACGTGATCGACACCGGTGCCGTGACGCCGGGTTCGATGTCGACGGGCCAGACCTCGCGTTTCGGCGACGGCTACATGATCACCTGCCGCAAGACCGGTGTGAATGACACCCCGCTGCGTGACTGGCTGCATGAGTCGCAGCGTTCGGTGCGTACGCCGAAGTACTGGATCCTCGACGAAAAGACCCGTATCGCCGGCTGCCACATGATCCGCGAACTGGTTGAAGAAGTGATCGCTGCCGACGGCATCGAAGCGTACGAAAAGTTCGCCTACGAAGTTATCGAAGAAGGTCGTCGCGGCCTGATGATGCGTATCAAGGACATGACGATCCCGGGCGTTTACCGCAAGGTCGCTTTCGTCGATGTGCCGTACGCACACGAGGACATCGGTGTGTCGAGCAAGTTTGCCAAGCTTGATTCGATCATGCACTCGCCGTGCAAGATGACGATCAAGGAGAACGGCAAGTGGCGCCTCGACTTCGAAGGTGCGAGCCGTTGGGGCTGGCATACCTTCAACGCCCACCAGGTCGCTTTCACCAGCGGCATCTGGGTGATGATGTGCCAGACGCTCGTTCCGACGCAGCGTATCAATGACGGTGCCTACTACGCCACCGAGTTCCACCTGCCGAAGGGCGCATGGTGCAACCCGGATGACCGCCGCACCGGCCACGCTTACGCATGGCACTTCCTGGTGTCGGGTTGGTCGGCTCTGTGGCGCGGTCTGTCGCAGGCTTACTTCAGCCGCGGCTACCTCGAAGAAGTCAATGCCGGCAACGCCAACACGTCGAACTGGCTGCAAGGTGGCGGTATCAACCAGGACGGCGAGATCCACGCGGTCAACAGCTTCGAAGCTTCGTCGTGCGGCACCGGTGCCTGCGCAGTCAAGGACGGTCTGAACCACGCTGCCGCCATCTGGAATCCGGAAGGCGACATGGGCGACATCGAAATCTGGGAAATGGCAGAACCCCTGCTGTACCTGGGTCGCAATGTCAAGGCCAACTCCGGCGGCTACGGCAAGTACCGTGGTGGCTGCGGCTTCGAAACCCTGCGCATGGTCTGGAATTCGCAGGATTGGTCGATGTTCTTCATGGGCAACGGCTACATGAACAGCGACTGGGGTCTGATGGGTGGTTACCCGTCGGCAACCGGCTACCGTTTCGAAGCCCACAACACGGGCCTCGAGCGTCGCATCGCCAACGGCGAAGCGATCCCGCTGGGCGCCGATCTGGATCCGGGCCTGAACATTTACGAGCAAAGCATCGATGCAACGTCGCTCGTGAAGCGCGACAAGCAGTGCATGACCACGGAAGACTGCTACGCCAACCACGATCTGTACCTGAACTACCTGCGTGGTGGCCCGGGCTTCGGCGATCCGCTGGATCGTGACGTGAAGTCGATCGAGAAGGACCTGAACGAGCTGTTCCTTCTGCCCGAATTCGCTGCCAAGGTCTACGCGGCCGTCGTTACGCAGAATGCCAAGGGTGTCTACACGGTTGATGCTGCAAAGACCGCTGCCCGCCGCGCCGAATTCCGCAAGGAACGTATCGCACGCTCGGTGCCGACCCGTGAGTGGATGAAGGAAGAGCGTGCCCGCATCATCAACAAGCACGCTTCCACGCCGGTTCAGCACATGTTCGCAACCAGCTTCGCGCTGTCGGAAAAGTTCAAGAACGAATTCAAGACGTTCTGGAGCCTGCCCGCCGACTGGGACGTGCTGGAAACCGAGCTGGGTGTTCCGTCGTACGGGTCCAAGTTCCGTATGGACCTGTCGTTGATGCCGGACGTCCGTACCATCGTCCAGGTCGAAGAATAATTTACGGCCTGAACGTTAAGCGAATCTAGGAGTAGCAAATGTCGACTTACAACAAAGAGCAAGTAGCACACCTGGCCGCGGGCACCCTCGACTGGGATACGACGTTCCGCATGCTGTCGATGCCGAAGGACAAGGCACGCTTCGGCATGTACGTGGAAGCACTGCAGGCGAAGGTGACGTTTCCGGATCGCATCGTCCTTCCGCTGGGCCCGCATCTGTACATCGTGCAGTCGGCCAAGAACAAGCAGTGGATCGTCAAGTGCGATTGTGGCCACGAGTTCTGCGGCTACAAGGAAAACTGGAAGCTGTTCGCCAACATCTACGTGCGCGACACGCCAGAAGCGATGGCCGACGTGTATCCGGCGCTGATGGCTCCGGACACGAAGTGGCAGGTCTATCGTGAGTACTACTGCCCGAGCTGCGGCACGATGCACGACGTCGAAGCTCCGACCCCGTGGTACCCGGTGATCCATGACTTCGAGCCGGACATCGAAACGTTCTACAAGGAGTGGGTGGGCTTGCCCGTACCCGAACGCGCCGCCTAAACAAGGCACGCGTGGCCCCTGACCGGAGGAGGTCAGGGGCCAGTTCGCAGCCGGCTACAGCCGGCTGCGTTCCTCCAAACACCCTGTACTTGATGCCGGCAGAGCCGAAGTGCTCTACACCGCCGTAGGGAACGGTCGTGTCGAACATCGAAAACAGGTCATGAAAAGCGTCGCGCGCAGAGCACGAAATGACGCGTGAAGGAGACTGAAGATGCAACAGGCAAGAGACTCTGGCGGTGGTGTTCAGAAGATACTGAGCATCATTACTCAATTACTCCCGATCATCATTATTGGCGGTTTGCTTTACGCCGGCTTCTTCGTGAAGGCGGAAGCAGTCATCACCAAGGTTGAACCGAAGCCGATCGAACGGCGCGACAACTTCTTCAGCATCATTACCCCCACCGAGCAGATTGCCTGGGCAGCGGGTACGGCCGGCAAGATCGTCCGTTCCGACGATGGCGGAAAGACCTGGCTCCGACAGCCCACTCCCACGCTTGTGAATCTTCAGGGCATCGCAGCCTGGGATGCACAGACCGCGGTCGCAGCGGGCAACGAAGGCACGATCCTGCATACCAACGATGGCGGTGCGAGCTGGAAGCTTGCAAACACTCCCAAGTCCGAAAATCCCAACAAGCTGTTCCGTGTTCGCGTATTCGGTGACACGGCGTGGGCCGTTGGCGAATTTTCCGGGCTCTACAAATCCACCGACAAGGGTGCCAACTGGACGCGGCTGCTTCCGGAAGACGACCGTGCGCTGAACGCCATCTACTTCGTCGGGCAGTCCGGCTGGGCGGTGGGTGAAGTCGGCTCGATCATGCGTACCGAAGACGGTGGTGAAACGTGGACGCCAGTCGAGACAGAGAATCAGTCCAGTCTGATGGCGGTCACCTTCCGCGATGCGACACACGGGGTTGCCGTGGGCTTGACCGGGACGCTGCTTGTGACCGACGACGCCGGTGTGACCTGGCGCGTGGTGCCGGGTCTGACGCGCGAGCACCTGCTTGATGTCATCTGGGATGAGAACAACTGGATTGCAGTCGGCGACAAGGGCGTGAAGGTCACCTCGAACGCGGATGCGACCGAATGGACTGCCGGGCGTCTTGCTGAAGGTGATGTTGCGTGGCGCACCCAGATCGTCCGGGCTGGCTCGAAGTATTTCGTTGCCGGCGCAAATCTCGGAATTCTCGAGGACGGGAAGATCACCGTCGTCGGTCGATAGCAGGCAAGGAGAATCGCGTGAAAAATACTACTTTCAGCAAGGTCGAACATGCGTTCGCATTGCTGATCAAGAATCGCATGCTGGTTGTACTCGCGGTCCTGATTGCAACGGTCGTTATGGCCTACCTCGCTTCGTTCGTCGAAGTGAAGACAGTCTTCAGCGATCTGCTTCCGAAAAACCACCCCTACGTCGAGGTCAATCAGAAATTCAAGTCCACCTTCGGCGGATCGAACATGGTCAGCATCATGGTCGAAGTCGAGGACGGAGACATTTTCAAGAAGGAAGTGCTTGAAAAAGTACAGAAACTGACGGTCGGTCTCCAGCAGGTCGATGCAGTCGATACCTACCAGATCGTTTCCATCGCATCCAAGAAGACAAAGGAAGTCCGGGCATCCACTGAAGGGGTCGAGTCACGCCCGATCATGTGGCCGCGCCTGCCTGCGGATGACAAGGAGATGGCCATTCTGCGCGAGGCAGTGTTGAACAACCCGCTGATCTATGGACCGTATGTGTCCATCGATCTGAAGGCTACGCTGATCACGGCTGACTTCCTTGATACGGAAATCAACTACAGCAAGGCCTTCGATCAGATCATGGGTCTGATCAAGGAAGCGGAGGGCGATGGTGTGCTCGTTCGAGTCGTCGGCGAGCCGGTGCTGTATGGCTGGGTGAACTTCTACCTCGACGAAACGATCCAGATCTTCTTCGCTGCCATCGCATCGCTCGTCCTGATCCTGCTGCTGATCACGCGTACCGTGCATGGCACGATCATTCCGTTGATCGCCGCCATCATCAGCGCCTGCTGGGCGCTCGGTGCTGCAAAGCTGATGGGCTTCCACCTCGATCCGCTGGTCATTGTGGTGGCCTTCCTGATCACGGCGCAGGCGATCTCGAACTCTGTGCAGCTCATTTCGCGCTTCGACGATGAAATCGCGCACGGAACTGCCAAAGCGTCCGACGCAGCGGTGGCGAGTGCGAAGCACCTGTTCAAGCCCAGTCTGCTTGCGATCGTCGCTGACGCGGGTTGCGTGCTGGTGGTTGCGCTGACCCCGATTCCGATGCTCGAGAAGATTTCCTACATCGGTACCGTCTGGATCTTCGCGATTTTCATCGGCGCGCTGATCATGACGCCCGTATTGCTGTCGTGGTTCAACCCGCGCAAGAACGCCGACGGATCGTACAGCCACCGCTTCGTTCATCCGATCAATATCCGTCCGGTATTGATGGTCATTCTCAACCTCGCGTCCAGCATCGTGGTCACGAAGGCGCGCTTCGTTGTTCTCGGCGTGGCGCTGGCGGTGTTTGCGGTGTCCTTCTGGTACTCGTTCAACCTGAAGGTGGGCGACGCGAATCCGGGCTCGCCGATTCTCTGGCCGGACTCGCAGTACAACACCGATGCGGCTGACATCAACCGCCAGTTCCAGGGCTCGGACCGCATGTTCGTCGTGGTCGCAGGCAAGGAAAAGGGTTCTTTGCGCGAGCCGGAGGTGCTGCAGAGCATGGCCAACTTCCAGCGCTACATGGAAGCCCAGCCTGAAGTTGGCGGCAGCATTTCGCTCGCTGACATCCTGCCGCAGGTGCGTCGCGTGCTGCGCGAAGGCAATCCGATGTACGGAGAGCTTGGCAATGATGCGGGTGAGAACGGCGAGCTGACCTACATGTTCGTGTCGGGCTCCGACCCGGGTGACATGGATCGCTACGCCGACAGTGATGCGCTGAACGGGGCTGTGACGCTGTTCTTCCGCGATCACCAGGGCGAAACGATCCGTACCGCTGTGGCACGTGTGCAGGACTACGTGAAGCAGAACCCGATCGAGAACGCCGAATACCTGCTCGCGGGCGGTCTGGTCGGTGTGCTGGCCGCGGTGAATGAAGTGATTCTCGCGGGCCAGATCGAAGCCATCGCGCTGGCGCTGCTCGTGCTGGTCGTGTGTTGCACCGTGACCTTCCACTCGATGGTCGCCGGCGTTTTCTTCATGATTCCGGTGATGCTGTCGAACACGATCACGTTCAGCTACATGGCCTACAACGAAATCGGCATGAACATCAATACCTTGCCTGTCGTGGCACTGGGTATCGGTCTGGGGGTGGATTACACCTTCTACATCGTCGATGGCATCCGCGAAGAGCTGCACCTGCATGACAACGTCGAGAAGGCCATCCTGAACTGTCTGACCAGCCAGGGACGTGGCGTGTTGCTGACGGCACTGACGCTGATTACCAGCGTGGGTCTGTGGAGCTTCTCGTCGCTCAGGCTTCAGGCAGACATGGGCCTGCTGATTGCTCTGTGGCTCTTCATTTCGGCCTTCAGCGCGCTGTTCATCATGCCGGCAATCGTATATGTGTTCCGCCCCACGTTCGTCGTGGGGAGCAAAGAGCGCCCGATCGAGCGCGCCGAGGGATCTGCAGTAGTTGTGTGAGGGTCGCTTGCCTCGCCCGGCATCACACGATGCCGGGCGTGAGCAGATGGCTCATGGGTAGTGCCAAAACGGAGGGAATGGAGACATGAGAAGAAGCAAAATCTTCAGGCAGACCGGACCGGGTCTGGCTGTTGCAGCTGTGCTGGCCGGGATGGGCATGCCCGTCGCGAACGCCGCTGGCCTCGAAGGAACGTGGATGGGTCGCGACGACTTTACCTGGGCACTGAGCGGCTATGTGCGCGCCTGGGCTTCGATGAACCTGGAAGATCAACCCGAGCTGAGCCGGGTGGGCAAGGACAGCTTCGGCAAGCTTTCGATGCTGCGCGGTTCGTTGCTGCTTGACCTTGACGTCAAGACTGGCCCGGTGAAGTGGAAGGCCATTGGCCGTCTCGACCGCGAATACAAGACAAACTACCTGTCGGATCTTGAAGAGTTGCGCGCCGACGGTACCGCGAATGCGTTCGGCGTCAACAGCAATCGCGATTCCAGGAGCATCACCGAGAACTACAACAACGGCGAGATCCGTGAGTTCTGGGCTGAAGTGCCCATCGGCGAGCGCGTGACGGTCAAGTTCGGTAAGCAGCAACTGGTCTGGGGTGAGTCGGACTTCTTCCAGGCGATGGACCTCGTACACGGTTACGACTACAGCTGGCGCCTCTTCTTCGAAGGTGAGAACGAAGAATGGCGCAAGCCGTTGATTCTGTTGTCGACCAAGATCCGCATTCCTGAAGCAAATGGCTTGATTGCAGCCTATATCCGTCCGGGCTGGGATCGTTGCGAAGACATCGGCAATACATACGACATCAACGGCGGTCGCTGGTTTTTCCAGCCGTATCGCGGCTTTGACCTGAGCTCGGGTACGAGCAAGAACTGCGAGCACAAGGATGGCGACCAGGACGACGTGACGGGTGGTATCCGCTGGAATGGTGAGGCCTATGGCCTGAACTACTCGGTTGCCTATCTGACGACGTTTGCAGCAGATCCGGTCGCGAGCGCGGGCGTTGTTCCTGGCCTGTTCGGCGCAGTTGCCCACCAAGGGGTTACGAACGGCGAACAACTGTTCCAGCGCATTCACCCGAAGATCGATGTTCTCGGTGTGACCGTCAGCGGATACAGCGAAACGCTGGATGCCGTTCTGAGCGCGGAAGTGGCCTACACGAAGGACCAGCCGTACAACGCAGGCGTGGGTGGTTTCGGCGAAGGTAACTACATCACGCGCGGTGGTGGTGTGTGTACTGCGGGTCTCGGTCTTTGCGAAATCGTGAAGAAGGACACTCTTCGCACGATGCTTCGCATCGACAAGGACCTGAACTTCCAGGACCTGCTCGGCACGTCGCGCCCGTCGTTCTCGTCGATCCAGCTGTTCAACACGCAAGTGCTGAACTATGACGGCAACGAACAGCTTGTTCGCCTGTTTGCCTATGGCACGCCGCTGAACGAGCACAACACCATCCTGACGTTGTTCACCGGCCTGAACTACAAGAACGACACGATCAACCCGGGTTTTGCAGTGGGCTTCGATCTGTCCAACGGTGGTGGCTTTGCAATCCCGAGCGTGTCGGTCGTGTTCGACGACAAGTGGGTGGCGAAGGCTGAAGCGGACATTTTCTGGGATGGTGGCAAGAGCAATCGTCAGCAATTCAGCGGTGGCGAATCGCAGCTGTTCGGCTATTTCAGCCGCGCCAGCCAGCTCGTGCTTCGTGTGACCCGTCAGTTCTGATCAAAGGAAAGAAGACATGATGAAGATGAGTACCCAATCCCGTAGCAACCTTGCCCGCACCGGCGTCGCCGGCGCGATCGCGCTGATGCTCGCAGCTGGTGCCGGTCAGGCCTTCGCAAAGGAACTGGCCGCAGGCTTCGTGATCAACAAGGAAAATTACGACAGCATCAAGAACGACACCTTCGAGAACAAGACCATCGCCAGCATGGTCCCGGAAAAGCTCGAGTGGATGATCAAGAACTACAACACGACCATCAAGCTCGCGAACTCGAAGAAGATCGAGATGGATCCGAAGTACGTGGAGTGGTCGAAGAAGAACATCAACAACGTCAAGTTCAACCCGGCCGATCGTACGGTGTCGGGATGGGAAGCCGGCATGCTGTTCCCGCCGGAAACCATCAAGATGGACGACCCGCACGCCGGCGACAAGGTGATCTGGAACCTGCGTGCCGCCACCTATGGCGCCACGATGGACCTGCGCGACATCGCCTGGGCCTTCCTGGATGCGAAGAAGGGTTACGAGCGGGTGCAGGCCTTCCAGTCGCGTCGTTACTACATGGAAGGGCGTCTTGACGGCGGCCCGATCACCGTCGGCAAGGGCGACATTTCGCAGAAGACCTACTTCGTGGCGACCTACCCGCAGGACATCCGCGGTCTGGGTCTGTTCTCGGTGCGTTACAACCAGGCTGACTCGAAGGTGCCGGATGACTCCTACGCCTACCTGAAGTCGGTGCGTCGCGTACGCCGCCTGTCGGGCGGTGCGTGGATGGACCCGATCGGCGGCACCGACCAGCTGTATGACGACTGGGACATCTGGGATGCCGCCCCGACGAAGTACAAGTCGAACAAGCTGCTGGAAAAGCGCTGGGTGCTGGCCATCGCACACAGCCCGGAAATCAGTGTGGACGTGAAGCAGCCCTTCACCGAGCCGGCCAAGCGCTTCCCGCGCATCGGCATCGACATTCCGCCGCACTTCAACCCGGCGCCGGACATCGGCTGGGAGCCGCGTGAAGTGTATGTGGTCGAAGGCGTATGCCCTGACGAGCATCCGTACAGCAAGAAGACCGTGTACATGGAAGTGGACTTCCCGCGTCCGTACCTCGGCTTCGCGCTCGACCGCAAGGGCGAATTCTGGAAGATGTTCATTTTCCAGAACCGGCCTGACACCGGCGACGACGGCTACAAGGCGGTTATGCCCGTGATCGGACACATCATCGACGTCAAGCGTGGCCACGCCACCAACTGGTCGTCGAACATGAAGTCCAATCCGGCTGGCGTCAAGGAAACCGACGTGTCGCTCAACGTGCTGGAAGAAGTCGCAACCGGCAAGTAAGCGCTTTTGCAAGTATTGCTGGTACCTCCTCCCGGCATGTTCGCCCGCCCCCGCATTCAGCGGGGTCGGGCTTTTTTCTCATGTCCGGCGGAGATCAAGAAGTCAGCAGGAACCCACGTTTGCGTGATTGCATGATCACAAGGTTCAACAATGAAGGTATTCACGCCCTCTGATTACGCATGGAAGGGCACCCGGCTTGCCCTGTTCATCGAACGTCATGGATATGGAACGCTGGATCAACTGCAGGAAGATGCAGAACGTGATCCCGCCACGTTCTGGGATCGGGTGTTGCAGGACATCGGACTGGAGTGGCAGGTCCCGTATCGGCAGACGCTCGATCTTTCGGGTGGAATCATGTGGCCCGACTGGTTCGTCGGCGGCCAGCTGGATCTGTTCGATAATCTCGTCGGCAAGCATGCCAGGCGAAACAGTGAAAAGGTCGCGATCCGGTGGGAAGGCGATGCGGGAGAGTTCCGCAGTCTGAGTTACGGTGATCTTGCCGATGAGGTGGCCCGCGTTGCATCAGGGCTGCAAGCCATCGACATGCGGGCAGGTGACCGGCTTGCAATCTACCTTCCGATGATTCCCGAAGCTGCAGTGGTCATGCTTGCTGCAGCAAGGATAGGGGTCGTTTCAGTACCGCTCTTTTCGGGCCTCTCGTCCGATGCCATGGTCAAATGTCTGGCCGATTCGGGCGCTACGGTGCTGATCTGCGCCAACAGCCACGACCGTCGGGGTCAGTCGATACGCATGCTCCCCGTTGCGCTGAGCGCGTCATCTCAATGTCCGTACATCCGCCATGTAATCGTGGTGGACCAAAAGCCTTCGGACGGTTCGTATTGGCATGATCATGAGCAATCCAGCTTTGGCGTGCTGGGCTATGAAGCAATGAAGTCCCTCCCGTCGCACGGTGCCGGTGCCGGTGCGCAGAGCTTCCCACCCGATCAGACCTTGATGCTGATCTACACATCGGGTACTGCCGGACGGCCCAGGGCCGTTATCCATACCCATGCCGGTTTTCCGGTCAAGGCGGCGCAGGATCTCGCGATGGCGTTTGACCTGAAGGCTGACGACACGCTGATGTGGGTGACCGACATGGGCTGGCTGATGGGCCCCTGGATGGTGTTCGGCGGGCTGATGCTCGGCAGCACGATCGTGTTGTGCGAAGCGCCGCCCGACTATCCGGATCCGGGTCGCCTGTGGCGTGTGGTCAAGTCTCACGGCGTGACGCATCTGGGCTTTTCACCCAGCCTGGTGCGCAGTCTCATGGGCAGTCACGACGCGGTACCTCCGCCCGGCATGCTTGATACGCTCAAGGTGTTCGGGTCGACCGGCGAGGCATGGAACGAAACGCCCTGGCTGTGGTTGTTCGAAACCGTCGGCAAGCGCAGGCGGCCCATCATCAACTACTCGGGCGGCACGGAGGTGGGGGGCGGAATACTGACCTGCTTCCCCGGGCTGCCCCAGGTGGCATGCGGATTCAATGGCCCGATACCGGGCATGGCAGCTGACATCGTCGATGTCACAGGCCGGCCGGTGCGCGGGACCGTCGGCGAACTGGTCGTGCGACAGCCGTGGCCCGGTATGGCACGCGGTTTCTGGAAGGACTTTGCTCGCTACGAGGAAACTTACTGGTCGCGCCTTCCGGATGTTTGGCTGCATGGCGATTGGGCGAGCATGGACAGCGACGGCTACTGGTTCGTACATGGCCGCAGCGATGACACGATCCGCGTGGCGGGCAAGCGACTCGGTCCGATCGAATTCGAATCGGCGCTCGTGTCGCACCCGCTCGTCGCCGAAGCGGTTGCAGTAGGCGTTCCCGACGCGGTGAAGGGGGAAGCCGTGGTGTGTTTCGTCCGCCTGCATGACGCGCGTACCGATTCCGATACCGGCTGGAGCGTATGGGAGTCCGAATTGTCCGATCACGTGGCACGTTTGCTTGGCAAGCCTTTGCGACCGGCACGTATTCATGTCCTCGGGCAGATTCCGAAAATGCGCAATGGCAAGGTGTTGCGCCGGGTGCTTCGAAATGCCTACATCGGGCGACCTGTCGGTGACCTTTCATGCATGGAAGATCCGCGGTCCATTGACGAAGTGCTCAGCCTGCGCAACGCTTGGGCTTGACTGTCCGAATTTGGTGCGTCCTAATATCGAACACATTGCAAATGTCCAACGACGCTGTGTTCGACGTGTGTGAAATGCGATCTGTGCCCGATGTTTGTGGGGCGCAGTTGCGACCGAGTGTGAGTGTGTTGCGAGAAGCCGCATCCTGCGGAGCGTCATCCCTCCGCTTCGTCGCGTGCAACCCTTCAGGAGCGTGAATTGAATTCAGCCCAGGATCCTGTAGTCATCGTCGCCTCCCGGCGTACGCCACTCGGTGGCTTTCTGGGTGAGTTGTCGTCGCTCGCCGCCCCGCAACTCGGTTCGATTGCGCTTGCGGCTGCGGTCCAGCAAGCGGGAATCCAGGCGTCAGACATCGAAGAGGTCTACATGGGCTGCGTACTGCCCGCGGGACTTGGACAGGCACCCGCCCGGCAGGCGGCCCTTGGTGCCGGCCTGCCTTATTCCAGTGCTTGCACGACCGTCAGCAAGGTGTGCGGGTCGGGCATGAAAGCGGTCATGCTGGCGCATGATTCAATCGTTGCAGGTTCCGCGGGCATCGTTGCGGCGGGGGGCATGGAGTCGATGAGCAATGCGCCTTACCTCCTCGCGCGCGCGCGCAGCGGCTATCGGCTTGGTCACGATCGGGTCATCGACCACATGTTTTTTGACGGTCTGGAAGATGCATACGACGACCGTGGCTCGTTGATGGGCGTGTTCGCCGAGCAATGCGCCGACGAGTACGGTTTTTCGCGCGAGGATCAGGATGCGTGGGCGCTGCGCTCGCTGACGCGCTCGCGTGACGCCGCGGCTTCCGGCGCCTTTGACTGGGAAATCGCACCGGTGACGGTTGCCGGCAAGGGACGCGGTGCTCCGGCCACGGTCATTGCGCGCGATGAGCAGCCGCAATCGGCCAAACCGGAAAAGATTCCTGCCCTCAAGCCCGCGTTCAGAGCGGATGGAACCGTCACGGCTGCGAATTCGAGCTCGATCTCGGATGGCGCGGCGGCCATTTTGATGATGCGCGCCTCGCGCGCGTCGGCCCTGGGCTTGACACCGCTTGCCATTATCGTTGCCCACGCGTCCTACGCGGGCGAACCGCGGCGTTTCCCGATGGCCCCTGCGTTTTCGATCCGCAGTGCGGTCGAGCGCAGTGGCTGGAGGATGGCCGATGTTGATCTTTTTGAAATCAACGAGGCATTTGCAGTGGTGACCCTCGCCGCAATTCGTGACCTCGGTCTGGACGCGGATCAGGTGAACCCCCATGGTGGCGCCTGTGCGATGGGCCACCCGATCGGCGCAACGGGTGCGCGCCTGATCGTTACGCTTCTTGGTGCACTGCGCCGTGCAGGCGGCCGTCGCGGTGTGGCAAGCTTGTGCATTGGTGGCGGTGAAGCCACGGCAGTGGCGCTTGAGTTGTGGCAGGAGTAAGCTTCACGTAAGTTTCGGATACACCAGCGATTTATGGCCCGAGAAGGCTTGCATTGATCGCTTCAGTACTTCCGGCGAATCTTTTTTCGTCGGCGCATAAGATTTAAACTCAGCCCGCGAGACGGTGTGCCTCGAAGTACATCGCTACGCAGGTCCTGGAGGAGTCGGACCCTGTGCTTCGCAACGCAATGTTGTGGCGTATGGGGTATCCGTCTGCCTCCGTGCAAAAAAGGAGGTGGCCATGGATGTAAGGGACGACGATCAAAGCCAGATGTTTTCCCGCCCCGAGCGTGACCGGGACGTCATGAAACACTGGGAGCGAGTGCTCAACGGTGAAGAGTGCAGTTCCGATGCTCTGCGCCGACTGATCGACGATTCCTGGCGCCGTTGTCTTAACGCGCACGTTGATCCAGGCAAGTACCAGGCCCCGCCTCCCCTGAGCGAGAACTCGCTCTATTCCCTGCAGCAAAAACACGGCGATCTGCTTAGCGCAAGCACGCCGGTCATGGCGATGGCACGCGACTTCCTCGCTGAAACCGGCACCATCATGGTGCTCACCGACCACAGCGGTACCATCCTCAGCCTCGAAGGCGATCATGCAACGCGCGAAGAAGGCGAAAGCATGAACATGACGCCCGGCGCAAGCTGGAGCGAAACCGCCTGTGGCACGAACGCAATCGGTACGGCAATCGCCGTACGTCATCCGGTGCAGATCCATTCAGCTGAGCATTACTGCGCCGGTATCAAGCGCTGGACATGTTCGTCGACCGTCATTCTTGATCCCTACGACAGTTCAGTACTGGGTGCCATCGACGTGTCCGGATTGCACCAGACCTACAACCGTCACAGCCTCGCGCTGGTGGTGGCGACTGCCAGCAAGATCGAGGGTCGTCTGGCCAAGCATGAAATGGGTATCCGTTTCCGTCTGCTTGAGCGCTGCATGCACCGACTGACGCATTCCAGTGGCGACGGCGTCGTGGTGTTCGATCGCCGCGGCAATCCGGTCAAGACCAACGAGCGGGCAGAAGAGGCGCTCAATCAACTCGCGGTTGGCCGTATCGGCTCGCGCAGGCTCGATATTGCGTCTATCTCGCTCGGCCATGCCACCGATGACGGACTGCCTGCCGGTTTGCAGGGCTGGATTGCACCCGAATGGCTGGAACCCGTATTCGACAATGGCCAGCGCATCGGAACCTTGCTGACGATTCCGATCTTCCGGCCTCGCGCGGCTCACAGCAGCGCCGCGCCCCTGGTGGCGGAGAGTGCCGCACAGGAGCCGAGCAAACTTGACTGCGTCGTGGGCAAGGATCCGGCGCTGGTCGAATCAGTCGAGCGTGCGCGTCAATTGTCCAAGTCGAATGTTCCGGTGCTGCTGCTCGGCGAAACCGGTGTCGGCAAAGAGGTGTTTGCCAAAGGCATCCACGATTGCGGCAGCGCGAAGTCGGCACCTTTCGTCGTCGTCAATTGCGGCGGCCTGTCGCGCGAGTTGCTTGCGACGGAATTGTTCGGCTACGCGGAAGGCTCTTTCACCGGCGCACGACGCGGCGGCATGATGGGCAAGATCGAAGCAGCCAACGGCGGCACGCTGTTTCTGGACGAATTGGGCGAAATGCCGCTCGACATGCAGCCGCACCTGCTGCGCGTGCTCGAAGAGGGTGAAATCTACCGACTCGGCGAGAATGCGGCCCGCAAGGTCAAGTTCCGGCTCATCACCGCGACGAACCGTGACCTGCGCAAGGAGGTGACCGACGGTCGATTCCGCATGGATCTTTACTACCGCGTCGCCGTGACGAGTATCCGCATCCCGCCGCTGCGTGACCGTCTGAGCGACATTCCGGTGCTGTCTCGTGCGCTGCTCGAAAAACTCGCGCTGCATCATGGTTTGCCGGCCCCGCAACTGAGTGCAGGCGACCTTGGTGACCTGTCGTCCTACTCGTGGCCTGGCAATGTGCGGGAACTTCGCAATGTGCTGGAATCGATGCTGCTGACGGGAGAACGTCCGCGCGCGATCATCCACACCGATGATCCGCAGGTTCGCGGCATTCGTCCGTTTGATGCGCCGATGCATGGCGGAGAGCAGCACATGTTCGGCATCGGCGAAGTGCGCGACAGCCGGCGCCTTGAAGAAGCCGAGCGGGAAGCCATCCTGAGCGCAATTGACGGCAGTCACGGAAACATGGCGCTGGCCGCGCGTTCGCTCGGCATCGCCAAGAGCACGCTCTATCTGAAACTGAAGAAGTTCGGGCTGGATGCGCTGGTTGAACGGGCCCGCGAGGTGCACGCCAAAGGCCATTGATTCAAATTACAAAAAAAGGGAGCCGGCTTTTCGCGGCCCCCTTTTTTTTGCCTCAAGGCCGCTACATAACCTTGACAGCCCGACCGATGAAAAGAATCGGGCCGGTCGGACGATCGATCGGCGAGCCCTGTTCCGGTTCCAGCGTGATTTCGAACAGCTGGTTGTTTTCCAGAGGCGGCAGCTTGTCCAGTTTCACGTCCAGCGTACGGCCCGGCTGAACCAGCCCGAGCGAAACCGGGCCTTGCCACTTGTCTGCCTTGGTCCAGAACTGGAAAGCCTTGGCAGGCGGCACTTCGCCACTGCCCAGCGGGATGAGTTTGAGCGACTGTTCGGTACTTGCCTGGATCACCCAGCCAGGTGCCTTGTCGTCAGGCGCCACCAGCACGACCATGTAGCGCGGCGTGTCATCGCGTGGCGCACCGGCCAGGCCGGCAACCGCCAGTATCGTTGCAGCGGCGAATCCGGTTGCCGCAAGGGATCGCCAAAAGGCCAGGTTGTCCCACAGACGGCTCCATGCTGAAGGCTCGACGCGTGGCACCTGGCGTACAACCGGTGCAATGCTGCGCTCGATGCGCGACCACAGCGCCGGGGGCAGTGCCTCGGGTTCCACCATCGCAGCGAGCGGAAGCAGGCGCTCCTGCCAGTAGCTCACTTCGGCGGCGAGAGCGGGGTCGGCCGCCATCTGCCGGCTGACCTGCGCATGCTCGTCATCGTCGAGCAGACCGAGCACATAGAGGCCGGCGAGTTCATTGTTGTCCATGGACTCATTCATGCCAGACACTCCTTCAGTGCCTGCAGGCCGCGACGTATCCAGGCCTTGACCGTTCCCAGCGGTGTGTTCATTCGGCTCGCTATTTCCGTGTGCGTGCAACCTTCCAGATAGGCCAGCAGGATGCTTGAACGCTTCGCAACATCCAGTTTTTCCAGACAGTCGTACAGTTGACCGGATTCGGACGACAGCAACACCTGTTCGTAAGGGTCGGCAGCACTGGAGCCTGCCTCAACTGCGAATTCGGTCTCCGGCGTGGCATCAACCGACACCTCCCGTGCGTGGTCGCGGATATGGTTCAACGCGCCGTGGCGAACGATGCTGTAGATCCAGCCACGCGCCGAACCGCGGCTGGGGTCAAAGCTCGCCGCCTTGTCCCAGATGCGAACGAAGGCGTCGTGCAGGACATCTTCGGCAACATCGCGCCGGCGTACGATGCGGAGTGCGACGCCAAGCAGGCGGCTACCTTCAAGTTGATAGATGCGATGGAGGGCGTTGCGTTCACCTCGTACGCATGCAGCGAGGGCGGATTCGAAGTCAAAGTCGTTCGTCAGTGAGCTCATCAAGTCATCCGGAGTAAAGAGCGAACCCGCCGAAGTATGTCAGCAAGCTCGCCGATCGGGCTAGCGCACAGTCTGTCTGTCGGCTACCCGAAACCGGACTGGTCGGATGCAGCACAGCGCTCGTTCAGGCTGGCGCGTGGCTCGTGAAATGTTGCAATGCGAAAAAGCACTTGCAAACATACGCGAGCGTCTGTAAAGTCCGCCCCTCAGTGCAGAGCGGCCGGTTTCCGATCGGCTTCCGGGTAATTCCGGTGCGTGCACAGCAAGTTATCGTCCCTGGCCTGTCTTTTTCTCCCGCCTGTTTGGTCATGCGTGGTTGATCGGTTAGTGCCGATAGATCGTCGGGATTTCGCCCGACCAACCCGCTCCTTCCGTTCTGCCTCACGCAGCACGGCCGGTGGCCATCGTGTGGAAAAAACTCATGGAATTCTCAGAACTCGGTCTTAACGAAAACCTTCTTGGCGCAATCGTCGAGGCCGGCTACCCCAATCCTACGGACGTCCAGCAGATGGCAGTGCCTGCCGCTCTGGCCGGTCGTGACCTGATGGTGTCGTCGCAAACCGGCTCCGGCAAAACCGCTGCATTCATGTGGCCGGCGCTGAATCGACTGATGCAGGAATCGCCGGTCAAGGCGCGCGGTCCTCGTGTGCTGGTGCTGACCCCGACCCGCGAACTGGCGATCCAGGTGACCGAAGCCTGCCGCAAGTACGGCAAGGGCATGCGCTATGCCAAGGCGGTCAGCGTGGTCGGCGGTACATCCTATGTCATGCAGAACAAGCTGCTGGCCCAGCCGTACGAAGTGCTGGTCGCCACGCCCGGTCGCCTGATCGACCAGATGGACAGTGGTCGCATCGATTTCGGTCGCCTCGAAATGCTGGTGCTCGACGAAGCCGACCGCATGCTCGACATGGGTTTCATCGAAGACATCGAAGCGATCGTTGAACGCCTGCCGCAGAATCGCCAGACGCTGCTTTTCTCGGCCACCTTCGAACCGCGTGTCTGCCGTCTGGCCGAGCGCCTGACGCGCGATGCGCAGCGCATCGAAATCGTCGCCACCGCAGCACAGCACGAGAAGATCGAGCAGCGGTTGCTGTTCGCCGACGGCATGGGCCACAAGCAGCGTCTGCTTGACCACTTGCTGCGTGGCGAAGACGTCGAACAGGCCATCGTGTTCACGGCGACCAAGCGCGATGCGGACCAGATCGCCGAAACGCTGGGCGAAAACGGTTTCCTCGCAGCTGCATTGCATGGCGACATGCATCAGGGCGAACGCAACCGCACGCTGGGTCATCTGCGTCGCGGAGCGCTGCGCGTGCTGGTGGCGACCGATGTCGCTGCGCGCGGCATCGACGTGGCCGGCATCAGCCATGTGATCAACTTCGATCTGCCGAAGTCGGCAGAAGACTATGTACACCGTATCGGCCGCACGGGCCGTGCCGGCCGCAGCGGCATCGCGGTCAGTTTGGCGTCCGGCGACGACGTGCGCCGCGTGAAGACGATCGAACGCTTCATCCGCCACGTGATCCCTGTGCACACCATTCCGGGCCTGGAGCCGCGCGTACAACCGCGCAGCACGGCACCGCGCAGCGCTCGTCCGGGCAGCTCGGCTCGTCCGGGCGGCTGGGGTGCCAAGCCGGGTGGCGCACCGCGCCGCGAAGGTGGTTATCGTGGTGGCGCAGGCGGTGGCCGCACAGACCGGGCACGTCGCCCGGACTGATCGCTGCAGCAGCCTGACACGGGCGAAGGGGCATCGGGGAACCGGTGCCCCTTCGCTTTTTCATTTATTGCTCTACAGGTGTAAAGTTCGCACCTTTTTCCGGGCGGCGCGGGCTGCCGGAGGACCTTGACGATGAGTGCTTCTGAAGCAGCGCTAGCGCCCCGGGTTGGCGTGGTGATGGGGTCGAATTCCGACTGGGACACACTGCGCGCGGCGACTGCGCTGCTCGAGCAGTTCGGCGTGCCTTTCGAAGCACGCGTCGTGTCGGCGCACCGCACGCCGGACCTTCTGTTTACGTATGCCGAGGAAGCGCGTGCGCGCGGCCTGCGTGCCATCATCGCCGGGGCCGGCGGCGCCGCGCATCTGCCGGGCATGCTGGCCGCGAAGACCACTGTGCCTGTACTGGGTGTGCCGGTGCAATCGAAGGCACTCAACGGCATGGATTCTCTGCTGTCCATCGTACAGATGCCGAAAGGCGTTCCGGTCGCCACCTTCGCCATCGGCGAAGCGGGCGCAGCCAATGCGGCGCTGTTTGCGATTGCCATGCTGGCGGGCGAAGATGCTGCGCTGGCCCGGGCGCTGGATGCCTTCCGCGCGCGGCAGACCCAGACCGTGCTCGACATGAAGCTTGACGACTGATCATGCATTCCGGTGCTGCCAGCCGGCAGCGGCCGCTTGTCTTGCTTGTGCTGTGCGGGCTCTCGTTTTTCAGGTTCTTGTATTCGTTGAATTTCACCGCTCTTCGGGCACTGCTTCGCCAAATATGGGCGATGCCGGTACCAAGCGCTTTCGTCGGAGTCGCAACACATGATTCTTCCTCCCGCGACACTGGGCATGCTGGGAGGCGGTCAGCTTGGCCGCTTCTTCGTGCTGGCCGCTCATGAGATGGGTTACCGGGTGGTCGTGCTCGATCCGGACCGGAACAGTCCGGCCGGGCGGGCGGCCGATGAACACCTGTGTGCCGCCTACGACGACGCGGAGGCGCTGGAGCGGCTGGCGCAAGGCTGTGCGGCGGTGACCACCGAATTCGAGAACGTGCCGGCAGACACGCTGGACCATCTCGCCAAATTCATCCCGACTCGTCCCAACGCCGAGTGCGTGGCGGTGGCGCAGAACCGCATCGCTGAAAAATCCTTCCTGTCGGATCGCGGTTTCGCGGTCGGGCCGTTCGCCGCGGTCACCAGCGCCGTGCAGATCGAAGCGGTCGATCCGGCGCTGTTCCCGGCGGTGCTGAAGGTGGCGCGCTTCGGTTACGACGGCAAGGGTCAGGCGCGGGTGGCCAACGTGGCGGAAGCCAAGGCTGCGTTCGAAAGCTTCCGCGGCGAAGCCTGCGTGCTGGAAAAGATGCTGACGCTCGACATGGAAGTGTCCTGCGTGCTGGCCCGCGATTCGGCCGGCCGAGTCGAACCTTTTCCGATCGCGGAGAACAGCCATCGCAACGGCATCCTGGACGTGAGCATCGCGCCGGCACGCATCAGCGGCGCGCTGGCCGCCGAAGCGACTGAAATGGCGATCGGCATCGCCGCTGAACTGGGTTACGTCGGCGTACTCGGCGTCGAATTCTTCATTTCGGAAGGCCGGCTGCTGGTCAATGAAATGGCACCGCGACCGCACAACAGCGGCCACTACACGATCGATGCCTGCATCAGCAGCCAGTTCGAGCAGCAGGTGCGCATCCTGTGCGGCCTGCCGCTGGGCGATGCGCGACAGCATTCGCGTGCGGTGATGGTCAATCTTCTGGGTGACCTGTGGTACGAGCGTGATCCGCACCATGCGCACGAGCCCGAATGGTCGCGCCTGCTGCGCGTCCCCGGATTGAAGCTGCATCTGTATCGCAAGCACCACGCGCGCCATGGTCGCAAGATGGGGCACTTCACGGTGCTGGGCGAGTCCGGCGAGCCCCTCATCGATCTGGCGATGAACGCACGTTCAGCGCTCGGCATCGAGGACTGAGCCGCGTGGTGGCGGGCAGTGCGGATATCGACGCGGCGGCCCGATCGCTGCAAGCCGGCGAGCTGGTCGCGTTTCCGACCGAAACCGTATATGGCCTGGGCGCCGATGCGCTCAACCCCGATGCCGTGCGTCGGATCTTCTCTGCGAAGGGCCGGCCGGCGGATCATCCGCTGATCGTGCACCTGCCGGAGACCGCCCTGATGGTCGACTGGGCGCGCGACATCCCGCGTGAAGCGATCGCGCTGGCAAACGCGTTCTGGCCCGGACCGCTGACGCTGATCCTGAAACGCGACGCCGATGTACCGGACGAAGTCACCGGCGGGCAGGACACGGTCGGTCTGAGGGTTCCGGCGCATCCCGTTGCGCTGCAGTTGTTGCGCGCCTTCGGAAGCGGCGTGGCTGCGCCGTCGGCGAATCGCTACGGCCGCATCAGCCCGACCACCGCCGCGCATGTCCGCGATGAATTCGGCGACGCGATCACCGTGCTGGACGGTGGCGCCTGCGAAATCGGCATCGAATCGACCATTCTCGATCTGTCGGGTGAGGCGCCACGCATCCTGCGCCCGGGGGCGATATCGGCGGCACAGATCGAAGCGGTGATCGGTCGCCCGCTTGCAGACGCAGCCGGGAAGGGCGCACCGCGCGCGTCAGGCACGATGGCGGCGCATTACGCTCCGCGCACGCCGATGAAGAAAGTGGCTGGCGAACGCCTGCGCGATTTCCTGAACGCCTTTCGCCACAGCGGGCGCCGCTGCGCAGTGATCGCCCACTCCCAACCGCCGCTGGCAGACTGTCCGCACCACTGGAGCATGCTGCCGGCTGATCCGGCGGGTTACGCGCGCGGCCTTTACGCCGCCCTGCGCGAAGCCGATGCCAGCGGTGGTGCGATGATCGTGATCGAGGCGACGCCGGAGGCCGGCCCCTGGTCGGCGGTGAACGACCGGCTCAAGCGCGCGCTGGCCGGGGCGGGCATCACGCCACGCTGAACGACGTCAGTTCCCAGACGATCCAGTCTTCGCGAAAGTAGGGCATGCGGGCGCGCATCTTCTGCAGGTACTGCCCGCGCCATTCGCGCTTTACCCAGCGTTTCACCTCCGGCGCGTACCACAGGTTTTCGACCCGCTCCGAGTGGCTGCGGAAGAAATCCGGGTGCTCGAACTTGATCAGCCGGCGCACGTTCAGCGCCTCGAACGTGCCTGCCGGCACCGTGACCGACTCGGTGCGCAGGGCGTCGATCTGCACGTGCCAGCGTTTGGCGCGCGATTTGGCGTCATGCACCACCATCGACTGCCAGCTTTCGCGCGCTCCCGGCTCGAGCAGCGCGGGCAGCAGCGGCAGCGGCGGGTTGTACAGGTTGTCGTAGTCGTACACCGAATCGCGCGTGACGACCCACGGCGCGTCGTATTCCTCACGCTGGTCGTGGCGCAGGCCGCTCAGCGGCTTGCCCTCGACTTCAAGCCGCAGCACCGGCGAAGCCCCTGCCTCCACAATGTAGCGAATCTGCGCCTGGCGCTCGCGGTTGTAACCATTGAGCTCGTCGTAAGCCCATTCATCGCCCGTCGCGATCGCCGATGCATCGTGATCGCCAACCTTCGAATACAGCCCGGCCGTCGCGCAGCCTGACAGCAAGGCCGGTACCGAGCCCGCCGCCAGCAGCGCGATGCCGTTGCGCATGAAGAGCCGGCGTTCCTGCCCGCGTGTTTCGTCCGATTCCATCGTTTGCTCCGTCACTTGATTCCGTGCAGCAGTGCGACCGGTTTCTGCGTCGCACGTTCCTTCACAAGCCGCCTGCGGCGCACTATACTGCGCGCTCGTTGGGGGGGTAGCTCAGCTGGGAGAGCGTCGCGTTCGCAATGCGAAGGTCGGGAGTTCGATCCTCCTCCTCTCCACCACGACTACTTTGACCTAGCCGGAAAGAGTCCCTCAGACGTAGCATTCTTGCTATCACGCGGTTAGATTTCCGGTTTCGCCAGAGCATCACGAGTCTCTAAGATTTTGCAAGGTGATTCCGCGAGAATTACCAGTGTTTTCTTTTAGGCATACTACGGCATTGCTGCGCCATTAATTTTCCCACTATTATCGATTCGGAATGACGTGGATCAATAGTCTCTGACGAACCGGCCTTAATCTGCCATTCGTCGCAATAACGTGATCGCGCTTGCTAAGTTGTTGGGTGGTGAGGATGATGCACAGGTAAGGCTGTGCTGCCGAGAGAGGCTTTATGCCCGAGTGTTTCGTTGTCGGCTGGAAGCTTGCTTCATTGTCGTTGCAGATCGCATCGGTTCGATACAGAGGATTGCTCCCGATTCTCGAACTGGATCACCGCGGTATAGAAAATCGTATTTTTTCAGTTTCTTTTCCGTCGCAGCTTGACGGTATCGACTGCTTGGTGATCGTAAAGAGCTTTTCCCCGGATGATCTGGTGTTGGTAAGCGAAGCCAGACGCCGAGGTATTCCTGTCATTGTCGATCTTTGCGACAACATCTTCATCGATGGATATGGCAGCAAGGGCGGTGTCGTTTCCTCTCGCCCGACGTTGATTTTTGAACAGATAGCCCGTCTTGCGTCCGTGGTCGTGACCACTACGGAACCGCTTGCTGACGTCCTCAGAAGTCGCATTCCAGTCGATTGCGTAGTACGGGTTATTCCGGATGGAATAGAGACGGACGAACTCGTGGAAGCGATGTCGAAACGGCTTGCAGATGTTCGTCTGGCGGAACGACAAAGCGCTCGTCAGCGTATGCTGAAGCAACTCGATACGTTGAAGCGCAAGGTTAGACATATGCAGACGGGGGAACTCGGTCCCGTTATAGGTCACATTGCGAGAATCGCAGTCGAAACGACTTGGAATGGAATGTTTCGACGTCGAGCACAGCCGTCCCAAGCAAGGCCTGTCATTCGAGACGCAGTTGAGCCGCGTCGCCTCGTTTCGGCGCAGCTCAGTGAGCATGCCGATCAGCGTATTGTCTGGTTCGGGCATCACGGAGCGGACTACGCTCAGTTCGGGATGCTTGATTTAATCCTTGTGAAGGACGATCTAGAATCGATCGCGGAGGAGTTCGACGTAGAGTTGGTTGTCGTGAGTAACAACATCATCAAGTTCGATACGCATATTCGACCGTTTCGAATGCGCACCCGCTATATCGAATGGTCGAACTCCACTTTGCTGAATGAGCTCAGAGGCGCGGACGTCGTCATAATCCCGAACAGCTTGGACGAATTCAGTGTCTGCAAATCATCCAATCGGGCGGTGCTTGCGCTGCTTAGCGGTGCGCCGGTCGTAGCGACCCGTACGCCTGCACTGGAGCCTCTGTCCTCGGTCATATCGCTCGACGGCGGGCGGGCTGGCCTTGCCGCTTATCTGGCGGACGCTGAACGGCGACGAGCTGACGTCGAACGTGCTCGGCTGCTGATCGAATCACTCTACGGGGGGCGGATCATTGGTGATCTCTGGTGCAAGGTAATCGATGATGCGATCGATCGCGGCGTACCAGTTGTCCCTGCCACCGAAGCGGCGGTCGTTGTTCAGATGGCGCTGGACTGGGTGCTGCTTCGACCGTTGGTCGCCGAAATGAGGCGACGCGGACGCAGCATCGTTGCGATCCTCAATGCGGAACTCCAGAAGGATCTGGTTGATATCACTTCTGAGCTCGGCGTGCTGGGCGTGCAAATGATTGCTGTCGATCCTGCAGGACTTGGTGCCTACCATTTGCCAGACGGTATTCGCGTATTGCTCGCGGCCTCGGAATCCAGCCTCCTGCCGCACCGATTCGCGCACTCGCTTTGCCGGGTTGCGAATTCGAAGGGCGTCGTCACCGCGACCTTGCAACACGGCTATGAGACTCCTGGCCTGACTTATGACGATCCGCTCCAGTCGGCCCGAAAGATACGCTTTGCATCGAAGAGGATTTACTTGTGGGGCAGCCGCTCCAGCCTCTGTCCGCAGGTGCGGCGTGCGACACTCGAGAAGTGCGTCACTGTGGGGTGCCCGGATATCATCGGGCCACCGTCACATGCTGTACGTCACGCTGAAACAAACGCCCGACGCGTGATCGGCATCTTCGAGAATCTGCACTGGCATCGCTATCCGGAGGCATACCGGGATTTTTTTGTCAAAGGTATCCGGGCGCTCACGCGACGCTTCCCTGAAATTTCGTTCGTCGTTCACACCCATCCTGCCGGACGCTGGCTCGATATTCCAAGCCGTCGCAAGCTTGTCGAAGCGCCGAACGTCACGATCGCCAAACTTAGCGGCGAAATGCGGGAAATACTTCCGCGCCTCGACGCGGTGATCAGTTCGCCTTCGTCCGTGGCCATTCATGCAGCGCGGTTCGGGCTTCCGGTGGCAGTGGTGACTCGAGGCATAGATGCGGCTCGCTACAACGGACTATTTGGCATCGAAACGCTTGAACAGTGGGGCGAGTATGTACTGCAGGTGGTCGAGCCTGGTGGACACGACACCCTTGCAGCCCAGTCTCGGCAGTTCGCCGACCAGGTGATTCAACCCGGCGATGCGGCTACACGCATCGTCGACGATCTTTTCAGCGATGTCTGAAGGAGAGGCCATGATTCAGAAGCCAACCGTGTTCATCCACACGAATGACAAGCAGGTGATCGGAGCCTACGTCGGAATGTATTCGATGAAGCAGGCGTCTCGTGATCCCGATGCTTTCGCCGTGAAGCTGCTCCGGCTTGAGGATACGCCGCATCTGATGAAGCGCCAGGGGCAGCGGTATCTTCGCAAAGGAAAGAACGCCGTATGGCTGAACGAGGATCTGCAATCCTTCAGTCCGCTTCGTCGCATGGTGCCGCAGTTGATGGGATTCAAGGGAAGGGCACTGGTCACTGATCCGGATGTGTTCGCGGTCGGTGACATCCTTGATCTGCTCAACGCCGACATGGGCGGAAAGGCCATCCTGTGTCGTCACGTCCGCGATGGCTACAAAGGCAACGGTCACACCTTCTACGCGAGCAGCGTGATGCTGCTCGATTGCGAGAAGCTCAAGCATTGGCGCTGGGATGAAGAGATAGACCAGATGTTCGCGGGTAAGCTCGACTATGGCCCCTGGATCGGGCTCACGAACGAAGATCCGACCACGATCGGCGAGATCGGCGAGGAGTGGAATTCGTTCGATCGTCTCGTGCCCGAAACCCGACTGCTGCACACCACCGAGCGTCTTACCCAGCCTTGGAAGACCGGGCTTGCGATCGATTTCAACCTGACAACGAAGACCTCTCAGGTACAGGATGACGGATTCTTCGCGCGCCTGCGTCGAAACTTGGGGTTGTCCCGCGCCGATGCGGCAAGGGACAACGTCGAGCGCTATCAACCGCATCCCGACCAAGCGCAAGAGGAGCTGTTCTTCAAGCTGCTCAAGGGAACGCTGGACAGCGGCTATCTGGATATCCAGCTGCTGAAGCAGCGAATCCAAGCGAAGGACGTGCGCCAGGATGCGCTTCAACTGATCGATGCGATGGCAGCGAAAGCGTAAGAGGGAACGGCCAAGCAATGAGATTTATCAGCGAGCTGTACGACAGGCATCCGGGCAGTGACATCTACATTGTCGGAACGGGTACGAGTCTTCGTGTCTTTCCGCTCGAACTGCTGGAGGGAAAGATCACTATAGGCCTTAACCAAGCCTGGAAGGTGTTCGAGACACGCTATGCGATCACCATGATGCCGCGGCTGAATATTCCCGAATTCATCGAAGGTGAACCACCGCGCCCCGATATTACGTGGGTCACCAAACCTTCCAAAATCGGCGCCCAGTGCACGCCGGAAGAGGTCGCCTATGCCGACCAGCGATTCTTCGGCTTCGAGAACGACGGAAAGGCCAGTCTGACCGGCCTAGATGAGCCCAGCGAAACCGGTCGTGTGCTCGACTGGGTGCGCAAACCCCATCCGGAAAAACTCTATCTCTGGACCTCGATCTCCCAAAGCGCGATGAATCTTGCCGCCAACATGGGGGCTCGGAACATCGTCCTGATCGGCTGCGACAACGGCGCGATCGGCGAGAATCATCATGCGCATGACCAGCACACTATGTGGAAGGGGGAGTCGCCGGACGTGCGCTACCTGCAGTACTACGAAGGTGTCGCCGAGGTCCGGTCCGCGCTGCGCACGCGCGGAGTGAACGTCGTGACGATGAATCCTTTCGTGAAGATCGACGGAGCCGCAATGGACTTTGCAAGGCTGTGCGCCGAGACCGGCAACCCAGCCTTTATACATAATCGGGATATTCCCCGCGGTACCACGTTGATGCAGGACAATGCCCGATACCTTAAGCTGACACGCTACATCGTCGAGAAGAATTTCCGACATTTCGCAAGGAAGTTCGGTCTGCGCTAGCCTGGAAAATTTCGATGAATGACGTTTCAGTAGCCACCGAGCGTGTGGACGAGTGCCCTGCATGCAGCGGGCGCGACGCAGCGCTCTGGTCACGTGCCAAGGACCGTCTGTACCGCTCGACAGATCAGGAATTCGAGTACAGCACGTGCAACGGATGCGGATCGCTTTTCCAGTCCATCCGTCCGATCGAATCCCAGGTACATCGGTGCTACACGTCGGCCTATGGTCCTCACGCCGCGAAGCATGACGTGCGCACGCTTTCGCACTTGCCCGCAGTGGTCAATGCCTTTCTCGACCGCATTGCACGCAGCCTGGTCGGCATGGACGACTTCGCGAACTGGATGAAGTCCCTCGACAAGCAGATGGCGGCCGCCGGCGACATCCTCGATTTCGGTTGCGGTTCGGGCAAGTATCTGGACCGTGCCCGAAAGCTCGGTTGTCGAACCCTGGGCATGGATTTTTCAGATCAGGCTCTTGCGGAAGTGGCACGGCGCGGGCATGAGACGATGGACGTCAGTGACGCATCGTGGGACAAGCTCGCACATCGCCGGCTCAAATTCGTGCGCCTCAATCATGTTGTCGAACATCTCTATCGACCGCGCGCCACGCTCGGAAAGGTTTTCGATGCGATGGACGAGGGCGGCATCATCCATATTTCCACACCCAACCCTGCGGGTCCCTCGGCGGCCCGTTACAGGTCGGCTTGGTGGGGACTCGAATGTCCGCGGCACATCGTTTTGCTGCCGCCCGCCCAGTTGGTGAAGTTGCTCGAATCGCTCGGATTCAGATCCATCGAGGTCATGCAGGAGCCGGTCATCAAGGATATGGTCCGCAGTTGGGCTTACACCCGCGTTGACCGGGGGGCGCTGTCGAACGACCGCGTGGAGGGACTTGCCGGCGACGGGTTGCTGAACTGCGCTTTCGCCCTGCGCATCCGGCGATTCTTCCGCGAAAGCGGTCTGGCCGACCGATATCACGTGATCGCACGTAAATAGCCATTCGGGTGCCGTTCGATGGTTGGTTATCTCCGATTCATTCTCGCCGCGCTCGTTCTGTACTCGCACCTGAACTATCCGCTCTGGAACGTTCTCGGCGTCAGGATCAATCAGGGTGTCTATGCAGTCTTCTGCTTCTATCTGATCTCCGGTTTCTTCACTGCCGCGATTTTCGACCGCTACGAAGGAGAGGGGCGTGTCTGGCGCTATTACGGCGATCGTCTCCTGCGCATCTACCCGATGTTCCTCGCGGTGATGGTACTTGTCGGCATCGTCGGTCTCGTCTGGTATGAGCCGTCGCTGCGCGCCCAACCCTCGGACTATCGGGACCTGCAGACATGGGTATTTGCTTTCCTCCAGCCCTTGAACGGCCTGCTTGGCTTCATGCATGGCGGAGACTTTCCTTATGGCGCCTTCTTCGCATTCACGCCGGTTGCGTCTCTGGCGCTCGAGGTCAAGTACTTCACGATCTTTCCGGTCATCCGGCGACTGCGCGAGTGGGTGATCGTCCTGATCGTCCTCGCGTCGACCATCCTCGTCTATCAGGCCTTGCGCTCGGGTAACGCGGATCTGCTGGAGAGCTTCACCTATCGCTTTTTGGTTGGTGTGCTTCCGGTGTTCATCGTCGGTTTCATGCTGTACCGTAACTTGAATGTCGTTCGTCCGTGGTGGGCGCGCTGGCAGTACCTTTCGATGGCGCTCGGCGTGGTGCTCTTTGTGATCGCTGCCCGAAGTAGTGCTCCGGTGGTGCGCTGGCTCGGCGAGTACTCGCTCGCGCTCATCACCGCACCCCTGCTGCTGCTTGGCGGATTGAAGCTTGCACCGCGGCGGTATGATTCAATGGCGGGCTATTTGTCTTACGGGGTGTTCCTCGTGCATATACCGGTGCTCCGATACTTGCAGTTCAAGGGAAGCAATTATGGTGAATTCGTCATCGCGCTGGCGATCGCGGCAATTGTTTCGCTTGCGCTTCATCTGCTCGTAGAGCGGCGCTTCATCGGTCTGCGCCACCGAATGGCGCGTCCGACGATGATTACCATCAACCACCTCTGACATCGCGTGCGGCCGATGTTCTGTATTCGTCAGGCATTCATCATTCAGGAGATAAAGCGATGACCCAAGAGCGGAGACAGGAAGACAGTGCCGCGTTTTCCACGGACACGGGGACGAGGCGATCTTTCGTCGAGGGCCAGTACGAGCACCTATGGCAGGGTGTGAGTGACAAGTTTGATCGGGTGGTTTCCCAGGGGGAATCGGATCTGAGCCGCGTTCACCTGTTCATGCGTCGCAATTTCGGTCCGGATTTCGAAGACGAAATGCTTCGCGAGAAGTACGCGCAGCACGAACGCAAGATTGCCGAGACGGGATACATCCTTGATAGACAGTTGATAAGGGTGTCAGACCTTGATCCCCGCGTAGTAACCCTGTTGACGGATTCCGTGAAGATGCGGGAGATGATCTCGATGTTCGGATCTGGTGCCAAGCGCATCGTCGAGCTTGGATCGGGCTGGGGAAAGAATCTCTTCAACCTTTACAAGTTCGGTGCCCGGCTGGATGCCGAATACTGGGGCTTCGAGTTGACGCGGACCGGGCGAGAGCTGATGGAGCGCGTCGGTACGACATGCGCACCGGAAATGACAGTGCGCTCGTCGGCTTTCGATTATTACAATGCCGATTTTTCGGCGCTGGATGGCGATGCTGAAACCTGCGTTTTTACGCACCACAGCATTGAACAGATTCCGGAGGTGCCGGCCACGCTGATCGACCGGATACTCGAAATTCCAGGTTTCCGGGTTTGTATGCACATGGAACCGGTCGGTTTTCAATTCGCGTCCGACAAATGGCTCGATGCACCTGCCGGGAAGGATTTGATGAAACGCATCGATACGGAGAATCGACGGTTTGCTGAGAAACGCAATCAAAACGCGAACCTTTACGCCCTTTTGCGTCGATACGAAGCCGAGGGTCGGATCCGGATCACGTCGGTCAAAAAGTACTTCACTTCCCATCTGCTCGCGAATGCGACGACGGTGATTACGTGGGGGCCTGCGACGAAGACGGCGGGCGGTGAATTCCGCCGCGATGATCTTTGAACCGGGGAGCCTCAACAACTGGATGCACAATTGAACGCAAAGCACTTCCTTGAGCGGCGCTCTGTCCGCTGGATCACGCCTCCGCAGATGGCGGAGACGGACCATCTTGTGGTTTTCTGCGCTTGCGACGCCGAGTACATTGGTTACGCGCTTTCGCTGATTAAGAGCCTTGACTGCTTTTCGCCGGGCTACCTGTTTGTCCTGCACGTCGTAAACCCGGGCGATGCAGACCTTCTCCGGATCGATGATTTCGCGCGCCGGCTTGCGACCACGCGGCTTGCGGTGATGTCTGAACAACTAGATTTCAGCTTCGCCTCTGACGAAGCCCGCAGGACCTATTTCGCATGTGCGCGCTTCATGGTGTTGCCTGACCTGCTGGATGCCCTGTCGCTGCCGGTGTTCTGCCTTGACGCAGACAGCCTTTTCGTCAACCCCATAGACCACGATTTCAGCACGTGCGCCGACGCCGAGGTGATCCTTTTCAGTGAGCAACTAGAGGCTGACGTTCCGCTGAAACGCAGGATTAAGAACGGCGCCATACTGTTCCGCGTCAATCCTGCAGTGCGTGCGTTGCTGGTTGACGTGCGGAACAGATTTGCCGAATGTTTTGCGGATGAGCGTGCGACCTGGTACCTCGATCAAGAGGTGTTCTCGAGCATTTTGTTCCGGCGGCGGCACGAACTAGTGATCGGACACATCCGCAAGGCATACCTGGATTGGGAGTTCGGGAGTTCCAGCATCGTCTGGACAGCCAAGGGTGATCGCAAGGGCGATGCCCGTTTCCTGTTTATGAAGGACATGCTGTCGGATAGGCGTCCTGAGCACTTTGTCAGCCTGTCTGGCGGATCGATGTACTCGCCACGGTCCCCGTGGGCACATGCGAAGGTCGCGATCTTCCAGCCACGCTTCGATCTGCCCTGGAAGACGATCGATGAAAGTTCTGTGATCCCGAAGCTGAAGGACGATGTTGTCGACCTTCGACTGCGCTGGAAGGAATTTTCGATTCATCTCGCCAATGCGCTTGAGCGACGGGGCGTCCGCACTGCGATCCATGAGCTTCCAGCGGCCGAGATTCAGCCGGCACTGATCGACCGGATGGGCTACGAACTCGCATTCGTGCCCCACCGCTGTCATCTGGACTTCAAGGCCGGGGGCACGAAGGTCCTGTTCTATATGCAGGAGTACTTCCGTTGGGTATTCGTCGTCGATGGCGAGGGATGGAGTGCAGCATCGTCGATTTACCCGATCGACGCCGGCGCGTTGCCCGTGCAGCAGCAGGCTGGGGGGTTCGACGAATACCGAGCGCGATTGAAAGCCGGCAAGCTGCAGAGCAAATTCGGACAACACAAGCGCGTCTCGAGCCTGCAGCTGCGGACTTCCCGCGAAGTGCCCCTCGGTGGATATGTGTTCTTTCCCCTGCAGATTCCGCACGACCAGTCGATCCGCTATTTCTCCGATTTCGCCGAAACCGAAGTTGTAGAAGCTGTGCTCGAATGGTCCAGGCGGTCCGGCGTGCCAGTCGTGTTCAAACCGCATCCGGTGAGCCAGAAGCTCATGAAGCCGTTTGCAGAAATGGTGGCCGCAGCAGGCGGTTTCTGGAGCACTGCACACGTGCATGACCTGATAGCCAATTCGACCGCGGTCTTCACGATCAACAGCGGTGTGGGCTTCGAAGCCTTGTTGCATGTGAAGCCGGTGCTCACTTTCGGTCGAGCCGAATATGATTGCGTCACCGTGCATGCCACGCCGGATACGCTCGACGAGGCTTGGGCCGCCTGTACAGGTATTCAGGCCGGCGAGCTCGAGCGAAGGTACCGGGGATTTGTGGACTGGTTCCTTGGGGAACACTCGATCGATCTTTCCCGGCCCGAGGTCGCCCTGGGGCGGTTTGACGCCATCGCCGAATCGGTGACCGAGGCACTTTCCGAATGAATGTCTTCTGGTTGAGCGCTGTGCGTACCGGCTGGGCGATTGCCTTGTCGGCCATCCGTCTGCAGAGCCGCAAGCATCTGCTGGGTTACAGTTGGGAAATCCTGACCCCGGTGCTTTACGCGGTGTGCTTCCTGGTCGTCAAGCGGGGCTTGTCCGATCAGTCTTCGGGCGCCGATCACCTGGTGGATGTGCTGCGGGCCTTCATGGGTATCACGCTTCTGCAGTTCTGGTTTCGGCTGCTGCAGGACATGTCGGGCCTGATCCGGACGCGACGTTCGCTGCTGCGGGGCTTGAACGTTTCCGAGCAGCCATTGGTGCTGGCTGTCCTGTTCGAAGCGTTGTTCGGCCTGTGCCTCCGTGTTGTCACCGTTCTAGCAGCCATGCTTTTTCTCGGACTGCTATTTCCGCCCGACGGAGTGTCTTGGTTGTGGGTGCTGCTCAGCCTGCTGAGCGTGGCGCTCAGTGCGGCAGCGCTCGGCTTGAGCCTAGCACCGTGGGCGGCGTTGTATCCGGACGTCAACAAGGCCATCGGCTCCTTCAACCTTCCGCTGGTGCTGCTGTCACCGGTGTTCTATCCAGCCACCCAGAATGCGGACTCGCTGCTGTACTGGGTGAATTGCATCAATCCGGCGGCGCCGGTGCTGGCCACCTTGATGGATGCCATCGCGGGCAGGCCGCCCACTTATCAGGTGGCGCTGGTGGTCTGGACGCTGGTGGCGGTGGTGCTGCTCGTGTTGTCGGCTCGGCAGCTCAAGGCGCAGGTGCCTATCGTGCTTGAAAGGCTGGGGGCCTGATGGATCTGTTGCTCACGGTTGATAACGCCGGCAAGAAATATTCCCGCGATTTCAAATCTTCGCTCCGGTCCGGTGCGCGAGGGCTCATGCGCAGCTACCTGAGGGAACGGTCTGGAGAGACGAAGGGGGCGACGCTCGATGTACAGGAGTTCTGGGCGATTCGCGATGTGTCGTTTGAACTGCGCCGAGGCGAAGTTCTCGGCATTCTTGGTCAGAACGGTGCCGGCAAGAGCACGCTGCTCAAGTGCATTGCCGGTAAACTCAAGCTGGACACGGGGCGGGTCGAGCTGAACGGTCGCATCGGTCATCTTCTCGAAATGAGCGCAGGTTTCGAGCCGGCGCTCACTGGGCGCGAGAATGTCCGCATGCGCGGCCGTCTCATGAACCTGGTCGGCAAGGAACTTGACCATTATGTCGAAGAGGTGGCCGACTTCGCCGAGCTCGACGAGTTCTTCGATTCACCGGTGCAGTTCTACAGCTCGGGCATGCGGTCCCGGCTTGGCTTTTCCGCGTCTTCCGTAATGAAGCCCGATGTGCTGATTCTCGACGAAGTATTGGCGGTCGGTGACCTGAGTTTTCGTCTGAAATGTTACCAACGCATCAATGAAATGACTCGGGAAGCTGCGGTGCTCTTTGTCTCTCACTCATTGGGACAGGTTTCACGGATGTGTAACAGAGGTATCTTCCTGCAAAAGGGGCGCGTCATTCACGACGGCAATATCCAGCAGGCAATTGCGCTGTATCAGGAGCGACTCGGGGATATCAATGAGAATGGCAAGCGGCACACACTGAATGCTGAACTCGTCGATCTTGTCCTTTATGTTTCAAACAGTCCTCTCAGGGAGGGCCAGCGAGTTTCATATGGCGAACAGCTCGCGCTTGCCATCAACATCTCCAGGTTGCCCAAAGGCATACAGGTTCGTATTTTGTTGAAGGAAGTGACCAGCAACGTCTTGATGGAGTGGAATTCCACTCGAAGCGATATCGAATGGCCGGCCGATCCTGGCTGGTTGATGGCCGATATCGGGAACGCTGAGTTCAACCCCGGTGCATATTCGTTGTCTGTCCTCATTTCCAGCAGTGATGGCCTCGATCAGCTTTGTCTTTCCGATTCCGTGAGCTTCCGTGTGACCGGCGAGCTTTTCCTCGGAAGCGCGCTTCAGCGGCTTGCGCGTTGGACATTCTTGGACAAGGTGGAAGAATGAATATCTTTTGTGCCCTTCGTTCAAAGTTAACACGATACGGAGCTGCCGCCGTTCGAAAATCCGGAATCACTCGATCTGAAGCTGACTGCGCAAGAACAGCCCTGATCATCGGTGGCCATGAAATCGAACTTCGACTCGATAACAAGCACGAAATTGCTTATCTCGATAAATCGAGATCGGGAATCGATGATGTCGATGTCGCTGTTGCGCATCAACTGTTGCGTCCCGGTGACCTCGTACTCGATCTGGGAGCGAACATCGGGTATGTTTCACTCCATTATCTTGCGCAAGGAGCCCGGGAAGTCCATGCGTTTGAACCAAGTCCCGAGATTTTTTCTCGCCTCGAATCTCTCCGGGCCCCCGGCTTGCACAGCTACAACCTGGCGATCGGCGATCGCTTGGGACAGGGTGCGCTGATCCTTTCCTCGTCGCATCACCAAGGATCTACACTTTATCCGGAAGTCGTCGAGATCCGGCCGAAAGTATATGGAGAGCACCCGGCTTCTGTTCTTGTCGAGATACGCACGATTGATGATTTATTTCCCTTGCTCCGGTTCGATTACGTCAAGGTCGATATCGAAGGAGGAGAGCTTGACTTCGTGCGCGGCGCGGTCCGCATGCTTAAGGAACGTCCCCCTCGGGTGTTGTCACTTGAAATCAAGCCCGAGTTTCGCACCGAATATCTTGCCGCGCTCGAGTCCTATTTTTCGTGTGTTCGACGGGTTGATTATGATCGGAATTCCGGGCGAATCAGGTTCATGGAGGTAGACGCGGCTAGCGTGGGGCCATTCCTGAATAGTCCTCCGAACTACATCTTTTCAAATGACGAAAGTATTTTTCGCTGACGATCATGAATATACTTTCGTTTTTCCGCAAGCAGCGTTTCGAAGGAAGCAAATCCAGGGTCCGTGAGGAAGGGGACTCGGGGGCTATGATCGCTTCCGGATTCCTGCAGCTGGTCGTGCCGAGAAGCGCGAAGGATTTTAAGGTTCTGAACGAAGGGGCGTACTCGCCGCATGTAGATATGGTTGGCAGGGATGCTGCCTTTCGCTTCATCCGGGAAGCCGCTGCTCCCGGTAAGTCCTTTCTTGACGTCGGCGGCCGGAAGGGGGAGCGCAGGGCGCTTGCAGAAGGCTATGAGTATCGCGTGATGGATATCGATCCAGGATGGAGCGATGCAATCGTCGGTGATATCTGCAGTTGTGCCCATGTTTCGACCGATTCGTTTGATATTGTTTTTTCAATGAATCTTCTTGAACACGTGGCTGATCCCTGGGCTGCAGCCTCCGAGATGGTGAGAATTGCGCGGCCCGGTGGTCTCGTTGTTCAGATCGTCCCTTTTTCGTGGCGCTATCATCCGTTTCCGGAGGATTATTGGCGCTTCTCTCACTCCGGACTCCGTCTGCTTTTCGAGAAGACTGGAACGGTTGAGACGCTACTGTCCGGATATGATGCGGAAATGCGAAGGAAAGATCAGCGCGGCGGCTCATTGCCCGATAATCTCGACGTTCCTCCCATCGATGAACTAGGTGGGTGGCGAGAACATTGGCATGCCTTGTGGGTCGGTCGGAAAATTGGACGGTAGATTGTCAGGAACATTGATTCAATTTTTTGGAAATCAAAATGGTAACGGGGATTGATCGACCGGGTGCGCTCGACAAGGCATTCGAGTTCATCTATAAGTCGGAAACAAGCGGCGACTATTTCGAATTCGGCGTGTTTCAGGGTGTTTCTCTTGCGCGCGCCGTTCGTTCAGATCTTCACTGGCGCAAGAAGACCGGCCGCGCTCATGTCAGTCGATTCTTCGGTTTCGATTCTTTTCGCGGTCTGCCTGTGTTTTCCGACGCTGACCAGCTCGAGGGTTACGCGGTCTTCCAACCCGGACAGTTCGCCGACACGGACAGCCGCACTGTGTATGCGCTGATCGAAGGCGAGGGTGTCCCGGTCGATCGGGTGTGTCTGATTCCGGGTTTTTTTTCGGACAGTCTCGTTGCTGAGTCCACGACGACGCAGCTCGCCGGTTCAGACGTTGCCATTGCCCATATCGATTGTGACCTTTACAGCTCGGCCAAGGAGTGTCTCGATTTCCTGGGTCCGCGACTGGTCGACGGAGCCGTGCTGCTCTTCGACGACTGGTTCTGTTATCGCGGACGTCCGGACCGAGGTGTGCACAAGGCATTCGATGAGTGGCGTATGCATAATCCACATTTTGTTTCGGATTTTTTCAACTACAGCTGGGCAGGCCGTGCGTTCATCGTGAATCTGCCGCTTTGATTTCGTCTCATCGCTGTTCCTGTTCTCCGGATATCTGATGCCAGACATTCAAGTTTCTGTCCCGCCCTCGCCCTCGGCTACCGTCATTCATGACGGTATCGTCTTTCCTCTTTCGGTGCTGCATGTATTGCTTGCGCAGGGTGCCGCGGCCGAGGTCCGTCGACGCTATGAAGGGGAAGGTGATGTGTTTGCGACCATTCTCGAGAATCGCGCCTTTCAGGAAGAGTTCATTGCTTCCTATCTGGAAGCCAATCGCGTTTTCTTTACTGCCATCAAGTCTTGCCTTCCCGCAACTTGTCGCAGCATCCTTGATATCGGCTGCGGCATCGGTTTGATTGACTTGCTGCTGTACCGCTGCTGCGGTGCCGAAAAGCCGGTGATCTACCTGTTTGACAAGTCGGTCGACCTGAGCAGTATTCAGACCGCGCCGACAGGCTTCAATCAGACCTACGTTTTCACGGCATCGCTGGAGGTGACGGCGGAATTCCTGGCGCTGAACGGTGTTGCCCCCGGCGACCTGCGGCTGTGTGAGGTCGGGAATTGGTCGATTGCCGCGTGTCGGCCAGTGGATTTCGTTTTTTCCCGCAAGTCCTGGGGGTTCCATTACCCGGTTTCGGAATACGTTGATGACGTGGCCGATTCATTGTCCGACGACGGTGTCGTGGTCACGGATGTGCGACTGGGGCAGGGAGGCGAGCGCCTTTTGCTCGAAAGGTTCACGGATGTGCGCCCCTTGCAGGAGGCAGCGAAGAGTGCCCTGATGCTGGCCAGACATCCACGACCGAGGGCCTCATGAAGAATGGGGTCTTGCTGATAGGCGGCAGCCCGCGCAGCGGTACGACCGCCGTGCTTCAGGTTCTCAACTCGGCGCCTGGCGTATTCATTTCGTCGGAAGAGAATCTGTTGAAGAGCGTGCAGGTTCTCGAAAAGCTGCTCGACACCCGAACCCGCCGGGCCAAGGCCCTGCAGAACGGAATGCGCGAACTGTCGCCGCGCGAGACGCTTACGCTTGACTCGATACACAGCCACAATTTCGATCGTTCGGCCGTATGGCCGACGCTGCACTTCATCTATTCACATCATCACGCGCAACTGCATCCCGGCGCGGCACTGCAACTCTGGGGCGACAAGCTGCCGGCCTACGCGCGTGAGATCGATCAGGTGCTGAGCCTTCCCGGAGTGCGTTACCTGCACGTCACGCGTAATCCGCTCGATGTCGTCAACTCGATGCTGCGCCGGCTCGAGGCGGCGCGCCTGGGACGGGACTGGTGGAAATCCATCACCGATTTCGACGCGATGCTCGAAGCCTGGGTCGCGGCCTTTCAAGCGATCGAGCAGGTCGAGGCGCGGCACGATGTTCTGCATCTGCACTATGAGGATTTGGTCTTCGACTTCGAGCGCAGCGTCTCGGGGTTGAACGGTTTTCTGCATGCAGACTTCGACTTCCGCAATGTGCTGGTCGACGAGCCCGCCAAGCACTTCGACCGAAGCCAACTGTTGCCCGAGATGGTGCGAAGGATCGCCGCGCATTCGTGCGTGCAACGCTATGTAGAGCGTGTCCGGCCACGGATGGCGCGCATTCCGCACGCAGCATTCGCGCTTGCGCCGTTGCTTTCATGAGACGACGTTGATGGATGCCAGCGTGCACGCGCCGAGTGTTGTCGAGGTCGAAGGTCCCGTGCGCGTGTTCGTTGCCTGTACGGAGGCTGAATTGCTGCCCATGCGCGTGCTCGAGTTCTCGATCCGCGCTTCTGCTTCGCTGCCCGTAACGCTTGTTGCACTCCATTCGCAGGGCCGCGAGATTCCGATGCCTGCCGATCTTGTGAACCGGCCGCGCACGCCATTCTCGTTCCAGCGCTTCCTTATCCCCGAACTTTGTGGGCACGCCGGCCGCGCCATTTATCTTGATGCGGATATGCTGGTGTTCTCCGATATTGCCGAACTCTGGTGTCAGGAATTTCATGATCACGATCTGTTGACGGTGATCGAGGAGGACCATGGGCGCCGCGGGCAGTTCAGTGTCATGCTCCTCGACTGTGCAGCGCTGGACTGGCGGATCGAGAGCATCGTCGCCCGCCTTGACGCCGGCGAGTTGGACTACGGCGCACTGATGTACGACATGCGGGTCGCTCGAAGTGTAGGTCGCGTGCTTCCCGCAGGCTGGAATGCTCTTGAACGATATAGTCCGGGCGATACACGTCTGCTCCACTACACCGACATGAACTCCCAGCCATGGGTGTCCTGCGCCAATCCGCAGGGTCACTTGTGGGTAACCTGGCTCCGTCGTGCCATTGCCGACGACTTCATCCCGCGTGCCAGCCTTGCGCAGATGGTGACCTGCGGGCATGTCCGTCCATCGCTACTCGTGCAGATCGACGAGGGTATTGACGATCCATTGGCATTGCCCGCGTCGATGCGAGCACTCGATCGCGGATTCGTTGCGCCCTACAAGCAAATGAATACCGGCAAGGCCCGGCCGTGGACGACACCTGCTGCGGCTGTTCGCGCATTGCTGCGGCGACTGTATTTCCATACTCCGTTTGCGCGCAGATCGAGGCGCAAGGATTCGATGTGACGACAGTTGCCGTGGTCATCGTGACTTGGAACGCCAGCGGGCTGCTGGGTAGCGTGCTCGACGCACTCGATACGCAGACGTTTCAGCCTCGTCGCATTTTGGTAATTGACAACGGTAGCGCCGATGCAGACCGGCTTGAGGCGGTCGTCCGGGGCCGCGCGCTTTGCGAGCTGGTTCTGTCGCCCGAAAATCTCGGCTTTGCCGCAGCCAACAATCTTGCCATTTCACGCTGCAGTGACGTCGAGTACGTGGCTCTGCTCAATCCGGACGCGTTTCCCGCGCCTGGCTGGCTGCAGGCACTTCTCCGTTCGGCCAGCGAGAATCCGTCGTGCGCCAGCTTTGCAAGCCGGATGCTCGATCATGGTAATGCCTGCAGGCTGGATGGTGCCGGTGACGTTCTGTCGGTCAGCGGAAAGCCTGCCCGACGGGGGCATGGCGGCGCCGCCGCAGCTCGCTTTCTGGTCGAGGAGGAGGTTTTCGCGCCGTGCGCGGCTGCGGCGCTTTATCGCCGCTCTGCTTTGATGGAGTGCGGTGGTTTCGATGAGAATTTTTTTTGCTATCTCGAAGATGTCGACCTCGGCTTCAGGCTCCGATTGGCCGGATACGGTTGCCGCTACGTCCCCGACGCGATCGTGCGACACATTGGTTCCGCATTGACCGGGCGGCGAAGTGATTTCGCGGTTTATTACGGGCATCGAAACATCATCTTCAATTATGTTAAAAACATGCCTTCCACATTGTTCTGGCTTCTTTTACCTTTGCATCTTCTGATGAACTTCGCCTATCTGGCTGCTGCGATGCGCTCGGGGCAGGCGGCGGTCATGATGCGAGCCAAGCGCGACGCAGTGCGGGCGCTGCCGGCCGTCTGGGTGCAGCGTAAGGCGATACAGCGCGTGCGCAGGGCGAGCGTGCGGGACGTCTGGATTGCACTCGACAAGTCACTTTTCCCAGGGGCCGGATTCCGTGTGTCCCGGCAGTCCGCGCGATGACGACGCCCGTAGTGTTGCCTGGTCGGGACGACTTATCTGTAGTCATCGTCAACTACAACGCCGGTTCGCTGCTCACGGAGTGCGTGCGTGGCGCACTGGCAGGCTCTCGCAAGGTGCTGGTGGTCGACAACGATTCGACGGACGGCAGTCTGGTCGAGTGCGAACGCGAGTTCGGCAGCGACCCCTACTTTGGTTGCATCCGAAACGGGTACAACGCAGGATTTGCCGCAGCCTGCAATGTGGGTCTGCGGGCCTGTTCTACCGAGTACATCCTCTTCCTTAATCCGGATTGCAGCCTTGAGGCTGGGGCGATCGCGAGAATGCTGGAAGTTTTCGCAGAGCAGTCCCACGTCGGGATGGTTGGTGGGCTCTTGCTCAACGAGGATGGAAGTGAGCAGGGCGGCGGGCGTCGTGCAGTGCCGACTCCCTGGCGGTCGTTGGTGCGCATGACCGGACTGAGCCGTTTCTCGTCGCGCTGGCCGAAGCTATTCTTCGACTTCTATCTGCACAAGCAGCCACTGCCCTTGGCTCCGATCGACGTCGAGGCGATTTCCGGCGCATGCATGCTTGTCAGCAAAACCGCTGTCGACGATGTTGGCAACTGGGATGAGGGCTACTTCCTGCATTGCGAGGATCTGGACTGGTGCATGCGCTTCCGCCAAAGGGAGTGGCGCATCGTGTTCGTGCCGACGGCGCGCGTTGTTCACGCACTTGGGGCATGCAGCCGTAATCGCCCTATCTTTGTTGAGTGGCACAAGCATCGCGGCATGATGCGGTTCTACCGAAAGTTTTTCCGCCATCAGTATCCAGGTCTTCTCATGTGGATTGTGGCCGTCGGCGTCTGGACACGATTTGCCCTGCTGGCGTCGGTTCATTTCATCCGTGGTCTCCGTGGGAGAGTAGGTGATCGCTGAGAGGATTACAGTCGCAGTTCTGGGTGCGCGTGGACTGGTTGGCCCGATACTGCTCGAAAGTCTGCGCGAGCAGGGTTGCGGGATCCGTGCCTATTCGCGCAGCGCGCAGGTGTGTGAGATCGAGTCCGTGGCGTGGCGACCGACCGCGGAACTCAATGTCGCTAACGTTGACCGGGTTGAAGTATGGTTTTGCCTCGCGCCGATATGGATACTTCCGGAGTATCTGGCAACCGTGCTTGCGAGCGGAGCCAAGCGTGTGGTTGCCGTATCCTCGACGAGCCGGTTTACGAAGCTTGATTCTTCCGATCCACGTGAGCAATTGACCGTGAAGCGGCTTATCGACGGCGAGCGTGCGTTGATCGCATGGGCGGAGAGCAATGGCGTCGAATGGGTCATCCTTCGCACGACGCTGATCTACGGTTTCGGACGAGACAAGAATGTGGGTGCCGTAGCCGCCTTCATAAGGCGTTTCGGGTTCTTTCCTCTACTGGGTTCCGCGCGCGGGCTGCGCCAACCGTTACATGCCGAGGATCTTGCGCATGCAGTCGTCGCGGCTGGGTGGTCGCCCGCCGCTGCAAGGCGTTCCTACGACCTGTGTGGCAAAGAGAGGTTGACTTACCGGACAATGATCGAACGCATCTTTATTGGAATGACGCGACGGCCGCGGTTAGTCAAGGTGCCGCACTGGATTTTCCGGTGCGTGGTGTCAGCGTGGTCGGTGGCTCGTCCAAGGTCAACGTTGTCGTTTGGTATGGTGGAGCGGATGAATGTCGATATGGTTTTCGACTACAGCGATGCTGTCCGCGATCTAGGATTTTCGCCCCGTACGTTTGCACCAACTCCCGATGATCTGAAGAGCCCTTCCTGATTCATCAGAAGCTGTATCCCTAGAGTTGCAACTTCTTTGCGTGATGCACCTGCATGACTTATTTGGCTGCTCCGCCTCCGTTAAAGGTCACGGCGCGCGCCGTCTATGTCCAAGGAACCGCGCAATGTTTGAGCAAGCCGTGCAGCAGGCGCGCGAGTCCGGCAGAGTCATGTTGCAGATAATTAGACGTGGAACTGGCGACAATCCAGTAGCCGTCGATTGGCAGGTCGTAGTGCAGGTGACCTCGGGGCCGGACTGCCTCATTCGCGGATAGCCAAGTTAGGGTTGGGGTGGCCGCGGCGGCAAGCAACGAGCCGAAGCGCATACGCAGAGACGGAGTGTCCGGTGGCTCGCGGACTGCGTCCATGCAGATATGCGGTCTGCGGGCTGACTGGATACCCTGCTTCAGGGGCAATCTGGTCGCTCGAATGAGCCGATCCAGCAGCCTGTATGGCCCTGCAAATCGCGCAGCCGTACCCACGGGCACGCGCGCAATGTAAAATCCTGGTCCTTCCGCGTCAGCCAGCCTCTTCGGGCCGATGCGCAACCCTGCTTCTCGGTTTTCATCACGATGACTACATTGACCCACCTGCAGCGGCTGGAAGCCGAGAGCATCCACATCATGCGTGAGGTGGTGGCCGAGGCCGAAAACCCGGTCATGCTCTATTCGGTCGGCAAGGACAGCGCGGTGATGCTGCACCTGGCCGCCAAGGCCTTCTACCCGTCGGTGCCGCCGTTTCCGCTGCTGCACGTCGATACCACGTGGAAATTCAAGGCGATGTACGAATTCCGCGATGCGATGGCGCGCAAGCTGGGCATGGACCTGCTCGTGCATATCAATCCCGATGCCAAGTCGCGCAACATCAACCCGTTCGACCACGGGTCGGCGCTGCACACCGATCTGTGGAAGACCGAAGGCCTGAAGCAGGCGCTGGACAAGTACAAGTTCGACGCCGCATTCGGCGGCGCACGTCGCGACGAAGAGAAGTCGCGCGCCAAGGAACGCATCTTTTCGTTCCGCACCGCGCAGCATCGCTGGGACCCGAAGAGCCAGCGCCCGGAGCTGTGGAAGCTGTACAACGCGCGCAAGCATCCGGGTGAGTCGATCCGAGTGTTCCCGATCTCGAACTGGACCGAGCTCGATATCTGGCAATACATCCACCTGGAAAACATTCCCATCGTGCCGCTCTATTTTGCCGCGGAGCGTCCGGTGGTCGAGCGCGACGGCACCTTGATCATGGTCGACGACGAACGCATGCCGCTGCGCCCGGGCGAGGTGCCGCAGATGAAGAGCGTGCGCTTCCGTACGCTGGGTTGCTATCCGCTGACCGGCGCGGTCGAATCGACCGCCGCGACGCTGACGGACATCATCCAGGAAATGCTGCTGACGACGACCTCGGAGCGGCAGGGCCGCGTGATCGACCACGATTCGACCGGCTCGATGGAAAAGAAGAAGCAGGAAGGGTACTTCTGATATGGCACACGTTTCCGACCTGATCGCCGAAGACATCGGTGCCTACCTCAAGCAGCACGAGCACAAGAGCCTGCTTCGCTTCATCACCTGCGGCAGCGTGGACGACGGCAAGAGCACGCTGATCGGCCGCCTGCTGTACGAATCGAAAATGCTGTTCGAAGACCAGCTGGCCGCGCTCGAAGCCGATTCGAAGAAGGTCGGCACGCAGGGCGGCGATCTCGACTTCGCGCTGCTGGTCGATGGCCTGTCGGCCGAGCGCGAGCAGGGCATCACGATCGACGTGGCCTACCGTTTTTTCTCGACCGACCGGCGCAAGTTCATCGTCGCCGACACGCCGGGCCACGAGCAATACACGCGGAACATGGTGACCGGCGCCTCGACGGCCGACCTGGCGATCATCCTGGTCGACGCCCGTCACGGCGTGCAGACGCAGACGCGCCGCCACAGCTTCCTGGTGTCGCTGATCGGCATCAGGCGCGTGGTGGTCGCCATCAACAAGATGGATCTGGTCGGCTTCTCGCAGGACGTGTATGACCGCATCGAGCGCGACTACCGCACCTTCGCGGCGCAGATCGGTCTGAACGACATCCTGTGCATTCCGATGTCGGCGCTCCGGGGCGACAACATCACCGACAAGAGCGATCGCACGCCCTGGTATGCCGGCCCGACGCTGATGGAGCACCTGGAAACGGTACCGATCGATGACATCCAGACGAGCGGTCCGTTCCGTCTGCCGGTGCAGTGGGTCAATCGCCCCAACCTCGACTTCCGCGGCTTCTCCGGACTGATCGCTTCGGGCACCGTGCGCCCCGGTGACCGCATCCGCGTGCAGCCGTCCGGCCGCGACAGCACGGTCGAGCGCATCGTCGTTTCGGGCGGCGATCTGCCGGAAGCGGTGGCCGGCCAGTCGGTCACGCTGACGCTGACCGACGAGATCGACTGCAGCCGGGGCGACGTCATCGTCGCGGCGGCGCAACCGTCCGGCGCCGGCGACAGTTTCGACGCCACGCTGGTGTGGATGAGCGACGAAGCGCTCGCCACCGGCCGCAGCTATCTGATGAAGAGCGGCACGCGCACCGTCGGCGCCACCATCAACGCGATCGAATACCGCGTCAATGTGAACACGATGGAGCGCGGCGAAGCGGCGGCGCTGGCGCTGAACGAAATCGGCCGCGTCGCGCTGGTGACCGACCGCCTGATCGCGTTCGACCCGTATGAAACGGTGCATGACACCGGCAGCTTCATCCTGATCGACCGCCTGAGCAACAACACCGTCGGTGCCGGCTTGCTGCACGGCGCGCGCAGCAAACCGCGCGATCTCGGCTGGACTCAGCTCGGCACCGGCCGCGCCGAACGCGCGGCACTCAAGCAGCAGTCGCCGTTGCTGCTGTGGGCGGGCGAGGGCGTAGACGCCTGCCGACTTGAGCAGAAGCTCATGTCGATTGGACGGCACACCATCGTGCTGCCGGCGGCGACGGCGGACTTCCTGCGGATTGCAGGCATCCTCCTCGATGCCGGCCTCATCGTGGTGGTGGATGCGGATTCCGGCCAGCCACCGAGCCTCGGTGCAGTCGTCCCTGCGGGCGAGCGAGTCGAGGTGAGGGTCGTTTCCGGGCAGGGGCAGCCACTGCTCGATGTGGATGGCAGCATGCTGACGATTTCTTCAAGCACGCAGGAAGAGGAAGTCGAACAGATCGTGGAAACCCTTCGCCGCGCCGGACGTCTGAGTTGAAAACGGGCGGGCACATTGCGCTGCCCAGCCCTTCCTCTCCAGCGGTATCCGACCTGCAATGAACGTCCGATCACCTGCCGGCCTGCCCGACGAAGCGGTTCGCATCGCTTCCATCGAAAAGTATCGCCATCGGGCCGCCGGCTATGACGCGACGTGCGGCCCGACCTGGCCGATCCGCGAACGGACGATCAACCTGCTCGACCTTCGGCCCGGACAGGCCGTTCTCGACGTCGGTTGCGGCACCGGGTTGAGCCTTGCACGTTTGCGCGAGTGCGTGGGTGAGGCGGGCCAGATCCATGGCTTCGACCAGAGTCCGGACATGCTGAAGCAGGCGCGCGAACGCGTTGCGGCTGCCGGCTGGCAGAACGTTCACCTGCATGAAACGCCGGCTCAGGGGCTGTTCCTGCCGGCGCCTGTCGACGCGCTGCTGTTCCACTACACACACGATGTACTGCGCTCGGCGTCTGCCGTCGAGCGCCTGCTGGCCTGCGCCCGGCCAGGCGCGGCAGTCGCCATCGCAGGCATCAAGTACTTTCCGCTCTGGCTGGCGCCGCTGAACATCTGGGTCTACTTCAAGAACCATGGCTACAACGGGGCGCCGGGCGAACTGCGCTCGCCCTGGGACCGCATCGCACCCCGACTCGATGGCTGGCGGCTGACGCCGACGCAATACGGCATGGGTTACATCGCATCCGGGCGCGTCCGGGCGTGATCACTTCTGCCTTGCCTGCGTGGCGTCGCGGGGCACAGGCCGCCCTCGCGCTGCTGCTGTTGAATGCCCTCCTCAGCTTCAACAACGTGTGGCCCACGCCAGCCATCGTGCCCGACCATCGGCTGGCGCCGGAATTCGTCGGCCTGTGGCTCAGCCTGCTGTTCGTGGTTGCCAGGTGGGGGGCGCCATCGCCGCGCGTCCTGGCCGGATTCACCGTGGTGTTCATGCTGCTCGTGCTCGGGCGCTACGGCGACGTCACCGTACCCGCCCTGTTCGGGCGGCCGGTGAATCTCTACTGGGACGGGCAACAGATTCCGCGCTTTCTGTGGGTGTCTGCGCAGAATCTACCGTGGTGGATGAGCACGGGAGCCGTCGCCGCGGTCGTGCTGCTGGTGTATGCGATCTATCGGCTGTTCGGGTTGCTGATCCGGATCGCTGTGCGCGATGCTGTCCCCTACGCGCTGCGGACGCGATGGGCGCAACTCGTCACGGCACTGGCTGTCCTGCTGGTGACAGCCAACATCGCCGGTGTGCGCGCCACCTGGCCCGTCGTGTCGCGCGCCATCGTGCCGACCTACGTTCGCCAGGCCACGCTGCTGACAACCATCTTCACCGAGCAGCGTGTCGAGCAGACCCTGCCACGCGCCCACGCAATCGATGCCGCACTTGCGGCGCTACCCGGCACTGCACTGGCAGGGCTGCGTGGCAGCGATGTCTATCTGATGCCGCTCGAATCCTACGGCGCGGTGGTCTACGACAACCCCGAGGCAGCAGCCCGCCTGAAGCCAGCGCGCGAGCGACTGGCGGCCGACATTGCTGAAGGAGGCTTCAGCGTGGTGTCTGCCTTCATGCGCTCGCCGACTTTCGGCGGTGCATCGGATCTTGCGCAACTGGGCATGCTGTCGGGGCTCGACCTTACCGATCCGCTGCGCCACGATCTGCTGCTGACTACGGATCGGCCGACTCTGATCACGCTGTTCCGCGCCAACGGGTACCGGACGTTCGGCTTCTACCCGGCTCTGTTCTGGGACTGGCCGGAGCGCGTGTTCTACGGCTACGATCAGTTCGTGGAAGGCCGCGATCTCGATTACCCCGGACCGGAATTCGGCTACTGGAAAATTCCCGACCAGTATGCCGCCGCGCGTTTCGAGCAGTTGTTCCCGCGTGATGCCGACTCGCCGCCGCGTTTCGTGTTCTTCCCGACGATCACCTGTCATCTTCCGTTCAGCCCTGTGCCGCCCCATCAGTCCGATCCGCGGAAACTGCTCGGTGACACTCCGTTCGATGCGGAAGACAGCGCGCGTGCGCTGGCCGTGAAGCCGGACTGGCTGAACATGTTTCCGGGCTACGTGGAAATGGTCGAATACACCTATCGCTGGCTCGGCGACTATCTGCGCCAGCCGCAGCCGCGCGGGACGGTCTACATTCTGGTCGGCGACCACCAGCCTGCGTCCAATGTGAGCGGCGAAGGTGCCTCATGGGACGTGCCGGTACATATCGTGTCGCGCGATCCGGACCTGCTCGCACGCTTCGCCGCGCAGGGTTTCCACGCCGGGCTGGAACCGCCACGCGAGCCGCGCGGCGGTCTGCACGACCTGACCACGATGATGCTGCGCGCGTTTGCACAGCCGTGATCAGAACATGACGGTCGTACGGACCCAGCCGTCCGGCAGCAGATTCAGTACAGCGGCTTCGAGCTGCTTGTCCCAGCCCATCAGCACCGCCAGACCCGCAAGCAGGATGAGCAGACCGAACCCCTTCTTGATGTGGTCGATGTGTGCCAGCACCCAATTACGCGACCGCATGAAGCCGGCCCGGGACGCATACGCGAAGCCGACAAGCGGCGTTGCTGCGCCGAGGCCGAACAGGCCGAGTATCAATGCACCGCGTGCGGCGCCGCCTTCACTCGCGACCAGCGTCAGTGCCGAAGCCAGCAGCGGTCCGGAGCAGGGGCTCCACACCATGCCGAGTACCGCGCCGAGCAGAAAGCTGCCGCGCAGCGAGCCGGCATCGACGCGATTGCTCGCCTGCTGCGCAGTGGCGGCGATCGGACTCATCAGCAGACTGAAGCGGTCGCTCAGCGCCGGCACCAGCATGACGATGCCGAAGGCGATCAGCAGCCAGGCGCCGGCGGTGCGTATGAGATCGCCGTCCAGCCCGAGTGCATCGCCGAGCACGCCGACCAGCACGCCCAGCAGCGCAAACGACGCAACCATGCCGAGTCCCATCGCCACCGGTGCCAGACGGTTCGCCTGTACGGCACCGCCCACCACCAGCGGCAGAATGGGGAACACGCAGGGCGACAGGGTCGTCAGGCTGCCAGCAGCCAGCGCCAGGCCGAACTCGGCGGCGGAACTCACAGACCGGCCTGCAGCGCGGCGCGGATCTTTTCGATGTCAGTGTCGCCGGCGAGTCGGGTTTTTTCCTGTTCGCCCTTGAATACGATCAGCACCGACTGGCTGCGCACCTTGTACTGCTTCTTCAGGTCCTTCTCTTCATCGTAATTGGCGATGAGAACGGTGATGTCCAGACCCTTTTCGGCCTTCAGCGCATTGAGTGCCTTCTCCTGCGTCTTGCAGGTGGAACACCATTCCGCGTGAAAGTGCACGGCCACCGGCTTGCCGGCCTGTTGTGCGGCGCCGAGTGCAGCCGCCGTATAGGGCTGGATATCGAGCGCATGGGCCAGACTGGCGGCGAGGGAAAGAGCGGCGATTGCGGTGAAGCGGATGAAGCGGTTCATGCGTGTCTCCTTCGGTTGAGTCGAACAACCAGAACGGACCGCCGCATCAGCGGATTGCTTACACCGCGTGTCGAAGTGACCTTCAGTCAGTACGTGTGGTCAGGCAACTTCGCGCGTGCTCGAGCCGCTTTCCCGCTCGAGGCGAGCATCGTCGGCGTAGGGCACGGGCCAGCCCAGCATGCGGCTGGCGGCTTCGGCCCGTACCTGGAGTTGCGCTGCATCCGGCGCGCCCAGATGCACGATGCCGTAGCGGTGGCTGCCGGTCCATTTCAGATCGCGTCGCAGGCTGTATCCACTGCGGCCGAAAGCGAAAAGCAGTCCGTCGGGAAAGTGCTGCTGCCAGGCGCTACGCAAAGTCCGGTCCGGCATGGCGGGCAGGCCGTCAGCGTCGAAGGCGCGATAGACGAGACTGGCAGCCGCGCAGGCGGTCGGATCTTCGCGGCGCAGCAGTCGCGGGTCTTCGCCGAGCGCCAGCGCCAGCGACCAGGCGTGCGCATCGATGCCCTGAACGCGGCGATACAGATCCGAGAACTGCGAAGCCAGACGGGGATTGCATTCGATGACGGTCAGACGATCGGTAGCCGCGTCGTAGAAGAATTCCAGATTGAAGAAACCGAGCGAATAGCCTATCGCGCCGAGAAAGCGCCGCGCGACGTCAAGTGCGCGCGCCTGCACCGATTCCGGCAGGCGACTCGGCACCTCCCAGCGCATGAAGGCCTGGGTGCCCGGATACATGATCGCGTCGACCACGCCCAGTGCATGCACCTGTCCGTCGAATACCCAGCCATCAAGGTTGAATTGCGGTGTGCCCGGATCGACCGGCGCTTCGAGCAGCAGGCGATGCGCGCTGCCAGCCTGCGGCAGCCGTGCCCGGCACACACGATCGAAGGGCTCGACCAGATGCCGGATCACCCACAGCTCCCGCCAGTCGAATCGGGTATGTGCCTGCAGCGCTGCCCGACTGCCGACCTCGCGTGCGAGTACCGAAAAAGCCGCCTTGACCGGTTTTACATACACCGGATACTCGAACCCGCCGGGCAGATGTTCCGGGACTGGTTCGCCGTAATCCAGATCGAGCCCGGCAAAGGCCAGGCAGGCTTCGGGCGCAACGTTTTCGAGCACCCGTCTGGCATGCAGCTTGTGCTGCGCGGCCAGAATCGCCTCGGGTGGCACGCCGGGGAGGCCGAGTTGCTCAGCCACCATGGCGGCAGCCAGCGCGCCGAATGGTTCGTGATGCGACAGCACTGCCAACCATCCGCAACGCCTCGCGCGGTCGGCGGTACGGTCGGCGAATCGATCGAAATCGAAACCGATCAGCCGCAGATTGTCCGGAAAGGAAAACAGGTCGAAACCTCCGCGGTAGAACTTGTGGCGCGAGGCGTGCCGCTCGAAGCCGATGCGGTCCCAGTCGTAGGCGAAGAGCAGACCGATGCGGCGGATTGGGGGCATTAATCGTCCAGTGAGCAGTGCGTGCGGCCAGCCGATGATGAAGGCGCAGCGTGCGATATGCTGCGCCCGACCGACAAATATAAAGGCTGCGTTACGACCATGATGCGAACACCGCGTTTCATCCAGTTGCAGCCGATCGACGATACCTTGCGGCTGGACGATGTGCTGGCCGGGCTGATGCAGCCCGTGGCGTCGGTGTCTCCCAAATACTTCTACGATGTGCTCGGTTCGCGTCTGTTCGAGGCGATCACCGCGCTGGACGAGTACTACCCGACGCGCACCGAAGCGGCGATATTCGGCGCGCACGCGTCGGACATGGCACACCGCTTCCGCGCACATGCCGGCACCGCCTTCGACCTGATCGATCTCGGTGCCGGCAGCTGTGCCAAGGCCGCAGCGCTTTTCGATGCCTTCGCACCGCGCCGCTATGTCGCGATCGACATTTCCGCCGATTTTCTCCGGCAGTCGATCGAATGTCTGCAGCGCGCGCATCCGGCAATGGACATGCTGGGTGTCGGCTGCGACTTTTCGGCCTGCCTTGATCTGCCGGATACCCTGTACGAAGGCCCTGCGCTGGTGTTCTACCCGGGTTCCAGCATCGGCAATTTCGCACCGCCGGATGCCCGTCGTCTGCTCGCCGAAGCCTGTACGGCCGCGCGTGGCGGTGGCCTGCTGATCGGGGTCGATCTGGTCAAGGACACTGCGGTGCTTGAAGCGGCATATGACGACGCGCTGGGTGTGACGGCGGCCTTCAACCTGAATGTGCTGCGTCACCTGAATCGCGTTGCGGGCACCGACTTCGACGTCTCTGGCTGGCGGCACGTCGCACGCTTCGACGGTGCGGCATCGCGCATCGAAATGCATCTCGAGGCACGTCGTGCGGTGACCGTGCGCTGGTCGGGCGGCGAGCGGCGCTTTGCCGAAGGCGAGCGCATCCACACCGAAAATTCGTACAAGTGGACACCGGCCACATTCGAGACGCTGCTGCACGAAGCCGGATTCTGCGAGGTGTCGTGCTGGATGGATGCGCAGGCCCGCTTCGGCGTCTTTCTGGCGCTGCCGGCGTGAGCCATGCATTCAGCCCGCTGCACAGGTCCTGAAGCCGGCCGGCACGTCGTCGCGCTCCGGGCGGAAGAAGTTCCGGTAGCGCGGGTGATGCATGCGCGGCTGGGTCATGAACGACGCCCCGCGCAGCACGCGCCGGTCGCCGAACCAGGGCGCCGAATAGTCGCGATAGGGATGCGGCGTGAAGCCGGGGTAGGGCAGGAAGGTGCTGGCCGTCCATTCCCATACCTGCCCCCATTCGAATGCGGCAGGCTCGGCAACGGCAGCGCGCTCCCATTCCGCTTCGGTGGGCAGCCGCCGGCCGGCCCATCGGCACCACGCTTCGGCTTCGTAGGCGCTGACATGACTGACGGCATGATCCGGATCGATCTCGAACCAGCGGCCATACAGAAGCTGTTCCCAGCCACCCGCGTGCCGACGCAGATAGCGCGGATGCCGTCGGTCCTGAGCGGTCTTCCAGCGCCAGCCGGCATCGCTCCACCAGCGCGCGTCCTCATGCGCACCGCTGTCGACGAAGGGCAGGTAGTCCCGCCAGGTGACAACGGTCCGGTCGATTTCGCAGGCCGGCATGCCGACCGGGTGGGCCGCGCACTCGTTGTCGAAGGCAAAGCCGGTTCCGGAATGTCCGAGCATCCAGATGCTGGCTGGAAAGTGCAGGGCGTCGCCTGTCTGCCCACGTGCGATAGCCACGGGCCGCCAGCGTGCGTCGTCGATTGCGATGCCGAGCTGCTGCGCCATGTACAACGCAGCTTCGTGATGCATGTCTTCGTGCAGCAGTGCGAGGCGAAAGAAATACAGCGCTTCATCGTGTTCGGGCGTCTGTTCGAGCAGCGCGATCACGTCATCGAGCTGGGTCTTCAGGTCGTCGAGCGTGGCGGCTGCGTCGGGCAGCGCAAGCCCCGGCCGCAGGGCATGCGCCACGCGACTCGAATCGAACAGTGCATCGGCGTCGGCGCGGGCGGCCGGCAGCCGTGCCGCGTCGGGATCGGCGCGCCAGCCGAGCGCGCGCTGCGGGTTGCGTGATGTCCACCAGGTCTGGAACCATCCGATGTGTCCCAGCTCCCACAGGGGCGGGTTCAGGGTTTCGTGAAACGGAATGCGCAGATCCGGAAAGGCACGCCGGTATTCGGCGAAGCGCGCCAGCGTGTCGGCACGACTGTCCTGCAGTGCCTGAATCAGCAGCGCCCTGCCGCCGTAGCGGGCGCCGGTCGATGACTGCACAACATTCATGACGGAAAGCTCCATGTCGCGTCTCAAGATGGTGATCGTCACGCCGGCGCTGGCCGATGCCAACAACGGCAACTGGCGCACCGCGCGGCGTTGGGCGTCGATGCTGCGCGACCGTTGTGAGGTGCATCTGACCGGCGCGTGGAACGACGGTGACGAAAGCGTGATGATCGCGCTGCACGCCCGCCGCTCTGCCGCGTCGGCTGCCGCGTGGCGCGCGCGCCATCCGGAGCGGCCGCTGATCGTCGTGCTGACCGGTACCGATCTTTACCGGGATATCGCGACCGATGCGTCTGCCCGCCACTCGCTCGACATCGCCGACCGGCTGGTCGTGCTCAACGCGCTCGGTCCGCGCTCGCTGCCGGATTCGCTGAAGCCGCGCTGCCGCGTCGTGCTGCAGTCCTGTCCCTCGCGCATACGGCAGGCACCGCCGACGCGTTACCTGCGCGCGCTGATGATAGGTCACCTGAGAGCCGAAAAGGCGCCGGACGTGCTGTTCGACGCCGTGCGCGAATTGGCGGCACGGTGCGATATCCGCATCGACCACATCGGCAGTGCGCTCGATCCGGAACTGGGCGAAGCGGCTGGCCACCTGATGGTCCAGTACCCCGCTTACCGCTGGCTGGGCGGGCTGTCGCATGACGCCACCCGTCGTCGCCTGCAGCGCGCCAGCGTGCTGGTACACCCGAGCCGCATGGAAGGCGGCGCGCACACGGTGATCGAGGCGATCCGCAGCGGCGTGCCCGTGCTGGCGTCGCGCATCGACGGCAATGTCGGCCTGCTCGGTGCGGATTACGATGGTTACTGTGCTCCGGGTGACGCACATGCGCTGGCAGCGCTTTTGGCACGTGCGCGCGACGACGCCGACTGGCTGGCGCATCTGGCGTACCAGTGCGACACGAAGGCAGCGCTTTTTTCGGCCCAACACGAACGCTCGGCGCTGCATGCGCTGATCGACGAATGTCTGGCATCCTTCGACGCACCCCCGACGGCAATGCCGTCCCGATGAACCGCTTTCCCCTGGACTCCACCATGAGCACTGCACAGACATCCGCCACCGAGCCCCGCCTGACATCGCTATCGCACGGCGGTGGGTGTGGCTGCAAGATCGCGCCGGGCGTGCTGTCCGACATCCTGAAGGGCATGCCCGCGATGCCGATGCCGCGCGAACTGATGGTCGGCATCGAAACGGCCGATGACGCCGCCGTGTATCGCCTCAATGACGAACAGGCGCTGATTGCGACCACCGATTTCTTCATGCCCATCGTCGACGACCCGTACGACTTCGGACGCATCGCGGCGACCAATGCGATCAGCGATGTCTATGCCATGGGCGGGCGCCCCATCATGGCGCTGGCGCTGGTCGGCATGCCGATCAATGTGCTGTCGGTCGCGACCATCGGGCGCATCCTCGAAGGCGGCGCCAGCGTATGCCGCGACGCAGGCATCCCGGTGGCCGGCGGTCACACCATCGATTCGGTCGAAGCCATCTACGGGCTGGTTGCGCTGGGGCTGGTTCACCCGGAGCGCGTACGCCGCAACGCCGATGCCCGACCGGGCGACGTGCTGGTGCTGGGCAAGCCGCTGGGCGTCGGCGTCATGTCGGCTGCGCTGAAGAAGGGCGCACTCGACGACGCGGGCTACGCGCAGATGATCGCGACCACGACGAAGCTGAATACGCCGGGCCCTGATCTGGCGGCGCTGCCGGGCGTGCATGCACTGACCGATGTGACCGGCTTTGGTCTGGCCGGTCATGCGCTGGAACTGGCGCGTGGTGCGAAATGCGATGTGCGCATCGACTGGTCGGCCGTGCCTTTGCTCGGCGGTGTGCGTGCGCTGGCGCAGGGCGGCTTCGTCACCGGCGCTTCGGGTCGCAACTGGGGGGGCTACGGCGCGCACGTCGGGCTGCCCGACGACTTTGCCGCAGAGGACAAGGCCTTGCTGACGGATCCCCAGACCAGCGGCGGTCTGCTCGTATCATGCGATCCAGCCAGTGTCGGCGCCGTCCTGGCCATCTTCCGCGATCACGGATTCGGACAGGCAGCAGTCGTCGGCGAGGTGCTGGTGGCCGCTGGCGCGAGCGCGCAGCTTCGGGTACGCGTATCGCATTGACACCACGTGCAGGGCGGGCTATCGGCCATGATCACGTGCCGTGATACCTTCGCCGGCGCTGCGTCCGGTGTTCGTCTGTTCTGAACACCGATGTCCATCCGCCCGGATGGTGAAACTGGTAGACACAAGGGACTTAAAATCCCTCGACGCAAGTCATGCGGGTTCGATTCCCGCTCCGGGCACCACAAAAGCGCATGAGCGTTCGCATCACCTTGAGTCGCGTGATGCAGCGATAATCGTGTTCCTTTCACCGTCCCGCGCCCTGCTGGCGCGACCGGCCCGCATGTCTGTCCCGTCGTCCGCCTCTCCTCGCTTGCTGCTCGCGCCAATGGAAGGCTTGCTCGACGCACGCCTGCGTGCAGTCGTCACGCAGGTGGCGCACTACGACTGGTGCGTGACCGAATTCGTCCGTGTCACCAATATGCTGCTGCCGGCACGCGTCTACACGCGCGTTGCGCCCGAACTGCTCGCACAGTCGACAACGGCCGGTGGTGTTCCGCTGCGCGTTCAGTTGCTCGGCTCGGATCCGGCCTGCCTCGCCGACAACGCCGACCTGCTGGCGCAGTTGCATCCGGCGGGCATCGATCTGAATTTCGGCTGCCCCGCGCCGACGGTGAACCGCCATCGTGGCGGCGCGGTGCTGCTCGACGAGCCCGAACTGCTGTTCGAAATCGTCCGGGCAGTGAGCCGTGCGGTGGCCGGCCGCGTACCCTTCACCGCCAAGATGCGGCTCGGCGTGAATGACACCGGGCGCGCCATTGAGGCGGCGCAGGCGCTGGCCGATGGTGGCGCGCAGATGATTGTCGTGCATGCCCGCACCAAGGCCGACGGTTACCGTCCGCCGGCGCACTGGCCGTGGATCGCGCGCATCGCCGAATCGGTGAAGGTGCCGGTGATCGCCAATGGCGAAATCTGGACGGTGGCGGATTACCTGCGTTGCCGCGCGGAAAGCGGCCTCGGTGACGTGATGCTCGGTCGCGGCGCGGTGGCCGACCCGCTGCTGGCCGAACGCATCCGCCGGCACATCCGGGGTGAGGCGGCGACCGCGCCGGCGCAGGACTGGCTGCAGTTCGCGCCGCTGCTGGCCGAGTATTGGCAGCGCGTGCTCAGCCATGTGGAAGCGCGGCACGCAGCCGGCCGGCTCAAGCAGTGGCTGAACCTTCTGCGCCGTACCTATCCTCAGGCTGAGGCGCTGTATCAGCAATTGCGGCCGGTGCGCGCAAACGACGAGCTCGAGCGCCTCTTGCTGGCCGCTGTTGCACCGGCGCCGGCGTTGGCGGCCTGAATCCTTCGTCTGCCCCGGGCGGTGTCGCCTATTCAGGCTTGCCCAGCTTGTCCACCATATTCATCAGCGTGCGGATCTGCGGCGCATCGCGCGTGGCATAGCCATAAAGATCGGTCGGCGTGGTGTAGCCCCACCAGTCCCAGCAGCCCATCGGATTGCCGACACTGTCCCAGTTGCCACGTTCAAGCGGCTGGATGGCGTCGACCCGCGGAAAAAGCAGTACCAGACGCAGCGGCCCCGCCCACCGTATGTAGCCCCCCCCTTCGGTGAAAGCCTGGAAAGCTTCGTCCGTCATGCCCTGCTGGCAGCCATGCAGCGCGACATGGATGCCGCACTTTTCGTCCCGGCAACGCTCGGGCACGAAGACATGAGCCGATTCGGCCAGGCCCAGCATGCGCATCGCAGCGTCCGGATCAGCCATACCGGGTGTGACCGGCACATAGTCGGCCTGACGCAGCGCGTACCACTGGCCGGCGCCGTCGTCCGCCCGCGCGCGCGGCTTCTTGTAAAGGCTGCGCAGCATGAAGCCGGCAGCGTCGAAATCACAGCCGCTGACGAAATCCTCGTCGCTGACATCGCATGCACCCTGCGCCGGATCGTTCGTCGGCAGGGTATGCGGCGTGGCGCGCGGCTCGCCGCGCACGATCAGGCCATTGAAGTGCAGGAAGAAGGCGTGCTGCGCTGCCGACGCCTTGGCGCCGACCACGCGGTCCTCGCTGCCGCGGTATTCCCAGATGCGCTGGCCGCCCATGTTCGCGACCGGGTCGATGCGATCACGCTGCGCCAGCTTCTTCGTGTCGGCGATCAGGTCCTGCACCTCGATGTCGCGCTCGCCCGAACTGAACAGCGACAGCCCGAACATCGGTCCGAACAGCTCGCGCAACCAGGTGCGGCCCAGCGTCAGACAGTCATTGGTCGCCTTGGTGACGAAACCTTGTGCGCACAGATACGGCGGCCCGGACACGATGCCGATGCCGCGCACCCGCGACGAATGCGCCACCCCCAACTGCACCGCCATGGCGGCACCGGACGACAGACCCGAGACGGTGAAATGCCGTTGATCGAGGTTGAGCGGCGGCGGTGAATCAAGCGCCCGTGCGAGCGGTGAGAGGAGAAGTGCGATGAGTGCTCCGAGCACCCGGATCTTTACAGCAGTGACAGGCATGAAAACGCTCCGGCTTCGTTCAAGTCACAGTATGCGCATTCGGATGCTGCGGCGCAAAATCGGGATGTGGTGGATGAGCGACGGTCAGCGGACGCTGCCCAGCTGCCGCGCCGGATCGGCGTGGGATGCGGGAAGAGCTTTTCAAGCGATTAAAACTTCCAAAAGATGGAAGTTAAACGTAGTTTAGTTCGTGTTGTTCGATGTTTTGCGCAAGGCTAATATCGGACGCTGACACGTGTTGCGCCCGGTGCGCCACGCCGATTCACCGAAGGCGGTGCGCTTTGCCCGTCGAAAAAAGGAGATTCACGCCATGAAACGCGTCCTGCTGTTCCTCGCCACCAACATGGCCATCGTGCTGGTGCTGTCCATCACCATGCGCTTGTTGGGCGTCGAGCCCTACCTGACCGAGAACGGCCTCAATCTGGGCTCGCTGCTGATCTTCGCCGCCGTGATGGGTTTCGGCGGCTCGCTCATTTCGCTGGCGATCTCCAAATGGACCGCAAAACGCGCAATGGGCGTGCGGGTCGTCGAAACGCCGGCGAACTCGACCGAGTTCTGGCTGTACGAGACCGTGCGCAAGTATTCGGCCGAGGCCGGCATCAAGATGCCCGAGGTCGGCATCTACGATGCGCCCGACGTGAATGCGTTTGCGACGGGAATGAGCAAGAACAGTTCGCTCATCGCAGTATCCAGCGGCCTGCTTCAGCAGATGACACGTGCCGAGGCCGAAGCCGTCATCGGCCACGAAGTGGCGCACGCCGCCAATGGCGACATGGTGACGCTGGCGTTGATCCAGGGTGTCGTGAACACATTCGTGATGTTCCTGTCGCGCGTCATCGGCCACACGGTCGACCGGGTCGTGTTCAAGAACGAGGACGGTCACGGCCCGGCCTTCTTCGTCACGATGATCGTGGCCGAACTTATTCTCGGTGTGCTTGCGTCCATCATCGTCATGTGGTTCTCGCGCCAGCGCGAGTTCCGTGCCGACACCGGCGGCGCACGACTGGCCGGCCGCAGCAACATGATCGCCGCGCTGGAGCGTCTGAACTCGCTGCATCCGCAGCCGCTGCCGGACAAGATGGCCGCGTTCGGCATCGCGGGTGGCGGCAATGGCGGCCTTAAGCGCTTGTTCATGACGCACCCGCCGCTGGAAGAACGCATCGCTGCGCTGAAGGCTGCGCAGTGAGTGCGTCAGTGATGCAGTCGAGTAATCGAAACGGAGTGACGACATGAAGCCCGAAGAACAGAGCGCCCTGCTGGCCATCGTGTTGTACGCGGCGCTCGCCGACGGCAACAAGCATGACCGCGAACGCGACGAAATACGCCGTATCGCCGAATCCGTCTCGGGGGAGGCTGGCGGCGCCGATCTGGGCCGCGTCTATCAGGATGTGCTGCTCCGGCGGGTGTCGCTGGATGCGTGCATCGCCGCGCTGACCGACGCAGGCCAGCGCCAGCTCGCCTATGAAATGGCGGTGTGCGTCTGCGACGCCGATGGCCGGCAGAGCGAAGCGGAACAGCGTTTCCTCGGTGAGCTGAAGACGCGTCTTCAGCTCGACGCCGAGCAGGCGGCCGCTTTTGATGCCGACGCCGAAGCCATCGTGGCTTCGGGCGAGGTGGCGGTGCCGCTGTCCGTCGGTGAAGCACCACACCCGGTGGCGGCGGTACCTTCGGCCGCGGGGGCGACAGTGTTCCAGTCGTCGGTACCGGAGGCCGAACTCGACAAGTCCATCCTCAACCATTCGCTGATCAATGGTGCGCTGGAGCTGCTGCCGCAGTCCTGGGCGTCGATGGCCATCATTCCGCTGCAGGTCAAGATGGTCTACGGCATCGGCAAGGCGCACGGCGTGACGCTGGACCAAGGCCACATCCGGGAATTCATCGCCGCGGCCGGCGTCGGGCTGACGTCGCAATATCTCGAGCAATTCGGTCGCAAGCTGCTTGGCGGCCTGCTTGGCAAGGCGGCCGGCAAGACATTCGGCAAGCTGGGTGGCGCAGCGACCGGCATGGCATTCTCGTTCGCCACCACCTATGCCCTCGGACAACTGGCGAAGCGCTATTACGCCGGCGGTCGCATGATGAATGCCGCGATGTTGCGTGACACCTTCCAGAACCTGCTTGCGCCGGCAAAGCAGATGCAGGCGCAGTACCTGCCACAGATCCGGCAGCAGGCCGAAACACTGGACATGGGGCGAGTAATGGCGATGGTGCGGGGCAACTGACAGGATGCCTGTACGGACAGGCTGAGGGTGACGCGCGTGCAGAACGCACTGCTGCCCGCGCAGCTGTCCGCCTTCAACGAGACATGGCGCCGGGACGGCGATCCCAAGGATAACAAGAATGTCATTTGCCATGCGCCGGCCCCGTGACCGTCGAGTTCGCCGAAGCTTCAGTGTTCAACTGAAGGCCGAAATCGTGATCAGGAGCTAAGTTCCGGATCATGATGAGAAAGGCCTGCACGGCATGCAGGCGGATCAAACTTCCCTGGACGCTTGGTGTGTGAGCCTTCGCACTCGCATGTCGCTGCTGGCGCATGCGGCTTCCGTGCTGCGGAGTTGGCCACGCTCTGGCTGCTGCCGGGAAATCGCAGTGCCACCATTGCGCATGCACGAGAGCGGCACACCGACGAATCAGCAGGTTGTCGTTTTTTGGTGGGGAGACGCCACCCGCGCGCGCCGTTAGGTTGGATGAGAAGCAGCACGCCACCGCCGTCATTGAGCTTGTACGGACGGTCCTTCGGCTTCGCGTTGCGGATGGTGACTTCGGGTAGCTGCACGACTGCCACGGTCGGGAAACTCCTGCGGCGGGTAACTCGAATCGAGCTGGCTGCGGCGTCAAATTACCCGCGAAAACGTCCGATGCACAAGGACATACCCGGATGTCTATGAGCGTAAAAAAGGCCAAAACTCCTTGAAATCAAAGTGTTTTGGCCTTTTTTGGATGCTGCTGGATGAAATTTTGGTGGAGGCGGCGGGAATCGAACCCGCGTCCGCAAGCCCTACACAGACAGTTCTACATACTTAGCCTGGCCATTTGGTCTAACCCGTCACCCGCCGACCCGGCAGGCTGATGAAAGGCGATCCGCTTGATTTTCGTGATGCACCACGCGGCGGAGTGCATCCTTACTTTAGCTGTTAATGGCGCTGCGACCGGTTGCCCGGCCCGACCCGCTAATCAGTCGGTGCAGCGTCCGGCCTTAAGCGGCCAGAGCGTAAGATTCGTCGTTGGCGACTATCTAATTTTCGGTTGGATTTACGAGGTACTCCGACCCTCGGTATGCCCTGCGCTGCTTCGCGACCCACGTCGAGACCAGGTCGCCCCCTCAGCAATTACATGATACCACCCGAAGGTGATTACAAGAGGGTGAGCAGTTCAAGCGGGTGGTGAATGATGTGATCGGCGCCCCAGTCGCGGAAGTGCGCGCCGGTGCCGAGGTAGCCGAAGGCTGCCGTGACGGTGCGCATGCCGGCGGCCCGGCCGGCCTCGATATCGCGCAGATCATCACCGACGTAGATGCAACGTGCCGGGGCGACCGCCATCTGTTCGGCCGCCAGCTTCAGACCTGCGGGATCCGGCTTCGGTACCGGAACGCTGTCACCGCTGATGATGCTGGATGCGCGTTCGTGCAGACCGAGTTCGCGCATCAGTGGCAGCGTGAAGCGCGCTGCCTTGTTCGTGACGACGCCCCAGGGCAGGTTGGCGAGCTCGAGTCGGGTCAGCACTTCGCCCATGCCTTCGAACAAGCGGGTTTGCACGCACAGGGCCGTTTCGTAGATCGCCAGAAATCGACTGGCGAGCGCGGCATAGCGCTCGTCGTCGGGGGGGATCCCGAAACCGGCACCAATCAGGCCGCGTGCGCCGGCCGAGGTGTGTGGCCGCAGGACGTCTGCGGGCAGTTCGGGCAGGCCCGATTCGGTGCGCAGTCGGTTCAGCGCACCGCCGAGGTCGGGCGCCGTGTCTGCGAGCGTTCCGTCAAGGTCGAACAGAACGCCACGTGTACGCAATTCATTCATCGCGCACGCATCGCATCAGGTAATTGACCGTCGTGTCGCGGCCGAGCGAATAAACCTTGGTCAGGGGGTTGTAGAGCATGCCCATCAGTTCGACTTCACGCAGGCCTGCCGCACGTGCGTCCTGTGCGAGCTCAGACGGTTTGATGAACTTCTCGTATTCGTGCGTACCGCGCGGCAGCAGGCGCAGTATGTATTCGGCGCCGACGATGGCAAACAGCCAGGACTTCGGATTACGGTTCAGCGTCGAGAAGAAAACCGTACCCCCCGGGCGCACCATTGTGGCGCATGCGCGTATTGTGCTCGCCGGATCGGGCACGTGTTCCAGCATTTCCATGCAGGTGACCACGTCGTACTGGCCGGCATTTTCGCGTGCGTGATCTTCCGCTGACTGGAGTACGTACCGCACGTTGCGGCCACTTTCAAGCAGGTGAAGTCGTGCTACCGAAAGCGCCTTTTCGCTGAGATCGATGCCGGTTACGTCGGCGCCGCGCGCGGCCATGCTCTCCGACAGGATGCCACCGCCGCAACCGACGTCGAGCACGCGCTTGCCGGCGATGCCGGTGCAGCCGTCTATCCAGTCGAGTCGCAGCGGATTGATTTCATGCAGTGGGCGAAACTCGGATTCCGGGTCCCACCAGCGGTGCGCGAGTTCGGAAAACTTCTCCAGCTCGAGCGGATCGGCGTTCTGTTGAGTAGTCATGTGCACATTGACAGGGCAAGGCGTTCATCGGTTGCAGTCGATGGTATACGCAGCTTCGGGAAAAGTCGGACGAAAAAAAGCCCTGCACAAGTGCAGGGCTTTTCCGATCAAGGGACCCGCTTACTTCTGGGTGCCGATGATTTCGATATCCACGCGACGGTCAGGCTGGAGGCAATTCACCAGCTTCTTGTTGCGGAAGTTTTCTGCGCCCATCTTCATGCAGGCATCGCCCGTGACCGGCTGCGATTCGCCCTTGCCTTCAGTGTAGACACGATTCGCTTCTACGCCCTTGCTGACGATGTATTCCTTCACCGCAGCTGCGCGCTTCTCGGACAGCGTCTGGTTGTACTTTTCCTTGCCGATGCGGTCAGCGTGGCCGACGGCGATGATCACTTCAAGGTCGATCGAACCGAGCTTGCTGACCACGTCGTCAATCTTGTCCTTGCCTTCCTGGCGGAGTACGGCCTTGTCGAAATCGAACAGGGCGTCTGCCGACAGGGTGATTTTCTGTGCGGCGGGCTTCGGCGCGGGAGCCGGGGCGGGGGCGGGAGCGGGCTTCGGTGCCGGGGCGGCTACGACCGGAGCGGGCGGCTCGCACACATCCTTCGGGAGCAGGTCCTTGTCGCAGGCGCAACCGACTGCAGGCACGGATGCAGCGTAGGCCGGGGTCCAGAAGCCGGTCCTCCAGCACAGGCCGGTTGCGCTGCGAACCACAACGCCGCGGCTGTCAATCACATACGGGACGTGGGCCTGGATCTTCGGGTCGACCTTGATGTCTTCAGCCGCGGATACGTTCGAGGCAAAGCTGGCGGAAGCGGCGAGCAGAGCGATGAGCAGCGGTTTTTGCGTCAGTTGTTTTAGCATGATCCCCTCGTATGAGACTTGAATCGGTTGTAAATCGGACCTTCCATGGATTCGCAAGATTCCGGAGCAAACGCCCGCAAAGTCTTTGCTGAAGCCACGATTACCAGCGAAATCCGCCAAGACGGCAGCGGCAAGCCGTTATTTGAATACCTTATTTTGCCACAGCCGCCCGCGCGCCTTCAATTCGTTGTTGTGCGGGTGCAACATGATGCCACGGCTGACAAGCGCTTGTCCTGCGACCCATACTTCGCTGACATGTTCCCGCCCTGCGGCATACACAATGTGCGACATCGGCGCGTAACAGGGACGTGTTTCGAGCGCGTCGAACGCCACGGCGCAGAGATCTGCCGACTTGCCCGGGCGAATGGAGCCGATAAGGTGATCGAGGCCGAGCGCGCGCGCGCCCCCTAGTGTTGCCATATGCAACAACTGAGCGGCCGGCAGCGCAGCGGCGTCGCCAGTGGTGAGCTTGGCAAGAAGCCCTGCCTGGCGCATTTCCTGGAACAGGTCGAGCCTATTGTTGCTGGCGGCCCCGTCGCTGCCCAGTCCGACATTGACGCCTGCTGCCATCAGCGCCATGACTGGCGCCGCGCCGCTCGCAAGCTTCATGTTGGACGTGGGACAGTGCGCCACGCTTGCGCCTTCGCGGCCCAGCAACGCAATTTCGTCAGCATCCAGATGTACCGCATGTACTGCAATCAGTCCCGGGCCGACCAGCCCGATCCGGTGCAGGCGTTCGAGCGGCCTTACTCCGTATTGGGCAATGCTCTGCTCGATTTCACTCTGCGTTTCGTGGACATGGGTATGGACGGGCAGATCAAGTTGCTCGGCCAGTGTGCGGATGCGCTCGAACGTGGCGTCGGAAACCGTATAGGGTGCATGCGGCGACAACGTGAAGTGAAGCAGCGGGTGGGATTTGTGGCGATCCCTCACTGCGAGCCCTCGGCTGATGTACTGATCGGCGTCACTGGCCCAGGCGCTTGGAAACTCGATCACCACAATGCCCAGCACGGCGCGCATGCCCAGATTGATCGCGGCTTCGGCAGCGGCATCCGGAAAGAAGTACATGTCGTTGAAGCAGGTGATGCCGCCGCGCAGCATTTCAGCGCAGGCCAGCGCGGTTCCGTCGCGGACGAAGTCGTGGCTCACATGTTCCTGCTCGGCCGGCCAGATGTGCTCGCTCAGCCAGCGCATCAGCGGCAGGTCGTCCGCGTAGCCTCGCAGCAGATTCATCGCGGCGTGGCTGTGGGCATTGACCAGGCCCGGAATCAATACATGGTCGTCCAGCGTCCGGAGCTCACCCGGTGTGTAGCGCTGGCGTGCTTCTTCCGCCGGCAGGACATCAACGATGCGGCCGTTGCTGACCGCAACGGCGTGATATTCGAGCACCATCCCGGCAGGTTCGACCGGGATGATCCAGCGGGCTTCGATCAACAGGTCGATTGCAATGGGCGCTTGCGCTGTGTGCATGGATGTCGGGCGGAGGAGAGGTCGGTGCGATTTGACGAAGTCTAGTCTGTCCGGGTGACGTGCGGCGGCCCCGGGGCGAGTGCAAGCGCATGTTAAACTTGCGGTTTGGCTGCACAAACCGCCCGCACAGACAGCAAGCCGTCTGACTGGTTTCATACAACGACAGCCGCCGTCCGCCTCCCGCCCTCAGATGACCATTTCTTTTGCCAAGGAAACGCTGCCCATTTCGCTCGAAGACGAAATGCGGCATTCCTACCTCGATTACGCGATGAGCGTGATCGTCGGCCGCGCGCTGCCCGATGTGCGCGACGGCCTCAAGCCGGTGCATCGCCGGGTGCTGTTCGCGATGCACGAGGCGAACATCCAGTGGAACCGGCCCTACGTGAAGTGCGCTCGCGTTGTGGGCGATGTCATGGGTAAGTACCACCCACACGGCGATTCGGCGATCTACGACACGCTGGTGCGCATGGCGCAGGACTTTTCGTTGCGCTACACGCTGATCGACGGCCAGGGCAATTTCGGATCGGTAGACGGCGACAACGCGGCGGCCATGCGTTACACCGAGTGCCGTCTGGACAAGATTGCCGCTGAGCTGCTGGCCGACATCGACAAGGAAACCGTCGATTTCGGACCGAACTACGACGGCAAGGAGCAAGAGCCGCTGGTGCTGCCCAGCCGCATTCCCAACCTGCTGATCAACGGCAGTGCGGGCATCGCGGTCGGCATGGCGACCAACATTCCGCCGCACAATCTGGGCGAAGTGCTCGACGCCTGCCAGTTGCTGTTGAAAGAGCCGGACACGACGATCGAACAGCTCATCGACATCGTGCAGGCCCCCGATTTTCCGACCAGCGGATTCATCTACGGTCTGACCGGCGTGCGCGAGGGCTACATGACCGGCCGCGGCCGTGTCGTCATGCGCGCCCGCACGCACTTCGAGGACATCGATCGCGGCAGTCGGCAGGCCATCATCGTCGATGAGCTACCGTACCAGGTTAACAAGAAGACCTTGCTCGAGCGCATCGCCGAGCTCGTGAACGAAAAGCGGATCGAGGGCATTTCCGACATCCGCGACGAGTCCGACAAGTCCGGCATGCGCGTGGTGGTCGAACTCAAGCGCAACGAAGTGCCGGAAGTCATCCTGAACAACCTGTACAAGCTCACGCAGCTGCAGGACACCTTCGGCATGAACATGGTGGCGCTGGTCGATGGCCGGCCGCGTCTGCTGAACCTGCGCGAAATGCTGGACTGCTTCCTGTCGCACCGGCGCGAAGTTATCACCCGTCGCACCGTGTTCGAGTTGCGCAAGGCGCGCGATCGCGGACACGTGCTCGAAGGTCTGGCGGTTGCGTTGTCGAACATCGACGAAATCATTGCGCTCATCAAGGCCTCGGCGTCGCGCGCCGAGGCGCAGGTCGCACTCATGTCGCGGCCGTGGACGTCACCGCTGGTCGATGAAATGCTTGCCCGTGCCGGTGCCGAAGCGTTCCGGCCGGATGGTCTCGATGCGGCATTCGGTTCGTTCGCCGACGGCTACCGCATGTCGGACGCGCAGGCCAAGGCCATTCTGGACATGCAATTGGCCCGCCTGACCGGCCTCGAGCAGGAAAAGATCATGTCCGAGTACAAGGAGGTGATCGCACAGATCATCGACCTGCTCGACATCCTGGCCCGCCCGGAACGCATCAACTGGATCATTTCCGACGAGCTGCGCCAGATCCGCGACCAGTTCGCCGACGGCCGCCGCTCGGAAATCGTCACGCACACCCAGGATCTGGGCATCGAGGATCTGATCGCTCAGCAGGACATGGTCGTGACGCTGTCGCACGGCGGCTACTTCAAACGCCAGCCGCTGGCCGACTATCGCTCGCAACGCCGCGGCGGACGCGGCAAGCAGGCAGCGGCGGTGAAGGAAGACGACTTCGTCGACCAGCTGTTCATCGCCAACACGCACGACTACATCCTGTGCTTTTCCAGCCGCGGTCGCGTCTACTGGCTCAAGGTGTACGAGGCGCCGGAAGGTTCGCGCAACTCGCGTGGCAAGCCCATCGTGAACCTGTTTCCGCTGATGGAAGGCGAGAAGATCACGGCCGTGCTGCCGGTGAAGGAATTCGACGAGAACCACTACATCTTCATGGCGACCGGCCGCGGCACGGTCAAGAAGACACCACTGTCGGATTTCGGCAATCCGCGCAAGGCCGGCATCATCGCCGTCGATCTGGATGAAGGCGACGTGCTGATCGGCGTCGCGATCACCGACGGTACCGACGACATCATGCTGTTCTCGGACGCTGGCAAGGCCGTGCGCTTTGCAGAGGCTGACGTGCGTCCGATGGGCCGTACTGCACGTGGTGTACGCGGCATGATGATCGAAGGTGGCCAGAGCGTGATCTGCATGCTGGTGTCCAAGAACGATGAACTGAGTGTGCTGACCGCAACGGAGAACGGTTATGGCAAGCGCACCCGGGTGACCGAGTATCCGAAACATGGTCGCGGCACCAAGGGCGTCATGGCGATCGCGTCGAGCGAGCGCAATGGCGCGGTGGTCGGTGCCGTGCTGGTCGATACCCGGGATGAAATCATGCTGATCTCTACCGGCGGCGTACTGATCCGCACGCGGGTGGAAGACATCCGGGAAATGGGCCGTTCGACCCAGGGCGTCACGCTGATCAACCTCGATGGTGGCACCCGCCTCGCGGGCGTCGAAAAGGTGATCGAAAGCGACAGCGAAGCCGACGTCGATTCCGACGCCGAGTCAGAGTCTGCCGGTGAAGCCGATGCCGGGGGCGAGGACGCGGAATAGTTCTGACATGGGCGAGCGCGCATACAACTTCGGGGCTGGGCCGGCGATGATGCCGGACCCGGTGATCGAGCGGATTGCGCGCGAGTGGCAGGATTTTGATGGAGGTGGATACTCGGCGCTCGAACTGGGGCACCGCAGCGAACCGTTCGCCGACATTCTCGCCCGCGCCAAAGCCGATCTGCGCGAACTGCTCGCGATCCCCGATTCTCACCACGTGCTGTTCCTTCACGGCGGTGCCACGCCGCACTTCGCAATGGTACCGCTGAATCTGGCGCGCGAGGGGCAGAGCGCGGATTACATCCACACCGGTTACTGGTCTGACAAGGCGATGGCTGAAGCCGCACCTCTGGCCAATGTACGCATCGCCGCCAGCGCAGCCGCCAGCGAATTCGATCGCGTACCCGATGCGGCGAACTGGCAACTGGATCCGCAGGCCGCGTACGTGCACATCTGCGCCAATGAAACGATAGGTGGCGTCGAATTTGCCGATTATCCGGATACCGGCAGCGTCCCGCTGGTGGCGGACATGTCGTCGAACATCCTGTCGCGGCCACTGGATGTGTCGCGCTTTGGCCTGATCTACGCGGGGGCACAGAAGAACATCGGCCCGGCCGGACTGGCAATCGTGATCGTCCGCGACGACCTGCTGCATCGTGCGCGGGCTGCGGTGCCATCGATGATGAGCTATGCGCGCCACGTCGAGTGGGATTCGATGTACAACACTCCCGCGGCGTTCATGATCTGGGTTGCCGGGCTGGTGTTCGAGCATGTGAAGAAGGCAGGTGGCGTCGCGGCGATGCAGCGGGAGAACGCTGCCAAGTCGACGCTTATCTACAACGTGCTCGACGGTTCGAAGCTGTACACGAACCGCATCCAGAAGGGTTCGCGTTCGCGCATGAACATTCCTTTCTTCCTTCGCGAGCCGCGGCTGGAAACACGCTTTCTTGATGGCGCGCGCCGGCGCGGGCTGATCAACCTCAAGGGACATCGCGCGGTGGGCGGTGTGCGCGCCTCGCTTTACAACGCGATGCCGCTCGACGGTGCGCGCGCACTGGCCGACTACATGACTGAATTCGAACGCAGGTACGGTTGAACGATGGCATCCGATCCGACTCCCCCGACATCCACTTCCGAGCTGGAGGAATTGCTGAAGTTGCGCGATGCGATCGACGACATCGATCAACGCGTGCTCCAGCTCATTTCCGAGCGGGCGCGTGTCGCGCACCGCATCGGCGAAATCAAGCAGGGCAACATCTATCGCCCGGAACGTGAAGCGCAGGTGCTGCGCCGGCTCGAGGATAACAATCCGGGCCCGCTGCCCGGCCACGCGGTCAAGACGGTATTTCGCGAAATCATGTCGCACTGCCTCGCGCTGGAGCAGCCGCTGACGGTCGCTTTCCTCGGTCCGGCAGGTACCTTTTCCGAAAGTGCGGCACGCCGGCATTTCGGTTCGGCGCCGGCTCTGCTGCCACTGGCTACGATAGATGAGGTGTTTCGTGCGGTGGAGGCCGGCAACGCGGCGTACGGCGTCGTGCCAGTCGAGAATTCGACCGAAGGCGCGGTCGGACGAACGCTGGACATGCTGCTCAGCACGACGCAGATGGTCTGCGGTGAAGTCATGTTGCGCGTCGAACAGAATCTGATGAGTCGCGACACGCCGTTGAACGAGGTGCGTTGTGTTTACTCCCATTCGCAATCGCTCGCGCAGTGTCATGAATGGCTCAACCGCAACCTGCCGGGCGTACCGACGGTGGCGGTGGCCAGCAATGCCGAGGCGGCGCGTCGCGCAGCCGAGGAGGAGCGCGCTGCAGCGATTGCTGGCGAGGCCGCAGCGCGTGCCTACGACCTGCACATCCTTGCCGCCAACATCGAGGATGATCCGGCGAACACCACGCGCTTCCTGGTGTTGGGCGAGCACGATGCAGGTCCGTCGGGCCGCGACAAGACCTCGCTCATCTTCACCGTCCAGAACCGTTCCGGTTCAGTCGTGCGTTTGCTGCAGCCACTGGCCGATGAGGGGGTCAGCATGACGAAGTTGCAGTCGCGACCGGTACGCGGCTTCGGCAGTGGCGGCTGGCAGTATGTTTTCTATGTCGATATCGAAGGTCATCTGAGTGAGCCGGCCGTCAGCAAGGCAATCGCCCGCATCCGCGGCGAAGCAGGTTCGCTCAAGGTGCTGGGTTCCTATCCGGTTTCGGTGAGCAATTCATGAGTGTGTTCGACCGCGCAGCGGCGCATATCCGTTCGATTTCCCCGTATCAGCCGGGTAAGCCGATTTCCGAACTGGCCCGCGAAATGGGGCTGCAAGAGTCTTCCATCGTCAAACTCGCGTCCAACGAAAATCCGCTGGGCATGAGCCCGCATGCCCGCGCGGCCGCGCTGGCAGCGATCGACGAGGTGCCGCGCTATCCCGACGGCAACGGCTTCGAACTGAAGCAGGCCCTGATGCGCCATCACGACATCGAGATGAATCAGATCGTGCTCGGCAATGGCTCGAATGACGTGCTCGAAATGGTGGCGCGCGCGCTTCTGGGGCCGGGCAGCAGTGCGGTGTATTCGAAGCACGCCTTCGCGGTCTATCCGCTGGCGACGCTGGCTGCAGGCGCTTTCGGCATCGAAGTCCCTGCGCATGGTTTCGGCTGCGATCTCGGCGCGATGCGTGCAGCCATCCGTGTCGACACGCGTGTCGTGTTCATCGCCAATCCGAACAATCCGACCGGTACATTTGTCGACGCTGCGGCGCTTGAGCGGTTCGTTGCTTCCGTGCCGGTTGATGTGTTGGTCGTGCTGGACGAGGCGTACAGCGAATACCTGCCTGAACACCTTGCCTACGATAGCGCGCGCTGGCTCGCACGCTATCCCAACCTGCTGGTGTCGCGCACCTTTTCCAAAGCGTATGGACTCGGGGGGCTTCGCGTTGGTTACGGCATCGGTCAGCCGTCGGTGGTCGATCTGCTCAATCGCGTTCGGCAACCGTTCAATGTGTCGAATGTCGGCCTCGCTGCAGCCGCAGCCGCGCTGACCGACCAGGATTTCGTGCGTGCCTCGGCTGCAGTGAATGCAGCCGGGCTGCGCCAGATGGAAGCGTTCTTTGACGGGCAACGCATCGAGTACATCCACTCCTGCGCCAATTTCATTGCCTTCCGCGCGGGTGATGCGGCCACCACCAACCGCCGATTGCTCGAGCAGGGAGTCATCGTGCGTCCGATCGCCGGCTACGCGATGCCGGAATGGCTGCGCGTGTCGATCGGCGTCGAGTCGGAGAACGCGCGCTTTATCGATGCCCTGACAAGGGCTTGGACGTGACCCGCGTCATGACGAAGCCTCTGGTCGGACGCCTGCTGGTCTGCGGTGTCGGTCTGATCGGCGGCTCATTTGCTGCGGCGTTGAAGCAGGCGAAGCAGGTTGGCGAGGTCGTCGGCATCGGACGCACTGCGGAAAGCATGCAGGACGCGCTGTCTCTTGGCCTCGTCGACCGTGTCGAGACAGACTGGAGAACCGCCCTGCAGGGTGTCGATCTGGTGCTGCTCGCGATGCCGGTGGGCCAGATGGATGTCGTGATGTCGCAGCTGATGCCGCATCTTTCACTCGACACGGTGGTCACGGACGCCGGCAGCACCAAGGCCGATGTCGTTGCGGTGGCGCGAGCCCGGTTCGGTTCCCGCATCGGGCAGTTCGTGCCGGGGCATCCGATCGCCGGTGCCGAAAAGAGCGGCCCGCAGGCGGCGCGCGCCGAGTTGTACGACAAGCGCAGGGTGGTATTGACGCCGCTGGTCGAAAACGATGACGCAGCGATCGATCTGGTCCGCAAGGCCTGGCAGGTGTGCGGTGCGCAGGTGTCGACCACTTCGCCCGAACACCATGACCGATGGCTGGCGTCGGTCAGTCACCTGCCGCATCTGCTGTCGTTCGCATTGGTGTCCGAACTGGCCGCTCGGTCGAACGCCGACGAGATATTCAGCCTCGCCGGCGGCGGCTTTCGCGATTTCACCCGCATCGCTGCCAGCCACCCCGAAATGTGGCGCGACATTTTCTTTGCCAATCGCGATGCATTGCTTTCCGAATTGACCGCCTATGAAGAAGAACTCGCGCGCTACCGCACGCTGATCGAGCAAGGCGACGCGGCGGGCATCGAAAAGCTGCTGGGCATCGCCCGAGAGGCCCGCGTTGCCTGGGCGCAGCGCCAGAGCTGATCCGACAGCCGGCCGTCCTCGTTTGATGGTGCCGGCGAACCTTCCCGCTATGATGAAAATAGAATTTCTCGACCTTCCTGCTGCCTCCACTGCCCGCGGTACGCTGCGGTTGCCAGGCTCGAAAAGCATATCGAACCGCGTGCTGCTTCTCGCAGCACTCGCGCGAGGCGATACGCTGCTGCACGACCTGCTGGCCTCCGACGACGTAGACCGCATGCTCGATGCCCTGCGCAGTCTTGCCGTGGATTGGCAACACGCGGGCGGCAACGACTATCGTGTTCACGGCACCGGCGGGCAGTTCGCGGTACGTGAAGCGGACTTGTTCCTCGGTAACGCCGGCACGGCCTTCCGTCCTCTGACAGCGGTGCTGGCCCTGATGGGCGGCGAATATCGTCTGCACGGAGTGCCGCGCATGCATGAAAGGCCCATCGGCGATCTGGTGGACGCACTGCACCAGGTCGGCGCACAGATCGATTACGAGGGCCAGGCCGGATTTCCGCCGCTGCGTATCCATCCGGCGCGGTTACGGCAGGTGGAAGTCGTCAGCGTGCGCGGTGACGTGTCGAGCCAGTTCCTGACCGGGCTGCTGATGGCGCTGCCGCTGACCGGGCGTGCTGTGCGCATCGATATTGAAGGTGAGCTGATCTCCAAGCCCTATGTCGACATCACGCTTGCCCTGATGCGCCAGTTCGGTGTCGATGCCTGTCGCGATGGCTGGTCATCGATCAGCCTGCCGGCTGCGGCGGAGTACGTGTCGCCCGGCGAATGCTTTGTCGAGGGCGATGCATCTTCGGCGTCCTACTTCCTCGCTGCCGGCGCGATCGGAGGCGGCCCGGTGCGGGTCGAAGGCGTGGGGCGTGATTCGGTTCAGGGCGATGTGGCGTTCGCGCAGGCGCTGGAACAGCTGGGCGCGGTCATCAACATGGGGCCGAACTGGATGGAGGCATCCGCTCCGGCAAGCGGGCGACTGCGTGCTTTTGATCTCGACCTGAACCACATTCCGGACGCGGCGATGACGCTGGCTATCTGCGCGCTGTTTGCCGACGGTCCGAGCCGGCTGCGCAACATCGCCAGCTGGCGGGTCAAGGAAACCGACCGCATCGCTGCGATGGCGATCGAACTGCGCAAGGTCGGCGCCACGGTGGAGGAGGGCGCTGATTATATTGCGATCACCCCGCCCAAGGCCTTCATCGCCGGTGCATCGATCGACACCTACGACGATCACCGAATGGCCATGTGCTTCTCGCTGGCTACGCTGGGCGGTGTGCCGCTGCGTATCATGGACCCCGGCTGCGTCGCCAAGACTTTTCCCGACTACTTCACTCGCTGGGCGGAGGTGGCTCGATGAGCGGCGACGTTCGGGCGCCTGTGATCGCAATAGACGGCCCGTCGGCGTCCGGCAAGGGGACGGTCGCCGCGCGCGTTGCGGCGGCGCTGGGCTTCCACCTGCTCGACAGCGGCGCGCTCTATCGTCTCACGGCTCTGGCTGCGCTGCGGCGCGGCGCGTCTCTGGACGACGGAGAAGCGCTTGAAGCCATTGCTACCGCGCTCGATGTGCGTTTTGCGGGCAACGCGACCTTGCTTGCCGGTGAAGATGTGTCGGACGCGATGCGCAGAGAGGACGCCTCGGTCGGTGCGTCGAGAGTTGCCGTACACCAGGGCGTCCGGCAGGCCCTGCTTGAGCGACAGCGAGCCTTCCGCCGGCTTCCCGGACTGGTGGCCGACGGTCGCGACATGGCCTCCGTGGTGTTCCCCGACGCCGCGCTCAAGGTTTTCCTCACCGCCAGCGTCGAGGTCAGAGCGCAGAGGCGGTATAAGCAGTTGATCGAAAAAGGTGTTTCTGCTAACCTAGAAAGTCTTTCTCAGGATTTGCGTGAACGCGACGAACGGGACAGCAAACGAGCCAACGCGCCGCTGGTGCGCGTAGCCGGTGCGATTCCGCTAGATACGAGTTCGATGTCCGCAGATGCCGCCGTCAGGATTGTTCTTGATGCGTGGGAGCAAGTGAAGGCAGGGCAGCCGGTGCATCGAACTGATTCCTGATTCGCCGTTGTCCAGAAAGTGCACCCTGCGAATGTTCGCAAGGGTGTTGTGATCACCCCTAACCCGTTGCCGCGCAAGCGGCTTTTTGCCAATGTCCCAAGTTGCCCAGTCGTCCGAATCCATGGATTCCATGGAAAGTTTTGCAGCGTTGTTCGAGGAAAGCCTCCAGCGTCAGGAAATGCGCGCAGGTGAGGTCATTACCGCCGAAGTGATGCGCGTCGACAACAATTTCGTTGTCGTGAACGCCGGCTTGAAGTCGGAAAGCTATATCGCGATCGAAGAATTCCGCACGGATCGTGGCGAGCTCACCGTTGCGCCGGGCGATTACGTCAGCGTCGCAATCGAAATGCTCGAAGACGGTTACGGTGAAACCCGGCTGTCGCGCGACAAGGCAAAACGCATCGCTGCGTGGAACGAACTCGAAAAGGCACTCGGCGACGGCACCATCGTCAAGGGTCTGGTGTCGGGCAAGGTCAAGGGCGGTCTGACCGTGATGACCAACGGCATCCGCGCTTTCCTGCCGGGTTCGCTGGTCGATCTGCGTCCGGTCAAGGACACCGCGCCGTACGAAAACAAGGAATTCGAATTCAAGGTCATCAAGCTCGACCGCAAGCGCAATAACGTGGTCGTGTCGCGTCGCGCAGTGCTCGAACTGACCGCAGGCGAAGAGCGCGAAAAGCTGCTCGAGAACCTGAAGGAAGGCACGATCGTCAAGGGCATCGTCAAGAACATCACCGATTACGGCGCATTCGTCGACCTCGGTGGCATCGACGGCCTGCTGCACATCACCGATCTGGCATGGCGCCGCGTGCGTCACCCGTCGGAAGTGCTCGCGGTCGGTGATGAAGTCGAAGCGAAGGTGCTCAAGTTCGATGCCGAGAAGAACCGCGTGTCGCTGGGTCTCAAGCAGCTGGGCGAAGACCCGTGGGTGGGCATTTCGCGCCGCTACCCGCAAGGCACCCGCCTGTTCGGCAAGGTGACCAACCTGACCGACTACGGCGCATTCGTCGAGATCGAACAGGGCATCGAAGGCCTGGTTCACGTGTCCGAAATGGACTGGACCAACAAGAACATCCACCCGACCAAGGTTGTCCAGCTGGGCGACGAAGTCGAAGTGATGATTCTCGAGATCGACGAGGACCGCCGCCGGATTTCGCTGGGCATGAAGCAATGCCAGGCAAACCCGTGGGAGGATTTCTCGATGAACCACAAGAAGGGCGACAAGGTCCGTGGACAGATCAAGTCGATCACTGACTTCGGCGTGTTCATCGGTCTGACCGGCGCCATCGACGGTCTGGTGCATCTGTCCGACCTGTCATGGTCGCTGACCGGCGAAGAAGCCGTTCGCAACTACAAGAAGGGCGACGAAGTCGAAGCCATCGTGCTGTCGATCGATGTTGAGCGCGAGCGTATTTCGCTCGGCGTCAAGCAGATGGATGGAGATCCCTTCACCAACTTCATCGCCACCCACGACAAGAACAGCGTCGTGCGCGGAAACGTGAAGTCGGTCGATGCCAAGGGCGCGGTGATTGCGCTTAACGACGACGTTGAAGGCTATCTGCGCGCATCCGAAGCGTCGCGTGATCGTGTTGATGACCTGACCACTGTGCTGAACGTCGGCGACGAGATCGAAACGATGATCGTCAATCTCGACCGCAAGACCCGTTCGATCACGCTGTCCGTGCGTGCGAAGGATCAGGCAGACCAGAACGACGCGATTCAGAAGATCCAGTCCGAAGGTTCGTCGGCCAGCAGTGGCACCACCAACCTGGGTGCGTTGCTCAAGGCGAAGTTGAAGAACCCCTCCTGATCGCAGCTTGCGATTGAGGCTTGGTGACAGCGCCGCCTGCGGGCGGCGTTGTCTTGTCATCATCCGGCTCCGTGCACCTGCTCAATCGATCTGTCATGACAAAATCCGAACTGATCACCCGGCTGGCTACCCGCTTCCCGCAACTGGTGGCGAAGGATGCCGACTACGCAGTCAAGATGATTCTCGATGAAATGACGGCCGCACTGGCGCGTGGCGACCGCATCGAAATCCGTGGCTTCGGCAGTTTTTCGCTGAATCACCGGCCACCGCGCGTGGGTCGCAACCCGAAGTCCGGCGAAAAGGTTCTCGTGCCCGAGAAACGCGTGCCGCATTTCAAGGCGGGCAAGGAACTGCGCGAACGAGTCGATCAGGCACTTGCTGCTGCATCGCCCGTATCCTGATTTCACTCGCCCATGGCCATCCTCACCTGGCTGCTGCGCATTGTCGTGTTCCTGCTGCTGCTGGGCCTTGCTGCGCGCAACAGCGATCCGGTCACTGTGCGCTGGTTCTTCGGCCACGAGTGGCGCATCGAACTGTCGGTCCTGCTGCTCGCATTGTTCGTGCTGGGCGTGTTGCTTGGTGCGTTTGCAGGCTGGACGCATGCGCGCAAGCAGTCTGGCCCGACTCCAACTTCGGCTGACTGAGCCGGCTACCCACTGAACATGGACATCGAACTTTGGTGGTTGCTCGCGCTGCCACTCTTCTTCGGACTCGGCTGGCTGGCTGCGCGCATCGATATTCGCCATCTGGTCAGCGAATCGAGAGCGCTGCCGCGTTCATATTTTGCCGGCCTGAACTTTTTGCTTAATGAACAGCCGGATCGCGCCATCGAGTCATTCATCGAGGCGACCCGCAGCGATCCGCAAACCACCGAACTGCAGTTCGCGCTCGGTAATCTGTTCCGTCGCCGCGGCGAGACCGACCGTGCCATCCAGATTCACCAGGCGTTGGTGAAGCGAGAGGATATCAAGCCGGAGTTGCGCCTAAATGCCCGGCTGGAACTGGGTCAGGACTATCTGAAGGCCGGTCTGCTCGATCGCGCCGAAGAGGTTTTCGTGGGTCTGCGCAATACGCCGCTCGACATGGCAGCCCTGCATCACCTGCTCGACATTTACCAGCAGGAGAAAGAGTGGGCAAAGGCAATCGAGATCGCACGCGCCTTGCCGCCGGGCGAATCACACCGCGCGCAGAAGGACATTGCCCAGTTCCTGTGCGAGCTGGCCACCCATGCGCTTGCGCAGTCGCGTTACAGCGACGCCCGGCCGCTACTCGAGGACGCGCTGGCCACGCATCGCAAGTGTGTGCGTGCGCTGGTATTGATGGGAGACCTGCACGCTGCCGAGCAGCAGTGGGAACTTGCGATCGAGCAGTGGCAGCGGGTCGAACAGCAGAATCCGGTCTACCTCGCACTGGTTGCCGGCCGTCTGGCCGACGCCTACCGCAAACTCGGTCGCGAACGTCAGGGCATCACGTTGCTGAAGAGCTATCTTGAACGCCACACTTCCCTCGATCTGCTCGACGTCGTGTTCAAGGAGGAACTCGACACGGAAGGGCCGGCCGGTGCGCTCGCGCTCGTGCGCGACGAATTGCGCCGCAATCCGACGCTGCTCGGCCTCGACAAGCTGCTTGAGGCACAGATGCAGACGCTGCCGCCGGAGTCGCGCACCGATTCCGATCTGATGAAGGGCATCATCCATGCGCACACGCGTCGCGTGGCGCGTTACCGTTGCGATACCTGCGGCTTCAAGGCGCGCCAGTTTCACTGGCGCTGCCCGGCCTGTGGCGGCTGGGAAACCTATCCGCCCAAACGTACCGAAGAATTCGACCTCACGCCCTGATCGATGCGCCTTTCGTCATCCAACTTGTCGTTGCCCGACACCTCTCGTACGCGCATCCTCATCGCCGGCGATGTGATGCTGGACCGCTACTGGTTCGGCGACGTGCAGCGTATTTCGCCAGAGGCACCGGTGCCGGTGGTAAAGATCGACCGGGTGGAAGAGCGGCCGGGTGGCGCGGCCAACGTCGCGCGCAACTGTGCCGCACTGGGCGCACACGTAAGCCTGTTGTCGGTCGTGGGTGCCGACGAGGCTGGCTGCACGCTGCGCGAACAGATGAAGTCGGCGGACATCGATGCCAGCCTGCACGAAGACGCCGCCTTGTCGACCACGATCAAGCTGCGCGTGATCGGACGCCAGCAGCAACTGTTGCGCATCGATTTCGAGAACATGCCCACGCACGAAGTGTTGCGCGCCAAGCTTGATGAGTTTGCCCGCCGGGTGAGCGACGCGGATCTGGTGATCCTGTCTGATTACGGCAAGGGCGCGCTGTCGAACATCCGCGACATGATGGATATCGCCCGAACCGCCGGCAAACCCGTGCTGGTCGATCCCAAAGGCGACGACTATTCGCGCTACGCCGGCGCCACGCTGTTGAAGCCGAATCGCAACGAGTTGCGTGAGGTCGTTGGACGCTGGCTGGACGACGACGACCTTGCGCACCGCGCGCACGCGCTGCGTGACGAACTGAATCTTGGCGCGCTGCTGTTGACCCGCTCGGACGCCGGCATGAGCCTGTACGACGCGGACGGTGTCATTCACGAGCCCGCGCTCGCACGCGAGGTGTATGACGTGAGCGGCGCAGGCGATACGGTGATCGCCACTATGGCCGTCATGCTGGCGGCAGGCAGTTCGATGCCCGATGCGATGCGGCTGGCGAACCGTGCAGCGGGCATCGTCGTTGCGAAGCTCGGCACTGCGGTATGCTCGCTGGACGAATTGGCGGCCGATCTGCATCACACCTGATCCGACGGTCGCGCGACGTCTGTCTTACGTCTGCCTGTGGAGTTTTGCGCCATGCGTCGCCTGATCTGCTTTCTGCTGCTTTGCCTCGCCGCCCCCTGGGCGCTGGCCGCGCTCGATCTGAATGTCGCCACCGAAGCTGAACTCGATGCATTGCCCGGCATCGGCCCGAGCCGCGCCCAAGCCATCATCGAGCACCGTGCGACGAATGGCCCGTTCGCCTCGGTGGAAGACCTGCGCCATGTGAAGGGCATCGGCGACAAGACCTTCGCCGAACTCAAGCCGTTGCTCAGCGTCGGGCCCGTAGCCGGTGCATCAACCTCTGGCGCGACGGCGAAACCACCCTCTGCCTTACCGGCCTCTGCTGGGTTTCCTTGGTGGATTGTCGGGGTGATCGTGCTCATCGCAGTGATCGGCGCCGTGGTGATGCGCCGCCGCGCCTCACCTTCAGCGGTACAAACGCCCACTGCGGTACCGGCAGCACCGGCGCCAGCAGCATCGCCGGTGCGATCCGCAGCATCGCCACCGCCGCGTCCGGCGGGTGGTGCAGCGGGCACCCCGCATGCTCCGCCGACGCGACCGGCAGGCGCACCACCGAGACCCGCCGGCAGTCCTCCCGCCCAGCCGTCGGCCGATCCAGCGGCCGTGACGTCCGCCGTTCCACCGAGGCCGGCAGGCGCGCCCCCCAAACCGGCCGGCTCACGCTGAGTCCGCACTACAGACTTCAAGGCAGCCATGCACTACAAGACACTCGAAGATTTCGTCGGCAACACACCGCTGGTTCGGTTGCAGCGCATTCCGGGCGACGATAACGCGCGTCGCAGCAACGTCATCCTCGGCAAGCTGGAGGGAAACAATCCGGCCGGTTCGGTCAAGGACAGGCCGGCGCTGTCGATGATCCGTCGTGCCGAGGAGCGCGGCGACATCAAGCCGGGTGACACCCTGATCGAGGCGACCAGCGGCAACACCGGCATCGCCCTGGCCATGGTGGCGGCGATGCGCGGCTACAAGATGATTCTGGTCATGCCCGAGAACCAGAGTATCGAGCGCCGCCAGAGCATGGCCGCCTACGGTGCCGAACTGGTGCTGACGAGCAAGGCGGGCAGCATGGAACTGGCGCGCGATGTGGCGGAGAAGATGCGCGACGAAGGTCGCGGCATCATCCTCGACCAGTTCGCCAATCCGGATAATCCGCGTGCCCATATTGAGGGAACGGGCCCGGAGATCTGGCGCGATACCGAAGGTCGCGTCACCCATTTCGTCAGCTCGATGGGCACTACTGGCACCATCATGGGGACCTCGACCTTTCTGAAGTCCAAAAATCCGGACATCCAGATCGTAGGCTGCCAGCCTGAGGAAGGTGCGCAGATTCCGGGTATCCGCAAGTGGCCGCAAGCCTATCTGCCGAAGATCTACGACGGCGCCCGCGTCGACCGGCTGGAGTATGTCGGTCAGGCTGCAGCCGAGGACATGACGCGCCGTCTGGCCGCGGAAGAGGGTATTTGCGCAGGCATCAGTTCCGGCGGCGCACTGGTCGTCGCCTTGCGCATTGCGGCCGAAGTCGAGAATGCGACCATCGTCACCATTGTCTGCGACCGCGGTGACCGCTATCTGTCTACGGGTGTATTTCCCTCCTGAACGACTGTTGCGGCCGCTGCGCCGCTGCGCTGCAGCGCTGATTCTGCTCGGTGCCCATTCATCGCCGCAGGCGGCCATCGAACTGCGCTTCGAGTCACTGTCGGCGGCCGCAGTCGAATTGAGCGATGTACGCATCGCGGCAGCCGGGCTGGGTGGTGGCCGCGCAAGCATCACTGCGTCACGCGCACTTGTGGCCGGGCGCACGCTGCAGCATGTCAAACTTGAATGCGACGACTTCTCGGTGCTGCCTGATGTGCATTGCAGGGGAGGGCGGCTGAGCGCCGAAGGTTTCGGTCCGTGGCCGGTCGAGCTCAGTCTTCGCGGACCTCAACGCGCGCTGCGCGCAGACGTCCGCCTGAACGCCGAAGTCACGGTAACGGTGAGCGGCGACCTGGCTGGCAGCTTGCCGCAACTGCGGCTGGTGTCGTCCGGCCTGCCCCTGGAGTTCCTGCTCGGCGAAATTCCTGCGTTGAAACCGTACGTGCCGGTCGGCAAGGTCGATGTCGACGCCACATTGGTGCTCAAGGGCGCCGAACGGTCGCCCCGATTGCGTGCCACGCTCGCTCTACGCGACGGACGTTTCGGCTCGGCAGACGGTTTGCGCGCAGCGGATTCGCTGTCGGCGGTCCTCGATATCGACGTGCAGCGCGACGGCCCGGACTGGCGCGGCGCGCTCGTCACCGACTGGCGCGGCGGCGAATTGCTGTGGGACAGCGTCTATCTGACGGGAGGCGGCAGCGTGCTGTCGGCGGATTTCAGATTGTCGCCGTCAGCACTGGATCTGACTGCGCTCGCGCTTGATCTTGCCGGTATAGGGCGTCTGACCGGCGACGCCACACTGGATCGCGCAAGTGTCGCGCTGCGCGCGGCGCGCGTGCAGGGCGTAGAACTCGACCTGAAGTTGCTCAACGAACGCTTCGTTCAGCCCCTGTTTGCCGCGCGGGGCTGGCCGGCATTCGTCATGCAGGGGTACGCGGATGTGGCAGCCCGGCTTGATCCCGCCGGGTTGCACAGTGCGAAACTGATCGTACGCGGTGGCCACGTGAGTGACGCAGCCGGACGGTATTCGCTGCAGCAACTGGACGCAGACCTGCCGTGGCAGCGTGACGCTGCGGCACGCATGCACATCACCGCGGGTGAAGGGCGATTCGGCCGTGCGCCTGTCGGCCGCTTCGCGCTCGACGCCGACGTGGCACCCGATCATGTGGCTGTTCAGCCGGTGCGCATCCCGTTGCTCGACGCCGGCCTTCAGCTGAATCTGCTGCGCTTCGAACGCGTGGACGGCCGATGGACCGGTGACCTCTCGGCCGACCTTGAACCGCTGTCGATGCCGGAACTGACGCAGGCACTCGGCTGGCCGCGCATGGCCGGAAGTGTCGGCGCCAGCGTGCCGCACGTGCGCTGGCGCGATGGCGTGCTGTCACTTGACGGACAACTGATGATCCAGGTGTTCGGCGGCTACATCGCCGCGAGCGGTCTGAAGGTGATCGAGCCCTTCGGCACGACACCGCGTGTACTTTCCGACCTGCAGATGCGTTACGTCGATCTGGACGCGCTGACCGAAACCTTCAAGTTCGGTCGCATCACCGGTCGGCTCGACGGGGATGTCACCGGGCTGGAATTGTCGCGCTGGAAGCCACTGGCGTTCGATGCGCGCGTGCGTTCGAGTGAGGGTGACTATCCGCGGTCGATCAGCCAGCGCGCTGTGGATAGCATCACTGCGCTGGGGGGGGCGGGTGCGACTGCGGCGATCCAGCGTACATTCCTGGGTGTGTTCGAACGCTTCGGATATCGGCGCATCGGCGTGTCGTGCCGTTTGCGCAATGGTGTGTGCGAGATGGATGGGCTGGGCAACCGGAACGGCGGATTCGTGCTGATCGAGGGGGGCGGTGTGCCGGCACTCAGCGTGGTTGGCTACAATCGGCGCGTCGACTGGCAGGTTTTGCTGGAACGGCTGGCGCGCGTGACCGAAACGAAACCGGTGCTTCAATGAGGTGGACATGAACAGGTCGCATACATACAAGGCGCTCACACGCCAGTCACCCCCGCGCAGGTCGATGACCATCGCACTGGCTGCCTCTGCTCTGCTCGCGGGCTGCGTCACCATCAACATCTACTTTCCCGCCGCTGCGGCGGAAAAGGCCGCTGATCGCATCATCGACGAAGTCTGGCAGCTGAAGAACGGCAGCCAGACGCCGGCTATTCCTGAAGGAAAGCAACCATGAAGACAGTGCACCGTATCGTTCTGCTGTGCGTGATGTACGCGGGCGCAGTCTGGGCGCAGGGTAATCTGGAAATCAACACGCCTGCGATCAGCCAACTGCGCGACGCAATGCAGGCACGCCACGCGCAGCTCGCACCGCACTATGCATCCGGCGCGCTGGGTCTCACCGCCGATGGCCGGATCGCGTTGCGCGATGCCAATGCGGTGCCGCTCTCACAGCGCCAGGCGGTGCAGGGGCTGGTGGCGCAGGAAAATGGCGACCGCGATGCGCTGTATCGCGAAATCGCGCGCGCCAACGGTCATCCCGAATGGGAGGCGGACATCCGTTCCACCTTTGCGCAACGCTGGATCGGGCGTGCCCAGAGTGGCTGGTATGTCCAGTCCGGCGGGCAGTGGTCGCGCAAGTAATTTCAATCCTCACAGGACAGACATGGCCGCCGTACTCGTATTCGACATCGAAAGCATTCCGGACATCGCCGGTATCCGCCAGCTGCATCAGCTGCCGGACGAGCTGTCCGACTCGGAAGTGGCCGAGTTCGCCTTTCAGCAACGCAGGGCCAGCGTCGGTCACGACTTCCTGCCGCTGCATCTGCAGCGCGTCGTCGTCATCTCGTGCGCATTGCGCGATGCGCGCTCGTTGAAGGTGTGGTCGCTGGCAGAGCCGGAAAACGGCGAAGGCCAGATCATCCAGCGCTTCTACGAAGGCATCGAGCGGCTGACGCCGCAGATCGTGTCGTGGAATGGCGCGGGCTTCGATCTGCCGGTGTTGCACTACCGCGGTCTGATCCATGGCGTCACTGCGCCGCGCTACTGGGAAATGGGCGAGGGTGATGGCCCGGACGCCCGTGAATTCAAGTGGAACAACTACATCAGCCGATATCACTCGCGGCATCTTGACCTGATGGATCTGCTGGCGCTTTATCAGGGCCGCGGCAATGCGCCGCTGGATGAACTGGCCAAGCTGATCGGTTTCCCGGGCAAGCTGGGTATGGACGGTTCAGCCGTGTGGGGGGCGTGGCAGCGCGGCGAGATTGCGCAGATCCGTGATTACTGTGAAACCGATGTGCTAAACACCTTCCTCGTGTTCCAGCGCTTCCAGTTGATGCGCGGCGTGCTCGACCGCGCGCAGTACGATGCCGAAATCGGTTTCGTGCGCGAATGGCTGGCCACGCAGCCGGGTGCGCATTGGAAGGAGTATCTGGCCGCCTGGCAGGCACTGTAAAACAGCGTGCGAAATTTGTCTTGAGTCGCGCCGGATTCGGGCTATACTTGAGCGCTCTTTTAGGCGCGTAGCTCAGCTGGTTAGAGCACCACCTTGACATGGTGGGGGTCGTTGGTTCGAGTCCAATCGCGCCTACCAACACTCGCTGCAGGTTTTGAAAGGTTGCGTTATGACACCGCGAACGCGTTTCACTCCGGTACCTATCGCTGTCTGAGGCCTGCAGATCAAGACGCACGGAACGATGTCGTTCAAGCGTGTGCAAATCGAAAAGTGCGGCTCAGGCCGCACTTTTTTTTCGTCCCGAGTTTTTGTTACACCCCCGTTACCGTTTTCCGGAGCAACGCCAATGGTCAATATCACCCTGCCGGATGGTTCGGTCCGCAGCTTCCAGGCTGCAGTCACCGTACGCGATGTTGCGGCATCCATTGGCGCCGGTCTGGCCAAGGCGGCGCTCGCCGGTCGTGTCGATGGCAAGCTGGTGGACACCTCTTTCGTGATCGAAGGTGACGCGCAACTGGCTATCGTCACCGACCGCGATGCCGACGGCCTGGACATGATCCGCCATTCAACGGCCCACCTGCTCGCGTATGCAGTGAAGGAGCTGTTTCCGGACGCTCAGGTGACCATCGGTCCGGTGATCGAAAACGGCTTCTATTACGATTTTTCCTACAAGCGCCCGTTCACGCCGGAAGATCTGGCGGCGATCGAGCAGCGCATGACCGAGCTGTCGAAGAAGGACATTCCGGTATCGCGCGAGGTATGGCAGCGCGACAAGGCGGTCGACTTCTTCAAGTCGATCGGCGAGCACTACAAGGCGGAAATCATCGCGTCGATTCCGGCCGATCAGGACGTGTCGCTGTATCGCGAGGGCGAATTCATCGATCTGTGCCGGGGCCCGCACGTGCCGTCGACCGGCAAACTCAAGGTGTTCAAGCTGATGAAGGTGGCCGGAGCCTACTGGCGCGGCGATGCGAAGAACGAAATGCTGCAGCGCATTTACGGCACGGCCTGGGCGAAGAAGGACGAGCAGGACGCCTATCTGCACATGCTCGAAGAGGCAGAAAAGCGCGACCACCGGAGACTGGGCAAGCAGCTTGACCTGTTTCACATGCAGGAAGAAGCGCCCGGCATGGTGTTCTGGCACCCGAAGGGCTGGGTCGTTTGGCAGCAGATCGAGCAGTACATGCGTCATGTGCTCGACGAAGCCGGTTATCGCGAGGTGAAGACACCGCTGATGATGGACCGCGTGCTGTGGGAGAAGTCCGGCCACTGGGAAAACTACCGCGAGAACATGTTCACCACCGAGTCGGAAAAGCGCGACTACGCAGTGAAGCCGATGAATTGCCCGGGCCACGTGCAGATTTTCAATGCGGCACTGCATTCCTACCGCGATCTCCCGCTGCGTCTGGCTGAATTCGGCTCATGTCATCGCAACGAGCCGTCCGGCGCGTTGCACGGCCTGATGCGGGTGCGTGGCTTCGTGCAGGACGATGCGCACATCTTCTGCACCGAAGCGCAGATCACTTCGGAAGTCACGGCCTTCAACGAATTGCTGCTGCGCGTCTATCGCGATTTCGGCTTCCACGATCTGGCAGTGAAGCTTTCCCTCCGACCGGCCAAGCGCGCGGGCTCAGATGACGTGTGGGATCGCGCCGAAGCGGGTTTGCGCGATGCTCTGACCGCGTCCGGCATGCAGTGGGAAGAACTTCCGGGCGAAGGCGCCTTTTACGGGCCGAAGATCGAATACCACATCAAGGACGCAATCGGCCGCTCGTGGCAATGTGGCACGCTCCAGCTCGACTTCGTGCTGCCAGAGCGCCTGGACGCCGAGTACGTCGCGGAGGACAACGGCCGTTACCGACCCGTAATGTTGCATCGGGCAGTGCTCGGTTCGCTCGAGCGATTCATCGGCATCCTGATTGAAAACCACGCCGGCAACTTTCCGCTGTGGCTGGCGCCGGTCCAGGTCGTTGTGATGGGCATCACGGAGGCGCAGGCGGATTACGCCCAGGAAGTCACGGATGCTTTGCGCGCTGCGGGTCTGCGCGTCGAATGCGATTTGCGCGGGGAGAAAATTAACTATAAAATCCGCGAACATAGTTTGCAGAAGCTGCCTTACCAGGTCGTCGTGGGCGACAAGGAAAAGGCGGCAAAAATGGTGGCCGTGCGTGCCCGGGGAAATACGGATCTCGGGCAGATGACCCTGAGCGACTTCATGCGGCGTCTCGCTGATGAAATCGCCACGCGGGGAATCGATCGCACGGCCTGATTTTTTTCGCCTCGGGAGTACGAGCATCAGTCAGCAAAAATCGCAGCGCCTCAATTCGGAGATCAACGCCCCGGAAATACGTCTTGTTGGCGAAGAGGGTGAGCAACTGGGTATAATGTCGGCCCGCCAGGCTTTGACGTTGGCAGAAGAAGCCGGTGTGGATCTGGTCGAGATTGCACCGCTCGCCAAACCGCCGGTCTGTCGTCTGATGGACTTCGGCAAGTTCAAATACCAGGAAGCGAAGCGCGCTGCCGAGGCGAAGTCCAAGCAGAAGCAGATACAGATCAAGGAAGTGAAGTTCCGTCCGGGTACGGACGAAGGTGACTACCAGATCAAGTTGCGCAACCTGTCGCGATTTCTGCAGGACGGCGACAAGGCAAAGGTCACGCTTCGTTTCCGTGGTCGCGAAATGGCGCATCAGGAGTTCGGCATCCGCCTGCTGGAACGTGTGAAGGCCGATCTTGAAGCGCTGGCGGTGGTTGAGCAGTTCCCGAAGCTTGAAGGCCGTCAGTTGATCATGGTGCTGGCACCAAGCAAGAAGAAGGTCTGATTCACTCAGCCTGCAAAAGAATCTGCCGGACTTGAAGTCCGGTGATGCGCGAGGCTTTGTCTCGCGTCGCCGCGATTAGAAAATCGCGGCAAAACAAGTGTTCACGGGTATGAAAGTGCTGCGAAAGGTTCGCGGTCACCTGTGAAGATGACATAAATGGAGTTTTGTCATGCCCAAGATGAAGACCAAGAAGGGCGCTGCAAAGCGCTTCAAGGTCAGGGCGAGCGGCAGTATCAAGCGTTCGCAGGCGTTCAAGCGCCACATCCTGACGAAGAAAACCACCAAGTCGAAGCGCCAGCTTCGCGGTATGACGGCGGTGCACGCGACGGATGACGCTCGCGTTCGCAACATGCTGCCCTACGCATAAGGAGCCCACGAGATGCCAAGAGTCAAACGTGGTGTAACGGCACGCGCCCGTCACAAGAAGGTACTGGATCAGGCCAAGGGTTACCGCGGTCGTCGTCATAGCGTCTATCGCATCGCCAAGGAAGCGGTGATGAAGGCGGGCCAGTACGCCTACCGCGACCGCCGTCAGAGGAAGCGTCAGTTCCGCGCGCTGTGGATCGTGCGTATCAACGCTGCTGCCCGTGAAGTGGGTCTGACCTACTCGAAGCTGATCAACGGTCTGAACAAGGCATCGATCCAGGTCGATCGCAAGGTTCTTGCAGATCTCGCCGTGTTCGACAAGGCCGCGTTCGCCGCCATCGCGAATCAGGCCAAGGCCCAACTCGGCTAAGCATGTTGCACGCAGAAAAAGGAGGCTTGGCCTCCTTTTTTTGTCCCCATATTGTTCGGATTCAAGTCGATGAGTGATCTGGAAGCGCTTGTTTCACAAGCGGAAATCGATTTTTCTGCGGCGGTGGACGCTGTGGCGCTGGAACAGGTCAAGGCGCGTTTTCTCGGCAAGTCCGGCAGCCTGACCGAATTGCTCAAAGGCCTCGGCAAGCTCGACCCCGACGCCCGCAAGATCGCTGGCGCCGCAATCAATATCGCCAAGCAAAAGGTAGAGGCAGCTCTCGAAGCGCGCCGCGAGGCATTGCGCCACGCTGCACTCGAGGCCCGTCTGGCGGAAGAGTCTCTCGATGTGACCTTGCCCGGACGCGGCCATGCGAAGGGCGGTCTGCATCCGGTGACCCGCACGCTCGAACGCATTGAAGCGTTGTTCCGCGGCATCGGCTTCGATGTGGCGGATGGCCCGGAGATCGAGACCGACTTCCATAACTTCACTGCGCTGAACACGCCGGAAAACCATCCGGCGCGTTCCATGCACGACACCTTCTACCTGGAGGGGGCGAGTGATGTGATGCTGCGCACCCATACCAGCCCGATCCAGGTGCGTTACATGCAGGCGCACGTCGCGCGTCATGCAGGCGCGGCAACGATGCCGGAAATCCGCATCATTGCGCCCGGCCGCGTCTATCGCGTCGATTCCGATGCCACGCACTCACCGATGTTTCACCAGGTCGAAGGCCTGTGGGTTGGCGAGTCGGTCAGCTTTGCCGACCTGAAGGGCGTGGTGAGCGATTTCCTGCATCGCTTCTTCGAAGCCGATCGTCTCGACGTGCGCTTCCGGCCCTCCTTCTTCCCATTCACCGAGCCGTCAGCGGAAATCGACGTCTCATTTCCGAGCGGACCGCTGGCGGGTCGCTGGCTGGAAATCGCCGGCTGCGGCATGGTGCATCCGAATGTGCTGCGCCATTGCGGCATCGATGCCGAACGTCATACCGGCTTTGCGTTCGGCTTCGGGCCCGACCGCCTTACCATGCTGCGTTATGGCATCAATGACCTGCGCCTGTTCTATGACGGTGATGTGCGTTTCCTGAGCCAGTTCCGCTGAGGTTTTTGCCCGATGAAATTTTCAGAAAAATGGTTGCGCGAGTTCGTTGACCCGGCCATCGATACGCAGGCGCTGTCGCACCTGCTGACCATGGCGGGTCTCGAAGTCGAGGAACTTGATCCGGTGGCAGCCGCCTTTCACGGCGTTGTCGTGGCGGAAGTACTGTCCGTTGCACCGCATCCGGATGCCGATCGCCTGCGTGTTTGCAGCGTGAATGCGGGCGGCGAGCCGCTGCAGATCGTGTGCGGTGCGCCCAACGTAGCCGCCGGCATGAAGGTGCCGTGCGCCACGGTGGGGGCCAGTCTGCCGGGTATCGACATCAAGCGGGCGAAACTGCGCGGCGTTGAAAGCAACGGCATGCTGTGTTCTGCGCGCGAACTCGGGCTGTCGGAAGATCATGGCGGCCTGCTCGCGCTTCCCGTCGATGCGCCGGTAGGCACAGACATCCGGCATTACCTTGATCTTGACGACAACGCTTTCGTCATCAAGCTCACACCGAACCGCGCAGACTGTTTCGGCATGCTGGGCATCGCGCGCGAAGTGTCGGCGCTGACCGGTGCGCCGTTATGTGTGCCGGAGATCGTCGCCGCGCCGGTCACGCTGACCGAGGTGCTGCCGGTCAGTATCGAGGCGGCAGATCTGTGCGGCCGTTTTTCGGGCCGTGTCATTCGCGGCGTAAATGCCCGCGCAGCCACGCCGGAGTGGATGAAGCGCCGGCTGGAGCGCGCCGGCATGCGTTCGATCTCCGTACTGGTCGACATTTCCAATTACGTCATGCTCGAGTTGAACCGACCGAATCACGTGTTCGATCTCGATCGCGTGAAGGGTGGCCTGACCGTGCGTTGGGCGCGCGAGGGCGAGCAACTCGTGCTGCTGAACGAGCAGACCATCACGCTGACACCGGACTGCGGCGTCATCGCCGACGAGACCGGCGTCGAAAGCTTCGCCGGCATCATGGGCGGCGCATCGACTGCGTGCTCGCTTGATACGCGCAATGTCTATGTCGAGGCGGCGTTCTGGCAACCCGATGCCATTCAGGGTCGCGCCCGCCGCTACGCGTTCTCCAGCGAGGCCGCTCACCGGTTCGAACGTGGCGTCGATTTTGCCGATACCGTGGCAGGCGTCGAGCGCGTCACGCAGCTCATTCTCGAACTGTGCGGCGGCGAAGCGGGCTCGATCGATGATCGCATCACCATGCTGCCGTCGCGCGAGCCGGTACGTTTGCGCCCGTTGCGCGTGTCCCGTGTGCTCGGTCTGCCATTTGGTGATGACGCCATCGAAGCCTGTCTTCAGCGCATGGCGCTGCCCTTTGCACGCGATGGCAGCGATTACATCGTGCAGCCACCGACCTGGCGCTTCGATCTGCGCATCGAGGAAGACCTGATAGAGGAACTTGCCCGTCTGCACGGCTACGACAACATCCCGACCCATCCGCCGGTCGGCCGACTGGCCATGCCGGAGTTGCCCGAAGGACGTCGAAGCGCATCGAATGTGCGTCACCTGATGGCTGATCGCGACTATCAGGAAGTGATCAACTTCGCATTCGTAGAGCGACGCTGGGAAAAGGATTTTGCCGGCAACGACACGCCGGTTGTGCTGGCCAACCCGATCGCTAGCCAGATGTCGGTCATGCGCTCGACGCTGATCGGTGGTCTGGTCGACAACGTGGTGACCAACCGTCGCCGTCAGCTTGATCGCGTGAGAGTGTTTGAAATCGGCCGCTGCTTCGCACACGACGCGCAGGCGGTGCCGGTCCCGGGTTTCGCGCAGACGCTGCGCATCGCCGGACTGGCCTGGGGGGCCGCTCAAGCGGAACAGTGGGGCGCCGCGGCGCGTCCGACCGATTTCTTCGATGTGAAGGGCGATGTCGAGGCGCTGGTGTTGCCCTGGCAGGCAGCGTTCGTTCCTGCGCGCCATGTGGCGCTGCATCCCGGGCGCTCGGCCTCGATCAGTCTGAACGGACACGTGATCGGGTTCATTGGTGAATTGCATCCGGAGCTGGTGCAGCGCTACGAATTGGTGAGCGCACCGCTGGTATTCGAATGCAATCTCGAACCACTGCTCGGCAGTGCAGTACCGGCGTACCAGACCGTGTCCAGGCAGCCTGCAGTACGGCGCGATCTGGCGCTGCTGGTACCGCGTTCGACAACGCTTTCGCAGGTGCTGGAGGGGCTTCGCAGCGCTTCGCCGGCCATCGTGCAGGACATCGCCCTGTTCGATGTATATCAGGGTAAAGGCATATCGGATAACGAAAAAAGCTTTGCTTTCCGTATAGTTATGCAAGATACTCAACGTACTTTGGCGGACGCTGAAGTCGATGCGACCGTTGATCAACTGGTAATGTATGCACAGCGTGAGTTCGGTGCAAAGCTGCGCGCCTGAGGCGGCAGGGCGACAGGGTTACGAGGAAGCCGCATGACCACACTGACCAAAGCCGAACTGGCGGAAATGCTGTTCGAACAGGTAGGACTGAACAAACGCGAGGCGAAGGATATGGTCGAAGCATTCTTCGACGAAATCCGTGATGCGCTCGAAAGCGGCGACGGCGTCAAGCTGTCTGGCTTCGGCAACTTCCAGTTGCGAGACAAGCCGCAGCGCCCGGGGCGCAACCCCAAAACCGGTGAGGAGATTCCGATTACCGCCCGCCGGGTCGTCACTTTTCATGCGAGCCAGAAGCTGAAGGCGGCCGTCGAGGGCATCGATTACGATGGAAACGACGAGTAAGGAGCCGCTGGTCCTGCCAGCGATTCCCGCCAAGCGTTACTTCACGATCGGCGAGGTGAGCGAACTGTGCGGCGTCAAGCCGCATGTGCTTCGCTACTGGGAGCAGGAATTCACCCAGCTCAAGCCGGTGAAGCGACGCGGCAACCGGCGTTATTACCAGCACCACGAAGTGCTGCTTGTTCGCCGTATCCGCCAGCTCCTCTATGAAGAAGGCTTCACCATCAGTGGTGCGCGCAATCGTCTCGACGATTCCGATCCTCGCGCGGGGGATGCCCCGGCTTCGACGGGGAACGCGTTCGACGTAGCAGAGTTGCGTGCGGCACTTCAGGAGATTCTCGATCTGCTCGAGTGACGCGCGGTTGCCGATTTTTGCTGGGCTTTCGGCTCAAGTCAGCCTGCCCCTGATATAATTTCTCGCTGAGTCGGGGCGTAGCGCAGCCTGGTAGCGCACTTGCATGGGGTGCAAGGGGTCGCGAGTTCGAATCCCGCCGCCCCGACCAATTCTTCTTGCTTCAATCTGCTGTGGTCCATTCGTTGCGACATTGGTTGCAACATCGTGCCGCAACATTCGCCCTCCGTTTCCCATGCGCATTCTGTTGTCCAACGACGACGGTTACTTTGCTCCCGGCCTAGAGGCGCTTGCACGGGCTCTCGGCGAGGTTGGAGATGTGACTGTCGTGGCTCCCGAGGCTGACCGCAGCGGCGCCAGCAACTCCCTGACACTTGACCGTCCGCTTATCCTGCGTCGTGCGCGCAACGGTTTTCACTATGTCAATGGCACGCCGACAGACTGCGTTCACCTCGCAGTGACCGGTATGCTCGATCACCTGCCCGACATCGTCGTGTCGGGGATCAATGACGGCGCCAACATGGGCGACGACACGATCTATTCGGGTACCGTTGCGGCGGCGACCGAAGGGTTCCTGCTCGGTGTGCCGGCGATTGCCATGTCGATGACGCGCAAGGGCAGCGCGCATTACGATACCGCTGCGCGCATTGCGTGCGATCTGGTGCGCCGGCTGACCGATCGTCCCTTTGCAACACCCGTGTTGCTCAACGTCAATGTGCCTGATCTGTCATTCGACGCCCTCAAAGGCGTCCAGGTGACACGGCTTGGCCGGCGGCACAAGGCCGAACCTGTGGTGCGAACCACCAATCCGCGAAACGAAACCGTCTATTGGGTCGGCGCTGCAGGTGCAGCTCAGGATGCCGGGGAAGGCACCGATTTTCACGCCACGGCCCATGGATTCGCATCGATCACGCCGCTGCAGATCGACCTGACCCACATGGCCCAGATGGGGCAGGTGCGCGACTGGCTGGGCGCATGACGGCAGCAGACGCAAGTCTGAGCCTGACGCGTGCGCGCACCAGGATGGTTGAACGGCTGCGTGTTTCGGGTATCCGCGACGAAGGCGTTCTGGCTGCAATGCAGTCCATACCGCGTCACCAGTTCATCGAGGAAGCACTCGGTACGCGCGCCTATGAGGACACTGCGCTGCCGCTCGGCTTCCAGCAGACCATTTCGCAGCCCTTCGTCGTCGCGCGGATGATTGAACTTCTGCGAGCTGGCGGACGTCCTCTCGGCAAGACGCTTGAAGTCGGAGCCGGGTGTGGATATCAGGCGGCCGTTTTGTCGAAGCTCGCCAGCGATGTGTATGCCATCGAACGAATTGCGCCACTGCTGGAACGTGCCAAGCGCAACCTGCGTCCTTTGCGGCTGCCGAATGTTCGCCTGAAACACGCTGATGGCATGATCGGGCTGGCTGCCGAAGGGCCGTTCGATACAATCATCGTGGCGGCTGCTGCTGCAGCGGTGCCGAAGGCATTGCTCGATCAGCTGGCCGAGGGGGGACGACTCGTGATTCCCGTCGGCACCACCGACCAATCGCTGAGATTGATCGAAAGACAGCCGCATCGCTATGTCGAATCGAAACTGGACGCGGTGCGCTTCGTGCCGCTGTTGCCGGGGGTTGAATGAATAGATCGTTGTTCGCGGTGCCGGCGTTGTGTCTGCTGCTTGCGTCGTGCGCAGGCACGCGGCCGGCGCCGGTTGAGATCCGTCCGCCGGTGGGGGCGGCACCCACTGCGGCACCGGCCACGCCCGCCGCCGCCGCACAACGCCCCGGCGTACACGTCGTCGCCAAGGGCGACACGCTGTTCAGCATCGCGCTCGAATATGGTCAGGACTGGCGCGATCTGGTGATCTGGAATCGACTCGAAAACCCCAACCTGATCAAGCTAGGGCAGGAATTGCGTATCGCTGCACCGGAGGGTGGCATGGAAACCCGTCCGATCGCCGCACCGGGCGTTGAATCGCGGCCCCTGGACACGCCTGCTCCGAGCGCGCCGGCAGTGACAGAGCAGGTTCCCGCGGCAGCGGACGCGATGCTCAAGCGCGAGCCACGCGGCGGCGTTGAGCCGTATTCCGAAGCGGCACTTGACCGCATTCGTTCGGCCGGGATCACGCCCCTGCCGCCGGGTGCAGCCGTCGCGGCCACAACGCCCGCTCCGCCTGCCTCAACAGCCGGTGCTGCAGGAACCGGCGCACCCGCCATCGTGACACCGCCGGACGCGGTACGTGCGGAAGACGGCGTCGAGTGGAGCTGGCCGGCGAGCGGCCGCATCATCGGACGCTTCGGCGAAGGCAGCAACAAGGGCGTCGATGTTTCGGGTCGTACCGGCGACCCGGTTCTGGCTGCGGCCGGCGGTCGCGTGGTGTATGCCGGCGATGCCATGCGCGGTTATGGCAAACTGGTCATCGTCAAGCACGACAATACGTTTTTGTCCGCTTACGCGCACAACAGCAAGATACTGGTTCAGGAACGCGACACGGTAAAGCGCGGTCAGCGTATCGCCGAGATAGGCGACAGCGACACCGAAGCCGGCAAGCCCCGTCTGCACTTCGAAATACGGCGCCAGGGCAAACCCGTCGATCCGATGAAGTATCTGCCACCGAGATAATCCATGTCCGATCTTTCGCAACCCGAAGACGCTGAACCGGCTGAGCCCGTCGACGACGATGCCGTCGTGGGCGAGCTGGATGGCGTCGAGGTCGCGGCCGAACCGGTCGAAGCGCCCGAGGCGGAATTCCTCGGCGATGCCACTCAGCTCTACCTGAACGAAATCGGTGCCAACCCGCTGCTGACGCCGGAGGAAGAACTCGCCCTGTCGCGCCGCGTGCGCCTGGGTGATTTCGAAGCGCGCCAGACCATGATCGAGCGCAACCTGCGCCTGGTCGTGAATATCGCAAAGCACTACCTGAACCGCGGCATGCCGCTGCTTGACCTCGTGGAGGAGGGCAATCTCGGCTTGATCCACGCGCTTGAAAAGTTCGATCCGGAGCGCGGCTTCCGCTTCTCCACCTACGCCACGTGGTGGATACGGCAGAACATCGAGCGCGCGATCATGAACCAGTCGCGCACCATACGGCTGCCGGTGCATGTGGTGAAGGAACTGAACCAGGTGCTTCGCGCCATGCGCAATCTGGAGGCGCGCAGCGGTGGCGATTGCTGCGCCGAAGACATCGCAACCTTGCTGGCCAAGCCGGTCGAGGACGTGCGGCACATTCTTTCGCTGAACGAACACACTGCTTCGCTCGATGCGCCGCTCGACATCGATCCTTCGCTTTCGATCGGTGAGTCGCTTGCCGACGAAAATCAGGAAGGGCCGGAGGAGCAGATCCAGAACGCCGAAATCGGCAGCCTCGTGCAGGCCTGGATCGCCCAACTCAACGACAAGCAGCGTACGGTGATCGAGTATCGCTATGGCATCAACAACCGCGAGATAGCCACCCTGGAAGAACTGGCCGACCAGCTCAGTCTTACGCGTGAGCGGGTGCGTCAGATTCAGCTCGAAGCACTTGCTCAGCTACGCAAGATCCTGCGCCGGGCGGGTGTGTCACGCGACGTGCTGCTGTAAGCGCCGTCAGGGATGCCTTTCAGCGCCGGCTTTTGCATGCTCGGCAGGTTCTAACGGCAGCGCGATGCGCTGCGAAACCCCAGAGCTCGGGAGGCTGGCTATGCATAGCCAGCCCGTTCAGCAGGCGCAGCGCAATGCGCTGCGAAACCCCTGCTTCACCCCATTGCGAGTTGGGCTACGGTTTCGAGTCCGTACTCGAACATGCGCTGCATCGCTGGTGCGATGAAGGACAGTGACAGCATCAGCATCACGAACCCGGCGATCAGCGTCACTGGAAAGCCGATGGCGAACAGGTTGAGCGCCGGTGCGGCGCGCGTGAGTACGGCCAGTGCGATATTGACCACAAGCAGTGCTGCGATCAGTGGCAGCGCCAGCATCAGGCCGGCGGAGAACACCGTGCTGCCCCAGCGCGCAATGGCCAGCCAACCATTGGCCGGGAACAGGTCGGCACCGACCGGCCACCATTCGAAGCTGTTGCCCAGCACGGCCAGCAGCATCAGGTGGCCATTGATGGACAGGAAGATCAACGTCGCCATCAGACCAAGAAACTCCGCGATCACCGGCGACTGCGACGCGTTGTCCGGGTCGTAGAACATTGCGAAGCCCAGACCCATCTGCAGGCCGATCAACTCGCCGGCCAGATCGACCGCCGCGAACACGATGCGTATCGTGAAGCCGAGTGCGATGCCGATCAGCATCTGCTGCACCAGTGCCATCGTGCCGGGCCAGGTTCCGACGCTGAGCCCGGACGGCGGCAGCGTGGGCACGATGGCAAAGGTAATCAGCAGGCCGAGCGCGAGCCGGGCGCGCATGACGAAGGCGCGGTTGCTGAAAACCGGCGCCGCGGCGATCAGTCCCATCACCCGCGCCAGCGGAAACAGGAAACTCGCCATCCACAGGTCGAGCTGGGCGGCGGTGACCGAAATCATTCAGGACTAGCCGAGCAGCGACGGGATCGACGAATACAGCCGGCGCATGTAATCGGTCATGATGGTGATCATCCACGGGCCGCCGATGACCAGCACGGCGAACACCGCGATCAGCTTGGGTATGAACGAAAGTGTCATTTCGTTCACCTGGGTGGCAGCCTGGAAGATGCTGACGATCAGGCCGGTGATCAAGGCCGCGCCCAGCATGGGCGCGGACACGAGGAGCAGTGTTTCGACGGCGTGACGGCCGATGTCGACAACGGTGGTGGGCGTCATGGTGCGCAGTCCTTCATATCTGGCCGAAACTGGAAACGAGCGTGCCGAGAATGAGGTTCCAGCCATCCACCAGCACGAAAAGCATGAGCTTGAAGGGCAGCGACACGATGACCGGCGACATCATCATCATGCCCATGGACATCAGCACCGATGCGACCACCATGTCGATGATGATGAATGGAATGAAGATGATGAAGCCGATCTGAAAAGCCGTCTTCAACTCTGATGTGACGTAGGCGGGTACGACGACGCGCATCGGCAACTGTTCCGAACTGGCGACCTTTGGGGTGTTCGACAGACGCATGAACAGCTCGATGTCCGGCTCGCGCACCTGCTTCAGCATGAAGGTTTTCAGCGGTTTGGCGCCCGCGTCCAGCGCCTGTTCGAAGCCGATGCGGTTTTCGCTCAGCGGCAGGTAGGCCTCGGCGTAGATCTTCTCGCCGACCGGCGCCATGATGAAAAAGCTCAGGAACAGCGCCAGACCGATCAGCACCTGGTTGGGCGGACTGGTCTGCGTGCCCATGGCCTGACGCAGCAGCGACAGCACGATGATGATGCGGGTGAAGCTGGTCATCATCAGCATGACCGCCGGCAGGAAGGACAGGCTGGTCAGCAGCAGCAGGGTCTGGATGGACAGCGACCAGTTGGTGCCGCCGCCGGCGGCCGGCGTGCTGGTCAGTGCAGGCAGGGCCTGTGCCCACGTGTCCGGGGCCGCGACTGCGCCCAGTGCGGCAAGTCCCAGCGCCGGAAGCAGGCGTCGCGTCATGACCGACCTGCTTTCAGTTTCGCCAGCAGGGCGCCGAAGTCTGCCGCGACCGGCTTTGCATCGGTGCCGGCCGGACTGATCTCTCCGCGCGGCAGCGTCGCGATGCCGGTGACCGAGCCGGGCGCTACGCCGACCACCAGCCAGTGTTCGCCGATTTCCAGCAGGACCACGCGTTCGCGCGATCCCACCGCGATGCCGCCGACGGTGCGGATCGGTGCGCTGCCGGTCAGGCGACCGCCGGACAGGCGGCGCAGCAGCCACAGCACGGCGAACAGTGTCGCAAGCACGACACCGAGCGCGCCGACCATCTGCATGACTGCACCGGCGCCGCTGGCCGGCGCCGCGGTGGCCGTCGGCTCTGCGGCTTGAAGGAGGCCGGCGGAACAAACAAGCAAAAGCGATAGCCAAGTTTTCATGCGCCAAGGCTAGCGCCCGACAGTACCGGTTCAGCGCGGGAATAGATCGGTTTTAGGCCGGCAATTTCTGCCGCTCGACGTCCGGCTCCGTGCGCCGTCGGGGATCGCCGCTGCGCGGCGCGCGCGAGGCGTTGAACGTATCGTCCGCGCTGGTGCTCAAACCTGTGCGATTCAGAAGATGAAGATGCGTCGATCGCGATCCCCACGGATGCAGGACATTGCGCCGGACCCAACTGGTACCACACCCTTCCATGACTTCACATCGATCCAGCCAGGATCGCCCCGTGCTCGCCCCGCAGACTTTCAGACGGGCACTTGAAAAGAGCCACGAAGCGAAGGAAAAAGTCGAAGTCTGTGCCGATGAACTGACCTCGGCCAACGATGCGGTCAAGGCGAAGATCGCGATGGGCGTAACGTCTTTGCCCGTGCATGAAGCCCTGGCGGACAGCGAGGGCGTTGAAGTCAAGGTGCACGAAGTCGCGGGCGACCTGAACGAGGTGACGGATACGCTGGCGCAGGGCATCGATGACCTGAAGGAGGTCGAATCTGCGCTGAAGCGCTCCCGAAAAGCGTTGCTCGAGTCGGAGGCCGCTCTGGCGATGTCACAGCGGGGAGAGCAGAAGGCAAAGTTCGACGGCATGCATGACCTGCGGACCGGCTTGCCCAATCGCACGCTGTTCGATGACCGCCTTGCGCAAGCCATTTCGCTCGCCGAACGCCATGGCTGGACCCTGGCCGTCATGTTTCTCGATCTTGATCGCTTCAAGGCAGTGAATGACATGCATGGGCACGCCGCCGGCGACCGCGTGCTGGAGGAGATCGCGCATCGGCTCATCGGACACTGTCGCGATGAAGACTCGGTATGCCGCAACGGGGGGGACGAGTTCCTCTACCTGCTGATGAACCCACAGGGCCGGGAAAACATCGAGCGCGTGGCCAGTATGGTGCTGGCGAACCTGGGTGCCCCGATCGACATGGACGGCCTGCAGCTCGTCATCACGCCCAGCATCGGCATTTCGCTTTATCCGGAACACGGCGAGACCGGGGATCGACTGATCGAGCATGCCGATGTCGCCATGTATCGGGCAAAGCGGGAAACAAGCGGTTTTGCGATCTTCGACCGCGCCAAGCCAGGGTAGATCTCGTCCGACGGGAGTGCCCATACTGCACGCCGTCGAGCGAGGGGGGCTGTGCTGACCCGTGGTCGCCGAAACGGCTGTGCAGGCTACCGTTTGCCGAGCGCTTCTTCGATGCGCTTGTCGGTCTTGTACTGACTCAACGCATAGACCGCCCACAGCGCAGCCGGTATCCAGCCGATCAGCGTCAGCTGCAGGATGAGGCAAACCACGCCGGCGATCGGGCGACCTATGGTGAAGAAGACCATGAATGGCAGGAAGATGGCGAGCAGCAGTCGCATGACGGCTCCGTGAAGAGAGGGGATGGCCAACGATACCATTCGTTGCCCAGCCCGCGAATCGCCGCGGCGTCAGCTTTCCGTACTTGCCATGACAGCGGGCACCGACAGAAAAAGAGCGATGCCTTGGCATCGCTCTTTTTCATTCGCCAGCCTGATTCGGACTGACCTGCGGCCCGATCGGGAGCAATCGTCAGCGTTTCAGTTTCTTCATCCGCTCCGCGGGCGTGATGATGTCGGTCAGGCGAATGCCGAACTTTTCGTTCACCACCACCACTTCGCCCTGCGCAATCAGCGTGCCGTTGACCAGCACGTCCATCGGCTCGCCGGCCATTCCGTCCAGTTCCACCACCGAACCGTGGCCCAGTTGCAGCAGATTTCGGATCGAAATCTTGGTGCGTCCGAGTTCCACCGTGAGCTGGACCGGGATGTCGAGAATCATCTCGAAGTCGCGCAGCCCTTCGGATGACTTGTTCGCCGCATCACCGAACTGCTGGAAGATGTTGGCGGGCTGGACATCCTTCGCCGCCTCCCCGTCGAGTGCGGCAAGCGCATCGTCGGCCGTGGTCTGCTCGGACATCGCAGCGGCCCAGTCGTCCTCGCTGACCTGCTCTTCCGCTTCAGCCAGATCGCTCATTGTGGTTCCTCACCCTTTTTCTTGCCCTGCACATTCAGGGCGTGTTCGATCAATTCTTCCTCGCCGGCCATGAAACGCTCGATCTTCAGCGCATAACGGCCGCCCTGTATGCCGTACTTGCATTCCAGAACCGGAATGCCATCGACCTCGGCTTGTACGGTGTCTGAAATGGTTATCGGAATGATGTCGCCAACCTTTAGGTTGTTCAGGCCGCCCAGGGTCAGCGAACCGCCTCCCAACTGGACGTTCAGTTCCACCGCGGCATCCTGTACCTGACGGGTGAGCAGGTTGATCCATCGGTTGTCGGAACTGACGCTGTCGCTCTGCATCGATGAATTAAGCGTGTCGCGCAGCGGCTCGACCATCGAATACGGCAGGCAGATGTGCATTTCCGCCGACACACCGCCGAGTTCCAGCGTGAAGGTTGCCGCCACGACGATTTCCGACGGCGTGGCGATGTTGGCGAACTGCGAATTCATTTCCGAGCGCACATACTCGAAATTGATCTTGAAAACAGGCTCCCATGATCGTTCGTACTCGGCGAAGAACACTTCCAGCAGACCCTGGATGATGCGTTGTTCGGTTGGCGTGAAGTCACGCCCCTCGACCCGGGTGTGGAATCGCCCGTCACCGCCGAACATGTTGTCGATGACCAGAAAGACGAGGTTCGGATCGAATACCACCAGCCCCGTGCCGCGCAGCGGCTTGACCTGCACCAGATTCAGATTGGTCGGCACGACCAGGTTGCGGATGAATTCGGAATACTTCTGCAGCCGGATCGGGCCGAGCGAAATTTCGGCGCTGCGCTGCATGAAATTGAACAGGCCGATGCGCAGGTAGCGCGCAAACCGCTCGTGTATCAGTTCCAGCGTGGGCATGCGCCCGCGCACGATTCTTTCCTGGGTGCCGAGGTTGTACGGGCGTACGCCGCTCGTGTCTTCGACTTCGGCTACCTCGTCGGCCTCGCCGGTGACGCCCTTGAGCAGGGCATCCACCTCTTCCTGGGAAAGAAAATCGGACATCGCGTTTCCTCGTGACGACCGGATCTCGCCTACTGGACGATGAAGGACGTGAACAACACGGCCTCCACGGGTCCGACTGGCTCTTCCGGCTCACCCTTCTTGTTGGTCGGTACTTCGCCAACGATGGCGTTGATCGAATTCCTGATTTCGCCGGCCAGTGCTTCGCGACCTTCGGTGGTGCCCAGTTCGGACGCCTTCTTGCCCGACAGCAGCATCAGCACGTGGTGGCGGATTTCCGGCATGTACACCTTCAGGTTGTCTGCGGCGGGCTGTTCTTCAACCTTGACCGAGGCCTTGACCTGAAGGTACTGATCCACTTGCGTTTCCGGTGCCAGATTGACGGTGAAGGGGTCGAGTTCGACGAACACCGGTGGCAGGCCCTTGGCTTCCGCTTCCTTCTTTTTCTTCAGCTTGGCCTTCTTTGCGGCGAGGGCCTTGGCGTCCGGGTCTTCCTCGCTCATTTCATCGGCGTGCTCGTCCTCGCCTTCTTCGGCGTGACTGCCGGCCATCATGAACATGGCGGCGGCGCCGCCGACGATGACCAGCAGCACGACGGCGAGGATGATGAAGAGCATTTTCTTGCTCTTCTTGGGGGCGTCTGCGGCGACGTCGTCTGCGGTGGCGGCTTTTGCCATGGTGTGCGCTCCTGTATGGATCGGGATTGTCGGCGGGTACTGATGCCTTTCAATGATCGAATAACGGCCGAATGTCCCGTTTTTTTAGCGCCGATTTACGCGGCGCCATCAGGAGAGTGTGTTCACGCTGCTGTTGATCACTACGCGAACAGGTCGACGAGGCCGCTGCCGCGCCGCGCCGCCGGTGCGATCAGCAACTCGCCATCGCCATTCCCGTCGCGCCCGCGGTCACCGCGCTGGCCACCCTGGCCCTGATCGCCGGAGCGCTGTTCGCCGCTCACATTGGTGTCGCCGAGCGAAATGCCCCCCTCGGCCAGCATTTCACGCAGCCGCGGCATGGCCTGTTCCAGCGCTTCCCGCACCTGCGGGCTCGCAGACACGAACTGCGCCGTGCTCAGATCGCCGCCGATCTGCAGCGAAATCTCGATCCGGCCAAGATGGGGTGGCGTCAGGATCAGTTCCGCGCGGCTGTTGCCGTTCTCGGCCAGCCAGGTCACCTGGTGGCCGATGTCGTCCGCCCAGCCCGGATGCGTGATCGGCGTGGCAACGGCCATTTCGGTGGCGGGTTTCTGTGCCGCGTTCAGGTGGGCGCGGAAGTCGCCCTGCGGGAGCTGCTGTGTCGCCGATTGTCCGGCGTCCATCCGGGAATCAACATTCAGCAACGCATCCGGCAGATTCTTGCCGTTCGTGTCGCCGCTGCCGTCCGTCGCCGCGGCAATCGCTGCCGCCGGCAAGTCGCCGGATGCCTCGCGGCCCGCTTTCCTGCCGCCTTGCCCGGTCGGATCGAAATCAAGGTCGGACTGTTCGACCGGCGCACTGGTGCCCCCCGCAAGCCGTTCGATGACGGGGAGGACTGCCGGTGCGAGCAGGCCGGCCGGCAGCAGTTCGGTCGCGATACGACCGGGGTCGGCGCTGAGTGCATCCAGCAGATCGACCTTCTCGTCGTCCGGCGTGCCGCTGCCGTCATCAAGCAGCTTGGCCAGCAAGGCGGCACGGGGATCTTCAGGCGCGTTCTTGAGGGAGTCCTGCAGCAGGTTGGCGAATGCCGTCGCCGCGTCCTCGGGCGATGCATCGGCGCCGATGCCGCGCGCTTCGCCTACCGGACCGCTTGAAGCGAGCGGCGTTGCGGACGAAGGCAAGCTGAGCTTGATGTCTGACATGGGGAAATCCTCCGTTGATGGAGGCGTATAAGCAGCTAGCGTGCCAGCTTCCGGGACGTGCGAACGTGAAGTGTCAGTCGTCCGCAACCAGGCGACCCGAACGGTCGTCGGCCACCCGCTGTTCGGCCTTGGCTTCACGCTTGACGAGTGTGGCCTGATGGCGGTCGGAAAGGGTTTCGAAGGCTTTTACGCGGGTACGCGTGTCGAGCCACACGCGCTGACCAGCCTGGGCGCGGTCGCGAGATTGTTCGACCTGCTGCTGCTGGTGGCCGATGGCGTCGTCGATGCGGGCGAGGAAGGCGGAGTAATTGCTCCACTGGCCCGGTGTCATGCCGTTGCGCGCAGCGGCCATGAACTGGTCCTGATACTCCTTGCGGTAGTCCTCAAGCATCGTGAGCTTGCGCGACTGGTCGTGCTCGCTGGCGATCAGTGCTGCCAGCGCACGCGCAGACTCGTCCATGCGCGTCTGGCTCAGGTCGAGAATGGTCTGCAGACGAAAGGGTTCAGCCATGATTCAAAGGTCTCTCTTTGACGGCGCAAGTTGCGTGCGGCCGGTCACGGCCGCCAATGGTGTCACCGATTTTTGCAATCAGGGATTCAGACCGAAGATCTGGTGCAGCTTCATCACTGCGTCCTCAAACCCTTCACGTTCGTCCATGGCTTGCTGCAGAAAGGCTTCCAGCGTCGGAAACATGTTCACTGCAAGATCGAGCTGCGGGTCTGCGCCAGGCGAATAGGCGCCAACCGAAATGAGATCGCGCGCGCGCTGATAGCGCGACCACAATCCCTTGAAGCGGCGTACCAGATCGAAATGGCTGGGTTTCACGAGCCCGTGCATGGCGCGCGACACCGACTGTTCGATGTCGATGGCCGGATAGTGGCCCGCATCGGCCAACTGGCGGGTCAGCACGAAGTGGCCGTCGAGAATGGCGCGTGCCGAGTCGGCGATCGGGTCCTGCTGGTCGTCGCCTTCGGCCAGCACGGTGTAGAAGGCGGTGATCGAGCCACCACCTTCGGGCCCGTTGCCGGCTCGTTCGACCAGCTGCGGCAGGCGGGCGAACACACTTGGCGGATAGCCGCGGGTGACGGGCGGCTCGCCGATGGCAAGCGCGATCTCGCGTTGTGCCATAGCGTAGCGGGTCAGCGAATCCATGATCAGCAGCACATGGCGGCCCTGATCGCGGAACCACTCGGCGACCGTGGTGGCATAGGCAGCGCCCTGCAGCCGCATCAGCGGGCTGGTATCGGCCGGCGCGGCGACCACAACCGATCGTTTCAGCCCGGCGGCGCCGAGAATCTGCTCGATGAATTCCTTCACTTCGCGGCCGCGTTCGCCGATCAGTCCGACCACGACCACTTCGGCCGACGTGAAGCGCGCCATCATGCCCAGCAGCACCGACTTGCCGACGCCGGAACCGGCGAACAGGCCGATGCGCTGGCCGCGGCCGACCGTGAGCAGCGAATTGATCGAGCGGATGCCGGTGTCCATGGTGCGGCGTATCGGCTCGCGCAGAAGCGGATTCACCGCGCGACTGGCCACCGAACGCGAATGCCGCGTAATGACCGGGCCGAGACCGTCGAGCGGCCGGCCAGCGCCATCGACCACGCGGCCGAGCAGGGCGTCACCGACCGGCAGGTGCTTGGCACGGTCGGATGCACGCCGGCGCGGCTCGAGCCTTTCGGTCGGGGTGGGGCGCTGCGGTACCGCTTCGAGCGGAATCACCTGCGCGCCCGGTGCAAGTCCGACGACGTCATCGGTTGGCATCATGAACAGCTTGTCGCCGTTGAAACCCACCACTTCGGCTTCGCAGCTGTTGCCGCCCGGCACCATGATGCGGCAACCGGAACCCAGCGGCAGCTTCAGGCCGGCAGCTTCCATCACCAGACCGTTGATGCGGGTCAGCCGCCCCGCGTGCAGATACGGGTTGACGCGTCCGGCCAGCGTGCCGCAGTCGGTCATGAACCCCGCCCACTTCGCGACGTGCGGGTTCGCTACCGCCGGTTCGGTCGCCTCCGGCGACGCCGCGTCCGGCGTATTGTCGAGCGACGCCTCGTCGGCCGCGGTGTCCAGGGTGTCAGTCATGTTCTATCCAGTCCGCGTCATCGATCAGCGCCTCGACGATGCGTGTCCAGCGCGTGGCCAGCGTGGCGTCTATGTGACTGCCGCCTGCTTCGATCTTGCAGCCGCCGCGTGCGATAGCGGCGTCCTCGAATATGCGGTGGCCGGCATGCGCCAGCTGCTCGCCGGCATGCGAGCGCACGAGTGACGCGTCGTCAGGGTTCAGATAAACAGCCGTGTGCTGATGTGGCAGCTGGTTGATCGCCTCGCGTACAACGCCGACGATCACTTCCGGTTTGACCGCGATCGCCTGCCGCACCACCTGGCGGGCGATTTCCACGCCCAGGTGCAGCACGCCCTGCGCCACTTCGGTGTCGAGCGACGCCAGTGCCTCGTCGAGCTGTTCGATGACGCTGTGCAGGCGCATCGCTTCCATGCGCACGCGCGCCGTACCTTCTTCGTAGCCGGCGGCATAGCCTTCGCGGTGTGCGTCGGCCTGCAGCTTCTCGAGCTCGTCGGCCGTGGGCAGCTTGAATTCGGGTTGTATCTCGCTGTCCGCTTCCGCTTCGGCTTTCGCGTCTGTTGTCGGTGCCGGCGTTGCGGATGCGTGGCCACGCGACCCGCCCGGAGCCTCCCCGATGCCCGCAGTCGGCGCAATGCCCTGGTCGAACACTTCGAGCTTCCAGTGCGTGAAAGCGAGCGCGCCCTCCGATGTCATCGGTTGCATCCGCGTGCGATGCTGGCCTTGAACCGGATCACAGCATTTCCTCGCCGCCCTTGCCGCCCATGACGATCTGGCCTTCTTCCGCCAGACGGCGTGCGATCTTCAGGATTTCCTTCTGTTCGCCCTCGACTTCGGACAGCTTGACCGGGCCACGGCCCTCGAGGTCTTCGCGCAGCGATTCGGCGGCGCGCGACGACATGTTCTTGAAAATCTTCTCGCGCAATTCGGGCGAGGCGCCTTTCAGCGCCAGTACCAGCTGGTCGCCGCTGACTTCACGCAGCAAGGTCTGGATGCCGCGATCGTCGATGTCGAGCAGGTTCTCGAACACGAACATTTCATCGACGATCTTCTGCGCCAGGTCCGCGTCGTATTCCTTGACCGCATCGAGGATGGCCGATTCATTCGCGCTGCCGACAAAACCCAGTATTTCGGCGGTTGCCTTGATGCCGCCGAGCGCGGTCTTCTTCATCTTGGCCGAGCCCGCCAGCACGCGTGACATCGCGTCGTTCAGCTCCTTCAGTGCTACCGGCTGCACGCCGTCCAGCGTGGCGATGCGCAGGATGACGTCGTTGCGCAGCCGTTCCGAGAACAGTTTCAGCACTTCGGCGGCCTGGTCGAATTCCAGATGGGTCAGGATGGTGGCGATGATCTGCGGGTGTTCGTTCTTGATCAGGTTGGCGATGGTGGCGGCGTCCAGCCATTTCAGGCCTTCGATGCCGGCGGTGTCCGAGTCGTTCAGGATGCGCGACAGCAGGTGGCCGGCGCGTTCCTCGCCGAGCGCCTTCGTCAGCATGTTGCGTATCAGCGTTTCGTCGGCCGAAACGCGGCTGCCGGCCGATGTGGCTTCGTCGAACAGGTCGAGCACTTCGGTCACCCGCTCTCGGGGCACATTGCGCAGCCCGGCCATCGCGGTGCCGATCTTCTGCACCTCGCGCGGCCCGAGATGCTTGAGCACCTCGGCCGCGGCGTCTTCGCCCAGCGTCACCAGAAGCAGGGCGCTACGTTCGATTCCAGCATCATTCATCGCCGTTCACCCAGTGCTTGATCACTTCCGCGATCGCCTTCGGATCATTCTTCGCCATCGTGCGCGCCGCTTCGAGCTTGGTTTCGAAATCGAGCGCTGCGCGCGCCTCAGGCGACAGTTCGAGCTGTGCTGCCGCGCTGCCTGGCAGGGCTATCGGCTGGCCATCGGCGTCCAGCGTGACGTCGCGCACGTCGTCCTCGTCGCGCTCGACCGGCTCGGTCAGCGTGCGCACGAGCGGCTTGAGCACACCGAACAACAGGTAGGCGGCGACGCCGGCGACCAGCAGGTATTTCAGCAGGTCGCCCGCCATGCCGGTCAGTTCCGGATCCTTCCAGATCGGCGTTTCGATCACTTCCTGCTGAACTTCGGTGAAGGGAGCCGATGCCACGTTCAGCGTGTCGCCGCGCGCTTCGTTGAAGCCCATCGCCTCGCGTGTCAGGTCGTTGATGCGCTTGAGCTCGTCGTCGGTCAGCGCCACTGGCGTGGCGTTTCCCTTGTCATCGGTCTTCACCTTCTGCGCCACCAGCACCGCCACCGAAAGCCGGCGGATCTGGCCGGTAGGCTGGCGCACGTGCTGCACTGTCTTGTCCAGTTCGAAATTGGTCGTCGAATCCTTGCGCGTGTTGACCGGCACCATCGGCGGGGCGCCAGGTGCGCCCTCGGCAGCCGGCGTTCCCGGTGCTGGCGGGGTGGTGATCGGTGCGGTGGCCGGGGTCGGCGGTTGATTCGCCAGCGCACCCGGTACGCCACCGGCGGCAGGCTGGTTGCTGACCGATTCGCTCATCTGCTGGCTGCGGATCGCGGAGTCCGGCGTCGGGTTCGGCTTGTAGGTTTCGGCCGTCTGTTCGGTCTGGCTGAAATCGATGTCGGCGGCGGTCTGCACGCGGTAGTTGCCGCGTCCCATCAGTGGCTCCAGCATGGCTTCGATGCGCCGGATGGTGGATGCCTCGATCTCGTTCACGTACTTCAGCTGAGTCGGGTTGAGCGTTGCGCCGTCCTTCATGTCGCGGTTGCCCGACAGGAGGTTGCCGTTCTGGTCGAGCACCGACACGTTTTCGGTAGCCAGTTGCGGCACGCTCGATGCGACAAGATGCACGATGCCTCCGACCTGTTCCGGGCTGAGCGTGCGGCCGCCGAGCAGACCGAGCACCACCGATGCCGACGGCTTCTGGTCGTCGCGCAGGAAGGCGCTCTGCTTCGGAATGGCCAGATGCACGCGGGCGCTGTCCACTGCCGCCAGGGTGCCGATGGTCTGCGCCAGTTCACCTTCCAGCGCGCGCTGGTAGGTCACCTGCTCGGAAAACTGCGACTGCCCCATCTTCTGCTTTTCCATCAACTCGAATCCGATCGAGCCACCGCGCGGCAGGCCCTGGGCAGCGAGCTTCAACCGTGCATCGTGGACGAACTGCGACGGCACCAGAATGGCGTGACCGCCTTCGGAAAATTTGTACGGTACGTTCTGCTGCTGCAGCATCGCGACGATGGCGCCGCCGTCCTTGTCGTTGATGTTGGAGAACAGCACTTCGTAATTGGGGCTGTTGCTCCACAGCGTGAGGCCGACCAGCAGCGCGATCGCCATTGCGAGACCGCCAGCCAGTCCCATCTTCTTCTGCATCGGCAGGGCAGCCAGCCGCTGCTGGGCCAGCGCGAGCGGGGTCGCTGCTCCGGCGAGGGAGGTGTTCGGATCAAGTACGGCGTTTGCAGCGGCCATGTTTCGTCTCGCGCAGGTAACGGATGAAGGGTCTGCGGCAGGCAGACCTTGCAGGATGAGACGGATTGTCGGCGTGCCTCGCGCGAGCCGTTCCGCGGATAAGGCGGGTTTTTGGGCGGCTGATCCGCCCGAAAACGTGGCCTGCGCCTTGCTACGCTGGCACGGTCGATCAATTCCTGCGCCTGCCGGCGCTCCGTACATGGCCGAACCCGCTGCTGCCACTGCCGCCGTCACCACCGCCACTGCCGCGGACGCGCCGCGCATTGCGCCGGAGGAAGCGGCACGCCTGGCCGAAGCCTTCCGCTTGTTCAATGCCGCGTCGGCGGAGCTGTCGGAAGCCTACGGCACGCTGGAACGTCAGGTCGCCAGCTTGACCGAAGAGCTGGCCGCGGCCAATGGCGAGTTGCGTCGCCAGTATGAACAGAAGGCGCGCCTGACCGACCGGCTGACCACCCTGCTGAACCAGCTGCCGGCGGGTGTCGTCGTGGTCGATGGCGCCGGCGAAATCGAACAGTCCAACCCGGTCGCGTTCGACATGGTGGGCGCGCAGGCAGGGCAGTCGTGGTCGTCCTGTACCAGCCGGCTGGTACAGGCCGACGCTCCCGCCGAATGGGACTGCACCGACAGCGAGGGCGCACATCGCCGGCTGTCGGTCAGCGAAGCGCCGCTGACCGGCGAGAACGCACGCATCGTGCTGCTGCACGACATGACGCGCCAGCACGCACTCAAGATCGCCGCCGCCCGCAACGAACGTCTTGCGGCGATGGGCGAAATGGCCGCGTCGCTGGCGCATCAGCTGCGCACACCGCTGGCCGCCGCCACGCTGTACGTCGGTACGCTGATCGGCCGTGAGCTGCCGCCTGCCGACATGCGTTCGATCGCGTCGCGCGCGCAGGACAGATTGCGCCATCTCGAGCGGCTGATCCGCGACACATTGATGTTCGCGCGCGGCGAAGTGCTTGGCCGCGAGGCGATCGACATCGCAGGATTGCTTGAAGAGTTGCGCCACACCATCGAGCCGGTGGCGCGTGCCGCTGGCGTCGAACTGATTGTCGATGCCGCATCGGCAGTCGGCACGGTGTCGGGCGATCGCAAGGCGGTTGCCAGCGCGCTGGTCAGCCTGCTCGAAAACGCGGTGCAGGCCTGCGGCAAGGAAGGTGAAGTCTGCCTGTCGGTCGGCATCGATGGCAATCGCCTCGGTTTCACCGTGCGCGACACCGGGCAAGGCATTGCGCCGGAGATTCAGGAAAGACTGTTCGAACCCTTCTTCACCACCCGTGATGAAGGAACCGGACTCGGGCTGGCGATTGCACGCGGTGTGGCGCGCGTGCACGGCGGCGACATCGAATGCGTGTCCGCGCCCGGCGCGGGCAGCCAATTCACGCTGCGCCTGCCGATCACGGCAGGCAGCGGTGCCCCGGAAGACGTGCTGGAGAAGCTGCAATGAGCGAAAAGCTGAACATCCTGGTGGTCGAGGACGAACCGAATCTGCGCGATGCGCTGTGTCTGGCCATCGAATGTGCCGGCCACCGCGTGATCGGTGCGGCCGACGGCCCGCAGGCGTTGCGCATGATCGAGCGCAATACCGGCGAGCACGCGCTGAATCTGGTCATCACCGACCTGAAGATGCAGCCGATGGACGGGCTGACGCTGCTGCGCGAAATCCGCGCCCGCGAAGCCGCGCTGCCGGTGCTGCTGATGACGGCTTTCGGCGACGTCGAAAAGGCGGTCGCCGCGATGCGCGCCGGCGCCTGCGATTTCCTGCTCAAGCCGTTCGAGCCGGATGTGCTGCTCGCCCACATCGATCGCTATGCCGCACCGGTGGTGACGCCGGCCGACATGGTCGCCGAGGACGCACGCACCCGGCAGGTGCTCGGTCTCGCGGCGCGGGTCGCCCGCTCCGAAGCCACCGTGCTGCTGACCGGCGAATCCGGCACCGGCAAGGAGGTGTTTGCACGCTACATCCACCAGCAGTCGGCGCGCGCCGCCATGCCGTTCATTGCGATCAACTGTGCCGCCATTCCCGACAACCTGCTCGAAGCGACGCTGTTCGGCTACGAAAAGGGCGCGTTCACCGGTGCCGCCGCTGCGCAGGCCGGCAAATTCGAACAGGCCAATGGCGGCACGCTGCTGCTGGACGAAATTTCAGAAATGCCGCTGGCGCTGCAGGCCAAGATGCTGCGCGTGCTGCAGGAGCGCGAGGTGGAGCGGGTCGGCGGCAAGAAGCCGATTCCGCTCGACATCCGCGTGCTGGCCACCAGCAACCGCGACATGGAAGCCGAAGCGCGCGCCGGCCGCTTCCGCGAAGATCTGTATTACCGCCTGAACGTGTTCCCGATCGGCATTCCATCGCTGCGCGACCGCCCGGGCGACATCGTGCCGCTGGCCCGGCACTTTCTCGCAGGCTGCGCGAAGGCGCAGGGTCGCGTGCTGAGGCTCGGCAATTCGGCAGCGGCAATCCTTGCCGGTCACGACTGGCCCGGCAATGTGCGCGAACTGGAAAACACCGTGCAGCGCGCCGCCATCATGGCGCCTGATGACCTGATCGAAGCCGAGCACATCATCCTTGGCGGCCAGCGTGGTCTGTCGCGTCCGGTAGCGGTACCCGCTCCCGCCGTGGAGTCGGTCATGCCGATGCCCGCGGCCAACGATGCACCGCCCAGTGCCACGCCTGACGCGCCGTTGAAGGTGAGGTCGGTGCGTGACATGGAGCGCGACCTGATACTCGAAACGCTCGCAGCAGTGGGTGGCTCGCGCAAGAAGGCGATCGAGAAGCTGGGTATTTCCGAGCGCACGCTGCGGTATAAACTGGCGCGCTACAAGGCAGATGGATTGCTGCGGGAAGGTTGAACCTTCCCCTGCAGCGTGTTGGCGCGGGATTTGCTAATGAATCATCAACCGGGTCAAAACCCCTGAATGGGTGGTTCGCGGGCGGCATTTTTTGCCGCCTTGCGGCGCAGCGCAGGGCAGTTAAGCCGAACTGCAACGGAGGAATGTCATGAATACAAGCCTGAACCAGATGATCACCGAACTGCGCTCCACTGCGCAGGTCGCCGCCGGCAAGCCTGCCGCCCAGGCAGGCGCCGATTCGGGGGCCGACTTCGGTGACGCGCTGAAGAATGCGATCGAACAGGTCAATGCGGCTCAGGCGCAAGCGAAGCAGATGTCGGAAGGCTTCATCACCGGCACCTCCGAAGCGAATCTGCAGGACGTGATGATCGCGTCGCAAAAAGCCAGCCTGTCTTTCCAGCAGATGGTGCAGGTGCGGAACAAGCTGGTGAATGCCTACCAGGACATCATGAACATGCCGGTCTGATCGATCGGATCACGCAGGCAAAACCGGCCCTTGGCCGGTTTTTTTTCGCCTGTCAGCGGCGGCGCAGTGCCAGCAGTGCATGCAGAAGCCGGCCCACAGCGCGGCCGTGCCGGCGGCGAGGCCTGGCACGCGCATGTCGTAGCGGCCGATATCGCCCGCCGCTTCGGCGTGTCCATCGGCACGCTCGAAGCCCGTCCCCGGTGACTGAATGATTTCGTGCTGTTCGATGCCGACGGCATGCTGTGGCGCATTGTCCGGAATCTTCCGCAAGCGGGCTGACCGGCGCGCCTGTCACTTGTCGCCATCGGGGCCTACACTCGTGGTGGGAGAACGACAACGATGAAAATCCGATTTCTGGGCGCCGCCGGTACGGTGACCGGCTCGCGCTATCTGCTGACGCACGAGGGGCACTCGCTGCTCGTGGATTGCGGCCTGTTCCAGGGCGTGAAGAACATCCGCAGTCGCAACTGGAAGCCATTTCCGGTCGATGCGGCCGGGCTGTCGGCCGTTGTGCTGACGCATGCCCATCTCGACCACTCCGGCTACCTGCCGCGGCTGATGCGCGAAGGCTTCGACGGACCGGTGTGGGCGACGCCGGCCACGCGGGAACTGGTGGACATCCTGCTCGAGGACAGTGCCCATCTGCAGGAAGAGGACGCGCGTCACGCCAACAAGTATGGCTACAGCAAACACCATCCGGCCGAGCCACTGTACACGGCAGATGACGCGCGCCACGCGATGACGCATCTGCGCAGTACGGGCTTCGGCGAGCCATTCACGATCGGCCCCTATCGTGTCACCTTCCAGCGTGCCGGGCACATCCTCGGCGCGGCCAGCGTCTGCATCGAGTGCGCTGGGCAGCGCATCACATTCAGCGGCGATCTCGGGCGACCGGACGACCCGGTGATGCACGCTCCCGAACCGTTGCCCGACACCGACTGGCTGGTGGTCGAGTCGACCTATGGCGACCGCCTGCATCCCGAACATGACCCGTTCGCCACGCTGGCCGACATCGTCAGCCGCACCGCGGCGCGCGGCGGCACGGTTCTGCTGCCGTCATTCGCGGTCGGCCGCGCCCAGACACTGATGCATCTGCTGGCCACGCTGATCGACGAACGGCGCATTCCCGACCTGCCGGTATTTCTCGACAGCCCGATGGCGATCGACGTAACCGGTGTGTTCCGACAGTACCGCCACGAGCACCGGCTCAGCCAGCAGGCGTGCGACCGCATGCGTGACGCGGTCACCTTCACCCGGAAGCCGGAGGAGTCGGAAGCACTGTCGGGCAACCGATATCCCAAGGTGATCATCGCGGGCGCCGGCATGCTCAATGGCGGCCGCATCCTGCATCACCTGCTGGCGTTTGGCGCCGACCCGCGCAACACGGTCGTGATCGCCGGATACCAGGCCGAAGGCACGCGCGGCGATGCGCTGCTGAAGGGCTCGCGCAGCCTGCGCATCTTCGGCCGCGATGCGCCGATCGCTTGCGAAGTGGCCAAGGTTGACGGCTTGTCGGCGCATGCCGACTACCGCGAGATTCTTGACTGGCTGCGCCCGGTCGGGCGCGTGCCGCGCCGTGTATTCGTGACGCACGGCGAGGCAGCTGCGGCGGACAGCCTGCGCCAGAAGCTCGAGCACGAACTGGGGTGGTCTGCCGTGGTGCCCGAACAGGATGAAACCTATGTGCTCGACTGACCACCGGGCTGTGGGCACATGGATCCGGTGGCGGGTCGTGTGAAGGTGCAGCGGGCGTGCCGCGTTGCAGCCGTGGCCTGTTCGCTTTGGCTGGAAGGCGTCGCGCACGCTGATGTAGCGGACGTTGCGGCGACCATATCGTTCGCCGCGATCGTCGTGGCTTCCGCTGCGCCCGAGCCCGTGGTCGATCCCGGCGCGGTCTGTCCGCCGACCGACGGCTGCCCGGCCTGTCCGCCGCCGCAGATCGTCTGTGCCTCGCCGCCTGATCGTGTTCCCGGCCTGCCACCGGATGAACGTGTCTGGGTCCGATGGGGCAAGGATGCATCCGGCGCGCTGCTCGGCATCCTGTTGGGCACGCTGCTGTCGCTCTACGTGACGGTGGTGTTCGACCGCTACAAGCGATTCCGCGAAACGCTGATCGACATCGCTCAGGCGCGTCTGCATCACGATGCCTACCCGATGGGCGTCACCGGACTGCAGCCCGTGCGAGACGCTGCGGTCGCCTACGCCCAAGTGCTCGAGCGCAAACAATGGACGCTCGATACCGACGGCCATCACGACGCGGCTGCCGAGGTCGGCAGGTTGACCGCATTCGCGCGGCTGTCCGCGCTGTGCATCGAAAACCTGCTGAATGGCACCACCCGCGGACTGACGCCGGATGCCTACCTGGCGGCCTTCCAGAGCGAATACAACCGGATCAACGGCCAGCATTTCGTGCAGTTCGAACAGCGCCTTTCGCCGGATCGGGGCGCCTTGCTGCGACTTTGGCCGCGCCCGCCGGCACCGGTGGCGCGCAAGGTCGTTTCGGTTGACTTTTTCGATCTGCTGCTCGGCTGATCCGGTCAGGCGGTGCCCTTTGTCGAGCAAGGACGAGAAAAGGGCTTCGCACCCTGCGGCGCGAAGCCCCTGAAGTTCGCGCGAACCGAAGCCCGCGCGAGGTGCTGCGTGCTCAGGCCTTGCGCATGCGGCGGCGCGCCATCAGGCCGATAAGACCGAGACCCGACAGCAGCATGCCCCAGGTTTCGGGTTCCGGAACCGGCGCCATGAAGGATGCAGACGTGAAGCCGCGCAGGTTGGCGTTCAGTGCGCCATTGAAGGTCGCCAGACCGGTGCCGAGGTCGATCGAGTAAAGACCGCTGTCGCCGTTGTCCAGCGTCAGTGCCGCCCAGCCCATGCCGCTGGCGTCGATTTCGAAACCGTTGGCGCCGATCACGTTGCCCGAAATGCCGAGTGATCCGACGGTCGTGATGGTCGGCGCGTTGAACGCGGTCGGTGCGAGGTGGAGCGTATCGGTCGTGGTGTTCAGGTAGTACAGCGCAGTCGATGCCGGGCCACTCATCGCCGAGGCGTCCGAGTTGGTGTAGGCGACGGCGCTGAAGCCGGACGGGACGACGCTGGCGGCATTGCCGACGACACCCGTATCGACGTTGATCGCCAGATTCTGACCGACGTTGCTGACGTAACGCAACGACCCTGCTCCGGCGAAATCGGCCACCGGATTGAAGTCGATGCCGTAGGACAGTGACGGGTTGACCAGCGGGGTGTCGAGTGCCGCCATGAAGGTGGCCATGCCGCTCGACACGTCAAGCGTATAGATGCGGTTCAGGCTGCTGACGCCATACACCATGTTGTTGCTGGGGCGCAGATCGATGCCGAGGATGCGTTCGCCGGCGCCGAGGCCGGTGATCGACGTGAAGGTGGCGGCCGAACTGTTGCTGCTGCTGATCATGCCGATTTCATTGCCGGTCGTCAGACCGATGAATTCGGCAGCACTGGCCGGCGTTGCAAGGGCGAGCGCGACGGTGGATGCCGCTGCCAGAAGGGATGTTCTGTACTTCCGGGTTTTTTCGTACATGTCTGACCTCTCCGAAGAAAATGGTTGGGGAAATGGACGGGACCGCAACTCGAGAGCGCGTCGTCATTCCCTCTACTCGGCAGAGGCCAAAACGGATGCAGGCGTCACAGAACTTTCATGTTTCGTGGCACAAAAATCTGCGACGGGGAAAAATCGTTCTTGATCAGCCGTATGGGTGGTTGATCCGAAGGTTCAGATCCGCGGTGGCGGCTCGTTGATCAGCGCCCAGAAAACGCCCAGGTTGGTCACAGTGCGCGAAAACTGGTCGAAATCCACCGGTTTCACAACGTAGGCGTTGATGCCCAGGTCGTAGCAGCGGCGCAGGTCCGGATCTTCGCGCGAAGAGGTCATGATCACTACCGGAAGGGTGCGCAGGCTGTCGTCGCGGCGCATTTCGACCAGCATGTCGATACCGCCCATGCGCGGCATGTTCAGGTCGAGCATCATGAACAGCGGTTGGCCACCCTCGCGCGCGGCGAAGCGGCCGCGCTTGTAGAGGTAGTCCAGCCCCTCGACCCCGTCGCGAACGATGACGATATCGTTGGCGAGCTTGAGTTCTCCAAGGCTGAGCAGCATCAGTTCGACATCGTTGACGTTGTCTTCGACAACCAGAATGTCACGCAAGTGCAGGGACATCGCTTGCTCCTGTGAGGGGATTTGCAGAACGCTCCGCTGCGGCACGGATCCGCCGCGGCAAGGCGACGAAGAAGCTGGCACCTGCATTGGTTTCGCCGGTGGCCCAGACGCGGCCACCATGGCGCTCCACGATGCGCTTCACGTTCGCCAGTCCGATACCGGTGCCTTCGAATTCACTCGAATGATGCAGACGCTGGAACACGCCGAACAGTTTGCCTGCATATTGCATGTCGAAACCGGCGCCGTTGTCGCGGATACGGAAAACGAGGTCGTCGCCGCTGTCGTCGATGCAATCGACTTCGATCACTGCCGGCGCACGGTCGCGCGAATACTTCACTGCGTTGGCCATCAGGTTGTAGAAAACCTGGTAGAGCAGCTTCGGATCGGCCTGTACATCCGGCAGCGCGCCGATTTTAAGCTCGACGACACGGCGGTCCATGTCGGGGGCGAGCTCTTCGGCGACTTCGGCGATCAGCGTGTTCATGTCGCAACGCTCGCGGCGCATCTCGGTGCGGCTGGCGCGTGAAAATGCGAGCAGGCCTTCGACGATATCGCTCAGGTGATGCACTGATGCCCGGATGCGCTCGATGTAGCGCTGAGCCGGGTGGTCAGGCGGTGCCGGGTGCTTGTCGGCCAGCGCGCGGGCGAACCCTTCGATGTGCCGCAGCGGACCGCGCACGTCATGAGAGATGGCGTACGACAGCGATTCGAGTTCATCGATCTGCTGCTTCATCTGGCTGTTCAGCGTGCGCAGTTCGGCTTCGTACTGCTTGCGGCGGGTGATCTCGGCCTTAAGTTCGGTGTTGGCCCGGCTGAGCGATTCGGGACTGGGCAGCGACAGCGCGATCGGGATCAGCCGCCACAGCATGATGGCGGTTGCGATCGACACGCCTGCGGTGAAAAGACGCAGCCAGCCGTCCAGCCAGAAATCCGGATACCACAGCGTCCAGATGTCCATCACGTGGGTCAGGCCGCAGGCCATGATGAAGACGCCGAACATCACGAAGATCGGTCCGAAACTCAGGTCCTCGCGACGGCGGACGAAGGACCACAACGTGATGGGTATCGAAAAGTAGGCGAGGACGATGAGCACGTTGGCCACTACGTGCAGCAGCAGCAGATCCTTCTGCCAGGAAAAACAGTAGCCGTGAGGCAACAGCGTCTGCAGGTCGTTCACCATGTCAATTGCCTCGTGGTCTCAATCGTGGATGGCACTGCCTCTTCCATCATCGTAAGACCCCAGCGAACGTATTGGTTGCAGTCAGCAACCTAACGATCTTCAATACGGCGTGAATTCACATGTCTAGACCACGTTACTCGACGCCTCGCGCACTTGTACGCTCCTGCTCGATGCGCAGGATGTAACGCTGGATCAAGGCATCGGCGGTGGCCGGCAGGCCGATGAACTGGCAACCCGCGCGCAACTCGCTGCCGCTGCGCTCGGTGACGCGGAACATGTTCCGCACCTGCAGCGTGGCGGTGATGGTGCCCAATTCGGGCAGCATAATCTGGCACTGGTCGATCAGGCTGTCGACCGACAGATTCAGACTGCTCGGCGGCGCCACGACGGCCAGGCCTCCGCCCGAAATGTCCACGATGTTTGCCTCTGTCATGCGTCCGTTGCCGTCACCGGTCGGGATCAGGCAGCGCAGGCGCGGATTGGGCGGCACGATGAGGCGATAGTAGTCACGCCGCTGCAGGCGCAGCATGCGCGTCGGCAGCGGAATCTCCAGCGCCCGGCCACCCTCGAAATCGACTTCGCGGCAGCGCGGCACCATGAATTGCACCTTCACCTTTTCCAGCGAGGTGAGGCAGACGAGGGGTGAGGACTTGAGCGCCCTTTCGAGGTGTTTCTCGTCACGCGGCGCATCGAACACCACGGCACCGCGCGCTTCGTCGATGTCCAGTACAGCCGTCAGAAAGGATTCGTTCGAACGGCCGGCATAGACCGAGATGTTGGCCTTCTGGTCCTTGATCGCGCGCAGGTAGAACAAGATGTCGGTCGTGCCGTCCAGCACGTAGCGGGCGAAGTCGTCGGCTTCTAGCAGATCGAACCGGATGTCCTCGGTCATGGAATGCGTCCTGTCGGTGTGCCGCGTCTGCTTGCGCAGGACTGCGGCGGTGCGTTGTAGGGTAGGTCAGGCAGGCGCCCTGATGGTTGATGGCGGAGCGGCGTTCAGCCCCTTTTCGACACGATAGATCCACGCCAGCAGTTCGGCTACGGCGACATACAGTTCGGGCGGGATGCGCTGGTCTAGATCGAGCCCCATCAGCAGCGCGACCATTTCACGCGATTCATGTACGAAGACGCCGGCTTCCCGTGCACGCCGGATGATTTCGTCGGCCACCAGCCCTTTGCCCTTGGCCACGACGCGCGGCGCGGCATCACCGGCACCGTACGCCATGGCGACCGCCTGGGCGCGGGCAGATTGCGTCATGCCAGCACCTGCGCGTCAGCGGGATCGGACGTGTTGTCCTCGGCCGACCCGGTCATATCACCTTCGACGACAGGTGCTGCATCGACGAAGGTCACCTGACCCAGACGCAGTCCGGCGTCGCTCATGCGCTGCTGCAGCTCCAGCAGGGCGCCACCCATGCGCAGCCGCGCATCCGGATCACTGGAAAAATTGAGTGCGATACCGTGGTCGCGCCACAGCGTAAGTGACGTTTCGACTTCCCCCAGACCGGGCAGCACCAGGCGCAGGCGCGAGGTCCAGGGTACATCGGCGTCTGCCTCTGCAGCAACCTCGTCGGCGCGTCCGTCGGCGCGCGGGTCGTCGATCTCGATCTTCATCATCTGCCCGGGCCAGGCAAGACCTTCCCAGGCGAGCGAGTGCTGTGCCAGGCCCAGCAATTGGTTGTGCACCAACGGTCGCAATTCGGCTGGCGTTGCGGAATCTGCGCGCGCGGGCTCGGCCCGCTCCGGGGCGGGTGCGTCGCTGACCTGTGCGAATTCTGCGCCGGACCGTGCGAGCGTTGCGGTATCGGCGCGCTGCGGGGTGGCTGGCGTCGCACGGATCGGGGGGTCAAAGGCACGCTGAGGTTCGCGCTCTGTGGATTCGATCGTGCGCTCGCCGCTGACCCACTGCGCCTGGTGCGACTCGTAGAACAGGCCGCTCTGGCCGATCGCGTTGGCCAGCCGGCCGGCGATAAGTGGCGTTGCAGCGGCATCGGTCACATTGGCGCTCGCGCGCAGCATCGCCGGATCAATCAGCGCTTGCCCGGCGGACAGGCGAGTCGGTGGTGGCGCGGGCCGGTCGAGCAGGGCGCTGATCGCACGCGCCGGCTGGCTGATGCTGACATCGGCAGTTTCGCCGGCCGCGGACTCCGGGACCAGCGTGGCAATGAGTGTCTGCGCATTGCGCGCAACGTGCGTGAGGGTGACCGTGCTGCCTTCGCGCGCGCCCTGCGGCAGCTGCAGCGTGACCATCTGGCCGGCCACCTGAGCGCGCGCGCGCCCGTCCTGCAGGTTCTGGATGATCTGGGCGGTGTAGCGTTCGCCGGGCTGGAATTCAGGCAGCTGTTCGCCGATCGGGCTGACCGGACCGGCGACCTGTACCGAGCCGCGGGCCAGTTCCGCAAGACGTTGCGAGATGCCCGGCAGCAGGTTGTTCATGTGTTCAGCCGTTTTCGGCCCGGCCTGCCGGCAGCTTGCCGAGGAACACCTTGACCTGGGCCATCCAGGGTTCGACGTGGCGGCGCACTTCGGCGTCGTGGGCGAGTATCTGTTTCATCAGCGCAACCTTGCGGGCACGCTCGGAGGGCGAAGTCGCCTCTTCGTCGTTGTCGGCGATGCGCTTGCGCAGCGCGAACACGTCGAGTTCGAGCGTGACCAGGCGGTCCCAGTCGTTGGCGCGCGCGGCATCGACCATGTGACTGGAGATCTGGTGCATGTCTTCGAGCAGGGGCAGTGAATTCATGTCGTCGGGCCGTCGTGCAGGAGGTACCGGTTAGTCAATGAGCGTACAGGCGGGCAGCAGTTCGGAGTCGCACATGTAAGTGGTAATTACCGTGCAATTTCCGCTTTTGCCTACATGGGCGCGCCTTGCGACAGCTTCTGCCTGATTTCTTCCCAGGCATCCTTCAATTCGCCCAGCAGGTGACTGACTTCTTCCAGTGCTGCGCGGTCGTTGTGGGCATTGGCATGCAGCAGGCGCGCGCACATGTAGTCGTAGAGCGCGTAAAGCCGCTGCGCCAGTTCGCCGCCGGCATCCAGATCCAGGCTCACCTTGAGACCGTTGCCGATGATGTCGATGGCGCGCGAAATCGACAGGCCCTTGCCGGCCGTTTCGCCCATTTCCATCTGGTGGCTGGCCGTGGATACCGACATCAGCGCGCCGTCGAACAGCATCAGGATCAGCAGGTGCGGATCGGCTCCAGCCACCCGGGTTTCCATGCCGACCTGTGCGTAAGCCATGTGCGGATTAGAAAGCGATGCAAACATGAAAGTCCCTTTTTCCCGGTCGTGGTCAGTGCGTCAGCTCGACGAAATCGTCGGCAGATTGGCCAGTTGTTGCGTCAGATAGTTGCTGGTGGCCGTCATGTTGCTGATCAGTGTGTCGAGGGCGCTGAATTGCTTGCGGTAGCGCGCTTCGATCGTCAACAGGCGGTCGGACATCGCTTCGGCGCGTTTCTGGTACGCCTTGGCGGCTGCGGTCAACCCTTCGGTGCGGCTGGAAATAAGGCCGCCGGCATCGATCATGTCGTCCATCAGGCTGGTCAGGCGGCTCCCCATGCCCTTGACGTCATCGAAGCCGCGGAAGAGCTTCTCGACGTTGCCGTTGTCGAGCGCAGTCGTGAGTTTGGTCGTGTCGATTGCCAGCTTGCCGTCCTTCTCTACCGATACGCCGATGGACGAAAGATTCAGGCCGGGGGCGATCGAGGTGCCGACCAGGGCACTCAGGCGGTTGCGCAATCCAAGCATCGTGCTCTCGCCATTCAGCGTGGCGGCCTGGTTGGTCTCCGTGTTGTAGCTGGTCTGCGTCTTGATGACGCCGAGTGCATCGTTGTAGGCCTTGACGAGACGCTCGACGCCGCTGCGGGCGACGCTCATGTCATTGGTGACCGAAACCACGGTCGGGGCGCCGACATTGGTCTTCTTCAGACTCAGCGTCACGCCCTCGATCGCATCGGTGAGCGTATTGGTGCTCGACGTGATGGCGATGCCATTGACCGTCAGCGTGGCGTCGGACGCCGGGATCATCTGCGACAGGCGCGAAGTACCGCCGGTCGAGGCGTCGTAGATCAGGCGCGACAATCCCGCGTCATCGGTGTTGTTGCCGTCGTCGTCGGTGGCGGTGATCTTCACCGTGTTCTCAGTACCGCCATCGACGGAGCGCAGCACCAGGCGATGGCCGGTGCCGTCATTCACGAGAGAGGCGGTGACACCGGCATCGGCATCGTTGATGGCGTCGCGTACGTCGGCCAGCGACATCGCATCGCTGGCTATGGTGATGTTGACGGCGGCCTTGTCCGGGTTGGCTGTGAATGTGCCGGCGTCGTATTTGCCCAGTTGTATCGTGAGCGTGCCGCTGCCGACGCTGGCTGTGCTGTCGGCGAACTGGCCGGACGCAACGACTTGCGATTCGGCCAGCGTATTGACTTCAAGTGTGTAGTTGCCGGCAACCGCCGTTTGCGTGCCGGCAACTGTTGCCACGTCGGCGTTGCCGATGGCTGCCTTGCGTGCGGTAAAAGTTGCCGCATTCGACAGCGCGGTAGCGGCAGACTGGATGGACGACAGCGCACCCTTGATGGAACCGTAGGCGGAAATCTTTGCCTGTACGCCGGCTTCCTTCTGCGCGAGCAGCGTCAGGGGGCGCTGCTCGAGTGTCATCAACTGCGATACGAGGCCTGAAACGTCAAGCCCGGAGCCGATTCCTGCAGAAGAGATTGGCATGGTGACGAGCCCCTCAGGCCTTGCGCTCGATCAGACCGCTCTGGCCCTTGCCGAGCGCGCGCGCAATCGCGATCAGTTCCTCGGACGGGATCTGACGCAGGATTTCCTTGGTGCTTGAATCGATGAGTCTCACGATTGTTTTCCCTGTTTCCTTGTCAATCGTGAAAAGCAAATTCTGGTCCACCGGCTGAATCTGGCGACGGATTTCATTCACCGTCTGTTCGATCTGTTCGCTTGTGAGCGAGGTGTTCTGCGCGGGTTGTTCACGAACACTGGCGGACACCACGACATTCACTCCGGTGCTCTGCGTGAGGGCCGGAGTGAGCGGTGGCGAGGTACTCGGGACTGGCTGGATCGCCATGACGATTTCCCCTTGCAGTTAGCGGGGCACGGCGAACCGTGCCCCGTTTCTTTCAATTGCCGCTGCTTAGCCGCGGAGCAGGCTGAGCACGTTCTGCGGCAGCGAGTTGGCTTGCGCCAGCATCGCCGTACCCGCTTGCTGAAGGATCTGCGAGCGGGTCAGATTGGCGGTTTCCATCGCGAAGTCGGCATCCTGGATGCGGCTGCGGGCTGCGCTGACATTTTCCGACGTGGTCTGCAGGTTGCTGATCGTGTTCTGCACGCGATTCTGGATGGCACCCAGCGAAGCGCGTTGCGTGTTGATCGACTGCAGCGCGGCGTCGATGACGTCGATGGCGGAATTTGCACCGCTTTGCGTACCCACGTTGATCGAAGAGACCGCCGACAGCGAGCTCGCGTTTGCCGTGGTGGCAGTGAAGAGGCCGCCGGCCGAAGCGCTGGTGACCGAGAAGGCGTCCGACGACGAGAACTTCAGCGTACCGCCGACCGTCGAGGAGTCGGTGGTGGCGGTTGCACCCGTCAGGACAACCGCAGCACCGGCCGTTGCGCTGGTGAATGCGTTGCGGCCCTGCAGGCTGATATCGCCGGCGCCGGCGAAGTCGGTGAGCGAGATGTCCGCGCCGTTTTCCGACTTCAACGTGACCGAACCGCCGCTGACCGTGGCGGTAATGCCGGTGGTAGCCGCGTAGTTGTTGATCGCGGTCGAGAGCGAACTCAGATCGGCAGTGTTGCCGATCGTGGCCGACACGGCGACGCCGGTCGAATTTTCGCCGAACAGCGTGAAGGTGTAGGTACCGGTGGCTGTCAGGCCGCTCAGCGTGGCTTCGGTCGCTGCCGTTGCGCTGACGCCGGTCGTGGCGCTCTGCGCATTGACGGACGCGGCGATGGTCTTGGCCGAGTCGGCGAGATTCACGGCAACCGCTGCGGTGCCGAGCGAACCGGTCACGGTCAGATCCTCGGCTGCCACGACGGTGTTGGCGACGCGGGCGCCAGCGCCGGCTGCAAGGGCGGCTGCGTTGTTCAGCGTACCGTTGGCACTGACGGTGTTGGCACCGATATTGGTGGCCTTGGTGTTGTTCAGGCTGATGCCGATCGACTGGTTGGCGTTCGCACCAACCTGGAAGTACTGGCCGGAGAACGAGCCATCGAGCAGGTTCTTGCCGTTGAACTGGGTCGTCGAAGCGACGCGGTTGATTTCCTGCTGCAACTGCGAGACTTCCTGCTGCAGGGCCTGACGGTCGCTCGCGCTGTTCGAATCATTGGCGGCCTGAACCGACAATTCACGCATGCGCTGCAGACCTTCGGTGATCGAGCCCATCGCGCCTTCGGCGGTTTGCGTCAGCGAAATCGCGTCGTTGGCGTTGCGCACAGCCTGGTTCAGACCGCGCACCTGGGACGTCATGCGTTCCGAGATGGCGAGGCCGGCGGCGTCGTCCTTGGCGCTGTTGATGCGCAGGCCCGATGACAGGCGCTGCAGCGAAGTGGCGAGCGAGCTCTGCGAAGAGTTCAGGTTGCGCTGCGCGGTAAGCGACGGCACGTTGGTGTTGATGGTTTGCGGCATTTTATTTCTCCTGTCACGAAGTAGTGTGTAGTTACGGCGCTCCGGGCTGCATGGCCCGCTGTTGATGTCGCCGATGTTTCAAGTAACGGAGTTGCCGCTGCAAACTTTAGCGGGGCACCTTAATGAAAGCCTTTGTCGTCTTGGCTTTCAGGCGGCTGCCGATACGAAATGGCTTGCCCTTGCGGCATGTACGGGCGTTCATGCTCACGTCAGGTTGCCGCTGCAATCTCTTTTGCCTGCAAGGTCGGCCCGATTTGTGCTCCGGTCATCGTGACGGACCTGCTCAGGACTGTTACGGAATGTCAGCGGAGCAGGCTGTGAGTGGCTGCTGAGGGGCCGCTCAGTGGCCGCCGTGGTGCGTGACGGGCAGGGTTTACGTTGGGTATCGCCTGCGGCTCATCCCAACCTACGCACTGCCGACCGCACCGCCGCCGTGAAAAGCACTCGTAGGTTGGGGTGAGCCGCAGGCGATGCCCAACAATCCAGCGTCGATCACACGTCACGTCCGCATTGAAAGCGCTGATGGCAGCGATGTCTGGTCAGGCGCTGACCGGGTGCGTGAAGATTGCGAACCTTGATATTCGGGAACCGATTGCACTTCGCAGATGGTTTGACGCCGCGCGCGCTTGCCTCCGGATCAGGAAGGGCCGCCAGCACCGGCAGCCCCCGGCGCAAATCACGATTGAATGTTGTCGGCAACAGGGAACCGACGACGGGCGCGGCGACTGCCGGCCCGGCTCACGCGGCGATCGGCTGTTCGGGTGCGATGACCACGCGATTCTTGCCGGTGGCCTTGGCCTGATACATGGCCACGTCAGCGCGCTCGATCGCCGAAGTCTGCGGTTCTTCCTGGCCGACTACGGTGACGCCTGCACTGAAGGTGATCAACAGCTTGTCGTTGTTGGCCAGGAAATAGCGTTTGGTCAGTTCACGCTGCAGGCGCTGCAGCACGATGACCGAATCCTCGACCGAGGTTTCCGGCAACAATATGACGAACTCCTCACCGCCATAGCGCGAAAGCGTGTCGTGCGGACGCAGGCAGTCGCGTACCGTGCCGACCAGGTGCAGCAGTGCCTCGTCGCCGGTGTTGTGACCGTAGGTATCGTTGAGCCGCTTGAAGTTGTCGATATCCAGAACGGCAAGGCACAACATTGAACCGCGCCGAGCGGCGCGCGACACTTCCTTGGCGTACGACTCTTCCAGCCCCTTGCGATTGAGTGCGCCGGTCAGCGGGTCGTGGCGCATTTTTTCGCTGGTCTGTTCCAGTTCAACCTGCAGGCGCTGGATTTCGTTTTCTGCCGCACGCACGCGGTCACGCATGTTGTCGACCTCGGCACGCGACTTTTCTGTCGTGGCACGCATGGAATGCGTGGCGGCGATCACTTCGGCGATGACGTCCTGCAGCGAACCGATGTCGTCGGCGGCAGCGATCGTTTCAGCATAGCCTTCCATTTTTTCACCGAAGCCCGATGTGGCTTCGGTGAAGCTGCCTAGCTGTTCTACGAAACCCGCCAGCATCAGCTTGATCTGGTGCTTCGCGTCGTCGATGTTGCCGCGCAGCGAGCCCTGACGCTCGATCACTTCGCGCAGCCTGCGCTCCACTTCATCCAGTTCGCGCGCGGTCAGCGGGTGATCGCACAACGCGCGCAGCGAATCGATCTGACCGCGCATCCAGCGGTCGTCCAGAACCAGTTCGCCGATATTCTTCAGCAGCAGGTCAAGCAGCGACAACAGACCGGCGCGGATTTCGGCCTGATCGTCGACCACCCAATTCAGGCGATAGACAAGGTTGCGCAACTTGGACGCCAGATCATCGACGCCGCTCATGTCGCGCACGTCGCGCAACGCCTGGCCCAGCATAAGGGCTTCATCGCGCACTTCGGGCGCCGAAATCAGCAGGCTGCCCACCACACTTTCGAGCGTGCTGGCGAACAGGTCGCGCAGCGCGGCATCACTGTTGTCCAGCGCAGAAACGTTATTGTGGGCGCCATGGCCATGATGCTCGGCAGCGGATGCACCACTGCTCTCGCACGATTCCCAGTTGTCGGCAAGCTTGCTCAGCCGCGCGTAAAGGGCGTCGAGTTCGCCGCTGGACGAATCGAGCACCTGCTGGATGGCCACCTGCTTCTGTGCGTAGGTGATCGAGTCGTGATTGCGTTCGAATTGCTTGAACAGGTCCTTGAGCAGCGCCGTCCATTTGCGCTGAGGCGCCGCCTGGGCGCGCAGCAGGCCAACCAGCGATCCGCTGATCGCCGACCAGCTGCGGCTGACGACAGCGCTTTCGAGCCGTTCGACGAATTCGATCTGCGATTGATTGAGGCGGGGCAGGGTGCTGCAGACCAGCTTCAGCGCGCGTTCCGGGAACAGGTCGTCGGCCTTGGTGCCGGCAATTTCGTGATAGAGCGACCGGTAATTCTCCGGTGTGGGCTGAAGCTGACGCATGGCGAGACGTCGCAAGGCTTCACGGGCGATTTCCAGCGGCTGCATGGCGTCAGACATTTCAGTGGCAATTCACAGTCCGTAACGAATGCATACAACGGCACGCAGACGACGGGCTTTAGGGCGGAACCGCAAGTTATTCCACACTCCACAGCGAGAGGCAGGCGGACAGCCGACCTCAGTCGGTGAGCCCGTGCTTGAGGCCGTAGTGGGTCAGCTCTGCGTTGTTCTTCATGCGCATCTTTTCCAGCAGACGTGCACGATAGACGCTGACCGTCTTGACGCTGAGGCTCAGTTCCTCGCCGATCTGCGTCAGCGTCTTGCCGGAGGAAATCATCACCAGTGTCTGGTATTCGCGGTCGGACAATTTCTCGTGCGGCGGCCGCTCGTCGTCGTCTGTGATGGCATTGGCCAGTTCCATCGCCAGCGTGGGCGAAACGTACTTCTTGCCGCTGGCGACCTGACGGATCGCGGTGACCAGCTGTTCGGGAGCGCTCTGCTTGGTCAGATAGCCGGAGGCGCCGGCTTTCAGCGCGCGGATCGCGTACTGGTCCTCCGGGTGCATCGACAGCACCAGCACCGGCAGGCGCGGAAATTCCTTGCGCACCAGCTTCAGTGTGTCGATACCGTTTCGGTCAGGCATCGAAACATCCATCAGCACCAGGTCGAAACTGCCGTCGCGCAGCTTGTGCATCGCTTCAACACCGTTTTCCGCCTCGCCGGTGACCAGCAGGTCAGGGCTGTCGGACAGGATCTGGCGCAGCCCCGAGCGCACGATGGCGTGATCGTCTGCAATAAGTATACGGATGCTGCTCATCGGGAGAACTCCAGTACGGTGCGGCGGCAGGCCGGCACCCTCAGCAGCAGGCGGGTACCGCCATGTTCGCGGCTGCTCGCTTCAAAACGTCCGTTCAGGTGCACCACGCGTTCGCGGATGCCGCGCAGGCCGAATGATTTCGGCTTGTTCAGGTCTTCCGGCGCCAGGCCGCGGCCATCGTCGCCCACCTCGAGCACGATGTCGTCGTCCTCCTGGGTCAGGCGTACTTCCACGGTGTGCGCGCCGGCGTGCTTGGACACATTGGTCAGCGCCTCCTGGAACACACGGAACAGCGCGATGGCGGTTTCCTCGTCCGGGTCGATGTCGTGGTCGATGCACAGCAACTCGCACTTCAGGCCGGTACGGGCGGAGAAATCCTCCGCATGGCTTTCGACGGCCGGCGCCAGGCCGAATTCCTTCAGGATGCCCGGGCGCAGCTCGCGTGCGATGCGCCCGACCGTGGTGATCGCATCATCCACCAGCTTGCCCATGCTGACCGAGCGCGCCTTGATCGCGTCAGGATCGGCCGCGGTCTTGTTCGCCAGCAGCGACACTTCGAACTTCAGCGCCACCAGCAGGCCGCCCAGTTCGTCGTGGATGTCGCGCGCAATGCGTTCGCGTTCCTCTTCCTTGGCGATCTGCAGGTGCGATGACAGCTCGGCCAGCTGGCCGCGCGACTGGCGCAATTCACGTTCGGTCAGCTTGCTCTGCGTGATGTTGGAAACGATGCCTTCCCAGATCAGTACGCCGGATGCGAGCACGCGCGGCGACGAGCGCAGGTTCACCCACTTGATGTCCTCATCGGGCAGGCGGATGCGGCCGTCCCAATTCACCGTGGCATGGGTGTGCGCCGACAGATGCATCGCGCGGTCGAGTTCCGGCATGTCGTCCGGCAGGATCATGTCGAGAAAGCGGCGCGGCGCGGCCACCAGCTCACCGGCCTTGAAACCGAGCAGCGCGAGGCAGCCTTCGCTGACGAACAGGAAGCGCCAGCCGCCGTCCTCATGCCGCAGCAGTTGGAACACCATGCCGGGAATGTTGGCCGCCAGCGCGCGAAAGCGTGCCTCGCTGTCGCGTACGGCGTCGAGCGCGCTGTGCCGCTCGGCCCGGTTGCGCGCCTCGCGCATTTCGCGTTCGACCGCCGGAATCAGCCGGTCGAGCTTGCCCTTGCTGAGATAGTCATGTGCGCCGGCACGCATCGCCGACACCGCAATGTCTTCCTCGATGACCCCTGAAACGATGATGAAGGGCAGGTCGAGTTCCAGCTTCTGCAGGATGGACAGCGCCGCCATCGCCGAAAAGCGCGGCATGTTGTGGTCGGACAGCACCAGATCCCAGGTGCGCGACGACAGCGCCTCGCGCAGCGACCGCTCGTCTTCCACCCGCTGCGACCACACCTGGTAGCCGGCCGCCCGGAAGCGGTGCAGCAGCAGCAGCGCGTCGTCCTCGGAGTCCTCGATCAGCAGCACATTAAGCGGACGAGCCGTCATCGGCGCGGCATCGGTCCCGGCCAGACGGCTTGCGGAGGAACCGGGAACGGGCACGGGCGTGACGGTATCGGACATCGGGCAGGGGGTCTCCATCCGCGGCAACTGGTTGCACCGCGCTGACATGCGGAGACATGTTCATGATGATTCGAGTTTAATCCATGCCGGATGCCATGAGTTACCGATGCGCGTGCCATGCCCGGCGCACAGCAGATATAATCCGCCCCGCGCCGCTTTAGCTCAGTTGGTAGAGCAACCGCCTTGTAAGCGGTAGGTCGTCAGTTCGATTCCGACAAGCGGCACCAATGATTACGGTCGTCAAAGCCAACTCCCGCGAGTTGGCTTTTTCTTTTCAGGGCGTCGTGCAGCGGTCACAATCAGTGCCGGATAGCTGCGGCCTGCGCTGCGACCCCGTAAAAAAAAGCCCGCACGGGGCGGGCTTGCGGAAGGAGAGGGCCTGACTGCCCGGGGGCACTCGCGGCAACTGAACAGTAGTCGATGCGCGGCCGCGCGGCTGTTGCCAGTTGCAAGCAGGTGTTGCGGTGGCGCCTGTGCGGACATTCCGCCCGCCTTCCGTCCGGGAGATCGGCGCCGCTCAGCGCGGCTGTTCCGGCCCGCGGGCGATCAGCATGTCGGCGACGGTCCGGACCGACGGCCAGTCCTTCATCGCTTCGATGGCCTGGCCGAAACCGGCGGCGGCGGATTGCTGCAGGGACTTCTCGGCCATTTCGAGCAGGCTGGCGGAGTATTCCTGCATCGCCCGGTTCTGCAGGGTGACGAAGTTGTCGTACAGCGCGGCCGGCGCGTTGTCGGCGGGCGTTGCGCCGGCGTTCGCCGCCGGGGCCATGCCCTGCAGCAGCGAGAACACGAAGCGCCCGAGCGCGCGCTGGGCGTCAGTGGATTCGGGGTGGCCGAAGAATGCGGGGTCGAACCGGATCGCGGGCGCTGCCGTGTCGGTGCCACGGCGGCACTCGATGCGGCCATCGGCATCGAGGCGCAGCGTCAGTTCATCCTTGTTGTCGGGCAGGCTCATGAGGGGCATCCTTCAGAAATGGCGCGGGTCGGACACGATGCAGCCGTTGTCGGCCGTCGTGAAGGCGCGCAGATCGTGGTCGTCGGCTTCGAGCCAGCAGGCGCGGTCGCGCCAGTCGGCGATCACCCAGCGGTCGCAGGCGACGGCATCCACCTCGAGTGTGTGATGGGCCGGCCGGTGGGTGTGGCCGTGGATCAGCAGCGTGCACGCGTAGTGGCGCAGCACGGCGGCGATGGCCTCGCCGTTGGCATCCATCAGTTGTTCGGCCTTGCCGGCGACGGCCTGCTGGCTCCGCTGGCGCAGGTCTGCGGCGATCGCGTGGCGCTCGGCGAGCGGGCGGGCGAGAAAGGCGGCTTGCCAATCGGCATGGCGCACCATGCGGCGGAACTGCTGATACGGCAGGTCGTCGGTGCATAGCGTGTCGCCATGCATCAGCAGCGCCTGCTGACCGGCGACGTCGCACCGCAGCCAGTCGCCATGCAGCGTGGCGCCGGTGGCGGCGGTGAATCCGGCGCCGAGCAGGAAGTCACGGTTGCCGGGCAGCACATGGACGTCGGTGCCGGCGTCGCTCAGCGCGCGCAATGCGGCGATGATCGGGCGGTGTTCGGGCATATCGGCGTCTTCGTCGCCAACCCACACCTCGAAGATGTCGCCCAGCAGGAACAGCCGTCGGGCGTCGCGCGCGCGGCCTTCGAGCAGGTGCAGGAAGGCCGCGTTGAGGTCTGGCGTGGCGGACGACAGGTGGAGATCGGAAGCAAACAGGTCCATGCGTCGTCGCGCCAGCGCGCTCAGGCCACTTCGGCGCGTTCGATCAGCACATCCTCGACCGGCACGTCCTGGTGGAAGCCGGAACGACCGGTACGCACTGCCTTGATCTTTTCGACCACATCCATGCCTTCGCTGACCCGGCCGAACACGCAATAGCCCCAGCCGTCCTGTGCCTGGTCCTTGTCGAGGAAGAGGTTGTTGCCGACATTGATGAAGAACTGCGCGCTGGCCGAATGCGGGTCGGACGTGCGCGCCATGGCGACGGTGCCGACCGTGTTCGAGAGCCCGTTGGCCGACTCGTTCTTGATCGGCGCCTGGGTGTCCTTCTGCTTCATGCCGGGTTCGAAGCCGCCACCCTGGATCATGAAGTTGCCGATCACGCGGTGGAAAATGGTGTTGTTGTAATGACCGGCCTCGACATAGGCGAGGAAGTTGGCAACCGTCTGCGGTGCCTTTTCAGCGTCGAGTTCGAGCGTGATGACGCCGTGGTTGGTGTGCAGCTTGACCATGTGAATCTCCGTAAGCGGGGCCGCGCGGGGCGGCTGTGGGTGGGGTGAGTGGGAACGAGTCGTGACGACTGCGCGCCGGGAATCAGGGCTGCGCTTCGATGACGCGGGCGGACTGGATGACCACCGGCGTCAGCGGTACGTTCTGGTGCGGGCCGTTGTCGCCGGTACGGACGTTGGCGATGCCGTTGACCACTTCCATACCCTTGATCACCTTGCCGAACGCGGCATAGCCGAAGCCATCGCGCGACGGGTAGTCGAGCGAGCGGTTGTCGACCAGGTTGATGAAGAACTGGGCGCTTGCCGAATGCGGATCGTTGGTGCGCGCCATCGACAGATAGCCCGGCGCGTTGCGCACACCCTTGCTCATGGCTTTTTCGGCTTCGTTGCGGATCGGTGCGCCGGCTGGCTTCTGGTTCATCTGGGCGTCAAAACCGCCGCCCTGGATCATGAAGCCGTTCATCACGCGGTGAAAGATCAGGCCGTCGTAGAAACCGGACTTCGCGTACTGCAGGAAGTTGGCGACGGTGGCGGGCGCGGCTTCCGGGAAGAGCTCGATCAGTATCGGCCCCTGACTGGTCTTGAGTTCGACCTGCGGATTGGCAGCGATTGCGGCCAGCGGGACAAGGCTGGCGAGCAGCGCGAGCAGAAACTTCTTCATGTGGGTGACTCCGGGTTGGGTGATCGGGGATTCATGCGGGCATGCAAACGGACAGGTCAGCCGGATAGACGGGTGAGGGGCGGCCAGGTTCAGCCTTCGCCTTCGAACACGATGCGCCAGCGGCCGTCTTCCCGCTGCCAGTACTGCTGCTTGAGCATGCGGTTCGACAGGTTGTCACTGCGGTAATTCTGTTCGAAAGTGACGACGACCAGGTCTTCGCGTCCGGGGTTGCGGAAGGTGCTCAATTTTTCCACATCTACCTTGATCCACTTCTTGCCCGCATTCACGGCGCGCTTCTGAGCGGCAAACGCCGCCAGATCCTTCTTGCCGGCGCTGAATCGCGCGGAATAATGCGACAGGAAGCGCTCGACGTCACGGCTTTCCCAATCGCTGCGCCACTGTTCGTGTGCCTTGTTGAATTCGCTGCGTTCGGACCGCCAGTCGTCCAGCGTGAGCCATTCCACCGAGTCGCTGATGATGACTGGCACCGACGCGCCCTGCAGGTGGTTGTTCAGCGCAAGGAAATCGGAATTGGCAAGCACGACGCAGCCGTCGGATGCGCGCGGCGGGCGCGAGAACGTATCGGAGGGTGTGCCGTGCAGCCAGATGCCGTGACCCTTGCGGCCCTGCCTGCGGTCCCACGCGTTCGGGTAATTGATCGGCAGCGCGCCAGCGCCATAGAAATCGGTCAACCGTTCCGGCGGCAGGAACCCGGTCACCTGATAGACACCCAGCGGCGTCTTCTTGTCGCCTTCGCGCATCTTTTCGATGCCCAGCCGGCCATGCGACACGTAGTAGTCGGCAATGAAGCGCGGCTGACCGTCGACGTTCTCGTACAGATAGAGCCTCGAGCGGCGTGTGTCGACGACCACCGCATGACGTTGCGACGCCTGCAATTGCAGCAGGTAGCGCGGCACGCGATCGGCCGGCGGCTTGTCGCGGTAGGCGCGGATGCGCGCCACGGCTTCATCGCGCAGGTCGGCCAGCCGTTCTTCCGGGGCGTTCGGTGCATTGCCTATCGTGGTCAGCGCGCTTGACCTGGCCATCAGCAGGTCGCCCCGAATCAGGTGGCCGAGCCGGAAGTTGGGCCAGATCTGCAGCAGGGCGTCGACCTGTTCGAGCGCCAGCCCCAGCTTGTTGCGCTCGATCTGGCGGAACACCTGTTCGAGCATCGGCTCCGGACCGCTGTCTGAATAGCGCACGGCGTCGCCTGACTGACCCGAGCCGATGGCGAGCGGGACGATCAGCGACGACAGGCACAGCGCATTGCGCAGGACGCGCGCGACCGCGCGTCCGGAAAAATACCGCATCGCCGTCATCCGCCGACGCGCTCCCGCTGGATCATCCAGCGACCATCACGGCTCACCAGCACCAGCGTCTTGGTAGTGGAGCTTTTCAGGCCGACGGCCTTGTAGTGCTGGCGGAAAGTTGCCTTGACGCGATCGGCGCCGACACGGGTGACCTGCACGTTCTCGATCCGTACCTCGATAGCGCCGGGTTTGTCGATTCGTGCCCGGCGTTCGGCCTCCCACGCCTTGCGCGATTTCTTGCCGGGGACCTCGAAAGTACTGTCGTAGAGCGCAAGGTAGGCGCTCACGTCCTTGCGCGCCCACGCGGCGGCCCAGCCCTCGATGGTTCGTGTGATGTCGGCCATCGGAAGCCCGGCTGCGCCGTCGGTCGGTGAGGCCGCAGCCGCAGCGGAGGGAGTTGCTGCCGGTGTTTCCGTTGCCGTTGCCGTGGCAGTGGCCGCGGGCGATGCAGGCTTTGCGGGTTCCGGCGGCTTGGGCGGGACAACGGCGACCGGCGGCGTGACCGCTGCGACAGTCGACGGCGGCGTTGCCGCCAGCGTGCTGGAGGAAGTCGGTTTGCTGCCGCCGCGCGGGGCGTTGCCGACCATTTCGCGGATCAGGTTCAGTTTGCTCTGCGCACCGATGTTCGAAGAATCGAGCTGCAGTGCCCGGTCGTAGGCCTGGGTCGCCATGCGGGCGTAGATGTCGCCCAGATTCTCGTGCGCGACCGCATAGCTCGGGTGGGTGCGTATGGCCATTTCGAGTGCCGTCTTGGCCTTGTCGAACTGCTTCTGCTGAGCGTAGAGCACGGCCAGGTTGTTGTAGGGCTCCGGCAGTTCGGGGTAGTCCTCGGTCAACTTCTGGAAAACCGACGTCGCTTCCGGTACACGACCCAACTCGGTCAGGATCAGTCCCTTGAAAAAACGGCCCTGCGGATCGCGCGGCACTTTTGCAAGAAACAGGTCGATCTGTTCCAGTGCCTGCTGTGGCTGCTTCTGTCGCAGCAGCTTTTCGGCTTCCTGAACGCTGTTGGCGAAGGCTGGCTGGAGCGATACGCCGAGCATGATCAGGGCGGCTGCGATGCGCGATGCGAGCGGCAGACGAAAACGTGTCGAAGAGGCCATGTGTTAGACTTTTTGGCGTGAAACCGTCGTTTGACAGACCCGAATCTTATCAAGAAGGCGTGCCGACGTCCTGTTGTTGCGCCTGAATTCCGAACCGACCCGCCCGCGCGGTCGGCGCGTACCCCAAGCACCCTCCGTTTGGCCCACACCAATGCTCAAGATCTACAACACCATAGGCCGCGAAAAGCAGGCATTCCTTCCGATCGAGCCGGGCCGCGTGCGCATGTACGTGTGCGGCATGACGGTGTATGACTACTGCCATCTGGGCCACGCCCGGGTGATGGTGGTGTTCGACATGGTGTCGCGCTGGCTGCGCGCGTCGGACTATGCCGTGACCTATGTCCGCAACATCACCGACATCGACGACAAGATCATCAGGCGCGCGGCCGAAAACGGCGAATCGATGCGCGCGCTGACCGACCGCTTCATCGCGGCGATGCACGAGGACGCCGATGCGCTCGGCGTGCTGCGCCCCGATCACGAGCCGCGTGCGACCGAATTCGTGCCGCAGATGCAGTCGTTGATCGAGCGGCTGCAGGAGAAGGGGTTGGCTTACCGTGCCGCGAGCGGTGACGTCAATTACAGCGTGCGCAAGTTCGCCGGTTACGGAAAGCTGTCCGGCAAGTCGCTTGACGAACTGCGCGCCGGCGAACGCGTGGATGTGAATGACGGCAAGCAGGATCCGCTCGACTTCGTGCTGTGGAAGCACGCCAAGCCGGCGGAACCCGCTGACGCGAAATGGACCTCGCCGTGGGGGGACGGTCGGCCGGGCTGGCACATCGAATGTTCCGCCATGAGTTCGCAGCTCTTGGGTGATCACTTTGACATCCATGGCGGTGGCGCCGACCTGCAGTTTCCGCACCACGAGAACGAGATTGCCCAGAGTGAGGGCGCGCACGGGCACACCTTTGTCAATTACTGGATGCACAACGGTTTCGTGCGCGTCGACGACGAGAAGATGTCGAAGTCGCTCGGCAACTTCTTCACCATCCGCGAAGTGCTGAAGCAGTACGATCCGGAAGTGGTGCGCTTCTTCATCCTGCGCGCGCACTACCGCAGCCCGCTCAACTACTCCGACGCCCATCTCGACGACGCCCGCGGCGCACTGAACCGTCTGTACACGACTCTGAAGAACGTCCCGCCGGCGGATGTACGGCCGGACTGGACCACACCGGCCGGGCAGCGACTGCGCGCCGCGATGGATGACGATTTCAATACGCCGGAAGCGATGGCGGTGCTGTTCGAACTGTCGAACGACGCCAATCGCAGCGGCGACCCGGCCGTTTCGGGCGAACTGCGTGCGCTGGCCGGCGTGCTCGGTCTGCTGGAACGATCTGCGGAAGAATTCCTCCAAGGACGAGCGCAGGCAGGCGGACTGGACGATGTGCAGATCGATGCACTCATCGAACAGCGCATCGCAGCCAAGAAGGCGCGCGATTTTGCGACTGCAGACCGCGTTAGGGACGAATTGAAGCAACAAGGCGTCATACTGGAAGACTCTGCCGCCGGTACCACCTGGCGACGGGCTTAGCGGAATTTCACCGGGGGTAGGGTGCGCGCGATCACGATCAAGTCGGCCTGGCACGGCCACAGCGACTGCCAGAAATGCGGCGTGCGCCGCAGCGCACTGTTTGCCGATCTGGTCGAGTCAGATTTCGCGCTTCTCCACGACCAGATCGACGACTTCGACTACCCATCCGGCGCAGTCATCTATCACGCGGGTGCCCACGGAGAATGGCTGTTCACGGTGCGCAGCGGTGCAGTCAAGCTGGTGCGCTACGGGGCGGACGGCACCCAGCGCATCCTGCGCATCCTGGGTCGCGGTGACGTATTCGGTCTCGAAGCACTGGTGAGTCCGGCCTATGACCACACCTCGATTTCGCTGTCACCGGTCGCGCTGTGCCGCATTCCGCGTGTGCTGGTCGAGCGGCTCAACCGGGATACGCCGCGCCTGCAGAAACCCCTGCTCGAACACTGGCATGCCGCGCTGGCTGAAGCCGACGCCTGGCTGGCCGAACTGACGGCAGGTCACGCCGACGTGAAAACCCGGGTCGTGCGCCTGCTGCTGCGCCTTGGCGACGATGTCGAACCGGACCGGGCCATCCGTCTGAGTCTGGAAGACATCGGTGCCATTCTCGGTGCAGCGCCGGAATCGGCAAGCCGCGCGCTCGGCATCCTGCGCCGCAGCAATCTGCTGTCCGATGCGCCTGACAGCCGCTATCACTGGCTGATCGATCGGGCGGGACTCAAAGCGCTCGTCGCACCACCGGCAGAGGACTGATCCGCGCTTCGGCGCCGTCCGCCACACACCTGCCGGCGCTCAGAGAATCGCGGCATTCGTGATTCTTATAGCAGACATAAGATGCCGTTATCTATAAAGTGCGACCTCCGAAAGGAAGGCGCAGGCCACCCCGCCTGCGTCAGTACCTGTCCGATGCATGGGCCCACCCGGCCTGATGCGGGTTTCGTTCAAACGGTTGAACCGGACGGCACGCGGCAACTGCCGCGTCCCGCCCAGTGTGGTTTATGGAGAGCGTCGCATGAAAGTCGTCTTGTCGCCCGAGCAGATCCGCTCCGGCGAAATACCCGTTCCGGCATGGGTCAAGAGCCGCAAGCTGGTCACATGGGTCGCCGAAGTGGCGGCGCTCACCCAACCCGACGCAATCTACTGGTGCGACGGTTCGGAAGAGGAATACGATCGTCTGTGTGCCGACATGGTCGCATCGGGCACGATGAAACGCCTCGATCCGGTCAAGCGCCCGAATTCCTATCTCGCGCTGTCCGACCCGTCCGACGTCGCGCGCGTCGAAGACCGCACCTACATCTGCTCGGCACGCGAGGAAGATGCCGGCCCGACCAACAACTGGATGGCGCCGGCGCAGATGCGCGAAACGCTGACCGGCCTGTTCCGCGGCTGCATGCGCGGTCGCACCATGTATGTCGTGCCGTTCTCGATGGGCCCGCTGGGTTCGCACATTTCGCAGATCGGCATCGAACTGTCCGACTCGCCGTATGTGGCGGTCAACATGCGCATCATGACCCGCATGGGCCGCGCGGTGTACGACGTGCTGGGCAGCGACGGCGACTTCGTGCCCTGCGTGCACACGGTCGGCAAGCCGCTGGCGGCGGGCGAGAAGGATGTGCCGTGGCCGTGTAACGCCACCAAGTACATCGTTCATTACCCGGAAACGCGGGAAATCTGGAGCTTCGGCTCGGGCTACGGCGGCAACGCTCTGCTCGGCAAGAAGTGCTTCGCGCTGCGCATCGCCTCGACCATGGGCCGCGACCAGGGCTGGCTGGCAGAACACATGCTCATTCTCGGCGTGGAAAACCCGCAGGGTGAGAAGCACTATGTCGCGGCGGCGTTTCCGTCCGCCTGCGGCAAGACCAATTTCGCGATGCTGATTCCGCCCAAGGGTTTCGAGGGCTGGAAAGTCACCACCATCGGCGACGACATTGCCTGGATCAAGCCGGGCAAGGACGGACGTCTGTACGCAATCAACCCGGAAGCCGGCTATTTCGGCGTGGCCCCGGGTACCAACCAGAATACCAACGCCAACTGCATGGCGTCGCTGGCGTCCGACACCATCTTCACCAATGTCGCGCTGACCGATGACGGCGACGTGTGGTGGGAGGGCATGACCAAGGAGCCGCCGGCGCACCTGATCGACTGGCAGGGCCGCGACTGGACGCCCGCCATCGCGAAGGAAACCGGTGCCAAGGCGGCGCATCCGAATGCGCGCTTCACCGTCGCGGCGACGCAGAATCCGGTCATCGACCCGGCCTGGGACAACCCGGCCGGCGTGCCGATCTCGGCCTTCATCTTCGGTGGCCGCCGTTCGACCACGGTGCCGCTGGTGACCGAGGCACGCAACTGGGTAGAGGGCGTCTACATGGCGGCCACGATGGGCTCGGAAACGACCGCTGCGGCGGCTGGCCAGCAGGGTGTGGTGCGGCGCGATCCGTTCGCCATGCTGCCGTTCTGCGGCTACAACATGAGCGACTACTTCAGTCACTGGCTCAAGCTCGGTCAGAGCATCGAAGCCAGCGGCCAGACGCTGCCGCACATTTTCTGCGTGAACTGGTTCCGTACCGATGAGAACGGCAAGTTTGTGTGGCCCGGCTTCGGCGAGAACATGCGTGTGCTGAAGTGGATGCTCGATCGCGTGGCGGGCCAGGCGAACGGCATCGAGCACCTGTTCGGCACCACGCCGCGCTATGACGATCTGAGCTGGACCGGGGTCGATTTCAGCCGCGAACTGTTCGAGCGCATCACGTCGATCGACCATGCGGCCTGGCAACTCGAGATCGAGTTGCACAACGAGTTGTTCTCGCGCTTGCAGAATCGCCTGCCGCCGGCCCTGTCGGCGGTCAAGGAGCGGATCGAGAAGAAGCTGGTCGCCTGATCGAAGGCGCACCGCTGAATGAAAACGCCCGCATCATGCGGGCGTTTTCATTTTCGGCTTCCCGAAGCGGAAGCGTCAGGGCTCAGCCGGCGAAGAAGTTCTTCATCTTGTCCATCCACGATTTGGCGCGCGGGCTGTGGCTCGCTTCGTCGCTCAGGTTGATGTNAGCGTCAGGGCTCAGCCGGCGAAGAAGTTCTTCATCTTGTCCATCCACGATTTGGCGCGCGGGCTGTGGCTCGCTTCGTCGCTCAGGTTGATGTCGTCGAATTCCTTCAGCAGTTCCTTCTGGCGTGCCGTCAGATTGACCGGCGTTTCGACTACCACGTGGCACATCAGATCACCCGGGGTGCTGCTGCGCACGCCCTTGATGCCCTTGCCGCGCAGGCGGAACACCTTGCCGGACTGGGTTTCCGACGGAATCTTGATCTTGGCGGCACCCTCCAGCGTCGGAATCTCGATTTCGCCGCCCAGTGCCGCGGTGGCGAAGCCGATCGGCATTTCGCAGTGCAGGTCGTCGCCCTCGCGCTGGAACACGCTGTGCGGCTTGATGTGGATCTGCACGTACAGGTCGCCGGCCGGGCCGCCGCCCTGACCATGCTCGCCTTCGCCGGCCAGCCGGATGCGGTCGCCTTCGTCGATGCCGGACGGAATCTTCACCTGCAGCGTCTTGCTCGACTTCACGCGGCCGGCGCCATGGCAGGTGCCGCAAGGGTCCTTCACCATCTTGCCGGTGCCATGGCATTTGGGACAGGTCTGCTGGATCGAGAAGAAGCCCTGCTGCATGCGTACTTGCCCCACGCCATTGCATGTCGTGCAGGTGACCGGCTTGGTGCCCGGCTTCGCACCGGTGCCATCGCAGGTGCCGCACTCGTCCATGGTCGGAATGCGGATGCGCGTGTCGGTGCCGCGTGCTGCCTCTTCGAGCGTGATTTCGAGGTTGTAGCGCAGATCAGCGCCGCGATAGACGCCGCTGCGCCCGCCGCCCGCCCGGCCGCGACCGGCTGCATTGCCGAAGATTTCGCCGAAGATGTCGCCGAAGGCATCACCGAAACCGGGGCCTGCGCCACCGCCACCCCCCATGTTGGGGTCGACGCCGGCGTGGCCGTACTGGTCATAGGCGGCGCGCTTCTGCCCGTCCGACAGGATTTCGTAAGCTTCCTTGGCTTCCTTGAACTTGTCTTCCGCTTCCTTGCTGTCCGGATTGCGGTCCGGGTGGTACTTCATCGCCAGCTTGCGGTAGGACTTCTTGATCTCGTCGTCGGATGCGTCCCGATTGACGCCGAGGATGTCGTAAAAATCGCGTTTTGCCATTCGTTATCACCACAGATACGCCAAGGCACAGAGGAGCAGGGCGCGACCCTGCGTCTCTGTGCCCCGGCGGTCAGGTCGCCATCGGCAACCGGAAGACGCGCAGCTTACTTCTTGTCGTTCACTTCGGTGTACTCGGCATCGACCACGTCGCCGTCGTCCTTGCCCGAGCCGCCCGGTGCCGAACCGGCTTCACCGGCAGCTGCCTGCTGCTGGGCGTACATCGCTTCGCCCAGCTTCTGCGCTGCGGTCGACAATGCGGCGCTCTTGGCTTCGATCGCTTCCTTGTCGCCTGACCGGATGGCCTCTTCGGTCTCCTTGATCGCGGCTTCGATCGCATCCTTTTCGCCGGCATCGACCTTGTCGCCGTGCTCGGTCAGCGCCTTGCGAGTCGAATGCACCAGTGCATCGGCCTGGTTGCGCGTATCGGCCAGCTCGCGTGCCCGACGGTCGTCTTCGGCATGCAGCTCGGCGTCCTTCACCATCTTCTGGATTTCGTCTTCCGACAGGCCGGAATTCGCCTTGATGGTGATCTTGTTTTCCTTGCCGGTCGCCTTGTCCTTGGCGCCGACGTGCAGGATGCCGTTGGCGTCGATGTCGAAGGTCACCTCGATCTGCGGCAGGCCGCGCGGAGCGGGGGCGATGCCTTCGAGGTTGAATTCGCCGAGCGACTTGTTGCCGCTGGCCATTTCGCGCTCGCCCTGATAGACCTTGATGGTGACGGCCGGCTGGTTGTCGTCGGCGGTCGAGAAGGTCTGAGAGAACTTGGTCGGCACCGTCGTGTTCTTCTGGATCATCTTGGTCATGACGCCGCCCAGCGTTTCGATGCCCAGCGACAGCGGGGTCACGTCGAGCAGCAGCACGTCCTTCACGTCGCCCTGCAGCACGCCGCCCTGGATCGAGGCACCGACTGCGACGGCTTCGTCCGGATTCACGTCCTTGCGCGGCTCCTTGCCGAAGAATTCCTTCACCCGTTCCTGCACCTTGGGCATGCGGGTCATGCCGCCGACCAGGATGACGTCGTCGATGTCGCTCACCTTGACGCCCGAATCCTTGATCGCGATGCGGCAGGGCTCGATCGAACGCTCGATCAGTTCCTCCACCAGCGACTCGAACTTGGCACGCGTGATCTTGATCGCGAGATGCTTCGGCCCGGTCGAATCGGCTGTGATGTAGGGCAGATTGATTTCTGTCTGCGCACCCGACGACAGTTCGATCTTGGCCTTCTCGGCTGCTTCCTTCAGGCGCTGCAGCGCGAGGATGTCCTTCTTCAGGTCGACGCCCTGATCCTTCTTGAACTCGTCGATCACGTAATCGATGATGCGCTGGTCGAAATCTTCGCCGCCGAGGAAGGTGTCGCCGTTGGTGGCCAGCACTTCGAACTGGTGTTCGCCATCGACATCGGCGATTTCGATGATGGACACGTCGAACGTGCCGCCGCCGAGGTCATACACGGCGATCTTCGAATCACCCGGCTTCTTGTCCATGCCGAAGGCGAGCGCAGCCGCGGTCGGCTCGTTGATGATGCGCTTGACGTCCAGGCCGGCGATGCGGCCGGCGTCCTTCGTGGCCTGACGCTGGCTGTCGTTGAAATAGGCGGGCACCGTGATGACGGCTTCGGTGACTTCCTCGCCGAGGTAGTCCTCGGCGGTCTTCTTCATCTTGCGCAGCACTTCGGCCGACACCTGCGGCGGTGCGATCTTCTTGCCGCGCACTTCGACCCAGGCGTCGCCGTTGTCGGCCTTGGAAATCTTGTAGGGCATCAGCGCGATGTCCTTCTGCACTTCCTTCTCTTCGAAGCGTCGACCGATCAGGCGCTTGACCGCGAACAGCGTGTTCGCCGCATTGGTGACCGCCTGACGCTTGGCCGAGGCGCCGACCAGGATTTCACCGTCTTCGGTGTAGGCGACGATGGACGGCGTGGTGCGCGCACCTTCCGAATTCTCGATCACCTTGGGCTTGCCGCCTTCCATGACGGACACGCAGCTATTGGTGGTGCCCAGATCGATGCCGATGATTTTTCCCATGTTCGGGGTCCTCTATATATAAGTGTGTGTGTCGGGAGCGAAACGACCGCTTGGCCTCAGATGTGGGCGCATTCGCCCACATTTCAAGGGGTCATTCAGCTGGCTGCCCTGGAAACGATCACGAGGGCAGGGCGCAGCACGCGTTCATGCAGCAGATAACCTTTCTGCAGTACCTGAACCACGTGATTCGGCTCGCCCGGCGCCTCGATCTGGCTGATTGCCTGATGGCGGTGCGGGTCGAACTTCTCGCCGAGCGGATCTGTTTCCTCGACGCCGGCGCCACTGAAGGCCTGCTGCAGCTGCTTGAGCGTCAGTTCGACACCGGAGCGCAGTGTCGCCACGTCGGACGACTGGTCGGCGAGCGCCGCTTCCAGACTGTCCTTGACCGGCACCATCGCGCTGGCGAATTTCTCGGCCCCGAACTTGCCCGCCTTCAGCACATCCTCGGCCGCGCGGCGGCGCATGTTCTCGGTTTCGGCCTTGGCACGCAGCAGGGCGTCCTGTAATTCGGCCACCTTGAGTTCTGCAGCGGCAAGCGCCGGATCGGCGGTGGCTGCGTGTGTTTCGTCGGTGGCTGCGGCATCGGCCGGCAGCTCGTTCGGCAGGTCTTGCGGGGTCTGATCGGTCATGCAGCGATTTCCTCTGGCTTTCGGACCCGATGCACTTGGGGCCGAAGCCGGGCGATTTCAAGCCCCGCCGACATGTATGGTTTTTGCCCGCGACAGCGCACAAGTTCAGGGTGACATCGGGAACTGCTTTTGTTCCATGAAGGCCGATGCCCTATCATTGCGGATGTTCATGACGCCTCCATCGCACTTCAAGAATGCTTGATCGCATCGGCAAATACAGGGTTATCCGGGAAATCGGCAAGGGCGCGACCGCCACCGTATACCTATGCAAGGCCGATGACATCGAAGAACTGGTCGCCGTGAAGCTGGTCGATTTCGGCGACAAGAACCGCGATCAGGGCAAATGGTCGCGCCGCATGCGCAAGCTGTTCCTGACCGAGGCGGCGATCGCCGCAAAACTCAACCACCCGAACATCATCCGCATCTTCGACGCGCAGGTGGAAGAGGGGCGCGCCTACCTGGTGATGGAGTACATCGAGGGCGAAGCACTCGATCACTACTGCGAATTCAACAAGATGCTGCCGCTGCCGCGCGCCGTCAGCATCGTGTTCAAGTGCTGCATGGCACTCGACTACGCGTTCAAGCAGGGTGTCGTGCACCGCGACATCAAGCCGGCCAACATCCTGATCGGCGCCAATGACCTCGTGAAGGTCACGGATTTCGGGCTGGCGCTGAATGTCGCGAAGGAAAACGACAAGGATTCGACCTTCATCATGGGCGTGGGCTCACCGGCCTACATGAGTCCGGAACAGGTGAAGGGCTATCCGCTGAACCAGAAGACCGATCTGTATTCGCTCGGCGTGGTGCTGTTCCACCTGCTGACCGGGCGGCTGCCTTTCCGCGCCAAGCATCCGGCCCAGCTGATCTACAAGATCATCAATGCCGATCCGCCATCCGCGTCGCAGCTGAATCCGGAAGTGCCCGAAGGCATGGACCGGGTAATCCGCAAGGCGCTCGAAAAGGATCTGTACTCGCGCTACAAGAATGGTGCCGAATTCGCGAAGGATCTGTCGTCGGTGCGCTTCAAGCTGCTCGACGACGCTTACGTGCCGCCGGACACGACCCGTTTCAACATTTTGCGGAAGATGGCCTTCTTCACCGAATTCGACGATGTCGAGGTGTGGGAGGTGCTGCGCTTTTCCGGCTGGCGCCAGTTTGCCGAGAACGCCGTGATGATGCGCGAGGGCGATACCGACAACCGCTTCGGCCTCATCGTGTCAGGACAGGCCCAGGTCAGCGTTGGTGGTCGTCTGCTGGCCGAACTGGGTACCGGCGACGTGGTCGGCGAGATGGGCTATCTCGATCCCAAGCATGTCAGCCGGTCGGCCACCGTGATCGCCACGACCCAGATCACCTTTCTGGAAATCAATCCGTCGGCGCTGACGCTTGCGTCGGAGGAATGTCTCGAACATTTCCGCGGCCAGCTGATCAGTACCGTCGTGCAGCGTCTGATCCGCGCCAACGCCGCTCTCGCCGCACAGGGCGAAGAAGTCATGCTGCCGACAGAGTCCGGTTTCTGCGTCGCCGGTGTCGGGCTTGATCTCGAACTTGCACCTGATCCGCCGCTCCGTCGCTGAAGGACGCCGCCTTGCGGTCCGGACACACTTCACGACCCGCCTGTTTCATCGTGAAACGCAGCCGCTCAGGCCGCTAAAGTTTCGATCCTGCAGGCCGAAACTCTCCTCACAGGCACCCGGCCAACCCGGTGCTGATCGGAAGGAGACCGACCTTGAGCCGCAATTCAGTTTATGGCATCAGCCGCGTGGATAACGAAGCCAGCCGGACGCATGGCTGGCTCGTGACCATCCAGCGACGTGGCGTGATACACCGCAAGCACTTCAGCGATGGCGTGTTCGGCGGCAAGCAGAAAGCGTTCACCGCCGCCAAGCAGTTCAGGGACGACATCATTGCGAAGTTTCCGCCGTTCTCGCTGCGCGAGTATTCGAGCATCGTCAAGAAGAACAACCGCTCCGGCGTCGTCGGGGTGTGCCGTTACTGTGCGTCGGAAACGCGCGACATGCCGGAAGAGAAACAGCGCTGGTTCTGGGTGGCTTCATGGCCACTGCCATCGGGTCGGCGCAAGCGGGTGAAATTCTCGGTCAACAAGTACGGTGAGGAAGGCGCGTTCAAGATGGCACTGAAGGCGCGCAAGGACGCGCTGAAGAAGCTCGACGGCCAGTTCGATCCTGGCGCATCGCGCCGCGGTCGCCCGCGCCGTGCCAAGAATGACGAAACGTCGGTGGCCGAAGCACGCGCTGCTTGAAATTTGGTCAGCGCATGAAAAAAGGCGACCCCCGGGGTCGCCTTTTTTTCGTTGTCTCCCGCTGGGGAGCACGCCGCTATTTCAGTGCACCGAAAGACTTCGCGCGTTCGGCCTGCAGGGCCAGCTGATCGGCCACCGGACTCGCTTCGTCCCACCAGTGACCCAGTTCGCGTCGCACGATGCGGCCCAGTGCGTCAATCCAGTCGGCACGCTCGTTCAGGCAGGCGATGTACTGGAAGGTCTTGCCGCCCTTGCCGATGAAGGCTTCACGGTTTTCCACCGCGATCTCCTCCAGCGTTTCCAGGCAGTCGGCCACGAAACCCGGGCAGATCACGTCCACGCTCTGCAGGCCCTCCGCGGCGAGCTTCTCAAGCGTCGGCTGCGTATACGGTTCGAGCCAGCGCGCCTTGCCGAAGCGTGACTGGAAGGTAACCAGATACTGATCCTTCGCCAGCCCGAGCGCTTCGGCGAGCAGCCGGCCGGTCTTGTGGCACTCGCAGTGGTAGGGGTCGCCCTGTTCCAGATGGAAGTGCGGCACGCCGTGGAAGGACATGACCAGCTTGTCCGCACGGCCGTTCTTCGCCCAGTGCTCGCGCACGCTGGCCGCGAGCGCACCAATGTAGCCGGCGTCGGCTGCGAAGGCTCTCAGATAGCGCAGCTCCGGCAGGTTGCGCCAGCGCAGCAGGGTCTGCGCCAGTTCGTCGATCATCGAACCGGTCGTGCTCGATGCCGCCTGCGGATACATCGGCAGCATCAGGATGCGCGTGCAGCCATCCATCTTCATCTGCTGCAGCACCTCGCCGATGGCCGGACTGCCGTAGCGCATCGCAAATCGCACATCGATGTCGGGCTGACCTTCGGCAATCATCCAGCCGCGCAGCAACTTGGCCTGGCGTTCGGTATGCACGCGCAGCGGCGAGCCTTCGTCGGTCCACACCGAGGCATACTTTTCGGCGGACTGTTTCGGGCGCACGTTCAGGATGATGACGTTCAGGATGAACCACCACACGGCCTTCGGAATCTCGACCACGCGGTCGTCCGACAGGAACTGCTTGAGGTAGCGCCGCAGCGACGGTGCGTCCGGCTTGTCGGGAGTGCCGAGGTTCACCAGCAACACGCCGGTGCGCGCGGGCTGGCCATGGGTGTAGGACGGTTCGGCGTTGAATCGTGACATGGGCTCGTTGGGGTTGCGGTGCGCGCATCCATGGCGCGCCCGGTTCGGGTGGTTCGGGTCAGGTCTGGCTCAGCGCGCTCGACAGCAGCTTGGCGGTGACATCGACAATCGGAATGACGCGCTCGTACGCCATGCGGGTCGGGCCGATCACGCCGACGCTGCCGACCACCTGACCCTGAATTTCGTAGGGCGCGGTGACCACGCTGCATTCGTCGAGCGGTGCCAGACCGGATTCACCGCCGATGAACAGTTGCACGCCTTCTGCCTGCTGCGAAAGATCGAGCAGACTGGCAAGCTGCGTGCGCTGGTCGAACAGTGAAAAAAGCTCGCGCAGACGGGACATGTTTGAAGCCAGATCATCCACTGCCAGCAGGTTGCGCTCGCCGGAAATGACATACTGGCCCTTGTCGCCGGAAAAGGCCTCGTTGCCCGCCTGCAGCGCAGCCGCCATCAGCGACGTCAGATCGCCATGCAGCTTCTTCAGTTCCGCCTGCAGCCGGCCGCGGATTTCCTCGAAATCAAACCCGACATAGTTCTGGTTCAGGAAATTGGCTGCGCTGACCAGTTCTGCCGGCGAGAAATTGCGCTCCGTCAGCAGGATGCGGTTCTGCACCTCGCCCTGATCGGTCACGATGATGAGCAGGATGCGCTTGTCGGACAGGCTGAGGAATTCGATCTGCCGGATACGCACCATCTGGCGCCGCGGTGCCACCACAATGCCGGCGAAGTGAGTCAGTTGCGACAGCAGTTGCGAGGCCTGACCGACCAGCACGCGCGGATCGGCCGGGCGCAGTTCACCCTTCAGTTCGCTGATCTGGCCGGGCTCCAGCGGCTGCACCGACAGCAGGCTGTCGACGAAGAACCGGTAGCCGCGCGGCGTCGGAACGCGTCCGGCCGAGGTGTGCGGGCTGGTGATGAAGCCCAGCTCCTCCAGATCCGACATCACGTTGCGTATCGTGGCCGGCGACAGGTCCAGCCCCGAATACTTCGAAAGCGTGCGGGAGCCGACCGGCTGACCGTCGGCGATGTAGCGTTCGACCAGGGTTTTGAGCAGCAGTCTGGAGCGGTCTTCGAGCATGACTTCGCGGTTTGTGTGCGCTTCCGGCTTCAGATTCTAGAACGGTGCCGCGGGTGCGACGGCGTCAGGCCCGGATATTGACACAGGCCGGCCCGCTCTCGTCGGCTTCGCGGTCGATCGCGGCCTTTGTGGTTTAATTCGACGATGGACAAATCCCCACCGTCGTTCGGCTGCGTCGCCCTGATTGGCAAGTACCAGAGCGCGGAGGTGGGCGAATCGATGCGCACGCTCGCGCACTGGCTGCGCGACTCCGGCCGCGAGGTGCTGATCGAGCAGGATTCTGCGGATGCCTTGTCCGGCAACGATTTCGAGCCGGCTGCATTCGACGGGATCGGCCGGCGCGCCGGGCTGGCGGTGGTCATCGGTGGCGATGGTTCGCTGATCAGCGCGGCCCGCAAGCTGGCGCCGCACGCCGTGCCGCTGGTTGGCGTCAATCAGGGGCGACTGGGTTTTCTGACCGATGTCGCCCGTTCCAACATGCTGTCGGCGATGGAAGCCCTGATGGCAGGGCAATTCACCCGCGAGCGCCGTGCGCTGCTGCAGGCAGGCGTGCTGCGTGACGGGGAGTCCGTTTTCTCGGCGCTGGCGCTCAATGATGTCGTGCTGTCCAAGGGCGACCTCGGCCGCATGATCGAGTTCGAAGTCCGGGTGGACGACGAATTTGTATACAGTCAACGCTCCGACGGGCTGATCATTTCCACGCCGACCGGCTCGACGGCCTATTCGCTGTCGGCCAACGGTCCCATCGTGCATCCGTCGCTCGGAAGCATGCTCATCGTTCCGCTGTGTCCGCACGCCTTGTCGTCGAGACCGATTGCGCTGAGTGACAGTTCGGTGCTGGATGTCCGGTTGTTTCTTCGGCATGACGCGCGCGCCCATTTCGACGGCCAGGAACATTTCAATCTGCAGGGTGGAGACTGCCTGCGCATCGAGCGATCGCCGTATTGCGTAACCCTGATGCATCCTCCGGGCTACAGCTACTTTGCCATGTTGCGCGAGAAGCTCCGCTGGAGCGAAGCGCCAAAAGAGGCCTGAGCTTTTCCCGTTCTGCCCGATTTACATCACCGATCCGAATCCTCACCGCGCTGCATGCTCGAACGCCTTTTCATTCGCGATTTCATCCTGGTCGACCAGCTCGAACTCGACTTTTCGGCCGGCTTCGGTGCGCTGACCGGTGAAACCGGGGCCGGCAAGTCCATCCTCGTCGATGCGCTCGGCCTGCTGCTCGGCGCGCGCGCCGACGCATCGGTCGTCCGGATCGGACGGGAGCGGGCGGAGCTGTCGGCCGAATTCGTGCTCGCACCGGACAGTCCGGCGCGCGACTGGCTGGTTGCGCAGGATTTCGAATGCGACGGCGACCGGGTCATCGTGCGACGGGTGATCGACAGCGGCAGCCGTTCGCGTGCCTGGATAGGCGGCGCGCCGGCCGGCATCGCCCAGCTGCGCGAACTGGGTGGACTGCTGGTCGACATCCACGGCCAGCATGCGCACCAGGCCCTGATGCGCGAATCGGCGCAGCGCGAGTTGTTCGACCAGCACGCCGGCCTGCTGGCCGAGGTCATCGAAGTCACGAAGCTCTATCGGGAATGGCAGGCGCGCGAGCAGGCGCTGGTGCGCGCCGTGCAGGACAGTGATGCGGCCCTGCGCGATCGCGAACGCCTGCAGTGGCTCGTCGAGGAGCTCACCGCACTGGCGTTCGAACCCGCTGCCTGGGCGGCGCTGCAGCAGGAACACAGTCGGCTGGCGCATGTCTCGCAACTGCTCGAAGGCAGTGCCGAGGCGCTCGCGCTGCTGGAGGAAGGCGAGGTCGCGCTGGATGCGCAGCTCGCCCACATCGCTGCTGTGCTCGGCCGCTTGCAGGGGTTCGATGCGGCGCTGGGCGAATGCTGCAGCCTGATCGATTCGGCGTCGGCCCAGGTCGGCGAAGCCGCACGTGCGCTGCGCGCCTACGCACATCGGCTCGATGCGGACCCGGCTGCGCTGGCACGTGCCGACGATCGCATTGCGGCCGTGCTCGGCGCCTCCCGCAAGTATCGCTGCGAGCCGGACGAACTGCCGGCGCTTCTGGCCGATAGCCAGTTGCAGCTCGACCGGCTGGCCGCCGACGCGGATCCGGCACGGCTTGAGCAGGCGCGCGACGCAGCGCGCACGGCCTGTCTGCAGGCGGCGACGCGGCTGTCAGCCGCACGCAGGCCGGTGGCTGAGCGCCTGTCGGCCGAGGTGAGCGCAGCCATGGCCGAACTGGCGATGCAGGGTGGCCGCTTCGAAGTCGCACTTCGTCCGCTGGCCGAACCGTCAGCCACCGGCCTGGAAGAGATCGAGTTCCGTGTGTCTGCCAATCCCGGGCAACCCCTGGCACCGCTGGCGAAAGTCGCCTCGGGTGGAGAACTGTCGCGCATCGGACTCGCGATACAGGTGATTGCCAGCGCACGCAGCGGAACGCCGACGCTGGTATTCGACGAAGTGGACGTCGGCATCGGCGGCCGGGTGGCCGAAGTGGTGGGGCGTCAGCTGGCGCGGCTCGGCAAGGCGCGCCAGGTGCTGTGCGTCACCCATCTGCCCCAGGTCGCCGCACGCGCCGACTGGCAATGGTCAATCGCCAAGCGCAGCCTCGCGGGGCAGACAGTCAGTGCCGTGAACGCGCTCGATGCCGTGGCAAGGATCGAGGAAATCGCGCGCATGCTGGGCGGCGAGGTCATCACCGACACCACGCGGGCACACGCGAAGGAAATGCTGGGCGAGCGCCCGGCGAACTGATCAACCCGGTTCGGATCGGCCGGGTTCGCGCTGCGGCTTCTTCTTGTTCGGGCAGGCTTCGGTCGTGCAATTGGCGAAGATCGTCAGGGCGTGGTCGTGCACCGCGAAGCCGTGGTCCTTGGCGACCTTGATCTGGCGACGCTCGATTTCGGCGTCGTAGAACTCTTCCACCTTGCCGCACTGGATGCAGACGAGGTGATCGTGGTGGTGACCTTCGTTGAGCTCGAACATCGCCTTGCCGGATTCGAAGAAGTGGCGTTCCAGCAGACCGGCATGTTCGAACTGGGTCAACACCCGATAGACGGTCGCCAGACCGATGTCCATATCTTCCTGCAGCAACGCCTTGTAGACGTCTTCCGCACTCATGTGGCGCACATCCGCGCGCTGGAAGAGCTCGAGGATCTTGAGTCGCGGCAGGGTGGCTTTCAGGCCGATGTTCTTCAGGTTGTGCGAGTTTGCGCTCATGGGCAAGGCTGACGGCAATATCAAGGTCGCTATAATATAGACTTTCGTCTCCCGTCCGGCGTCGCGCCGCGAGCGGGCTGATCTGCCCGAAGCCCTAACCGAGTCCCGTCCAGCGATGTCCCTCGCCCCAGTGGTAGTTGTCCGCTACGCCCTCGCCGCCCTGATTCCGGTGCTCGCGGGATGCACCAACGTGCCTTCGGCGCTCGATGTGACCAATCGTCTGAATCCGTTCCGCATCGATATCCGCCAGGGCAACCTGGTCACGCAGGAAATGGCATTCCAGCTCAAGCCCGGCATGTCGCGCGACCAGGTGCGTTTCGTGCTCGGGTCGCCGATGCTGGCTGACGTCTTTCATCCGGACCGCTGGGACTATCTGTACTACTTCAAACCGGGCAACAAGCCGGAAGACACCCAGCAGCGCCGCCTGATCGTCTATTTCGAGGATGACAAGCTGGTCAGCCTCGGTGGCGACGTGGTGGGCGCGGAAGACGCCGATCTGAACCAGCCCGAGGCGCCGCGTACCCGCACGATCGATCTGGGCGAGGTTGTCGCGCCGAAATGACGAGGCGCGGGGTCATCGCGGCACATTCATGTTTGAAAGGATTCCATGTCACCGATGCGCATAGCGATCGCCGGGGCGTCAGGCCGCATGGGCCGCATGCTGATCGAAGCGACGTCGCGCGATGAAGGCGCCCGGCTCGTCGCGGCCCTTGACCGCCCGGATTCGGCCGCCATCGGCGAAGACGCGGCAGCCTTTCTGGGCAGCCCGGCCGGCGTGCCGATCAGCAGCGATGTCGATGCAGCCCTGGCCGGAGCCGACTTCCTGATCGATTTCACCCGTCCGGAAGCCACGCTGGCCCACCTTGAAGCCTGCCGGCGCCACAACGTGAAGATGATCATCGGCACGACCGGCTTCAGCGAAGCGCAGCGCGCCAGGCTGGTCGAGGCATCGCGCGACATCGCCATCGTGTTCGCACCGAACATGGCGGTCGGCGTGAATGCGGTTTTCCGGCTGCTTGATGTCGCCGCGCGAATCCTGAACAGCGGCTACGACGTGGAAGTGATCGAGGCGCATCACCGCATGAAGGTCGATGCGCCGTCCGGTACCGCGCTGCGCATGGGCGAGGTGGTGGCCGACGCACTTGGCCGTTCGCTGGCCGACTGCGCCATATATGGCCGCGAAGGGCACACCGGCGAGCGGCAGGACACGACCATCGGGTTTTCCACGATACGTGGTGGCGACATCGTCGGTGACCACACCGTGTTGTTCGCCGGCCTTGGCGAGCGCATCGAAATCACCCACAAGTCGGCCAGTCGCATGCCCTATGCGCTGGGCAGCCTGCGTGCCGCGCGCTGGCTGGTCAGCCGGGATAGTGGTCTGTACGACATGCAGGACGTGCTGGGTCTGCGCTGAGCAGCGGATACCGAGCCGCCCGCGTCCCGGTTCTTCAGCCCGCCGTTGTACGGCCGTTAATTCAACAGGTTCTACCTGTCCCGGATTTCCATGCACCCAGCGCTGTCCTCCCTGTTGCTGCAGCACCTCGGCCTGCCATCGATCGATGAAGCCGATATTGCGAAATGGCTCGCGGGCAGGCCGTCAGCCGCCTCGCTGGCCGAATCGCTGCAGCGCATCGACCAGTTGCTCGAGGCCGGCGACACAACCGATGCATCGCGCCACCTCTGGCGATGGGTGCCGTCGAGTTCGCGCTTCGAGGTGTCGGCCGAGTTCAAGGCGGCACTGGGTTACGGCCCGACCGATCTGCCGGATCTGCTTCCGGTATGGCGCGACATCGTGCATGCCGACGACGCCGCCGCCTTCGATCAGTGGCTCGAAGACAGACTGGCCAGCATGGCGGACGACGCATCGATGGATTGCCGCTTCCGGCACGCCGATGGCCGCACGGTCTGGGTCAGGCTTGAAGCCGGCTCGTCCGAGCGCGACGAACGCGGCCGCGTCATCCGGGTATCGGGTCATCTCGGCCAGCTCGATGCACGCCGGCAGGCCGAAATAGAACTGCTGCTGGCAAAGGAAAAGGCGGAGGCGGCCAGCCGGGCCAAAAGTGACTTCCTGGCCAACATGAGCCATGAAATCCGTACCCCGATGAACGGCATCATGGGCATGTCCGAACTGATGCTCGACACCACGCTCGACAGCGAACAGGCCGAATACGTGCGTGCCATCAAGACGTCGGCCGATGCGCTGCTGGTCATCATCAACGACATCCTCGACTTTTCGAAGATCGAAGCCGGCAAGCTGGCAATCGAACAGGTCGAGCATTCGGTCGGGGAGGTGGTCGGCGACGCTGCGCGCGGCCTTGCCATCGCGGCGCAGCACAAGGGGCTGGAGCTTTACTGCCGTCTGTCGCCCGATCTGCCGGTGCGCATGCTGGGTGACCCCGGGCGCCTGCGGCAGATTCTGGTCAATCTGATCGGCAACGCCGTCAAATTTACTTCGCGCGGTGAAATCGAGATCGGCTGCGAGACAACAGGGACCCCCGTCAGCTGTGGCAGCGAGGTCGAACTGCATGTCTGGGTGCGCGATACCGGGATCGGCATCGACACCGCGAAGCAATCCGTGGTGTTCGAAGCGTTTGCGCAGGCCGACACGTCAACCACGCGGCGCTTCGGTGGCACCGGGCTCGGACTGGCCATCTGCAACCGTCTCGTGTCGCTGATGGGTGGCCGTCTGTGGCTGGACAGCGTGCCCGGGCAGGGCTCGACCTTTCACTTCACGCTGCGCGGCATGGTGATCGAGCAGGCCACGCTGCCGGCGCACTTTCGCCGTTTCGCAGGTCGCCACGTGCTGCTGCTCGAAGACCACCTGCCCTCACGCGGCGTCGTGGCGGCCATGCTGGGCGACATGGGCGCCTCGGCGCTGGCGGTCAGCTCGGTCCAGGCGGCGCGCCAGGCACTCAAGCAGGCGCATGAATCAGGGCGTCCCTTTGACATCCTGCTGGTTGACCGCACCTTGCCGGATGCCGACGCCTTCGACTTCATTTCCGCCTTCTGCGAGGGGCCGAACCGGCTCAACCGCGTCGTGATGATGTTCAGCGGCTCCAATCAGGCGGCCGACAACGCGCATGCCCGTTCGCTGGGTGTGCGCGGCCGTCTGCACAAGCCGTTTTCGGCGAACGAACTGGCCGGCGCGCTGGCCGAGGCGCTCGCCACCCAACCGGACGACGCCGCACCGGAAATGGATGACTTCGCTTTCGCCATCGGAGACCTCGATATCGAGCGCTCGCTGGCGCACGAAGGCATCGGCAATGCGCGCAAGCGGCGTGTGCTGCTGGCCGAAGACAATCCGGTCAATCAGCTGGTCGCCGTACGGACACTTGAACGCGCGGGTTATGTCGTAACGGTCGCGTCCAATGGTCAGGAAGCGCTGGATCTTCTGGAGCGCGACCACTTCGAGGTCGTGCTGATGGACGTGCAGATGCCGGTCATGGGCGGCATCGAGGCGACGCGCGCCATCCGGGCGCGCGAACAGCGACGTTCCTGGGTGGTCGATACCGACAATGTCCAGCACATGCCCATCATCGCGATGACCGCCAATGCGATGAAAGGTGACCGCGAGCTGTGCCTGGAAGAGGGCATGGATGACTACATCAGCAAGCCGGTCAAGGCGGACGAACTTCTGGCGACGCTGGAGCGTGTGCTTTCGCGCAGCGAATCCGACGGCACGCCGGTCAGTACCGATTTCAACGGTATGGTGGTCGATGCGGAGCCGGCCGAATCGCCGGTGATCGATATCTCACATACGCTGGAAACACTGGAAGGTGACCGCGCGATGGCCTTGCGCGTGATCGATGTGTTCCTCGGCGAGCTGCCGGAGCTGCGCAGCGGCCTCAATGTTTGCATCCAGCTGGAGGACAGCGCCGGCGTTGCCCGCATCTGTCATCGCCTGCGGGGTTCCCTGTCGGTATTCGGCGCCGCGCCGGCCGAAGCCGCTGTATCGAAGCTCGAGGACAGCGCCCGCGTGGCCGACTTGCCGGCGCTGGTCAGCCAGCACGAGAAGGTGGATGTCCATCTCGCCAGGTTGTCCGAAGCGCTGCTCGACGCGCGCGATGCAGTGATGGCGCCCGCGGCCTAGGAGCCTGCCGCGCAGACGTCTGGCTGGCTCCGGTACAAGGGGCGCCCGCGAAATTGCGCGGCGCACCACCGGCAAGGTATAATTCGAACATTAGCGGGAGCGCCCAGACCGGCGTCTCCCGCTTCGCATATGTGGCGCTTGCGTGCGCCGCCGTCCCCCGAACAGATTTCAGGAGTTATTACGTGTCCGCCCATGCGCCCGCGCTGCTCGCACTCGCCGATGGATCTGTCTTTCACGGCAAAAGCATCGGAGCGGAAACGATCACCACGGGCGAGGTGGTGTTCAACACCGCGATGACCGGCTATCAGGAAATCCTGACCGACCCGAGCTACACCCGTCAGATCGTCACGCTGACCTATCCGCACATCGGCAACACCGGTATCAACCACGAAGACGTCGAAGCCGGCCGCGTATTTGCCGCCGGTCTGGTCATTCGCGACCTGCCGTTGCGTTCGTCCAACTTCCGCAGTCACCAGACGCTGGACGCCTATCTGCGGGAGCAGGGCATTGTCGGCATCGCAAACATCGATACCCGCAAGCTGACACGCGTGCTGCGCGAAAAGGGCGCGCAGAGCGGCTGCCTGATGGCCGGCAAGGTCGATGCGGCCGAGGCCGTTGCCCAGGCAAGGGCGTTCGCCGGCCTGTCCGGCATGGATCTGGCGAAAGTCGTCAGTGCCAGGGAGGCTTACGAATGGACTGAGGGCGAGTGGCAACTCGGCCGCGGTTTCGTGATGCCGGCCGCCACCCCGCGTCATGTCGTGGCCTACGATTTCGGCGTCAAGCGGAACATCCTGCGCATGCTTGCCAGCCGCGGCTGTCGGCTCACCGTAGTGCCGGCGCAGACGCCGGCAGACGTGGTTCTGGCGATGAAACCTGATGGCGTTTTCCTGTCGAACGGCCCGGGAGACCCGGAGCCCTGCGATTACGCGGTGTCCGCCATCCGGACCTTCCTCGATCGCAGGGTGCCGACTTTCGGCATCTGCCTCGGCCATCAGCTGATGGGCCTCGCTGCGGGGGCCCGAACGTTGAAGATGAAGTTCGGCCACCATGGTGCGAACCATCCGGTGAAGGACAACGATTCCGGCCGCGTGCTGATCACCAGCCAGAATCATGGCTTTGCGGTGGATCCCGCGACGCTGCCGGCCAATGTGCGCGTGACCCATGTATCGCTGTTCGACGGCAGCCTGCAAGGCATGGCCTGGACCGACCGTCCGGCCTTCTGCTTCCAGGGTCACCCGGAAGCCAGCCCGGGGCCACATGACGTGGCCTACCTGTTCGACCGATTCGTGAAGATGATGGAGGAGGGGGCAGGGAAGCGGGGCTAGAGGCTGGAGAGCGCGCGGCGGCCATGCCGCCCCGATGTTTCCCCTAGACCCTGAACCCCTGTCCCTGGCCCCTCAAAGACAAATGCCCAAACGTACAGACATTCAAACCATCCTGATCATCGGCGCCGGCCCCATCGTCATCGGTCAGGCCTGTGAATTCGACTACTCCGGCGCCCAGGCCTGCAAGGCCCTGCGCGAAGAGGGTTACCGCGTCGTGCTGGTCAACAGCAACCCGGCAACCATCATGACCGACCCGGGCATGGCGGATGTGACCTATATCGAGCCGATCACCTGGCAGATGGTCGAGAAGATCATCGAAAAGGAACGCCCGGACGCCCTGCTGCCGACCATGGGTGGTCAGACCGCGCTGAATTGCGCGCTTGATCTGGCCCGTCACGGCGTGCTCGACAAGTACAAGGTCGAACTCATCGGTGCCAAGCAGGAAGCGATCGACAAGGCCGAGGACCGCGAGAAGTTCAAGCGCGCGATGACCAGGATCGGCCTGGGCTCTGCCCGCTCGGGCATCGCCCATTCGCTGGAAGAAGCCCTGCAGGTGCAGGCCAGCATCGGCTTTCCGGCCATCATCCGCCCGTCCTTCACGATGGGCGGCAGCGGCGGCGGTATCGCCTACAACCATGAAGAATTCGTCGAAATCTGCAAGCGCGGGCTCGAAGCCTCACCGACCAGCGAACTGCTGATCGAGGAATCGCTGCTTGGCTGGAAGGAATTCGAGATGGAGGTCGTGCGCGACAGCGCCGACAACTGCATCATCGTGTGTTCGATCGAAAACCTCGATCCGATGGGCGTGCACACCGGTGATTCGATCACCGTGGCGCCGGCGCAGACGCTGACCGACCGCGAGTACCAGATCATGCGCAACGCGTCGATCGCGGTGCTGCGCGAGATCGGCGTCGATACCGGCGGATCGAACGTGCAGTTTTCGATCAATCCGGAAGATGGCCGGATGATCGTCATCGAAATGAACCCGCGCGTGTCGCGCTCGTCGGCCCTGGCGTCCAAGGCGACCGGTTTCCCGATCGCCAAGATCGCCGCCAAGCTGGCGGTGGGCTTCACGCTGGATGAGCTGCAGAACGACATCACCGGCGGTGCGACCCCGGCGTCCTTCGAGCCGTCGATCGACTATGTGGTCACGAAGATTCCGCGCTTCGCGTTCGAGAAGTTCCCACAGGCCAATGACCGTCTGACCACGCAGATGAAGTCGGTCGGAGAAGTGATGGCGATGGGCCGCAGCTTCCAGGAATCGATGCAGAAGGCGCTGCGCGGTCTGGAAGTCGGCGTATATGGTTTCGACGAGATCGAATCCGACCCTGACGAGATGGAGCGCGAACTGGCGCTGCCCGGCCCGAACCGGATCTGGTACGTCGGCCAGGCCTTCCGCGACGGCATGAGCCTGGATGCGGTGCATCAGCTGACCAAGATCGACCCGTGGTTCCTGGCCCAGATCGAAGACATCATCCTGACCGAGCGCGCCTTCTTCGGCCGCAGTCTGAAGAGCGTCGACGCCGCGACGATGCGCGACCTCAAGCGCAAGGGTTTTGCCGACCGCCGGCTGGCCCGGCTGTTCCAGTGCGACGAAACGGCGCTGCGCCTGCACCGGCAGACGCTGGGCGTGCGCCCTGTATATAAGCGGGTGGATACCTGCGCGGCGGAATTCGCGACCGACACCGCCTACATGTATTCGACCTATGAGGACGAATGCGAATCCAACCCGACGTCGGCGCGCAAGATCATGGTGCTGGGCGGAGGTCCGAACCGCATCGGCCAGGGCATCGAATTCGACTACTGCTGCGTGCACGCGGCGCTCGCGTTGCGCGAGGATGGCTACGAAACCATCATGGTCAATTGCAATCCGGAAACCGTATCGACCGACTACGACACGTCCGATCGGCTGTATTTCGAGCCACTGACACTGGAAGACGTGCTGGAAATCGTCGCAATCGAGAAGCCGGTCGGCGTCATCGTGCAGTTTGGTGGCCAGACGCCGCTGAAGCTGGCGCGTGACCTGGAGGCCAACGGCGTGCCCATCATCGGCACCAGCCCGGACATGATCGATGCCGCGGAAGATCGCGAACGCTTCCAGAAGCTGCTGCAGGAACTGGGGCTCAGGCAGCCGCCGAACCGCACGGCGCGGGCCGAAGACCAGGCGGTGCGTCTGGCGGCGGAAATCGGCTACCCGCTCGTCGTCCGTCCGAGCTATGTGCTGGGCGGCCGGGCGATGGAAATCGTGCACCAGCAGTCTGACCTCGAACGCTACATGCGCGAGGCGGTCAAGGTCAGCAACGACTCGCCGGTGCTTCTCGACCGCTTCCTGAACGATGCGACCGAAGTCGACGTCGATGCCTTTTCCGACGGCACCCAGGTGATCATCGGCGGCATCATGGAGCACATCGAGCAGGCGGGCGTGCATTCGGGCGACTCTGCCTGCTCCCTGCCGCCGTTTTCGCTCACGCCCGAACTGTGCGACGAATTGCGTCGCCAGACCGAGCTGATGGCGCGCGGTCTCAATGTGGTGGGCCTGATGAACGTGCAGTTCGCAATCCAGCGCGACGCCACCGGCGACACCGTGTATGTGCTGGAAGTGAATCCGCGTGCCTCGCGCACGGTGCCCTTCGTTTCAAAGGCCTGCGGGCTGCCACTGGCCAAGATTGCCGCACGCTGCATGGCCGGCCGTTCGCTGGCGGATCAGGGCGTCACGCGCGAAGTCGTGCCGCCGTACTTCTCGGTCAAGGAAGCGGTATTCCCCTTCGTCAAGTTCCCGGGGGTGGACACCATCCTGGGTCCGGAAATGAAATCGACCGGTGAAGTGATGGGCGTCGGGCGCACTTTCGGCGAAGCCTTCGTGAAAAGTCAGCTGGCCGCCGGCGTCAAACTGCCGCGCAGCGGCAAGGCCTTCATCTCGGTGCGTCCGGCCGACAAGCCCAAGGCGGTCGATGTGGCGCGCGAACTGCACGAACTCGGCTTCACGCTGGCCGCGACACGCGGCACCGCGGCAGCGATTGCGGCCGCCGGTCTGCCGGTGACCGCGGTCAACAAGGTGAATGAAGGCCGCCCGCACATCGTCGATATGATCAAGAATGATGAAATTACTTTCATCGTGAATACCGTGGATGAAAAGCGCAGTGCAATCAACGACTCGCGTTCAATCCGCACGAGCGCGCTGGCGAGCCGGGTGACCCTGTTCACGACGGTCGAAGGGGCGCGTGCCGCGTGTGCAGGCATGCGCATTTCCGAACTCGAAACTTACGCGCTGCAGGCTCTGCATGCGCAGATGGACTGACATGAGCGTACCTCTTACCGTGGCTGGTGCCGAAAAGCTGAAGCTGGAACTGCACCGCCTGAAAACCGTAGATCGTCCGGGCGTGATCGCCGCAATTGCCGAAGCACGCTCGCATGGCGACCTGTCCGAAAACGCCGAGTACGACGCGGCGAAGGAGCGTCAGGGTTTTGTCGAGGGGCGCATTCAGGAAATCGAAGGCAAACTCGCCAACGCGCTGGTCATCGATCCGAAGACGCTGGACGCCGAAGGTCGAGTGGTTTTCGGTGCAACGGTCGATCTGGAGGACGTCGGAGCCGGCAAGCCGGTCAGCTACCAGATCGTCGGAGACGATGAAGCCGACCTGAAGGCGGGCATGATTTCGGTGAATTCGCCGATCGCCCGTGCGCTGATCGGCAAGTATGCGGGCGATATGGCCGAGGTGCAGGCACCCGGTGGCGTGCGCGAGTACGAAATCGTGGATGTGCGCTACGTCTGAAAAACCGCCGCCGCGGCCGGGCGCTTACCGGCCGCGCGCCTTGAAGGTGCTGGCGGGTTTGGCGTTGCGCGCCACACCGCGTCGACCGGCGACCGGCTTGGCCGGTTTGCTGCGTGTCGGAACCGGTTTGCCGGCAGAGGGCTTGTCGCCTGCATTGGCACGCGTCTTGCGCACCGGTGCGGCAGGCGGTGCCGCCACGACGTGCAGTTCAGGATTCGGGCGGTACAGCACGAGAATGTTGCCGATGCGCTGGATCGGCGCCGCGCCGAGCGCCTCGCAGGCCGCTGTCAGCCAGGCGTCGCGCTGTTCGCGCTCGGCATCGAACACCCTCACCTTGATCAGTTCGTGCGAATTCAACGCGAGCTCGATCTCCTTCAGAACGGCATCCGTCAGCCCGTTCTGGGCAATCATCACGACCGGTTTGAGCGGATGGGCGCTGGCGCGAAGGGCGCGGCGTTCGTCAGGCGAAAGAGTCAACATGTGCTTAATCCGTAAAGGCGCGCAAGTCTAAGTCATGGCAAAGAACAAAACCAGCCGCCAGTGGGTGCACGACCACATCAACGATCCTTACGTCAAGCAGGCGCAAGCGCAGGGCTATCGTTCGCGCGCCGCCTTCAAGCTGCTGCAGATCGACGAGCGCGACCGCCTGCTCGGCCCCGGCAAGGTGGTGGTCGATCTGGGCAGCACGCCCGGCGGCTGGTCGCAGGTGGCGGCGAAGAAGACTTTGCCGGGCGGTCGCGTGATCGCGCTCGACCTGCTGCCGATGGAGCCCGTGACCGGTGTTCATTTCATCCAGGGCGACTTCCGCGAAGACGATACGCTCGGCCAGCTGGTGTCGGCACTGGACGGTCGGCCGGTCGGGCTTGTATTGTCGGACATGGCCCCCAATCTGACCGGAATCGCGCTGACCGATCAGGCACGTTCTATCCACCTGCTGGAACTGGCGCTGGAATTTTCCCGCGAATACCTGAAGAGTGGCGGAGACATGCTCGTAAAGGTATTCCAGGGCACCGGCTTCGATGCGTTGCGGCGCGACATGGAACAGCTTTTCGACACGGTGTCCGTGCGAAAACCTGACAGTTCGCGCGACCGCAGTGCAGAGGTGTATCTTCTGTGTCGCGGCAGGCGCGGCGATCCGTCTGCCTGAAAAGTCGTGCCCCGGACCCGGAACATAAAGCGCCTTGTCTGGTCTGTCTGTTGCTGCATTGATCCGGCCGGTTCCCCGGCCATCGTGATACTGAGGAACTGCCTTGAACAACATGTTCAAAAATCTAGCAATCTGGCTCGTCATCGGCATCGTGCTGATGACGGTTTTCAACCAGTTCAACCAGCGCCAGACAGCACAAGGCACGGTCGAGTATTCCGAATTCCTTGACGAGGTCAAGGCAGGGCGCATTGCGAAGGTTGAAATCCAGGGCCGGACGCTGAATGCTGCGACCGTGGATGGCAAGCGCATCACCTCCTACGCGCCGCCGCAGGACATCTGGCTGGTCAGCGATCTGCTGAAGAGCAATGTCAAGGTGGTCGCGAAACCGGAGGAAGAGCAGAGCTTCCTGATGAGCATTTTCGTATCGTGGTTCCCGATGCTGCTGCTGATCGGCGTCTGGATCTTCTTCATGCGTCAGATGCAGGGTGGCGGCCGTGGCGGCGCGTTCTCGTTCGGCAAGTCAAAGGCCCGGCTGCTCGATGAATCGACCAATACCATCACGTTCGTCGATGTCGCGGGCTGCGACGAGGCGAAGGAAGAAGTGGTCGAACTGGTCGAATTCCTGCGTGATCCGTCGAAATTCCAGAAACTGGGTGGCCGCATTCCCAAGGGTGTGCTGCTGGTCGGTTCACCCGGCACCGGCAAGACGCTGCTCGCGAAGGCGATCGCCGGAGAAGCCAAGGTTCCCTTCTTCTCGATTTCGGGCTCGGATTTCGTTGAAATGTTCGTCGGCGTGGGCGCGGCGCGCGTACGCGACATGTTCGAACAGGCCAAGAAGCAGGCGCCCTGCATCATCTTCATCGACGAAATCGATGCGGTCGGTCGTCAGCGCGGTGCCGGCATGGGTGGCGGCAACGACGAGCGCGAACAGACGCTGAACCAGTTGCTGGTCGAAATGGACGGCTTCGAAGGTCAGACCGGCATCATCGTGATCGCCGCGACCAACCGTCCGGACGTGCTCGATCCGGCACTGCTGCGCCCGGGCCGCTTCGACCGTCAGGTGGTGGTGCCGCTGCCGGATATCCGCGGTCGCGAACAGATTCTTGCGGTGCACATGCGGAAGGTGCCTCTGGCACCCGACGTCAAGGCGGAAATCATTGCCCGCGGTACGCCGGGTTTTTCCGGTGCCGATCTGGCCAATCTGGTCAATGAGGCGGCGCTGTTCGCTGCGCGCGGCAACAAGCGTGTGGTCGACATGGAAGACTTCGAGCGCGCCAAGGACAAGATCATCATGGGTGCCGAGCGCCGCACGATGGTCATGGACGAGGAAGAAAAGCGGAATACCGCCTATCACGAGTCCGGCCACGCAGTCGTCGGCATGCTGCTGCCCAAGTGCGATCCGGTCCACAAGGTGACGATCATCCCCCGTGGTCGTGCGCTGGGCGTGACCATGTCGCTGCCCGAGAAGGACCGCTACAGCTACGACAAGGAATACTGCCTGCAGCTCATTTCGATGATGCTGTCAGGGCGCATCGCAGAAGAGATATTCATGCACCAGATGACCAACGGTGCGGCAAACGACTTCCAGCGCGCAACCGATCTGGCTCGCAGGATGGTGACGCAATGGGGTATGTCGGATCTGATGGGCGCCATGGTGTATGGCGAGGAGGAGGGCGAGGTTTTCCTCGGCCGTTCGATGGCCACCCACCGCAACATGTCGGAAACGACCATGCAGCGCGTGGATGCTGAAATCCGCCGAATCATCGATGACCGTTACGCCGAAGCGCGGCGCCTGCTCGAAGAGAACCGCGACAAGGTCGAAGCGATGACCCAGGCACTGCTGGACTTCGAAACCATCGACGCCGACCAGATCGACGATGTGATGAACAGCCGGCCGGTTCGCCCGCCGAAGCCGACGTCGCGTCCGCCGAAGCCGTCGGCCGATGGCAACACGCCGGGCGCCGCCCCGAGCGCTGCTGCGCCGGCCTGATCGACGCCGTGCTGCAACCCCGACCGGAGGCTGATGCCTCCGGTTTTCTTTTGTGAGCGCCATGAACACATCGTCCGCCGCCAGAAGCTTTCACTGCGGTGACTACCGCCTTCCGCTCGACCACCCGCTGATCATGGGCATCATCAATGCCACGCCGGATTCATTCTCGGGCGACGGCGTGGCCTTCGACCTCGAACGCGCCGTGGCGCAGGCTCAACAGTTCATCGCCGATGGCGCAGACGTGCTGGACATCGGTGGCGAATCGACCCGTCCCGGCTCCGATCCGGTCTCTGCGGAAGAAGAACTGCGCCGGGTCGTACCGGTTATCGAAGCGCTGTCCGGCCTGGGCGTGCCGCTTTCGATCGACACCTGGAAGCCGGAGGTGATGCGGGCAGCTCTGGCCGCGGGTGCGTCGCTGGTCAATGACGTCAACGGTCTGCGCGCACCCGGCGCACTGGACGTTGTCGCAGCAACCGATGCCGGCGTGTGCATCATGCACATGCAGGGCACGCCACAAACCATGCAGGTTTCGCCGAGTTATGCCGATGTATGCCGTGAAGTGACTGATTTCCTTCTGCAAAGCGCGCAGCGGGCGCAGGATGCGGGCGTTGTCCGGTCGCGGATCATGCTCGATCCGGGTTTCGGTTTCGGCAAGACCTCAGCACACAACCTGGAATTGATCCAGGGGCTGACCGATCTGGCCGGATGCGGTTACCCGTTGCTGGTCGGTCTGTCCCGCAAATCCGTGCTGGGGCGGCTGACCGGGCGCCCGGTGTCCGACCGGACCGCGGCGAGTATCGCGGCGGCGCTGGCTTCGGTGGCGCGTGGGGCATGGATGGTACGGGTACACGATGTGGCGGCGACGCGCGACGCGCTGGCTGTCTGGCAGGTCGCAGGGATTTTCCCCGACTGCCCTTGAGGAGACAAACAAGATGTCGAGACGTTATTTCGGTACTGATGGCGTGCGTGGCCGTGTGGGTCAGGCGCCGATCACCCCCGATTTCGTGATGCGGCTCGGCTATGCAGCCGGACGCGTGCTGGTGGCCACCGAACACCTGCCAGCCGGAGAGCATCCGGCGGTGCTGATCGGCAAGGACACGCGGGTGTCGGGCTACATGCTCGAAGCCGCCCTGGAAGCGGGCTTTGCTGCAGCCGGGGTTGATACCATGCTGGCCAAGGTGGTGCCGACACCGGCCGTCGCCTATCTGACACGTGCGTTGCGCCTGCAGGCAGGCGTCGTGATCAGCGCCTCTCACAACCCGTTCGAAGATAACGGGATCAAGTTCTTCTCCGCGCGCGGCACCAAGTTGCCCGACGAGGTCGAACTGCAGATCGAGGCATTGCTCGACGAACCGATGGGCTGCATGGAGTCGTCGCGACTGGGCAAGGCGCGCCGCATCGAGGATGCACCGGGTCGCTACATCGAGTTCTGCAAAAGTACTTTTCCGACCGAACTCGATCTGCGCGGGCTGAAGATCGCGGTCGACTGCGCGCATGGTGCGGCGTACTCGATCGCGCCCAAGGTATTCCACGAACTGGGTGCCGAAGTGGTTTGCGTGGGTTGCAGCCCGAACGGCATGAACATCAATGACGGCGTGGGTGCCACGGCGCCGGCATCGCTGTCCGCGGCGGTCCGCACCTACGGTGCGGATATCGGCATCGCGCTGGACGGCGACGCCGACCGCCTGATGATGTGCGATGCCTCCGGCCGAATCTACGATGGCGACGAACTGCTGTACGTGATCGCCGGCCAGCGGCTGCGCGAAGGCCGGCTGAACGGTGTGGTCGGCACGCTGATGACCAATCTGGCGCTGGAGCATGCACTGCACGAAATGGGTGTCGGTCTGGCGCGCGCCAAGGTCGGCGACCGCTACGTGCTCGAAGCGCTGCACAAGCAGGGCTGGCGCCTGGGTGGCGAGAATTCCGGTCACATCATCGACCTCGATCGCCATACGACGGGTGACGGCATCGTCGCTGCACTGCAGGTGCTCGCGGCGCTGCGCTCGCAGGACGTGAGTCTCGATCAGGCCTGTTCCGGACTTAAGCTCTATCCGCAGAAGCTTGTCAATGTGAAGCTTCGCCCGGGATTCGACTGGTCCAAGGCGCCGATCATCGATCAGACGCGCATCGAAGTCGAAGGTGAACTTGCCCAGCGTGGTCGCGTGCTGCTGCGTCCGTCGGGCACCGAGCCGTTGTTGCGCGTCATGGTCGAAGGTCAGGATGCGGCGGAAGTCGGTCGGCTCGCGCTGCGACTGGCCGAAGTCGTCAAGTCCGCGATGGCTGCCTGACGGCCCCTCGGTCTTCGTCAGAAAATGCCGCCTCCGCACGTGCGGGGCGGCATTTTGTTTTGCTGCACCGCTTTTGTGCGAGCGGCCTGTCGCGTGTAGATTTCCGCCCTTCAAGTCAGGGAGGACACTACCATGCGTTTCGACACGCTCGCCATCCACGCCGGGTATTCGCCGGATCCGACCACCAAGGCGGTGGCGGTGCCGATCTATCAGACCACCAGCTACGCCTTCGACGACACCCAGCACGGGGCCGACCTGTTCGACCTCAAGGTTCGCGGCAACATCTACACCCGCATCATGAACCCGACCAACGACGTGCTGGAACAGCGCGTCGCCGCCCTCGAAGGCGGCATCGGGGCGCTGGCGCTGGCCTCCGGCCAGGCGGCGATCACCTACGCGATCATGACCATCGCCGAGGCGGGCGACAACATCGTCGCCACGTCCGCGCTGTATGGCGGCACCTACAATCTGTTCGCACACACGCTGCCGCAGTACGGCATCGAGGTGCGCTTCGTCGATGCGGCCGATCCGGCCTCGGTTGCGGCGAAGATCGACGCCCGCACGAAAGCGGTGTTCTGCGAGTCGATCGGCAATCCACTCGGCAATGTGGTCGACTTCGCTGCCTTCGCCGAAGTGGCGCACCACGCCGGCGTGCCGCTTATCGTCGACAACACCGTGCCGTCGCCCTGGCTGACACGGCCGATCGAACACGGCGCCGACATCGTCGTGCATTCACTGACCAAGTACATGGGCGGTCATGGCACCAGCCTCGGCGGCATCATCGTCGACGGTGGCCGGTTCCCATGGGCCGAACACAAGGCGCGCTTTCGCCGGCTGAACGAACCGGAAGTAAGCTATCACGGCGTGATCTACACCGAGGCGCTGGGGCCGGCAGCGTATATCGGCCGGGCACGCACGGTGCCGCTGCGCAACATGGGCGCGGCGATTTCGCCGTTCAACAGCTTCCTGATACTGCAGGGACTCGAAACGCTGGGGCTGCGCATGGACCGCCACTGCGAGAACGCGACCGTGGTTGCCCGTCATCTGCAGTCGCATCCCAAGGTCGAATGGGTCAATTACGCCGGCTTGCCGGAGCACGCGAGCCACGGTCTGGTGCAGCGCTATTTCGGCGGCAAGGCGTCCGGGCTGCTTACCTTCGGCGTCAAGGGCGGTCGAGAGGCCGGGGCGCGCTTCCAGGACGCGCTGAAGCTGATCACCCGGCTGGTCAACATCGGCGACGCCAAGTCACTGGCCTGCCATCCGGCTTCGACCACCCACCGCCAGTTGTCGCCGGACGAGCTGAAGCGGGCCGGCGTGTCTGAAGACATGGTGCGCCTGTCGATCGGCATCGAGCACATCGACGACATCGTGGACGATCTGGAACAGGCGCTGCAGACCGTTTGATGACGCTCTGACGGGTGGTTCGATCAATTGTTACACCTTCACATGGTTGTAACATAGCCTTCATAGACTGCGAAGGTCGCATCGAAATCGATGACACCTTACGGAGACTACTGATGAACGTACGCAAGATCGCCACCCTGACCGCCGCCCTTGGCGCCCTGTTTGCATCCGGCTCGGCTCTCGCTCAGGCGCTGATCAAGATCGACGGTTCCAGCACCGTATTTCCGGTGACCGAAGCGGTTGCCGAAGAATTCATGAAGCTGAAGAAGGGCAAGGTGCAGGTGACCGTGGGGATTTCCGGCACGGGCGGCGGCTTCAAGAAGTTCTGCCGCGGCGAAACTGCGATCCAGGACGCTTCGCGCCCCATCCTCGAGAAGGAAATGGCGGATTGCAAGGCGGCAGGCATCAAGTACATCGAGCTGCCGGTTGCGTTCGACGCACTGACCGTCGTGATGAACCCGAAGAACACCTTCCTGAAGCAGGCGACCGTCGAAGAACTGAAGAAGATGTGGGAGCCGGCCGCCCAGGGCAAGATCACCAAGTGGAATCAGGTCAATCCGGCCTGGCCCGATGCGCCGATGAAGCTGTTCGGCGCTGGTGCCGACTCGGGTACCTTCGACTACTTCACCGAAGCCATCGTCGGCAAGTCCAAGTCCAGCCGTGGCGATTTCACCGCGTCGGAAGATGACAACGTGCTTGTGCAGGGCGTGTCGCGCGACGTCAATGCGATTGGCTACTTCGGTTACGCCTACTACGCGGAAAACAAGGACAAGCTGAATGCGGTGCCCATCGTCAATCCGAAGACCGGCAAGGCAGTGCTGCCGTCGCTCGAAGCGGTGATTGCCGGCGAATACCAGCCCCTTTCGCGTCCGATCTTCATCTACGTGAATGCGGCTGAAGCGAACCGACCGGAGGTGAAGGAGTTTGTCGATTACTACCTCAAGGAAAGCGCGGAACTCGTCAAGGAAGTTAAATACGTTCCGCTGACGCCTGCTGACTACAAGCATGCGCATGAAAACTTCGAAAAGCGTCGTACCGGTACGGCTTTCGGTGGTGTTGCCGAGGTGGGTGTGACGATATCTGAACTGCTCAAGCGCGATCCTAAGGAATAACAATCGCGCGCTGCGGCCCCGGGGTCTTTCCCGGGGCTTTTTGTTGTCCAGTCGCCGCAATTGCCGGTGGCCGATAGAATGAGCGCCCCACAATGTCCGCCAACGCCCCGCCTATGTCAGCACCTTTGTCGAGTGCGCCCGATACGGTCAGCGACCGCTTGCGCAAGCGCGCATCCCGTCACGTCAAGGAACGGCTGATCGAATTTGTCCTTTTCGGCGCAGCGTCGATTTCGGTGATCACGACGATCGCCATTGTCTATGTACTGTTCAACGAATCGCTGACGTTGTTCGAGCACGTGTCGTTGTGGGATTTCCTGACCGACACGCAATGGACGCCGCTGTTCGACGACGCCCACTACGGCATCATGGTGCTGTTGTCCGGCACCCTTACCAGTTCGTTTGTCGCACTGGCAGTGGCCCTGCCGCTGGGCACCATCATCGCGATCTACCTCTCCGAATTCGCATCATTCAAGACGCGCGAAATTGCCAAGCCCTTTCTTGAGCTTCTCGGCGGCGTGCCCACCATCGTTTATGGCTATTTCGCGCTGACGGTAGTGACACCCATTCTGCAGAAGATCTACCCGGAACTTCCCGGCTTCAGCCTGCTTTCGGCGGGTCTGGTGATGGGCATCATGATCATTCCCTACGTCAGTTCACTTTCGGAAGACGCGATGCGCGCGGTGCCGATGAGCTTGCGCGAGGGCTCTTATGCAATGGGGGCGACCCGTCTGCAGACCGCGCTGCGCACCGTGGTGCCGGCGGCGACATCCGGTATCGCCTCGGCCTACATCCTGGGTATTTCGCGGGCAGTCGGCGAAACGATGATCCTTGCCGTCGCTGCCGGCATGCAGCCCAATCTCACGCTGAACCCGTTGGAGCCGGGCGCGACCATCACGTCCTACATCGTGCAGGTTGCCCTGGGCGACTTGCCGCATGGCTCGATCGGATACCAGACGATCTTTGCGGCCGGCCTGACGCTGATGCTGCTGACCCTGTGCTTCAACCTGCTTGGCTATTACCTGCGCAAGCGTTTCCGTGAGGTGTACTGAGCGATGAATCAACAGGATATCCAGGCCATTCGGGCCATGATCACGCGCCATAAGCGGTGGGACATGATGTTCGGCCTGCTGGGCTTGCTGGCATTGATGATCGGTGTGCTGACCTTCACCGCATTGTTTGCCGAAATGGCGATCAAGGGCGCCGAGCGCCTTGACTACGATTTCTTCACCAGCTTTCCGTCTCGCCGCGCAGGCAGCGCCGGCATCCTTACGGCTTGGGTCGGCACCATTCTGGTCATGATCGTGACAGCGATGTCCGCCGTGCCGCTCGGCGTCGCAGCGGGTATCTACCTTGAGGAGTACGCGCCGAAGAACTGGGTGACGGACATCATCGAGATCAACGTGACCAACCTCGCAGGCGTGCCCTCCATCGTGTATGGCCTGCTGGCGCTTGGGTTGTTCGTCTACAAGTTCGGTTTCGGTCAGAGCGTGCTGTCGGCCGGCCTGACGCTGGGACTGCTGATCCTGCCGGTGGTCATCGTTGCGACCCGGGAATCCATCCGCGCCATCCCGCAGATGGTGCGTGAGGGTTCGTATGCCTGTGGCGCCACCACATGGCAGACGGTGAAGGACCACATCCTGCCGTACTCGAGTGCCGGCATCCTGACCGGCATCATCATCGGCATGGCCCGCGCGATCGGTGAAACCGCGCCCATCATCACGATCGGCGCGCTCACCTTTATCGCGTTCCTGCCGCCTGCGCCGATCGGTGACGTCGCGCCCTTCATCAATTTCGATTGGCTGCTTGCGCCCTTCACGGTCATGCCTATCCAGATGTTCAACTGGACATCCCGCCCGGAAGCCGCCTTCCAGGTGAATGCGGCAGCGGCCGGCTTCGTGCTCGTGCTGATGACGCTCGCCATGAATGGCACTGCAATCTGGCTGCGCTATCGTCTGCGCCGCAACATCAAGTGGTAAGCGGCATCGCCCCCTGCATCCTGAGAGACCTGACATGAATACCGTGACCGACGCGAGCATCGCCACCAAGGCCGAGGTACAGAACCTCGATTTCCACTACGGCGCCTTTCATGCCCTGAAGGGCATCAACATGCCGGTTCACGAGAAGAAGGTGACGGCGCTGATCGGCCCGTCGGGTTGCGGCAAGTCGACGCTGCTGCGCTGCTTCAACCGCATGCACGATCTGTATCCGGGTAACCGCTACGACGGCAAGATCATTCTGTACCCGGACAACACCAATCTGCTCGACCAGGACGTCGATCCGATCGAGGTGCGCATGCGCATCAGCATGGTGTTCCAGAAGCCGAATCCCTTTCCCAAGTCGATTTACGAGAATGTCGCCTATGGTCTGCGCGTGCGCGGCGAAAAGCGCCGTTCGGTGATCGACGAACGGGTCGAGGAAGCGCTGCGCGGCGCGGCACTGTGGGAAGAGGTCAAGAACCGCCTGAACGAGCTGGGTGCCAATCTGTCCGGCGGGCAGCAGCAGCGGTTGTGCATTGCGCGCGCACTGGCGACCGATCCGGAAATCATCCTGTTCGATGAGCCCACATCGGCGCTCGATCCGATCGCCACCGCCAGCATCGAGGAGCTGGTGACCGAACTGAAGGACAAGGTGACCATCCTCATCGTGACCCACAACATGCAGCAGGCGGCGCGCGTCAGCGACTACACCGCCTACATGTTCATGGGCGAACTGATGGAATTCGGCCTGACCGACCAGATATTCATCAAGCCGCAACGCAAGGAAACCGAGGACTACATCACCGGTCGATTCGGCTGACCTGCGTCCGTCCGACGTGCGAACCCCGGATTTTTGCGCAGCCATGCGCTAGAATCCGGGGTTTTGCTTTTGGCAGGTGACTGTGGCGGCGATGCGAACACTGGTCGTAGGCAATTGGAAGATGCATGGCTCGAAGTCGGCCAACACTGAACTGCTCGAGGCCTTGCGCGATGCGCCGGCCCCGGGTTTCCCGGTGGCGGTCTGCGTGCCGTTTCCCTATCTGCATCAGGCAGCCGATCTGCTTTCGGGGTCCTCTGTTGGCTGGGGCGCCCAGAATCTGAGCGAACACGCACAGTACGGCGCCTACACGGGCGAAGTGTCTGGAGCAATGTTGAAGGATTTCGGCTGTCGCTACGTGCTGGTTGGCCATTCCGAGCGGCGCGCGCTGTACGGCGAGAGCGACGCGCTCGTCGCAGCCAAGACAGAAAGCGCACTGGCAGCTGATCTGATCCCGGTTCTTTGCTTGGGCGAAACGCTGGACGAGCGCGAACGTGCCGTGACCGAGTCCGTGGTCGAGCGGCAGCTGACGGCGGTCCACCAGCGTATCGGAAGCGAGGCCCTGGCGCGCTGCGTCATTGCCTATGAACCCGTTTGGGCCATCGGCACCGGCGTGACCGCCACACCGGCGCAGGCGCAGGCGGTGCACGCCTTCATTCGTGCGCGCCTCGAAGCACTGTGCGGTTCGGCAGTCGCAGCGGGTGCATCGATTCTTTATGGCGGCAGTGTCAAGCCGCAAAACGCAGCCGAACTTTTCAGCCAGCCTGATATTGACGGCGGTCTTATTGGCGGCGCGGCGCTGGTGGCGGGGGACTTCCTCGCCATCGTTGCAGCTGCTGCTGCATCCTGAGGTGATTTGATGGGCATCGTTTTTTCAGTCGTACTTTCGATCCACGTTCTGGTCGGAATTGCCGTGATCGTTCTTGTGCTTCTGCAGCATGGCAAGGGCGCCGACATGGGTGCCGCGTTCGGCGGTGGTGCATCGGGCAGCCTGTTCGGCTCGTCGGGTTCGGCCAACTTCCTCAGTCGCGCCACCGGCGCGCTGGCTGCCGTGTTCTTCTGCACCAGTCTCGCGCTGAGCTACATCGCGACCAATCAGCCGCGCTCTGGCGCGAGTTCGGTCATCGACGCTGCCAAGAGTGTGACGGTTCCTGCCGCACCGGCTGTGCCTCAGGCCCCGGAAGCGCAGAATCCCGATTCGAAGGCTGCCGATATCCCCAAGTAGGTTTCGGCTGATGTGAAACGCGCTATACTCCGCGCGTTTCACGCTGCAGTGCAACGTGATGCAGGGTCCATCCGGCCCTGCGTCGATGCCGGCCCCGGACTACTCACCGTGTCGCCGGAACAGTTTTTACGCATGAACAACCCGTCATGTTGATCGAATATTTCCCGGTCCTGCTGTTCATCCTGATCGGTGTCGCCTTTGGTTTCGTGCCGATGCTCGCCGGCAAGCTGGTCGGACCCAGTCGTCCCGACCCCGAAAAGCTATCCCCTTACGAATGTGGCTTCGAGGCGTTCGAAGATACGCGGATGAAGTTCGACGTCCGCTATTACCTCGTGGCCATCCTGTTCATCCTGTTCGACCTTGAAATCGCCTTCCTCTTCCCGTGGGCCATCGTGCTCGAAGAGATCGGCATGTTCGGTTTCGTGGCGATGATGATCTTCCTCGGCATCCTCGTTGTGGGGTTTGTCTACGAATGGAAGAAGGGCGCACTAGACTGGGAATGAAGGCGCTGGCTGTTCCCCCGGTACTTGCAGTTTTTTCGACGGATTGAGCGATGAGCATTGAAGGTGTACTGCAGGAAGGCTTCGTCACGACGCAACTGGACAAGCTGATCAACTGGACGCGTACAGGATCGCTGTGGCCGATGACATTCGGCCTGGCCTGTTGTGCCGTCGAGATGATGCAGGCCGGTGCGTCGCGCTATGACCTTGATCGCTTCGGCATCGTGTTCCGTCCCAGCCCGCGCCAGTCTGATCTGATGATCGTCGCCGGCACGCTGTGCAACAAGATGGCACCGGCGCTGCGCCGTGTTTATGACCAGATGCCCGAGCCACGCTGGGTGCTGTCGATGGGGTCATGCGCCAACGGCGGCGGTTACTACCATTATTCCTATTCCGTGGTGCGCGGCTGTGATCGCATCGTGCCGGTGGATGTCTATGTGCCGGGCTGTCCTCCGACAGCCGAGGCGTTGATTTACGGTCTGGTGCAACTGCAGAACAAGATTCGTCGCACCAGCACGATCGCGCGTTGAACATCATGAGCTCACGGCTTGAATCCCTGCGCGAGTCATTGCTCGCGCAGTTCGGCGAACGCCTCCGGACAACGACGTCCGCGCTCGGCGAACTGACACTCGAAGTCGGTTCCGCCGACTACCACGACATTGCGCTCGCGCTGCGCGACCACGCGGACGTGCCGTTCGAACAACTGATCGACCTGTGCGGTATCGACTATTCGACGCATGCGACACGCTCGTCCGGCGCGCGCTACGCTGTGGTGTGCCACCTGATGTCGGTTGCGTCCAACCTGCGTCTTCGTCTGCGCGTGCTGATCCAGGACGACGATTTCCCGGTCATCGCGTCGGTGAACGACGTCTGGCCCGCCGCCAACTGGTTCGAGCGTGAGGCGTTCGACCTGTTCGGCATCATGTTCACCGGCCACGGCGACCTGCGCCGCCTGCTGACCGACTACGGATTCGTCGGCCATCCGTTCCGCAAGGATTTCCCGATTTCCGGTCATGTCGAAATGCGCTACGACCCGGATCAGAAGCGCGTCATCTATCAGCCGGTCAGCATCGCACCGCGCGAAGTCACGCCGCGCGTCGTGCGCGAAGAGAATTACGGGGACGTCGGTCATGGCTGAAATCCGCAACTACACGATGAACTTCGGGCCCCAGCATCCGGCGGCCCACGGTGTGCTGCGTCTGGTGCTCGAACTTGACGGCGAAGTCGTCCAGCGCGCCGATCCGCACATCGGCCTGTTGCATCGCGGCACCGAAAAGCTGGCCGAGACACGCACCTGGATCCAGAGCGTGCCGTACATGGACCGGCTCGACTACGTGTCGATGATGTGCAACGAGCACGCCTACTGCATGGCGATCGAGAAGCTGCTGCAACTCGAGGTGCCGGAACGTGCGCAGTACATCCGCGTCATGTTCGACGAAATCACGCGCATCCTGAACCACCTGCTTTGGCTGGGCGCGCATGCGCTCGACGTCGGCGCGATGACGGTGTTCCTTTACGCCTTCCGCGAACGCGAAGACCTTATGGACGCCTACGAGGCCGTGTCCGGGGCGCGTCTGCATGCGGCGTATTACCGTCCGGGTGGCGTCTATCGCGATCTGCCCGATTCGATGCCGCAGTACGAGCTGAACAAGTTCAAGAATGCCGATGCCATCAAGCGGCTGAACGAGAACCGCAGCGGTTCGATGCTCGACTTCCTGCAGGATTTCACCGACCGTTTCCCGCGCTACGTCGATGAGTACGAAACGCTGCTCACCGACAACCGCATCTGGAAGCAGCGCCTGGTCGACATCGGCATCGTGACGCCTGAACGCGCCAAGGCGCTCGGCTTCACCGGCCCGATGCTGCGTGGTTCGGGCATCGCCTGGGATCTGCGCAAGAAGCAGCCGTATGAAGTGTATGACCGCATGGATTTCGATATCCCGATCGGCACCAATGGCGACAGCTACGACCGCTATCTGGTGCGCATCGAGGAAATGCGCCAGTCCAACCGCATCATCCGTCAGTGCATCGACTGGCTGCGCGTCAATCCCGGCCCGGTCATCACCGACAACCACAAGGTGGCGCCGCCGTCGCGCGAAGCGATGAAGGGCAACATGGAAGAGCTGATCCACCACTTCAAGCTGTTCACCGAAGGCATCCATGTGCCGGAAGGCGAGTGCTATGCGGCGGTGGAACACCCGAAGGGCGAGTTCGGCATCTATGCGGTGTCCGACGGCGCGAACAAGCCCTACCGGCTGAAGATTCGCGCCCCCGGTTTTGCGCATCTGGCCGCGATGGATGAAATGTCGCGCGGCCACATGATTTCCGACGTGGTCGCCATCATCGGCACGATGGACATCGTGTTCGGCGAGATTGACCGGTAAGAGATCGATGAGTGATCGATGAGCATGGACAGAATGACTTTCACGCTGACTGAAGCGTCGTGCGCGGCGATCGACCGCGAAGTCGCGAAGTATCCCGAAGGCCAGGCCATTTCGGCCGTCATGGCCGGCCTGCGCATTGCGCAGGAACAGAATGGCTGGCTGTCGCCGGACGCGATCGAAGCGGTGGCGCAGCACCTACGCATTCCGCCGATGGCGGCGATGGAGGTGGCGACCTTCTACAACATGTACGACGTTAAGCCGGTCGGCCGCTGGAAGGTCACCGTCTGCACCAATCTGCCCTGTGCGCTGTCGGGCGGCGAGCAGGCGGCCGAGTACGTGCAGGAAAAGCTCGGCATCGGCTTCAACGAAACCACGCCGGACGGCCGGTTCACGCTGAAGGAAGGCGAATGCATGGGCGTCTGCGGTGACGCCCCGGCCATCATCGTCAACAACACGCGTCTGTGCAGCTGGATGACCCGCGAACGCATCGACGCCCTGCTGGACGAACTCAAATGAATGCCGCGACCGAACTGCCCGTGATCCTGCTTGCAGGACTGGATGGCGACCGGACCTGGGGTCTGGCCGACTACGTGAAGCGTGGCGGTTACGCCGCCCTGCGCAAGATTCTCGAAACCGGCATGACGCAGGAACAGGTCATTGCCGAGGTCAAGAAATCGGACCTGCGCGGCCGCGGCGGTGCAGGTTTTCCGACCGGGCTGAAGTGGAGCTTCATGCCGCGCCAGTTCCCGATGGACAAATACGTCGTGTGCAATTCCGACGAAGGCGAACCGGGCACGTTCAAGGACCGCGACCTGCTGCGCTACAACCCGCACATGGTCATCGAAGGCATGATCATCGCCGGTTTCGCGATGGGTTGCAGCCGCGGCTACAACTACATCCACGGCGAAGTGTGGACCTTGTACACCCGCTTCGAAGAGGCGCTCGCCGAAGCGCGCGCCGCAGGTTTCCTCGGCAGGAACATCATGGGCAAGGGCTTCGATTTCGAGCTGTTCGCCCACCATGGCTGGGGTGCCTACATCTGCGGCGAAGAAACCGCGTTGCTCGAATCGATCGAAGGCAAGAAGGGCCAGCCGCGCTTCAAGCCGCCGTTCCCGGCCAGTCACGGCCTGTACGGCAAGCCGACGACGATCAACAACACCGAAACCTTCGCGGCCATCCCGTGGATCATCGCCAACGGCGGCGAACAGTTCCTCGCGCTGGGCAAGCCGAACAACGGCGGCACCAAGATCTTCTCGGTGTCCGGTCACGTCAATCGTCCGGGCGTGTATGAAATTCCGCTCGGCACGCCGTTCGCCACATTGCTCGACATGTGCGGCGGCATGCGCGGTGGGCGCAAGCTCAAGGCGGTCATTCCGGGCGGCTCGTCGGCACCGGTGCTGCCGGCCGACGTCATGATGGACTGCACGATGGATTACGACGCCATCGCCAAGGCCGGCTCGATGCTGGGTTCAGGCGCGGTCATCGTGATCGACGAAAGCGCCTGCATGGTGAAGTCGCTCGAGCGCCTGTCCTATTTCTATCACGAGGAATCGTGCGGCCAATGCACGCCGTGTCGCGAAGGCACCGGCTGGCTGTACCGCATGGTGCATCGCATCGAGCACGGTCAGGGCCGTCCGGACGACCTCGATGTACTCGACAACGTCGCCACCAATATCGCCGGCCGCACCATCTGCGCGCTGGGCGACGCGGCGGCGCTGCCGGTCAAGAGCTTCATCAAGCATTTCCGCTCCGAGTTCGAATATCACATCGAACACAAGCGCTGCCTCGTCCCGGTCGACGTGCAGCGCGAAGGCAGCCGTATCTACGTGGACCACGCAGCATGCTAGAGATCGAAATCGACGGCCAGAAGCTGGAAGTGCCGGACGGCAGCACGGTGATGGACGCCGCCAACCGTCTGGGCGTGCACATTCCGCACTTCTGCTATCACAAGAAACTGTCCATCGCGGCCAATTGCCGCATGTGTCTGGTGCAGGTCGAGCGCGCGCCCAAGCCGTTGCCGGCGTGTGCCACGCCGGTCACCAATGGCATGAAGGTTCAGACGCATTCGGATCAGGCCATCACGGCGCAGAAGGGCGTGATGGAATTCCTGCTGATCAACCATCCGCTCGATTGCCCGATCTGCGATCAGGGCGGCGAGTGTCAGCTGCAGGATCTGGCGGTCGGCTACGGTGCCTCGGCGTCGCGCTATCAGGAAGAAAAGCGCGTCGTGTTCAACAAGAATCTCGGACCGCTCATTTCGACCGACATGACGCGCTGCATCCACTGCACGCGCTGCGTCCGTTTCGGTCAGGAAATCGCCGGCGTCATGGAACTGGGCATGGCGAACCGCGGCGAGCATTCGGAAATCATGGCCTTCGTCGGCCACACCGTCGATTCCGAACTGTCCGGCAACATGATCGACCTGTGCCCGGTCGGTGCGCTGACTTCCAAGCCGTTCCGCTACTCGGCCCGCACCTGGGAACTGTCCCGTCGCAAGACCGTGAGTCCGCATGACAGCCTCGGCACCAATCTGGTGGTGCAGGTCAAGCATGACCAGGTCATGCGCGTGCTGCCGCTGGAAAACGAAGAGGTCAACGAGTGCTGGATTTCCGATCGCGACCGCTTCTCGTATGAAGCGCTGAACAGCGATCAGCGCCTGACCAAGCCGATGATCAAGCAGGACGGTCAGTGGCTTGAAGTCGACTGGCAGACCGCGCTTGAATATGTCGCCAACGGGCTGCGTCGCGTAGCACGCGACCACGGCGCCGGCAAGATCGGCGTGCTGGCCGCGCCGTATTCAACCACCGAAGAACTGTATCTCGCCGGCCAGCTGGCACGCGGGCTGGGTGGCAATATCGATCACCGCCTGCGTCAGAGTGATTTTTCGCTCGACGGCAAGCTGTCCGGCGCACCGTGGCTGGGCATGAAGATCGCCGACGTGTCGAAGCTCGGCGCGGCCCTGGTGGTCGGCAGCTTCCTGCGCAAGGATCACCCGCTGATCGCCCAGCGCCTGCGTCAGGCCGCGCGCCACGGCACCAAGGTCAGCGCGCTGGGTGTCGACGGCAGCGACTGGCTGATGACATTGCACGAACGCATCACCGTTGCCCCGGCTGCGATGGCGGCCGAACTGGCCTCGCTGGTGCGCGCTGCAGCGCAGATCCGCAGCGTCGCCGTGCCGGCAGGCGTCGACGCCAGTCCGGTGACGGATGCCGGGCTGCGCATTGCGCAGAGCCTCATCGATGAAGGCGAGGGCGGTCGTGCGATTTTCCTCGGCTCGGTCGTGCAACAGGCGACCAACGCCGCCGCACTGCATGCACTGGCGCAGACACTGGCCGACATCACCGGCGCACGGTTCGGCTATCTGGTCGAAGCGGCCAACAGCGTGGGGGCGCAGGTGGTGGGCGCGCAATCGGGCCTGAATGCGCGCGACATGCTCGCGGCCGGTCTGCACGCCGTGGTGCTGCTCAATACCGAACCGGAGGTGGATTCCGCGAATCCGCCCGCCGCACTTGCAGCGCTGAAGGCAGCCGATACGGTCATCGTGATGTCGCCGTTCAGGACGGGTCTGGATTACGCCGACTGCCTGCTGCCGATTTCGCCCTTTACCGAAACGTCCGGCACCTATGTGAGTTGCGAAGGCCGCATTCAGAGCTTCCATGCCGTCGTGCGCCCGAGGGGTGACACGCGGCCGGCGTGGAAGGTGCTGCGTGTGCTGGGCAGCCTGCTTGAATTGCCGGGCTTCGATTTCGACACGTCGGAAGCCGTGCGTGACAAGGCGCTGTCCGGTGCAAGCTGCTGGCTGCCCGATGCGGCATTGGGCAATGTGGCGACCGGCGTCAGTCTGACCGGCGCCCCGGCGGCGACCGGGCTGCAGCGCGTTGCGGACTTCCCGATCTACCGCAATGACGCCACGGTGCGTCGTGCGCCCGCGCTGGCTGCCGCGCGCGACTCGGCGGTGCCGGTTGCCCGCATGCACAGCGCGACGGCTGCGCAGTTCGGTCTGGCGGCCGGCAAGCGGGTGCGCCTGCACGGAGCGGCGTCGTCCTGCGAACTGGATCTGGCACTCGATGACACGGTGCCGGCCGATTGTGTCCGTGTGGCGGCCGGCTGGCCGCAGACGGCAACACTGGGCAGCCTGACGGGCACCCTGACAGCGGAGGCGGTGTAATGGATGCGCTGCTGCAACCCGTGCAGGACCTGCTCGGCGCCGCCTGGCTGCCGGTATGGACCGTGGTCAAGATCTTCGCGATCATCCTGCCGCTGCTCGGCTGCGTGGCCTACCTGACGCTGGCCGAGCGAAAGATCATCGGCTGGATGCAGGTGCGCAATGGCCCGAACCGCGTCACCTTCTTCGGCATCAAGTTTCTCGGCGGTCTGGCGCAGCCGATCGCCGACGGCCTGAAGCTGCTGTTCAAGGAAATCGTGCTGCCGTCGGCATCGAGCAAGATGCTGTTCGTGCTGGCGCCGGTGCTCGCCCTTGCGCCATCGCTGGCCGCGTGGGCGGTGATCCCGTTCAGCGACGGCATGGTGCTGGCCGACATCAACGCCGGTCTGCTGTACATCATGGCCATCACGTCGATGGGGGTGTACGGCGTGATCATCGCCGGCTGGGCGTCGAATTCGAAGTACGCCTTCCTCGGCAGCCTGCGTTCCGCCGCGCAGATCGTCAGCTATGAAATTGCGATGGGCTTTGCACTGGTCACCGTGCTGATGGTGTCGCAGAGTCTGAATCTGTCGGACATCGTGCGCGGGCAGGGCGAAGGCATGTTCGCCGACATGGGTGTCGGCGTGCTGTCCTGGAACTGGCTGCCGCTGCTGCCGATGTTCGTCGTGTATTTCATCGCCGGCGTGGCGGAAACGAATCGCTCGCCCTTCGACGTCGTAGAAGGCGAGTCGGAAATCGTCGCCGGTCACATGATCGAGTACTCGGGCATGGCGTTCGCGCTGTTCTTCCTTGCCGAGTACGCGAACATGATCCTGATTGCCTGCCTCACGTCGATCATGTTCCTCGGCGGCTGGCTGTCGCCGGTGGGCTTCCTGCCCGACGGCATACTCTGGCTCGCCGCCAAGACCTCTTTCTGCCTGTTCTTCTTCCTGTGGCTGCGTGCGACGTTTCCGCGCTATCGCTACGACCAGATCATGCGTCTGGGCTGGAAGGTGTTCATTCCCGTCACCATCGTGTGGCTCGTGTTCATCGGCGGCTGGATGATGTCCCCGCTGTCGATCTGGAAGTGAAGGACGCGTCATGGGATCGATGAAAGACATGTTTGGCGGTCTGATGCTGACCGAACTGCTGAAGGGCATGGCACTGACCGGCCGTCATCTGTTCGCTCGCAAGATCACCATCCAGTTTCCGGAAGAGAAGACGCCGCAGTCGCCGCGTTTCCGCGGCCTGCACGCGCTGCGCCGCTACCCGAACGGTGAAGAGCGCTGCATCGCGTGCAAGCTGTGCGAAGCGGTGTGCCCGGCGATGGCGATCACGATCGAATCCGACCAGCGCGACGACGGTACGCGTCGTACCACGCGTTACGACATCGATCTGACCAAGTGCATCTTCTGCGGTTTCTGCGAAGAAGCCTGTCCGGTGGACGCCATCGTCGAAACGCGTGTGCTCGAGTATCACGGCGAGAAGCGTGGCGACCTGTACTACACCAAGCAGATGCTGCTCGCGGTCGGTGACCGTTACGAAGGTCAGATCGCCAGCGACAGGGAAGCGGACTCGAAATACCGCTGACGGGTGCCGGTCCGCGCGGTGCGCGGGCGGTGCTTCAGGGAACGGACAAGAACGACACATATAGATGATGGATTTCCATACCGCAGTCTTCTACTTTCTCGCCACGATTCTTGTGCTGGCGTCGCTGCGCGTGATCACCGCGCGCAACCCGGTGCACGCGGCGCTCTATCTCGTGCTGGCCTTCTTCACGGCGGGCGGCGTGTGGATGCTGCTGCGCGCCGAGTTTCTCGCCATCGCGCTGGTGCTGGTCTATGTCGGTGCGGTGATGGTGCTGTTCCTGTTCGTCGTGATGATGCTGGACATCAACATCGAGCGGCTGCGTGAAGGCTTCTGGGCGAATCTGGTGCCCGGTCTGATAGTGGCCGGCCTGATGCTTGCCGAAATGGTGGCCGTGCTCGGTGCGCGCTACTTCTCGGCGGCCGGTGCGCCGGCGCCGGAAGCGCCGGGAGCCGACTACAGCAACACCAAGGAACTGGGCCGCCTGATCTACACCGAGTACGTGTATCCGTTCGAGCTGGCGGCAGTCATCCTGCTGGTGGCCATCATCGCCGCCATCGCGCTGACGATGCGCAAGCGCAAGGACACCAAGTTCCAGGACCCGGCGAAGCAGATCGCGGTGCGTCGCGAAGACCGCATACGTCTGGTGTCGATGCCGGCCGAAAAAGACTGAGAAAAGAAGCGCACGACATGACATCACTGCTCTCCCTATCGCTGTCCCACTTCCTCGTGCTGGGCGCGCTGCTGTTCGCGATCAGCGTCGTCGGCATCTTCCTGAACCGGAAGAACCTCATCGTGCTGCTGATGGCGATCGAACTGATGCTGCTGGCGGTGAACATGAATTTCGTCGCCTTCTCGCATTACCTGGGCGATCCGTCCGGCCAGATCTTCGTTTTCTTCATCCTCACCGTAGCCGCCGCGGAATCCGCGATCGGGCTGGCCATCCTCGTGGTGCTGTTCCGCAATCTGAACACCATCCACGTCGATGATCTCGACAGCCTGAAAGGTTGAGCGACATGACCTCGATGCAAAAGCTCTATCTGCTCGTCCCGCTGGCACCGCTGATCGGCGCGATCATCGCCGGCCTGTTCTGCCGTGTCATACCGCGCTGGGTGGCGCACAGCGTCACCATCCTCGGCGTCGCCGTGTCGCTGGTGGCGTCGTGGGTCATCTTCCAGGACGTGCAGGCCGGCAACAGTTTCAACGGTGCGCTCTACACCTGGGCGACCAGCGGCAGTCTGACGATGGAAATCGGTTTCCAGATCGACAAGCTCACCGTGATGATGATGCTGGTCGTCAATTTCGTGTCGCTGATGGTGCACCTCTACACCATCGGCTACATGGCGGAAGACCCCGGCTACAACCGTTTCTTCTCCTACATTTCGCTGTTCACCTTCTCGATGCTGATGCTCGTCATGAGCAACAACTTCGTGCAGCTGTTCTTCGGCTGGGAAGCGGTCGGTCTGGTGTCCTATCTGCTGATCGGTTTCTGGTTCAAGCGCCCGACCGCGATCTACGCCAACCTGAAGGCCTTCCTGGTGAATCGCGTCGGTGACTTCGGCTTCCTGCTGGGCATCGGCCTGATCGCCGCGTATGCCGGCACGCTCAATTACGCCGAAGTGTTCGCCAAGCGCGAGGAGCTGGTCGCCATGACGGTGGCCGGCACCGACTGGCCGCTGCTGACCGCCGTCTGCATCTGCCTGTTCATCGGCGCGATGGGCAAGTCGGCCCAGGTTCCTCTGCACGTCTGGCTGCCGGATTCGATGGAAGGCCCGACGCCGATTTCCGCGCTGATCCACGCCGCGACGATGGTGACGGCAGGCATATTCATGGTGACCCGCATGTCGCCGCTGTTCGAGCTGTCCGAGACTGCACTGTCCTTCGTGCTGGTGATCGGCGCGACGACGGCGCTGTTCATGGGCTTCCTCGGCATCATCCAGAACGACATCAAGCGCGTTGTCGCCTACTCGACCCTGTCGCAGCTCGGCTACATGACGGTTGCGCTCGGCGTCTCGGCCTACTCGGCGGCGGTGTTTCACCTGATGACGCACGCCTTCTTCAAGGCGCTGCTGTTCCTCGGCGCCGGCTCGGTCATCATGGGCATGCACCACGATCAGGACATGCGCAACATGGGCGGCCTGTGGAAATACATGCCGATCACCTGGTTCACGTCGCTGCTCGGTTCGCTCGCGCTGATCGGCGTGCCCTTCCTGTCCGGCTTCTACTCGAAGGATTCGATCATCGAGGCGGTGCATTTCTCGACCATCCCCGGCGCGGGCTACGCCTACTTCTGCGTCGTTGCCGGTGTATTCGTTACCGCCTTCTATTCGTTCCGGATGTACTTCCGCGTGTTCCACGGCCCGGAGAACTTCGGCAAGGCGCATCACGACCATCACGATGCGCCCGCACACGACGCGAAGGCGACTCACGCCGCACACGATGATCACGCCCATGCGGCTCACGGTGACGATCACGCGGTGCACGACGACGACCACGCCGACGAACACCACGGACTGGCACCGGGCGAAAAGCCGCACGAGTCCCCCTGGGTGGTCTGGCTGCCGCTGGTGCTGCTGGCGATTCCGTCGGTCGGCATCGGTTTCTGGACGGTGCAGCCCATGCTGTTCGGCGACTGGTTCTCCGGAGTCGTCGAAGTGCTGCCGCAGCACGACACGCTGGCCGAACTCGGCCACCACTTCACCACGGCAACCGGCATGGCACTGCATGGCGTGACTGCGCTGCCGTTCTGGCTGGCGTTGGGTGGCGTGGTGCTGGCCTGGGTCATGTATATCGCGATGCCGTCGCTGCCGGGCCGCGTCGCGCCGCTCTTCCGCCCGATCAACACGCTGCTCGAAAACAAGTACTACTTCGACAAGTTCAACGAGGTGGTGTTTGCCGGTGGCGCGCGTGCGCTCGGTCGCGGCCTGTGGGCGGCCGGTGATCGCGCAGTGATCGACGGCGTGCTGGTCAATGGTTCCGCTTCGGCCGTCGGCGCCTTCGCGCGCATGGCGCGCGGCATCCAGACCGGTTACATCTACCGCTACGCTTTTGCAATGGTGATCGGCGTCTGCCTGTTGCTGTTGTGGAGGCTGGGCTTCAAGTGATGGGGTGCGGGCGGCGCAGCTGCCGCCTGCAGCGTGTGATTCAAGGGAGTGCTTCCGCACAGCGGGCCAGACCGGTCGCTGAGCAAGCCAGACAAATAAAGAAATGACCGATATTCCCCTTCTCAGTCTCGCCATCTGGTTGCCGATTGCCGGCGGCCTGCTGGTGCTGGCCAGCGGCGATGGCCGCAACGTCGCGTTCTCGAAGCTGATCGCACTCGTGACCGCGATCTTCGGCTTCCTGATCACGATTCCGCTCTACACCGGTTTCGATCCATCGAGCGCGTCGATGCAGTTCGTCGAGTTGATGCCGTGGGTGCGCGACTACAACATCAACTACCACCTCGGCGTCGACGGCATTTCGATGCCCTTCGTCATTCTGAACAGCTTCATCACGCTGCTGGTGATCATGGCGGGCTGGCAGGTGATCGAAACCAAGGTGTCGCAGTACAACGCGGCCTTCCTGATCATGTCGGGTCTGCTGAACGGCATCTTCTCGTCGCTCGACGGCATCCTGTTCTACGTCTTCTTCGAATCGTCGCTGATCCCGCTCTATCTGGTGATCGGCATCTGGGGCGGCAAGAACCGTGTTTACGCCGCGTTCAAGTTCTTCCTCTACACGCTGCTCGGCTCGCTGCTGATGCTGATCGCGCTGCTGTACCTGTTCCACAAGAGCGGCAGCTTCGCCATCCTTGACTGGCACCGCGAGCCGCTGGCGATGGCCGCGCAGTCGCTGATCTTCTGGGCCTTCTTCGCGAGCTTTGCGGTGAAGGTGCCGATGTGGCCGGTGCATACCTGGCTGCCGGACGCCCACGTCGAAGCGCCGACCGGCGGTTCGGCGGTGCTTGCGGCGATCGGCCTGAAGCTCGGCGCCTACGGATTCCTGCGCTTCTCCCTGCCCATCGTGCCGGATGCCGCGACCCATTTCGCACCGATCGTCATCGGCCTGTCACTGATCGCGGTGATCTACATCGGCCTGGTCGCGCTGGCGCAGACCGACATGAAGAAGCTCGTCGCGTATTCATCGATTTCGCACATGGGTTTCGTCACCCTCGGCTTTTTCATCTTCAATCCGCTCGGTGTCGAAGGCGCGCTGGTGCAGATGATTTCGCACGGCTTCGTGTCGGCTGCGATGTTCCTGTGCATCGGCGTGCTGTACGACCGCATGCACACGCGCAACATCGGTGACTACGGCGGCGTCGTGAACACCATGCCCAAGTTTGCGGCCTTCTTCCTGCTGTTCGCGATGGCCAACGTCGGGCTGCCGGCGACGTCCGGTTTCGTCGGCGAATTCATGGTCGTGCTCGGCGCACTGCAGTTCAACTTCTGGACCGGCTTCGCCGCTGCGACCACGCTGATCCTCGGAGCGGCCTACACGCTGTGGATGTACAAGCGCGTCATCTTCGGCGCGGTCGCCAACAGCCATGTTGCCGAACTGAAAGACATCAACGCCCGCGAAATGCTGATCCTCGGCGTTCTTGCCGCATGCACCCTGGCCATGGGCATCTGGCCGCAACCGGTGACTGAAATCATGCACGCGACCGTGAACCAGCTGCTGGGACACGTTGCCGTTGGCAAGCTCTGACGGACACACAGAATGAACTTCCCACTGCCTGACCTCTATCCCGCATCGGCCGAAATCTTCGTGCTGGTGATGGCCTGCGTCGTGTTGCTCGCCGACCTGTTCAAGTCCGAGCGCCAGAACTGGCTGCCCTACATCCTCACGCTGAGCACGCTGGTCGGCGCCTTCGTCATCCAGGTGGCGACGGCCGGCGCGGACACGACGCTGACCTTCAGCGGCATGTTCGTCGACGATCGACTGTCCGATGTTCTGAAGAGCTGCCTGTATCTGACGGTGTTCGCAGTCGTCATCTACAGCCGTGGCTACCTCGAAGTGCGCGGTATGGAACGCGGCGAGTACTACCTGCTCGTGCTGTTCGCCACGCTGGGCATGCAGGTGATGATTTCCGCCAATCACTTCCTGACGCTCTATCTCGGCCTCGAACTGCTGTCGCTCGCGCTGTATGCGCTGGTGGCGCTCGACCGCGACTCCGCACGCTCGACCGAAGCGGCGATGAAGTATTTCGTGCTCGGCGCGCTGGCTTCGGGCCTGCTGCTGTACGGCATGTCGATGGTGTATGGCGCGACCGGAACGCTCGAAATTTCGGCCATCGCACGCAAGTTGTCCGACCCCACCACCAATATGGAAGTGCTGCGCTTCGGCCTAGTGTTCCTGGTCGCCGGTCTGGCGTTCAAGATCGGCGCCGTGCCGTTCCACATGTGGATTCCCGACGTCTATCACGGCGCGCCGACGCCGATCACGCTGCTGATCGGTTCGGCGCCCAAGCTGGCCGGATTCGCGATGGCGATCCGCCTGCTGGTCGACGGTCTGCCCACGCTGGCCGATGAATGGCAGCAGATGCTGATGCTGCTGGCGGTGCTGTCGATCGCGCTCGGCAACATCGTCGCCATCGCACAGACCAATCTGAAGCGCATGCTGGCCTATTCGACCATTTCGCACATGGGCTTCATGCTGCTCGGTCTGGTCAGCGGTGTCATCGAGCTGCGCGCGTCCGGCGACATCCACCTTTCGTACGCCTTCGGCAGCGCGATGTTCTACACCATCGCCTATGTGCTGATGAGCGCCGCCGCCTTCGGCGTGCTGCTGCTGCTGACCCGTGCCGGGGTCGAAGCCGAGGAACTGGACGACCTGAAGGGACTGAACAAGCGCAGCCCGTGGTTCGCCGCAGTGATGATGATGGTCATGTTCTCGATGGCCGGCATCCCGTTCTTCATCGGCTTCTTCGCCAAGCTGGCCGTGCTGCAGGCGGTCGTCGCAGCGGGTTATCTGTACGTCGCGGTGTTCGCGGTGATGATGTCGCTGATCGGCGCCTATTTCTACCTGCGCGTCGTCAAGCTGATGTACTTCGATGCGCCGCAGGATGAAGCCCCCATCGTGGCATCAACCGAAATGCGCGCGCTGCTGTCGGTCAATGCACTCGCGATCGCACTGATCGGGCTGATGCCGCAGTCCTTGCTGTCGCTATGTGCCTCCGCCCTGGGGCAGACGCTGAAGTAATGAAGGATCCCCTGATCGAAACCACGGTGGACAGCCGTCAGGTTTACGACGGCGTGCTGCTGAAGGTCTATCAGGATCAGGTGGCGCTGCCGGATGGCACGCAGGCGGTGCGCGAGTACATCCGCCATCCCGGGGCCGTGGTGATCATCGCGGTGCTGCCGGACGGCAACATGCTGTTCGAACGCCAGTTCCGCTACGGCCCGCGGCGCACCTTCATCGAATTTCCCGCCGGCAAGATCGATCCGGGCGAGCCGCCTGAAAAGACGGCCGTGCGCGAACTGCGCGAGGAAACCGGTTACGAAGCCGACGTCTGGATGCATCTGGGCACGATGCATCCGTGCATCGGCTACTCGGATGAAAGGATAGAAATCTTCCTCGCGCGTGGTTTGCGCCAAGTCGGCGCCAATCTCGACGCAGGCGAGTTCCTCGAGGTACTTCCACTGTCTCTCGACGCCGCGATGTCCGCCGTCTGGCGCGGCGAGTTGACGGATGCCAAGACGCTGTCGGCCCTGATCTGGGCGCAGCGGGTGTTCCGTCAGGGCTTCTAGCCCGGGTTCGAGACTACGCAGGCGTCGGCACAACGCTGCCGACAGCAAGCCGCACCATCATCGCATCGGCAATGCGCGAAATCGGCTGGTCCTGACAATGCGCCAGAAAGGCGCTTGCCGCACCCAGCCCCGGAATCTCCAGGTCGGGTGACACTTCCAGCAGCGGCAGCAGTACGAAGGCACGCAGATGCGCGCGCGGATGCGGCACGTTCAGCGTGTCGGTGCTGATCTGCCGGTCGTCGTACAGCAGCACGTCCAGATCAAGGGTGCGCGGCGCGTTCAGGAATTCACGCACGCGACCGTGCGTACGTTCGATGGCGAGCAGCGCGTCCAGCAACGCCTGCGGTTCAAGTGTGGTGCGCACGCGCGCAATGGCGTTGATGAAGTCGGGCTGGTTGTCGTAGCCGATCGGCGCCGTGCGGTACAGCGACGAGCGGCGCTCCAGCGTGATGCCGGGCGTGGCGGCGATTTCATCGAAGGCGGCCAGCACCTGCGTTTCCGGATCGGCGAGATTGCTGCCCAGACCGATGTGGGCAATGCTGTCGCGGCTCATGGCGTGTACTTTTCAGGTTCAACGGATCGGCGGACTTTAGCACTGCTGCGCGCTGGGGCCCGGCCGGACTGCCCGCTGCGACATCGGTCTGCTCCGGCGCCGGGGCGCTGTAGCCGGCATGCGGATCAGCCTGCCACCGAACAGGCGCACCGCCGCCGTGGTGTCATACACGCGAGCGCATCAGGCGCGCCTTTTCGCGCTCCCAGTCGCGTTCCTTCTCGGTCTCGCGCTTGTCGAACTGCTTCTTGCCCTTGGCCAGTCCGATTTCCAGCTTGATGCGGCCGCGGGTGTAGTGCAGGTTCAACGGCACCAGCGTGTAGCCGGCGCGCTCGACCAGGCCGATCAGCTTGCTGATCTGTTCGGCGTGCAGCAACAGCTTGCGGCTGCGCGTCGCGTCCGGATGGATGTGGGTCGAGGCGGACAGCAGCGGCGACACATGCATGCCGATCACGAACACCTCTTCGCCCTTCAGCACGACATAGGCCTCCTTCAGCTGCGTGCGGCCGGCGCGGATGGCCTTGACCTCCCAGCCTTCCAGCACCAGCCCGGCCTCGAAGCGTTCTTCGATGAAGTAGTCGTGAAACGCTTTCTTGTTTTCGGCGATGCTCATGTGGTGTAACCGGTGACCGGGGAATCTGCTGCAGTGGCTTGAACGAGAGGCTGCGCGGGAGGACGCTGCACAGCTAGAATTGCGATTTTACCTTCTGAAGACATGGCCGAAGTCCGAAAAACCGTGCTCATCGAGCGCAGCGCGGAACAGATGTTCAGGCTGGTCGACGGCGTAGAGCATTACCCCGAGTTCCTGCCCTGGTGCGGCGGCAGTGAAGTCATAGAGCGCACCGACACGCTGACGCGCGCGCGGATCGACATCAACTACCATGGGGTGAAGGCGCATTTCGCGACCGCCAATGCCAAATCCTTCCCGCACAGCATGACCATACGTCTCGTCGAAGGGCCCTTCAAGTCGCTCGACGGCACCTGGGCCTTCACACAACTGGGCGATGTGGCGTGCAAGATCGAATTCAACCTCCGATACGAGTTTTCCAGCCGCCTGATCGAAAAGGTGGTCGGCCCGGTGTTCAGCCACATAGCGAACACCTTCGTCGAGGCTTTCGTGAAGCAGGCGGATCGCATCTACGGCAAGGAGGCCTGACGTGAGTGCAAGCATCCGTGTCCAGGTCATTTACGCCTTGCCCGAGCGGCAGGACCTCGTGACCATCGAATTGCCCGAAGGGGCCACGGCCGTGCAGGCGGTCGAAGCGTCCGGTCTGCTGCAGAAGTATCCGGACATCGATCTCGCGCGCAACAAGCTCGGGGTGTTCGCGAAGCTGGTCAAGCCGGATCAGTTGCTGCGCGACCGTGACCGGGTGGAAATCTACCGCGCGCTGATCGCCGATCCCAAGGAAGTGCGCCGTCAGCGTGCAGCCGAGGGCAAGGTGCTGAAGAAGGGCGGTGGCGAGCGGGGCGGAGAGGCTGAAACGGCAGCCTGAGCGCGTCGGACGACCTTTGCCGCTACTTGCACCACTCCGACACCGACTGCTGCGCGTCGGCGGTTTCCGTCGCCCGCGTCGCGTCGTCGATGAACTCGCGTTCGCCCTGAGCGTTGTAGCGCACGATCCGCTGACCGGACTGCAATGCCGCAAGCTTGTTGCGCGCCCGCGTGCAGTTGGCGTCGGCCTTTTCCTTCTCAGCCCTTTCCTTTGCTGCCTTGGCTTCTTCGGCGGCTGCCGCCTCACGCCGCTGCTGAAAGCTCTGCAGCTTCTCCTGCAGATTGCTGTTGGAGGTGTCAGCCGCGGGCGGCGCGACCTTCACGTCCTTGCGGATGGCTTTTGCACCGGGCGGCGGGCTGTCCGAAAACACCGGATTGCCGTTTGCGTCCTTGTACTGATAAACCTGCGCGGTCGCGAGCAGCGGCAGACACGCCAGGGCGATGAACGCCAGTCGAAGATACACGTCAGAAACTCCTGCCCGAAATGCTTGAGGGTACTGCAGCGATCGCCTCCGCGCCTGCTGCAGCCAGCCGCGTCGAGCGGCGTATAATACGTTTTTGACAGATTGGAAAGTAGTCATGCGTGTTATCCAGAAGGCGCTGACCTTCGATGATGTGCTGCTCGTACCGGCACATTCGAGTGTTCTGCCACGCGATGTAAGCCTCAGTACCCGTATTTCCCGCAATATCCACGTCAATCTCCCCCTGCTGTCCGCTGCGATGGACACCGTCAGCGAAGCGCGTCTTGCGATTGCTCTGGCCCAGGAAGGCGGTCTCGGCATCATTCACAAGAACATGACGGCAAAAATGCAGGCCGCTGAAGTGTCGAAGGTGAAACGGTTCGAAGCCGGTGTGCTGAAGGATCCGATCACCATCTCTCCCGACATGACGGTTCGCGAGCTGCTCGGGTTGACACGCAGTCACCGCATTTCCGGTTTTCCGGTGCTCGACGGCCCGCGCGTGGTCGGCATCGTGACCAACCGCGACCTGCGTTTCGAAACCAATCTCGACCAGCCGGTGGCGCGCATCATGACGCCGCGCGAGCGGCTCATTTTCGTGCACGAAGGCGCTTCGCTCGACGAAGCGCGCACGCTGATGCACCGCAACCGCCTCGAACGTGTGCTGGTGCTCGGCGAAAACGACACGCTGCGCGGCCTGATCACGGTCAAGGACATGCTGAAGTCGACCGAACACCCACTGGCCGCGAAAGATCCGCATGGCCGGCTGCGCGTCGGCGCGGCCATCGGCGTCGGCGAAGGCACCGAAGAACGCGCTGAGGCGCTGGCCGAAGCCGGCGTCGATGTGATCGTCGTCGATACCGCGCACGGTCACTCGCAGGGCGTGATCGACCGTGTGCGCTGGGTCAAGCGCACCTTTCCGCATCTGGATGTGATCGGCGGCAACATTGCCACGGCCGATGCGGCCCGCGCACTGGTCGATGCGGGCGCCGACGGCGTCAAGGTCGGCATCGGCCCCGGTTCGATCTGCACCACGCGCATCGTGGCCGGTGTCGGCGTGCCGCAGATCACCGCGATCGACAACGTGGCCACCGCGCTGGCCTCGACCGACGTGCCGATGATCGCCGATGGCGGCATCCGCTTCTCCGGCGACATCGCCAAGGCGGTTGCCGCCGGTGCCAACGCCGTCATGCTGGGCGGCCTGCTGGCCGGCACCGAAGAGGCGCCGGGCGAGATCGAACTGTTCCAGGGCCGTTCGTACAAGTCCTACCGCGGCATGGGTTCTCTGGGCGCGATGCAGCAGGGTGCGGCCGACCGCTACTTCCAGGATCCGGCGTCGAATGCCGACAAACTGGTGCCCGAAGGCGTCGAAGGCCGCGTGCCGTACAAGGGCCCGGTGGTCAATGTGATCACCCAGTTGATGGGCGGCCTGCGCGCATCGATGGGCTATTGCGGCTGCTCGACGGTGGACCAGATGCGCAGCACCGCGCAGTTCGTCGAAATCACCTCGGCCGGCATCCGCGAGTCGCATGTGCACGACGTGCAGATCACCAAGGAAGCGCCGAACTATCACGTTGAATGAGGTGCAAGATTCAAGTTGCAAGGTGCAAGTAGGCGCCGCAACGACCTGATCCCAATCCTCCGGCGGGTCATTCGACCCGCCGTGTTTTTTCTTGAACCTTGTACCTTGAGCCTTGCACCTGCCATGCACCACAAGATCCTCATCCTCGATTTCGGCTCCCAGGTCACCCAGCTGATCGCGCGCCGTGTGCGCGAGGCGCACGTGTATTGCGAAATCCACCCGGCCGATGTGAGCGACGACTTCGTGCGCGGCTTCGGTGCGCAGGGCGTCATCCTGTCCGGCAGCCACATGTCGGCCTATGAGGAAGAAACCGACCGTGCGCCGCAGGCGGTGTTCGAACTGGGTGTGCCGGTGCTCGGCATCTGCTACGGCATGCAGACCATGGCGCAGCAGCTGGGCGGGCGCGTCGAGGCGGGCACGGTGCGCGAATTCGGCTACGCCGAAGTGCGCGCGCGCGGCCACACGAAGCTGCTCGACGGCATCGAGGATTTCCGCACCGAGCAGGGCCACGGCATGCTCAAGGTGTGGATGAGCCACGGTGACAAGGTGACCGAACTGCCGCCCGGCTTCAAGCTGATGGCGTCGACCGACAGCTGCCCGATCGCCGGCATGGCCGACGAGGCGCGCCGCTTCTATGGCGTGCAGTTCCACCCCGAAGTGACGCACACCGCGCGCGGCGCCGACATCCTGCGCAAGTTCGTGATCGACGTCTGCGGCTGCGCCGCCGATTGGATCATGGGCGACTACATCGAAGAGGCGGTGGCGCGCATCCGTGAACAGGTCGGCGACGAGGAGGTCATCCTCGGCCTGTCCGGCGGCGTCGATTCATCGGTCGCGGCGGCGCTGATCCACCGCGCCATCGGCGACCAGCTCACCTGCGTGTTCGT
>NZ_JANINI010000009.1 GCF_024580145.1 Methyloversatilis sp. XJ19-49
TTGATCTTCACGAGGAAGTTGCGGCCGATGATCATCGGCTCGCTCTCCGGGTGATTGATGTTGGCCGGGATGATGGCGCGCCCGCGGGCGACCTCATCGCGCACGAACTCGGGGGTGATTTCGGCAGGGATGGCGGCACCGAAGCTCTGGCCCGGGTGCTGACGACCGAGCAGGGCAGCCATCTTGGCACCGGTCGGGCCGGACGCTTTCAGTGACTCGATGTATTGGCGCCGCTGCAGGTTCTCGCGGATGGCGATGTATTCCATCTCGGGCGTGATGAGGCCCTGACGGGCGTAGTGCATCTGGGAGACATTGCGCCCCGGCAGCGCGCGGCGCGGTGCGCGGTGCAGGCCGGGGAAGCGCAGATGGGCGGTGGCCGCATCCATTGCGCGTTCGGTGCCGAAGGCGGACGAGAGGCCGGAGAGCTGTTCGGTGTCGCCGCGCTGGGCAATCCAGCCCGAGCGCACGCCGGGCCGGCCGGAGCGGATGTCGATGGAGGCGGCAGGGTCGGAGTAGGGGCCGGAGCAGTCATAGACATAGACCGGCGGGTTCTTCTCGGCGCCGAAGGAGGCGGGGGTGTCGGACTGGGCAATCTCGCGCATGGGCACGCGGATGTCCGGGCGCGACCCTTCGATGTAGACCTTGCGCGAATTGGGCAGCGGCGCGATGGCCGCCGAGTCGACGTGCGCCTGCGCGGCGAGGAAGGTGTCGCGGGTATCGCGCGAGTCGTGGGAAAGCGGGTCTTTGGCGTTCATAGAAGCTCCTGTGGGGCGACGGGAACGCCAGCGCCCAGAGGTGGAGCTGCCCGTTTCCCTACGCCGGCATGATCCGGATCAGGTGTTGAGGGTGTGTCTCAGCCGCCAGCCTGCGCCGGGCGGCACCCCTAACGTGTGCAGGCTGAAAGTACCCTGCCCGCTGCGCCAGCGCAAGCGGCGTCGTTCAAGCGGGCGGTCTCGCGTGCCGTAAACCCCTCATCGTCCCGAACGGGACAGGGCTGATACGAGACCTGCCATGCAAAAGATCCACGCTCTGACTTCCTCCGTGATCGCCGCCGCGCTGTGCAGCGCGCTGGGCGTTGCCCATGCGGCTGACTGGCACGTCGTGTCGACCGACCGCGGCAAAACCATCGAAATCGACCGGGACAGCGTGCTGCGTGCCGAAAGCGGCAAGAAGGTGGCGTGGGGACGGCTGGTGCTGAGCGACGCCGACGCCCAGAAAACTGGCTATGCGATGGTGCAGGCGCTGAACCGCTACGACTGCCAGAGCCTGCGCTTTGCCACGATCAAGCGCGTCTACCTGGATGCCAACCACAAGATACTGCGCGAGGAACGCGCTGGCTCGGACAGTGACATCGCGTTGCTGCCCGGCACCCTGGACGAAAAGCTGTTCCGCGAAGTGTGTCAGCCGCCGGGTGCCGAGGAATTGCGGCAGGTCGCCGAGCAGGCGGGTCGCGCCGCACAGACGGCGGCGAACGCGGCCGAGGGGCAGGGCGGTATTCAGCGTACCGAAATGGTCAGCATCAAGCCCGATCTGCGGGAAGCTGCGGCGCAGGCGCGCAGCGAAATGGCTGCGGCACCGAAAGCTGCTGCTCCGAAGCCGGACAGCGCCGAGAAGGTGACTACCCCGGCCGGTCTGAAGGAAAAACTGGCGGCGGCGGACAAGCCGGCGCCAGCCCGGTCGGTCGAACCGGTCGCTGAAAAGGTGGCTGCCCCGGTCGCGAAGCCCGCTCCGCCTGTCACGCGCAGTGAGATTCCCTTGCCGCCGGCGTACCGGCCAAAACCCAGGCCGATGCAGATGGCAGCCCTGGCGCCGGACGTACATGCGGGACCCAAGCCGAAAACCAAGGCAGCGGCGGAAGAAACCCCGCATCCTGCTGCGCACGGCGACATTCACTGGGCTTACGAAGGCGAGTTCGGACCGCAGAACTGGGGCAAGCTCAAGCCCGAATGGGCGCAGTGCAGTGAAGGCCGCACGCAATCGCCGATCGACATCCGCGAAGGCATCAAGGTCGACCTGCCGCCGATCAGCTTCGACTACAGGACGAGTTACTTCACCATCATCGACAACGGCCACACGGTGCAGGTCAATGTCGGCGAGGGCAGCAGCTTTACCCTGTCGGGCAAGCGCTATGACCTGGTGCAGTTCCATTTCCACAAGCCGGCCGAGGAACGCATCAACGGCAAGAGCTACGAAATGGTGGTCCATCTCGTGCACCGTGATGTAGACAACAAGCTGGCGGTGGTCGCGGTGCTGCTCGATCGTGGCGACGAAAGCTCGATCTTCAACACGCTCTGGGCCTATCTGCCGCTGCAGAAAAACGTGGAATCGACGCCGGATGTGAGCATCGACCTCGCGAAGCTGCTGCCGGAAAAGCGCGAATACTTCACCTACATGGGGTCGCTGACGACGCCGCCGTGTTCGGAGGGCGTGACCTGGATCGTGCTCAAGCAGCCGCACCTCGTGTCGGCCGAGCAGATCGGTGTGTTCGGTCACCTGTACAGGAACAACGCGCGGCCGGTGCAGGCCGCGAATTCGAGACTGATCAAGCAATCGCGGTAGAGACCCACGGCGCGAGCGGGCGCCCGCCGTCCCGGCTCTGCGTCGACTCCGGCCCGTGCTGCCTTCAAGGCGATCGGCTTCGTCGAAAACGAAAAAGCCTCCATGACGGGTCCGCTGGAACCGTCATGGAGGCCATCCTTCCGCAGGTCGATCCGGGCCGGGAGCCTCCCGGCCGCCTGTCGATCAGTAGCGGTAGTGATCCGGCTTGTACGGACCTTCGCGATGCACACCGATGTAACGCGCCTGAGCGTCGCTCAGTTCGGTCAGCTGCGCGTTCAGCTTCTTCAGTTGCAGGCGCGCGACCTTTTCGTCGAGATGCTTGGGCAGCACATAGACGCCGACCGGATACTTCTCGGTTTCGGTGAACAGCTCGATCTGGGCGATGGTCTGGTTGGCGAAGGAACTGGACATCACGTACGACGGATGGCCGGTGCCGCAACCCAGATTCACCAGACGACCCTTGGCCAGCAGGATGATGCGACGGCCCGACGGGAAGATGACGTGATCGACCTGCGGCTTGATTTCGTCCCACTCGTATTGCTCAAGCGCAGCGACGTCGATTTCGTTGTCGAAGTGGCCGATGTTGCACACGATGGCCTGATCCTTCATCTTCAGCATGTGTTCATGCGTGATGACGTGATAGTTGCCGGTGGCGGTCACGAAGATGTCGGCGTGTTCGACCGCGTAATCCATCGTGACGACGCGGTAGCCTTCCATCGCGGCCTGCAGTGCGCAGATCGGGTCGATTTCGGTGACCCACACCTGGGCTGACAGCGCGCGCAGCGCCTGCGCCGAGCCCTTGCCCACATCGCCGTAACCGGCGACGACGGCGACCTTGCCGGCGATCATCACGTCGGTGGCGCGCTTGATGCCGTCGACCAGCGACTCGCGGCAACCATACAGATTGTCGAACTTCGACTTGGTGACCGAGTCATTGACGTTGATGGCCGGGAAAGCCAGACGGCCTTCCTTGTGCATCTGATACAGACGATGCACGCCGGTGGTGGTTTCTTCGGTCACGCCCTTGATGTGCTTCAGGCGCTTCGAATACCAGTTCGGGTCACGCTTGAGCGTTTCGGTGATCGAATTGAACAGGCAGACTTCCTCTTCGCTCGCCGGGTGGTGCAGCGCGGTCGGATCGGTTTCCGCCTTGGTGCCCAGATGCAGCAGCAGCGTGGCATCGCCGCCGTCGTCGAGGATCATGTTGCTGAAACCGCCATCCGGCCATTCGAAGATGCGATGGGTGTAATCCCAGTAATCGACCAGCGACTCGCCCTTGACCGCAAACACCGGCGTGCCGGCAGCGGCGATCGCTGCAGCGGCGTGGTCCTGCGTCGAGTAGATGTTGCACGAGGCCCAGCGCACTTCGGCACCCAGCGCTTCGAGCGTCTGGATCAGCACTGCGGTCTGGATCGTCATGTGCAGGCTGCCGGTGATGCGCGCGCCGCGCAGCGGCTGCTGTGTCGCGTACTCTTCGCGGATCGCCATCAGACCCGGCATTTCGGTCTCGGCGATGGCGATTTCCTTGCGTCCCCAGTCGGCCAGCGACGGGTCGGCAATCACGTAATCCTTCAGATCATTGGGGGCATTCATCTACGGGCTCCTTTGCAAGGGCAGGTGTGCTCACCTGCCATCCGCCACCGGACAATTCCGGCACTGCGGGTTCAGGTGAGCGCCGTTACAAATGTGCCCGCGACCGGCGACGGTCTGGCGGGGTCCGAGCCTGGGGGCCTTGCGGCACCTCGCAGCGCTCCTCGGAAGCTTTCGATTATAACGTCGCACTGTTCAGCGGTCCGGGCATTTGCCCGCTCCAGTGATGCGACGCCGGCAACAGAGTGGCGAAAACCGCAATACGTTCCCGCCACGTCCGCATTTACGGTCTTTCCGAACGCAACTTGAGCATGAATCACGAAAATCACGAACTTTCCGGCACCCCGACACCCGTGGAGCCGCCGGGCCCGGCCAGCCATGTCATCGGCGACCTGCTCCGCAACCTCGCCGCCGGGCTGGGCAGTCTGCTGCTGTCCGCCCGCGCGCCGGCCGCTGCGCGTGCCGGCGTACTGGCGTGGATAGCGCTGGAATTTGCCGGTCTGCTCAACAGTCTTGGCTTCGAAGTCGCCCGCACCGGCAGCGATGGACGGATCGACCCCGGCGCGCTGCCCGGTCAGCTGTTTCACCTGCCCTGGCTGCTGCTGTGTGCCTGGCTGGTGACCCGTCGGCAGTATCGGACCGACGCGTTGTTGCAGGCCGTGGTGGTGCTGGCCGCGTTGTGGATATGGATCGACGTGTCGTGGAATCTGGTCGCCATGCTGCCGGCCGGGATCTGGGACAGTCTGGGCGATGACAGCCAGTGGCTGTGGTGGGCGCCGCTGGGCTGGGGCATCCTGGCGTCGACCGTCGCGCTGTGCCGGCTGCAGGGCGCTACCGGCATCCAGCGTGCCGGTGTGCTGGGTGCGGTGCTGCTGGTGCTGGTGGTGCCGCAGATTGCGGTCGGTCCGCAAGCCCCGCTCTGGCTGGCGAGCGAGCCCGCACAGGACCCGGCCGAAGCCGCACGCTGGCAGCAGGCGCGCAGCGAAACCGTGATCTACCGGCAGCCCTTGCTGCTGACCGAGGCGCTGGCACGGCTGGAACCCGGCCAGCCGGGCAGGACCGATCTGTTCCTGCTGGCGGTCGCGGGTCATGGCGCGCAGGACGTGTTCCTGCGCGAGGTGGAGAAGGTCGAGCGCCTGTTTGCGGAACGCTTCGGCACCGGTGGGCGCAGCGTGGTGCTGGCCAATAACCCCGGCACTGTGCTGACCCGCCCGCTCGCCACGGTCAGCGCGCTGGATCGAAGTCTGCAGATCATCGCGCAGCGGATGGATGGCGATGAAGACGTGCTGTTTGTCTTCCTGACGTCACATGGCGCCGAAAACCACCTGTTCGACCTCAGCTTGTGGCCGTGGGAACTGGAACAGCTGACGCCGCAGCGGCTGGCCGGACTGCTCGATGCGGCGGGCATTCGCAACCGCGTCATCCTGGTGTCGGCCTGCTATTCGGGCGGCTTCGTGCCGCCGCTGGCCGGGCCCGACACGCTGGTGATGTCGGCATCGCGTGCTGATCGCAATTCGCACGGTTGCTCGCACGAGGCAGACTGGACCTTTTTCGGTCGCGCCTTCTTCGACGAGGCGCTGCGCGAAACCACCTCGTTCGCCGACGCTTTCGAGCGCGCGCGCGCCGCGGTGGCGCAACGCGAATCTGCCGAGGGGCTGGAGCCGTCGGAGCCGCAGATTGCCGTGGGCGAGACGATCAGGTTGCGGCTCGCCGATCTGGCCGCCGGGTGGCAAGCCAGGCCGGATTTGTCGTCCACGCAGGCCGCGAGCGACGCGAGCATCGACATTTCACAGCCGCCCTGCGATGGCGTGACAGCGCAACGAAAGTGCGCCCACCCTGCTCACCGGCGTTGAATCGGCAGCCGGTCGTGTTCGACTGCCGATCCTGACGGGGGCATGGCCCCCGCCTGACGCTCACTTCTTGCGTGTGGCCTTGAACGGGAAGTCCAGGCCGGACACCCACATGGCCCCGGTGATTTCGTCGCCACTTTCGTGCTGCTTGGCGTCGACCTTCACCTTCATGCCCGAATAGATGAATTCGCCATCGATCTTGTTCGTTTCGCTGTCGAACGTGAATCGATCCATGGCCAGTTCGCTGCCATTGGCCTTCATCAGCACCGAAAAGGACTTGGCATCGGCGTTCGGGCCGGTGATCGTCAGCGTGCCGGTCACGTCGCCTTCCGGCGTTTCGAGGACCTGATAGTCCCACTGCCCGGCCGGCGTGGGTTTCATCGGCGAACAGGCGGCAAGCGCAAGGACGCTGAACAGCAGGCAGAGCAGTTTTTTCATGGTCAGTCAGTCTCCGTCGTTATGAAGGTCACCCTGTCCCGCGGTGATCCGGGCGGCGCGTGTCGCACCGCTGCAGCCTCATGGTGCCGCAGGCTTGACGAAGCAGCAAGCCTGCGTCCTGCACATCGACTTCGTCTCAACCCAGTGCCGCAACGACTTCAGGTGGCGCCTGCACCAGCTCGATCAACACGCCTTCGCCGCAGAGCGGGAACTGTTCGTTGCCCTTCGGGTGGATGAACACGATGTCGAAGCCGGCGGCGCCACGGCGGATGCCGCCCGGCGTGAAACGCATCCCCTGCGCGGTCATCCACTCGACCGCCTTCGGGAGATCGTCCACCCACAGGCCGATGTGGTTCAGCGCAGGTTCGTCGACACGCGGCTTCTTCGACGGGTCGAGCGGCTGCATCAGATCGACCTCGACCCGGGTCGGTCCCGTGCCCAGCACCGCGATGTCCTCGACGACGTTCTCGCGCTCCGACGTGAAGTCGCCTTCCAGACCGAGGCCGAACACATCGACCCACAGATGCCGCAGCTTCATGCGGTCCGGACCGCCGATGGCGATCTGCTGCACGCCGAGGATGCGGAAAGGTCGGTTCATGGATTCACTCCTCAAGTACGGCGATAAGCCAGGATCATCATTACGATGCCTGCCGCGACCATCGGCAGGCTGAGCCACTGGCCCATCGACAGCCCGCCGGCCAGCAGGCCCAGAAAATCGTCTGGCTCGCGGCCGAACTCCGCCAGAAAGCGGAAGCCGCCATAGCCGATCAGGAACATGGCACTGACCGCTGCCATCGGTCGCGGCTTGCGTGCAAACCACCACAGCAGCGCGAACAGCGCGAGCCCCTCGCCGGCAAACTGGTACAACTGCGACGGATGGCGCGGCAGCGCATCGACAGTCGGAAAGATCATGGCCCAGGGCACATCGGTCACGCGCCCGACAAGTTCCGCATTGATGAAATTGCCCATGCGTCCGGCAGCCAACCCGAGCGGCACCAGTGGCGCGATGAAGTCGGTCAGCTGGAAGAAACGCCAGTCCATGCGGCGTGCAAACAGCGCCGCCGCGATCAGCACGCCGAGAAAGCCGCCGTGGAAACTCATGCCGCCGGACCAGACGGCCGGAATCTCATGCCAGTTCTCGAAATAATACGCCGGCTTGTAGAACAGCACGTAGCCCAGCCGTCCGCCCAGCACCACGCCCAGCACGCCGAAAAACAGCAGGTCATCGATCTGCTTCGTGTCGAGCGTGGGCACGCCCTGCGCGGCCAGTCGCCGTGCATGCATGCGACCGAGCAGCATGAAGCCGACAAAGGCCAGCAGATACATCAGCCCGTACCAGCGCACGGCAAGCGGGCCCAGTTCGAAGGCGATCGGGGAAATCGTGGGGTGGATCAGGAAGTCGGAGGCGGGCACGTCGGGTCTTGATCGGGGAAGTGCAACAAAGGGCGCAGTCTAGCCGGTCAGCCCCTTGGACAGTGCGGGCGGGCGCTTACGGCGCTGTGCCGTCGGCGCAGCTGTTCGGCCCTAGCCGTTGCAGCCAAGCGTGAATCGCTCGTCCATCAGGGACTTGCGCCGGGCACGGAAGTGGTCTGCCGCCGATACGTCGTGCGGCTGTCGCGTGGCGGCGTCGATCGTCTTCACGGTGTCATCGATCGACGCACAGCGGTTGTCGGACGATGGGCGGCGGGCGATGTCTGCGCTCGGCGCGGGTTGCGTCGCGGCATGCCGGGCACGCTCCGCGCGCACCCGGGCCAGCTGTTCGGCGTAGCTGCGGTCTGGCGACAGGCCTGCACTGGGCGGAGGAAGTGCGACGGTCCTGGCCTGCTCGCCGCAGGGGGCGTCGGCATACACCGTGCGGCCGGCCAGCGTGCATTTGTAGATCGCGTCGCCGCGAACATCCGGTTCCACCTGCGGCATCGGACGGGCATTCGCCTGTGGCGGCGAAGCGGCAGGTACCGGTGATTCCGGCGCGATTCCGGCCGGCTGTGTGGTGGTATCCGGCCGGTGGGCATGTGCCAGCCATTCGATGGTCAGCCACACGGCCACGACCGTACCGATCGCGGCAATCAGCGCCAGCGTGTGCACGTGGCGGTCGTGAAGCGGAGTCGGTGAATGATCGCTTCGGTGCATGGGCACGGGTATGTGTGGTGAGCGATTCGACTTGCAGCGTGCGACGATAATCGATGTCTTCGGAATATGTCAAAGCGCCTTCGTGGGCCGGTTCAGCAATCCGGTGCGGTGCTCAGGCCGGGCTGGTCGCAGGCTGCCAGTGCCGGGCCGCGTCACCGCTCATCGGGCGGGCAATGAAATAGCCCTGTGCCAGGTCGCAGCCGATCGACGTCAGGTAGTCGAGCGCGCCCTGATCCTCGACGCCTTCGGCGGTGAGGCGCAGGCCGAGGCTGTGGCCGAGGTCGACGATGGAACGTATGACTGTGCGCGATTCCTGCGATGCCATGGCGTTCATGACGAAGGATTTGTCGACCTTCATTTCCGAGAACGGCAGGCGGACCAGCTGCACCATTGATGAGTAGCCGGTTCCAAAGTCATCGATCGACAGCTGAAAGCCGCGCATGCGCAGCCTTGTCAGCAGGTCGAGCGAAGTGACCGGGTCGTCCATCGCACTGGTTTCGGTCAGTTCGAGAATCAGCTGTCCGGGAGACACGCCGCAGGTGGTGCACAGGCTGGAAATGAATTCCGCCAGCTGGAAGTCGGTCAGGCTGCGGGCGGACAAGTTGACCGACAGCGATAGCCGGGTGCCCGGGCAAATACCGGAAAACCATGCCAGTGCCTGTTCGAACACCTGTTCGGTCAGCGGGTCGATCAGACCTGTGGTCTCGGCAAGCGGAATGAAGCGGTCCGGCATGACCAGCCCCGCCTGCGGGTGCTGCCAGCGCACCAGTGCCTCGAAACCCGCGAGCTGGTGGCCGCCGCAGACGATCTTGGGCTGGTAGGCGAGCGCGAACTCGCGGGCTTCGAGCGCCCGGCGCAATTCGGCCCGATCAGGGACGAAGGCCGAGTCACCGGCGGCGGTACCGTCCGGTGTCCTTGCGGTCGGCGGCTCGATGGCGAGCAGGTTGCGCAGCGCCGCTGGCGAAAAGGGCTTGGACACAATGCCGGTCACATTCAGGCCGTGTTCGGTGGCCGACCGCTTGGCGGCATCGAGAATGCGGCCGCCGACGCCGCTGGTGATGATGATCTGGGCGCGGCAGCCCTTGATGGCCAGCACGCGCATGACTTCGACGCCATCCATGTCCGGCATCACGAGATCGATCGCGATATGGGTCGGCTGCCACTGATCGCATGCTTCGAAGAATTGCACCGGTTCGCAGGCGATCCGGGTTTCCAGCCCGGTTTCTTCAGCGATCCAGGCAATCGTCTGTGCGACCGCGAGGTCGTCGTCAAGTACCAGCAGTCGGCCGATCAACATGGTGCGGTGCTTTCGGACAGAAGAGTGTTCATCGCGAGCCGGACAGTGCCAGCCTGACTTTGCGCGCCAGTTCGGCGCGCCGGTACGGCTTGTTCAGCAGGTGTACGCCCTTGTCGAGTCGCCCCTGATGCACGATCGCGTTTTCGGTGTAGCCCGAGGTATACAGCACCTTGAGCTGCGGTCGCACACCGTGCGCCGCTTCGACGAGCTGCGGACCGTTCATGCCGCCCGGCATGATGACATCGGTAAACAACAGGTCGATGTGCGACCGGCCACGGATGATCTGCAATGCATCCGGTCCGTTGGTCGCTTCGATCACCGTGTAGCCGAGGCCGAGCAGCACATTTCTCGCATGCTGACGGACCAGTTCGTCGTCTTCGACCAGCAGCACGGTTTCGTCGCCGCCATGGGCATCGCGGTCGGCACCGGCGTCGGGCGACCTATCCTCCGACCATTCGTCCGACAGGTCGGCGCGCGGCAGGTACATCTTGACCGTGGTGCCCTGGCCGACCTCCGAGTAAACCTTCACGTGGCCGCGTGACTGCTTGACGAAACCGAACACCATGCTGAGCCCCAGTCCGGTGCCCTTGCCCTTTTCCTTGGTGGTGAAGAAGGGTTCGAACACGCGTGCAAGGTGGTCCGGCGCAATGCCGGTGCCGGTGTCCGACACGGCGACCAGCACATACTGACCCGGCGACAGGTCAGGATAGGGGGTGCCGTGCGTGTCATCGAGCCAGGCGTTGGTCGTTTCCATCGTGAGCCGCCCGCCGCCCTTCATGGCATCACGCGCATTGATGCACAGGTTGAGTACGGCGCCTTCGAGCTGCGACGGGTCGACCAGCGCGCGCCACAGTCCGGAGCCGTGGCGGTATTCGATTTCGATGTTTTCGCCCAGCGTGCGGCGCAGCATGTCGTGCATGCCGAGCAGCACGCCATGGGTATCCACCGATCTGGGTTCCAGCGCCTGCCGGCGCGAAAAGGCGAGCAGTCGATGCGTGAGATCGGCGCCGCGCTGGGCGGCCGTACGGGTCATTTCTGCCAGCATGCGCAGGCGATCGTTATCGGCCAGCTTTTCCATCAGCAGTTCGGAATTGCCGAGGATGACGGTCAGCAGATTGTTGAAGTCATGCGCCACGCCACCGGTCAGCTGACCGACGGCTTCGAGCCGCTGCGCCTGTTCGAGCTGCGCTTCCACGGCAAGGCGGTGCGTGATGTCGGTGTTGATCGCCAGTATCGATTTGGGTTTGCCGTCGGCATCGGCCAGCAGCGTCCAATGGCCTTCCACCGTCAGCAAACTGCCATCCTTGCGACGCTGTGTGATTTCGCCCGTCCATTCGCCGGTGGCGATGACCTGCTGCGTGGCGATCCGGAAAGCCGTGTCGTCGAGATAGAACAGATCGCTCACCCGCTGCCCGATCGCTTCGTGAGCCGGCCAGCCGTACAGGCGCTCGGCACTCTTGTTCCAGTACAGCACCCGATGATCGATGCTGCGTACGATGATCGCGTCCTGCGCCTTGTCGAGCAGTGACGCCTGTTCGCGAATGCGCGCATCGGCGTGCTGCCGGTCCAGTTCTGCGGCGGCACGTGTCGAAAAGATCCGCAGCGTCGAGGTCACGAAATCGGTGTCCTCGAGGCGGTGATCAAACAGCACGAACAGACAGCCGATCACCCTTCCTTCGCAATCGACCAGCTGACGACCGATACAGGTTTCCACGCCAGGGGCGATCAGCGATTCGGCCATGCCTGGAAGCGCCGAGATTCCGCTGTGGGTCACCGACAGTTCATCGTCAAGAAGGGCTTCGCAAGGCGTCTGGCGGATGTCGTATTCGGCCGCCGGCATGGCCTGTCCGTCACGCACGCCGGCGATGATGCGTACGCTCGGTGGATCACCGGGTTGCAGGACTGCCATGAAGCCCGCGTCGGCGCCGAGCGCCTCCGTCATGTTGCGCACGAGCTGCTCGAAGAACTCGTTGCCGGAGCTGGCCGACACGGCGGCGGCTACCTTCAGCACCGCCGACTGCAGGCGACGGCGTTCATCCTGCACGCGGATGCTGCAGATGCCGAATGCAAGGTCATTGGCCAGCCCCTGCAGCAGCGCCACTTCTTCGTCGGAAATCAGCCTCACTTCGTCGGCGTAAAGCGAAAGTACGCCGAACGTCCGCCGCTCGTTCTTCAGCGGCAGCCATACGCCACCCTTGTAGCCGCGTGCCGCAGCCGCAGCCGCCCACGTGCGGAAGCTTTCGTCACGGCTCAGGTCATTGCTGAAGATGGCCTCGCCGCCGCGAATCACGCGACCGGCCGGCCCCTTGCCATCGATGCGGTTTTCATCCCATGACAGATGAATGCTGTTCAGGTAACCATCCGTCCAGCCCGCGTGGCATTGCACGCTGACCGGCTTTTCCGGGCTATCCACTGCATAGCCGACCCAGGCCATCCGATAGCCAGCGCCGTCGACCGCGATGTTGCAGATTTCGTATAACAGGTCTTTTTCGTTCTGGACGCGGATCAGCGCTTCGCTGCAGCGGCTGCGCAGATGCAAGGCACGCGTGCGCTGCATCAGCAGTCGCTCGTAACGGTCGCGTTCGGTGATGTCGTGCATCGCCACCACGGCGCCGAGTTTTCGCCCGGACACCGTTGCGATGGCCTGTCCGTTGCACTGGACCAGCCGTGGCGGGCGGCCGACCGGTGCGATCACCATGGCCGCGTCCTTGACGATTTCGCCACGCAGCGCGCGGAACAGCGGAATGTCTGCCGTGGCAAGCGGTGTCACGCCATCGGCCGCGAACAGGTTGTAGCGCGTCCCCCACTCTTCCGGCGGGAGCGCCTCGTGCGGCAGGCCGTGCAGATCGCGGGTCACCCGGTTGAACACTGACAGCGTGCCATGTTCGTCGCAGGCAACGATGCCTTCCGACAGGCTTTCGAGCAGCGCATCGAGAAATTCACGTTCGTGCTCGCGCTCCTGTTCAATCTGCTTGCGCTGGGTGATGTCGCGGAAATAGACCGTCAAGCCGTCCTCCGACGGATAGGCATGGACTTCGAACCAGATGCCCATCGGCGCGTAGAAGCTGTCGAATTCCACCGTCACGTTGTGCGCGATGGCACGCCGGTAAGCGTCGCCGATCTCCGAAGTTTCGCTGCCGGGAAATTCGTCCCACAGCCGCTTGCCGACGACGGCGTTCGTGTCGCGCGCCAGCAGGCGACCTGCTTCGCGGTTCATGTAGGTGAAGCGCCAGTCTTCATCGAGCGCGAACACGCCGTCCGTCATGCTTTCCAGCGTGGCCGACAGTCGGCTGGCCAGCCGCCTCGTCTCTTCGGTAGCACGCTTGCGCGCGGATATGTCCTGGAATGCGCCGTGCACCTGAGCCACGCGACCCTGCTGGTCAAGGCCGGCACTTCCGATGGAACGCACCCAGACCCGCTGCCCGCGGGCCGTGATGATCTGCAGTTCCTCGTCGAATGGCCGACCCTGTTCAAGGCAGGCATCGAAGGCATCCGTGATGAGCGAGCGCCACTCCGGCGCATAGAAATCCAGCGCCTGGCCGACCGTGAACCGGGTACCACGCGGCACTTCGTGGATGGCATACACCTCGTCCGAACAATTCAGCTGCTGCGTCGCAATGTCGAACGCCCAGGTGCCGATTCCGGCCATCCGCTGCGTGGCCTGAAGCTGGTCGGCGAGGCGCTGTCGCTGCGCCTCGATCTGTTTGCTCTGCTGCTGAAGCTCGACGTGCGCCATGATCTGGGCCGCCAGCGTCTCCAGCGCCTCGAGTGCCTCCGGCGAAAGAGTGCGCGGCCGGGTGTCCATCACGGCCAGCGTTCCGACCGCAAAGCCAGTGAGCGTGCGCAGCGGTACGCCGGCGTACATGCGGACATGTGGATCGCCGCGCACCAGCGGGTGGTCTGAAAAACCGGCCGACTGATCGATGTCGGAAACCATGAACGAACTGCCGGTGGCTATCGTGCGCTCGCAGAAGGCGGTTGCGCCGGGAAGCTCGCGCAGTCCGGGAAGTCCGACTGTCGATTTGAACCACTGGCGCGATGCGTCGGTGAAGCTCGTGAATGCGATCGGCGTGCCGCATACCTGGGCAGCGAGCCGGGTCAGCCGGTCTATCTGTGAGTCCGGAGGGGTGTCGAGCACTGCGCAGGCTTTCAGTGCATCAAGCCGGCGGCATTCTGCATGATCGGTCTGGCTCATGGCGCTTCCGTGAATGAATATCGACAGATCCCGCGCCCCGGAATGGAGGGAACGCGCCCCTCGCTTACGCCTAATCTACCTTGAATCGGCCCACTGGCTTCGTGATTTGGCTACGCTCTGCGGCCTGCCATCGCCAGCGGGGTCATACGCGCGCACCAAACAACGCGCTGCCGACCCGCACGATGGTCGCGCCTTCTGCGATGGCGGCTTCCAGATCCTGCGACATGCCCATCGACAAGGTGTCGAGACCATGTCCTGCTGCATTCAGTTCTTCGAGCACCTGCCGTAAATGGGCAAAACGTTGACGCTGGAGAACGACATCGTCGCTCGGTTCGGGAATGGCCATCAGGCCGCGCAGCTTCAGCCGGGGCAGTCGCGCGACCGCGTCGGCGAGCGCGCCCACGTCGGCTGGCGCCACGCCGCTTTTCGACGCCTCGCCGCTGACGTTCACCTGTATGCATACGCAGAGCGGCGGTTTTTCAGGCGGTCGCTGTTCGGACAGGCGCTGCGCGATCTTCTCGCGGTCGATGGCGTGCACCCAGTCGAACCAGGTCGCCACCGGCCGCGTCTTGTTGCTCTGGATCGGCCCGATGAAGTGCCATTCGAGTGCATGGCCCGCGGCGGTCAGCCGTTCCGCCTTGTCGCAGCCTTCCTGCACGTAGTTTTCGCCGAACGCATGCTGACCTGCCGCCGCGGCGGCCAGGATGTCCGAATCCGGTTTGGTCTTGCTGACCGCAAGCAGCGAAATGCTCGCCGGATCGCGACCGCAGGCGTGAGCCGCGGCCGCAATGCGGTGCCGAACTGCTTGCAGGTTGTCTGAAATGTTCATCATAATGCCCTGAATTTCATCGATTTATCTCTGGCCGGAAAGCACCTCTTCGTGCTGCCCGGCGCGTCGCAACAGCTCCGAGGTTACGCATGGACATCACCGAACTGCTCGCGTTTTCCGTCAAGAACAAGGCGTCCGACCTGCACCTGTCGGCCGGCCTGCCACCGATGATCCGCGTGCACGGCGACGTGCGACGCATCAATCTGCCGCCGATGGAGCACAAGGATGTGCACGGCATGATCTACGACATCATGAACGACACCCAGCGCAAGGTGTACGAAGAGCACCTCGAGTGCGACTTCTCGTTCGCAGTGCCCAATCTGGCGCGTTTCCGGGTCAATGCCTTTGTTCAGAACCGCGGCGCCGGCGCGGTGTTCCGGACCATTCCGTCCAAGGTGCTGACGCTGGAAGAATTGAACGCACCCAAGATATTCAAGGAGATCGCCAACACGCCGCGCGGCATCGTGCTGGTGACCGGACCGACGGGTTCCGGCAAGTCCACGACGCTGGCGGCCATGGTCGATTACGTCAACGAAAACGACTACGGCCACATCCTGACGGTGGAGGATCCGATCGAGTTCGTGCATGAATCGAAGCGCTGCCTGATCAATCAGCGCGAAGTCGGGCCGCATACGCTCAGTTTCGCCAACGCGCTGCGTTCGGCGCTGCGGGAGGATCCGGACGTGATCCTGGTGGGCGAAATGCGCGATCTGGAAACCATCCGGCTGGCGCTGACCGCTGCCGAAACCGGTCACCTGGTGTTCGGCACCCTGCACACCTCGAGCGCCGCCAAGACGATTGACCGTATCGTTGACGTGTTTCCGGCCGAAGAGAAGGAAATGGTGCGGGCCATGCTGTCGGAGTCGCTGCGCGCCGTCATTTCGCAGACGCTGCTGAAGACCAAGGATGGCGCCAGCCGCGTTGCGGCGCACGAAATCATGGTCGGCACGCCGGCCATCCGCAACCTCATCCGCGAGAACAAGATCGCCCAGATGTATTCGGCGATCCAGACCGGCCACAACGTGGGCATGCAGACGCTGGACCAGAACCTGACCGACCTGGTGCGCCGCAATGTGATATCGAACGCCGAAGCGCGCACCCGCGCACAGAACAAGGACGCCTTCGCCGGGTGACCGGCGTCGGCCGGACGTGCAGCCGGCTACACTGGACACGTCGGCAGCATCAATCGCGTCAATCGCAGCGGAGAGCGTAGATGGAAAGAGATCAGGCACTGAAATTCATGTACGACCTGCTGCGCCTGATGGCGACCAAACGCGGGTCGGACCTGTTTGTGACCGCAGGATTTCCGCCGGCCATCAAGGTGGACGGCCGCATCATTCCGCAGTCCAACCAGTCGCTGACGCCGCAGCACACGGCCGAACTGGCGCGCGCCATCATGAATGACCGGCAGGCGGCCGAATTCGAATCCACGAAGGAATGCAATTTCGCGATCTCGCCGGCCGGCATCGGCCGCTTCCGCGTCAATGCCTTCGTGCAGCAGGGCAAGATCGGCTGCGTGCTGCGCACCATCAACGCCAAGATTCCGACGCTCGACGAACTGGGACTGCCGACCGTGCTGAAGGACGTGGCGATGGCCAAGCGCGGCCTGACCATCTTCGTCGGCGGCACCGGTACCGGCAAGACCACGTCGCTGGCGGCGCTGGTCGACTGGCGCAACACCAACAGCTACGGTCACATCATCACGATCGAAGACCCGATCGAATATGTGCACGAACACAAGAACTGCGTCGTGACGCAACGCGAGGTCGGGCTGGACACCGCCGACTGGGAAATCGCGCTGAAAAATACGCTGCGCCAGGCGCCCGACGTCATCCTGATGGGTGAAATCCGCGATCGCGAAACGATGGAGCACGCGATCCAGTTCGCCGAAACGGGCCACCTGTGTCTGGCCACGCTGCACGCCAACAGCGCCAATCAGGCGATCGACCGCATCATCAACTTCTTCCCCGAGAACAAGCGCGAGCAGTTGCTGATGGATCTGTCGCTGAATCTGCGCGCGATGATTTCGCAGCGTCTGGTGCCGATGAAGGAAGGCAAGGGGCGCGCGGCCGCGATCGAGGTTATGCTGAACTCGCCGCTGATCGCCGATCACATCTTCAAGGGCAATGTGGGCGAGATCAAGGACGTGATGAAGCGCTCGCGCGAGATCGGCATGCAGACCTTCGACCAGGCGCTGTTCGACCTGTATGAAGCCGGTCGCATCAATTACGAAGACGCGCTGCGCAACGCCGACTCGGTCAACGACCTGCGGCTGCAGATCAAGCTCAACAGCAAGGAAGCGCAGGACCGCAACCTGAATGTGACGTCAGGGCTGGATCTGGTCTGAGCCGGCGCCCGTCGAGGCGTTCGCGCCGCCAGCGCCCGTGATCTTCAGATCCGCTGCACCAGTATCAGTCCCCACACCAGACCCAGGTTCAGCAGCGTCAGCATCACCGCCGCCGAGCCGATGTCCTTGGCGCGCTTGGCGAGACGGTGGTTTTCGAGCGAGATGCGATCGACGGTCGCTTCGATCGCCGAATTCAGCAGTTCCACGATCAGCACCAGCAGCACCGCAAAAGCCATCAGCGAGCGCTCGATGCCGGTATTGCCCAGCCAGATCGCCAGCGGAATCAGCACCATGGCGGCGATCACCTCCTGCCGGAAGGCGTCTTCGTGGCGGAACGCTGCACCCAGCCCTTCGGCGGAGTAACGCGTGGCATTGAGCAGCCGGCGCAGGCCGGTCTTGCCCTTGAACGGACTTTCTTCCATCTGCGGTGACCGGGTGGTTGGGTAGTCGCCTACCTCAGCGCAGCCAGTGCGGCGTCGTAGTCGGGTTCCTGCTTGATTTCCGGCACCAGCTCGGCATGCAGTACCCCGTTGTTCGGGTCGAGCACGATGACGGCGCGGGCGGTCAGCCCGGCCAGCGGTCCATCGAGTATCTCCACACCGTAGTTCGCCATGAACTCGCGACCGCGCAGCGTCGACAACGACACCACGTTGGACAATCCCTCGGTTTCGCAGAAGCGCTTCATCGCGAACGGCAGATCGGCCGAAATGACCAGCACGACGGTATTGTTCATCTGCCCGGCCTGCTCGTTGAAGCGGCGAGTCGATGCCTGGCAGACCGGCGTATCGAGGCTGGGTACGATGTTGAGCACCTTGCGCCGGCTGCCGAAACTGGCCAGCGCAACGTCGGCCAGATCGGTTCCGACCAGCGTGAACGACGGTGCCCGCGACCCCCGCACGGGGAAATGTCCGGCGAGATGGATGGGCGTGCCTGCCAGCAATACGGTCTGGGTCATCGCAGTGTCCTCGGTGTCGGTGTAGGGGCCGGCGCTGACGCGCCGGGGTCAGGGATAGAAGGCGTACAGGCGGTAGCCGCTGGCACCGGATTCCGCCGGGTCGACCAGCACGCCGACCGTCTGTTCCGAAGCCGGAGCGAAACCCTTCGCGCGGGCGTCCGGAGGCAGAAATTCCGACGGCGTCAGCACGCGCCGCACGACGGCGCGGTCGCCGGTATCGGTCAGCGTCAGTTCGAGATGCGGCCATTCCTGCTCGAATGCGGCGGTGTTGCGCAACAACGCCGACAAGCGCAACAGCGGCTCGCGACCAGGTTCCGGCGTCAGTTCCGACGCCTCAATGCTGACCTTGTCCGGTTCGCGCGGCGCCGGCACGCTGCAGCCGATGCGCGCGCACGCCTGCTCGAACAAGGGCTTGAGCGCGGGCTGGGCAACCGCAAGCTCGGTGCGGAAGTGATAGGCCAGCTGGCTCGTTGCGACCAGCGCGAGCAGCAGGCAGCCGGCGGTCCAGAGCAAGGTCTGAAGTCCGCTGCGCGTTGCCGGCTCTTCGTCGCCGTACAGTTCGCGCCGGATGCGCTGCATGGCCGGGTCGCGCACCGGTTCGAGCGCCGGCGGCGGATCGAGCAGCGGGTCACGCGCGGGCGCAGGGGGTGGGGCAGACACCTCGACGGTTGTGTAGCCGCTGGGACCGGGTTCGGGGGCGGTTCCGTCGATGGCGTCGTCTGGCGAGGGGGCCGCAGGGCCTGCAGGCCCCTCAAGGGTTGCCGCGACCAGCGCGTCCTCGGCCGGCAAACTGTGCGAAGGCGGCGCATCCGCCGAATCCGCCGATGGGCCCGGTTCGTCCGCAGGGTCGGGTTGGGGCCCGGCCGCAGCGTCCAGTTCGAAAATGTCGAGCGGCTGCGTGACGTCCGGGTCGAGTTCGTGCGTGGCAGCCGGTTCGGGAAATGTGACGGCCGACGGTTCGGACGGCGAGGGCATGCCCCAGTAGTCGGTGGTGCGCGCGACCAGCGCGTCCATGCTGCCACCCGCTTCGGGCATTGGCTGGCCGGTCGGCTCCGTGAGGTGCGCCGGGTCGGTGAGCAGGTCGGCCGTGACGGCAGACGGTTCGGTGCTCACCCGGACTTCGGGCGCATCGACCACATTCAGCGTGGCATGGCTTTCTTCGCGCGGTGCAGGCGGGCGGTCAGTCTCGTCAGTCGCTGCAACTGCGAAGATGCGTGAATAATCGCTGATAGGCGCGTCGTCGACTACAGGGGTCTTGTCCGCAACGAACGTGGCCGACGCCGGCGACAACGGTGGGGTCTCCGGCGTGATCCCGGTGGCGACCGGCCCGGCCGCACGCAGGGTGGCGATGTCGACCATCGCGTCCAGTGCATCGAATACGGCATGGCAGCGGCCACAGCGCACGCGGCCTTCGCGTGCCCGGATCTGCACCGTATCGACGCGGAAGACGGTGGCGCAGGCCGGGCAGCGGGACAGCATCAGAGGCGTGTCCCGGTCAGCAGCACCCAGCCGTCGCGCTCGCCGGCAACCTCCAGTTCGAAGGCCGGGCGATAGGCGTCGCACACCATGTCGGTCTGGGCGGACAGGATGCCGGACAGCGCGATGCGCCCGCCACCCCGCATCAGGCCGCATAACAGCGGCGCCAGCACGGTCAGCGGGTTGGCGAGTATGTTGGCCACCACGATGTCGGCCTGATGGTCGATGGTTTCGCGCGAATGCATCAGTTCAAGTATGGCGCCATTGCGCTCGGCGTTGTAGCGCGCGGCGTCGAGTGCGTGCGGGTCGATGTCGGTGCCGGTCACCCGCGCCGCGCCGAGCCGCGAGGCCGCCAGTGCAAGGATGCCCGAACCGCATCCGTAGTCGATGACGGTTTCGCCGCCGGTGATTTCGCGGTCCAGCCATTCCAGGCAGAGCCGGGTGGTCGGGTGCGAACCGGTGCCGAAGGCCATGCCCGGATCGAGCGTGATGTTGATGGCCGCCGGGTCGGGCTGGGCGTGCCAGGAGGGCACGATCCACAGTCGGTCCGACACGCGGATCGGGTCGAACTGGGCCTGCGTGATGCGCACCCAGTTCTGCTCGTCGAGTTGCGATGTCGTATAGGGAGGCGGTGCGGTCAGACCTGCCGCCTCGGCTGCTTCGACCATTGCGGAGGCGAGATCGGCGTCGTGTTCGAACAGCGCATGAAGGCGCGAATGCGGCCACAACTCGACCGCCACCGGCAGCCCGGGCTCGCCAAACTGGGGTCTTTCGTCCGGCGTGCCGGCATCGGCGTCCTCGATGTCGACCGACAGCGCGCCGGCGTCGAGCAGCGCGTCCGACAGTGCTTCGGCGTGAAGCGAATCAGCCAGCAGCGTGACGGTGATCCAGCCGCCTGCTGCACCCACGGGCTGGTCGTCGGTGCTCATTTGGCTTTGGCCAGGACCTGATCCGCCAGCTTCTGTTCGAGGTAGTGGATGCTGGTGCCGCCGTCGACGAAGCGCGCGTCCTGCATCAACTCCTGGTGCAGCGGGATGTTGGTCTTGATGCCGCTGACGATCATTTCCGACAGGGCAATGCTCATGCGGCGGATTGCCTGGTCGCGGGTGTCGCCATAGGTGATCACCTTGCCGATCATCGAGTCGTAATAGGGCGGCACGGTGTAGCCCTGATAGACGTGCGAATCGACGCGCACACCCGGGCCGCCCGGCGGGTGATACCCGGTGATCTTGCCCGGGCTGGGTGTGAACTTGTACGGGTCTTCGGCGTTGATGCGGCATTCCAGCGCATGGCCGGTCAGCTTGATGTCGCGTTGCTTGAAGCGCAGCTTTTCGCCTGCAGCCACGCGGATCTGCTCCTGCACCAGGTCGATGCCGGTGATCAGTTCCGTCACCGGATGTTCCACCTGGATGCGGGTGTTCATTTCGATGAAATAGAACTCGCCGTTCTCGAACAGGAACTCGAAGGTGCCGGCGCCGCGATAGTTGATGCGCCGGCAGGCTTCGGCGCAGCGTTCGCCGACGCGCGCGATGATGCGGGCCGGAATGCCGGGCGCCGGTGCTTCCTCGATGATCTTCTGGTGCCGCCGCTGCATGGAACAGTCGCGCTCGCCCAGATAGACCGCGTTGCGGTGTGCGTCTGCCAGCACCTGGATTTCGATGTGGCGCGGGTTTTCGAGAAACTTCTCCATGTACACCGAGGGGTTGTTGAACGCTGCCCCCGCTTCCGTCCGCGTCATCTGTACCGCATTGAGCAGGGCCGCTTCGGTATGTACGGTACGCATGCCGCGTCCGCCGCCGCCGCCGGCGGCCTTGATGATCACCGGATAGCCGATGCCACGCGCGATACGGATGATTTCCTTCGGGTCATCGCCGAGCGCGCCTTCCGAGCCGGGCACCACCGGCACGCCCGCTTCCTTCATCGCATCCTTGGCCGATACCTTGTCACCCATCAGCGTGATGGTTTCCGGGCGCGGGCCGATGAATACGAAACCGCTGCGTTCGACCCGCTCGGCAAAGTCGGCGTTTTCGGACAGGAAACCGTAGCCCGGATGAATGGCTTCCGAATCGGTCACCTCGGCCGCCGAAATGATGGCCGGGATGTTCAGGTAGGACTGGCTGGACGGCGCCGGGCCGATGCATACCGATTCGTCGGCAAGCTTGACGTACTTCGCTTCGGTGTCGGCTTCGGAATGCACCGCCACCGTGCGGATGCCCAGCTCGCGGCAGGCACGCAGGATGCGCAGGGCGATTTCGCCGCGGTTTGCGATCAGTATCTTTTCAAACATGGGTAACCTCCGCGGCGAAACCGCCCTGACGGCCCCTGGCCGTCGTGCGATTTGACTTCGTCGCTGTGCTGCCCGAGGGCAGCTGGTCGCCGCGGTTTGCGATCAGTATCTTTTCAAACATCGTTCTGGGTCCGCGCTCAGCCGATGATGAACAGAGGCTGGCCATATTCGACCGGCTGGCCGTTCTCGACCAGCACTGCCTTCACGACGCCGGCAGCGTCCGACTCGATCTCGTTCATGAGCTTCATCGCTTCGATGATGCACAGCGTTTCGCCGACCACGACAGTCTGGCCGATATCGACAAATGATTTTCCGCCCGGGGAGGACGAGCGGTAGAAGCTGCCCACCATCGGCGACTTGACCACATGGCCTTCAGGCTGAGCCGCCTCGACCGGCAGGACGGGCAGGGAGGCAACGGCAGCGGCCGGTGCCGCCTGCTGCGGCGGCTGGCTCGATACATAGGTGGTCTGCATGGTGGGGGGCATGTGCTTTGCAATACGCACCTTTTCTTCGCCCTCGGTGACCTCGAGTTCCGAAATACCCGATTCCTGTACCAGATCGATCAGCTTCTTGAGTTTGCGCAAATCCATGATTTTCCCCGCAAGAACCGCCCACGTGCGTGGCGCGGTGTTTGTGCATGTTTAATTATTGTGTGGTGTCGAGCCGGCGGAGTGCGAACTCCAGAGCGGCTTCATAACCGTAAGCACCGAGTCCGCAGATGACGCCCACGGCGATGTCCGACAGGTAAGAGTGGTGCCTGAACGCTTCCCGTGCGTGGACGTTCGACAGGTGAACCTCGACGAACGGGATGCTGATCGACGCGAGGGCGTCGCGAATGGCCACACTGGTGTGAGTGTAGGCGGCCGGGTTGATGAGGATGAAATCGATGTGTTCGGCACGCGCGTGCTGGATGCGCGTGACCAGTTCGCCTTCATGGTTGCTCTGGAAACATTCGATGACCACGCCGCGCTCCAGCGCAGTCACTTTCAGCCGGGCATCGATGTCGGCCAGTGTCAGATGACCGTAGATGTCGGGTTCCCGCGAGCCCAGCAGATTCAGGTTGGGCCCGTGCAGGACAAGCAAGCGACGCGTCGTGGCAGGCTTTACGACACTGTCGGGCTGCGCGGCAGTTTTTGACGCCTTGCGGCGAGTTGTAGGCTGCATGGCTGCAAGTTTGCCGGACTTGGCTGCAATTTGTCCAGCCGACGAAAGTGCGCTCAGCGCAACCTTGCCAGCAGGATGGCTTCCAGTTCCGCTTCCTTGTAGGTGCCCAGCTTGCGTTCGACCACGCTGCCGTCGGGTGCGAAGATCACGGTGAATGGCATGCCCTGCGCTGAATTCCCCAGTTCTGCGGAAATCTGTATGGCGTCTGAACCGCCGATGAGCAGCGGATAGTCGATCGCTTCTTCCTGCAGGTATTGGCGCACGTTGTCTGCACTGTCGATGCTGATGCCGACAAATTGCACGCCGCGATCGCGCAGTCGTCCGGCAATGCGCGAAAAACCGGGCATTTCCTCGCGGCACGGCGGGCACCAGGTGGCCCAGAAATTCACCACCAGAAGCTTGCCGCGCCAAGCCGAGAAGGGCATGCCTGTGCCGCTGGCGTCGGCCAGCTGGAGCACTTCGAGACGGTTGGCGCCGATGGCGGTCGACGCTGCGTCCAGCTTCGGTTGCCGCGACATGGCGCTCCATACGCCAGCGGCGCCGGCAGCCAGCACGACGGCGGCGATCAGGGTGCGTCGCAACCAGATGTTCATTCCTCGATCTCCTCGTTGTCCAGCAGGGCGCGCAGCGATTCGGCGCGCAGCCTCTCGCGCCCTCTCGACCGTTCAAGACCGGCCGGGAAAACCGCCAGTTCCACCGGCAGGTCATCCCACTCGAAAAGCAGCGTGGTTTCGGGGCTGTTCCGGTCGGGTCGGCGCGGGTCACGCGAATCGAAATCGACACCGTTGTTGAGCAGGAACAGTTCGACTTCCTTTGCACTGTCGGCGAATACCTGCAGTTCGATCGCCGTGAAGCGTCCTGCTGTCCCATCCACCAAGCCGCCGGTGGCGTAGGGGTTGAAGCGTACGAGTTCGGCCATCAGCGTAATGGCTGCGCTGCGCAGCATGCGCAGCTGTTCCGGCTGTTCGTCGGCCAGATACAGTGACTGGTAGGTGCGCACCGCCTCCTCGATCTCGAGGTTGGTCGGCAGTTCCTCGTTCGGGCCGATGCCGAGCTGACGTGCTGCCTTGCGTTTGGCGAGCCCGTAGTCACGGATGCCTTCTTCGGCGATCAGTCGCGCGGCAGTGCTTGCGATCTGCCGTCTCATGTTGCTGGGGCGCATGGCGGATGCTGCAGAGGATGGGCACGGGCCCGGGTTGATAGAATCTGCGGCCATTCTGTCACATCACCCAGCCATGCACATTCACATCCTCGGCATCTGCGGCACCTTCATGGGCGGTGTTGCCGCACTGGCGCGCGAGGCCGGACATCAGGTCAGCGGTTGCGATGCCGGCGTCTATCCGCCGATGAGCACACAGCTCGAACAGCTGGGTATCAATTTGATCGAGGGCTACGATCCGGCGCAGATCGATCTCGAACCTGACCTGTTCGTCGTCGGCAATGCCGTGTCACGCGGCAATCCGCTGCTGGAAGTTTTGCTGGATCGCGGATTGCCTTATGTGTCCGGGCCCCAGTGGCTGGCGGAACACGTGCTGGCCGGGCGGTGGGTGCTCGCGGTCGCCGGCACGCACGGCAAGACGACAACGACTTCGATGCTGGCCTGGATGCTCGAGGACGCCGGACTGAAGCCCGGTTTCCTGATCGGCGGCGTGCCGCTGAATTTCGGTGTGTCGGCGCGACTGGGCGACGCGCCGTTCTTCGTGATCGAGGCCGATGAGTACGACACTGCGTTCTGCGACAAGCGGTCGAAGTTCGTTCACTACCGGCCGCGTACCGCCATTCTGAACAATCTCGAGTTCGATCACGCCGACATCTTCGCTGATCTGGCTGCTATCGAGACCCAGTTCCACCACCTCGTGCGCACCATGCCTGAAAGCGCCCGCATCATTGCCAATGGCGCCGAAGCATCCCTGCACCGCGTGCTGGCGCGCGGCGTCTGGAGCGAAGTCGAGTGGTTCAACACGCCGTCTGGCTGGCAGGTTACGGGGGCCGGACAGGCGTTGCACGTGCGCGGTCCTGCCGGCGAGGATGTTGCGGGCCGGCTTGAGATGCCCGGAATGCACAACGCGAACAACGCGCTGGCGGCCATGCTCGCGGCGCGCCATGTCGGCGTGCGGCCAGAACATGCGCTCGAATCGCTCGCGACATTCCGGGGCATCCGTCGACGGCTGGAGCGGATTGGCGAGGCGGCCGGCGTGACGGTCTATGATGACTTTGCGCACCACCCGACCGCCATCGAGGAAACGATCCGCGCCCTGCGCACGGAGGTGGGTACGGCGCGCATCCTTGCCGTCATCGAGCCGCGTTCGAACACGATGAAGCTCGGTGTGATGAAGGCACGCCTGCCCGCTGCACTCGAATCTGCCGACCTGACCTTCTGTCTCGGGGGTGATTCCCTGGGCTGGGATGCTGTCGCTGCACTGGCGCCGCTCGGGCAGCGGGCGCGGGTCGCGTTGTCGATCGATGCGCTGCTCGATCAGTTGATGAGCGTGGTGCTTCCCGGCGACCACGTGCTCGTGATGAGCAATGGCGGCTTTGGCGGCGTCCACCGCAAGTTGCTGAATCGACTTGATCCGTCGGCGATGTGAGGAACGCGTCTTGCGTTTTGCGCCGCTGCGATATTGATAAGCGAGGGGGCGTGTGCTAGCTTATCGATTGCCAAGCGGCCCGCAGTGGTCGTATCAGGGGAGCTCCACTTCCGAGGCAGTCCACTTGTCTGCAGTGCTCAGCCAATCCAGCGAGTTCAGCATTGAAGCCCGCCGCAATTGTTCGATGTCGCCGCGCGCGCTACTGACTTTTTTCCTGGTCACCTGTGCGCTGTCGATGGCGATCGCGGCTGCGTGGGCGGCAGTCGGCGTGTGGTGGGTGTTCCCGTTTGCCGGGCTGGAAATCAGCGCGCTCGGGCTTGCGTTCATTGCGTACGGGCGCAGGGTAGGTGACTTTGAACGCATTCATCTCGACGACGAGCGTTTGCTTGTCGAGGTCTGCGAAAAAACGCGTGTGAGCCGATACGAGTTCGCACCGGCATGGGCAAGAGTTGAAACGCGGAAGGTAGGTTTCGGTTCGGAAGTCGTTGTACGGTGTCGCGACAGACAAGTGACGGTCGGTCGCTACCTGGACGAAAAAGGTCGCGCGAAACTTGCGCGTGATCTTGCTGGAAGATTGCGGGAAAGACGTGTTTAGCTGTTTTGCTGTTTGTTGCTCGGCCGTTGTCTGGAATCACCGTTTCACAGAACCAATCACAACATAAATCTGGGGTTGCATTATGGCGCTATCAAGAGGTGGCTTGCCCATTGCCCGTCGGGCTTGGGCAGCGATGGGTTTGTTTCTGCTTTCGGGTGTTTCCCAGGCAGAGATGAAACTGAATCTGCAGGAGCCGATCACGGCGCTCGGTCGCGACGTCTACGACCTGCACCTGCTGATGACCATCGTCTGTGGCGTCATTTTCGTCGCCGTGTTCGGTGTGATGTTCTGGTCTGTGTTTGTGCATCGCAAGTCCGCCGGTTACAAGGCTGCGACCTTCCACGAAAGCACGACGGTTGAAATTCTCTGGACCATCGTTCCGGTTTTCATCCTGCTCGGCATGGCATGGCCCGCGACGAAAACCATTCTCGCGATGCGCGATACCACCAATGCGGACATCACGATTAAGGCGACGGGGTATCAGTGGAAATGGGGTTATGACTACCTGAAGGGCGAGGGCGAAGGCATCAGCTTCGTCAGTACGTTGTCCACGCCGCAGCCGCAGGTGCGCAACGAAGTCGCCAAGGGCGAGAACTACCTGCTGGAGGTCGACAATGAGCTTGTCGTTCCTGTCGGCAAGAAGATCCGCATCCTGACGACCGCAAACGACGTCATCCACGCGTGGTGGGTGCCCGCGCTGGCGGTCAAGCAGGATGCGGTGCCGGGCTTCATCCGCGATACGTGGTTCCGCGCCGAGAAGACGGGCACCTATCGCGGGCAATGTGCGGAGCTGTGCGGCAAGGAACATGGCTATATGCCCATCGTCGTCAAGATCGTGACCGAAGAAGAGTACGCGGCATGGGTTGACGGCAAGAAACAGGCGATGGCTGCCGCCGCTGACGACCCGAACAAGATGTATCTCGTCGAAGAACTGACCCCGCGCGGAGAGAAGGTGTTTGCTGCCAACTGCGCAGCCTGTCATCAGGCCAACGGTCAGGGTCTGCCGCCTGCCTTCCCGGCACTCGTGGGTTCCAAGGTCGTGCTCGGCCCGCAGGACGGACAGATCGACATCCTGTTGAACGGCAAGTCGGGTACGGCGATGGCTGCTTTCAAGCACCTGAGCGATACCGAATTGGCAGCCGTGATCACGTACACCCGGAACAGCTGGGGCAATGCCACAGGTGAAGTCGTTCAGCCGTCGGACATCAAGGTGGCGCGCGAATAAGCGACCGTCTCCGAACCTTCAGTCAACATTCTAGATTTTCAGGAGAGCAACAATGGCTGCGATTCCGGGCGGTGCCGACCACGCACACGATCACGACCACCATCAGCCCAGCGGCATCATGCGCTGGGTGACCACAACGAATCACAAGGACATCGGCTCGATGTATCTGTGGTTCAGTTTCGCGATGTTCCTTGTTGGCGGCGTCATGGCGCTCGTCATTCGCGCCGAGCTGTTCCAGCCCGGCCTGCAGGTGGTTGATCCCGACCGCTTCAACCAGATGACGACGCTGCACGGTCTGATCATGGTGTTCGGCGCGATCATGCCGGCCTTTGTCGGCTTCGCGAACTGGATGATTCCGCTGATGATCGGCGCATCCGACATGGCGTTCGCACGCATGAACAACTGGTCGTTCTGGCTGCTGCCGCCGGCGGCCATCCTGCTCACCTCGTCGCTGCTCGTGCCGGGCGGTGCCGCTGCTTCGGGCTGGACGCTCTACCCGCCGCTGACCGTGCAGATGGGCATCGGCATGGACATGGCGATCTTCGCGGTCCACATCCTCGGCATTTCGTCGATCATGGGTTCGATCAACATCGTGACGACGCTGCTGAACATGCGGGCGCCGGGCATGACGCTGATGAAGATGCCGCTGTTCTGCTGGACCTGGCTGATCACCGCCTACCTGGTCATCGCGGTGATGCCGGTTCTGGCTGGTGCGGTCACGATGATCCTGACCGACCGTCACTTCGGCACCAGCTTCTTCAACGCTGCGGGCGGCGGTGACCCGGTGCTTTACCAGCACATCTTCTGGTTCTTCGGCCATCCCGAGGTGTACATCATCGCGATCCCGGCTTTCGGAGTCGTGTCGCAGGTGATTCCCGCCTTCTCGCGCAAGCCGCTTTTCGGTTACGCTTCAATGGTCTACGCGACCTCGTCTATCGCCATCCTGTCCTTCATCGTGTGGGCACACCACATGTACACGGTGGGCATGCCGGTTGCCGGTCAGCTGTACTTCATGTTCGCCACGATGCTGATTGCCATTCCGACCGGCGTGAAGGTGTTCAACTGGGTGGCCACCATGTGGCGCGGTTCGCTGAGCTTCGAAACTCCGATGCTGTTCTCGATCGGCTTCCTGTTCCTCTTCACGCTGGGCGGCTTCTCCGGCTTGGTGCTGTCGATGACGGCGGTGGATATCCAGCTGCACGACAGCTACTACGTCGTGGCGCACTTCCACTACGTGATGGTCGCGGGCGCGCTGTTCTCCGCCTACGCCGGCGCCTACTACTGGCTGCCGAAGTGGACGGGCCACATGTACGACGAAAAGCTGGGCAAGCTGCATTTCTGGCTGTCCATCGTGTTCTTCAACATGACCTTCTTCGTTCAGCATTTCCTCGGCCTAGCAGGCATGCCGCGCCGTATCCCGGACTACTCGCTGCAGTTTGCCGAGTTCAACATGATCTCGTCGATCGGTGCCTTCGGCTTCGGTCTGTCGCAGCTGGTGTTCCTGGTCGTCGTGCTGAAGTGCATCAAGGGTGGCGAGAAGGCCTCTGCCAAGCCGTGGGATGGTGCCGAAGGTCTTGAGTGGACGGTGCCGTCGCCGGCGCCGCATCACACCTTCGAAACGCCTCCGGTCTTCAAGTGAGCGCCGCTGTGACCTCAAGTGATGACGAGCTCCGCCGCCGCAACGTACGTACTGCGGTGTGGCTGGCGGGGACTGCGATTGCCGTGTTCGTGGCGTTTGTGGTTCGTTACGGGTTGTCCGGCCAATGACAACGCCGGAACAGGGCGGAACGGTGTCCGAAAGACGCAACCGCTCGACGCTGGTGCGGCTGATCGTGTCTGCATTTCTGATGTTCGGCTTCGGCTATGCGCTGGTGCCGTTCTACGAAAAGCTCTGCCAGGTGCTGGACGTCAACAACCTGAACAAGCAGGACAACAGCCTGCCTCTGAACACCCAGGTTGACCGTTCGCGCAGCGTGACGGTCGAATTCGACGCCAACCTGCACAAGCTGCCGTGGAATTTCAAACCGGTGACGGGTTCAATGGTGGTACACCCGGGTGAAGTCGTGACGATCGAGTACGAGGTGTCGAACACGCGTCAGAACGCGGTTACGGGGCAGGCGATTCCGAGTTACACGCCGTCGGCTGCGATGCAGTACTTTCAGAAGATGGAGTGTTTCTGCTTCAAGCAGCAGACGCTTTCGGCGGGTGAGGTGCGGCGGATGCCGGTGGCTTTCCTGGTATCGCCTTCGCTGCCGAAGGACATCAATACCATCACCCTGTCGTACACCTTCTTCGAGGTTCCCGGTGCGACGGCTTCGGTGCCCGCACGCGACGCCAGTGCTGGCGCAGGAGGTTGAACATGGCCAGCGTGTTCCGCAATGTAGTGACCGTGTTGTCCGCGTTCGCCGGTGTGCGGGGAAAGCGCAATCATGACGCAGCAGCGGCGTCTCTGACACCGGTGCAAGTTATCATCACGGGCGTCGTGGCCGCCGCGTTGTTCGTGATCACGTTGCTGGTGGTTGTGAGAGTTCTGATCAGTATTGCTTGAAAGAATAACGGGAAGGAAAATTACAAAATGAGTTCGAATACGCCTCACCAAGCACCGTATTACTTCGTGCCGTCGCCATCGACCTATCCGATCACCGGCTCGGTTGCGCTGCTGTTGTTTGCACTGGGTTCAGTGCTGACGATGAACGCGATCCAGGGTGGCCCTTACGTTCTGGGTGCCGGCATCCTTACGCTGCTGTACATGATGTTCATCTGGTTCCGCAAGGTTGCCCACGAGTCGGAAGGCGGGTTGTACAACAAGCGCGTCGGCATGTCTTTCCGCTGGAGCATGGGCTGGTTCATCTTTTCGGAGGTGATGTTCTTTGCGGCCTTCTTTGGCGCGCTGTTCTACGCGCGTGTGCTGGCCATCCCTGATCTCGCGTCGCTCGAACATCAGGCCTTGCTGTGGCCTGAGGCGACGAACGCCTGGCCGAACCCCGGCCCGGCGTACGATGGCGGCCCGTTCACCCCGATGGGCGCATGGGGCATACCGGCACTCAACACCTTCCTGCTCCTGACTTCAGGCGCCACGCTGACGTGGGCGCATCACGGCCTGCTGCACGACAACCGGGGACAGCTGAAGTTCGGTCTGTTTCTGACCATCCTGCTCGGCGTCGTATTTCTGGGTTTCCAGGTCTACGAGTACACGCACGCCTACAGCGACCTGAACGTCAAACTGACGACCGGCGTGTTCGGATCGCTGTTCTACCTGCTGACGGGCTTTCACGGTTTTCACGTCACCATTGGTGCAACGATGCTGATCGTGATACTGTGCCGCGTCTTTGCCGGACATTTCACGTCGCAAAACCATTTCGGCTTCGAAGCGGTTGCCTGGTATTGGCACTTTGTTGACGTCGTCTGGCTGCTGCTTTTCGTGGTGGTCTACTGGATCTGACGGAACGGAATTAGCGAGGAGGAGAGTGGGCCGGTATCAAACAAGAGCCCTTAAAAAATAAATACTCGGCGCCGCACATCGTGCGGCGCTTTTTTTCGTGGATCCGATCCACTGCTGAACCGCTTGATGAAACGAGCGCTGCTGGGCACGGCAACGCCACGAAGCCGTCGCTCAGAGTTTTCCTTCGATGAGCCCGAAGCGGTAGCTCAGCGTCAGTGCGACGAACAGCGCGATCGACAGACCGACACGTAGCGCCAGCGCGCGCATCATCCGGCTTGAGTTCCCCGTATCGCGGAACAGGAAGAACAACGCCGAACCGAGGCTGGCAATGATGAACAGCAATACGACGATTACGAGATAGCGCATCAAACGATTCCCTTTTCAAGATGTCCAGTGTATCCCGGACATCTCATCGCAATGACCCAGTTCACTTTCGCCCGTCGTACTTTCGTGATCCGATTCTGGCCCGCGCTGATCTGCGCGCTGGTCATCGTCGTCACGATCGGTGCCGCACAATGGCAAACCGCTCGCGCGCACTACAAGCAGGGTCTTTTGGCCGACTTTGAACGTGCCCAGGCCGCACCTGCGCTCGACGTCACCCAATGGGGGCCGGTCGCTCCGCCCGAATATTCGAATGCCACGATCGAAGGGGTGTGGCACGCCAGCGTGCTGATCTACGCCGATAACCGGGTACGCAATGGTCAGGTAGGTTACGGCGTATTCATGCCGCTTTGCCAGACGGCTGTGCGCTGTGTGCTGGTCGATCGTGGCTGGGTACGCGGCGGTCGCCTGCGCGAAGACCTGCCGGCTGTTGTGACCGAACCCGGAGTGCAGCGCATCGAAGGCGTCGTAGTGCGTGCCGAGTCGAAGTTCGTCGAGCTGTCGGCGGATTCGGTCGAGGGCAAGGTGTGGCAGAACGTGACGGTTGATCGCGTTGCACGCGCCAGTTCTCTGGAACTGGCGCCATTCATTTTCGCGCAGCACGGTGGGCCTGCGGACGGTCTGACGCGCGAGCGTCTGAAGCCAGAGTTCGGCATCGACAAACATGTCGCCTACGCAGGCCAGTGGTACGCCTTCGCCCTCGTCACGGCGTTGTCCGGACTGTTCGCCGCCATGAAGAAAACAGGAGAGAAGTCTTGAACGGCAAGAAGACGCTGGTTGTAATCGGTCTGGTGTGCACGCTGCCGCTGATCGCCTCATACGCGCTTTATTACCTCTGGCGACCTGACAGCACGGTCAACTACGGGCAGCTGTTGTCACCGGAGCCCCTGCCGAAAGAGGCGCTGACGTCGATCGCCGGCAAGTCATTCGATTTCGACAGTCTGAAGGGTCGCTGGACGCTGGTGCTCGCCGACAGCGGCGCTTGCGATGCTCGCTGCGAGCAATCGCTCTATTTCATCCGCCAGGTACGCAAGGCGCAGGGCGAGCACCAGGACCGCATCGAGCGCGTGTGGCTACTCAATGACGCGACATCGCCGCAGGCGAAGCTGGTCGAAGCCGTCGAAGGCATGCACATCGTGCGCGCCGAGGGCTCCGCCACCCTGGCTGCGTTGATCCGGGAGCCGGCGCATGCCCGAGCAATCTACCTCGTCGATCCGCTCGGGCAGTTGATGATGCGCTATCCGGATGAGCCGGACCCGAAGAAGATGATCAAGGATTTCCAACGACTGATGAAGTACTCGAGGCTCGGCTGATGAATACCTACCGCAAGCTGCTGCTCGCCACCCTGGCGATGACCTTCGCGCTGATCGTGCTCGGCGCCTACGTGCGACTGTCAGACGCCGGGCTGGGTTGTCCTGACTGGCCCGGCTGTTACGGCCACGCTACCGTGACCCAGGCGTCCGATCACATATCCGCTGCGCAGGAGGCCGACCCGCACGGTCCGGTGACCTTTGCCAAGGCATGGAAGGAAATGATTCACCGCTATTTTGCGGGCATCGTCGGCTTGTGCATCGTCGGCATCGCCGCGCTTGCGTGGCGCAACCGGCACGATCCTGCGGCGTCGCCCTGGCTGGCGACAGCCCTCATAGGCGTTGTAGGCCTGCAGGCGATGTTCGGCAAATGGACGGTCACCATGCTGCTCAAGCCGGCCATTGTCACCGGCCACCTTATCGGCGGCCTGACCGTGCTCGCACTGCTGGTCTGCCTGTATGCGCGCACGCTCGCGCCATCCCGCATCACCGTCAGTCCGGCGCTGCGCCTGTTCGCCATGTCGGCCTTCGTGGTGCTCGCAGCGCAGATCACGCTGGGTGGCTGGGTCAGCACGAATTACGCGGCGCTGGCCTGTTCCGACCTGCCGACCTGCCGTGGCGCCTGGGTGCCGGAAATGGATGTCGCCAACGGATTCCACGTCATCCGTGAGCTGGGCGTCGGTGCCGATGGCGAGACGCTAACCATCGAAGCCTTGACGGCGATTCACTGGATGCATCGAGTTGGCGCCGTCGTCGCGACGTTCGTGCTGGTGTCCCTGGCGTTTGGTCTGCGCAGAGCCGGCCATGCAGCGCTTTCGACAGTGCTGCTGGTGATTCTGGTGCTGCAGGTGTTGCTCGGCCTGGCAAATGTCTGGTTCAGCCTGCCGCTTCCGCTGGCTGCAGCACACAACGGTGGTGCCGCGGCGCTGGTGATCGTGATGGTGCTGATAAACTATCGCCTTCGCGCGACCGCGCAGCAACGCTATCCCGGAGTTTTCCATGAAAGCCATGCGGCTTGATCTACCGCCCCTGTCGCTGAGGCTGGCCAATTACCTGCAGCTGACCAAGCCGCGCGTCGTCCAGCTCATCGTTTTCTGCGCGGTGATCGGCATGTTCCTCGCGGTGCCGCAGGGGCTGCCGCCGATGGGGGTCGTGCTGGCTGCCACCGTGGGGATCGGGCTGGTGGCGGGCGCCGCCGCTGCAATCAACTGCCTGGTGGAACAGAAGATCGATGCCGTGATGGCGCGCACGCGGGCGCGTCCGTTGCCGCGTGGCGAGGTCAATTCGCTCGAAACGTTGATCTTTTCGGGTGTGGTCGGCGGTGTCGGCCTGACCCTGCTTTACCACTGGGTCAATCCGCTGACCATGTGGCTCACGCTGGCGACCTTCATCGGCTACGCCATCATCTACACGATCGTACTCAAGCCCGCGACGCCGCAGAACATCGTGATCGGCGGTGCTTCCGGCGCGATGCCGCCGGTGCTGGGCTGGGCCGCGGTGACCGGCGAAGTGTCTTCCGACGCACTGCTGCTGTTTCTGATCATATTCGCATGGACGCCGCCCCATTTCTGGGCGCTGGCGCTCTACCGCACGCAGGAGTACGCCAAGGCCGGCCTGCCGATGCTGCCGGTGACCCATGGTGCCGAATACACCCGGCTGCAGGTGTTTCTTTACACCCTGATCCTTTTCGCGGTTACCTTGCTGCCGTTTGCCTCGCGCATGAGTGGCTGGATCTACCTCGCGGCAGCGGTGGTGCTCGGCGGCATCTTCATCGCCTACGCCTGGCGCCTGATGCGCAATTACTCCGACGATCTCGCCAGGCGCACGTTCCGCTTTTCGCTCTGGCACTTGTCCCTGCTGTTCGCAGCGCTGCTGGTCGATCACTACATCCCGCTATGAACCGCCGCCTCTTCGCGACCGCGCTTTTTGCTGTCGCACTGTCGGGTTGTAGTCCGTCCGGCCCCAGTTATCGAAGCATCGACGTGACCGGTGCCGAATACGGCCGGGGTTTCACACTGACCGACCACACCGGTCAACCGCGTACCTTGGCCGATTACAAGGGCAAGCTGGTCACGCTGTTCTTCGGTTTCACGCATTGTCCTGATGTTTGCCCGACCAGCCTGGCGACGATGAAGCAGGTGCTCGATCTGCTCGGACCGGACGCGGCGAAGGTGCAGGTGCTGTTCATCACGATCGATCCGGAACGCGATACGGCAGAGCTCCTCGCGGGTTATGTGCCCAAGTTCGACTCGTCCTTCGTCGGCCTGCGCGGCGACGCCGAGACGACCGCCGCCACGGCCAAGGAATACAAGATCTTCTACCAGAAGGTTGCCGGCAATACGGAAGGCCAGTACGCGATGGATCATTCCGCCGGGACCTATGTCCATGATGTGCAGGGCCGCCTGCGGCTGTTCATCCGACACGGCGAGACGGCTGCCAATATTGCGCAGGACCTGAAAACCCTGCTCGCAGCCGGCTGAAAAAAAAGCGACCCGAAGGTCGCTTTTTTTTCCAGCCGAGATCGGTCGCGGCCGTGCTACGGGTCAGGCGGCCATGCCCAGCGCACGGTGCATGGTGGCCTTCATTTTCTGCATGGCCTTCGCTTCTATCTGCCGAATGCGTTCGGCCGACACGCCGTACTCGTCGGCCAGTTCATGCAGCGTGGCCGATTCACCTTCCTGAGCCAGCCAGCGGCGCTGCACGATGGTGCGGCTGCGGTCATCGAGCGCGGCAAGTGCCGACTGCAGGCCTTCTTCGCGCAGACGCACGTCCTGCGCCGCTTCCATCACTTCCAGCGGTTCGGCCGCGCTGTCAGTCAGCCAGCTGATCGGCGCCATGCGGGCACTGTCGCGGTCGTCGTCGTCGGTATTGCCCTCGAGCGCGATGTCCTGCCCGGTCAGACGGGTTTCCATCTCGACGACTTCCTCCGGCTTGACGCCCAGCGTCTTCGCCACTTCGCGGACTTCAGCCGGATTCAGCGTGTTGCTGCTGTGCTTGAGGCTGCGAAGGTTGAAGAACAGCTTGCGCTGCGCCTTGGTTGTTGCCACTTTCACGAGGCGCCAGTTGCGCAGGATGTACTCGTGTATTTCGGCCTTGATCCAGTGGATCGCGAACGACACCAGGCGCACCCCGCGATCCGGATCGAAGCGCTTCACTGCCTTCATCAGGCCGATGTTGCCTTCCTGGATCAGGTCCGCGTGCGGCAGGCCGTAGCCAAGATAGCCGCGTGCGATGGCGATCACGAGGCGCAGATGGGACATCACGAGCGCGCGCGCGGACTCGAGATCTTCCTCGTCGCGGAAACGCCGGGCAAGCGCCTGCTCCTGCTCTTCAGTGAGCAGCGGCACGCGGTTCGCGGCCTGGATGTAGCTGTCGATGTTGCCGAGGGCGCCCGCCACCGGCAGATTCGGAACAATCAAAGCATGGGTCATGGTGCATTCCTCCCTTGCGTGCAAGATTAGCACTCCTCGCTATTGAGTGCTAACGGTCGAATCGGTTCATTGCGTCGCAATATGTAACGGGTCACTGCACGCCAACTGCGACGGCTCGCTTTGGGATTGGCGCGGGGGGCACGCTACAATCCGTTCATCAGTCACCGCCCTGTCAAACCGCCGATGCGCATTCCGACTGCCCTGTTGCTGCTGATGTGCTGTCCGGTGATCGCGCTCGCCCAGCTGCGGGCGATTCCACCGGACGCGATCAAGGCGAAGATGCAGCCGCCGCAGGACGGTCTGGTCGGGATGGGCAAGCATGTCTTTCGGCTGGCGCCCGGTGCGCACATACGTTCGACCGACAACCGCATCATGCTGCCGGTCATGATCACATCCGAACAGGTCGTGCGTTATCAGCTCGACGCCAATGGTGATTTGTACCGCGTGTGGATCCTGTCGCCGGACGAAATCGACCTGCCGGCCCCCAAACAGTAAGCAAGCATGATGATCCGGATGAATTCGCCCCGATGAGCCGCAAGATTTACATCAAGACCTTTGGCTGCCAGATGAACGAGTACGACTCGGACAAGATGGCCGACGTGCTCGGCGAGTCCGAAGGCCTGACGCCGACCGATCGACCGGAAGAGGCCGACGTGATCCTGTTCAACACCTGCTCTGTGCGCGAAAAGGCGCAGGAGAAGGTGTTTCATGACCTGGGTCGGGTCAAGCACCTGAAGAAGGACAACCCGCGCCTGCTGATCGGCGTCGGCGGTTGCGTCGCCAGTCAGGAAGGTGCGGCCATCGTCGACCGTGCGCCCTATGTCGACTTCGTATTCGGTCCGCAGACCCTGCATCGACTGCCCGACCTGATCGCGAAACGCCGCGAGAGCGGCCTGCCGCAGGTGGATATCAGTTTTCCCGAGATCGAGAAGTTCGACCACATGCCGCCGGCGCGCGTCGAAGGCGCCACCGCCTTCGTATCCATCATGGAAGGCTGCTCGAAGTACTGCACCTTCTGCGTCGTGCCCTACACGCGCGGCGAGGAAGTGTCGCGTCCGCTGGACGATATCCTGACCGAGGTGGCGACCCTGGTCGGCCAGGGCGTGAAGGAAGTGACCTTGCTCGGCCAGAACGTCAATGCCTGGCGTGCGCCGATCAGTCGTGGCTCGGACGACATCGGTGACTTCGCCTTCCTGCTCGAATGCGTGCATGACCTGCCCGGCATCGAGCGTATCCGCTACACGACCTCGCACCCGCGCGAAATGACGCAGCGGGTGATCGACGCCTATGCGCGCCTGCCCAAGCTGGTGTCGCAGTTGCACCTTCCGGTGCAGAGCGGTTCGGACCGCATCCTTGCGGCGATGAAGCGCGGCTACACGGCGCTCGAATACAAGGCGGTGGTGCGCAGGCTGCGCGCAGCACGCCCCGACCTGTCGCTCAGTTCCGACTTCATCATCGGCTTCCCGGGCGAAACCGACGACGACTTCGAAAAAACGATGAAGCTGATCGAAGACGTCGGTTTCGACAACAGCTTCAGCTTCGTCTACAGCGCACGGCCCGGCACGCCGGCCGCCGACATGGCGGACGACACACCGGCCGAGGTGAAGCAGGCGCGACTGGCGCGACTGCAGAAGCGCATCGAGGAACACACGCAGGCGATCAGCCAGTCCATGGTGGGCACGGTGCAGCGAATCCTGGTCGAGGGGGAGTCGCGCAAGGACGCCCGCGAACTGGCGGGCCGCACCGACAACAATCGCGTCGTGAATTTCGGCGGCCCGGCCCGGCTCATCGGACACTTCATCGACGTGCGCATCGAAACCGCGCTGCCGCACAGCCTGCGTGGCGCGGTGCTGACGCGAGAGGCGGTCGGCGCTTGAAAACCAAACCCCTCGAGTTGCTGCTCGAACCGCTGGACAACACGCGGCTGGCCAATCTGTGCGGCGTGCTGGACGAAAACCTGCGCCAGCTTGAAACCGCCTACGACGTCGAGATCGCGCGCCGCGGTGAAAATTTCCGCGTCAGCGGTGATCCGGTGCAGTCACAGCGGGCCGTCGTGGCGCTGCGCCACTTCTACAGCGTCGCCAAGGAACACCTGAGTGTCGATGCCATCCAGCTCGGCCTGATCGAACTGTCGAACCGCGGGCTGCCGGAACCGGGGGCGCCGACGCTGCTGACGCGCAAGAGCAATCTGCACAGCCGCACGCCGCGTCAGGCGCAGTACCTGAAGCAGATACAGGAACACGACATCACGTTCGGCATCGGTCCGGCCGGTACCGGCAAGACCTATCTGGCCGTGGCCAGCGCGGTCGATGCGCTGGAACGCGAAACGGTCGCGCGCATCGTGCTGACCCGACCGGCGGTCGAGGCCGGGGAGCGGCTCGGTTTCCTGCCCGGCGATCTGGCGCAGAAGGTCGATCCCTATCTGCGGCCGCTGTACGACGCGCTGTACGAGCTGATGGGCTTCGAGCGCGTGGCGCGCGCCTTCGAGCGACAGGTGATCGAGATCGCGCCGCTGGCCTACATGCGCGGCCGCACGCTGAACAACGCCTTCATCATTCTCGACGAGGCGCAGAACACCACGCCGGAACAGATGAAGATGTTCCTGACCCGCATGGGCATCGGCTCCAAGGCGGTCATCACCGGCGACCTGACGCAGGTCGATCTGCCGCGCGGCCACAAGAGCGGGCTGGGCGAAGCGCGCAAGGTGCTGCATGACGTGCGCGGCATCGCGACGACCGAGTTCCTCGCCGAGGATGTCGTGCGCCATCCGCTGGTGGCGCGCATCGTGTCCGCCTACGAACGGTTCGACGCGCAGCGCGAGGCCGAAGAAGCCATGCGCAGGGGACCGCGCGGCTGATGCGGCTGAATCTGTCGGTGCAGTACGCCTGCGCGCGGGAAGGCTGTCCGCCGCGCGCAGATATCCTGCGCTGGGTGCGTGCCGCACTCGACGCGGAGGTCGTGGCGCGTGCCGACATCACGGTGCGCTTCGTCGACGCCGATGAAGGCCGTGCGCTCAATGTCGACTACCGCGGCCGTGACTACGCGACCAACGTGCTGTCGTTCCCGTACGAGCAGGGCGCGCATCTGGCGGGCGATCTCGTCGTCTGCCAACCGGTTCTTGCGACCGAGGCGACTGCACAGCGCAAGCCGCTTGCGCAGCATGCGGCCCACCTGATCGTGCACGGCACGCTGCACCTGCAGGGCCGGGACCACGAAACGTCGGACGCCGACGCCGAGGCGATGGAAGCGGAAGAGCGGCGCATCCTGGCCGGTCTGGGTTTGCCCGATCCATACGCCGACGACCGCTGAAACCGGGCATGCGCCGGTTCGCTCGCGGCCTGCGACGCACGCCTGACTCGAAACCTGCACGCGGCTCGGGTTACACTTGGGCTGTGTTCGTTCTCCTCTCCCCGCATGGACAGTAGTCCTTCTGCCCCGCATCGCCCGGGTTTCCTCGAACGGCTGAGCCATCTTCTGATGCGCGAACCGGAAGACCGGGACCAGTTGCTGGCGCTGCTGCACTCCGCCTTCGAACGCAATCTGCTTGATGCGGATGCCCTGTCCATCATCGAAGGCGCGCTCCAGGTGTCCGACATGCCGGTGCGCGACGTGATGATTCCGCGCGCCCAGATGGATTGCGTCGACATCGAAGACCCGCTGGAAAAGATCGTCGATACCGCGCTGCGCACCGCGCACTCGCGTTTCCCGGTCATCGGCGACAACCGCGATGACGTCATCGGCATCCTGCTCGCCAAGGATCTGCTGCGTCTGGTGGCCGGCCACGACGACAGTCTGCGCGACATGCTGCGACCGGCCGTGTTCATCCCGGAATCCAAGCGGCTCAACGTGCTGCTGCGCGAGTTCCGCGCCAGCCGCAACCACATGGCGATCGTCGTTGACGAATACGGCGGTGTGGCGGGGCTGGTGACGATCGAGGACGTGCTGGAACAGATCGTCGGCGACATCGAGGACGAGTACGACTTCGACGAGTCGGCCGACAACATCCGGATCGATCAGGCCGGACGCTATCGCGTCAAGGCGGCGACCGAGATCGAGGATTTCAACGAAGTTTTCGCGACCGAGTTCGAAGACGACGCCTTCGACACGGTCGGCGGTCTGGTCATCCACCAGCTCGGGCGCCTCCCCAAGCGCGGCGAAGTCATCCAGCTGCAGGATCTGCGTTTCACCGTGTTGCGCGCCGACAGTCGTCGCGTGCATACGCTGATGGTGGATCGCATCAAGCCGGCCACGCCGATCGCCGCATCGCAGGCCGAATGAAGCCAGCGGTCAGGCTGGCCGCAGCCGGTGCGGCCGGTCTGCTGGCGGTTGCCGGATTCGCGCCGCTCGGTCTTTTCCCGCTCCCGCTGCTTTCGCTGGCCACGCTGCTGTGGCTGACCGACCGCTGCGCCCCGCGTGCCGCAGCGCTGACCGGTTTCGTGTTCGGCCTTGGCTGGTTCCTCGGCGGTGTGTCCTGGGTACACGTCAGCCTGCACGACTTCGGCGGCATGCCGATGATCATTTCGCTGCTCGCCACCTTCCTGTTCTGCGTTTACCTGTCCTTCTTCCCGGCGGTGGCCTGCGCAGCACAGTGCTGGCTGCGCCCCGGTCGCGTGCTGTACGCGCCGCTGTTTGCCGGTCTGTGGGCGCTGACCGAATGGCTGCGCGGCACGCTGCTGACCGGGTTCCCGTGGCTGGCCAGCGGCTATGCGCACGCACCGCCCAGCCCGCTTGCAGGGTACGTGCCCGTGTTCGGCGTGCACGGCGCAGGCTGGGTCGCTGCATTGATTGCCGCCCTGCTCGCGGCGGCGGCGCTGCAGCGGATGACCTGGCGGCCGGCCATTGTGTCGCTGGTCGCACTGCTGGCCGGTGGCGCGCTGCTCGGAGCCATTCGCTGGACCGAGCCCACAGGTCGCACGCTGACCGTGAGCCTGCTGCAGGGCAATGTGCCGCAAAGCCTGAAGTGGGTGCCGGAACGTCTGCCCGATTCGATGCAGACCTATCTGGACCTCGCACGCACCTGGCCCGCCGATCTGGTCGTGCTGCCGGAAACCGCAATCCCGCTGCCGTATGACGAAATCGATCCGGACTGGCTGGCCGACGTGCGACGCACCGGCCGCGATGTGCTGATGGGCGCGATCACCATCGGTCGCGATGGCGATGGAGCCGCCCGCTACTTCAACAGCGCGGTCGCACTGGGTCGTGACGATGCGCGCTACAGCAAGTCGCATCTGGTGGCGTTCGGCGAATTCACGCCGCCGCTGTTCGCGTGGACGCTGTCGCTGCTGTCCATCCCGATGTCCGACTTCGGTCGCGGTGCGGCGGTGCAGCCGCCGCTCGATCTGGCGGGCGAGAAGGTCGCGGTGAACATCTGCTACGAAGACGTGTTCGGCGAGGAACTGATCGCCGCCGCGCGCGATGCGACGCTGCTGGTCAATGTGTCCAACACCGCCTGGTTCGGCGATTCGCTGGCACAGCCGCAGCATCTGCAGATCGCACAACTGCGCGCGCTCGAGATGGGCCGACCCATGCTGCGCGCCACCAATACCGGCATGACGGCAGCCATCGGCGCCGACGGTCGCGTCATCGCTGCGCTGCCGCCGTTCCAGCGCGCCGGACTGCGCGTCGAACTGTCCGGTCATCAGGGCCTGACGCCCTTCATGCGCTGGGGCAATGTGCCGGTGGTGATCGGCGCGCTGCTGCTGATCGGAGCGGCGATGGTGCGGCGCAAGGCGAGCCGGTAGAATCCGCGCTTTCCGATTCGTTCAGTGCCCATGTCCGCCGCACCCACATTCCAGGAAGTCCTGCTGCGTCTGTCCCGCTTCTGGGGTGACCAGAACTGCGCTCTGCTGCAGCCTTATGACATCGAGGTCGGTGCCGGCACGTTCCACACCGCGACTTTCCTGCGCGCCATCGGCCCCGAGCCCTGGCGCGCCGCCTACGTGCAGCCATCGCGCCGCCCGAAGGACGGGCGCTACGGCGAGAACCCGAACCGGCTGCAGCACTATTACCAGTTTCAGGTCGCGCTGAAGCCGTCGCCACCGAACATCCAGGAGTTGTACATCGACAGCCTGCGTGCGCTGGGGCTGGACCCGTCGCAGCACGACATCCGCTTCGTCGAGGACGACTGGGAATCGCCGACGCTGGGCGCCTGGGGGCTGGGCTGGGAAGTGTGGCTCGACGGCATGGAGGTGACGCAGTTCACCTATTTCCAGGAGGTCGGCTCGATCCCCTGCAAGCCGGTGCTCGGTGAAATCACCTACGGCGCCGAGCGCCTGGCGATGTATCTGCAGGGCGTCGAGAACGTGTATGACCTGGTGTGGGCGCCGGGCATCCGCTACGGCGACGTCTATCACCAGAACGAGGTCGAACAGTCGACCTACAACTTCGAGCACTCGAACGTCGAATGGCTGTTCAGGCAATTCGGTGACTACGAGTCGGAAGCGAAGCGCCTGATCGAAATCGGACTGCCGCTGCCCGGTTACGAAATGGTCATGAAGGCGTCGCACAGCTTCAATCTGCTCGATGCGCGCGGCGCGATTTCGGTCACCGAGCGCGCCGCCTACATCGGTCGCGTGCGCGCACTGGCGCGACTGGTGGCGCAGGCCTACTACGCGTCGCGCGAGCAGCGCGGCTTTCCGATGGCCGACCTGACGAGCCCGCGCCTGCGCGCGCTGCTGGGCGAAGAAGAGTGCAGCCGCATCGAAGCGCTGCGCGCCGCCTGATCACCGATTGCTTCGACACCGCCGGTCATGGCGGCTGATTCTGGACTGACTATGCACGCCACATTACTGGTCGAACTGCTGACCGAAGAGTTGCCGCCGAAAGCGCTTTCGCGACTGGGCGAAGTGTTCGCCGACGGCGTGTTCAAGGCGCTGGTCGAGCGCAAGCTGGCCACCGCCGATGCGCGTATGGACCGCTACGCCAGTCCGCGCCGCCTCGCACTTACATTGCAGAACGTGACCGACCGAGCGCCGGATGCCGTGGTCGACGAAAAGCTGATGCCGGTCGCCGTCGCGCTCGACGCCGATGGCCGGCCGACACCGGCATTGCTGAAGAAGCTGCAGGCGAAGAACATCCCGGCCGAGGCGCTGCCGCAGTTCACGCGCCGGATGGATGGCAAGAGCGAAACGTTGTTCCACGCGATGACAGTTGCAGGCGCTGCGCTTGATGACGTGCTCGCCGGCATCGTGCTCGACGCCTTGAAGAAGCTGCCGATTCCGAAGCTGATGCGCTGGTCCGACTGCGACTTCCAGTTCGTCCGCCCGGTGCACGGACTCGTCATGCTGCATGGCGACCGCATCGTGCCGGGTCAGGCTTTCGGTCACGCATCCGGCCGGAGCACGCGCGGCCACCGCTTCATGGGCGAGGGCGAGGTGACGCTGGCGGGCGCTGACGAGTATGCCCGCACGCTGTATGAGCGGGGTTCGGTCATGGCCTCATTCGAGGCGCGCCGCGCGCTCATCACGCAGAAGCTGGCCCAGGCCTGCGCGGCACTGGGCGAGGGCGTGCACCACGTCGACGACGCAGCGCTGATCGACGAAGTGACGGCGCTGGTCGAGTATCCGGTCGTCTACGTCGCCCAGTTCGAACCGGAATTCCTGGCGGTGCCGCAGGAATGCCTCATCCTGACGATGAAGGCCAACCAGAAGTACTTCCCGCTGCTCGACGCCTCGGGAAAGCTGCTCAACCGCTTTCTCGTCGTGTCCAACATGCAGGTGGCCGATGCGCACAACATCGTGTCCGGCAACGAACGCGTGGTGCGCGCCCGCCTGTCCGATGCGCGCTTCTTCTTCGAGCAGGACAAGAAGACGCCGCTGGCCGGACGCATCACGAAGATGGAATCGGTGGTCTATCACAACCGTCTCGGCAGCCAGTTCGACCGCGTCATGCGCATCCAGCGGCTGGCGACGGAAATCTCGCATCTGCTCGATGCGGATGTGATGGCAACGGCGCGCGCCGCACTGCTGGCCAAGGCCGACCTGATGACCGACATGGTGGGCGAGTTTCCCGAGCTGCAGGGCGTCATGGGACGCTATTACGCGCAGCATGACGGCGAAACCGATACCGTGTCTGCGGCGGTCGAGCAGCACTATCGCCCGCGCTTTGCCGGCGATGCATTGCCGGAAGGCGATGTCGCCTGTGCCGTATCGCTGGCCGACAAGATCGATGCGCTGGTCGGTTTCTTCGGCATCGGCCAGATTCCGACCGGCGACAAGGACCCGTTCGCGCTGCGTCGCGCCGCACTCGGCGTACTGCGCATCCTGATGGACGCGTCGCTGCCGCTCGATCTCGGTCAGCTGGTGCAGATCGCTGCCGGAGGTTTCCGTGCCGGCCAGATCGGTGTCGGCGACACCGCCGAATTCGCCGCGCAGCTGCTCGATTTCATGCAGGAGCGCCTGCGCAACCTGCTGAAGGATGGCGGCCATGACGCGCGCGCAATAGATGCCGTGCTGGCGCTCAGGCCCACGCGCATCGATCTGGTGCCGGCCAAGCTCGCCGCCGTGGTTGCGTTCTCCGAACTGGCCGAGGCGCAGTCGCTTGCAGCGGCCAACAAGCGCATCGTGAACATCCTCAAGAAGGCGGGTGAAGTCGGCGATGTCATTGATCCGGCGCTGTTCGCGGACGATGCGGAGGTGGAACTGAACCATGCGCTGAGCACCGCGAACATGATGGCTCATCAGTATGTCGAACGCGGCAACTATGCGGGCGCACTGAGTGCGCTGTCCATGCTGCGTGCGCCGGTCGATCGTTTTTTCGACGATGTCATGGTGAACGCCGACGATTCAGCCGTGCGTGCGAACCGGCTTGCGCTGCTCGGTCAGCTGGCCGTGGCGATGAATGCCGTGGCGGATATTTCGCGGCTCGAACTGAAAGACTGACGGATGAAACTGATCATCCTCGACCGCGACGGTGTCATCAATTACGACTCCGACCAGTTCATCAAGTCGCCGCAGGAATGGCGACCGATAGAAGGGTCGCTCGAAGCGATCGCGCTGCTGAACCAGTTCGGCTGGCGCGTCGTGGTGGCGACCAACCAGTCGGGCGTCGGTCGCGGGCTGTTCGACATGGACACCCTGGCTGCGATCCATGAAAAAATGCACCGCTCGCTTGCCCAGACCGGGGGCCGCATCGACGCCATCTTCTTCTGTCCGCACGCGGCCGATTCGAAATGTGCCTGCCGCAAGCCCAAGCCGGGCATGCTGCTGGAGATCGCCAGTCGCTTCAACGTGGATCTGGCGGACGTACCGGTGGTCGGTGACAGCCTGCGTGACCTGCAGGCGGCCGATGCGGCTGGCGCACAACCGGTGCTGGTGCGCACCGGCAAGGGCACGAAGACCGAAGCCGATCCGGCGCTGCCGCGCGGTGCCCGGATCTATGACAATCTGGCCGCCATGGTGCGCGCACTCACGGTGACTGCCGACTGATGACCTTCGTTCGTTCCGTCCTGTTCTTCCTGTTCCTCGCCGTCATCACGCCGCCGTTCTCGCTGATTGCCATCCTGGTGAGGCCTCTGCCGCCGCGCGTGCGCTATCGCATAATCGGCGCCTGGACGCGCCTCACGATGTTCGCGCTGCGTTTCATCGTCGGCCTGCATTATCGCGTCATCGGCCGCGAGCACCTGCCTTCTCGCAGTGCGGTCGTGCTGTGCAAGCATCAGTCGGCGTGGGAGACATTGAGCCTGCAGGTGATCCTGCCGCGCGTCGCCTTCGTATTCAAGAAGGAGCTGTTGCGCATTCCGTTCTTCGGCTGGGGACTGGGTTGCATGCCGATGATCGCGATCGACCGCTCGGCCGGCAAGGACGCGCTGGTGCAGGTCGAAGAGCAGGGCCGCGTGCTGCTCGAACAGGGATTCTGGGTGACGGTTTTTCCGGAGGGTACGCGCATGCCACCCGGGCAGACACGACGCTACAAGGTCGGCGGTGCGCGGCTTGCGCAGGTGACCGGTGCGCTTGTGGTGCCGATCGCGCACAATGCGGGTGACTACTGGAAGCGCAACGCCTTCCTGAAGTATCCGGGCGAAATCGTCGTGAGCATCGGCCCCCCGATCGCGACACAGGGCTTGACGACCGAACAGATCAACGGGCACGCTCAGGCCTGGATCGAAAGTGAAATGCGTCGACTTTTTCCGCATCACTATGAAGCCGAACACCTGTCCGCAGCAGCTTGAGTTGGCCCTCGATACGCCGGAACACGCCGCGTCGCCACCGCTGCGCGGGCGTCACATCGTGCTTGGCCAGCAGATCGTCGAGTACGCGCTGCGTCGTTCGCGTCGCCGCTCGATCGGTTTTTCGATCGGCGAATCAGGGTTGCGCGTGACCGCGCCGCACTGGGTGACGCTGCCGCAGATCGAAGAGGCATTGCGCGAGAAGCAGCGCTGGATCTTCACCAAACTGGGCGAGGTGCGTGCGCGCCGTGCACCGGTGCGCACCGACTGGCGCGATGGTGCCCGACTGCCCTGGCTGGGCGCGCATGTGACGCTGCGGCTCGGCGATACCTGCGCCCGGCCGATGATCGACGATGACATGCTGCGCCTGCCGCTGCCGGCCGATGCCGACCACGACCGCGTGCGCGACGCAGTGTGTGCCTTTCTGCAGCGCGAAGCACTCATCCGCTTTACCCAACGTGCAACCGAGCTGGGTGCGCGCATCGGCGTGTCGCCGTCGCGCGTCATGCTCAGTTCGGCCAATACGCTGTGGGGCACATGCACCGCTCAAGGCGTGATCCGGCTCAATTGGCGACTCATTCACTTTTCGCCGGCGATGATCGACTACGTGATCGCACACGAGCTGGCACACCTGAAGGAACTGAATCACTCGCGCGCCTTCTGGGATACCGTGGCGCTGATCCTGCCCGGCTTCGAAGCCGCGCGACGCGAACTGCGTACCCAGCATCCGGGTCGCATCGTCGCCCACTGAAACCCCAACTGCGAGGTCACACCATGAGAATCCTGCACACCATGCTGCGCGTCGGTCAGCTCGACCGCTCGATCGAGTTCTACACCAAGGTGCTCGGCATGCGCCTGCTGCGCCGGCAGGACTATCCGGACGGCAAGTTCACGCTCGCCTTCATCGGCTATCAGGACGAATCGGAAGGCGCAGTGCTCGAACTGACGCACAACTGGGACACCGACGCCTACGAGATGGGCAACGCCTATGGCCACATTGCGCTGGAAGTCGATGACGCCTACGCAACCTGTGATCAGGTGAGGACACTGGGTGGTCGCGTGGTACGCGAAGCCGGTCCGATGAAGCACGGTACGACCGTAATCGCCTTCGTCGAGGACCCGGACGGCTACAAGATCGAATTCATCCAGCGCGGCACGTCGGGCGCCAGCTGAATCCGGGCGTCGCTCACGCGACCTTGCGTGCCGCCTGCTGCTCGGCGCGCAGCTCGGTGGCCAGCGCCTCGGTCTCGTCGACCAGCTGCTCCACCCATGCGGCGCACTGGGGATCTTCCGATGGTGTGCCGCTGCCTCCGCGTTCCAGTTGCGCGGCAATGCCGGCGCCCCGCGTGGCGCCGAAGTTGCGCACGATTCCCTTCAGTGTATGCGCCTGCGTCGCCAGTTCTTCCCGGGTGCCGCCGGCAAAGGCCCGCACCAGCGCGTCCAGTGTGCTGCGATAGTCGCGCAGAAAAAGCGTGATGATGTCATGCATCAGCGCTTCGTCACCGCCGAGGTTGCCGAGCATGAACAGGCGGTCGAACCGTGTTGCGTCCGCTGGCGTGTCGGGCGGGCCGCTGACCGATGGTGCAGCGGACGGACCCAGTGCTTCGTCCAGCGCGCGCAGCAGCGCCGGTACCTGTACCGGCTTCGATACATAGCCGTCCATGCCTGCTTCGATGCATTTTTCGCGGTCGCCAGCCATTGCGTGTGCGGTCATCGCGACGATGGGTGTGTGCCGCTGGCCGTCCTGGGCGCGGATGTGCCGCGTCGCCTCGAAGCCGCCCATCTGCGGCATCTGCACGTCCATCAGGATCACGTCGAAGCGCTGCCGGGCGGCCAGTTCCACGGCTTCGGCGCCATTGCTGGCCAGTTCGACGTGATGGCCGAGCCGTTCCAGCAGACGAAGCGCGAGCGTCTGGTTGATCGGATTGTCTTCGGCCAGCAGGATGTTCAGCGGTCGGTTGTCGCGCAGCGGGGGCAGCGCATCGGACGGCAGTCCGGCTGGCTTTTCGGGGCCCATGCCGAGCGCGGCCATCAGTGTATCGAGCAGCAGTGCTGACTCAACCGGCCGTGCGATCAGGCCGCTCACGCCGGCCGGCACCGTCCTCGCGTCCGGCGCTGCGCCGTCGTGCAGCACGATGATGGGGAGGTCCGGGCTGTATTCGCTGCCCAGCGTATGCACCAGCGCCCATTCGTCACGACATGCGATCTGCAGGTCGACCAGCAGTGCCTGGAAGCAGCGTGCCTCGGTTTCCGCCGACACGATGGCACCGATGCCGGCGTCGAGGTCGGCGCACAGTTTCGGTACGACATGCCAGTGTGCCAGCCGGGCCGCCAGATCCTCGCGCGCGGCTGCGTCCGGCTCGATCACCAGCACGGACACGTTGTCCAGTGAGCGGGTATCGGACTGTGCAAGCTCGCTGCCGAGGGCGCGCGGAAAACGGGCGGTGAAATGGAAGGTCGAGCCCTCGCCGGGCGTGCTGGTGACGCCTATCGTGCCGTCCATGCACTGCACCAGACGCGTGCAGATGGCCAGTCCGAGGCCGGTGCCGCCGAATCTGCGTGTTGTCGAGGTATCCGCCTGCGAAAAGGCGTCGAAAATCAGCTTCTGCTTGTCGAGTGGAATGCCGATGCCGGTGTCGCGAACGGCAAAGCGCAGGCCCTGTGCCTCGGGCGTGATCTCGTCCAGCGTGACCGATACGTCCACCTGTCCGTGTTCGGTGAATTTCAGCGCGTTCGACAGCAGGTTGGTCAATACCTGACGCAGCCGCATCGGATCACCCAGCACCGCGTCAGCCACCGCGGGATCGATGTGGCAGCACAACTCCACCTGTTTCCCCGGCTTTGGTCGCAAGGTGCGCACGACACCACCGATGACGTCGCGCAGGCTGAACGGTATCCGTTCGAAATCCAGATGACCGGCCTCGATCTTCGAAAAGTCGAGGATGTCATCGATCAACGTCAGCAACGCATCCGAAGACTGTTTCACCAGACTGAGGTATTCGCGCTGTTCGGCGGTCAGGTCGGTGTCGAGCGCCAGTTCCGTCATGCCCATGATGGCATTCATCGGCGTGCGGATCTCGTGGCTCATGTTTGCGAGAAAGTCGCTCTTTGCGCGGTTGGCCGCTTCGGCGGCGTCACGTGCGTGCATGATCTGTTCCTGTATTGCCTTGCGTTCGCTGATGTCGGACACGAAAGCAGTGAACAGCGTGCGCCCCTTCATCTGTGACGCGGTGATCGCCAGTTCGGCCGGAAACAGGTTGCCGTCCTTGCGGCACAGATCAAGTTGAAGGTGATGGCCCACAACGGCGTCGAAGCGGCGGCTCAGCCATTGCACCAGATCCGTCTCGTCTCGCAGGCGCTCGCTACGCGTGACCAGCAGCTCGATCACCGGCCGTTGCATCGCCTCGGTCAGGGTCCAGCCCAGCATGCGTTCGGCCGCCGGGTTGTATTCGAGGACGTTGCCGAAGGTGTCGAACGTGATGACCGCATCGATCGCGGCAGTCATGATGGCGCCGGTGTGTGCCTCGCTTTCGGCCAGCGCGCTGCGCTGGTCGTACAGGCTCAGTGATGCCCAGTTCAGTGCCTGTGCCAGCCGGTCGGTTTCTTGCGAACCAGTGCCTGCCGGCAGGGTTTCACCCGTCGAACGGTCGAGTCGCTCGGCAAAGTCGGTGCACTGCTGCAATGCGGCCAGCGGACGGCGCAGCAGCGCGTACAGCGCAACGATGCCGATCAGCATGGCGATCAATCCGTGCAGCAGGCTGTCAGCCAGGATGTGTTGCCACACCTCGCGTGCTTCGGCACTGTCGGTTTCAGTGCGAAGCCAGCGTAGGCCCGCATCGCCGGCCAGCGGAACCCAGCTGACGACGCGCGTCTGGCTGCCTCCGCCGGTGTGGCTTTCGCTCGCCGCCAGGGTGCGGACTTCCGGTTGCGGTCTCGCCGGCGGCGCTTCGAACTGTGTCGGGGCGGTTCCCACCCAGCCGGCTCCGCCGTTGTACCGGAATGCCGCCAGCGTGGTGCCATCGGTGTCGATCAGTACCGCGCCCTGCAGGCGGGTGTCGCCCGGCAGCCGCTGCTGGAGGTTGCTCTGGTCGAGCAGAGTGGCCTGCAGGATCCGTTCGCCGATCACGCGCGTTTCGGCCAGCGCATTGCGGTGCAACTGCTGCAGTGTTTGCTGTGACTGTTCGTGCGCGGTGTAAAGCGCATTGCCCACCACACTGACGCAGAACACCAGAGCGAACAGTCCGGCAATGCGTTGCAGCAGACCTCCTCCGCCCGGAGTCAGTGCGTCATCCATGGCTCAGGTATCGTCCTGAAAGCGGGCGCGAATGCCCAGTACCTGATCCCACTGGCCAAGCAGTGCATCCACGCAGACGGAATCGAAGTGGCTGTCGCGGCCCTCGACCAGGAAGGCCTGCGCCTTGTCCAGTTCCCAGGCTGGCTTGTAGGGACGCGGCGAGGTCAGCGCATCGAACACGTCAGCCACGGCCACGATACGGCCGACCAGCGGAATGTCCTCGCCGGCCAGTCCGTTGGGATAGCCGCTTCCGTCAAACTTTTCGTGATGGGTCAGGGCGATCGTCGCGGCGAGCTGCATGTACGGCGACGCAGAATCCTTCAGGATTTCGTGGCCGATGGAAGCGTGCCTGCGCATGATCACCAATTCGTCCGGGTCGAGCCGACCCGGCTTGAGCAGGATATGGTCCGGCGTACCGAGCTTGCCGACGTCGTGCATCGGCGCGGCAATCAGCAGTGATTCCTCCATGTCGGCATCCAGCCCCATGGCGCGCGCGATCAGTGCAGAGTAGTGCGCCATGCGCAGGATATGGGCGCCGGTTTCAGGATCGCGGAACTCGGCCGCACGCGCCAGCTTGTTCAGCGTTTCGCGCTCGCGCCCGTAGATTTCGGCGGTGGCCCGGCGCACCTCGTCGGCCAGCGTCCGAGCGTGGTTGGCCAACGCGACCTGACTGCGGCGCAGGAACAGCATGTTCTTCACGCGCGAGGTGAATTCGATGCGGTCCAGCGGCTTGTTCAGGAAATCGTTGGCACCCGACTCGAGCGCCCGGTAGCGCACCTCGCGTTCGTGATCGGCTGTCACCATCAGCAGCGGTGTCTGCGAGCGGGCAGGGTGGCTGCGGAAGCGCCGGATGAACTCGATGCCATCCATGTCAGGCATCATGTAATCGACTATCACCAGATCGGGATCTTCGCGCATGCAGTGTTCGAGCGCCTCGGCGGGCGACAGGAAACAGGTCGCCGTGCAGTCGGGCAGCTTGCCCAGCAGCGCGGCCATCAGCACCAGGTTCACCTGGGCGTCGTCAATCACCACTACATTCATCGGACGAACCTCTGGTTTCTGTCAGTGTATTTTGTGGAAGCTTGCGGTGCGCCCGTACATTCAATATGTTGCATCGTGCCCGTTTAACGGATGCAGCCGTCGCACACTTTAGCCCGCCGCAAACTTCGCCTTGATCCGATCCGCATGACTTCGCCTCCCCCGCCCTACACCCTGCGCGCGTCCGCGCTGCGCAACTGGCTGCGTCAGCTTTCCTTCCGTGACATGTTCGTGCTCGTCCTGCCGGCGCTGCTCATCGTCGGTGCCGGCTTCTGGTTCGCCGCGCGCTACATCAAGCCGGCACCGCCCGGTTTCACGACTTTCTCCTGCGGCGCCGAAGGCTCGGCCTACGAAACCTACTGTGCGCGCTACAAACCGCTGATCGAGCCGTTCGGAGTGCGCGTCGACGTGCGGCAGAGCGCCGGATCGATCGAAAACCTGCAGCGGCTGATGGACACGGAGCAGTCGGTCGATTTCGCCTTCGTCCAGGGTGGCAGTGCGGAAGACCATCCGCCCGGCCTGCTGTCGCTCGGTGCAGCGTATTACGAGCCGGTGTGGGTGTTCCATCGCGGCCGGCCGGGCCTGGATCGGCTGGATCAGCTGAAGGGTCTGCGCATCGGAGTCGGTGCCGAAGGCAGCGGCACACGCCATCTGGCTCTGCAACTGCTGGAGGCGCATGCACTTGTCGGCGACGCGAAGCTGCTCAAGCCGCTCGGCGGCACTGCTGGCGTGGCGGCACTGCTGTCGCGCCAGATTGATGCGCTGATCGTCGTCGGCGCGGTCAATTCGGCCAGCGTATGGTCGCTGCTTTACGCCGAGGGGATCTCGCTGATGAGCATGGCGCAGTCGCCGGCTTATGCACGTCGCTTTCCCCACCTGAATGAAGTGACGTTGCCGCGCGGTGCGATCGACTTCGTGCGCGATATTCCGTCGCGTGACATTTCGATGGTGGCGACTCGCGCCTACGTCGTGGCGCGCGAGGACACGCATCCGGCGCTGATCGACCTGATGCTGGGCGCCATGAAGCCGGCGCACGCCGAAGCCACGGTTTTTCAGCATCCGGGCGAGTTTCCGCAATCCGACGGCGGCGACTTCGAACTGCATCCGCGCGCGGCGCGCTTCTACGAGGTCGGCCCGCCGTTCCTGCAGCGCTACCTGCCGTTTTCGATCGCCAACCTGCTCGACCGCATGATCGTGCTGTTGGTGCCGCTGCTTGCCCTGGCCGTGCCGCTGTTCCGCATCCTGCCGCAGCTCTACGTCTGGCGCGTGCGCAGCAAGCTGTACCGCTGGTACGGCGAGTTGAAGGATCTGGAGCGCCAGGCGCTGCAGGAAGACACGACACGCTCGCGCGCCGAATGGCTGCACGACCTCGACCGCATCGAAATCGCGGTCGCGCGCATCGGCGTGCCTCTGTCGCACGCCGACTATCACTATCAATTGCGCGCGCACATCCACATGGTGCGCCGTCGCATCCAGGGGCTGGCCGAGAACGTCGTGCCGGCAGACCTGTCGACCCCCGGTGCCGCTGACGGCGACCCCGTCACCCCGCAGGCCTGACCTCTGCGGGGCGGCGGGGGGGGGCGACAAGGCCCCTGTAATTTACAAACATTCGTGCGTGTATATAATTGCAGGCCGAGATCTGGAGAGCATTGATGCCCGCCTGCCCCGCAGTCCCGTCCGCCGCCATGTCGCCGACGCCCCTGCATCGTTCTCCCGCCGCCCTGCGTTTTTCCCTGTCGATCGTCCCCCTGCTGATTGCGGCGACTTTCCTGAGCGCATGTTCCGGTGACCAGCCGGCCACGGCTGCGGCACCCAAACCGTTGCCGGTGTCCATCGTGGTGGCGGAGAGCACGCGCGCGCCGCTGCTGATCGAATCGGTTGCGCAGGCAGAAGGGGCGCGCGAGGTTGAAGTCAGGGCGCGCGTGACCGGCATCATCGAAAAGCGCTTGTACGGCGAAGGCGAAGCCGTGAAAGCCGGCCAGCCGCTGTTCCGCATCGAGCGGGCGCCGTTCGAGATCGCACTTGCCCAGGCTCGCGCCCAGTTGGCCGAAGCGCAGGCGCTGGACGAACAGACGGCGCGCGAGCTGCAGCGTCTGCAGGGTCTGGTGGCCGAGCGGGCGATCAGCCAGAAGGAATTCGACGATACGAAATCGGCCAGTGCGGTGTCGAAGGCGGCGATGAAATCGGCCGAAGCGGCGGTGCGCCAGGCTGAACTGAACCTCTCCTATACGAATGTGACCGCGCCGGTGTCCGGCATGTCGGGCCGGGCGCAGCGTTCCGAAGGGTCGCTGGTCAATGCCGGAAGTGACAGCCTGTTGACCTCGATTTCGCAGATCAATCCGATCTGGATCCGTTTCAGCCTGTCCGATGGCGACCTGCAGAAGCTGCCGGGTGGCCGCGCTGCCGCGCGCAACCTGCGCGACGTCGAACTGCAACTGCCCGACGGCAGCATTTACCCGCAGCGTGGACAGATCAATTTTTCGGCCAGCCGGATCGACGCATTGCTCGGCACGATGGAAATGCGCGCCGAGTTCGCCAACGCCGACGCACGCATCCTGCCAGGCCAGTTCGTGCGCGCCCGTGTGATCGTCGGCGAGCAGGAAAATGTGTTCCTGGTGCCGCAGGCAGCCGTGACGCAGACGGAGAACGGCCCGGTGCTGATGCTGGTGGGAGCTGATGAAAAGGTCGAGCCGCGCCCAGTCAAGCTGGGCGACTGGCAGGGCAAGAACTGGGTGGTCACCGATGGGTTGAAGCCGGGTGAGCGCGTCATCGTCGACAACCTGATCAAGCTGCGCCCGGGCGCGCCCGTCGCCCCGCGTGCGCCGGGCGAGGCACCTGCCAATGCGCCGCCGGCGGCCGCCGCGCAGCCCAAGACCTGACGGAGCGCGCAGCCATGGCCCGCTTCTTCATCACGCGCCCGATCTTTTCGGGCGTCATTTCCATCGTGATCATGATTGCCGGTCTGGTGGCGTCGTTGTCGCTGCCGGTCGCGCAATACCCTGAAATCTCGCCACCGACTGTCATCGTCACTGCGACCTATCCGGGTGCCAATGCGGAAACGCTGTCGCGCACGGTTGCGGCACCGATCGAGGAACAGTTGTCCGGCGTTGAAGGCCTGCTGTACTTCAACTCGACGTCGACCTCGAACGGCACGGTCAGCATCACGCTCACCTTCGAAGTCGGCACCGACCCCGACACCGCGCTGATCGCGGTGAACAACCGCATTTCGGTGGCCGAATCGCGCTTGCCGGAAGACGTGCGGCGCAACGGGCTGGTCGTGCGCAAGCGCTCGAACAACCTGCTGATGATCGCTGCGCTCAAATCGACCGATGGGCAGCGCGACACACTTTTTCTGACCAATTACGTCGCGGTGAACGTGCTCGACGAACTGCGCCGCCTGCGCGGCGTCGGCGACGCGATCGCCTTCGACGCGCCCTACGCCATGCGCGTGTGGCTCAAGCCGGACGTGATGGCTCGGCTGGGCATCGCCACCTCCGACGTGGCGGCGGCGATCCGCGTGCAGAACGCGCAGAACGCGGCCGGTCGCATCGGGCAGGAACCGGTGCTCAACGGTCAGCAGCTGACTTACACGGTCAGTGCCAAGGGGCGTCTGCTGAGCATCGAGGATTTCGAGAACATCCTGCTGCGCGCCGATGGCCCGGGCGGCGTGGTACGGCTGAAGGACGTCGCGCGCATCGAGCTGGGCGCGGAAAACTATGACCGCACGACCAAGGTGAATGGCACGCCGGTGTCCGGCATGGGCATCTACCTGCAGTCGGGCGCCAATGCGCTGGAGGCGGCGAATCTGGTGCGCGCCAAGCTGGACGAACTGTCGCTGCGCCTGCCGGACGGGCTCGAGTTCATCATTCCGAACGACACCACGCGCTTCATCCGCGAATCGATCAAGGCGGTGGCAACCACGCTGCTCGAAGCCACCGTACTGGTCGTGCTGGTGGTGTTCGTGTTCCTGCAGAACTGGCGTGCCACGCTGATCCCTTTGATCGCGGTGCCGGTGTCGCTGGTCGGCACCTTCGCCGGACTGTGGATATTCGGTTTTTCGATCAATACCTTGACGCTGTTCGCCATGGTGCTGTCGATCGGCATCGTCGTGGATGACGCCATCGTGGTGCTGGAAAACGTCGAGCGGCAGATGCGCGAATTCGGCCGCACGCCGAAGGATGCGGCGCTGGAAGCGATGCGCGAGGTGTCCGGCGCGCTGGTCGCCATGGTGCTGGTGCTGGTTGCGGTGTTCGTGCCGGTCGCCTTCCTGGGTGGCATCGCCGGCAAGCTGTATCAGCAGTTCGCGGCCACGGTGGCGGTGTCGGTCACCATTTCCGGCATCGTCGCGCTGACATTGACGCCCGCGCTGTGCGCGCTGATGCTCAAGCCGCACGATGGTGAATCGAAAATGTTCCGGCCGTTCAACCGCGGCTTCGACTGGCTGACGAAGGTCTACACCGGCACGGTGGCGCTGACGCTGCGCCACGGACTGATCAGCGTGCTGGTGGTCGGCCTGCTGTTCGCCGGCGCCGGCTTCATGTTCCGCGTTGTGCCGGGCGCCTTCGTACCGTCGGAAGATCAGGGCTATCTGTTCGGTTTCGTGACCTTGCCGGATGGCGCTTCGGCCGAGCGCACCGAACAATCGTTCGAGAAGCTGCGCAAGGTGATCAACGACGAGCCGGCGGTGGAAAACCTGTTCATGGTGCGCGGCATCGATTTCATCACCGGCAACAACCGGTCGAGCGTCGCCATGATGTTCGTCGTGCTGCGTCCGTGGGACCAGCGCACCGAAACCGCGGACGACCTGCAGAAGAAGATTGCCGCGGCAGGCATGAAACTGAGCGATGGCATGGGACTGATCTTCAATCCGCCGCCGATTCAGGGTCTGGGTACGGCGGGTGGCTTCGAAGCGTACGTTCAGGCGCGCGAGGAGGCCGATCCGCGCAAGCTCGCCGCCATCACCACGCAGTTGCTCGATGCGCTGAAGGCGCGCTCCGAACTGACCGGCATGAACAGCTTCTTCCGCGTGTCCTCGCCGCAGCTCAGCGTCGAGGTGGACGAGGCGAAGGCGATCGCGCTCGGCATTCCGATCGACGCGCTGTATTCGACGTTGCAGGCGACGATGGGCACGCTGTACGTGAATGACTTCAATCGCTCGGGCAAGACCTACAAGGTGCAGCTTGGCGCCGATGCCGCCTACCGCATGAAGCCGGAAGATCTGGGCAAACCGTATGTGCGGGCGACCACCGGCGCAATGATTCCGCTGTCGGCGGTGATCACCGTGAAGTCCGTCGTCGGTCCGGAGATGGTCGAGCGCTTCAATGGCTTCATCGCCGCCAAGATCCTCGGCAATTCGGCACCGGGTCGCAGTTCGGGCGAAGCCATACAGATCGTGGAGGAGGTGGCGCGCGACATCCTGCCGGCGGGCTACGCGCTGGAATGGACCGGTCAGGCGTATCAGGAAAAACGCACCGGCCTGACGTCGGTCATCGCCATGGCTTTCGGCATCATCATGGTGTTCCTGATCCTCGCTGCGCAATACGAACGCTGGTCGCTGCCGCTGGCGGTCATCCTTGCGATTCCGTTCGCCATCCTGGGTGCGCTGCTGGCAGTGTGGGTGCGCGGCATGCCGAATGACATCTACTTCCAGATCGGTCTGGTGGTGCTGGTCGGGCTGGCCGCGAAGAACGCCATCCTGATAGTCGAATTCGCCGCGCAGAAGCAGGCCGAGGGCATGAGCGCCATCGAGGCGTCGCTCGAGGCGGCGCGGCTGCGCTTCCGCCCGATCTGCATGACCGCGCTCGCCTTCATTCTCGGGGTCGTGCCGCTGGTGATCGCCACCGGCGCCGGTGCGTCGGCCCGGCGTTCGATGGGTACCGGCGTGTTCGGCGGCATGCTGGCGGCAACTTTTGTCGCTACGATCTTCATCCCGCTCTTCTTCAGCTGGCTGAGCGGCCGCAAGACGGCAGCGCGCAACACGGAAACGCCGGAGGCCGTGCAATGAAGAGTGCATTCCGCTCGCCGGCCCTGACTGCGCTCGCGGCGTTGCTGCTGTCCGGCTGCATGGTGGGCCCGGATTACGTACGACCGGAACTGGCGCTGCCCGCGCGCTTTGCGGCGTCGGCCGACGGTCAGCCCCAGGTTGCGGTGGCGCGCGGCTGGTGGAAGCTGTTCAACGACGACACGCTGAACGCGCTTGTCGACCGCGCACTGACCGACAACAGCGACGTGCAACGTGCCGTTGCGCGTATCGAACAGGCGGACGCCGTGCTGCGCGAAGTCGGTGCGGCCCTGTTTCCGGACGTCGGTGTGGGGGCGGCCGCGAGCCGCTCACGCATCAGCGGCGTGGCGACGCCGATTCCGGCGGGGGCGCCGCTGTATCGCAACAATTTCCAGGCTGCGATCTCGACTTCGTTCGAGATCGACTTCTGGGGCAAGCTGCGCCGCGCCAGCGAGGCGGCACGCGCGCAGGCGCTCGGTACCCGTTACGCGAAGGATACGGTGGAGCTGACACTGGTGAGCCAGCTGGTCGGCAGCTATCTGAACCTGCGCGCGCTGGACGCCCAGCTCGCGCTGTCGCGCGACACGCTGACGACACGGCGCGACAACGCCACCATCCTGCGTACGCGCGCCGAACGTGGCCTGACCAATGATCTCGAACTGCAGCAGGCGCTGGGCGCGGTGTCGGTCATCGAGGCGCAGATCGCCGATCTGACGCGCAGTCGTGCGATTGCCGAAAACCAGCTCGGTCTGCTCAGTGGCCAGCTCGATCTGGCGATCGCCCCGGGCGACCTGCGCTCGCTGCCCCTTCCGTTGCAGCCGCCGGCCGGCTTGCCGTCGTCGCTGCTCGACGCGCGGCCGGACATCCGTCAGGCGGAAGCCGAACTGGCCGCGGCCAGCGCGCAGATCGGTGTGGCGAAGGCTGCGCTGTACCCGTCGATTTCACTGACCGGCAACTACGGCTCGCAAAGTCGCGAACTGTCCGATCTGTTCAGCGGACCGGCCAATATCTGGTCGCTGGGCGTGGGGCTGGATCTGCCGCTGTTCGACGCCGGCCGGCGCAGCGCGCGCGTCGATCAGGCCAGTGCGCAGCAGAAGCAGGCGCTGGCGAGCTATGTGTCGGCCGTGCGCAGTGCCTTCACCGATGTGCGCGATGCGCTGGTGGCGGGCGAGCAGTACGCGCAGAGTGTGGTTGCGCTGCAGGCGCAGTTCGACGCCGCAGCACGCAGTCTTGAGCTTGCGCAGAAGCGTTACGACGCGGGCTATTCGCGCTACCTTGAAGTGCTCGATGCGCAGCGAAGCGCGAATGACGCATCGCTCGCCCTGGTGCGCGCTCGCCAGTCGCAACTGGCCGAAGTGGTGAATCTGTATGTCGCGCTTGGCGGCGGGTGGGCCGACGCGATGGCGGAGCAGGGCGAGGCCGCAGCGGCCGCACCCTGACCTCCGGTTCATCCGGCTTGTCGTTTCAGCCCGCGAGCGCGCTCAGTACCCGGCGCTCGTCGGTCGGCAGCTCCTTTGCCGGCCGCGAAGCGTCCTTGCCTGCGGCGGTCAGCGATTTCACGTCGCCCGATATTTCTCCGCCTTCCTCGATCAGGATCGAGCCGTAGCGGATCTTGCCGCTGACCCGGCCGGTCGCATGGACGATGAGCCGCTGGCGAGCGGTCAGTTCGCCATCGAAATGACCGTGGATTTCCGCGATGTCGATGCCCACCGTGCCCGAGTACGCGCCGTGCTCGGCAATGCGGATGACCCGGCTGTCCATCGTCGCCTCGACGCGGCCTTCCACCACCAGCGTGTCGCAGTCGAGAATTTCCGCGCCCTTGAGCTTCACATCCGGCCCGACGATGAGGCGACTGCCCTGCTCGGTCGAGCCCGCGATCGCCGCATCACGCGCGGCGGGCGTGGCGGCAAGGGCGGCGGGCGTGTCGCCAGGAAGCGACACTGGCGGCGCATTGCTTGGCTGCGTGGCCGACAGGCCACCTGACAGGGACGATTGTCCGCCCGGCCGCAAGGTACGGCCAGTCTGGCTTTCGGCGGGTTTCGGAAATGGACCGGGTTTGCTGTTGAACATGCGTTCTCCTTGAATGATCGGGCCATCGAAGCGGTGCCCGACGGTACTGAGCAATGCTCGTGCCGGCAAAAATAAGTTCATTATTTCAATTGGTTGGGCGTGCGTCGAGCAAGCGGACACCCGAAATCCCGCGTTGACTGTCGCCGCGGCACGACACACCGTCGGCGAACGGGATGGTGGACATGCAATGGTCATTTACTTTATTTTGCATTTGCTTACGACGGCTTACCGCACGGGCTTTTCGTCCTCCCTAGACTCGCGCCTTCATCTTGGCCGTACTTCGTCCGCGCATGCCGCACCTTTCCTTCCGCAGCACCCTTCTCATCGCTGTGCTGCTGATCGCCGGCGCGCTCGGCGCAGCGGCCGGCAGTGGCTGGGTGATGATGCAGGACTTCGCGCTCGCCAGTCGGCAGGCAGGCTCCAGTGCCCTCAAGCTGTCGGCTGCGATGCAACAGATCGACGAACGCAGCGCCGACATGGAGCGCAGTGCGCGTCAGTACGCAGTGCTGCAGGCACCCGCGCTGCGCGAACGCTTTGACGAAGCTTCCGAGCAGGCGAAGACTGCGCTTGTCGACATCGAAGCTGAATTGCCTGCCTCAGCCGTCGCGACGCAATGGCGCGAACATGCCAGTCGGCTTGCTGCCGGATTCGATCAGACGGCGCCCCCGGCGGATGCGGTCGACGCAGATTCGGCTCTGGCCAGCGTCAACGACAGGCTGGCGGCCGCAGTCCGCAGCCACATCGACCTGCGCAACACCACGCTGCTCGATACGCTGGAACGCAGTCGCGACCGGCTCGCCCTGCAGATGCTGGCCGCCGTCGCGCTCGCGATGTTGCTGGCGCTGGCCATCGGCTGGTGGATATTGCGACCACTGAAGCACGTCGAACGCGCGATCACGCGACTGGGCGAAGGTAGCTTTGCCGCACCTGTGGTGGTCGGCGGACCCGCTGACCTGCGCCAGCTCGGTGACCGGCTGGAATGGCTGCGTCAGCGCATGGCCGAACTCGAGGCGCACCGCAACCGGGTGCTGCGCCATGTTTCGCACGAACTGAAGACGCCGCTCGCGTCGTTGCGTGAGGGCATCGCGTTGATGCAGGACGGTGTGCTCGGCGGCCTCAATGCGGAACAGCTCGAGGTGAGCCGCATTCTCGACACCAATGCGCGCGCGCTGCAGGAACGCATCGAGCAGCTGATCGGCTACAACGCGACGCAATTCGACGCGCAGCACCTCGATCTGCGGCCGACCGCGTTGCGCGCGCTCGTGCGCGACGTCACCGCCGACCTCAAGCTGCAGGCCAAGGTGAAGGACGTCCAGATCAACGTGTCGGGCTACGCGCCGCCAGTGCGCGGCGACGCCGCCAAGCTGCGCATCGCGCTGATCAACCTGGTCAGCAATGGCATTGCATTCAGCCCGCACGGTGGAACGGTCCGGCTTGAGTTGAGCGCCGATGAACAGACCGCCCGCATCGACTGCATCGACGAAGGGCCGGGCGTTGCGCCGGACGAAGTCGATCGCATCTTCGAACCGTTTTTCCGTGGCAGCCGACGCGCACCGCGACCGGACAAAGGCAACGGCCTCGGCCTGGCCATCGTGCGCGAATTCATCGCCGCCCACGGCGGCACGGCCATCGTGATGCCGGCCGAACGCGGCGCCCATTTCAGGATAGAACTGCCTCATGCCCCTCAAGCCGTCTGATTTCGCCCACAGCGCTCCGCGTTCCCCATACAGGCTTGTGTGTTTGCTCACCCTCGTCGCGTTTTTGTTCGGCTGTGCTGCAACACCGGAAGTACCTGCCGATGACGAGGAGATCGGGCTGAGACCTGTGTGCTGCCAGCAGCCGCTCGAGTCATCACCGCTGAGTCAGGTTTTGCCGGCTGCGCACCCGCGCACCGGCAACGCGGCACGCGCGAAGGCGTTGCTCGAAACCCTTCTGGCGGCAACGGATGACGCGTCGCGTGCGCAACATCCCTATGCGCGCACCTTGCTTGATCAGATCAACGAGCGACAGCGGCTCGATGCGGCTAATCAGCGACTTCTCCTGCAGGCCGAACGACATGCGCGGCAATTGAAGGACAGCCAGCTGCGCACAGACGAGCTGCAGCGCAAGATCGATGCGCTGGCCGACATCGAACGCACGCCGCCGTCCCGCACCCCGAAGCGGGCGCTGGCACGATGAGCGGCGCGCACCGGCTGCTACTTGTTGACGACGATACGGGTCTGTTGCGTCTGCTGTCGATGCGGCTAAAGGCCAGCGGCTATGCGGTCAGCACCGCCGAAACAGCCGAGGCAGCTTTGTTGCGGCTCGCGGTTGAACGCTTCAGTCTCGTTGTGTGCGATGTGCGTCTGCCGGATCGCGATGGTCTGTCGCTGTTCGGCGACATCCGGCATCAACATCCGGCGCTGCCGGTCATCCTGCTGACTGCACACGGCACGATTCCGGACGCAGTCGAAGCGACTTCGCAGGGCGTCGCCGGCTATCTGACCAAACCTTTCGACAGTGCGGTGCTGCTGGCGCAGATATCGCGCGCACTCGAGCACGCGACACCACCCGGCGCGAGCGCCGCCATCGACGACGCCTGGCGCGCTGACCTGATCAGCCACAGTGCGCGCATGAACACGCTGCTCGATGAAGCCCGGCTGATCGCGGCGTCCGACGCCAGCGTGCTGATCCGCGGCCAGAGCGGCACCGGCAAGGAGTTGCTGGCGCGTGCCATCCATCGCGCCAGCCCGCGCGCGGCAGAACCTTTCGTTGCGATCAACTGCGGTGCGATTCCCGAAGCGCTGCTCGAATCCGAACTGTTCGGCCATGAGCGGGGCGCCTTCACCGGCGCGACCGGGCGCCATACCGGCCTGTTCCGTGCGGCGCACGGCGGTACGCTGTTTCTCGACGAAATCGGGGACATGCCGCTGGCGCTGCAGGTGAAGCTGCTGCGTGTGCTGCAGGAACGCGCAGTGCGCCCGGTGGGTGCGACGCAGGCTGAGCCGATCGACGTGCGCATCGTGTCGGCAACCCATTGCGACCTCGACGCCGCGCTCGATCAGGGCCAGTTCCGCGAAGACCTCTATTACCGCATCAATGTCGTCAGCCTGATGCTGCCGTCGCTCGACGAGCGGCGGGAAGACATCCCGCTGCTCGCCGATCACTTCCTGCGCACGCTGGCGAAGAAGTACGGCAAACCTCTATACGGCTTCGCACCCGATGCGCTCGAAGCGCTGGCAACGGCCAGTTGGGCCGGCAATGTGCGCCAGCTGCAGAACGTGGTCGAACAGGCGTGCGCACTGGCCACCACGTCACTTGTACCGCGTGCGCTGGTCGACCGAGCGTTGCGCGTGAAGCCTATGGAAGCGCTTGGCTATGCCGAAGCCAAACAGCGCTTCGAACGCAACTATCTGGTGCAGTTGCTCAAGCTCACGGCCGGCAACGTGAGCGATGCGGCGCGCATTGCCGGGCGCAACCGCACCGAGTTCTACCGGCTGCTGCAGCGCTGCGGACTTGATCCGGTTCTGTTCCGCAACGATGCCGCGGACGCGGCACTCGGCCGCCACGGCTGACCGCTGCGGTGTCGCCTCAGAGCGACGCCGCAGTCGCAACCCGCAGTGGCAATTTACTGATCAAAAAAGGAAAAGCGTGTTGGCGCGACATCTGCTTGAGGGTCAGGCAGGCGTTCCAGCTACACGACCCGACTACAAGGAGGAGACCTCATGATCACCCGACAGCGCATCGTCACCGTACTGACCACCACGGCCATCGCCTATTCGATCTGCTCGCCGACCCAGGCTGCCGGTCTGGTGGGTGCCGCGCGCCTGCAGGCGCGCGAGCCGACCACCGAAGATGTCGATCACTCCTTGCAGAAGGCGATCCAGGTGGCTTTTCGTGCCGATCACGCGCTCGACGGCATTGATGTTGCAGTGTCTTCGCACGCCGGTGATGTGACCCTGTCCGGTACCGTGCGTAATGCCGCGCAACTCGCCCGCGTACTGCAGACGGCCCTGTCAGTCGCCGGCGTGAGGCGGATCGACAATGCGCTGGCCGTGGCAGAAGAACGCCCTGGCGACTCGGCGTGAGAGCGACTTCTTTCCCTTCGCCGGAAACGAAAAAGCCCCAGCCGCGCAAGGCTGGGGCTTTTGTGTCTGGTGGGCCCCCCGAGAGTCGAACTCGGCACCAACGGATTATGAGTCCGGGCCGCTTTGCTCAGCCGATCAATCGGTTACGTTCGATCCTTACGCACTATCACGACAAATTGAGTCACGGTTCTCTGCGGGTTTGCCGGCGTCCACTGAACGAATAGTGAGCGCTCTTTCGGCGCTGCTCTCTCCCCCGTCTTTCAGTCGCGCGAAGTCGCCAGTCGGCGCGGTCTTCGCGCGCCTCGGTCGACCGAACCCCACTCAGGCGCAGCGGATTAGCGCCGGCGAAAGATCCAGGAGCGGGCGGACTGGATTGACGGGCTGTCGAATGCGGCTCAGAGATAAAGAAATACGACGTATCCCAAAGACGTAGTTTCCGCGCGCCCGCGTCATTCTATGGACGGTTTGCCGTGCAATAGCGCAGCGCGCCGTCGCTATCGACCGCACAGCTAGACAGCATGCGGCCGACATCCACGCAAGTTGCCTGTCAAGGCTATTGCGGCGTGAAAGGACATGATTCAATACTTGCCAGCACGTTCGAAAACGCATTGATGTTGAATGGCTTTCAAAAAAGCCATCCACAAGTAATCCACAGCTTGTTGTCTTGTGCGGAAAAAAAGCGCGTTTAGAATGTGTTTCATGCCTACCGCCACTAAATATGGTGTTCGCCGCGCAGGTTTGCCCTGCCGGTAGTGGTCGGATGGATGGGTGGCAGCCGAGACGTAAGTCCCGGCCGCCTGAGCCGTTTGCACAGCTCGCCTTGGAAAGTGGATTGTGCGCCGGGTCTGCCTATGTCGACAACCCCTTCAATGGGAGATGGCTATGCCTCCGCCACCACGATGCGGGTGACTGAGTAGTCACCCCCCGGGCAGCTTGCTGCCCGGGTCATTTGCCTGTGAAAGGACGATATATCAACCCACTACCCACTATGGTTTTTGTCGACGGCACGAACTTGCTCGTGGAGTTGATCAATCGTTACAGCCTTGAAGAGCGAGCCGAGACGCCCTCCGATGAAGTCATCAATTTGGCCTCTAAGTTGATCAGCCAAGCGTTGAGCGGATCTCTGGGAACGATTGGCGCATGTCGAGTCGTGAGGAAGTATTGGTTTGGATCCCGCCAGGGGAGTGATGAAGACATTCAGACGCTTCGGATTCTCTTGAAGCGGTATGGCTACGACTCAAGTATTTATCCGAAGAGGAAGGGTCGGAACGAGAAAGGCGTTGATCTGGCGGTCGCACGCGAGATGTTGATGCAGGCCTTCCATCGGAATTATGAGGTGGCCGTTCTGGTAGGCGGTGATGCGGACTATGTAGGGCTTGTTGAAGACGTGAAACGGCTCGGCCGAACATGTGTTGGTGTATTCCCAAACGGGAATTCGATGTCGGACAAGCTGCTCATCAGTTTGGATCGTTACTTCGAGATTGCTGGACCTGCGGAGGTTTTGACGTACCAGCTCGCCAAGGCTCGCGCGCAGTCAGCAGACTGATCAACGTCCGACACAACCCCATAAGCATTACTGCGATCCGTCGCCAAGTGTTGCGATCGGAGCGCAGTCGCGCGCACTCAGTGCAGGCGGGCGGCCGATTCATTCAGGACGTCGTACGCTCGTTCGCAGGCCCGTCCCGCTATTCCTCTGCGGTCAGTTTCTTCAGCCAGTTCTCGACCCGCGATCTCCATTTCGCCGAGCACGTCGGCGAGCAGATCGGGATCGCTTCGGGTTGCCTCGCCTGCAACGGCAGATCCGGGATCGTCGGGGCTTCGACGACAACCGGCGGTGATTGCGGCGACACGCTGGCGCAGCCGCCCAGCAACATCAGATGCAGCAGCAGCGTCAGCACGAACGGCTTCGAGTTGGGTTTGCGTGGCATTGGTGATCTCCCATAGGGCGGTAAAGCGGCGAGCGTCTTCTGCGCGTGCATCGGTCTCGGCTTCGCGACCGGTGCGTTCGAGGGTGGCCATCTGCTGCGCGTGGTCGCGCTGCGTGCGGGCGTGTGCGGTTTGTTCGCTGGCCAGCCGGTAGGTCTGCAGGCCGGCGAGCGCGAGCGCGCCGAGCAGCAGCCACGGGACGCTCCGAGTCAGGATTTTCGAGAGCATCAGCGCGCTCCCTTCGTCGTCTCGATCAGCAGCTGGTGCTCGCCGAGGCGCAACACTCCGCGCAGATCCCCCAGGGCGATCTGACTTGAGATCACGACCGACTCGCCACTCTGGGTGCCGTGCTTACGGCCGACGGCAATGCAGCCGATCACGTCGCTGACGCGGTTGCCGGCGTGGATAAGCACTGCCGATCGGCCCCAGCCTTGCGCGCGCGGTACGTCATGCGGCTGGTACCACACGCCCAGCGCCGGGTTGATCAGCGCCCAGACGCTGGGAAACCGCTCGCTGCTGTGCTGGATCAGCCGGTACTCGCCGTCCGGTACGCACGAGATGCGCGGCTTTCCACCCGGGCCCGCCGGGTTGGGCACCCATGGCCGCTCAATCGTGGCCAGCTCAAGATCGCCAGCGACGAGGCGGCCGAGCGTGCATGTGTGGTGGTACGCGAAGCGGGTGAGGACGATGTTCATTGTTTGTCACCCACACCGAAGATGCGATCGCGAAAGCGCTCGTACTGTCCGAGCGCGCGCGTTCCCATATGCGCACTGATCGCCACCAGCAGGGAGCGCGTCATGCCGTCCATGCCTGCTGTCTCGCACATCATGTGTGTGATGAGGCCGACGAATGTGCAGACAATCAGATCCAGCAAGGCATTGCGCGGGCTCCACGGCTCCCCTGCACGAATCTTCTGCGCGACTTGCGCGGCGGTCGCGAGCGAAGAGAGAAACAACGTCGAGAGCCACGGCAAGACGGGGCGCAGCACGTCGAGTAGCGAAGCGAGAAATGCGGAGGTGTCTCTGTCGTGCATTGGCGTTCCTTTCAGACGTAGCAGACGGGTGTGCTGTAGGTGGTGCTGATGGCACCGGTCAGCGGGTTGATCGCGCGCCACCAGGTAGTCGGCCCGCCGACAAGGCGGCCTGCGCCGTCAGACGTCCAGCCACCGGAGGCGGCGGCCTGTGCTGCGGCGCTGGAGTCAGGTGAGTAGGCCGACGTCCACGTGACGACGCCGGCGCGGCTGATGCTGAACAGGCCGATGAGCTTCTTCGAATACAGCCAGAGCCCGGTCTGGGTGCGATCACGGGAAATGACCAGCAGAGCAGCCTCGGTCGGATCGGCGTAGCTGGTGATGGGGTAGAGGCCGTCGACGTTCCAGGTCAGGTTTGTGCCGCCCTGGTAATAGACCTCCGGGATTCCGCTTTCGAGTTCGACGCTGTCGGCCGGGAACGGGTCATGCGCGATCGACACGGAGGCGACTTCGGTCCCGTCGCGGCTCAGCGTGTAGGTGATGTCACGCGTGGTCTCTTCGTCCCTTCGCGCGAAGAATGTCGTCCCAAAGCCCGGCACGCTGATGTTGAATTCCCCGAAGTCGCGCACCAGCTCGAAGTCAAACGTGTAGCCGATGGTGAATTCCTTCGGCACATCGGATTCACCGAAGTACATCGAGACGATGCGGTCGCTGACTGCATCGTTGCCGCTGAGCGTGACCGTGCCCGTGCGGAATCCCTCGACCGTCGGCAGGTCTTCCCAATCGCCGGCCGGCACACGCGATCTGGTGCCGGAGACGGTCCCGAGCGTTGCGCGGTGGTTGCGCAACGTCGTCAGTGCGATCGACGGTGTTGGCGAGCCGTCGCTTACCTCGATGATCAGAAAACCCAGTGCTGACTCGACCGGTGCGGGCACTACGAATTCGGATCCGTAGCGGGGCCTGTAGCTGGTGCGCCGTGGATCTGCGAAAAGCCCGACGATTACTTTCGATCCGCTGGAATTGATGTCGCAGATCCGAAGCAGCGTGTCGGTCAGTTCGGTGTTGTTCGTCGTCGCCAGCGAAAGCGCAATTGCGCCGTCATCGACGGTGTGCGACAGGTCGGTATCGACGGCCGTGAAAGCAGGTTCGCCGATCCGGCCGAACTTGCGGGCGCGCACCCGAATCGATGTCTGGTAAGTCGCCAGACGAGGCAGCGAAAACTGCCAGCACACTCCGGCGCTGTCACGCCAGATCCAAGCGGGCGCATCGCCGGTCAGCCGCTTGCCATAGACCTGCGTCGCGGCGCCGGATATCACGAGCTGCTGAAGCCACTGATGGCCAGCCGCATCGTCCTGGAGAAGTTCGTCTTCGGTGCGCTCAACGGCGGGCACGCCTGCAAGCGTCACCGCCCAGGCGTCTGCGCTGTTCGGCTGCAGGTATGCGCGGGTCGTGCTGTTCGGCAGCGTCAGCTGCGATAGCGACACGGGGCCGTGAAAAGGATGTCCGAAGGAACCGAACTTCGCGAGTGGACCGAACGGCGTGGTGAAAGAGTCGATCGTCACGGCGTCGGGTCCGCGAAGTCAATCCAGTTGCCTCCCTGCAGCGAAACACGTCGGATCGGCTTCACGATCCAGGTGAACGCGCCGTCGGTGCTGGTCACCGTTTCGTCTGGCCAATACGTACGCGACGCGAACGACGTCTCCACGAGCACGTCACCGCTGCCGCCGCTTGCAGCGGGCGTGCGCCCACGGCCGATGGCGGGAGGCTTTGCGCCCTGCACTGGTTTGGGTTCGAACGGAGGGCGAGAGCCCTGCGTCATGCCGCCGCCTGCCAGCTCGCGAGCACCGATTCTCATCAGGGCCTTGCTGATGTCACCCATGATCAGACATCCGTCTCTGCCGTATTCGGCACGTCGAGGCCGAGATCGGTGTATGTGGTTCCGACCGTCCCTGCGCTGGCGTCGATCCGAATATGCACAGGCTTCGCGTTGCCTGCGCCTGACAGGACCGTGTGGCCGATCGCCAGAGCAGTGCCACCCGTAGCGCCAGCGAGGCCGCCGTTCGTGGCCGCGAGCTTGATTGCTGCGGCTGCCAGGCCACTGCCGCCAGCGCTGTCTGTCACGACGATTTGCAGATTCGTCACTCCCGGGTTCGTCGCGTCCTGCAATTGCTTGCCTGCGGCTGGCGAGCCGAAATAGATCAGCCGGTCACCTTGCGTGCTCAGGTGCCGGGTCGACGCGCCGAGCGGTATCGAAAGGCCGGCATCGGCGAAGAATCCGAAAGTCATAGCGCTGTGATCTCCAGTAGATCTTGAGGGATGGCGACCGCGTAGCTGGCCGCCTGCGTCAGCGTGATGGGGTCACGCACAGCCGCCTCGATCTCCGGCGCCTGGACACTCAGGGCGTAGGGGTAGGCGGGCGCACCGGCGTCGAATTCAGATCCGGCTCGCGCGTTGGTGCTGAATCCGATCATCAGCGCCTCGTCGAACTCGGGCGCGCCGGACACCTGACCGACATACATGTCGCAGATGCACCCGTAGGCGGCAGATCCGGGCGCGGGCGTCGGATCAGTGGGCGCGGCAGGCGCGTCCGGTTCGTCGTCGTCCTGTAGCCCGACCGCCGAGAATCCTGAAATGGCGACGGCGAACTCCGTGTCGTGCTCGCCGGCGTCGATGTCCATCCGGTGCGTCAAGCCGATCACCTTCCCGAGCGCGCTCAGGCGCGGCGTATCGATCTCGATCCGCTGATTCAGGTCGATGCCAGCGTGCAGTGGCGTCATCGCAGAGACGTGCGTGTCTCGATGCGACGACAGGATCTCGTTGCGCGCTTGAGCGACCAGTGTCGCCGCCGCGTTCTGTGCAGCAGCTCGATCGGTTCGGCCATCGCCACCGTAATCGAGGCTCACGTCACCTGTGGTCGGCAGCGTCAAGGCGGGCTCGGCATCGGATTCGAAAAGCCACGCGCCGTCGTCGAACTCGGCATCGAGTACTGCACCGTCGAACGTAGCGCGCGAGAGTCCCAGCGCATCGATCGACGCCTGGGCAGCGACGTTCAGTCGGTATTCCTCGGTCACCCATTGAACCCAGCGATTCGAGAACCGCGCCGCGAACCCGAGCGCCAGCTGCGGCGCGTCAGTGGCGCTGATCACCGTGTAGACGGTCCCGCCGCTGCCGCTCGACTCGTAGCTGCCGGGATCGACAGGGACGATGTTGATGTCGCCGCGCAGTTGCCAGCCGCTCATGCCGGACAGTGCTTGCTCGATCATCGCGCGGTTCGGAATGTCCAACCCCTGCGACGTGTATTGGTTGATCGTTCGTTCGAAATTGACGGACACGACACGGGCGCGCAGCCGCGGAAAGCGGTACTGCAGAACCGTCTCGACCTCGTTACGGATGTTGGCCCGGCCCGCGAGCTCGACGCGCAGCGATCCATCGATGATCGAGCTCTCGGTCAGCGTCAGGATGGCGGCGCTGTCGATGGCCCACGGTGTGACGCGTGCCGACTGGTACGGATCGAGATCCAGCGACGCGGGGACGCTGGCCAGCCGCGCATCCGCGTACTGCAGCGTGTCGACAGGCTCGCCGCTGACCGCCTCGCTGTAGAAGCCGCCCACATTGGTATCGATCCACTCGCGGGGCAGACTGCGGACAACCTGCTGCAGCTGATCGGTGCATTCGAACGCGACGAGCTGCTCAGCCACGTCGAGATCCGGGACGTCGACAACGCCGGTGAAGAGGCGGCGCGCGTCGACAGCATTGCCGATCGAGTCCTGTTGCGCGATGTCGATGGTGACCGCCGCGCCGGTCCAGTCAGGCAGCGTCAGCGGACCCGGTGCGGGCCGCATGATGAAGCTCGCCGTGCGTGCCTCTCCCTCGTCCGCATCGATGCGGATCTCGCCAGTTATGCGCTGGCTGACGTCGACACCGGCGAGCGTGACGACGGGCTGCCACTTCTGCGGGCTGGTGATGGTCGCGGACTGCACGGTGATGTCGATCGATAGGCCAATGTCCAGCGCCTCGATCGCAACGATTCGAAACCCGAGCGAGATATCGGCGGCCTCGAGGACGACGACGTCGAAGCCGAGTGCGATATCCGCTGCTTCCACGACGACGATCTCGAAGCCCAGCGACACGGACGCACCCGAGGGCGGTGCGGGCTCAGGTGATCCTGGAGCCGCGCCGTAGGGTGTGGTCCCGTAGGGTGCTGCGCCGTACATCAGGCGCCTCTTTGCTCAGTCGCGCGCACGGTCGCGGCCCAATACCAGGTTTCCCCGCTCGCCGCGCCCTGGGCGTTGACCTGAATCGTGTTGCTCACGACGGACAGGCTGCAGTCGCAGGTCAGGCCGCCGGAAATGTCGGTCTTCGCCTGTCCGATGATGGTCGGGGCACCGGCGCCGCTGCGCAGCACAAGTGCGCGGATCGTCGCGCCGTAGGCGCCGGCAGAGGGCGCGGTGCGCCGGCCGACTACCTGCACCTCAAGCACATACGCCGAAGATGCCGCGGGCGCGAAGCTGCCGGCGCCGTTCGTCACGGCGACCGATGTGGTGCCGGCGGAGGTGTTGCTGCCGGTGAAGTCGAGGGCGTGGCCGCGCGGGTTGCCGGTCTTGCCGTCGCCGCTGGTCACGGCGCCTGCTACCTGCGCAACGGTTCGTGCGCCGAGCGCGGTCGAGAAACTGGCGGAAGCGTTTGCTTGGCAGCCGAGCGCGGTCGAATACACGCTTCCCGCGGTGGCGGCCGCGCCTGCGGCAAGCGCGCCGTAAACTTCGGTTGTGATTTCAGGGCCGACGGAGTAGTTCGCGACGTCCGTTGCTGCAGTGGCCAGGATGGACGAAACCGCGAACGGCACGCAAAACAGTAGCCCCGTTCCTTCAGCGTCGATGTCGATACGGCTGCCGGCATTGCTGCTGCGGATAACCAGGCGGCGGTCAAATATGTCGCCGATGCCGATATCCGTTGTTACGTCGCCGATGCCCTGTTCCCATTGTCCCAGCGCGTCGGTTATCAGGTAGGGCATTTCAAAAATGTCAGCCACTCCGGCGGCGGCGCGGTAGGTTTGCAGACCGGCCAGCGCCGCGCCGAGTGCCATCACGCGGTCAGTTCCTGCACTGTCTATCGCCTGGCCGACTCGATCGAATATTCGCATGTCACTTTTCCTCGGTGTTCAAGGCCCATCCCGATACGCCGCTGGCACTGTCCGTTGTGTGCTCAGGCGGGTCAGCAATGACGACCAGCTGCGGGAAGTAGATGACGCTGTAGCCCACAGCACCGGCCACGGCGACGAGCGTTGCCGTGTGCGAGGCGATCGAAATCGATGTCTGGACCTCGTTGCCGTTGGCCAGGTGAGCGCGTGCCGTCGGGAGGTACGGCGCATCGGTTCGGCGCGCGACCGGCAGTGCGATGACGTTGCTGTTGCTCAGCACCGAGTGCGGCTCGCCGCACTTCAGGACAAGGCCGGCCGGGTTGTCCCAGTCAAGGGCATCGACGCCCAGCGGGCACCAGCCCTCGCCGGACAGCTGAACAGCCAGCTTTCGGTAGTGGGTCTGCTTTAGGGCGTCGCCGTTCATCATCCGGCGCAGCGAAGAGCCGCCAGGCAGAGGAGCGATGCGCTGCTGGATGTCGCCGGCCACGGTGTATGGCACCGCGATTCCGCCGAGCTCGAATGCGATTCCGTTCATCGGCCGGTCTTTCTCGCTTCGCGACGCAGCTCGCGCGCAAGCGTCGCCGCGGTGCGCCGCTCGACACGCGCCGTGACTGGTGTCATGCCGGGGAAGTTGAAGGTCGCAGACACCGTGCCGGGCGAGTCATTCGCAGCGGCGCGGATGCCAGGCGTAACTGGCCCGCCGTCGGCGAATCGAGGCAGCTGCATCGAGTTGAGCCGGTGCATGAAGTCGTCGCCGTAGTGGCGTGAGGCCTTGGCGTTGACCATCCATTCGCCCGGGCTACCCCACAGCAGCAGGTTGTCGCTTCGATCGCTACCCGGGCCGCTCAGCTTGCCGCCAGATGCGAAGGCAGGAAGTGCGGCGGTCGCTTCGGCAGGCGTACCGGTGGCCGCGACCGTCTGAACCGTGACGGTGACAGTCTTGTCCGGTATGGCAGCGAGCCTTTCGGTCAGAAGCTGGATCTGCTTCTCGGCTTCGGCGATATCCGTCTGCAGGGACACCGGCTTCGCAAGCTCCGCTTTCACTGCGGTAATGCGTTCCTCAGCCAGCTTGATCTGTTGCTGGATCGAGACGGCAATGGCTTCAAGGTCAGCTGCTTCGCGCTCTTTGGCCTGCGCCTGCGCTTCGCTGATCGTCTCCTGCACACGAGACAGGTCTTCCAGGGCACGCGCTGCGTCGTCGTCGTCCTGAATGGCATCGGCTGCCCGCTCGGCTCGCTCGGCCAACTTCGCGGCATCGGCCGCCAGCCGTGCCGCTTTCTTCAGGTCGCCATCCCGTGCCGCTGACTGTGCACGGCCTGCTGTGAGCGTCGCCTGCGACGTCAGGCTGCTCGCGTTCCGTCGGTTCAGGTCTTCGCGTTCGCTGTCGGACAGGCCACGCGCGCGGCGAGATACCGCGCGATCGCGCAGGTCGGTGCCGGCGTTCGCGCCCTCGGATCGGATGCTTGCAGCTTCCTCTCGCGCCTTGCGCGCATCGTCGATCGTCTTCAAGTAGGCGTCGCGCAGCTTGTCGGCGCCGGCCTCCTCCGCCTTGAGCCGCTCTTTCAGCGCCTGCTCGGCGATCTTGTTGCGCTCCTCGGCGAGCTGCTTCTCGCCCTTCAGGATGTCGGCTGAGGCCTCGCCGGCTGCCACCTTGCGGAGGTTCTCCAGCTTGGCGCGCTTCTCGGCCAGATCCTGCTCGATCTCGACACGCGCGTTGCCGTTGTCGCGTGCGTTGCGAAGGCGGTTTCGCTGAGCCGACAAGGGCTCATCGAGGATGGCGCGTACTTGTTCGTCGATCGCACGGTATGTCGCCAACGCGCCGTCGAGATCACCGGTCAGCGCCTGTTGAATGGCGAGCGTGTAGCCGGCAATCCCGGAGCCGACGACCCTGAACAGTCGCGATATCCCGTCGATCGAATCGACGGTGAACTGGATCAGCGGAACGAGCGTGTCGGTCAGGAAAGGCTGCAGGCGCTCCAGTCCGTCTGCCAGCTCGACAATTGCTCCAGCCAAGTCGGCTGACGCGCCGGACGCTTCGTCGGTGCGGCCGACGAACAGCAGCAGGCTGTTCGATGCCACGTTGCCCGCCTGAGCGACCGTGAGATTGATCTCGGCAAAGTCGGCAGCGACGCTGTCCTTGACCTTCTCCATCGCCCGCGCGAACTGCTCGGCCGTGATCTCGCCGGCTTGCGCAAGCTCCTTAAGCTTACCGACAGGCACGCCGAGACCATCAGCCAATGCCACTGCCAGCGGGCGCGCCTGCTCGAGAATGCTGTTCAGCTCTTCGCCGCGAAGCTCGTTCGCGCCGAGACCTTGCGCGAGCTGCTGCAGGGCGGCGCTGGTCGCTTGCGCCGATGAGCCACTGGTCGCCAGGGCCTGCGACACGACGCGAAGAACGCCGACCGTGCGTTCGCTACCGATTCCGACGGCGTTCAGGCTCGGCGCAACGCTGGCGTACAGATCGACGATGTCATTGAGCGGCGCACGTGTCTCGCGCGCCAGTGCAATCAGCTGGGTTTGTACCTGCCGGAAGTCGCCTGTGTCCTTCGTCGCGACTCGCAACCGTCCCGAAAGCTGCGAGTACGAGTCAGCGAGCGTAACCAGTTCGCGGACGCCCAGCGCACCCACCGTCGCACCGAAGATGTTCCTGACGCTCGCGCGAAGGCCGTCGAGCTGCTTCGTCAGGCTGCCGACACCGATGTCGCTGAGGCCGCGCCGGCCTTCTTCCGCGGTCTTCTTCAGATCCGAACGTAGGCCCTGGAGCTCGTTGCGCAGCGTGGCAACGCCCGCATCGCCGAATGAAGCCTGCGCATTGCGGCCGGCCTGCTGAAAGTCGGTTCGAAGACCCTGCAGCGCTGACCGGATCTCCGCCAGGTCGGCGGACACCTTGAACGAGATATCACCGGCCATTTGCGGCGTTCTCCAGGTCCGAGGTGAAGCGGCGCCAAGCGTCCTTGTTGCCGTTCGTCGCAATACGAATCGCGGTTCCGATCCGTAGCGCACGCCGCGCTTCCTCGCGAGCAATCGCGCGCCTGTAGCCTTCGACTTGAGCCAGGGTGTAGTTCATGGCGTCTGCCCGGGTGTGTCCGTTGTTGAGCAGTGACTGGATTACGTCGAACCAGTCCGGCTCCCGGCCAGGTGCGCGACGCGCGCCAGCAGTTCCGGGTTCATCCGGCGCGCGAAAAAATCCCGGTTCACGCCGATGACGGCGGCGATCACTGCGATGAACTCGTCGGGAGGAAGTGCAGCGATGCTCTTCGCGTCCTGACGGGTGGCCACGGCGCACGCTTCGATGATGGCGTCGCCGTGCTCCGCGATATGGAACAGCATCGAGTCGGGATCCGTGCCGTCGGCCACCGCGAGCAGCAGGCCGCCGCACTGTCGGATTGCGCGGGCGAATGCCGGCAGTTGTCCGATGCGCAGCGGCTCGACAGTGATGTCTCCGGCCGATGTCGGAACGGTGCGGATGTCGCTCGGCTCGATCGCCTCCAGCGGCTTCTGCTCGGTGTTGTTCATGTTGGGGTCCGGTGAAAAAAGGGGCCGGCGCCGTGGTCAGCAGCGCCGGCAGAATTCCGCGGGGTCCAATCCGCGGCAGGAGGTTTCCGTCAGCGCTCGATGTCGGCCTTGAAGTACTGCGAGATACCGACGCCGGTCTTCGTGGTGTCCTTCAGGAGCTTTCCGGTCACGTCGAGCGCGGCGTATTCGTCGCTGAGCAGTCCGACGGCCTGGGCGACGCCCGGCTTGTAGCGGAAGGCTTCCAGGCGCGTGCGCTTGCCGCTTCGCGCCTCGTTGAGGCCGTCGAATACGACTTCGTACTCTTCGCCGCTGGTCACCAGTGCCTGCACGACGTCCGTGTCGACGCTGGTGTAGGCAGCGGTCCACGTCTCGCCGGCCACAACACGACCATCGAGCACGATGATTCCGCCCGGACGGATGTCGTAGTCGGTGCCGGCCACCAACGTTGCGCGGCTCACGCAGGTCAGCACGGCAGTACCGTCAGTCACGGTTTCGCCGATCGCCGTCGGGAAGGTCGGAGCGCTTCCGCCGGTGGTGCCGGCCGTGGTGACCTTGTAGAGGAAGCCATTCGGCGTTGCCGGGACGATGTACTCACCCAGCGTGACCGGATCGGTCGTTGCGTGTGTCGTGCTTGCAGGCGGTGCGATGGTCGGCGCAGGCGACGAAGCCGGCAGATGTGAGAAGGGGCTGTACTGGCCGGGCCCGACTGCAATCGATTCGCCGGTGATCGCCTCGCCTTCGTAAGCGCTCGTCGCGCCGTACAGCGCACGCGCCAGATTCTCGGGGCTCAGCTCAGCAGCAATGATCTGAAGCGCGCACGACTCGATCCGGCGCACTTCGTTGAAGGTTCCGCCGCCCGGCTGCGTGCGGTCGGGCTTGGTGATCTCCTGCTCGGTCGTGTTGATGTTCACGCCATCGCAGTTGCCTACTTCGATGAATCCGCCGGTGCTGCCGATCTTGCGCAGGTAGATTCGGCCGGAGCCGATGTAGCTGTAATCCATCGTCGTGTCCTCTCAGGTGTCATGGTCGCCACGCATCGTGGCCGTGTGGGTGAAGATCAGCGGTAACCAGCAGTACCCCGATTCAAACTCAGGGCCGGGTGACTCAGACAGCTGCAGATATTTGCCTTGGCCAAGATGGAAGCCAGCCAAGGCGCAGATGACGCTCGCTGCAAGGCGGCCGGCTTCGACCTTCGCCGCATGGTTGTCGCCGGCGCCGATCGCGGACTCGGCTGAGCACACGATCACCCACTCGTGACGGACCTGAACTACACGTCCGTTCTGTGATCCCTCGCCTGTTGGGGTGAGGCCGTCATAGGCGACGAAGACTGCTGGCGACAGCTGACGCAGTTCAGGCTTCTGGTCTGCCTGGTCGAGTGCGAGAACGTGAACACCGTCGGCAAGCTTGCTGCGCAGTCGCGCGAGGATGGTCTGTTCGTGTTCGGCAAACATCAGCTGGCCTTTCTGAGTAGGAACGCTCGAATGCGGGCAACGATGCTGGTCACCCAGGAGGTGGGCAGCGCGAGGATTCCGGTCTTATCGAGGGGCAGGAACGCGCGGCGTGGAATGACTGACTTCTTGGCGAAGATCAGTGCACCGTTCGGCCCGGGGAAGATCAGGTACTTGCCCTTCTTCGGCAGGATCACGGCGCCGAACTGATGAACAGCTGCGATGCTCGCGCCGCTTTTCGCGCGCAGGTTCGTGCCGACGGTGACGCCATCGGGAGCGGCCTGGTACGTGATGCTTCGCTGTAGCCGGCCGGTGTCGCGCAGCGGCTGTCCAGCGCGGCCGGATCGATTCGCCTGGGCTTGTCTCCGACCGGTGCGACTGATCTTTCCGCCGTCGTCGGATCTGCGCAGCCCACGAAACTTCAGGGGTGCCCACTGCTGGCCGTACGGATCCCGCGAGAACTTGAAGCCAAGGTCAATCAGCGTCTTCAGACCCGCTCCGACGCTGTCGTAGAGCTCGGCTGACTGTCCCGCGGAAATGAGGCGCTGCAGCTTCTTCTGGGCGCCGTCGCCATCGACATCGACCGTGACGCTCATGACTGAGCCTCAGTAGCCGCAAAGCTTGTCGGCGGTGAAGATCCGTTCCGGTGCGAAGGCGGCCGTCTTGATCGACTGCACCGGTTGAGCGTCTCCGGTGATTGCGTCAGGTGGCAACGTCAGCAGACCCTGCGCGAACATCTTCAGCTGGTCCAGCGCGTCGTCGTACCGGTCCCTCACCTCTTGCGGGGCGTTTCGATGCCAGAGCTTGAATCTGGCCACGTCGCACGCGATGGTGACCAGCACGGCCGGGACGCTGGCCAGCGGCAGCGAGTAACGGGCCGAGAGGTGTGCGTTGATCAGCGCATCGGCGTCAGCGATTGCCCGCTCGGTCACCTCGGTGTCGGGCTGGCCAGTGCGAAGCGGGTCGCTCAGCTGGTCGATCTCGACGTCGCCGAATCGCTTCCTCAGCTCGTTCTCGTCTGTGTAGGCCATGGCGTCGGTTACCTGTTCGCGCAGCGGATGGTGATGGAGCGCTCGTCCGTGCGGCCCTGCGCAGTCGTGATGCGGCAGGCCGCACGGTAGGTCGCGCCAGCGGTGCCGCCCGACAGCCACGCCGTCGTGAGCGTGCCCGCAGCGCATATCAGTGACGCGCCATGCGAGGGCGTCGGCGCGATCGTGATGGGCGCCGCATTGACCGCACTGCTATCCAGCGTGATGCCGTCCGGGACTGTCCAATCGGCAGCGGTGACGTTGTCGCCATTGGCCAGCCAGTCGCCCCAGTAGATCGAGTAGTCGACGACGGCTTCGGGGTCTTTCAGGAAGTGGCCGTTCATTGCTGCATACCCGGGGCGGCGACAAAGAAGGTGCGCGATTCGCGCGGCGCGACATAGACGAAAAGGGGCGGGAAGTTGCTCGGGTCGCCGACGCTCCAGCGGAACGTGATCGCACGGCCGGTGGTACCTGCCATGTCCCAGCGCAGATCCACGGTGCGTGCAGCGAGGGCGGTGATATCCCAGCGTGCAGTTATTTCGCGCACGGTCGCGGTCAGCATGGCCCAGCGCAGGCTGGTGTCGCCATTCACGAATTCGAGCAGGTTCCAGCGCGCATCGATCGACTGCTGCACGGCAGCGATCAGTGACCAGCGCAGCGACAGGGAGGCGGCGACGGTGCCGAGGCTTGCGGCAATATCCCAGGCGAGCGCCGCGTCGCGCGAGACCGCTTGGACGAGGTTCCAGGCGAGGTCGGCGTCGGCGCTCACCGCTTGGATCAGCGACCAGCGCAGTCCGACGTCGCTGGCGATCGCCTGCACCATCGACCAGGGCAGCGCCTGCTCGCGTGCGACGGCTTGCAGCAAGTTCCAATGGAATTCGGCGTCGGCGCTGACCGGTGCGAGCATCGACCAGCGGGCGGCGAAGTCGCGCGAAACGGTGCCGGTCGCGCCGGCCATGTCCCACAGCAGGGTGGTGTCCGAGGCTACGGCGGCAAGCATCGACCAGCACAGATCGGCGTCGGCCTGCACCGCTTGCACAAGCGACCAGCGCAGGGTCGCGTCGGCGTTCAGGGCGGCGACCAGCGACCAGCGGGCGATCGCTTCACGCTGCGCGGTCTGCAGCAGCGACCACATCAGCGTGGCGTCGCGCTGCGCGAGGGCGTTGAGAGACCACCGCAGTGCCTGGTCGGCGTGCACGGCCGAGGTCAGGGACCAGCGCAGCACGCCGTCGGCGGAAACGGTCGCCGCACCCGAGGGGACGTCGAAATACAGCCGGTGGTCGGTCGCTTCAAAAATGCGCCACGGGTTCTGTGCGATCGCCCGGATTTCGGCTGCGGACAGCGTGCGCGGGATGTATGCGACGTAATAGATTGCCGCCTGTCCGCGGTATGTTGCGGTGTTGTTGCCGAGTATCCAGCAGTCGCCCGGCGCGACAGTCGCGGCCTGCAGCCCGGCGGCAAAGCTGGTGACGAATTCTCCGTCGACGTAGGCGCTGACCTCGCTCGGCGTTCCGACCATTGCGTACAGGTGGTCGTCGTTCGCCGTGGTGCTGATCGGCAGGCTCTGAAAAGCCCCGAGTCGCCGATAGGTCATGCTTTGGGCGGAAATGAACCAGCCGCCGCCCGTGCTACCTGCGCCACCACAGAACGGGGTCGTGGTGTCGCTTGGGCGTGCGAAGCAGAGCATTGTGAAACTGGTCGACCGGATGAAAAACGGCACGCCGGAGTTAGGCGACGTGACGTTTTTGTTCGTGGTCGATGTCCCAAGCCACGCGCGGCGGCCTTCAATCCGAGTGAGTTCCGGGTTGCCTATTTTCGTCCAGTAGTTCCCGGGGTGCGCGATCGCCCACGCGCCGCGGCCGTGTGCGGGGCCGCGTGGCTGTTTGAAACGTCGCCGGGTTGCGTAGACGACCGGCATTTATACAGTGCTCGCAGACGAAATTTCGCTCAGGAACGCTTCGATGTTCACGCCTTGCCCGGTGTTGCCGGTGAATTCCGTCTGCAGGTGCATCACGCCGGGTGGCACCTCGAAATAGTCTTCGGCGACGGCGCTGTTTGCTGCGCCGGCAGTGAATGACCACAGGGTTTTCCAGTCCGCACCCGCGGCGGCAGCTGCAGGCGTGGAGCCGGCGTTGTGCGCGGCAAGCACGCGCAGTTCGCACGGCAAGGTCGGACCGGTGGCGCCGTTCGCGATTTTGAAAGTCAGCAGGCCGCCGTGCGTCGTGCGCATGTCGAGCACGCCGCGCGTGGTGGCGCCGGCTGCGTTCGTTGTGCCGGCGGCGACAAGGGTTCGCGGGGTCTTGACGAGTGTTGTTGTGCTCATATCGCGAGGCTCCCGTCGTCATTGAGCACAGCGCGGCGCACGTCGTACTCGCTCAGCGGCTGTTGCTCTTCGGCCAGCGCCTTCACGGCCTGCACGGCGGCTGCATCAAGCAGGCCGAGCGCGGCCATTGTGTCGAGCAGCATGCGGACGGTGCTTGAACTGGCGTCGAGGCCGTCGCGCTTTAGCCAGGCCAGTTGCCGGGCGATGCCTGGCTGGTAGGTTTTCAGCGGGTGTTCGGCGGGTAGGTCGGCAACGGCGAACGATTCCAGCGCCTGCAGAAAGGTTTCGCCCTCCATGATTCCGAGCGCATTCACGATGCCGCGCTCGGTCACGAAAGTTTCGCGCAGCGTGACCACGGGCGGCAGCGCATCGGCGATGCCTTGCCAGTCGGGGATCATGGCCGCCAGCGCCGGGTTTGCAGCAAAGGCGGCGCGGATCGCTTCGGTGCTCATTTCGGGTCATCCTTTATCAGTTCGCGCGCCCAGGCTCGGTCGTTTTCGTGGCTGATGCGGCAATGCTCTTTCTCGAACGGCGCGAAAATCCGGTCGATGAACCGCACGGCCGCGGCGTGGTTTTGCCTGTAGGCGCGGCTGCTCAGGCTCTCGTTCTGGTGGCCGCGGAACAGCACGACGTTGACCAGTTGAGAGCCGACAGCAAGCACGCGCGATATCAGGCTCATGCGGCCGTGTCGCCCTGGATGCGGATCGTGGCCTGGTCGTCGGTGTAGGCGGCGGCGCCGGCTCCGACGATGCGCTTGACCCACACTGCGCGGTGCTGGCCGGCCGGCAGGTTGCCCAGCGAGAGCGCGGCGCCCAGGTTTGCAGCTGCAAAAAACGTGACGCCCGCGGGCGCGGTGCTTTCGTCCGCTACGGCGGTTTCGGTTCCGTTGACGGCAGCTGCGCCGACGCCGATCTCGACCGAGGTGTCGCCGCTCGGGGTGTTGCTCTGAATGAAGACCACGGCGTTTTCCAGCGTCAGCGAGCCGTGTCCGTTGTGCGCATAAAAACAGCGGTACTCAGTGTCGCCTGCGGTCGTTTCGGCGCTGCCCACGACGTCGAACAGGTTGTGCAGGCCGGTGCCGATTTCGGTCGAGCTTTTGATGCCGCCGATTGAAGCGTTCGGGTCGGTGTTGCTCGCGCCGCCGGACAGGCGGTACTTGATGTCTGTGCTTATGATCGGCATGGCTCAGTCCTTCAGGTGGCGGGCGGGCTGTCAGCGGTGCCAGCCGTTGCGGCAGCTGCCTCGGATTCTTCGGTGGCCTTCTTTGCAGCCGCTTCCGCTTCTGCTTCAGCCTTCGCACGTTCTTCGGCCTCGGCCGCAGCAGCTGCCTCCGCTTCCGGATCTGCCTTCGGGGTGGCTGCAACGATCGCGCCGCTGGCCAGAAACGGTGCGGCATCTTCATCGTTCAGCGGTACCTCGTCACCGACGGCGTATCGCGTGCCGTTGTGCTTGATGTCCCACTGAACGGCGTACAGAACCGCGCCGACTGCGGCGGCCGCGGCCATCCTTGCCTTTGATCTCGTCATGGTTTTCGCTCCATTCGCGGCGGCCCGACCAACGCCAGGCCGCCCACTTCTAGGGTCAGATGGCGTCCTGGATGAAGTAGCCGCAGTCGCTGGCCGTGATCAGTTCCTTCACGGTTTCGCCCACACGCACGCGGGTCGATCCCTTCAGACCGATCTTCGGTTCGTCCATGGTCGAGGCGAAGCGGGTGCCGTGCTCCGCGGTTGCGCCGAACGTGATGCCATTGCCGCGCAAGCCAGCCAGCGGGTTCTGGTGGAGCATGGAGAAGTGGTTGCCCCACACACGGGACAGCGACAAGGTCTGGCCGGGCTTGTTGGTTGCCTTGTATGCCCGGCCCACGAGCACGCGCTCGAACTCGAACAGCTCGGCGAATTGCTGCAGCGAGAGGATGCCGCCGCCGGACGCATTGACCGGGAAGAATGCAGCCAGCAGCTTCGGGTGGCGACGCAGCGCGAACCAGACGGCCTCACCCATGACGCAGGTGTTGTAAGACATCAGGGCCGCTTCCTTGCCCGTGAGGATGTCGGCGACGGGGTCACTGTTCGCCTCACCGTACTCATTCCACTGGTCGGTGGTGCTCAGCTGGACCTTGTTGCCGACCGGGTAAGTGCCAGCGGCGAAGACGAGATCGGCAGTGCGGATTTCGCGGTCAAGCATGATGAGGTTCGAAATGCCTTCGGTCGCGCGGCCGAGCGGATCCAGGCCGGGCTTGCTGCGGGCAGCTTCGATGTCCTCACGCGGCACCACGTCGTCCAGGCCGTAATCGCCCACGCTCGAGGTCTCTTCGGTCGCGGTGAATTCGACCTCGTTCGGCGAGCCCTTGCGGCCGACCAGAGTGGAAGGCACCTGGAACAGGTCGGACTTCGTGTGCTTGTCCCACTTGAAGCTGCGTTCGTTGACGGTGATGCGCGGCAACACCTCGTCCGCGATCATTTGGCGGTTGGTGTAGGCGAGTGCGATCGCCGTGTATTGCGGCGCGGGTACGAAAGGGAAGTTCATATCGGTTTCCTTTGGTCAGGCAGTGCCAGGGTTTTCGGTCGGGTCAGACGGAGCCGGGGGCGATGCGCACGGAGCCGATGTCGCCCGACACGCCGGAAAGCATCGCGATGCCGATGACTCGGTTCGATGCCGTGGTGGTGGCGATGGCCTGGCCGTTGGCGTCGCTGGTGAGCAGATCACCGGCCGCCACGTTGCCGCCGTACTTCACCAGTGCGATGCCGTCGACGATCACGTCGAACGTTTCGCCACTCGCCGCGCCCAGGTTGTCGGAGACGCCCATCGACTTGTCCGTCGCCGCCGCTGCCTGGACCGCTTGGGTGTCAGCCGAGCCGAACTTGACGATGCGGTTGGGATTGACCGCCGCGCCGGCGATCAGGGTTTTCTGCAGGCCTTCGTTGCGCATGGTGCTGTCCTCTCTTCCGTGATCTGTGGGCGCCGAATCAGCCGGCAGTGCTCATGACTTGCGAGACGGCCTCGGTGTAGCTGAGGGGCTTGCCGGCTTCCTCGGCCTTCTTGACGAGATCGCGGGCCTTGTCCGCGATCGCCTCCGGGCTGGAGGCATCCGCGCCTGCTGCGCCATTCGCCGGCGCGCGCTCTTCGTAGTCGACGACCTTCGGGCCGGCGGCCACGTCGCGCAGATAGGCTTCGCGCTGCGTGACCTTCTCGGCCTTGTCGCCCTCGCCGAAGTCGAAGACCGTTTCCTTGTCGGCAAGCGCCATCGCGAAGTCGACGACGGCCTTGCGCTTGGCGGGCAGCACGCGACCCTCCTTGATGAGCGCATCGACGCGGGCCTCGACTGTGGCGCGCGCGGCGGCGGCTTCGCGCTCGTTCAGCGACTTTTCGCGCTCGCTGAACTCGGCTGCCTGGGTCTTCAGGGTGGTGTTCTCGCCTTCCAGCGTGCTCACGCGACCCTTCAAGGCCTCGTTCTCCGCCTGCATCGCGGCGATCTGTTCAGGTTTCATTGCGTTGTCCTCTTCATAGGAAATGGCCGGAGCTGCGTCCGGAGTTGCGGGGGTGAGGTGTGCGCGCTGCAGGTCTTCGACGAGGTACTCCGGCGCGACCATGTCGGCGGTCTCGACGTCGAACTTGGTGATCAGCCATTCGCGCAGATTGCGAAACATGCGCATGACCGGCCAGGCGGGTGCGTCAGCGAATTCGACGGTGATCGAGCCGTCTTCCTGGTCCGCAGAGAACTGGATTTCCTTCAGGCCCTTGACGGCCGGCGGCTGCGCGCCGAGGAATGCGACGTGCCGGACGTAATAGACGCCGGGCTTCGGGTTGTGCGGGCTGTCAGGTGTGTAGAAGCTGGCGCTGCGCTTCTTGAAGCGGCCGGCCGCGACCATCTCTTCGAACTGGACTTCAACCTGATTGGGGGCGGCTATGATCCGGCCGTCGTCATACGAGAGGGCACTGATCCAGCCGTATGCCGGCAGGTTGTCCGCCGGGTGACCCACGGTTATCGGTGCCTCGTGAATCTGCGGGTCATAGGCTGCAACGGCCTCGCGCAGGTCATCCTCGCTGAACTGCAGGACGGTTCCGTTGCTGGCCGTCTGCTGCCCGGCCTTGAATATCTCGAAGGGTTTCATCGACGCACACTGTTGTTGTCGTGCGTCGCATGGTGTCTTTGCTGCAGGTCGCTCATAACCTGCAGTTTTTTTAGAACAACAGGAGGTGCGCTATGTGGGTATTTCTGAACAACGCTTTCGTCTCGATCGTTCAGCACCGCGAAGATTCGGGCCTGCTGCTGGTGCGCGGTCGCACGGATGGTGATGTGCAGCGCTTCATGGGCGCGCACATGCCCGAAGGGGTGAAAGTCGAGCGCACACCGCGCGCGGACTACCTGTTCCGTGCTGTCGTGCCACGCGAGTCGGTGGATGCCGCAATGCAGTCAGCGGTTCGCTCGATCGACTACCCGAACTTCAAAGATTCAGTCGCGGAGGAAGCGAGGCACCACGCATACACCGCGTGCTGGTCGGCCATGTACCGCCTGCAGGTTTCTCAGGATGTCGTCCAGAAGGCGCGGACGATCGCCGAAGGGTATGACGAGACGTCAGAGCGTCTCGGCCTTTCCTAGGCCTCGATCTCGTCGCTGGGTCCGAACACGAGTGCGCGAACGCGCTCGCGCTCGGCTTCCCAGGTTGTGCCGGCAGCGTCCAGCTGCTGCCTCATGAAATCCATCTGATCACCGATCTGGTCGGCGTCCTCTTCCGGGCTGTATTCGGCAAGGATGACCGACCAGGTTTCCCCATCGGCCCGGATGTTGTAGGCCTCGCCGTACTTCGTCAGCTGAGCTCCGACGGCACGATGTTCTGCCGGCGTTGGAGCGCCGTTCGGGTCGAGATACGAAGGCTCAACCCAGACGAGGCCGTCGCCGTCGCCGAAGACGAATGCAGCGCCGCGGTACATCGTCTCCGCGTCCATCTTCACGATGACCAGCGCGCCGGAACGCCAGAGGCTGGTGACTTCTTCAACTGTCGGCATTGTGCTGAGCCTTCGTAATGATTACTTCGTTCAGGGCACGACCATCCGGCCACTGACGGTAGCCGCGCGATTTCAACCATTCGATGGCCTCGGCCACCTCTTTCTTGCTCGCCAGCACTATCTTGTCCAGGTCGTCGAAAACCGACATCCCATTCTTGAAGATCGTTTCGTTCGAGCCGTGGATCGCAGCTGTGCGAAAGCTGTCGACTGTCTGACCGGAGCGGTTGGCTTCCATGCGTTCCGGCCTGGTGTCACCGAACATGTCCGAGTTGTAGGTGATGGCATCCATCCGGCGCAACGCTGTTGCTTTCCAATAGACACCAGTGCCTGTCGAGCCGGAAGTGCGTCGAGCAATTCGCGTGAAGTGGTACTCCCCGCCACCGGTTTGCAAGTCTGAGACAACCGAGGAGCCCGACAAAGCAACGCCGCGACGCACGCGGTCAGTCAGGCTTGCAAACATACCTCCGCCTTCAATGATCGGCTTCAGTCGTTCGAAAACGTCCTTTCCTGCGTCTCGTCCGAGCCCTTGCGGGTTGTGGTAGAGGACGTAGTCGCGCTGGAATTGCTGGAATTCTGGTCCGTCGAGGTCGGGACGCAGCTGGTACGCGCGGCCATGACCGAATGCCTGCCGCACGCCCTCGATCGTCTTCCAGCCGTCCGTGCGCTCGATATCGACACCGGTGGCTGCCTTCAACAGTTCGAGCTTCAGCCGCACGCCCTCGGCTCCTTTGTCGACGATCGCAGCGTACTGTCGGCGCGCCGTGGCGTCCCTGATGATTCGCAGGCGAGCGAGCTTGTTGAGGTAGAGGTGCTGACGATCCACTTCGGTGGATCTGCTCGAGTTGATACGGGACGCGTCCAGAGCTTCGAAGATCCTCCCCGTCGACGTGATGCTGCGGCCGGGCGCATCGATCTGGATGGTGCCCTGCATGGCATACGCGACGGTGTTCGTCGGTGGGAAGAAGCTGACCCGCGTTCCGTCCGGAAGCTCCGCCTCGTAGTAGGAAAGCACACCGTGCGCGGATCCGATCTCGTCGGTTTCCCGCGCGAAGCTGCGGTCGAACTGATTGATCCGGTAGGCGTACCCGCCGCTCACCTTTCGCCAAGCGAGCGCTTCGGCGCTCTGCTCGACTGACCGGGCGAACGACAGCTCTTCTGGGAAAACTGCAGTGGGGAATGCGACCTGCAAGCGCTCTGGCACTCGGTTCAGTTCTACGCGTGACGCGAGGGTGCCGCGCCAGTCAGACAGCAGCTGGATCATCAGCCGGATCTTGTCGGGTTCAGAGGCAACGCTTGCCGCTCTCTCAAGATCTCGAATTGCATCGCCTACCAGCCGGTCGGCTGCCGACATCTTCTCCACGACGCGATCGTCGATCGGCATTCCCTTGTCGGCGCGGTGATTGATCGACTTCGCCACCGCAAGCATCGCGTCGCGGGCAGCGCCGATCTGGACGGTGATTCCAGCGCCCGACGCTTCCTTGATCCGGTTCAGCAGATCCTCGGACGCCGACGTGGCCAGCTTCAGCCACCCGCGCGTGGTGTCCGATCCGTCTGCGCGCTTGAAGGTATGCACCACGACCATGTGATCCTCGATCTGGTCGGCGTCGGTGCTCATTCCGTAGCCGTTCACCCGGCTATCCTCGATCGCGCGCTGCTCGCCTGCGGTCACACGATCAGATGCTGGCGGCTCCATTTCGGCGCGGCCGTTCAGCTGCGCAGCTCGGCGAGCAGCTTCGGGATAGCGCTTGGCCAACGTGCGCTTGCGGGCGATCAGCATGTCGGCCAAGGCGGTGCGCTCGGCCTTGTCGCGCGGCCCGTTCTGTTCGACCAGCTGGAGGATTGCCTGGTCGTCTGTCTGCAGCACGCGCACGACTCCCGCTTCGATCTGCTCGGGCGTGAGCCGGCCGAAGACAGCGCGCGCGTTCGCATTCTTGGTCGCGTCGCGAAGCGTCTCGATCTCGGTGACCTGGTCATCCCAGCCGGCGCCCTTCAGGCCGCCCTGGGCACGGTACCGCAGGGCGCCGCCGGTATCGACGCGCACCGCACGCGCGCCCTTGATCAGCAGATTGTCGAAGCCCAGCCCGATGACGTCCCAGTTCGCCAGCCATGCGTCGACGGCGAAGCCTTCTGCAGTGCCAGCAGTGGTGGCCAGCTTCTCCGGCGTTGCCTTGCTGAGCCCATCGACGATTCGAGAGGCTACTGTTGCCCGGCCCTCGAACTGCACGAAATGCAGCTCGGGCACCTCGACGCCGGCCAGTTCGTAGAGCTTGCCGGCCAGCACTTCGTTGCGGGCAATGTCCTCGGACGCGGGCTGCTTGAGATACCACTGCAAGCCGGTGTCGGTGTCCAGGTACAGACCGCCGGGGTTGCTGCCTCGCTGCTCGCCGATCTTGGTGAGGGTACGCAGGTTCGGCGGCGTGCCGCTGGCCAGCGATGCGGATTGCTCAGCCGCCTTGGCTTGCGCGGCAGCCTGCAGCGCGGCCTTCTCCACGTCGATCTTCGACAGGAAATCTGCCTGCTGCGCCTCGTCCAGGCTGTTGAACGCCTTCACAAGCGCCGGTGATGGAGTCTTGCCGGCGAGGACTGCCTTCTTGTACCCGCTCAGGTTGGCCGACAGCTTCTTCGCCGCCTGGATCTCGGCGGCCTTGGCCTTCACGGATGCCAGCTGCTCTACCGGCGTCAGATCTTCGAGCACGCCCGACTTCGTGAGCTGCGATAGCGCCGCCTGCTGGGTCTTCAGTCCGCTGACCTCGGCGGTGCCTGCCTTGATCGAATCGATGGCCGACTGAGCGGCCGCCTGCTTCGCCTTTTCAGCAGCCATCGCCTGCGCGCGCTTCAGAGCGGCTTGCGCTTCAGCATTGGCGAGCGCTGCCTGCGCCTCTGCCGTTGCCTTGGCGATCTCTGCTGCCTGGGACGCCTTGTCGACGCTCGATGCCGCTGCTTCGCGCATGCTCGCAGGCAGGCGCGCGACCTTCTCGCCGAGCAACTGCTTCAGGTCGTTCAGATACGAACGACCCACGTTGTAGTTGAAGCCCGGGTCGATACCCTGTGGGATCACTTCAACCGCACCGGTGCGCGGGTTCTTCCACTGGTAGTTGCCGTCGGAGGGGGCCTGCTGGTCGATGCTGAGCCCGAGCGCTTCCGCTTCTTCCGCGGTCAGCTGGATGACGCCGCACCTGCAGTTCCAGCCGTTCGGCGGGTAGTGCGTTGCCCACCATCTGTGGTTTGCCGGCAGCAGCTTGCGGTCCCACGACCGGTGCAGCGGCCGTGTGCGGAAGTCGTCGACCGCGTCGTACATCAGGAAGGGGGCGATGTCAGCTTGCGCCTCGATCTGTCGCCATTGCCCGGCCGCATAGGCGCTCTGCATGTTCGTTCGGAAGATCGTTTCCAGGCGCGAAGGGGTGCCGAGCCGCGCGCTCACCTTCTCGCCGGTCAGAGGATCCACGACATCCTTTCGGCCCCACCAGCCGGCTGCCTGCAGAGTTGGCATCAGCTGACTGGACCAGTCCTTGAAGGTCATGCCGTTGGCCAGCGCGTCCTCGAGGCTGCCGCGCACCTGAGCCAGCAGATCCACGTCCATCATCTTGGCGACGGTGAACGCATGCTGGTTCGCCTCGGCGGTCATGTCGGCGTAGCTGAACGACGGCTGCAGACCCTTCGACTGGAAGTAGCCAATCGCTTCCTCGGGTGGCAGATCGAACGAAGCCGCGATCGGTGCTTCCAGGAACGACAGGATGGATGCGGCGTCCGCCGCTCGGCGATACCTACGCATCAGAGCGCTGCGCGCGGAACGCCCCGAGCATGCGCGAGAAGATCGACGCGCGCGTCACCTTGTCCAGTGCTTCGGGCGCCGGCATCTCTGCTGCCATTTCGTCTATCCGCCGGCGGAAGGTTTCGAAATCCTCGCTGTACTGCAGCGCGTCGATCAGCGCGCCGACTCGTCGGCCAATGATCGTGTCGTACTGCTGCGCGAACTGCACTGCCGCCTCGACGATTGCGTCCTGGTCGCCACGGCGCGCGGACATCAGCGCGGCGAGCGCCGCGGTCTCGGCGAAGTCTTGAGCCTGCGGTGGCTGCTGATCGCCGGGCTGACGCGGCACGGCGCCGGGCATTGCGGGCAGCTGGGGCGGGGGGGCCTTCTTCTTCCAGCCTTCGCCGTAGGTCTCGGTGATGTAGTTCTCGTCCGGCTCGAAGCCCAGCGCGTGGATCTTCGTGTCGCGCTCGGCGCGTGTGTTCAAGTCCTCAGCGGGCTCGACCTTCCGATACACGCGCGGGGCCGCTACACCCGGGAAGTTCCAGTCCATCCACCAGCGGACTACCTGACGATTGAAGCTTTCGCAGATCAGATCCGCATCGGCTTTCACGACGTCGTCGCGCACTGACTTCTGGGTGTCGTCGCTGCCGAGCTTGCCGGGCGTGCCTTCGGTGCTGGCCGTCTGCGACAGCACGACCTTCGCGATCGCCTTGTCCATGTACTCGCACATGCTCGAGTAGTCCGCTGTGCCGCTCCGCGTGGCCTCGAGCAGATCGATAATCAGGTTGTCCGGGATGACCACGCCGCTGTCGGTGGCGATCGAATCCAGCACCTTTTTCGCTTCTGCGATCGTCTTCGGGTCGTCCATCATGCCGGCCGGTACCGTTGCCCGCGCCGTCGGCTGCCCGAACCGCTCCAGGAAGACCAGCCAGAACTTCACGCCATTGCGCTTGAAGAACACCGGCCAGTAGATCGAGTGCGCCAGGCCGAGGCCGTACGGGTCGTCGTGGCTGTCGCCGCCCGCGTTCATCGTCCAGAACTTGCGCTCGGGCATCTGCTCGAGCGTGGCGCCGTCACGCAGAAGGTAGAGCGCGCCGCTGTGGCCGAAGCGGAATCGCGCCCGGTCGCGCACCTTCACGTCGGCGATCTGCACGCGGCCATTTCCCGGTGCCCACATCACCTCGCCGATGCCCCACCCGTAGAACACGCTGAATAGCGCCTTGTCGGTGATGTCATCCCATCGCATGGCTTTGAGGTCTTCTCGCAACGCTTCTGCGGCTTCCTCTGCTCGGCTGTCCTCAGCGCCTGGTTCGACAACCCACTCTTTCGCCCACACAGCCGTACGCCGCTGCTGCAGCGTGCTCCGGACCTGGTCATCGCGCAGCAGCTCCTTGTAGATCTGCAGCTGGCCGATGCCGCCGCCCTTCGTCTGGATGATGGTGTCGGTCGGCGCGAGCACGTCCATGAAGCCGTTGATCCGGCTGCCGACGCGAGAGAACGCGCCAAGGTGATCCGGCTTCGCAAGCTCCTGAGATTCAGGTTTCGCGGGCTTCGGTGCCGTGGTCGCTGTGTCTGCCATGTCTCAATACCCCGATGTTTCGGCGCTCGCGCGCCTGGTGGTTGTGTAGCCGCCGGTGCGGTTCATTTCGGCCAGTGCCACTGCGGATTCGCGAGGGCCTGTCGATGCGCTGCTGATCGTGAAGGTCCAGTTCTCGACCCATTTCAGGAACTGCGTCAGCTGATCAACCTGGTCGTCGTGCGTGGCCAGCGGAAAGGAGAAGAATTCCCGCTCGAAGTCGGCAAGCCAAGGTGCAGATTCCGGCAAGTGCACAAGCCCGGCCTCTGTTGTCGGGCTGACGTCGTCGGCACGGAAGAGCTTCGACCCGCACGGCTCGATGGCGATGACGGGGATGCTGGTGCTCGATCGCAGATCCTGGATAAGGCTGGTGCCGCTGCCCTTGTCCTCGATGAGCACGGCGCGCGGGTTGTCGCGCTTGGCGTAGGCGATGACCTTCCGCTTCAGATCCGGGTACTCCAGACGCTCCGCTGTGACCTCGGCGAGGTAATAGCCCTGCACACCGCGGCCGAGCCGATACACGCCGCCGGCGGTCGGATCGTTGCGTTCGCCGTCCTTCTGCGCGGTGTCCCAGCTGTGGACGCAGACGTCCGCGGCCGCCGGGATCGCGCCGTAGCGATCGCGGAACCACTGGCGCTTGAACGTGCCGCCTTCGCCTGGAGCGGGTCGCTGCTGGAAGAGCGCCGACCACGTGCGTGCGTTGCGCATGAACGGTGACCAGTGATCGGTACCGAACCACTCCGGCCAGATGAACTCGCCAGGCTTTCGGCCCAATGGATCATCCCAGCGCTCGCACTGCGCCGGCAGGCACAGAACCTCCCAGTCGTCGCCGTCATTGCAGCGGATCAGGCCGCTGCGCCCGTCGTAGCCCTTCGGGAGAAGCCGGCCGGCGATGTCGTCTTCGTGCCAGCGTGTCTGCACGATCACCACGAAGCCACCCGGGATCAAGCGCGTCAGCAGGTCGTCGTTGAAAGCGTCCCACGTCGTCTGCCGGATCGTCTCGCTGTCGGCTTGCTGGCGGCCCTTGATCGGATCGTCGACGAAGATGCCGTGCGCGCGGTTGCCGGTGATGCCAGACAGAATGCCGCCGGCCAGATATTCGGATCCGTTGGTCAGCGCCCATTCATGCGCGGCGCTCGTGCTGGTGCTGATCGTGCAGCCGAACAGGGAGGCGAAGCTGGGCGAGCGCGCGATCTGGCGGGCACGTCGGCCGAGGCGACGGGCAAGCGGTGTCGCGTAGCTGGCCAGGATGAAACGGCGTTCGCGCTGCTGCGCCATCAGGTAGGCCGGCGCGACCACGCTGCAGTACGTGCTCTTCGCGCTGCCCGGCGGCATGAAGACCATCAGCCGGCCGCGGTGCTTCTTCGCCGTGCGCTCGATGGCCTGCAGTAGCAAAAGGTGGTGAAGGGCGAGGCCCGTTTCCACCGGCAGGAACAGCCAGTCGTCTGCGTCCTCGTCTTCGCTGACCGGCTTGCCGGGTATCTCGATCGCCTGAGAGAACCCGACCAGACTGTCCCGGCCGCGCCGACGGCGCAGCAGCTCAGCGGCCGCCGCTTGCGGCGACAGCGGCGAGCTCATCGTCAGTAAATTCTGCTGCGCTTCGGGTTTCTTGCTTGATCGGCGGGGCGTCGGGATCTCCACCCAGGCCAATGCGCTGCGGAGCGTCCAGCCCTTCGAGCCTCGCGCGGCGCTCCATGATCTTCAGTATGCGATCGATTGCCGTTGCGTTGCCTTTGCGGGCCTTCTCCCAGAGGAAGCTCTGCAGGTCGTCGAGCCGCTGCATCTCCAGCGCGCGCAGCTGCTCCGCGGTCTGGCCGGTCTTCGTGCGCACCTCGAGCAGCTTCCTCTCGAAGATCTGGTGCGCACGCTGAGCGGTCACGCCCAGAGCGGCGCCGATCTTCTCGAACGTGGCGCCGCCCTTGCGCATTTCGAACACTTCGCTCTCACGCGCTGCACGTGTGGCCTTGCTCTTGCTGTTTGCCGCCCGCGTCATTTCAAGTTCCTATGGATCAATGCTGCCGAACAGATCGGCAACACGAGAGTCGTCTGTCGATCCTTCCCTTGCCTGCATCTTGGCCAGCACGGCGTCGATGCCAGGGCGGGTGAGTCCCCACCGGTGCGACAGCCTCAGCACGCTGGCGCCGTCCTTCCATTCCTTGAAGATCAGTTCGTTGCGAAGGTCGATGGTGGCGTTTCGCTCGATCGGCAGTGAAAGGGTGCAGCAGGGGAATTCGGCGCTGAGCTTCTGGGCTGCCTCGAACCCGATGGCGAATGCGATCGGATGCTCGCGGCCGATGCTCTCGGGCACGTACAGGTCGCGGCCTCCCCAGCGGGAAACGAGTTCCAGGCACGCCGGCAGGCCGATCACATCCGCGATTTCCCTGAGCACTTTCTGCATGGTTCAGCCTCCCGGTCCAATCTCTCGGATCAGCACGTCGACGCCGGGAACGTTGCTGTAGCGCTTCTGCTTCTGGACCGAGACGACCTGAACGTCGTCCTTCCACACCACACCGTTCAGGCCGTCGAAGATCGCCTTTTCGACGTTGTCGATGTCGGGCTTCTTCGTCGGATGGACCTTGCCGTCCAGCGCCATCAACCGCTTGCGGTTCGACCAGCTGGAGGGCACAGGCAGGCGGATGTCGAGATTCACGAAGACCGCGCCCTCGATCAGCGGTCGTCCGGCCATTGCGGCATGCCCGCTGTGTGCGACAAGTCCTTCGTAGTTCGCCGTCTTCTCGGGCGTGTAGAGCTGCGCGAACTTGCCGCCGCGGCTGGCGACCTTGGGGCGGCCTTTGCCTACGGGCGTGCCGGGCACGACGAACTCGACGACTTTTTTCGCTCCAGCCAGCGTGCATTCACGGCCTCGCGAAGCTTCTCCGCCTCGGTCAGAGACAGCGCTTCGTACTGCGCTTGTCGCGCATGCCGCGGCAGATTCGAAACCCAGCGCACCTTGCATTCCCAGCACTCCGTCATTCGGTACCATCCTGACTCACCTCCGTTTTGTTCCGCCCTTGCGCAGCAGTCGCACGTCACGCTGCCGTCATTCTTCGAATCAATGCCTGCACCTCGGCCATGTTGCGCTGACGTGCCGGGGCGTCCGGGTGCGGCGCCTTGAGGAGCGGTGGCAGCCCGTTGGGCTGCTGACGGCAGAGCTCCAGAAACTCCGGCAAGGTCGGTGGCATCGTGCGGTGCCGGCAGGCGTCGATCGCCTTGGCGATGCGTTGCTGGCCATCCTTGTCGGCGAACCCGGAGAGCTCCATCGCCCACTGCGCCTTCGCCAGCAACATGCCCTTGTCTGCCTTGGCGCCGCCGGGCAGTTCCATCGTCTCGCCGGTTCGCCATCGGTCGAGCCAGAGCGAGCCGTACAGGCCCTGCAGGCGGTCGAACAGCCGGTCGACAAGCTTGGCGTCAAGGGGCGGGCGCTTCGATGTGCTGGACATCGGTCGATCCTCCGTGGAGCTGGGTTGCGGCCAGTGCGTCGGCCAGGCTGGTGCCGGACGCGAGCGCTCGGCCTTCGTCGCGGTTGCGGGGTGCTCGGGGCGTGCCGTCCGTGGTCGCGCTGGCTGTGACGTCGCGCAGTATGGCGCTGAGGTATCCGGCGTTGATCGCTGCGGCGCTGCCGCTGTCGTGTCGTCGCTGCTGCGCGATCTCCAGCGCCTGAAGGGCCTGGGCATCGGTGACGCCGCGCGCTGCCCAGTCGCGGACGTTCGGGTCACCGGTCTGCAGCGCTGCGCCTCTCGGCCTGAGCAGCATCACGAGCTGCAGCGAACGCTCGGTGACCGAATCGGCTGGTCGAGCTCCAGGCAGCGCAGCAGCGTGTGCCGCCCCACGCTCCTCTGGTTGATCCATTGCTGCTGCTTGTTCACTCTGGTGTCTGGTGTCTGGTGCCTGGGTAGACGTGTTGTCACGCGTGACAGGTGGCGTGACATCTGGTGACTTGTCACGCTTCGTCACGCGTGACAACAACGCTTCAAGCTCGCTTGTTTTCGTGTCGAACGCAGGTACGAATCCGTGACCGCGGAGCGCTTCGAAGAGCTCCTTTCGGCGTGCGCGCGCCCTTTTCTGGCGTTCTCGTGCGTTGTCTCGCTTCGCCTCGCGGTCCGGAATCGTCTCCAGGTAGCGATCGATTTCTTCGTCGCACCTGTGCTGCCGATATCCGTCGTCCGTGAGTTCGAAAAATTCGTCGAGGATCGTCTGCACCGCAGATTTTTCTTCACGACTGTGCGCGCGAACGCGTCGCTGGATGAGCTTGATGTCGGCCGGCAGCGGCGACTCGCTGGCCATGTACCAGCGAATCAGGCGGCTGTAGATCCCGTCCTCGCACGCCGTCAGATGCGCCGTGGCCTGGTCGTAGTCGCCGATGTGGTGCTCGTAGTAATTCAACGAAAGAGCTCCATCTGCACCGGCTCCGGCCAGAGCCAAGCATTGCCCTCTCGCAACCGGCGAGCGATGTCCTGGCGTGTTTCAGTCGGATCGGATTTCGGCCACTGTCGCATGTGCATCGCGAAGTGCATGCTGAGCTGGTAGGCGGCGTTCATTCGACAAGGTCGCTCAATGCGAACCACGCTTGTCCGCGGCGCATGCGGTTCAGCGAAAAGCCTGCGCGTTCAATCCGCCGACGAGCCTTGCGCCGCTGCCGAGACGAGCCGGACAGGCCGACGTCAGCCCAAACGTAATCCGCCCACAGCATGCGCAAGCGGGGAAATTGTTGAACGATTGGCTGGGCGCGATTCATACCGAGCCCTTCAGCGTCGGCAGCAACGCAGACAGTTGCGCCAGCAGTTGCTCGGTCTGATGGATTGCGCGGGCGTGCCGCGTGATGTCGGTTTCGAGATACTTGGCGCTCAGGTACTCCACCACCGCGGCCGCGTCACCCGATGCCCGGATCCAGTTCTCGAGGTCGTCCACGTTGAACCGCTGCGTGTCGTCTTCCTTCGGGTTGAGCTTGCGCGACAGCATCGACGGCGACAGATCCATGTCCATCGCTATCGACTTTGCCGGCTTCTGATTGGCCGATGACCGGAACGCGATGTACTCGCGCAGCGTCGGGAAACGCTCGGGCAGCGCCGGGTCGAAATTGAGGGTGAGCTGGCTGCTGGAAACTGACGTCATCGCGTGTTTCCATCTATTGCCATCTCGGCACGCCACAAAAAAAGGAAGATGAGGGCATGAAAAGGGCGGTTTCCCGCGATGCCGATAGAATGGAAGTTCCACCAACCACCCATCGATAAAGGGGAAACCATGGACAAACAGCGAGCCACAGCGCGAGCGAACGAGCTTCTGATGACAATCCTCCAAAGCCAACCGGGATTGATCGAGAAGACGACAGTCACTCCAGCAGGAGGCACCGCAGCAGGGGCATTCATCACGTCGCTCCGCGCTTCTCTGATTGCGATGTACGAGGCTGACCAAGAAGGCTGATCTCTGTCGCGGCCGTGCTCGGGGCGATGTGGCCCCGAGCAACCGCGCGGATCGTGGTGAGCTTGAGCAGAAATCGTTCCAACCACGTCGGGTTCATGGCGATACCTCGATTGGATTGGAAAAGAGACTGGTGCTCATGCGGCGGCCGCTTGCGCCGATGAGTTTCGGATAACCGCCCAGTCGACGTCAGTACGCAGATCCTCGACACGCACGGCGCCACAGGACTCTCGCTCGATGTTGATGCAAGTCGACTCGGCGATCTTCTGGCCGCTGCTGATGGCTTTTCGCAGATATCCGACAGACGTTCCGCACCGGGTAGCGAAGTCGCGTTGCTCGGCGGTCGGCATGCCGTTCAGAAGAAGACGGAGCTTTTCCATTGGGGGACGAAGTTGATTTGCGTCCCTTTACGTTACCTTGAGGTAACACCATGGTCAATACCTTAAGGTTATTTACCGAAAAGTAACGCCCGGAAACAATGGTGCATGGACAGAGAACAGCGAAAAGAGCATCGCCGGCAGCGCTTCATCGCCCTGATCGACGAGAAGTTCGGCGGCAACCAGGCGCGCTTCGAGTCGAAGACTGGAGTGGCGGCGAGCCTTGCGTCTCGCTACATCAGCGGCAGCAAAGGCATCGGCGAAGACATGAAGGCGAAGATCGAGGAACAAGCCGGGGTTCCAGGATGGTTCGATGATTCAGAAAGCACGGCTGAGCTTTCACCAGAGCGAGGGCTACAGATCGACGTGTTGAGCGTTTCCGGATCCATGGGTTTTGGTGAACCGATACCGGATCATGAAACGGTGATCAACCGCCTGAACGTCGAGCTCGAATGGGTGCGGAAGCATCTCCCGTCTGTATCGAGCCCTGGAAACCTCAAAGTGATCAGTGGTTACGGTGACTCGATGGCGCCGACCTACAACGACGGGGACATCCTGCTGGTCGACACCGGGGTGCGGTCAGTCATGATCGACGGCGTGTATGTGCTCAGCGCTCACAACCGGCTGTACATCAAGCGGGTGCGCCAGCGCATGGACGGTCAGTTCGAGGTGTCGAGCGACAATCCCACGGTCAAGACGGTCGATGTACTGAACGGAGAGCACGAAGTGACGGTGCACGGCCGTGTGATGTGGGCCTGGAACGGAAGAAAACTCTGAGGGCATGCACTTGCAGAAACTGCTGAAGATTGGTCAGGTGGTGGGCGTTTTCGTGATGGGTCTGGGAATCGCTGGCGCGATCATCCCGAACGCAGGTATGGCGATGCTCCTTTTGCCGGGAGCCCTGCTGTACGCCGGCTGCCGCTTGACGCTGTGGATCAAGAGCGGGAAGGACTGAGATGAAGAAGAACCCCCTCGCAGATCTGGCGGCCTACCGCAAAAGCTTGAACGAGAACCAGACCGAGTTCTGGTCCCGCTTCGGCGTGACTCAATCTGGCGGTAGCCGGTACGAGAGTGGGCGCTCGCTACCGACCCCGCTTGCATTGTTGGTGCTAGCGTTCACCCGAGGCTTGTTGGATGATGCGGCGCTGAACGTGCTACGCAACAAACTGTCGTTACATTGAGCGCCTCGGTTAGTGATGCACGCAAGCTGCGTAGTGCCAAACAGTCGCTTATGTGGCAAAGAGGCAGTTGCTAAAATTTCGCCATTCTTACGAAGAGTATGAGGCCTAGGCTAACGAGCATAACTGTTCCTTCGATCGGATCCATATGAGTGCCTCATGGAATGCTGACCATCTGGTCACCGTGCAATCTAATAACTTAGATCGCTACAAGAAGAACTTTCTGCAACAAGCTGTGTGTGAGCTGAGATTTCCGACTCTTATGGAGCTCGGAGAGTCGCGTCCACCATCCGTATTGGTTAACGCGCTACGAAAAGAGTATCCACACCTCGAGCTAGCCAATGAATTCACAATTGGCCCTGGCGCTTCCAGTACCGGGGCTAACAATTCGCATATTTTCCGATCAGCTAAACTGAACTGGACGATTTCAATTAAAGAAAGTGCTTTGTCGATTGAAACATCGAGTTACTCAGGCTTTCCTACGATGCGATCGAAAATTCTCCAAGCGGTAGAAGCTGCAAAAGAGGTTATCGATACCGATTTCTTCACCAGAATCGGATTGCGTTATATAAATATAATTGAAAGTGGGGACGAGCCGGTTACGAGTTGGATAAATCCAGCTTTAGTTCAGACGCTTTTAAACGGGCCTTTCAAAAGCGTTTCGGAGTATGCGGGAAGGCTCCATCTTTCCGCTGACGACGGAGGCTGTTTGCTGCAACACGGAATCAGATATAAGCAAAATGCTAACAAGAGCTCCCCGATTTTGCCAGACTATACTATCGATATAGACGCGTATCGAAATACTGTATCAATTGCCGATACTGAGAGCGCCATCGACAAGTTGCATGAGCAAGCATTTGCATTGTTCGACTGGGCCCTTGCTGAGCCAGCCCGAAAATTCCTAACTTCTTAACTGAGATTAAGACATGGACTACGTCAGCCTAGCGCCAATTAACTCTGCTCAATCTGCATGGATTCAGTACGCGCCGTATGAACCCCCAAGGTTGAAGAACCATGAGGTTTTGTCAACCGGCACTGGCGCCTCGAAAAAATTCGAACTATTCGAGCTTAAGGAGGGCCCTACAGCGCCCACCATGTTTGTAGCTGATAAAGATTCGAAGACAGCTGCAGGTCAGGCAACGAAAGCAGAAGTTTCGATCAAAGTTAAATCGCAAGAATCGAATAATCAGAAGAGTTTTTTTGAAGCGTCGGATGTCACGATCGTTGCAAGGCAACGTGTCAAGCTCATGGCGGCGCGGTATGTACTTGATCATGAGTCGGTTGAAGTGCTGGCGCGGCTTGAGATATTAAACCGAAAGCTGATTGAGAAAGCCCCCAGAGTTTCTGCGGATCAAGTCGCTGCTCTGGAGGCCGCCCACGATACTCTTGCGCAAGTTAAGGCGAAGAAGGATGCTCGCGCCGCAAGATTTGGAATATCGGCCTAGCAGCATGACTTTGTTTCAGTATCCGAAAGACAGGCACCGGCGCACGCTCAATCCACGCCAGTTCAAACGTTATCGGACATACAAGCGCTATCTGCAGGTCGAGTTCAAGAGGGTTTGTGTCTATTGTAGGCAGCCGGACAGTTCTGCCCCTAACTTGAATTTTGGCGTTGATCATTATCGGCCAAAATCAGTGCCGAGATTCAAATCTTTGGTTTGTGAATACCAGAATCTTTACTATTGCTGCGGTGGTTGTAATACTCGCAAGAATGATTATTGGCCGATTGACGATGCAAAAGGCCCGTTTATTGTAGCGCCGTGTGAACACGAAATGGCTGCGCATTTGCGTTTTAATAGTAAATCTGGCCGAATCGAGGCGCGGTCGATTCACGGTGCGCATACCGAAGACCTGCTTCAATTAAATGATGAGGCGCTTGTTAGTTATAGATTGGGGGCTTTGAAGATAGTCGATTCGTTAAGGCGTGTAATGTCAGAAGCCGAGTCACTTATGAAAAAGCTCGAAGCAAAGTATCGGTTGGGGGAAATTACCTCGAAAGAGATCGACGAGGCGCGTGACGAGCATTTTGAAGAGCTTAACCAATTAAGAACGTTACTCGATGCGCATGAAGGGAGTTCGCCTACAAAGCCGATTCCTAAGAGTCGTTTAGGGGTTGCACTCTAGTAGGTACTTTTTTCCGATTTGTCGCCCTACGGTAGTCTCGGAAATTAATGCCTGACAAAGTTAATCTTTTAATGGTTTTGCTGAGAGTGAGTTTTGCGTCTCTCTTAAGCTTATACGCATAACCTCTAGGTTTGACACGAAAAGCTGGATAAAGAGAGCCCGCGCACACGCGGGCTTTTTTTCGTCAGCAGTCTCGCTTGATCTGGTTCTGCAGCGCAGGGATGCGCGCCTTCGCGCTGTTGTATTGCCAGTGCACTGCGCCGTTTCAAACTGTTGATTCGGCGACGTCGAGATCGCGCTTAAGGTCGCTGCAACGGCGTTCCTTGCGATCCGCCGCGAGATTATCCAGAGGTCTATTCGCTTCTCGGATTTCCTTCAGCCGCTGCTCGTTCTCGGCTTCGGCACGCTCCCTCTGCTTCAGGTTTCGGAACTGGCGATCCCACGCTTCGTCGCGCCACCCGTCCGGGGTATCACCCCGAGGCGGCTTGACGTTGACCGGCTGGGCGCTCGCACCCCAGGGCATGTCGGCAAACACGGTGTTGCCTTTCGCATCCTTGCACTTGTGAACCTGACCAAACGCCGGCGCGCAGACCAGCGCCAGCAGCAGCACGCCACTTCGAATCATGTTTTTACCCTCCCTTCGGTGCGAGCAAGTATAGGGGCGACCCTCTGGCCACCAGGCTCCCACCCGTATCACTTTCGTAGTCATCCGAAAGGATGAGGCAAAGAAAAATTACCCAAAGGTATTGACTAAAAAGTTACCGAAGGGTAATGTTAATCCCGTAGCGAACGCCAACGAACGCATACGGGGGGTGAGATGGTCAGCACGAAAGAAGCCGGACAGCCCGGCGAATACAGCTTCAAGGTGCGCGAGGACGTCGACTGCATGGTCACGGCCGCGTGCAGCGAAAACCCGGCGCTGATGCACATCGGCGAGCAGGGCGGGTTCGACGCGGTGATGCAGACGCTGCTGGTGGCTGGCTGCATGTACATGCGCGGCGCCCGCGGCATTCAGCCGGCCGACGATGCCGCCGTGATCGACGTTGCGAAGGCTGCCCAGGTGCTTGGCTTCGCACTCGTGACCCGGCCCGATGGCTCCATCGTGGTGGCGACGCCAGACGCTGGCCGCCCGGTCGGTGTGGTGGAACGCGATGCGCGGGTGACGGCATGACCTCCGCCCTGATTCTCCTCGGGGTAGTCGCGTTCGTCGCCATCGGCTGGTTCTGCGCGCGTGGCTTCGGCCAGTGCGCCGACGAAATGGGCGGGCCAGACGATGAGTAAGCGCGCCTTCAAGTTCCTGACCGACACCTTCTACTACCTGCGCCGCGGCTACGGCATCCGCAATGCCGTGCGGCTGGCGCGCATCACCCTCTGACCTCACAGGAGAACCACACGATGGGCAATGAAATCGTGGCGGGCAAAGCCTCGTCTGCAGGCTTCCTCGCCAACCCGCAGAACTTCGATGAAGCGATGCGCATAGCGCGCGTGCTCGCCGATTCGGACATGGTCCCGAAGGACTACAAGGGCAAGCCTCAGAACTGCCTGGTCGCTCTGCAGTGGGGCGCGGATGTCGGGCTGCCTGGCCTGCAGGCGCTGCAGAACATCGCGGTGATCAATGGCCGGCCGTCGATCTGGGGTGATGCAGCGCTCGCGCTCGTTCAGTCGCACCCGGCTTATGTCGGCCATCGGGAATGGATGGAAGGCGAGGGCGAAGCGCGCGCGGCGTGCTGCGCGGTGACCCGCAAGGGCGCACCGGAGCACATCCAGCGGTTCAGCGTCGCCGATGCGAAACGGGCCGCTCTGTGGGGCAAGACGGGGCCTTGGACGCAGTACCCGGACCGGATGATGCAGATGCGTGCTCGCGGTTTCGCGCTTCGCGATCGCTTTGCCGATGCGCTGCGCGGGCTGTCGATCGGCGAAGAGTCCCAGGACATCGCCGAGGTGGACATGGGCACTGCAGAGCGAGTGCCGGCGCCAGCAGCACCGCCGCAGCGGACGGAACCACCTCGTGCTCCCGCGCTGCCCGACTACGCCGATGACCGCTTCGCCGAGAACCTGCCGACATGGAAGGACTTGGTGGCCGCAGGACGCAAGAGCGGTGCCGACCTCGCTGCGATGCTGAGCACGAAGGCCATGCTCTCCGAAGCGCAGCGCGCCCAGCTGCTCGAGCTTGATAACTTTCCGCCCGCCGATCCCGCACCCGCTCTCACCGCTGATCAATCCGACTTCGTCGGCCAGATGGAAGGACACGACCAATGAAAACTCTGAACCTCATCCAGGGCTCGCCGGAATGGCACGCTCATCGTGCAACGCACTTCAACGCGAGCGACGCGCCGGCGATGCTGGGCTGCAGCCCGTACAAGACACGCACGCAGCTGATGGCAGAGCTGCATACAGGCCTGCAGGGCGACGTAGATCCGGCGCGCCAGCGGTTGTTTGACGACGGTCACCGCTTCGAAGCACTGGCCCGCCCGCTCGCCGAGCAGATCATCGGCGATGACCTTTACCCGGTGGTCGGCGAGGAAGGTAAGTTGTCGGCGTCGTTCGACGGCCTGACCCTCGACGAGCAGACCGCGTTCGAACACAAGAGCCTGAACAACGAGCTGGTCGCGATCCTCTCTCGCGAAGGTGTCACCGGTGCCGATCTGCCGCTGTATCACCGCGTGCAGATGGAACAGCAGTGCATGGTGTCCGGCGCGAAGCGCGTGCTGTTCATGGCCAGCCTGTGGGACGAAGACGACCAGCTGGCAGAGGAAATGCACTGCTGGTACTACCCGGACCCGGCGCTGGCGATGCAGATCGCCGCCGGTTGGTCGCAGCTCGAGCATGACCTGCAGAGCTTCAAGCCGGTACCGGTCGAGGTGAAGCCGGCTGGCCGCGCACCGGAGACGTTGCCCGCGCTGCACATCGAGGTGACCGGCGCTGTTACCGCCAGCAACCTGAAGGAATTCAAGGCGCAGGCGCTCGCGGTGTTCAAGGGAATCAACCGCGAGCTGAAGACCGACGAGGACTTCGCCGACGCAGAGAAGACGGCGAAGTGGTGCGGCGACGTCGAGGACCGGCTGAAGGCAGCGAAGCAGCACGCGCTGAGCCAGACGGCGAGCATCGACGAACTGTTCCGCGCAATCGACGACATCAGCGAAGAAGCACGCCGGGTCCGCCTGGATCTGGACAAGCTGGTGAAGGCGCGCAAAGAGTCGATCCGCGAAGAAATCGTGGTTGCCGGCATCGACCTGTTCCGCGATCACATCAAGGCGCTGAACTCGCGCCTTGGTAGCCCGCTGATGCCGGCGATCCATGCGGACTTCGCCGGTGTGATCAAGGGCAAGAAGAACCTCGAGAGCATGCGCGACGCAGTCGCCACCGAGCTCTCGCGCGTGAAGATCGCCGCCAACGAGGTGGCCGATCGGATCCAGATGAATCTGAGCAAGCTGCGCGAGCGCGAAGAACTGTCGTTCCTGTTCCCCGACGTGCAGCAGCTTGTGCTGAAGGCGCCGGACGATCTGGCCGCGGTCATCGCCATGCGCATCACTGATCACGAACGGAAGGAAGCGGAGCGGCGCGAAGCAGAGCAGAGCGCTGCCGAGGCGATCAAGCGTGCGGCTGAGCCGGTACCGGCTGCTGCTCCGGCGCCGGTTCCTGCACCGGCGGCCACTGCGCAGCCGGCCGCCGTCGCGCCGCAGCCCGAACTGATCGCGCGCACCGAAGAGCAGCCGACGCTGAAGCTGGGTGTCGTGTGCGAGCGCCTCGGCTTCAACGTCACTGCCGACTTACTCACAGGACTCGGCATCCAGGCGCACGTCGAGCGCAGCGCAAAGCTGTACCGCGAATCCGACTTCTCCCGGATCTGCGCCGCCCTGGTGGCGCACATCCAGAGCGTCGCGCAGCAGCCGGCAAAGGTCGCCGCCTGAACCGTCGTCTCACCCCAACACTTGGAGCACACCACATGAACACCACCACCATCGAAATGATCCCCTGCGACTCGTCGCAGATCGAAGCCTTCGGCTATGACGCCGAGTCGCAGATCCTCGCCATCCGCTTTCCGGGCCGCGGCGCGACGCCGGGCAGCGTCTATCACTACGCCGACGTGCCGGCGAACGTGTTCGAAGCTATGAGCGGCGCCGAGTCGAAGGGCAAGTTCTTCGGCGGCCAGATCCGCGGGCACTACGCCTACGAGAAGCAGCCGGACGCCAATGGCGTCGTCTTCGGCCTGACCACCAAGCAGGAACCGAAATACACGACGGCGACGAAGGACGGTCGCCTGGTCAATCGCGCCACCGGCAAGGCGATCCCGGACGACGAACCAGTGTTCGTGCTGCGCGCTCAGGACGCGCTGGCTCTTCCAGCGCTGGAGGCCTACGCGGCGCTGGTCAGTGACCACACGCACGCCCATGCGGTCGAGCAGCGAATCGACGCATTCATCAAGTTTGCCGACGCTCACCCCGAGCGAACGAAGCTGCCCGACACCGCTGCAGCCTGATCACCACCCGACACCGAAGGACCACACACATCATGTTCAGCCTCGATAAGCAGGAATCCACCCTCACCAGCGTCAATCCGCGCGCCGAGCTGCACGGCGAAGACAAGCACCTCGCCGTCGACTTGGGCTTCGCGATCACTGTCAGCAACGACGTGCTGAGCGAGTTCGACCCGGCGCTGAAGAACGCGCTGTATCGCGTGGCTGATGCCAGCGACAGCGACATGTTCAAAGATGAACCCGGCTACCTGCCGAAGCTGCGCTTCCCTCTGCTGGGCTCGCTCAAGTGGGGAAAGGAATATGCCGGCTACTCCATCACTGTCCATTACGGGGTCAGCGGCAACGACATTCACATGGGCGACTGCGACGTCGACAAGTTTCGCTTCGACTGCAAGGACGGTGGATCCGTCGGGGTGTCGTTCCGCGTGATCGCGCACCCGAAGTCAGAAGACCTTGGCCGGCTGTGCGAAATGATCCAGCAGGGTGTCACGCTGTCCCTGGTGGCGCCGGCGGATGACATGGCCGGGGGCGACGAGTAATGATCACCGAGACCATCGAATGGATCACCGACGAAGCGCTGCCGGACGCCGAAGAACTGGTGCTGGTTGAGATCGAGGGCGAAGGCGTGTGGCCAGGCAGCTGCGACGGCCACCACTGGATCAACGCTGACGGGTTCCCGATCGAGAGGGAACTGATCATTGCTTGGGCGCGCATGCCGCTGGGCTCGAAGGACGGTGTTTGATGCACGCCGACCGTGACGTGATCACTGCCGCCCGCGAGGGCGAGTTTCTGGACGACATCGGGCAGTTCTTCGCGCCGACTTCGACCGATATGGTCGACGGACTGGTGGCCGGCTATCGGCAGGACCGCGCACGGATCGAAGCGGCTGCTGCGTTCATCAACGGTCCGGAGTGCGCGTGCGTCCTGAACTACTTTCTGGACGGAAATTCCGATCGGGATCGTGGCCGCATGTCGCTGTCGTCGGCGGCGAGCAAGCTGTTCCAGGAGGAGGGCGCTGTCGCTGCGCTGAACTCGAAGTACTGGTCCAAGGCGCTCGCGCTGACTGATGTCTACGACGCCATGCCGCAGGACCGCAGGAACCAGTGGAACGCAGTCATCGATGGACAAACCGCGCCGGACTTTGAAGAAGAGGCTGTCCGCGCGACGCTCTTGGATCTGCTCAACAGCCGCGCCAAGTTCCTTGCCGAGCGCGTCGACGGCATCTTCCGCGCGCTGTCCGGCAGCCACGTGACGAACTGCCCGGAGGGATTCGGGCGCCGGATGATCATCGCTCACCTGATCACCAGCTACGGCACGACGAACACCGACCGCGTCGGCTACATCAATGACCTTCGCTGCGTGATCGCGAAGTTCATGGGCCGGGATGAACCTAGCTGGAATGCCACGTCGGGCGTAGTCGGGATGGCGCGCCAGCAGCGCCGCGGCGAGTGGGTAACGCTGGACGGCGGCGCGCTGCGCCTGCGCGCCTACAAGTGCGGAACCGCGCACCTTGAAGTGCATCCGGACATGGCATGGCGACTGAACTGCGTGCTGGCTCACCTGTATCCGCTAGCCATCCCCTCGCAGTTCCGCCAGCGGCCGAAGAAGAACCCGAAAGACTTCGTGATGATGGGCCGGCCGCTTCCATTCCGCGTCGTCGAGGCGTTGAGCGGACTGGAGGAGGCCTACCTTATGGAGAAGAACACCGGACCGCAGGCGTGGCGACAGGAGTTCGTTCGCAAGCGGATACGCAACGGCTTGCAGCTGCGCTATGGGCGTGTCGACGACAACGTTCTTCAGGCGGAAATCGACCGCGTGATGGCTTACCTGGGCGGCGTGAAGACGGAGAACGACCGCAGGTCGCATTACTACGCCTTCGATTACGACGCGCACGATGTCGTCGCCGAGGTGGTCGCATCCGGCTGCATCCCGGACCAGAAGTCACACCAATTCTATCCGACCCCTCCGTCCGTCGCTCAGGCGGTCATTGAGGCTGCGCAGATCGGCCCGGAGCATATGTGCTTGGAGCCTAGCGCCGGGACGGGAGCGCTGGCCTCGCTGATGCCCAAGGATCGGACGACGTGCATCGAGATCAGCGCGCTGCACTGCGCTGTGTTGACGGCAAGGGGCTACTGCGCCGTTCAGGCTGACTTCCTGAAGATCCACGAAAGACAGCTATACGACCGCATCGTGATGAACCCGCCCTTCGCCGACGGTCGAGCTCAGGCGCACACCGAGCACGCCTACTCCCTGCTGAAGACGGGCGGCCGCCTGGTCGCCGTCCTGCCAGCGTCGATGCGTGGCCGGGACTTCCTGCCGGGAGTGACCGATTGGTCGCGCACCTACGATAACGAGTTCGCCGGCACCAGCGTGTCGGTGACCATCATGACAGCGACCAAACAATGAAGCGCAACGACGTCCTCACTCAGCCGGGTGCGGTTTCAGTGACGTACGGCCGAATTGAAAACATCGAGTGCCCAGGAGAGCCTACGCTGAATACTCAAGAGGTCCGACTTGGTTCCTTCGCTGTAGACCAAGCCACGTCCTCGAGCAGCTTCCGAGAGTTGATCGACAATATGCAGCATGAGCTTTACGTCGCGGCGAGTGCGCAGCAACTGCACTCGGAGCCGCGCGTCTGTGATCGTGTGTATATCGAAGGTCTCCAAAGCTTCGAAATTGCACTGAAGCGTAGTCCTGTCGAAGGCCGTCCGCAAAAAAAGCTCTCGCATCCGCACATCGTCAAACACAAAGAGTACGTCGCTCACCAATTTGTGCGTTTGCTCGCTGAGTTCAATGATGACTTTGAGCGCGATGTTCCACTCATCGTTGGCAGCATCTCGAGCACGCTTAGCTTCAAGACGATGCTGGACGTGGATTGCATAGATCGCGCCGATGATGGCGACTATCGATCCAATCGCTTGAACCCACGCAGCAACATCGGACGAATCCGAGCCCGCGTGGAAGGCGATCATCAGAAGGAAGCTGAGTACGAGTGCGAGGCATGCGACTGCAAATGGGAGATAGTCTCGATCAAACATTCGCAGTCAGTTCATTTTCGGAAGGATCTGCAGCGTCGGCGTTGGCTTGCCGTCCAAATCCACGCTCTGCAAGGTTTCGTGATTGCCCTTCGTCGTAGTGACAACGACACGGTCCCCCGGTGCGTAGGTACCACTCGCTTCGTCCCAGTGCAACGTCACTGCAGTGTCTCCGCCGACAAGGTTGTTGACCAGATCGTCAAGCCCCAACGGAAGAAAGTCGGTCGTGGGCAGCAAACCAGGCGGGGATTCCGGATCCGGCTGCATGAATCCCACGACGCATACGTCGTCGATCGAGCCGTCAGCATTCAGACGCACATGGGTTACGCCGAACTTCGCCATAAGAATCTCCTGGACTGGACAGTTCGCTCAGTTTATTCCCATCGCCTACAAGGCGTGCGGACCAGTCCGACGCCAGGGGATAGCGCGCCATGACCGAGCGCGCAGCCCTCATCCGCGCCGCCCGGATCTATCTCGCGCAGTCCCGCCACTTCACCGGCCGTCACCGCATATGGAGCTTCAAGCTCCTGGAGTGGGCCGCTCAATGCCGGCGCCGGGCTGCCGCCGTGCGCAACGAGCCCGCACAGGGCGATCTATTTGGAGGAACCGCCTGATGGCATCAGTCAACAAGGTGATCCTGGTCGGCAATCTCGGCCGCGATCCAGAAACACGCCATACCCCTAGTGGCGACGTGATCTGCAACATCACCGTCGCGACCACCGACAGCTGGAAGGACAAGGCCACCGGCGAGAAGAAGGAACAGACCGAGTGGCATCGCGTCGCCTTCTTCGGCCGGCTGGCGGAGATCGCCGGCCAGTACCTGCGCAAGGGATCGGCGGTTTATGTCGAGGGCAGCCTGCGCACCCGCAAGTGGCAGGACAAGGACGGCAACGACAGGTACACGACCGAGATCCGCGCCGACTCGATGCAGATGCTGGGGGGCAAGCAGAACTCCGGTAGCAGCGGTGATGGTGGTGGCAACGGCGGCGACTACAGCCAGCCGGCGCCGCAGTCCAGCCAGCTGAGCCGGCAGCAGCGTCCAGCAGCGCCGCCTGCGTCGTCTGGCGGCTTCGGCGGCATGGACGATGACATCCCATTCTGAGGTGACGACCATGAACATCGAATACGAACACTTCGGCCTGTACCCGAAGGGCACGCAGATGGCCATGACCGGCGAGGACTGGACCAGCGAGCAAGACAAGAAGAGACGGGCTAAGGCTGAAGCACGACGGAAAGCAGCGGCAGCGCACTGCGCGAAGAAGCTCGAAGTCGCCGCCGACTCGCTCCGAGACTTCTTGCGAGCCTGCAACGAATGCAACGACGGCAGCGGTGACGAAAAAATGGGCGCCGCGGACGGACGGCTGCGCCTTGAGTCCGATCTGCGCGAGTACGCCTCTTTCCTTGACGGGAGGTTCTGACCATGAACATCACAGCACTGTCCGCAGCGAACTTCGCGTATCAGACTGCGGACATCAAGAAGGGCCAGCGAGTACTGCTCGCCGGCGACGTTGTCCCGTTGCTCGACTCGTTCCAGCCGGTCGCGGCGCAGGTCACGTGCCTTGTCGGAGACATCGCGCTCGTCGACCAGCTGCGCGCGCGTGGCTTCCGGGCCCTGAGAGCATCGCTGCTCACCTGGACGGACGCGCAGTGGCTTGATGGTGAGCTGTTCGACGTTGCGGTGATCGGCCTCTTGCCGGCTGACATCGGCTTTGCTCGATCGATGCGGGATGCTGCCGCACTCATTACGACCGGTCGGATCCTCGCCGTGATGCCCTTCGGAGACATGGGGCTGTCCGGGGAATGGATCGGTGGTTACGACTGGCGCGGGAAGCCAGCCGCGGTCTGGATGTCATCAGCTGCAGAGGTGTGCTCATGACCGCCACCGCGTTTTCCGACCATGTCCGCTGGGCCAGCGCCAGGCATGCAGTGCCGCGCACACGCGCAAGCGCGAGGCCGCAGAAGCTGCTGGCCATGGTCCGAGACTTGCGAAAAGTGACCACTGCCGAGCTCTGTGAGGCCGCCGGCCTGACGTCATCGATCGTATGGGGAGCGCTCAGCTATCACATCCGTGTCGGCCGGGTCCGCTTTCACGATGGGATGTGGGAATGGATCTCCGGCGTGGTCACCGACGATGAGAAGCGCGCTGCTCAGTTTCTGCGATCACGAGGCTGGAGTGTTCAGGAGCCGAACGAGGACGACGATGATGGGATCTGACACGTATCTATCAACCGCAGAACTGCGCGAGCTGACTGGCTGCGCACACCGCCGCCGTCAGCAGGCGTGGCTCACGGCACAGGGCTGGCCGCATGCCGTGGCCGAAACCGGTCATATCCGTGTGCTCCGCGAGTATTGGCACGCGAGGATGACCGGAGCAAAATCCACAGCCCCGACCGTGCACGCCGGTACGAAGCACAACTTTTCGGCCATCGCAGCCTGAACCCTATGGGACGTCGTCGCACCGTCAATCGTGGCCTGCCCGAACGCCTCTACCTGAAGCGCGACGGCTACTACTACCGCGACCTGAACCGTCGCGAGACGAAGGTCGCTCCGGCCGACGATCTGCCGAAAGCCTTGATCGAGTGGGCGCAGCGCGAAGGCGTGCGCCTGAACCCTGACGCCGTCACGTTCGGCGCCGTCGCCGGCAAATTCCGCGAGCAGTACATCCCGAGCAAGGCCGCGAAGACGCAGCGCGACTACCTGCGCCAGCTCGATAACCTGATATCGGTGTTCGGGCAGTCGGCTCTGGATAGCGTCACCCCCTCGGACGTCGCCGAGTATCGGCGGGTGCGGTCCGAGAAAGCGCCCATCCAGGCAAACAGGGAGATCGCGCTCCTTTCGGTGCTCTGGAACTGGTCGCGCGAGCACGGCTACACGTCACAGACGAACCCGTGCCAGGGCGTGCGGAAGAACAGGGAGACCGGCCGCAGCGTCTACATGACGGACGCCGTCTACAGCGCCATCCTGCTGGCAGGCGACCAGTCGGTGAAAGACGCGATGCGGATCGGCAAGATGACGGCGGCGGACATCGGGGTCATCCTCGCCGCGACCACGCGGCAGATCGACGGCGACATCCTGCGCATGCAGCGCACGAAGACCGGCACAGCGGTTCGCTTCCGACTGCGCGACGAAGCAGGCGCGCTCAACGAGCTGGGGGCGCTGCTCGAGGAAATCAGGACGCGCAAGCGCACGGCAACGTCCATCTATCTCGTTCAGGACGACGATGGCCAGGCGCTGACGTACGACACCTTCGTGCGGCGCTTCTCGGCTGCCCGCACGCTGTCAGGTGTGGGCAAGGCCTACCAGTTCAGGGACATCCGGCCGAAGGTGGCGACCGACATGGACGACATCAACCGGGCGCAGGCCATGCTCGGACACAAGCAGATTGCGACGACACAGCGCCACTACATCCGACGCGGGAAGCTGGTCGATCCCGCGAAATAGTGCGCTGATAGTGCGCTTAGTGCGCACCTCAGCTTTCCGCCGAAGCCCTGAAACCCGCGTCAGGACTGAGTGTTTTGGTGGGCCCCCCGAGAGTCGAACTCGGCACCAACGGATTATGAGTCCGCTGCTCTAACCAAGCATGAGCTAGAGGCCCGGCAAGGGCGCGTACTATATCAAAGCGCCCTGGGGTTCGGACAACCGGACATCCAGACGGCGTCCCTTGTGGAGGATGCAGCGCGGCATGTGGCCGGATTTCGAAGGCGGGTCGATCGTCGATCTTATGGACAGCGTGGTGCGTGCGCGGGGTGGCATGGCTGCCGGGCAGGGTTTGCGCGAGGTCGTGACGTCGGATTGGCGCGACGCACGCACTATCGTGCTGCTGGTGCTCGATGGCGTCGGCATGAAGCAGCTTGACCTGCTGCCGGACGACAGCTTTCTGCGGCGCCACTGTGCACACGCACTGACATCGGTTTTTCCCTCCACCACGGCGGCAGCGATCACGACCTTCATGACCGCGCGCGCGCCTGCGGTGCACGGATTGACGGGCTGGCACGTACGCTTCGACGAACCGGGGGTCGATGGGCGGGTGCTGGCCATCCTGCCGGTCACGCCACGCGGTTCGCACGACGTTTCTGAGCTGACGCTGACGCCTGACGAAATATTGGCACGGGTGTGCTGCACGCCGTCGATGTTCGCTTCGCTGCCCGGCGACAGCTGCCTCGTTTCCCCGGCCGACATCGTCGATTCGCCGTTCAACCGGCGCCACAGCGCAGGGGCGCGGCGCATCGGCCACAATGGTTTTCCGGACATGCTGGACCAGATCGACTGCGCGCTGCGAGCGCCGTCCCCACCGTCCTACGTCTATGCCTATTGGCCGGATTTCGATCATTGCGCCCATCAGCGCGGCGCGGCGTCTGACGAGGCGGGTGCCCTGCTGCGCGCTGCCGACGCTGCGCTGGGCCGCTGGGTGCAAGCGCAGCCACGACGCGACTCGTTGCTGCTGGTGACTGCCGATCACGGTTTCATCGATGGTCCGCCGCAGCGCTTGATCGACATGGAGGACTTGCCGCCGCTCGCCGATTGTCTCGCCGGTCCGCTGTCCGGCGAACGACGGACGGTGTTCTGTCACGTGAAGCCGGGGCGCGGGCTCGATTTCGAGCGCGCGGTGCAGGCGCTTGATCACGCCTGTACCGTGTGGCGCTCGGCCGATCTGCAGGCGGCCGGGCGCTTCGGGCCCGGTGCGCCCCATCCGAAGCTACTGTCGCGCGTCGGCGACTTCACGCTGGAAATGCGGGATGACTGGACGCTGCGCGACACCATGCCAGGCGAGCGCAGGCACCGTCTTGCAGGCGTCCACGGCGGTACGCACGCCGACGAAATGGGGGTGCCGCTGGTTCAGCTGGTGATATAGCTTTCGAGTTGCCGGATCAGGAACTGCTGGTAAGCGATGGTTTCCTTGACCATGTCGCCGATGGACACGACGCCGACCAGCGTACCGGCTTCGTCGAGCACCGGGAGGTGACGTATGCGCTTGTCGGTCATGAGCTGCATCGCGTCGTCCACCGTATTGACTGGCGTCACGTGGATGAGCTTGCTCGTCATCACCTCGCGCAGTGGTGTCGTCGAAGAGCTTTTTCCTTCGAGTACCACGCGCCGGGCGTAGTCGCGTTCCGAAAAAATGCCGGCAAGCCTGCCGTCATCGGTGATCAGCACCGCGCCGATGCCGTGCTCCGCAAGGAGGCGCAATGCGTCGAGCACCGTGCGATCCGCCTCCATCGTCGCGATCGGGGCGGCTTTTCCTTCAAGTACCTGGGCTATCGTTTTCACGGTGCATCCTCCCTGTTGTCGATCAAGACTCCGGGTGAGGATGCACCCGAAATCAGGTCTCCGTGTCGAGGAAGCTGCGCAGCTTCTCCGAACGCGACGGATGACGCAGCTTGCGCAGCGCCTTGGCTTCGATCTGGCGGATGCGCTCGCGCGTCACGTCGAACTGTTTGCCGACCTCTTCCAGAGTATGGTCGGTATTCATTTCAATGCCGAAGCGCATGCGCAGCACCTTGGCTTCACGTGGCGTCAGGCTGTCCAGCACTTCCTTCGTGATGTCGCGCAGGCTGGCAAACAGCGCGGCGTCTGTCGGCGCCAGCGTTGCGGTATCTTCGATGAAGTCGCCGAGATGGGAATCGTCATCGTCGCCGATCGGCGTTTCCATCGAGATCGGCTCCTTGCTGATTTTCAGGATTTTCCGGATCTTCTCTTCCGGCATTTCCATGCGGATCGCCAGCGTCGCCGGGTCCGGCTCGGCACCGGTTTCCTGCAGGATCTGGCGGGAGATACGGTTCATCTTGTTGATCGTTTCGATCATGTGCACCGGAATGCGGATGGTGCGCGCCTGATCGGCGATGGAACGCGTGATCGCCTGGCGGATCCACCAGGTCGCATAGGTCGAGAATTTGTAGCCGCGACGGTATTCGAACTTGTCCACCGCCTTCATCAGGCCGATGTTGCCTTCCTGGATCAGGTCAAGGAACTGCAGGCCGCGGTTGGTGTACTTCTTCGCGATCGAAATGACCAGACGCAGGTTGGCTTCGGTCATTTCGCGCTTGGCGCGGCGCATCTTGGCTTCACCGGTGGACATCTGCTTGTTGATGTCCTTCAGTTCCTTCAGCGGCAGACCGATGCGGTCCTGGATGTCGATCAGCTTGCCCTGTTCCTCGATGATGGCCGGCGCGGCGCGAAGCAATTGCGCGCCGTTCGACTTGGCAGCGGTGATTTCACCCTTCAGCCAGTCGATATTGACCTCGTTGCCGGGGAACACCTTGATGAAGTGCGAACGCGGCATGTTGCCCTTGTCCACGCACAGTTCCAGAATCTTGCGCTCGTGCTTGCGTGCCGACTCGACCATGCCACGTACCGAATCGCACAACTTTTCGATCATGCGGGCGGTGAAGCGGATGTTCATCAGTTCGTCGGACAGCTGCTTCTGCAGCTTCAGGTAGATCTTGTCCTGCGAGCCCTTCTTGTCCAGCGTGGCCTGCATCTTCGTGTAGAACGCGCGGATGTTCTCGAAGCGTTCGAGTGCGTCGGCCTTGAGCTGGATCAGCGAGGCGCTCATCGCGCCGGCTTCGTCCTCTTCTTCCTCGTCGTCCTCTTCGCTGTCCTCGTCGACGGCCGGCTCCGGCGCCGCCGCGGCTTCTTCCTCGACCGCATTCGGATCGATGAGGCCGTCGATCAGCTCGTCGATGCGCATTTCCTCGCGCGCGACCTTGTCGGCCATGTCGAGGATTTCGGCAATCGTCGTCGGGCAGGCTGAGATGGCCTGGATCATGTGGCGCAGGCCGTCTTCGATGCGCTTGGCGATCTCGATCTCGCCCTCGCGCGTCAGCAGCTCGACCGTACCCATCTCGCGCATGTACATGCGCACCGGATCGGTCGTGCGGCCGAATTCCGATTCCACCGTGGACAGCGCCTGTTCGGCTTCCTCCTCGACTTCCGACGCGTCGACCACAGCCGGGGCGTTTTCGCCCATCAGCAGGTCTTCCGATGCGGGGGCTTCATCAAAGACACGGATGCCCATGTCGTTGAAGGTCGAAATGATCGACTCTATCTGCTCGGCATCGACGATGTCGTCCGGCAGGTGGTCGTTGATTTCGGCGTAGGTCAGGTAGCCACGTTCCTTGCCGAGCGCGATAAGCGTCTTCAGGCGCAGGCGGCGCTGGTCGGCGTCCATCGGCAGTGCATTTGCGACGGCGCCGGCTGCCTTGGCAGCTTTCAGTTCCTTCGCCTTGCTGGCGGCGGTGGCGGCCTTTGCGGGCTTTGCGGCGCGTGCCGCGGTGGGCTTCGGTGCGGCTGCTTCAGTCGGGTTGGCGGCGGCAACAGGTGTTTCTTCGACCGCTACCTGCTTGCGTGTATCCTTCGACTTGTCCTTGGCGACCATGTAATTCCTCAGATCTGCGTGTTACCAACGATCTTCCGACCATCGGAATATCGTCCGCCGGCATCGATGTGACACCCCGCGATGTGGCGGCCCGGAATGCTGCAAGGGCATCCGGCTAACGTTTTTGCGATTCGCTCTACGGTTCGGCTTGCGCTACGGTTCGAGTACGTTGCGCCCGACGAGTTCGGCGATGCCCGGAAGGGCGCCAGCGCCGCCGGCGAACGTTCAATAGGGGAACCCGTCATTATACGTGTTTTAGGGGGCACGTCGGCCTGTTTCAAGTGCCGGCCTTTTCCTTCAGCAGACGATGCAGCTCTTCCTGCTGCGCCGGGGTCAGCCCGGACTGCCGGCTCAGCTCAGTCAAGCGCTTGATCGCATTCGATATTCCGGCACGTCGCAGATGCAGGATGGTGTCGTCGAACATGTGCGGCAGCGCACCTTCGTCGGCTACATCCTCCAGCGAGCTGGCTGCAGCTTCGGTCATCAGGGCTCCGTGCGGGCTGTCCCGGAAGAATTCCATCAGCGCGGCGGCGTTCGGCGATTCGATGTCGCCATGTTCCAGGCAGTCCGCCACGGCCTGCACCGCCTGCAGCCAGCTGTCTTCCTCCACGAATTCCAGATGACCCAGCCGCAGGCTCAGTTCCGGGCGCTGCATCACGATGCACAGCAACTTGCGGGCGGGTGAGGACGGCGCGGTGCGTGGCGCCGCTGCCGGCGCGCGCGCCGGATAGCTGCCGCGCCGAGGCATGCGCAGCCCGCACGCCTCGGCCAGTTCGGCCGCTGACAGGCCGACCGCCGGCGCAAGCAGATGGAGCAACTGCGTGCGCAGTGCGCCGGCCGGCACCTGCGTGACCAACGGCTTCGCCTCCGTCACCAGCTGTGCGCGCCCTTCGGCGCTGTGCGTATCGCAGCGCGCCTCTAGCTCGTGCAGCAGGTATTCGCTCAGCGGCTGAGCCGACAGCGCAAGCTGGCGGAAGCGGTCGGCGCCCTGTTCGCGCACGAAGCTGTCCGGATCGTGTTCTGGCGGCAGGAACAGAAACGATGCCGATCGACCGTCGGCGAGTTCGGTCAGCGCCGATTCGAGCGCACGCCAGGCGGCCTTGCGACCGGCGCGATCTCCATCGAAGCAGAACACGATGCGGTCGGTCTGGCGGAACAGCTTGTGGATATGCTCGGCTGTGGTGGCGGTACCGAGCGTGGCGACCGCGTTGCCGACGCCGAACTGCGCAAGCGCGACGACGTCCATATAGCCTTCGACCACCAGAACGAAGCCGTCGTCGCGGATCGCCGTGCGCGCCTGCGTCAGGCCGTACAGCTCGCGGCCCTTCGAGAACAGGGGGGTTTCAGGGGAGTTCAGGTACTTCGGCTCACCCTTGTCGAGCACGCGACCGCCGAAGCCGATCACGTTGTTGCGGGCGTCGAAGATGGGAAACATGATCCGGTCGCGGAAGCGGTCATAGCGCCGTCCTTTTTCCTGGCCGTCTGACGCCTCGGCGTCGATGACCAGGCCGCACTCGTTCAGCCCGGGCGCCTCGTAGTCGTCAAAGGCGTCACGCAGACCTTGCCAGCCATCGGGTGCATAACCGATGCCGAAACGCGCAGCGACCTCGCCCGACAGACCACGCCCCTTGAGGTAGTCGATGGCGCGCGGCGTCTTCTTGAGCTGCTGCTTGTAGTGATTCGCGGCGCGCGCCATCAGTTCGGTCAGCGAAGCGGCCTGCTGGCGGCGCTGCGCCATTTCGGGCGTGAAATCCTCCCGTGGCACGGTCATGCCGGCCTGGCGCGCCAGTTCCTCTATCGCTTCCGGATACGGCAGGCCGGAATATTCCATCAGGAAACCGATGGCGCTGCCGTGGGCGCCGCAGCCGAAGCAGTGATAGAACTGCTTGGTCGGGCTGACCGTGAAGGAGGGCGACTTCTCGCTGTGGAACGGGCAGCAGGCCTGGTAGTTGGCGCCGGCCTTCTTCAGCGGCACGTGGCGCTCCACCACATCGACGATGTCGACCCGATTGAGCAGTTCCTGGATGAAGGACTGCGGGATCATGCCCGCGCCCGGTCAGCCGCCAGCGCCGCCGAGCGCGGACTTCACGAGTGCCGATGCGGCGGTCATGTCGGTCCTGCCGGCCAGCTTCGCCTTCAACGGACCCATGACCTTTCCCATGTCGGCCGGACCGGTTGCTCCGACCGCCGCAATCACCTCGGCGATGACGGCGCGCACCTCGTCGGCGCCCAGTTGCTGCGGCATGTAGGCAGTCAGGATTTCGAGTTCGGCCTTTTCCGCGTCGACCAGATCCTGCCGGCCTGCGCTTTCGAACTGACTGATCGAATCGCGCCGCTGCTTGAGCATCTTGTCGATGACCGCGGTGACCTGTGCATCGTCGAGCACGATGCGTTCATCGACTTCCTTCTGCTTGATCGCCGCAAGCAGCAGGCGAATCGTGCCCAGACGCGCACTGTCCTTGGCGCGCATCGCCGATTTCATGTCTTCGGTGATCTGGTCCTTCAGGCTCATGGTCGGGTGCTCGCAGCGAAAACGGTTGAAGGGGCGCAAGAAACACAAAAAGCCGAAGGCGCTGTGGAGCGCATCCGGCTTTTTGATTCAAGCCCTGCAGCCTTGCAGGGCCCGGCGATCAGTACAGCTTCGGCGGCAGGGTCTGGCTGCGCAGCCGCTTGTGATGGCGCTTGACCGCGGCAGCCAGCTTGCGCTTGCGCTCGGCGGTGGGCTTCTCGTAGAACTCGCGTGAGCGCAGTTCGGTCAGCGTGCCTGCTTTTTCGATGGTGCGCTTGAAGCGACGGATCGCCACTTCGAACGGTTCGTTTTCCTTGACGCGAATACCCGGCATGCAACAGCCCTCAATGGCGCGCCCACTTCTCTGGATGGAAGCAAACGCATAACGGAAAGCCGGTGAGTATATCGCCTAGTTGGCGGTGTGCCAAGCCTGACCGACGTTGCGCCCCTTACAATATCGGTCATGTGGATACTTGGCATCGAATCGTCGTGCGACGAAACCGGTCTGGCGCTTTACCACGACGTGCGCGGGTTGGCGGCGCACGTCGTGCATTCGCAGATCGATCTGCACCAGGCCTACGGCGGCGTGGTGCCCGAACTTGCGTCACGCGACCACGTGCGGCGCATCGTGCCGCTGTACCGTCAGGTAGTGGCCGAGGCAGGTATCTCCGCAGGCGACATCAGCGCGGTGGCCTATACCGCAGGACCGGGTCTGGCCGGGGCGTTGCTGGTCGGTGCAGCGTTTGCGGAGTCGCTCGCACTTTCGCTGGGTCGGCCCGCGATCCCCATCCATCACCTCGAAGGGCATCTGCTGTCGCCACTGCTGTCGGCCGACCCGCCGGCGTTTCCGTTCGTGGCGCTGCTGGTGTCGGGCGGTCATACGCAGCTGATGCGGGTAACCGGCGTCGGTGCGTATGAGTTGCTTGGCGAAACGCTGGACGACGCGGCAGGCGAGGCGTTCGACAAGACCGCCAAGCTGCTCGGCCTGCCCTATCCGGGTGGTCCGGCGCTCGCGGCACTGGCCGAGCATGGCGTGGCGGGCCGCATCAAGCTGCCGCGCCCGATGCTGGGCAGCGGGGATTTCGACTTCAGTTTTTCAGGCCTGAAGACAGCCGTGCTCAACACGGTCAACAAGGGGGTCGAAGACGCTGCCCGGGCAGACCTCGCGGCTGAATTCCAGGAGGCTGTGGTCGACGTGCTGGTCGCAAAATGTCTTGCCACACTGCGCCACACCCGCCTGAACCAGTTGGTCGTGGCCGGAGGCGTCGGTGCCAACCGGCGCCTGCGCAGCCGGCTCGATGTCGAACTGGCGCAGCGGCGCGGCCGTGTGTTCTACCCGGAGCTGGCGTTGTGCACTGACAACGGCGCAATGATCGCCTTTGCAGGCGCGTTGCGGCTGGCGGCCGGTCTGGTACAGACATCGACGGGCGGCGAAATAACCGTGCGGCCGCGCTGGGCGCTCGATACGATCTGAACGTGTCGCGTCAGCCGGCGGCGGTTTTCTTGCGCCCGATACGGCTTTCGCTGCCATTCATCAGACGGCGGATGTTTTCGGCGTGGCGCCAGATCAGCAGTCCGGCCATCGCGGCGAATGCACCGCACACCACAGCTGAGCCGGTGTAGAGCAGGCCCGTGATCGGTGCGCTGCATGCGGCAAGCAGAGCAGCAAGCGATGAGTAGCGGGTGACTGCCGCGATGGCTATCCAGATGCCGAGTGCGATCATGCCTGCCTGGGGAACAGCAACCAGCATGACACCGGCCGCCGTGGCAACCCCCTTGCCGCCGCGAAAGCTCAGCGTGGCAGGAAAGACGTGGCCGACAAAAGCTGCAACGCCGGCCAGCAGGGCCATGGTGTCGCCCATGCCCAGTGCGCGCACCACCCATACGGCAACGCACCCCTTCAGCGCGTCACCGAGCAGCGTGAGAATTGCTGCCTTCTTGTTGCCGGAGCGCAGCACGTTGGTGGCACCGGGATTGCCCGAGCCGTAGGTGCGCGGATCGGCGAGTCCGAAGATCCTGCTGGTGATGACGGCGAAGGGGATGCATCCGAAGGCGTAGCCGATGACGAGAGCGAGGGCGATGCTTGAAGCGGTATTCACGATATGTGACGGGCCCGACGTAGAATCCGATCATTCTAGTTCCACACAGGCAGCACGCGAGTCATGGACTGCATATTCATCGAAGGCATGAAGGTGACCGCTTCGGTCGGTATTTACGCCCGCGAAAAAGCGCATACGCAACAGCTGGAAATCAGCATGACGTTTGGCGTTCCGGATGCCGCAGCCGAAAACGACGACATCAACGACACCATCGACTACGCCGAAGTGGTCAATCGCATCCGCGCCGAACTGGGCCAGCGCCACTTCAATCTTCTGGAAACGCTGGGCGAATTCGTCATCCACATGATGCTCGAAGACTTCAAGGCGCCATGGGTCAAGATATCGATCGCCAAGACCGGCATCATGAAAGATGTGCGTCAGGTCGGCGTGACGATAGAGCGCGGCCGTTCGCCGACAGCCTGAAGCCGCCCGCGGCGGCCTCGTGCGTCAGCAGCCAGTGCTTGATGCCGGGCAGGAAGCCGGTGGTCGAATGCGCGAAGCCACCCAGCCTGCCGCCGGCCGCAACGATGCGGTGGCAGGGAATCACGACCGGAAAGCGGTTGGCACCGCAGGCGCCGCCGACCGCGCGTGGCGAACTGCCGATCTGCGCCGCGACTTCGCCGTAGGTCAAGGTACTCCCCGGTGAGATCGTCCGCATCACCTGCCAGACCGTGCGTTGATGTGCCGAACCGGCGATGGCAAGCGGCAGGTCGAACGGGGTCAGCGGATCTCGCAGATAGGCCGTGAGCTGGGTTGTGACCTCGCGGCCAAGGGCGCAGCGCGCACTGCGCGTCAGCCCGGCAGCGAGGAATTCGATGCCGGCAACCGTGTCTGCCATCAGCCGAACGCCAAGTGCGAAGCCCGGTGCGCCAACGATGACGTCCCAGTCGTCTTCCGCCGTGCTCATTGCGCGGTATGGCCCGCCAGCAGCTGTACCTTCAGATCGTCCTGCGTGGGCACCGGGCCGATCCATACCGCGAGCAGGCCGCGATAGAAATCTTCGCCCTTGATCAGCGTGGTCGACGGCTGACCATCGACCACGATGCGCGTACCGCGGCCGGGGATCCAGTCCAGCGCCAGCCGGCTGCCAGATTTCACGGATCCGATGGCCAGCACCTGTTCCGAAAAAGCCCTGATGCGCGGCTGCATCGCTTCGTACTCTTCTCGCGGAAGATTTTTCCTGATGCCGCGGATCAACGGCTTGTTGAAGTGCTCGGCCGGTACATCGACCATCGACACGATTTCGATCCGCTTGGCGCCCGGCACTGCCATGGCGCTGTCGAGGCTGTCGGCGGGTGCGCCCAGATAGAGCCCGATGGCGTACGCCTTGAGCGAATAAAGGCTGCGAATGCCTTCGCCATTGAGCTTCAGTGGCGCATCGGCGACGCGGGTAACCGGCTCGAAACGCTGTGCCGCAGGCTCTGCTGCGTACAGCGGAGCGGACAAGAAGACAGTGATGAACAACGCGAGGGCGCGTGACGGCATGCCGGACTCCGTGCGGGGCGAGCGTCGGATTATCCCGCGTCGTCATGCGATGGCAACGCTGAAGCGGCAAAGATGACAGATTTGTTTAGGAAGTAGCCTTAAAAAACGGTTGCAACCTATTGTTTTTCATGTCTTGAGGTGCAAAGATTGAGGGCCTGAATATTCAGTTGCCGCATGTTTCCGCGGCAGGGAGAACACATGAAAACAACGAAAAGGTCAGCGTGGCGTGCCCATCGGGCGTCCGCTTCTGGTTTGCGACGATGGCTCTACCTTCCGGCTGTCGTGCTGTGGCTGGGTAGCCAGGCGCATGCGCAGTCGGTGACCGAACAGGCCGCGGCACACATTGAAGCGGGACGTCATGCAGCGGCCTACGCCTTGCTGGCGCCGCAGGAAAGCGAACGTGCCGGCGACCCGCAATTCGATCTGCTGCTCGGCATCGCTGCGGTCGAAACCGGTCGTCATACGCTGGCGGTGTTCGCACTCGAACGGGTGCTGGCGTTGCAGCCGGATAACGCGCGTGCCCGCGCCGAAATCGGTCGCGCCTATCTCGCGCTTGGCGAATCGGCGAGCGCAAAACGCGAGTTGCAGGCGGTGCGCGGACAGAATGTGCCGCCGGAGGTCGCGCGCTCGCTCGACCGTCTGCTGTCGGCGATCGACCGCGCTCCGACAGAACCCAAGCCGTCATTCGCGGGTTTCATCGAGGCGGCGGTCGGGCGCGATACCAATGTGAACAGCGCCACGTCGGCTGGCTCGGTCGCGATTCCGGGGCTGATCGGCGACTTCACGCTGACCGGCGACAGCCGCAGTCGAGACGCCTGGTTCTCGTCACTCGCCGGCGGCATCAATGCCCGAATTCCGCTCAGTCGAGAGTGGGCGGTGGTGGGTGGCGTGTCCGGGGCCGGTCGCTTCAACGGCGGTGAATCGCGCTTCGACACGACCGCGGTCGACGGCAATGCAGGCGTCGCCTGGACACGTGGCGCGAACCGCGTCACCGCCGCGTTGCAGGGCGGCATCTTCGAGGTGGACAACGACAAGCTGCGCGACTACACCGGCCTGAGCCTGCAATGGCAGCACACGCACGACGCGCGCAACCAGACGACCGCCTTCATGCAGCACGTGCGCCTGCGCTACGACGGCAGCAACGACGTACGCGACGTCAACCGGAACATCTACGGCGTCGGTCACGCCCACGTGCTGCAGGGTGGCAAGACGATGATGTTCGGCAGTTTCTATCTGGGCAGCGAAACCGGTCGCAACGATCTGCCTTCCGGCGTCAATATCGCCGGCAACGATGTCATCGGCTTCCGTGTCGGCGCCCAGCACACGCTCGACCCGCGCTGGCTGCTGTTCGGCGCGCTCGCTCATGAAGCACGTGATTACGAGAATCCCGACCCCTTGTTCCTGCGCGTGCGCGACGATACCTTGACCACGCTGTCGCTCGGTGCAACCTACGCGCTGACCGAACGCTGGTTGTTGACGCCGTCGGTCACGCTGATGCGCAACGATTCCAGTTTCAGCATCAATGATTATCGCCGCGGCGTTGCGCAGTTCGCCGTGCGCCGTACGTTCTAGGAGACCGCCATGATCCGGATTTTCAGGCCAGTTCCGCTGGCGCTCGCCATGGCTGCCGCGTTTCCGCTCGCCGTGAATGCCGACAGTGCGGCACGCGTCGAATTCACCGCCGGCGAAGTCCGCGCGGTCGCGGCGGACGGACGCAGCCGCCCGCTGACGCGCGGCGCCCAGGTGGGCAGTGGCGACACCATCGACACCGGCAGCGGGCGTGCCCAGATGCGCTTCACAGACGGTGCGCTGGTATCACTGCAACCGCAGACACAGTTCCGCATCGACCAGTACGCATTCGCCGGCAAACCGGACGAGGACCGCGGCTTCTTCAATCTGCTCAAGGGCGGTCTGCGCACCATCACCGGGCTGGTCGGCAAGGCGAATCGCAGCAACTACAAGCTCACCACCTCGGTCGCCACCATCGGCATCCGCGGCACCGAGTTCTCCGTGGCCTACGGCAATAGTGTGAATGTCACGACCGGCGATGGCGCCGTCGATGTGTGCAACGGTGCCGGATGCCTGACGGTCGAGGATGGCCAGAGCGCCTACGTTGCAGACCAGAACACGATACCCGTCATCATTGAGGTCAAGACAGACCTGCCGCCGCCGCCGCCATCGAATGCGTCGGGCGGCGTCGAGCCAGCGGTGAGCAATGAAGTGTTTCTCGTTGGCGAGGAACGCGACGACGACGGCGATCTGGTCACGCTTGACGGGCTGGACCCGCAGGGTGACCTGCAGTCGGGCGACGGCTATTACGTGTATGGGCAATACACCGAACAGTACGGCGGCTATGGCGGCCTGGTCACGCTCACCGGTGTCACCACGGTCATCGAGGGCAGCGCACTCAAGTCAGCCGACAACGGCGACAGCGGCGTGCTGACTTCAGGCACCGTCGTGCAGTCGGCACAGGACGGCATCATCGGCTGGGGCCGCTGGGCCAGCGCGTCATGCTCCGGCTTTTCGTGCGATGGCGACGTCATCGCCGACCTGCATTACGTCACCGGCCGTGCCACGCCGGATCTGGCGGCGCTCGGCGGCATCAGCGCGACCTACAGCCTCAGTGGCGCAACGACGCCGACCACCTCGGGAGGCGCGCCGGGTGGCGCGGTCAGCGGTACGCTGCTCGCCGATTTCAGCAGCTACACGGCTGATCTGGATCTCGGCGTCACCGTCAGCGCGGTCACGTTCAACGTCTCCGGTTCGGGATCGATCAATTCGGGTACGGCCGCCTTTGCCGGCTCCTTCGACAGCTGCAGCGGATGCGGCAGCACACCGAACGGCAGCTTCCATGGTTTCTTCGCCGGGCCTGCAGCGGAGCGGGCCGGGGTGGTGTACTCCTTCGACAGCGCCATCGGCGGCATCGACAAGGTGACGGGCGCGGCGGTGTTCGCCAAGGGCGGTTCGAACATGGGCAACTGACGGCGCGCGCCGCGGCCGCGCGCGGCAGTCGTCTTTTCGGCGGCCCGGCACTCCTGGGTCGCCGACCCCTGGCTTTTCGCGTCCTGTTCCGACGCTGCGCGAACGATCCCCGCGCAGCGCGGTCTTGCTCCGTCGGCAGAAAAAAAAACGGACTCCACGCAACATGCCCCATCACACCCCGCTGATCACGACCATCGTCGGCGGTCTCGTGCTCGCGTTCATCTTCGGTTCACTGGCGCATCGGCTGCGCATGCCGCCGCTGGTTGGCTACCTCGTCGCCGGCATCGCGGTCGGTCCGTTCACGCCCGGCTTTGTCGCCGACGTCGCGCTGGCGCAGGAACTGGCGGAAATCGGCGTGATCCTGCTGATGTTCGGAGTCGGGCTGCATTTCTCGCTCAAGGACCTGATGTCGGTGAAGGGCATCGCCATCCCGGGGGCGATCGTGCAGATCGGCATCGCCACGCTGCTCGGCATGGCACTGGCCTGGGCGATGGACTGGACCGTCGGGGCCGGCATCGTGTTCGGGCTGGCGCTGTCGGTCGCCAGCACGGTTGTGCTGCTGACGGCGCTGCAGGAACGGCGGCTCGAAACCACCCGACGAGGGCGCATCGCCATCGGCTGGCTCATCGTCGAAGACATCGCCATGGTGCTGGCGCTGGTGCTGATCCCCGCCTTCAGTGGTCTGCTCGGCGGCCAGGGTGATGCGCTGAGCGGCGATGCGCTGCTGAAGACGCTTGCCATCACGCTGGGCAAGGTGGCCGCTTTCGTCGTCGTCATGCTGGTGGTCGGACGCCGGGTGATCCCCTGGACGCTGGAACGCATTGCCGATACCGGCTCGCGCGAGCTGTTCAGGCTCGGCGTGCTGGCCATCGCACTCGGTTTCGCACTCGGCTCGGCCTATGTGTTCGGCGTGTCGTTCGCGCTCGGCGCCTTCTTTGCCGGCATGATCCTGAGCGAATCCGAACTGTCGCACCGTGCAGCCGAAGAGTCGCTGCCGCTGCGCGACGCGTTTGCGGTGCTGTTCTTCGTGTCGGTCGGCATGCTGTTCGATCCGTCCATCGTCGTGCGGGAACCGCTGCTGGTGCTCGCCACCGTGTTCATCATCGTCATCGGCAAGTCGATCGCCGCGGCGGCCATCGTGCGCGCCTTCGGCCATCCGCTGAGCACAGCGCTGACGGTGTCGGCCAGCCTGGCCCAGATCGGCGAGTTCTCCTTCATTCTTGCCACGCTGGGTCTGTCACTCGGGCTGCTGCCGGAAACCGGGCGCGACCTGATACTGGGTGGCGCCATCATTTCCATCCTTCTCAATCCGTTGCTGTTCGTTGCACTGGACCGGCTCAAGCCCTGGCTGGAAGCACGCGAAGGCGGTGCGAGCGCAGTCGCACCGGATACCTCCGCCGCAACCGGAATCGAAGGTCATGTAGTGCTGGTCGGCTTCGGCAAGGTCGGCCACCGCATCGTGATGGCGCTGCTGGAAAGCGGGCACCAGGTGGTCGTCATCGAAGACCACGCGGAAGTGGTCGAGGCGTTGAACGGTGACGGCATCCCGGCGCTGTACGGTAACGGTGCGGCGCCCGGCATGATGGAGGCGGCGCGCATCGAAAGTGCGCGCTTCCTGCTGGTGGCCATTCCGGATGCGCTGGAAGCGGGCCAGATCATCGAGCATGCGCGGCGCATCAACCCGGACATCGAAGTGATCGCGCGTGCCTACACCGACGCCGAACTGGCGCACCTGGAAAAGCACGGCGCGACCCACACCGTCATCGGTGAAACGGAGATCGCGCGCGGCATGGCGCAGCGGGTCATCGACGCAATGGTCTGAGTCAAAGGGCGTCTCAAAGGGTGTCGATGAAGTTGCGGATGCCGGCCAGCAGCATTTCGATCGAAACCGCACACAGCAGCAGTCCCATCAGACGCTCCAGCGCAGCCGTGCCGCGTTCGCCGAGCCGGCGGATCAGCGGTCCGGCTGCCAGCAGAACGAGCGTGGTGACGGCCATGGCGGCGCTCATCGCGCCCAGCCAGGTGTAGAAGCGCTCGGGCTCGCGCGATACCAGCAGCATCACCATGGCCATCGCCGACGGGCCGGCGATCAGCGGAATCGCCAGCGGCACGATGAATGGCTCGCCACCCGACCACTCGCCGAACACGCCGTCCGGCTGATGGAAGATCATGCGCAACGCGATCAGGAACAGCAGCACGCCGCCGGCGATGCCGAGCGATGTTTCCGAAAGCTGCAGCACGCGCATGACCGATTCGCCGGCATACATGAACAGCACGAGCGCCAGCCAGGCAGCGAAGCATTCGCGCAGGATGACGAGCCGGCGCCGCTCCCGCGGCACGTCCTTCATCAGCACCGTCATCACCGGCGCATTGCCGAACGGGTCGAACAGCAGCAGGAGCAGGATGCTGGCGGAGAGGAAGCTATCGGACATGTTCTTGAATCAGGTGGCGCGCGTGAGGGAGACGTTGGGCATCGCTGCGCTCACCCCAACCTACGGAGTGCGGCACGCAGGTACGGTTAGCGCAGCAATGCCGAACATGACGGTGCCACCCGGCAGATCGGTAGGTTGGGGTGAGCGCAGCGATGCCCAACATGACTCCCCGAAAGACTCGCTCCTCGCCGAAGCACCGATAAGCGCCCCGGTTACGGTACGGACTCTCAGGACCGCACCTGGCCGTCTCCCAGCACCACCCATTTCTGGCTGGTCAGACCGTCCAGGCCGACCGGGCCGCGGGCGTGGATCTTGTCGGTCGAAATGCCGATCTCCGCACCCAGTCCGTACTCGAAGCCGTCGGCGAAGCGGGTCGATGCGTTGATCATGACCGATGCCGAATCGACCTCGCGAATGAAGCGCATCGCCCGCGTGTGATTCTCGGTGACGATGGCGTCGGTGTGCTGCGAGCCCCAGCGGTTGATGTGGTCGATCGCGTCATCGAGCGAATCGACGATGCGCACCGCGAGGATGGGCGCCAGATACTCGGTCGCCCAGTCGTCGTCGGTGGCAGTCGTCATCGCCGGCACCAGCGCCCGCGCGCGCTCGCAACCGCGCAGTTCCACGCCCTTGCCGAGGTAGATGTCGGCCAGCCGGCCGAGCACGCGCGGCGCGGCGGCGACGTGCACCAGCAGCGTTTCCATCGTATTGCAGGTGCCGTAGCGGTGGGTCTTCGCGTTGTCCGCGATGCGTACCGCCTTGTCGTCATCCGCCTGCTCGTCGATGTAGACATGGCAATTGCCGTCAAGATGCTTGATCACCGGTACCTTTGCATCGCGCGAAATGCGTTCGATGAGCCCCTTGCCGCCGCGCGGCACGATCACATCGACGAACTGCGGCATCGTGATCAGCTCACCCACCGCCGCGCGGTCGGTGGTGGCGACCACCTGCACTGCGGTTTCCGGCAGACCGGCAGCGACCAGACCGTCGCGCACGCAGGCTCCGACTGCCTGATTGCAGCGCGCCGCTTCCGAGCCGCCGCGCAGGATGGCCGCGTTGCCGCTCTTCAGGCACAGCGCTGCTGCGTCGGCCGTCACGTTCGGCCGCGCTTCGTAGATGATGCCGATCACTCCCAGCGGTACGCGCATCCGACCCACCGTGATGCCGCTCGGACGACGCTTGAAATCGGTCATTTCGCCGACCGGATCGGGTAGTGCGGCCACCTGTTCCAGACCAGTGGCCATGGCTTCGACGCCCTTTGCAGTCAGCGTCAGACGGTCGATCATCGCTGCGTCCAGGCCGTTTTCACGCGCAGCGGCCACATCTGCGACATTCGCCGCCAGCAACTGCGGTGCGCGGTCGCGCAGCAGCGCTGCGATGCGCATCAGCGCATCGTTCTTCACCGCCGTCGACGCCTGCGCCACGACGCGCGACGCGGCCCGGGCCTGACGGCCCAGCGTGTTCATGTAGTCCTTGATGTCCATCTTGTGTCCTGGAGTGCTCGGTCGCGGTGACTGCGGGTAAAGGCGGATGAAAGCAGAAAGCGCGGCGGCGTGCCACCGGTTTCTGGCAAGCGAGGGGCCGGGGTGTGGTTGTTGGGCATCGCTGCGCTCACCCCAACCTACGGGTTGGGCGCGGGCGGTGATGCTGCGCACGGTTCGGCGATGCGATGCCGTGTCGCGGGTCGGGCTTCTCCTTGTAGGTTGGGGTGAGCGCAGCGATGCCCAACAGCAATCCGTTACTCACGAACGAACACCGGCCCCCGAGGCAACGCTCAGCGTGCGCAGACCCTGAGCGCGATCTGCAGGAACTCGTCCCACACATCGCCGCGCGCAACCCCCTTGATCATGCGGTCGAGCCGGGCCGCCTGCATCAGTGCCGTGCGCGTGGCCCCGGATGACAGCCGCGCCAGCGCACGCCGGTACGGCGACTGCCGGGCGCCGAAGATGCGGGCGGTGGCCAGCGCTTCGTCGGTACTGCGGCCGGCATCCATTTCAGCTCGCGCAGTGGCCAGCGTGCGCAGTTCGGCCACGATGATCCACAGCACCAGTGGTGCCGCCACGCCTTCGGCGCGCAGGCCGTCGAGCAGCCGGCTGGCGCGCGCTGCATCGCCAGCCAGCAGCGCCTGACGCAGGTCTTCCACGTCGTAGCGCGCGACGTCCATCACCGCGTTACGTACCTGTTCCAGCGTCAGCTCGCCCGGCGGATGCAGCAGTCCGAGTTTCATCACTTCCTGATTGGCGGCCAGAAGATTGCCTTCGACATGGGTCGCCATGAACTCGAGCGCCTCTCGATCCGCGCTCTGCTGCTGGCGTGCCAGCCGCGCGGCCAGCCAGTCCGGCAGGCGATCGAGCGGCGGTGCGTTCAGCTCCATCACCACGCCGGTCGCCGACAGCGCGCCAAACCAGGCGCTCTTCTGTGCTTTCCAGTCCATCTGCGGCAGCGTGATCAGCGTGACGGTGCCGGCGGGCGGACTGGCGGCGAAGCGCGTCAGTACGTCACCACCGTCGCGTCCCGGCTTGCCGGTCGGAATGCGCAGGTCGATCAGCTTGTCGCCACCGAACAGCGACATGTTGCCGGCCGCTTCGGCCAGCGCCGACCATTTGAAGTACTGCGTCACCACCAGCACTTCGCGCTCTGTGAAGCCGCGCGCCCGCGCCGCGGTACGGATCGAATCCGCCGCTTCGATGACCAGCAGCGGCTCATCCCCGTGGAGCAAGTAAAGTGGCGCGAGCGAGCCCTTCAGGTGGCTGTCGAGCTGTTCGGCGCGCAGCTGCATGCGCGTCAGGCGGGCTTCTTCTTGATCGCCTGCAGCCGGCGCAGCAGCTGCTGCACGACGTCGCCCTGCATTTCGGCGTACAGCAACTGTTCTTCCTCCTGCTTGGCCAGCACTTCGACGTCATTGGACGTCAGGTCGCGTCGGACTTCGATCGTCGACACCGGCGCGATCTCTTCTCCCTTCACCGTTCTGACCTTGAATCCGAAGCGCTGCCGCAACTGGTATTCGCGCACCCGGCCGGCGGAATTCAGACTCAGGATGACCTTCTCGACCCGGTTTTCCGTGATGTCGATGACCGCCTCGGCTTCCTTGATCTCATCCGTGACGCGGGTCGTGCTCTGGGCGTCGATGGCGCGACGGATCTGCGCCGTCATTTCGGCGTAAGGGCTGGCATTGATGAACACGGTCGCGAATGGCAGGTCTCGCACGCCGCGCAGATGGAAGCCGCAGGCGCCGAGCAGCAGCGCACTGCCGGTGGCGGCGATCAGGCTGCGGCGGGCCTTGAATTCTGGGGCTGTCACACGTTTCTCCCGCATCAGCACACGATGTTGATCAGGCGGCCGGGCACCACGACAACTTTCCTTGCCGGCTTGCCTTCCATGAATTTCTGCGCCGCCTCGCTGGCCAGCGCCTGCGCCTCGATGACGTCCTTCGCCGCATCGGCGGCGATGCGCAGGCTGCCGCGCAGCTTGCCGTTGATCTGCAGCACCAGCTCGACTTCATCCTGCACCAGCGCCGAGTCGGCCGGCTCCGGCCAGGACGCGTTCAGGATGTCGTCGCCGAAGCCGCAGTCGCGCCACAGCACGTGCGTGATGTGCGGACAGATCGGCGACAGCACGCGCAGCAGCATCGACAGGCCTTCGCCGATCACTTCTGCTGCAAGCGCGCCGTCGCGCGGCGCCTTCTCGAGCGCATTGAGCATTTTCATCGCGCCAGACGCGACCGTATTGAACTGCTGCTTGCCCAGATCGTAGCTGGCCTGCTTGAGCACCAGATGCACTTCGCGCCGCAGATCGGCCAGCGCAGTCGGCAGCTTCGCGCCGTCGAGCGTGGGGCGGGCCGGCATCCGGGCGCGCAGGTCGGCGTCGAAGCCCTGTGCGAAGGCCCACACGCGCTTCAGGAAGCGGTGCGCGCCCTCGACGCCAGCGTCGTTCCATTCCAGTGTCTGTTCAGGCGGGCTGGCGAACATCATGAAGAAGCGCGCCGTGTCGGCGCCGAATTCGTCGATGATGGACTGCGGATCGACACCATTGCGCTTGGACTTGGACATCGTGCCCATGCCCTGGAAATCGACCGGCTGGCCATCGGCGATCAGCGTGGCGCCGGTGATGCGGCCGGCGTCGTCGCGCAGCGGCGTCACCTCTTCCGGTGCGTAGTACTCGATGCCGCCCTTGTCGGTGCGGCGCGAATAGATGTGGTTCAGCACCATGCCCTGGGTCAGCAGGCGGCCGAACGGTTCGGTCACCGTGGTCAGCCCCATGTCGCGCATCACCTTGCACCAGAAGCGCGAATACAACAGGTGCAGAATGGCGTGCTCGATGCCGCCGATGTACTGGTCGACCGGCATCCAGTAATTGGCGCGCTCATCGACCATGGCGCCATCGTTGCCGGCCGAGCAGTAACGCGCGTAGTACCAGCTCGAATCGACGAAGGTGTCCATCGTGTCGGTTTCGCGCTTCGCAGGCGCGCCACACTTCGGGCAGGCGACGTGGATGAAGTCATCGCGTTTCAGCAGCGGATTGCCCGAGCCATCCGGAATGCAGTCTTCCGGCAGGACCACCGGCAACTGCTCGTCCGGCACCGGCACGTCGCCGCAGTGGTCGCAGTGGATGATCGGTATCGGACAGCCCCAGTAGCGCTGGCGCGACACGCCCCAATCTCGCAGTCGCCACTGGATCTTCTTCTCGCCGCCTTTTGCGGCGAGATCGGCCGCGACCGCATCGACAGCGGCCTCGTAACCCAGTCCGTCGTAGCGGCCGCTTGCGGTGCACAGGCCGTCCTTCGAGGCGTACCACTCGGCCCATGCGTCGGTCGAGAACACCTTGTCGCCGAGCGAAATCACCTGCCGGATTGGCAGGTCGTATTTCCTGGCAAAGCCGAAGTCGCGTTCGTCGTGCGCCGGCACCGCCATCACGGCGCCGTCGCCGTAGCTCATCAGCACGTAGTTGCCCACCCACAGCGGCACCGCTTCGCCGGTCAGCGGATGCACGACGGTCAGTCCGGTCGGCAGGCCTTCCTTGTCCATGGTCGCCATGTCGGCTTCCATCACCGAGCCGTGCTTGCACCTTTCGATGAAGGCTGCCAGTTCGGGGTTGTCGCGCGCGGCATGCGTGGCCAGCGGATGTTCGGCGGCGACGGCGCAGAAGGTGACGCCCATGATGGTGTCGGCGCGGGTGGTGAACACCCACAGCTTGCCGTCGTCGATCAGCGCGCCCGCGTCATCGCGGATGTCGTGCGTGAAGGCGAAGCGAACGCCGGTGCTCTTGCCGATCCAGTTCGCCTGCATGGTTTTCACCCGCTCGGGCCAGCCTTCCAGCGTGTCGAGGTCGTTCAGCAGTTCGTCGGCGTACTGCGTGATGCCGAGGTAGTAACCGGGAATCTCACGCTTTTCGACCGGCGCACCGGTGCGCCAGCCGCGGCCGTCGATCACCTGTTCGTTCGCCAGCACGGTCTGGTCGACCGGGTCCCAGTTCACGACCTGGGTCTTCTTGTAGGCGATGCCCTTGTCCAGCATGCGCAGGAACAGCCACTGGTTCCACTTGTAGTAGGACGGCTGGCAGGTGGCCAGTTCGCGGCTCCAGTCGATGGCGAAGCCCAGCGACTGCAGCTGCTGCTTCATGTAGGCGATGTTGTCCCAGGTCCACTTCGCCGGCGGCACCGCATTCTTGATCGCCGCGTTCTCGGCCGGCAGGCCGAAGGCGTCCCAGCCCATGGGCTGCAGCACGTTGTAGCCGCGCATGCGGTGAAAGCGGGTCAGCACGTCGCCGATCGTGTAGTTGCGCACATGGCCCATGTGCAGCTTGCCCGACGGGTAGGGGAACATCGAAAGGCAGTAGTACTTCGGGCGGCTCGCGTCTTCGACCGCCCTGAAGGCGTGCGTCGTGTCCCAGTGCTGCCGGGCGGCGGCCTCGACGGCGGACGGCGTGTAGGCGGAGGTCTGTTTCTGTTGCATGGCGCGGGTTTGCAGCGAAGGTGGGATGCAAACCCGCGATTATAGGCTGTGCAGGGGCAGGGTCTGCCGACATTGAATCGAGATTCGCGTTCCTCGGGCTTGCAGCGCGCACACCACGGACCGCGATTCAATGTCATCAGAACCTATGCAGAGGACAGCTTGCGCGGGGCCAGCCGGCCATTCATCTGATCGATCAGCGCCTTTTCGGTCTCGCGCGCAAACGACAGCGTGATCTGCGGATACGGGATTTCGTGGCCGCGCGCATCGAATTCAGCCTTCAGCCGGCGCATGAACTCGCGCTTCACCTCCCACTGCGCCAGTGCCACCACCTTCAGCCGGGCGCGCAGCGTCACGGTGGAGTCGTCCCACGACTGGACGCCTGCGATGTCCAGATCGCCCAGAATCTTCGGCCCGAGTTGTTCATCCTCGCGCAGGCCGGCGGCGACCTCCTTCATGACCTCGAAGATGTCATCCACCCGCTCGCGGTAGTGCACACCGACGTCGAGCACCGCATGGGCGAATTCGCGCGAGCGGCTGGTGACGGTCGTGATTTCACCGTTCGGCACGAAGTGAACATTGCCTTCGTAGTCGCGCAGTCGCACGTAGCGCAAGGTCACTTCCTCGACTGCGCCATCGTGGCCTGCAATGCTCACCACGTCGCCGACCCGGATCTGGTTCTCGAGCAGTACGAAGAAGCCCGCGAACAGATCCTTCACCAGACTTTGCGCCCCGAAACCGATGGCGATGCCGGCGACGCCCGCGGTGGCGAGCAGCGGTGCGACCGACACGCCGATCACACTGAGCACCAGGCCGCCGGCGATGACGAACACCACCACCGACGCAGCGTAGCGTGCCACGCGCACCAGCGTGTCGATGCGCTTGACGTCTTCGATGCAGTCGGTGCGGTTCTTCAGCGCGGCGTACACGAGGTTGATCGCGCGCCGCGCCGCCAGGCGCAGCCCCCACGCCAGCAGCAGGATGAAGCCGAGCCGTATCGACAGGTCAAGCAGCAGCGGCAGGCGTTCCATCGCCCAGCTGTAGAACCACATGGTCCATTGCGTCCATTCGGCCATTTTTAGGTTCTCCCTTGCAGTGAAGTCATCCTTCCCGACACCCTCAAGTCGTGTCGGTTCCCGTCATCACGACATTGAAAGCAGAGGCCGGGCGCGGTTCGCGCCTGCCATCGCCCACCGCTGCAGTGGCGGGCTGCGCGGTTAGAATCAGCCGGATGAACGCAAATCCGCTCCTCGCCGGTCTGAACGAGCCGCAGTTCCAGGCGGTGACGCTGCCCTCGCAATCGGCACTCATCCTCGCCGGTGCCGGCTCCGGCAAGACGCGCGTGCTGACCACCCGGCTCGCCTGGCTGATTTCGACCGGCCAGGTCTCGCCGCACGGCATCCTGGCGGTCACCTTCACCAACAAGGCGGCCAAGGAAATGCTGGCGCGGCTGACTGCCATGCTGCCGATGAATGCGCGCGGGCTGTGGATCGGCACCTTCCACGGCCTGTGCAACCGCATGCTGCGCGCGCACTGGAAGGAAGCCGGGCTGCCGCAGCTGTTCCAGATTCTCGATTCGGCGGATCAACTGTCGGCCATCAAGCGCCTGCTCAAGGCGCTGAACATCGACGACGAGAAATTTCCGCCGCGCGAACTGACCTACTTCATCAATTCGGCCAAGGAACAGGGCCTGCGGCCGCACGAAGTCGAAGCCTTCGACGACTTCGCACGCCGCCGCGTCGAGCTTTATCAGGCCTACGAGGCACAGTGCCAGCGCGAAGGTGTGGTCGATTTCGCCGAACTGCTGCTGCGCTGTTACGAACTGCTGACGCGCAACGAACCGATCCGCGCGCACTACCAGCGGCGCTTCCGACACCTGCTGGTCGACGAGTTCCAGGACACCAATGTGCTGCAGTACCGCTGGCTCAAGCTGCTGGCCGGTCTGGGCACCGAACATCAGGCAGCGGTGATGGCGGTCGGCGATGACGACCAGAGCATCTACCGTTTCCGCGGTGCCGAGGTCGGCAACATGCGCGACTTCGAGCGCGAGTTCCATGTCGACAACGTCATCCGGCTGGAACAGAACTACCGCTCGCACGGCAACATCCTCGACGCGGCCAATGCCGTCATCAAGCAGAACACCGGTCGGCTGGGCAAGAACCTGTGGACGGAAGCCGGCAGCGGCGAGCCGCTGCGCGTCTATGAGGCGTTCAACGACATCGAGGAAGCGCGCTGGGTGGTCGAGGAAATCAAGGCGCTGATCAACGATGGCGCGGCGCGCTCCGACATCGCGCTGCTCTATCGGAGCAATGCGCAGTCGCGCGTGCTCGAGCACGCCCTGTTTTCAGCCGCGATTCCTTACCGGGTGTATGGCGGCCTGCGTTTCTTCGAGCGGCAGGAAGTGAAGCACGCGCTGGCCTACATGCGACTGATCGCCAATCCGCACGACGACACCGCCTTCACCCGGGTGGTTAATTTCCCGACCCGCGGCATCGGCGCCCGCTCGCTCGAACAACTGCAGGACGCGGCGAAGGCGTCCGACTCCAGCCTTTACGGCGCGCTGAACCTGCTGACCGGCAAGGCTGCGCAGTCCGTCGGCCATTTCATCGATCTGGTCGATCAGCTGCGCTTTGCGTGCGAAGGTCTGACACTGCCGGAAATGGTCGAACAGGTGCTGGAACTGTCGGGACTGCGCGCGCACTACAAGACCGAGAAGGAAGGTCAGGAACGCATCGCCAATCTCGATGAAATCATCAACGCGGCGAGCAATTTCATCTCCGAAGAAGGCTATGCGCAGGTGGCGGCCGAAGACGAAGCCGCACCGCCTGATCCGCTCGCCGCCTTCCTGTCGCACGCATCGCTCGAAGCGGGCGAACACCAGGCCGATGCGGGTCAGTCGGCGGTGCAGCTGATGACGGTGCATTCGGCCAAGGGTCTGGAATTCGATGCGGTGTTCCTCGGCGGACTGGAGGAGGGTCTGTTCCCGCACGAGAATTCCATCCTCGAACGCGAGGGGCTGGAGGAAGAACGACGGCTGATGTACGTCGCCATCACCCGCGCGCGCCGCCGTCTTTACCTGTCATTCGCGCAGTCGCGCATGCTGCACGGCCAGACCCGCTACAACCTGCGCAGCCGCTTCTTCGACGAGATACCGGCCGAGCTGATGAAATGGCTGACGCCGCCCGCCACGGCGCGTGGCTTCGGCAGCTTCGGCAACGCGGCGGTGCCGCCACCGCCATCAAGCAGCAACCCGCGGACCTTCGGCAGCGGCCGCAAGTCGTCGTCGAGCAACGACACCGGTTTTCGCATCGGCCAGCAGGTCAGCCACGCGAAGTTCGGCAGTGGCGTCATCGTCAACGCCGAAGGCTCCGGCTCGGATGCCCGGGTGCAGGTCAATTTCGGCCGCGAGGGCGTCAAGTGGCTGGCGCTGGCGGTGGCCAAGCTGAGCGCGGTCTGACATGAACTGGCGCCTCGCCCTCCTGTTGTCGGCGCTGCTGTGCGGCGCGACCGGGCAGGTCTCGGCCAGCGATCAGTGGCGTACCGCGCATCTGCGGGGCGAATGCGAAACAGCGCTGACCGAGGCACGAGCCGCCGCGGACGCGGGCAGCGCAGAGGCCCTGCTGCAATTGTCCGACTGGCATTTTTTCGGCACCTGTCTGGACAAGGATGACATTGCCTCTGCGCGCTTCGCTCTGCAGGCGGCACAGGGCGGCATGGCGCGCGCGCAGACGGTGGTCGGTCAGCTGTACGCCAGCGGTCTCGGGGTCGAACGTGACGACGCCGAGGCGCGTCGCTGGTATCTGCTGGCGGCCGACGCCGGCGATGCCGAAGCCATGCTGTTGCTGGCGCGCCACATCGAAGCCGATACCACCAACCCGGTTGCGGCCGATGTCGCGCTGGCCTGGGCCAACCGATCGGCCGAAGCCGGCTATGCCCCGGCATTTGTCCATCTGGCGCAGCTGTACAGTGGCGGCGGCGCGCAGACCGACTACGCAAAGGCCGCGCAGTGGCTCGACCGGTCCATCGAGTCCGGTTACAAGGACAATGGCGTATGGGTCGCCTATTCATGGGCCTGCCTGAACCTCGGCCGCTACGACGATGTGCTGCATGCCGTCGATCAGGTGCCGAAGGAAGCGGCCGAGTACAAGGCGGCGCAGATCAACCGCGCACATGCACTGTTGCTGAATGGCCAGATCGGCAACGCGCGCGAGGTCTATGCCGCCAACCTCACGATGCGCGGCGAAGACGAGTTCCGTCGCATCCTGCGCGATGACTTCGCCGAACTGCGCCGCTCCGGCCGCGCGCATCCGGCGATGGCGCGCATCGAAAAGCTTTTCGCGATCGGCGCAGCCCCGCAGTGAGCCGTCAGGCGGCGCACCGGGATCGCTATCGGCGCTACGCCGAACTTGCTGCCGAACAGGTCGAGGGGCGCGACTATCGCGTCACCGCAGTGCGTCGTGGCAGCGGCATCGCGGTGATCGCGCCGCACGGCGGGCGCATTGAACGCGGGACGTCCGAAGTCGCGCGCGCCATCGCCGGCGAGGATCTGGACCTGTACCTGTTCGAAGGCTGCCTGCCGTCACTCAATTTCGAAACCCTGCATCTGACCAGCCGGCATTTCGACGAGCCGCGCGCGCTGGCGCTGATCGCCGGCTGCCGCACGGTGCTGGCGGTCCATGGCGTGGCCGATACCGGCGAGCGGGCGCTGCTCGGCGGGCGCGACAGCCTCCTGGCCTGCGCGATCGCCGATCGGCTGTTCGCGCGCGGCGTACGTGCCCAGGTGTCGGGCCACCGATATCCCGGCCGCGATGCCGCGAATGTCTGCAACCGCGGATCGAGCGGGCAGGGCGTACAGCTTGAATTGAGCGACCGCCTGCGCGGCGGGCCATTGGAAACTGCGGTGGTCGAGGCGGTACGACGGGCGCTTCTTGACAGGCTGAGCGCCGGCGAACCCTAGCTGCCGCCGCGCAATGGCGCCGCCAGATCACCGGAGCAATTCAGGTATTGCGCCGTGACGTCGCGCGGTGCCGGACCGGTGAAGGGGATTTCGATGTCGCCGCCGACCTGCCCCAGCACCAGCGTGCCGCCGAAGAACATGAAGTTGCGCATCAGCGTCGCCCAGTCCAGCCGCGCGTCGGCTTCGAAGCCGGGCAGCGTGAGCAGTCCTTCGTTGGGTACCAGCAGCACGGCGGGCCTGAACTGGCCGATTTCGAGCCGGGCCAGCACCGGTAATGCACCGCCGCCGGCTGGTGGCCTGACTTCCACCCGCGCCGCGACGTCGTCACCAACCCGTTCGCGCAGGATCTGGATGTCCCAGCCCTGAATCGACACCGCGCTGCCGCAGCGGCGCGGCCAGCCGCTGTCCAGTCCGACCACCGCGCGATAGCTGCCGGCCGCGCCGGCGGAAACGGTGCCCAGGCAAAGCAGGAGGAAGAGGAGGCTGCGAAGCATGGCCACTCAGACAGGGCGAAGCGGCTGCGAGTTCGACCGCACGGTTACCGCTGCCACCGCCTTCGCAGCCGCTGCGGCGCATCGAACGCAATCATCGCGACCACGGCCATCAGCGGCTTTCGAGCAGTTCGTACAGCGCAACGAATTCCTGGGTCACCTTGTGGCTGGGGGCGAAATGGATCAGCGGCTGCGCCGCTTCGTGCGATTCCTTCACCTTGACCGATGACGAAAGCGCGGCTTCGAGAACCGGCAGGCCTTCGTCGCGCAATTCCTGCACCACGCGCACCGGCAGGCTGGAGCGCGCCTGGAACTGGTTCACCACGATGCCTTCGAGTTTCAGCCGTTCGTTGTGGTCACCGCGGATTTCCTCGATGTTCTCGATCAGCGTGTACAGCGCCTTGCGCGAGAAATCGTCGCAGTCAAACGGAATGAGCACCGACTCCGCAGCGATCAGCGCACAGCGCGAGTAGAAATTGAGCGCCGGCGGCGTATCGATGTAGATGTTGTCGAAGTCGTCGAGCGCTTCCAGCGCCTCGCGCAGCTTGTAGATCTTGTAGCGCGACTCCAGCTTGTTTTCGAGTTCAGCAAGCTGCGGGCTGGCACTCATCACCGACAGACCCGGGTGCCCGGTGTCGCTGATGAATTCGGCCGTGTCGCGTGGCGTGAGCTTGAAATTGAGGATCTGGTCGAAGAAGTCGGCCGCACCCAGCTCCACCTTGTCGGCGGCATCGCCGAGCAGGTAATGGCTCGAATTGCACTGCGTGTCGAGATCGATCACCAGTGTGCGTTGGCCGCGCGTGGCGCTGATGGCGGCCAGATTGCAGGTGATCGTGGATTTGCCGACGCCACCCTTCTGGTTGAACACGACACGACGCATGACGGACTCCGGTGGACTCGAGCCTGCATTCTGCCAAAACCGACGGTGCAGTGCACCATGAACTTGGCCGGTAGAATCCGTGCTCATGTTCAGGAGCCTGCCCTTCCGATGACCGATTTCGCTGTACGCATGCACCGTACCGGTGGCCCTGAGGTGTTGCAGTACGAGGCGGTCGAGCCGTGCGACCCCGCGGCAGGCGAGGCGCGGGTGCGCCAGCACGCCATCGGCGTCAATTTCATCGACATCTACTACCGCTCCGGGCTCTACCCCATGCCGCTGCCCGGCGGGCTGGGCCTGGAGGCTGCCGGCGTGGTCGAAGCGGTCGGTGAGGGTGTGACCGACATCGCACCCGGCGAGCGCGTGGCCTATGCCGGCGGTCCGCCCGGTGCCTACGCCTCGGTGCGCAACCTGCCGGCCGACCGGCTGGTACGCCTGCCCGACGCGATCGATTTCGACACCGCCGCTGCCTTGATGCTCAAGGGGCTGACTGCGCAGTATCTGCTGCGTCGGACCTGCCGCATCGAACCGGGTGACAGCCTACTGCTGCATGCCGCGGCCGGTGGCGTCGGGCTGATTGCCAGCCAGTGGGCGCAGGCGCTCGGCGCGACGGTCATCGGCACGGTCAGTACGCCGGCCAAGGCTGAACTGGCTCGTGCCCACGGTTGCGCCCACGTCCTGACCGATGTGGCACCGGACGACCTGCCGGCGCAGGTACGCGCGCTCACCGGCGGCAAGGGCGTGCGCGTCGTCTATGACGGCATCGGCCGCGACACTTTCATGGCTTCGCTGGACTGTCTCGCCCCGCTCGGCATGATGGTCAGCTTCGGCAACGCGTCCGGACCGGTCGCCGCATTCGAACCCGCGCTGCTGGCGCAGAAGGGCTCGTTGTTCCTGACCCGGCCGACCTTGTTTCATTACGTGGCGCAGCGCGCCGACCTGCTGGCTGCCGCCGGCGAATTGTTCGCCCGGGTGGCCGACGGCACCGTGCGTGTTGCCATCGGGCAGCGTCATGCGTTGAAGGACTGCGCGCGCGCGCAGGAAGCGCTCGCTGCACGGCTTACCACCGGTTCGCTTTTGCTCATGCCGGAGTGAAGGATGAGGAAGGAGCGGGCGGAACACTCTGTGCCCGGCGTGGCACGCCGATTACCGATGGACCTTGCGGAGCATTCCCGATGAAGTTTCTGTTGTCGCTGCTGGCCTGCTGTTGCATGCTTTCACCCGCCATCGCGCAGACGCCTGCCCAGACGGCCTTTCTGAAGGCGGAAACGCGCAGGATCGAAGATCAGTTCGTTCGTCGCATCGTCGACATCACCCGCCTGCCCGACGCGCAGGTGCGTTCGGCGATGCCGGCGGAAGGCCGCATCACCGACCCGGCCGCGCGCGTGGTCGCGGCCATCGAACAGCAGCGTGGACAGCCGCTGAGTGACGAGCAGAAGCAGGCCATCGCGCAGGCCGACGAGGAACGCCGCAGTGCGCTGGTCGCGGCGCGTGCTGCAGCCAAGGAAAAATAGACGCGGCGCGCGAGTGCATCAGGCAAAGGCAGCACAAGGCCAGCAACATGGCCGTGACAGGTAACAGCGACATCAAATAGCCATCACAGCAGCGCTGGCCGGGAGAAAAACGATATGGGATCCAAGGTGTGCGCCATTGTCGGCATGGGAACCGGAGTCGGTGCCGCGGTGGCACGGCGCTTCGGCGCCGAAGGCTATTGCGTGGCGATGATTTCGCGCAATGCCGGCAAGCTCGAGCGCTATGAACACGAACTGGCCGCGCGCGGGGTGACCGCGCAGGGCTTCGTGGCCGACGCGGGGAGCGACGAATCCATCGTGTGCGCCATCGAAAGCATGCGCCACGCGATGCCGCCGCCCGAAGTGCTGGTGTTCAACGCCGCGGTTCCGCGCGAAAGCGCTCCGTCGGTGCTCGACCCGGAAGCCCTAGCGGCGGATCTGCGCATCGGCGTGCTGGGCGCGCTGATCGCAGCGCGCGCCGTGCTGCCGGCGATGCGCGCGGCCGGTCAGGGCAGCATCCTGTTCACCGGCGGCGGACTGGCGATGGAACCGGTCGCCGCGGCGGCTTCGCTGTCGGTGCAGAAGGCGGCACTGCGCAATCTGGTGTTCAGCCTGCATCAGGAGCTGTCGCCAGCCGGCGTGCATGCGGCGATCGTCACGATTGCAGGCGTGCTGCGCGAAGGCAGCCTGCTCGATTCGGCCCGAGTCGCCGACGCGTTCTGGACCCTGCATTCACAGCCCGGCGGCCAGTTCGCGCGGGAAATAGTGCTTTCCTGAGTGTACTTTCCTGAGCGTATTTTCCCGAGATTGCTGCATGTATAGCGTACTGGTTGCAAATCCCAAGGGCGGTGCCGGCAAGAGCACGCTGTCGACCAACGTCGCGGCGCACTACGCCACCCAGGGGGCCCGCGTCATGCTGGGCGACATCGACCGCCAGCAGTCGGCGCGCCACTGGCTGGCCCTGCGTTCGCCTCTGCTCGCGCCCATTTCCGGCTGGGACATCGAACCCGACCTGCCCGCCCGGCCGCCGCGCGGCACCACCCACGTGGTCATCGACACACCCGCGGGTCTGCGCGGAAAGCGGCTCGAAACCATGCTGCGCAGCGTCGACCGCATCCTGGTGCCGGTGCAGCCGTCGATCTTCGATATCCTCGCCACCGGCGAATTCCTGAACGAGCTGGCGCAACACAAACGCATCAGTTCGGCGCGGGTGCGCATCGGCATCGTCGGCATGCGGGTCGACACGCGCACGCGCGCCGCGCAGGAACTGGAGCGTTTCTGCGCCGGGCTCGATCTGCCGGTGCTGGGCTATCTGCGCAATTCGCAGCTGTACGTGCAGACGGCCGCGCACGGCATGAGCATTTTCGACCTGTCCCGCTCGCGCGCTCAGACCGACCGCGAACAGTGGCAACCCATCATCGACTGGCTGGACTCCCCATGAACAACCCGAACAGCAAAAGCCTGGCCGTCGTCCGCAACAGTTCCGAGGAGGAGGGCGTGAAGGCACGCATCCTGTGCTTCGCCGGCAGCACACGCGAGGCATCGTTCAACCGCAGGCTCGCACTGGCGGCAGCCCGTGCGGTCGAAGAGGCGGGCGGTGAAGCCACCTTCATGGACCTGCGCGATCATCCGCTGCCGCTGTACGACGGCGACCTCGAAGCGTCGGCCGGTCTGCCGCTGGGGGTGCGCCCGCTGAAGGAACTGTTCAAGTCGCATCACGGCCTGTTCATCGCGTCGCCTGAGTACAACGGTTCTTTCAGCGCGGTGCTGAAAAACACGCTGGACTGGATTTCCCGCCCGGCCGGCGACGAGGCCGGTACGGTGCCGTATGCCGGCAAGGTGGCCGCGCTCGCCGCGGCCTCACCGGGCGCACTGGGCGGCCTGCGCGGTCTGGTGCATCTGCGGGCGGTGCTGCAGTCGGTCGGCGCACTGGTGCTGTCCGAGCAGGTGGCCGTTGGCGGGGCGTCCACGGCCTTCACGTCCGAAGGCCGTCTGGCCGACGAGCGCCTGCAGCAGATGCTGGACCGCACGGCGATGCGTCTGGTCGACGTGGCGGCGCGCCTGCGCCCCTGATTTCTTTCCGCTGATTTTTTGTCCGATTCCAGGAAGCAACAATGAAATACCTGCGTGTGCGCCATCAGGGCGCCGAACGGCTGGGCCGCATTGCCGGCGACTCTGTTGAATTTCTTGATGGCGACCTGTTCGGCACGCCTCGCGCGACCGGCGAAACCGTGCCCCTGGCCGGCGTCGAGTGGCTGATGCCCTGCGTGCCGTCGAAGATGATCATCATCGTGAACAACTTTCATGCGGCCGTGCAGAAGGCCGGTGGCAGCGTGCCGGCCGAGCCGTTGTTCCTCGTGCGTTCGCCGACCGCACTGAACTGGCACGGTCAGCCGATCCCGAAACCGCTGGCCTTCGACGGTCGCGTGTTCTACGAAGGCGAACTGGGCGTGGTCATCGGCAAGGTTGCCCGCAACCTGGACGAGGCGCAGGCGGCCGACGCCATCTTCGGCTACACCTGCGTCAATGACGTGAGCGCGCTGGAACTGGTGGACAAGGACCCGTCGTTCGCGCAGTGGACCCGCGCCAAAAGTTTCGACGGCTTCGGCTGCTTCGGCCCGGTCATCGAAACCGACGCGCTGCCGGCCGATGCCGAAGTGGTCACCACAGTCGGCGGGCGCGAGCGTCAGCGCTATCCGGTGTCCGACATGATCATTCCGCCGGTGAAACTGGTGGCGATGATTTCGCGCGACATGACGCTGCTGCCGGGCGACGTGATCTGCTGCGGTACCTCGGTCGGCGTACTGCCGATGAAACCGGGCAGCACGGTCGAAGTGACCGTCACCGGGGTCGGTACCCTCAGCAACGTGTACGCGCCCGCTGACTGAACGACCTGCGTCAATACGGCCCGGCCGCGTCTGATGCACGCTTGACGGATGGACGCCCACGCCGGATTGCCCCACCTTCAGCCGCTGCTGCTGTTTCTCGCCATCGCCGGTCTGGTGATGCCGCTGCTGGCGCGCGCCCGGGTCAGCCAGGTCGTGGCTTTCCTCTGCGCGGGCGCCTTGGTCGGTCCGTATGGTCTGGGCCGGCTGGCCGCTGACCAGCCCTGGCTGGGGGCGCTCACCATCGCCGACGGCGAGGGCGTGCGCGGCCTGGCCGAGCTGGGCGTCATGTTCATGCTGTTCGTCATCGGTCTCGAACTGTCGGCACGCCAGCTGTGGTCGCTGCGGCGCTGGGTGCTGGGCGTGGGCAGCGCGCAGTGGCTGGGCACCGGCGCGCTGATCGCCGGCATCGCGCTGGCTTTCGGGCACGGCTACGAGACGGCGCTGGTGCTCGGCCTCGGCCTCGCGATGTCATCGACCGCGGTGGTGATGCAGTTGCTCGACGAGGCCGGTCAGACGCGTTCGACGGTCGGTCGCACGAGCTTCGCCGTGCTGCTGCTGCAGGACATCGCCTTCGTGCCGCTGCTCATCCTGCTCGGCCTGATGGCCGATGATGGCGCAGGCGGCACCGTCAGCGGCTTTGCATGGCTGCTGCTCACCGCGCTGGCCAAGGCGGCGCTGGCGGTGGCGCTCATCCTGCTGCTCGGTCGGCTCGTGCTGACGCCGCTGTTCCGCCGTGTGTCGGTCACCACGCAGGCCGACAGCTTCATGGCGCTGACACTGCTCGCCGCGCTCGGTGTCGCGGCGCTGACGGGCAGCGCCGGGCTGTCGATGGCGCTCGGGGCCTTCCTGGCCGGGCTGATGCTGTCCGAAACCGAGTACCGCCACGCCGCGCTGCAGGCCATCGAACCGTTCAAGGGCTTGCTGATGGGGCTGTTTTTCCTGTCGGTCGGCATGAGCCTCGACCTCATTACGGTGGCAGGCGACGCGCTGTGGCTGGTCGGCTCGGTGATCGGCCTGTACGCGCTGAAAAGCGCCGTGCTGTTTGCGCTGTTCCGCCTGTCCGGCCTGGCACGTGGTGAAGCGGCCGAGGCGGCGCTGTTGCTCGGTCAGGCCGGCGAATTCGCGCTCATCGTCATCGGCATCGCGCTCGGCGCCGGTCTGCTGGATGCCCGTACCGGCAATTTCATGTTGCTGGTGGCCACGCTGAGCATGTTCATGACGCCGCTTGCGGCAAAGGCCGGCCGTGCGCTGCACCGGCGCTTCGATCGCGCTGCGGACACGGCGGGCGAAGGTGCGGCCGCGCGAAGCCTGCCTGCCCAGGACGATGTGGTCATCATCGCCGGCTTCGGCCGGGTCGGGCAGCGGGTGGCGCGCGTGCTGGACCGCGCCGGTCTGCCGTGGGTCGCCATCGAACGACACGTCGCCGCAGCGACGCGCCATCATGCGGCAGGTCGGACGGTGATTGTCGGCGATGCCGGCAGCCCGTCACTGCTGCATCATCTGGGTGCCGGTCGGGCCCGCGCGCTGGTGGTCACGATGGATGATCCCGCCGCGGCACGGCACGTGGTGCGCAGCCTGCACGCCGAATTCCCGGCGCTGCCGCTGATCGCGCGGGCACGCGATGGCGCACATGCTGCCGAACTGCGCGCAGCCGGCGCCAGCGAAGTCATTCCGGAGGCGCTGGAAGCGGCGCTCCAGCTGGGCGATCACGTGCTGGCGCAGCTGGATGTGTCGCCGACACGGCGCGACGAACTGATCGACGCCGAACGCCGCAGCGCCGACTGATCGTTGTCGCGCTGCGTCAGCGCTTCACGCCCGGCGGCAGCGCCGGCTTCATTTCAGTGGCGCTCGGCTGCACGTGGTCGTGGCTTTCGATCGTCGGATGCTCCTGCCCGGCATGTACCTTGCGCTGCGACGGCTGAACGCCGATCGGCATCGCCAGCTTCTGTTCGGTGGCGCTCTGCGGTACGTGGTCGTGACCTTCGATCACCGGGTGTTCGTGGCCGGCATGCACCTTGCGTGTCGACGGCTTGACGCCCGGCGGCAGCGCAGGCTTCATTTCGGTGGCGCTCGGCTGCTCGTGATCATGGCCCTCGATCACCGGGTGTTCGTGGCCGGCGTGCACCTTGCGTGTCGACGGCGTGACGCCGGGCGGCAATGCCGGTTTGTTGCCGACGTTGGCCGGTGCCTTGTCCTTCAGCGCGTCGGCCGGATGTGCCGAGCCGGCATGGCCCGACGCGGCGTCGGCCCATGCGGTCGTACAGGACAACGCGGAAAGTGCCAGAGCGGCCCAGATCCTGTTCATGATTGCTTCCTTCCGGTAGTGAGTGATTGCAGCCAGTGTGCGCCTCTCACGCGCCTGACGCATTGACCTGACTCAAAAGCATTGCGCGCAACCGGTTGTCGCAACACGACGGCCCGGTACGCGGCGTATTCTTCGCCGCGTCATGCCGCCCGCCCGACCTGTCCTGTTCCTGCACGCCAATGGCTACCCGGCCGGCGTGTACCGCCAGTTTCTCGCTGCACTGGCGCGCCGCCACCCGGTCGGGTCGATCGACGTGATCGCCGCCGCGCACGGCCCTGGTCGCGGCTGGCGCAACCTGCTGACGCAGGTGCTGACCCGGGTCGACGCGCTGCCGGATGAACCGCTCGCGCTGGTGGGCCATTCGATGGGCGGCTATCTCGCCGCCATGGCCGCCGCGCGCCGGCCGACGCGCGTGGCGCAGATCGTTCTGATCGATGCGCCGCTGGTCGGCGGCTGGCGCAGTGCGGTGCTGACGGCATCACATGCCAGCGGACTGTCGCGCAGATTCGGCCCGGCGCCGATCGCGGCCCGTCGGCGCATGCACTGGCCATCGCGCGACGACGCCCGGCGACACCTGGCCGACAAACCTTTCGTACAGCGCTGGGCGCCCGGCGTGCTCGACGATTTTCTGGCCGCCGCACTGACCGATCACCCGGATGATGGCGTCACGCTGACCATTGCACGCGAAGCCGAGCGCGACATCTACGCCACGCTGGCGCACCGAGCGGCCCTGCGTGCCGTGCGCACGCTGCGCCGGCGCGGCACGCCCATCGGTTTCGTCGCCGGCAGCCAGTCGGAAGAACTGCGCCTCGCCGGCCGCGACGCCAACCGCGCCTTCTGGGATGAGGACTGGCGCGAGCTGGACACCGGCCATCTGGTACCGATGGAAGCGCCGCAGGCGTGCGCCGCTGCGGTGCAGGCTCTGCTCGGCGAACGTTGAACCAGTGCTGTGTTCTACGTCCTGCGGTGCGTGGGCGTCTGCCCGGCGTAACCGAACGACGGAACGTCCTTATTCGTCAGCGAACTCGCAGTGCCCCGAGCCCAGCTCGACCGCCTGGGTCGCGGCGCGGCGTGCGGCTTCGAACATCGATTCGATGCCGATATAGCGCGCGTCGCCCAGCGCGATGCCGGCCGCTGCGGCGATCACCACCTCGCTGTCGCCCACGCGCAGCGTCGCGGTGAGTTCCTGCATCAGGCGTGCCGCGAGCTTGGATACTGCCGGAATCAGTTCGTTGGAGCCGGCCAGTTCGCGCGCGGCCTGACCGGCCCTGAAGTCGGTCAGCAGCACCGCGAACTGGTGTTTTTCCAGATAGCTCACTGCGGCGCCCGGATAGCTGACCGGACGGAAGCGGCGCGCCACCTCGGCCAGCACCTGTTCGGACACTTCCTGGCTGTACTGCGGCACCAGGTCTTCCATGCCGAACACATCGACCCACAGCAGAGCGAACGGGGCGCCGCCGACCTGGAACTGGTGCAGCGTCCACGCCAGCAGCGCATCGAAGATGGGCCGGCTGGTCATGCCGGTACGCGCTTCGAACCACATGCGGCGGCGCGCGCGTTCTTCGGCGCCGCGCCGCTCGCTGACGTCGGTGATGAAGCCTTCGATCACCAGCAGTTCGCCCTGCGACGAGAACACGCCGCGCCCCTGTTCCCATACCCACAGATAGACGCCGTTGACGTCGGCGATGCGGTAGGAAATCTGATAAGGCTTGTGCTGCGCCAGATTGGCCTGCACCTGTGACCAGACGAATTCGCGGTCTTCCGGGTGAATCAGGCTGCCGAAGGCCACGCGGCGGTTGTCGACCAGCTCCCACGGCTCGTAGCCGGTCAGGTCGACGCAGCCGTCGCTGACGAATTCCATGGTCCAGTCCGGATCGTTGCGGCCGCGATACACCATGCCCGGCACGTTGGCGAGCAGTGTGTTCAGGTAGCGCCGGCTGGAGCCGAGCTCTTCGCTGCGGCGCCGCCGCGTGACTTCGGTCAGCGTGCCGACGACGCCGGCCAGATCGCCGTCGGGCAGGGTGCACGATTGCGCGCGCAGCATGACCCAGAACACGTTGCCGCTGGCGGCCACCAGACGCACTTCGCTGACCAGCTGATCGAGCTGGCCGCTGGCCACCGACAGCAGCGACCTTTCCACACCGTCGCGCTCCTCCGGGTGCACGGCCGCACTGAGCAGACGCCCGCGGCAGTCGGCGACGCTGCGGCCGGTCAGCCGCTCCCAGGCGCGATTCAGATAGGCGATGCGGCCTTCGGTATCGGTCTTGAACAGCACAAGATCGATCTGGTCCAGCACCACTGGAATGTCATGTTCGCTGTCGTCGCGCGCCGGTGCGGCGGCGGCATCCTGGCTGAACTGGATCAGCAGGCTGCCCGGTACCGCCGGCAGGGGCGAAATGCTGGCGTGCAGCTTCACCGGCAGACCGGTCGCGCTGACCATGCGCAACATGCTGTCGGCAGCCGTCGGCGTGCTGCCGGCGGCGATCGCGTACAGCGAAGCGAAGCGGGCATGATCGACCGGGTGCAGCAGATTGGTGAACGGTAGCCCGACCACTTCGTCGGCGCGGCCTCGGTAGTCGAGCAGCGCCAGAAAGGCCTGGTTGGCGAAACTGATGGTCGGTCCTTCTATCGTGACCGAGGGCGATGAAATGTTGTGGCACAGTTCACCCGCCCACTGCGTCTGTTGTGCAGTGGCATCGGGGCGCCGCAGCAGCGGTGCGTCGGACCATGTCTGTCGCCGCAACACCAGCACCAGCAGCAGTCCGCCCAGCCCGACCGCGGCAGGCAGGCCGTAGGCCGCGTGGCCGCCGTGCCAGGTGCCGACCACGGCAGCAAACATCAGGGCGAGCGTCCACGCGGAAAACAGATACAGGGCCATCGTGATTCGTTTCCTTTCAGGCGCCGGCAGGCGCTACCCGCTGTATACCGGATTGACGGCCATGCTGGCCGGCTGTGCGCTGTGCGCGGCGCTGGCCTTCTGGGGCAGCATCGAATTGGAGCGGCAGTTTTCGCAGGTATTCGGCCGCATGGTCGCACTGTGCGCCGCGCCGGCGGCGGCCGAAGGTGCGCTGTGCGACGTGGTGGCCGGCGTCGAGCGTGCGCTGCTCGAGCGGGTGGCGGTCATGCTGCTGCTGCAGGGGCTGTGCGTGCTCGCCATCTTCGTTGGTTGCACGTTGATCGCACACCGGGCGTATCGCCTGCTTGTCTGCCGCAGCGAGACCGCACTGAGCCTGATGCCGGAAAGCAGCCGCGCGCGCGGGCGCGACGAGATCGAACGGCTGGTCGAAAGTCTGGCCGAACTGACGGCGCGCCAGGCCGGGCTGGAGGCGGAAGTGCGCTGGCGCCAGCAGGTCACGGCCGAACAGTTGCGGCGCAAGGCGCTGGAACTGCAGACCCTGCATCAGGTGGCGCGCACCTTCACCAACAGCGAAGTATCGGCGTTCAGCCTGCTTGGCGGCCTTGCCCAGCTTGAATCGGCGCTCGGCGCGCGCACCGTCGCCCTGAGCCTGGGCGCCGCTGCGCGGCAGGCGCTGGGTGCCGACGCCGTACTGGCAACCCACGGCGAGCCTGCCATCATGGGCCAGCTTTCAGACCAGACGGCAGCGCGCGAAATCACCGCGCGCGTGGTGCCGCCCGGTGCAGCCGGTCCGACCTGTTCGCTGGTGCTGCCGGTGTGCCGCGGCGATCTGGCGCTCGGCACACTGGTGGCCGAATTTCCCGAGCATGCGCGGGTCGATGACCCGCAGGTCAAGCTGGCCGAGAGCTTCGCCCATCTGGCAGCGCTCGCGCTGTCCGGCGTCAGCCGCAGCCAGGAGGAAAGGCGGGTGGCACTGATGGAGGAACGCACGGCGATCGCCGGCGAACTGCACGATTCGCTGGCGCAGTCGCTGGCCTACATGAAGATCCAGGTGGCCCGGCTGCAGCGCGGCCTCGATCGCGAAAAGCACCCGGCCGACGTGGCGCAGGCAGCGCGCGAACTGCGCGAGGGGCTGTCGGCCGCCTACCGCGAGGTGCGCGACCTGATCGCCGCCTTCCGCGTGCGTATGGGCCCGGGCGGGCTGCTGTCGTCGGTGCAGGCCACGATCGATGAATTCGCGCAGCGCAGCGGTCTCGACATCAGTTTCGTGCACGATCTGGGCCGCTGCCAGCTCGGCGTGAACGAGGAGTTCCACGTCATGCAGGTAATCCGCGAAGCGGTGTCGAACACGGTGCGTCACGCACGGGCTTACCATGTGTGGGTCAGCATGCACTACGGCCCCGGACATCTGCTGACCGTGATCGTGGATGATGACGGCCGCGGCCTGACCAATCCCTACGCAGAAACGAACCATTACGGCCTGTCCATCATGCGCGAGCGCGCCAGCTCGCTCGGTGGCGAAGTGTCTGTGGTCCACCGGCCGGGCGGCGGCACCCGGGTGCAGCTGGCCTTTGCGCCGCAGAAGCTGCCGGCCGACATTCTTTCCGAAGTGACGACATGAGCATACGCATCCTGCTGATCGACGATCATCCGCTGTTCCGCAAGGGCGTGGCCCAGCTGGTGCGTGCGGATGATGAACTCGAACTGGCCGGCGAAGCCAGCGACGGCACGACCGGCCTCGCACTGGCCGCCGAAACCGATCCCGACCTGATCCTGATCGACCTCAACATGAAGTTGGTGAATGGCATCGAAACGTTGCGCCGGCTCAAGGCTGCAGGCGTGCGCGGCCGCTGCGTCATGCTGACCGTGTCCGACGATGAACGCGACGTGCTGGATGCGATGAAGGCCGGCGCCGATGGCTATCTGCTGAAGGACATGGAACCGGAGGAGCTGTGCCAGCGCATCAAGCAGTCGGTGGCCGGCACGATGGTGCTCGACGGCAGTGTCGCCGGCCTGCTCGCCCATGCGCTGAACGCGCCGCCCGCGGCAACCCACACCGATCTCACCGAACGCGAGCGCGAAATTCTCGGTCTGCTGTCGGACGGGCGCAGCAACAAGGAAATTGCACGAGTGCTCGGCATTTCCGATGCGACGGTGAAGGTGCATATCAAGCACGTGCTCAGCAAGCTCAACATGAAAAGCCGCCTCGAGGCGGCCGTGTGGGCGCTGCAGAACCCGCAGTTCCGGCGGGCCACCGCCCACGACTGAGGCGCGCGGCGCCGTCTCGCGCCGGCCGGACCCTGAAAGGAAAACCGGCAGACGACAGCCCAGGGGCTGCCGCTGCCGGCTGTTCAGCACAACCGCTGGCGAGTACTCAATACACGGCCAGGCTGTGCGACACCACCACCACCACGACACCTGCTGCCAGTGTCACGTAGGGCAGCACCCCGGCACGCTTGCCGCCTGACGGCAGTTGGTCGTTCAGGTGCATGTCCTCGACCATCGCATCCGGGAACTGTCCCTTGTCCTGCACGTAATGGCGATACAGGAACACCGGAATGATCAGCGACGCGAACACCAGACCGGCCGTCAGCGTGCCCGCGCCGTAGATGTCGGCACCCAGACCCATCAGCGCGAGATTGACGAACGCGAGCACGACACCGATGCCGAGGATGATGTTCGGCGCCTTGAACGGACGCTCCCAGTCCGGGCGGTCGATGCGATGGATCCAGCCGGAGTTCAGGTTCAGGAAGTTGAAGATGATGTAGCCCACGTTCGAGCAGGCCAGCACGAAGACATAGTCCGACAGCATCAGCAGGATGAGGTTGAAGCCGAGGTCGGTCCACATCGCCCGCGTCGGCGCGCCATGTTCGTTCACGTGCGACAGGTAGCGCGGCAGCCAGCCATCGACCGACGCCTGATAAAGCGTGCGCGAAGAACCCGCCATCGACGTCATGATGGACAGCAGCACCGCCAGCACCAGCATGACCACCAGCACGTTCGCCACCATTTCGCCGCCGCCCATCATGTGCGACATCACGTTGGCCACACCCATGCCGCTGTACACGTCGGGTGCGAGCATGCCGCTGTAGACCGCGGGCGAGGACACCGTGCCATCCGCCTCGATCACCGGCGGCGTGACCACCTCACCCAGACCGAGGTGACCCTGGAAGGCCAGCGGCACCAGCGTGAACACGACGATGCACAGCAGACCGGAGAACAGGATCGCCTTGAAGGTGTCCTTCTTCGGGTCCTTGAATTCACGCGTGTAGCAGACCGCCGTTTCGAAGCCGTAGGTCGACCACGCGGCGATGAACAGGCCACCGGCCATCAGCGTGACCCCCGCCATGTTCCATGATCCATCGACCACCAGACCGTTTTCCCACGCGATGGGCACCATCGGCGAAAAGTGGGTCGACGGCATGTCGCCGGACAGCAGCGGCACCAGCGCGATCAGCATCAGCGGGATCAGCGCCGTGATGCCGAGCACCATGGTCGTACGCGCCGAGCGCAGGATGCCGCCGTGCTGGATGCCGAACACCGCCAGCAGCAGCACGACACCGACCAGGAAGGTCGCGTTGATGCGCAGCTCGAGGCCGGACTTGATGAATCCGAGATCGACCAGCGTCAGCTGCCAGGTATTGATCGCCGCGTCGGCCGGGAACAGCGCGCCCAGTATGTAGCCCGCCGCCAGCCCGGAACCGATGGCCAGCACCGGCGACCAGGCGAACCAGTTGCACCACACCGATACCGGCGCGATGATCTTGCTGTAGCGCACCCAGGCTACGGCACCATACACCGACGCGCCGCCCGACTTGTGCGGGAACAGGCCGGCGATTTCGGCGTAAGTGAAGGCCTGTATGAAGCCGAAGCCGATCGACAGCGCCCATACCATCCACGATGGCTTGCCGACGGTGGCGGCGATTGCGCCGATCGAAAACAGCACCAGCGCCGGCACACCGCTGGCCACCCAGAATGCACCGGTCCAGTCGATCTTCCGGTGCAGTGAAGCACTTTCGGCACGGCTGGCCGATCGTACCGGCGCCGCTCCGATCACATCCGCATTGCTGCTCATGTCATATCCCCTTTAGCGAAAAGGGCTGCATCGCGGCAGCCCTTCGGTCATCAGAACGTGCGTTTGACGTACAGCAGCCACTTGCTGTCGCCGGTGTCCTTGCAGCGCGTTGCCGCGCCGCCGACGTTGTCGCAGATGGTGTAGAAGTTCTTGTCGGCATTGGTGTCCACATAGGCCACGGCGGCCTGCCAGCCCCCGTCGAAGTTCTTCGTGATGCCGACCTTCCAGTCGGTGAAGTCGTAGTCGTCGTAGTTCTTCACCTTCTGATGACCGACGTGCAGATTGGCGATCCAGCCCGGCAGGAACTCGTAGTTCGCGTTCGCTTCCAGATAGTCGGAGCCGTCCGAATCGGCGCCGAATGCCTTTTCGCTGAAGCCGAAGTAGTCGGTGACGGCGTAGGAGTATTTCAGCTGGATGAACTTCCAGGTCACCGCGGCATTCAGTTCCAGCGTATTCAGGCTTTCACCGGACGGATCGTACTTGCCGCCCGGGAAGATGAACTGCAGGAAGCCGACATCGAACAGGAAGTCGCCCATCGTCTTCGCATATCCGCCATAGACGTCGATCTCGCCGGTGGCGTTCGACAGTGCCAGGTCGCTGACATTGGTCCCCCACACACCGAGATAGAGCCCGCTCTCGTGTGCGAGATCGAAGCCGCCCTGCACGGCCGGCTTTTCCTGCGAGTAGCTGATGCCGCGGAAGATGTACTGCGAGAACACGCCCACGTTGGCGCTGATCGTGTACGACGGCGCCGGCGCCTCTTCCGCCTGTGCGGCGAGCGGTGCTGCGAGCAGGCCCAGCAGCAGCGCGCTCAGGGTCTTGTGACGAAAACGTTCATGCATGGTGCTCTCCTGTGATCCACGGTTGTCGGGCGATCTGTACGACGGATGACGGGCCCAGCGCCGTCCGCCTGTTCTGCGTCACGGCAGCCGGCCGGGAAGCCGGTTGCCATGCGTTGATGCTCGGGAATGAGGGTGCTGCGGGGTGACGCACCGGCCGCGCCAGTGCGCCCGGAGGTCGTGATGTGGGACCGATTATTGAAACGACGCTGCCGCGCGAACAATTCTCACAAGGGATTACCCACTAATGGGTAAGGCGGCGTCCCGTGGGAGCGGCACCGGTTTTGTGGGAGCGGCGGCCTCGCCGCGATCGTGCAGCGATGGTCGCTGATCAAAGTGCATATCGCGGCGAGGCCGCCGCTCCCACAAGTCCGCCGCTCGCACAGGGACAGACCGGCGCCTACCCCCTAATGGGTAACTCCTCTTGAGAATTGTCCGCACCGGTCGCGCTTCGCATCATTCGCCGCACCTGATGTTCGGCGCGATGCCGCGCATCCGGCGGGCGACCCGGCGCATGCGGCGCCGTCGCAGCCGTATCCCGAACGGAACTGACAAGAGGAATCCACAGCATGAAAAAGCGTGTTGCCATCATCGGTGCCGGCCCGAGCGGGCTGGCCCAGCTGCGTGCCTTCCAGTCTGCTGCGGCCACGGGCGCAGACATTCCCGAACTGGTGTGTTTCGAGAAGCAGTCGGACTGGGGTGGCATGTGGAACTACACCTGGCGTACCGGGCTGGACGAGCACGGCGAGCCGGTGCACGGCAGCATGTACCGCTATCTGTGGTCGAACGGCCCGAAGGAATGCCTGGAGTTCGCCGACTACACCTTCGACGAACACTTCGGCCGCCCGATGGGTTCCTACCCGCCGCGCGAAGTGCTGTGGGACTACATCAAGGGCCGCGTCGAGAAGGCCGGCGTGCGCAAGCACATCCGCTTCAACACCGCCGTGCGCAACGTGACCTGGGACGACGACACCCGCCTGTTCACGGTCACTGTGCACAACTACGAGCAGGATCTCACCTACTCGGAAACCTTCGACTTCGTGGTGGTGGCGAGCGGCCACTTCTCGACCCCCAACGTGCCGTATTTTCCGGGATTCGAAACATTCGGCGGTCGCGTTCTGCATGCACACGACTTCCGTGATGCACTCGAATTCAAGGGCAAGGACGTGCTCATCGTCGGTGCCAGCTACTCAGCCGAGGACATCGGCTCGCAGTGCTACAAGTACGGCGCACGCTCGATCACCAGCTGTTACCGCACCAACCCGATGGGCTACAAGTGGCCCGACAACTGGGACGAAAAGCCGCAGCTGCTGCGCGTTGACGGCCATATGGCCCATTTCGCCGACGGCAGCAGCAAGCACATCGACGCGGTCATCCTGTGCACCGGCTACAAGCACCACTTCCCCTTCCTGCCGGAAGAGCTGCGCCTGAAGACCGACAACCGCCTGTGGCCGCTGAACCTGTACAAGGGCGTGTTCTGGGAAGAGAACCCGGCGCTGATCTATCTCGGCATGCAGGACCAGTGGTACAGCTTCAACATGTTCGACGCACAGGCCTGGTACGCACGCGACGTCATCCTCGGCCGCATCCCGCTGCCCTCACCGGAAGCCATGCACGCCGAAGACATGGCCTGGCGCGAGGAGGAACTGACGCTGGAAACCGCGCAGGAAATGTTCGAATTCCAGGGCAAGTACATCGGCCAGCTGATCGACGCGACCGACTATCCGAGCTTCGACATCGCGGCGGTCAACAAGACCTTCCTCGAGTGGAAAAACGACAAGTACGAGGACATCATGGGCTACCGGAACAAGTGCTACGCTTCCCTGATGACCGGCACCATGGCGACGCCGCACCATACGTCATGGCTCGAAGCGCTCGACGATTCGCTCGAGGCCTACCTGAACGAACCGGCCGACCAGGAACACGCCTGACCTGCTGCAGCGTGCGGGCGGCATCAACGCAGATGAGCCCGCATCCGATGAACCCCGTTGCGGTCCGTCGCGCCCCTGCAGCACGGCGCCGGACTGCGGGTGACCGCATCTGATGAACACGATAGTCGAAGCTTCTTTCAACCCGTCGATCGCCGCCCGACCGCGTCCGGCGCATGTCCGCCATGTCGCGCCCGGCGGTGCCTCGGTCGCGTTCGATCTGGCAGCCGGCGACCGGGTCGCGCTGATCGATCCAGAAGGCCTGCAGCCCGGTGACCTCTACCTTGCCGGCCCGGCCGGACTCGCGGCCGCCATGCTGCCGGGCGTGGCACTCGACGCGGTCGATGCCGCCGGCACGCCGGCCGCTGCGCTGATGCATGGCGCGCCCGCCGGCTGGCGCCTGCTGCGCGCCCGCCTGTTCGGGGCGGACAGCCTGCCCGGATCGCGGTGCGACTTCACCGCACCGGGCGCCGTGCGCTGCCTGCTGCACGCGTCGGGCACCGACATGGCGCCCGACGCGCAGGACGCGCTGACCGAACTGATCGCCGACATCCTCCGCGCCGAGCCGCTCAGCGGTCAGGCGCCGCCGCCGCTGGCCGAACCGGTGCTCGACCTGCGGGTCGCGGCCGGCACGGCGCACGCCTACCGCGTGAAGGCCGGCGACTACATCCAGGTGATCGATGTCGATGGCCGGCAGTGCTCCGACTTCCTCGCCTTCGACGCGGCGGCGCTGGCGCGCGGTCAGGAATACGATCTCGACCCGACCACCACGCGCACGCTGACCGGCACCGCCAATCCCGGTCCGGGCCTGCTGTCGAAGTACTACGACGAGCGGCAGGTGGCACTGGTCGAAGTGGTGCGCGACACGGTCGGCCGGCACGACACCTTCATGCTCGCCTGCAGCGCCAAGTACTACGACGACATGGGCTACCCCGGTCACGCCAACTGCAGCGACAACTTCAACAACGCGCTCGAACCGCTGGGCGTGGCGCGCCGGGCCGGCTGGCCGGCGATCAACTTCTTCTACAACACCATCGTCAATCACGACGACAGCATCGGTCTCGACGAGCCGTGGTCGCGCGCCGGCGATTACGTGCTGATGCGCGCGCTGACCGATCTGGTCTGCGCCTCGTCGTCCTGCCCCGATGACATCGATCCGGCCAATGGCTGGTATCCGACCGACATCCACGTGCGGGTGTATGACGCCTCGAACAACTTTTCCAAAGGGATCGCACACCGCATGACGCCCGACGCCACCCCCAGACTGACGCGCGAATCCGGCTTCCACGCCCGCACGTCCGCGCTCACCCGCAACATGGTCGAGTACCGCGGCTTCTGGCTGCAGACCTCGTTCGCCGCCAACGGCCCGATCGACGAGTACTGGGCCTGCCGCGAGCGCGCCGCGATGATCGATCTGTCGGCGCTGCGCAAGTTCGAAATCACCGGCCCGGACGCCGAAGCGCTGCTGCAGCGGGCCACCACGCGCAACATCCGCAAGCTGGCGGTCGGTCAGATCGTCTATGCCGCGCTGTGCCATGAGCACGGCGGCATGATCGATGACTGCACCGTGTTCCGTCTGGCGCAGAACAACTTCCGCCTGGTGTGCGGCGACGACTGGTGCGGCGTGTGGCTGCGCGAACTGGCGGCGCAGCACGGCCTGCGCGCCTGGGTGCGTTCATCCACCGACCAGCTGCACAACCTGTCGGTGCAGGGACCGAAGTCGCGCGACATCCTGCGCGACATCGTGGTCACGCCGCCGACCCACGCTTCGATGGACGAACTGAAGTGGTTCCGCTTCTCGGTCGGCAAGATCGACGGCTGCCCGGTCGTCGTGTCGCGCACCGGCTACACCGGCGAACTGGGCTACGAGGTGTGGTGCCATCCGAAGCACGCCGTGCAGGTGTGGGACGCGGTGGCCCGCGCCGGCGAGCCTCACGGCATCGCGCCGATGGGTCTGGCTGCGCTCGACATGCTGCGCATCGAAGCCGGGCTGATGTTCGCCGAGTACGATTTCTGCGACCAGACCGATCCGTTCGAAGCCGGCATCGGCTTCGCCGTGGCGGCCGACAAGGACGACGACTACGTCGGCAAGGCCGCGCTCGAACGCCGCAAGGCCCACCCGGCGCGCGTCATGGTCGGGCTGGACATCGAAGGCAGCGAGCTGGTGACGCACGGCGACCCGATCTACAGCGGTCGCGCACAGATCGGCCAGATCACCAGCACGACCCGTTCGCCCATCCTCGGCAAGACTATCGCGCTGGCGCGACTCGACGTGTCGTCCGTCGAGCTCGGCGCCACGGTCGAGATCGGCAAGCTGGACGGCCATCAGAAACGCATCCAGGCGAAGCAGGTGCGTTTTTCGCACTACGACCCGGAGAAGGCGCGCGTCCGGGGGTGAGGGCAGGAGCAAGGTTCAAGGTGCAAGGTGCAAGGTGCAAGGTGCAAGGTGCAAGGTGCAAGGTGCAAGGTGCAAGGGGCGCGGGGGAGGGTGGGTCGCGCTGCTTGACCTGAGGAGGTCAAGGGAGCTGCAGGGATGACGGGGATGCGGGCATCGTGCCTGCGTCCCCGTTTTCTTTGGCCGTGCGGTGCAGGGGGTTGTGCCCGACGTGCTTCGTTCGGGCAAGGCCTGCTTCTACCTCCAAGTAGGTAACCCCTCGTGAGAATTGTCCCGCACCCACCCGGACAACAGAATCAGTCCCGGATCGACCGCGCTGCGCGGCGACATGTCAGACAGGGAGACACCGGGAAATGCAGAGGAATTCGATTCTGAACGAGCGGCACCGCCAGCTCGGCTCCAAGCTCGACGGCGACACGTGGAACTTCATGCCCATCCCTTGGAGCTACAGCAGCTGTCCGCACGATGAAGTGGTCGCCACGCGCACGCGCGCCGGGCTGTACGACGTGTCGGCGCTGAACATCGTCAACGTGACTGGCCCGGACGCCGAATCCGTCATCGACCGCATGGTCACCATCGACGTCACGAAGCTGAAGCCGGGCACGGCGCGTCTCGGCGGCGAAGTGAACGAAGCCGGCGCGCTGGTCGACGACATCATGATCATCCGCGACGCTGCCGACCGGTTCCGCATTTCGCACGGCAGCGGCGCCACGCCGAAGACGCTGGCCGCGCTGGCTGCGGGCAGGAATGTGACCATCACGTCCGATCAGGACGTGCACATCCTGTCGCTGCAGGGGCCAGTTTCGCTCGACGTGCTGAAAGCGCACACGCCGGCCGACCTGGCTGCGCTGCCCTACTTCAACCACGTCGAAACCACACTGTTCGGCAAGAAGGTGACGCTGGGCCGTGGCGGCTACTCCGGCGAACGCGGCTACGAGGTGTATTGCAGTGCGGCCGACGCCGTGTTCCTGTGGGACACCATTCTCGAAGCGGGCAAGCCGCAGGGCGTCATCCCGTGTTCATGGACCGCGCTCGATCTGACGCGCGTCGAAGGCGCGCTGCTGTTCTTCCCGTTCGAAATGCCGGAAGGCGACACCACGCCGTGGGAAGTGAACATGGACTGGGCGGTCGACCTCGACAAGGCGGGCGACTACATCGGCAAGGCTGCGGTGCTTCACCTGAAGGGGCGAGAGCGCGTCAAGCAGGCCGGCATGACGGTGCTGCACCACGCAGCGGTCGAAGCGGGCGCGAAGGTCTATGACGGTGACACGGAAGTCGGCGTGGTCACGTCGGCCTCGTACAGCCGCCTGCTGATGCAGTCGCTGGCGATGGTGCATCTGAAGCCGGCGAAGTCGTCGATAGGCACCCGTCTGACGATCCGCAGCGAGGCCGGCAATCTGGCCGCACTGGTGGTGCCGACGCCGTTCTACGACCCGCTGCGCCAGCGCACCCATCCCGACAGGAAGCGCTGATCGCGCATCGACGCCAGCCCGCAGCGCCCATGCGCGGCGGGTCGGCGAGCTCCCTCCCCTTGCCACGAGACGCCGCATGCCCACCCCTGCCATCAAAAGCCAGCCGGTCTACCCCGCGCTCGAATGGGACCGCGCCGGCACCCATCACGTGCTGTTCGTCGCAGCCGACGAGGCGGCGCTGGCGCGCCGACTGTGGGCGCAACCGCCCGCCGGCCCGATCACGCTCATCCTCCAGCACGCCGATGGCGCGCCGATGACCGGCTGGCTGGCCGAACGGCCAGCCAGCGTTCACACCATCGCCGCCGCGACGCTGGAGCTTGCATTGAAGGCGCTGGGCGATACGCTGCGCGCCGCGCAGATGGGCACCCGGCTGTATCTGGTCGGACCGGAAGATGCCATCTGGCAGGCGGCGCGCCTGGCTGACGGCTTCGGCATGAGCCGCGACGAAATGCGCCTGATGCAGGCGGGCACGCGCGCCCGGCCGGTGTTCTGCGTGCATTGCCGCACCGTCACGCGCGGCGTGCACACCCATATCGTTCCATGCAGCGGGTGTGGGCGGGCGCTGTTCGTGCGCGACCATTTTTCGCGTCGTCTGGGTGCCTACATGGGCTTCCAGATCGACGCCGAAGCGCCGGGCGACATCCCGGCCGCGGAGGTGATCTACCCATGAGCCACGCATCCCTGAACGTCGAAATCGGTCGCATCCGCGATCTGGCGCCCGGCATCCGGGAGTTCAGTCTCCGGCGCAGCGACGGCGCCGATTTCCCGGTCTTCTCCGGCGGCAGCCATACTGTGCTGTCGCTGCCGCTGGGCGAGCGCGTGCACCGCAACCCGTATTCGCTGCTGGGCGACCCGTCGGTGCGTGACACCTGGCGCATCGCGGTGCGCCTGCAGGAGGCGTCGCGCGGCGGTTCGCGCTGGCTGCACGAGGACGCGCGCGAGGGCATGCGTCTAGACATTTCGGCACCGGTCAATCTGTTCGCGCTGAACCGCACCGGTCGGCGCCACATCTTGGTGGCCGGTGGCATCGGCATCACGCCGATCCTTTCGCAGGCGCGCGAACTGGCGCGCCTGGGCGCAGATTTCGAAGTGCATTACGCCTACCGCGCGCCGGAGTTCGGCGTGTTCGCCGACGAACTCGAAACGCTGGCGCCCGGCCGCATCCACCACTACGTGCAGTCGCGCCGCGAACAGATCGAATTCGGCTCGCTGCTGGCCGGCCGCCCGCTGGGCACCCACTTCTATATCTGCGGCCCGGCCGGCATGGTGGCTGCCAGCCTGAATGCCGGCAAGTCGCTGGGCTGGCCCGACAGCCATCTGCACAGCGAACAGTTCCTCGCGCCGAGCGGCGGCGAACCGTTCGACGTGAAGCTCGCCCTCAGCGGCCACCGTTTCAGCGTACCGAGCGACCTGTCGCTGCTGGAAGCGATCGAACAGCAGGGCGTCGACGCGCCCTACCTGTGTCGCGGCGGCGCCTGCGGCCAGTGCGAACTGGAGGTGCTCGGCGCCGACGGCGAGCTGATCCATCACGACCTGTATCTGAGCGCCGACGAGCGCGCGTCGGGCACGAAAATCATGCCCTGCGTGTCGCGCCTGAAGGGCGGCTGCCTGACCCTGAACCTGTGAGGACGACGACATGACCATAGCCTTCAAGCCGGACGAAACCTTCCGCGACGACTACACCTATCGCAACTCGCCGGCCGCCATCCGCCGCTTCCCCTTCCCCTTCCATCAGGACCAGTACATGTACTCGGTCAACATGGAGCCGCACGCGCCGGGTCCGGCAGGCTCGGTCAATGAGCATGCGTTCGACATCGACGAGCACTACATCGCCGAAATGCGCGACCGCGCGATCACGCTGGAGCGCGACCCGGGCCGCTGCGTGTCGCTGCCGCACATGATGGACGCCGAGTGGGACACACTCGAACTGCTGATGGAATCGCTGGCGCGCGACTACCCCGATCTGTTCGTGCTGAACAAGGACGGCGAGCGCTGGCACTGGGTCAACAAGCCGCTGGGCATCGACCAGTCCTTCACCTTCGGCGACGCCGCCACATTGCCGTGCCCGCCGTTCGAATACATCACGCGCCAGACCCAGGGCGATTTCGTCATCATGGATCAGCGCAACGGCGACCTGTTCGCCGATGCCGGCATGATCACGTCGCAGGCCGACTGGTCGCTCACCTTCGACGTCGGCATGAGCTTCATGGAATGGCACGGCCCGGTGCCGCTGGCGCACGAGCTGGGCGTGTTCGAGCGCGCGCTCAAATACCTGCTGATGCTGCAGCAGGGCCGCCCGGTGCGCCGCCTGAACTGGACCATGACGATCAACCCGCGCCTCGACACTGCGCCCGAAACCTATCCCGAATGGGGACAGGACCGCGCCAGCGTCACGCCGGACAATGTCGGCGCCAAGGTGCATCTGCGGGTGGAACTGCAGACCCTGTTCCGCCTGCCGCGCAGCAACGGCATGCTGTTCTCGATCCGCGGCTACCTCGCCAGCATGGAAGAACTGGCCACCTACCCGCGCTGGGCCAGGCGCCTCAACCGCGTGCTCGGCTCGTTGCCGAACGAACTGGCCGAATACAAGGGCCTGGTGCGCTACCGCCAGACCACCCTCGACTGGCTGGCCCGCCACGACGACGGTGCCCCGCTCGCGGTGGGTACGCATCCGGAATAGGGCGGCGGGCGGACTTGACGCGCCGCAACTTCGCCGGCGCGCGATGCCAGTCTTGTAGATCGCCATTGCCGGGCCGGATGTCACATCGGTCCCGGTGTCATGCAACTGTCACGCCCGGGTAGCGTACCCGGTCGAAACTGGTACGCATTAAATATGCGTACGGGTTCGACATGTTTTCGGGAAAATACCCCTGCCTTCTAATGGCGCTGGTCCTCGCGGCGCCCCTGCCGGTGGCGGCGGGGCTTTACGATGGCCCGGTCGATCCGACGTCGCTGGCGGCCGCGTATGAGGGTTGGCGCAAGCTCAAGGACGAGGTGTACCTCATCGTCCCGAACAACGGCGCCATTTACGGCGGCGGGTTCAACCTTTGTTGCAGTTCCGGCGTCGTTTTCCACGGCGTATCCTACGGGCCCGACTACTGGCCGTGGTTCCACTCCTGGTCCGCCTTCAGCGACGCCGATCTGGGCGAACCCGGTGCAACGCTCTACCTGGGTTCGGAGCTGCTCGTCATCGGGGCAAGTTTTGACACCTTCCGCGATGTCGTCATCGGCTACACCACTTCGCAGTCTGGCGTCGATTACGTCGAACTTCCGATTCTGACGCCTGATGGCACGCCGGTGCCTGCGCCGACGCCGATGCCTGTCGTACCTCGACCGGCCGGGCCGGCCTGGATCGACACGCAGGGCAACACCTTCGGCATCCACGGCCAGGTCACGGCTCACCAGACGCTGTACAAGCAGGGGGCGGGCACGCTTCGCCTGACGCACGCCAATAATGTCTGGCATGCCGCGCCTGTGGTCAGTTACGGGGTGCTGGCTGCAAACGCCGGGAGCCTGCGGACGGATGTGCTGCTGCGTGGCGGCGCGTTGATGTTCGAACAGTCGGACGCCGGACACTTCGATCACGTCGTGTCGGGCACCGGCACGGTGGTCAAGGCGGGCAGCGCCGAACTGCTGCTGACCCGCGCTCAGACATTCACCGGCGATCTGCATGTAGCCGAAGGTCGTCTGACCTTCGCCGCAGATGCCGACCCCGGTCAGAGCCCGCGCATCCTTGTTGCGCTGGATGCCACACTGGACCTTGCCGCCCGGACGACGACGACCGAAGCGGCCAGTCTGGCGGGTGCCGGCGATGTGGTTCTCGGTGGCGGCGCGCTGCTGATCAGCGGCGTACCACAACCGGGCGACACCTTCGCCGGTCGGCTGTCCGGCGCCGGCATGCTTGAGGTGGGCAACAATGCACGCATCGAATTGACCGGGCACAACACGCAGGCCGGCGGCACCCTGGTGCGCGGCACACTGATCGCCGGCCGCGATGCCAGTCTGGGCGCTGCCGGGCAGGCCTTGCGTCTCGATGGCGGCCGGCTGCAGTTGTCGTCGGCGCTCGAACTGGCGCGTGCGCTGCACAGCATCGGCGGCAGCGCCGTCGATCTCGGCGATCACCGGCTCACCCTCGCCGAAGGTCTGTCCGGCAGCGGTGTGCTCGACAAGACCGGCAGCGGCGAACTCGCGCTGACGCAGGCTGGCCGCTTCACCGGCACGGTGGATGTGCGCGCCGGCACGCTGGCATTGCAGGGGCGCGGCAGCACCGGCGATGCAAGCCATATCGATCTGGCGCGCGACGCGGTGCTTGACCTCGCTGCAGCCGACGGCGCGCGCACGCTGGCCGGTCTGTCGAACGTCGAAGGTGGCGCCACGGTCAGGCTGGGCAACAACACCCTGCGCGTCCATGAATCCACGGGTACACAGTTTCACGGTCGCATCGAAGGCACCGGTGCATTCGAGAAGGACGGCAGCGGCACCCTGGTCGTCGGTGACGCGGCCTGGACGGGCACCACGCGCGTCCTTGCAGGCGAATTGTCGGTCAGCCCCGGGCTCGCCAGCCAGCGCGTGCAGAACGAGGGTGTGCTGCGCATGACAAACGCCGACACCACTGCGTGGTCGGGCGAGTTCTCCGGCGCTGGCCGCTTCGTGAAATCCGGTGAAGGGCTGCTGTGGCTGCGCGGTGCCAGCACGCAGGCGTTTGTCGAGGTTCAGCAAGGCGCGTTGGTCGGTCGCAGCAGCACGCTCGGCCGCGACATCGACGTGGCTCACGGTGCCGGCGTGGGCTTCTTCATCGACGAAGATGACACGCACCATGGCACGGTCCGCGGCGCGGGCGTGCTGTACAGCTATGGCAGCGGTGCGCTGACGCTGGCCGGCACCTACGCGCACAGCGGAGGCACCGCCATCAGCAACACCTTGCATATCGACAGCGACGCCCGGCTGGGTGACGCACGCGGCGGCCTGCTCATCGCCGGGGGCACGCTGCAGGCGCTCGACGACCTCACACTGCGCCGGCATATCGCGCTCGGCGCCGACGGCGGCACGCTCGACAGCAACGGCTTCGACATCACGCTGATCGGCCGCATCGACGGGCCGGGCGGCTTGACCAAGGCGGGTAGCGGCCGGCTGACCTTGCTGGGTGATTACGACTACGCCGGTCACACCGTGGTCGCCGCCGGTGAACTGGTATTCGGCGGTGCGCTCGAGGGCAGCTTCGAAGTGCTGGCCGGCGCCCGGCTGGTCGCCTCGGGCGTCCTCGGTGGCGACATCTCGGTCGCCGAAGGCGGCAGCCTGTTGCTGACCAGCGATGTCCTGTCGGTAACCGGCCTGATCGACCTCGGCGGAACGCTGAACTTCGACTTCGCCGGTGGCTTGCGCACCGGGCCCCTGCTCGCCGCCGGCACGCTGATGATTTCGCAGGTGGTCGACCTTTCTCTGAGCGGCTTCGATCCTGCACACCGCGCGCAACGCATCGAGTTGGCCCGGGCCAACGAAGTAGTGTTCGCCCAAGCCGGCCGGCTAACGCTGTCCGGCGACCTGACGCAGGCGGGTTACCGACTTGATGTGTCCAACGGCACGCTGGCCCTCATTGCGGCGCCGGTGCCTGAGCCTTCGACCATTTCGTTGTTGTTGGCAGGGCTGGGACTGATCGCTTTCCGGAGCGGTCGCTGCTGACAGATTCATCAACTGGCTTTGAAGCATGGCAAAGGTATCTTTTAAGGAGGCAATGATGCGGTACATCACACATGGAGCCGGTTTCGCATTTGCACTTGTTTTTTCCGTTTTTTCTGGTCAGGCAAGTGCAGCAGTATTGAGTGCCGACTACACGCCGGGATCCGGTGATGGCTGGATAACGATCGACTCATCAACAGGTCTGAAATGGCTGGATGTTTCCCTCACCATCGGGCAGACCTTTGATGAGGTGCGAACGGGGGCGTGGTACTCGAAGGGATTCCGTCATGCCACGAAGGAAGAGCTGAGGACGCTATTCGCGAACGCGGGTACGCCTGACGACGGATTCAATCTGGCGATCAGTCACCCCGCGGAAACGCTTGAACTGGCACAACTACTTGGGCCCACCCTAGTCGACCGTGACCGCGTGACAGTAGCGGGCTTTCTCGGTACCGACTTTCTCGGCCAAGACATAACGCTTGCGAGTCATCCTGTTGGCCAATCATTCAGCGCGCAACTCGGCAAGATCGATTATCTGACGACATACGGGGAAGCTCATTTCACAGGTGGGCATCCGTTCAGCAATCAAGCGAACAACGCATACGGAAGTTTTTTGGTCAGTTCCGTTCCAGAACCAGGTACTTATGCAACGATGCTGCTCGGTCTTGTCGGCGTTTTGACGCTCGCGCGAAGGCGGAAAGCGACAGCTCACCGGCACATTCGGAATTCATGAAGAAACATCGAGTCGACGACTTCGATGCGCTCGTTGCCTTTGAATACCGTCGCTGAACTGCGCGTCAGGACGCGGCCTGATCACTCCACGTCCTCGCCTGCGATCGACTCCGCCTTCTCGATCGCCGCTTCCAGTGTGGCGTCGGGATGGGCGGCCGGCAGTCGGGGGGCGCTCGAACTGCGCCGGTAGTCGGCGTCGGTCGTCACCGAATCGCCGGCCGCGCGCTGCGCCGACCCCAGATTGGCCGTGACCAGCTGCGGCACGGCCAGCACCAGCGCGACCATGACGATCTGGATGCCGACGAAGGGCACGGCGCCCCAGTAGATATCGCGTGTCGGCAGGGTTTTCGGGGCGACCGAGCGCAGGTAGAACAGCGCGAAGCCGAACGGCGGGTGCATGAATGAGGTCTGCATGTTCACCGCCAGCAGCACGCCGAACCACACCAGATCGATGCCCAGCTTGTCGGCCACCGGCGCGAGCAGCGGCACGACGATGAAGGCCAGTTCGAAGAAGTCGAGGAAGAAGGCGAGCACGAACACCAGCGCCATGACGACGATCAGGAAGCCGGTCTGGCCGCCGGGCAGGTCGAGCAGCAGGTGTTCGACCCACAGGTGGCCGTCGATGCCGTAGAAGGTCAGCGAAAACACGCGCGAGCCGATCAGGATGAACAGCACGAAGGTGGTCAGCCGCACCGTGCGGTCGAGCGCCTGCTGCAGCAGGTCGCGGTTCAGGCGCCGGCGCGCGGCGGCCATCAGCAGCGCGCCGGTGGCGCCCATCGCGCCGCCTTCGGTCGGCGTCGCGAGTCCCAGGTAGATGGTGCCGAGCACGAGGAAGATGAGTGCCAGCGGCGGCATCAGCACGAAGGCGACGCGGCGCGCGAGGTCAGGCAGCAGATTGAGGCGCAGCAGGCGGTCGGCCACGGCGATCAGCCAGGCGACGCTGCCGCCAGCGGTGACCGCGAACAGCGCGCGCGCGTCGGCGGTGTGCGCCTGCAGCGCCGGCAACTGGCTGGCGGCGATGCCGGCCAGCACCGCCACGGCGAAAAGCGTCCACACGCCGCGTCGTTCGGCCGCATTGTGGTCGTCGGCTTCGGGCAGCGCGGGCGCCTTGTTCGGCCGCAGCCAGGCGACGGCCAGCACGTAGATCAGGTAGAGGCCGGTCAGCACCAGGCCGGGTAGCAGCGCGCCGCGGTACATGTCGCCGACCGGGCGGCCGAGCTGGTCGGCCAGCACGATGAGGACGAGCGATGGCGGAATGATCTGCGCCAGCGTGCCCGAGGCGCAGATGACGCCGCTGGCCAGTCGCGCGTCGTAGCCCGCGCGCAGCATGATGGGCAGCGAAATCAGGCCCATCGAAATGACCGACGCGGCGACCACGCCGGTCGTTGCGGCGAGCAGCGCGCCGACCAGCACCACCGCCACCGCGAGCCCGCCGCGAAGCGTGCCGAACAGCCGGCCGACCGTGTCGAGCAGGTCTTCGGCCATGCCCGAGCGTTCCAGCACCAGGCCCATGAAGGTGAAGAAGGGGATGGCGAGCAGGGTGTCGTTGCTCATGACACCCCACACGCGGTCGGGCATGGCCTGCACCAGCGACGCCGACAGCAGCCCGAGTTCGATGCCGATCAGCCCGAATACGATGCCGCAGGCGGCCAGCGCGAACGCCACCGGCACGCCGGACAGCAGGAACAGCACCATCGCCGCGAACATGACCGGTGCGAGGTTGGCGGCCAGCCAGGCGCTCATCCGGCGGGCTCCGACAAGGCGGCGATGCGGCGGATCAGCAGCGCGACGGCCTGGGCGGCGAGCAGCGCGAAACCCACCGGCACCAGCAGGCGCGCCGGCCACAGCGGCAGGCCACCGGCGCTGGCCGACACTTCGTGGCTGGTCCATGAGGCGACGAACCAGGGCCAGGACAGCCACAGCATCAGCAGTGCCACCGGCAGCACCATGGTCAGCAGGCCGGCGATGTCGGCCCACAGCCTGCCGCGCGGACCGAGCCGGGACGTGATGAGGTCGATGCGCACATGTTCGTCGAGCTTGAGCACGCGGCCGGCGCCGAGCAGGAATACCGCGGACACCAGATACCACTGTGCTTCGAGCAGCGCGTTTGACCCGGCATCGAACTTGCGCGCCAGTGCGTTGCCCACGGCGAGCAGCACTGCCGCCAGCACCGCCCAGGGCAGCACCCGGCCGCAAGCTTCGTTGAGGCGGTCGATCAGGTCGGCGAGCAGCAGCAGCGGGCGCATCTTAAGGCGAGAGAGCGGCGGGTGAGCGATGGTAACCGGCCGCGGTGGTTCCAGTGGCGCGGGTGGGAGCGGCGGCCTGTGGGAGCGGCGGCCTCGCCGCGATCAGTGCAGCGATGGTCGATGATCAGCGTGCGTATCGCGGCGAGGCCGCCGCTCCCACAGCACAGCAGCCCGGAACCGTAGCCCCAGTGCAGCGGCCTGAACCCTGGATGCTGCGCTTCACCTCCACTTCGTGCCGGCCCCTGCAGGTAACATCCGGCTTCTACAAGGAACACTCATGACTGCACGCACGCGCTTCTGTCTGGTCCGGCACGGTGAAACGACGTGGAACGTCGATCGCCGCATCCAGGGCCAGGTCGACATTCCGCTCAACGATACCGGGCTCGCACAGGCGCAGGCCACGGCGCAGGCGCTGCTGGGCGAGCGGATCGACACGATCTACGGCTCGGATCTCGGCCGGGCCTGGGTGACGGCGGGACGAATCGCGGTGCCGCGCGGCCTGCCGGTGATGCCGGAGCCGGCGCTGCGCGAGCGCCACTACGGCGGCTTCCAGCGCCTGACCTATGCCGAGGCGCGCAGCCAGCATCCGGAGGCCTTCGCGCGCTTCGAGGCGCGCGAGCCGGAGGCCGGCTTTCCGGGGCGCGGCGGCGAGTCGCTGGCCGCCTTCGACGCGCGGGTGTGGGCTTTCGTCGAGTCGCTGCGCAGGCGCCATACCGGCCAGACGGTGCTGCTGGTGACGCACGGCGGCGTGCTCGACATCGTGGCGCGGCGGGTGCGCGGGCTGGGGCTCGTCTGTGCGCGCGATTTCGACATCGCCAACTGCGCGCTGAACTGGGTGAGCCACGACGACGGCGGATGGCGCGTCGAACGATGGGGCGACGTGTCGCATCTCGATGGCGCACTGGATGAACTGCCGGTCTGATTCCGCACGACATATATATATGCAGTGTCGGTTCCGGCCGTGCCCTGACCTGAAGACCTGAGCGATGAAGAACAAGCCCACCCAGACGCGCCAACCGTCGCCGGCCGAACTGCAACCGGTGTTCGCGGCGTACAACGGCGGCCGGCTCGCCGATGCGGCCAGCGCCGCGCAGCAGTTGCTCAGGCGCTACCCGGCGGCTGTCGTGCTGCACAGCGTGCGGGGTTCTGCGCTGGCCGGGCTGGGCCGGCTCGACGATGCCGAGCAGGCGTTTCGCGAGGCGGTGGCGGCAGACCCGCGCTCGGCCGAACTGTTGAGCAATCTTGGTCTGGTGCAGCAGCAGCGCGGCCGCAACGAACAGGCGCTGGCAACCTATCGCCGCGCCTTCGCGCTGAAGCCGGACTTTCCGGAGCTGCTGTACAACATGGGCGTGGTGCAGGATGCGCTCGGTCAGCCCGATGACGCAGCCGCCAGCTACCGTCGCGCGCTGAAGCTGCAACCCCGTTTCGCGGTCGCCTGGTTCAACTTCGGTACGGTGTGCGAACGTCTGCAGCGCACCGACGACGCGCTGGCCGCCTACCGCGAAGCCGTCGCGGTCGAGCCCGGTTTCGTCGAGGCGCACGCCAATCTGGGTGCGGCGCTGCAGAAGCAGGGCCGGCATGACGAGGCGGTCGCCGCCTATCGCAAGGCACTCGCTATACAGCCGACGGCAACGGCCTGGTTCAGCCTGGGCACGGCGCAACGCGATCAGGGTCTGCTCGGCGACGCGGCAGCCAGCTACCGACAGGCACTGGCGCTGGCGCCCGGGTACGCCGATGCGCACAGCAACCTCGGCGAAATCCTGCGCGACCAGGGTGATGCGGCGGCCACGATCGCTGCCTTCCGCGCCGCGCTGGCGATCGACCCGGCGCATGGCGAAGCCAATTACAACCTCGGCCTGCTGCATTACGACATGGGCGAACTGGCCGAGGCGATGCCGTACTTCGAGCGTGCGCAGATCCGCGACTGGCAGGAGCGGGTGCTGTACTGCCTGTACAAGACGCGCCGCTTCGATGCTTTCCGCGCGCGGCTGCTGGCCATGATCGGCGCTCAGGCTGAAGCTGGCCAGCCCGGCGTTCGCGATGATTCGCCGATGCTGGCGACCTTGTCGGCGCACCACGCCGCCAACTTCGGTGTCGCCGACGACTACGGCTTCTGCCCGGCGCCGCTCGACTTCGTGTTCCACAGCCACATCGACGCGCTGTCCGATGCGTCCGACGCCTTGCTGGCCGACCTGTTGCGCGACGTGACGCACGCCGAGATCGAGGCGCGCAAGCAGGGCCGGCTGCATCACGGCATCCAGTCGGCGGGCAATCTGTTCCGGCGCAACGAGCCGTCGTTTGCGAGGCTGGCCGCGTTGATCGGCGAACAGGTCGCGCGCTACCGCGCGCGGCTGGCCGGCGAGACCTGCGTGTTCGCACAGGATTTCCCGCCCGATACGATGTTCAGCAGCGCCTGGTACGTGAAGATGAGCAAGGGCGGCCATCTGACGTCGCACATCCACGAAACCGGCTGGTTGAGCGGCGTGGTGTATCTCGCGATTCCGCGCGACCGGCCGGCCGGCAGTCTGGCCGGCGGCATCGAATTCAGCACCGACGGCGACGACTACCCGCGCGAGCACGACGACTTTCCGCGCAAGACCCTGCTGCCGGTTGCCGGCGACATCGTGCTGTTCCCGTCCTCGCTGTTCCACCGCACGATTCCGTTCGAATCGAACGAAGAACGCATCTGCATCGCCTTCGATGTGAAGCCGGGAAGGGCGGCACAGACCGCCGGGTAGTCGCCGTCCGACATACAGGCGGCGGGACGCTGCCTACACTGTCTCCTGATTGTTGAATGCCGGCGGCGTCCGCCGACCGGTGTCCGACTGGACGGGAGAACAGCGTGACCACACCACGCATACGCCATACCCAGCCGGCTGACATCCCCGCGTTGATCGCCCTGCAGGCGCGCGTGTATCCGACCATTCCGCCGTGGAGTCGCCGCAAGCTGGGCGAACAGCTCGACGTGTTTCCGCAGGGCCAGATCGTCGCCGAGATCGACGGCGCGATCGTCGGCTGTGCCAGCGCGCTGGTCGTGCTGTGGGACGACTGGTGCGATTCGCACAGCTGGCAGGACATCACCGGTGCCGGCACCTTCGAGCACCACAATCCGGACGGCCGCACGCTGTACGGTGCGGAAGTGTTCGTCGATCCGGATCTGCGCGGATCCGGCGTCGGCCACCTGCTGTACGAAGGGCGGCGCATGCTGTGCCGCGCGATGAACCTGAAGCGCATCATCGCCTGCGGCCGCCTGCCGGGCTATCACCGCCACGCCGCCGACATGACGGCCGACCTGTACGCCCGCAAGGTGGTGTGGGGCGACCTGCGCGACCCGGTGCTGAGCTTCCAGCTGAAGGAAGGCTTCAGCTACCTCAGCGTGGTGCCGGACTATCTGCCCGAAGACACCGAATCCCTGGGTTACGCCTCGGTCATCGTCTGGCTCAACCCGGACCACGATCCGGCCCGCCCCACCCATTTTCCGGAGCACATCCTGCCATGATCGTCCGCATCGCCGCCGTACAGTACCTGCTGCGCCCCATTCACGACTGGTCCGGTTTCGAGAACCAGGTCCGCTTCATCATGAAGGCCGCCGGCGACTACAAGCCGCAGTTCGTGCTGCTGCCCGAAATCTTCACGACGCAGCTGCTGTCCTTCATGGATACCGGCGACCTGAATGCAGCCGTGCGCAACATGCACGACTACACCAAGCGCTACCGCGACCTGATGCTGGAACTGGCCGCGCAGTGGAATGTGCATCTGATCGGCGGCAGCCATCCGACGGTGCGCGAAGACGGCCGGCTGACCAACACGGCCTACTACTTCACGCCGGGCGGCCAGGTGTTCGAGCAGGACAAGATCCACCGCACGCGCTGGGAACGCGAAAAGTGGGACACCGACGCCGGCGACCAGCTGCGCCTGTTCGACACGCCGTTCGGCAAGATCGCCATCCTGATCTGCTACGACATCGAATTTCCGGAGCTGTCGCGCATGGTGTGCGAGGCGGGCGCCGACATCCTGTTCGTGCCCTCATGCACCGACGACCGGCAAGGCTTCCTGCGCGTGCGCTACTGCTGCCACGCGCGGGCGATCGAGAATCAGGTGTTCGTCGTGCAGACCAGCACGGTGGGCAATCTGCCGGTCGAGGGGCTCGGCATGCACTATGGTCAGGCCGGCATCATCACGCCGTCGGATTTTCCGTTCGCCCGCGACGGCATCGCCGCCGAAGGTACGCCGAACATCGAACAGATCATCGTCGCCGAAGTCGATCTGAACGACCTGCAGGGCAACCGCCTGAACGGGACGACCATACCGTTGTACGACAAGCGCAAGGATGTCTACGAACACCCGGTGGAAGTCATCAAGGTGAGCTGAACAGCGCGGTCCACACCAGCGCTGCGCCGTCCGCCCTGTTACGAGGCCATATAAGAAGCCATCTGCATGCCTGCAGGTGGCTTTTTTCGTGATGCGGGGTGGCGCGGGGAAAGCGCCGGCTCAGGCTTCCTCGTCGTCGTAGCCGTTGCGCACTTCCGAGCCGCCGCCGGTCTGCGCGCGCACGTAGTCGGCCACGGCGGCTTCGAAGGTCGCGTTGCCGGTCTTCATGCAGGAAATGTAGTACTCCCAGAACTCCGGACTGCTGGTCACCGCGGCAAGCGCGGCCGACTTCATCGCGAACACTTCGTCTTCCGCCTTGGTGCGGATCTTGGTCGGCGCGAAAAGCACGTAGGCTTCGGCGTGGGTGTAGATGTCCTTCGCAAGACGCAGCCAGATCTCGGCGTCGGTCAGCGTGACGCGATAGTTCGGGGTGTTGATCTGCGGGCCCTGCGGCCCCTTGCCGTCAAGTTCGGTGTGGATGGCATCCATTTTCGGAATCTGCCGCTTGATCATCTTGCTGATGTAGGGCATCACCTCGTCGCGCCGGCCCGGCACGATCAGCAGCCACGGAAACACGGCTGCCGTCACCTTTCGCGCGTAGTCGCCGAGGTTGAGCACGACCCGGTTCGCAACGTCCGGGTCGCGCACATTGCGGCCGAGCGCGTCGAACACCTGCACCGAGGTGCCGACCTCCTCGATCGCGGCGACCGATGAGTAGTAGGCGCGGGCGAAGTGGTTGTGCTTGAGCAGCAGTTCCGCCTCGTACAGCAGCTCGCGTGCGTTGTCTATCGAGGCGTCGCGGTAGCGTCGCAGCAGCTTGGATGTGAGCGCGATGCTCGGCTTGTTTGTTTTCGGCACTGAAGTGACTCCATAGCTCAAAATCAACCGTTGCGACGAGGGCGCAGCGCGCGCTGTCGTCCATGGCCGCAATCCGCCGAGGCCATCCGCACACGCCCCTTCAAGGGTAGGTTCGCGCACGCATTGATCGCATCGTCTTTGCGTTGTCGCTTCGTGTCAACTGCGTGACAGTCCCCGGATGTCTCCCCGGTGTACCCGCTATGTGCCGGTCGGCAAAGTCAGTACGGCGCGCAGACCGGGCGTCGCGGTGCCCAGTTCGATCCGCCCGGCGTGCAGGCGTGCCACCGACTGCACCAGACTGAGCCCGAGCCCCAGGCCGGGTGTGTTACGCGCACCTTCAAGCCGGTACAGCCGCTCGAACACGCGCGCCCGCTCGCTGTCCGGAATGCCCGGCCCCTGATCGGCGACCTCCAGTCGCCAGCCGTCCTGCGCCGGCTGCAGGCTGATCGTCACCGTGCCGCCAGCCGGGCTGAACTTGATCGCGTTGTCGATCAGGTTGATGACGGCCTGGAACAGCAGGTCGCGGTGGCCGCTCATCGACGCCTGTGCCGGCACGTCGGCCGACAGCGAAATGCCGCGTTCGTCCGCCATCGGCTCCATGAAGTCGATGGCGTCGCGCGTCAGCGCCGCGAGGTCGAGGGCGCGGAACTCGCTGCGCAGCAGGCCCGATTCGACATTGGCGATGCGCAGCAGCGACTGGAAGGTGGACAGCACCTGATCGATGTCAGCCAGATTGCGTTCCAGCAACGCCGGCAGCTCTTCGCCTGTCGGCGGCAAGGCCAGCGCGGCTTCGATGCGCGCGCGATGGCGGGTCAGCGGCGATCGAAGGTCGTGTGCGATGTTGTCGGTGGCGCCTCGCACCGAGGCGATCAGCCGATCGATGCGGTCGAGCATGCCGTTGAGCGTCTGCGACAGGCGGTCGAACTCGTCGGCCGTGCCGCGCACCGGAATGCGGTGGCGCAGGTCGCCATCCATGATCTGCTGCGCCGCGCGGCGCATCGTTTCGACCGGCCGCAGCGCGGCGCGGGTGATCAGGAAGCCGCCGATGAGCGACGCAATCAGCATGACGCCGAAACTGGCGAGCGCGGCGCGCCGGATGTCGCGGCGTACCTGTTCCACCTCGTATTCGTCGAAGCCGACCAGAAGGCGGCTGCCGTCCGGCAGACGCGCCCAGCGTGCGACGACCTCGGTGAGGCCCGGATGGCGCAGGCTGGGCAGCCGCACCAGCACGCCATCGCGCGTCGCCGCGGCGGGCCACGCATCGAGGTTGCCGATCAGCATGACGCCGTCGGCACTTTCCAGCCGGTACAGGCGGTCGTGATTGGGCGAGCGCATGTCCAGCCGCTGGCGGATCAGGCCGCTGACGCCGCGCACGCCGTCGACCCGGTACTCGGCGCTCAGGATGTCCAGCTCGGCGTCCACGCTCTCTTCGACGTGACCCAGCATGTACTGCCCGGCGAGCCAGGTCACCAGCAGCAGCATCAGGCCGAAGCCGGTCGCCAGCAGAACGCTGTTGGCCAGCGCCAGTCGCGCAGTCGTGCTCAGGCCGCGCGTCGCGCGGGGCGCGACCGGAGGTGTCGGCTCAGTCATCGGCATCTAGGCCGTGCCGTACCGCCGTCCGCCCGGCGGGCGCAAAGTCGCGTCGCCGGCCTTCGACCAGCGGGTGTGCCTGCGCGCGCAGGTCCAGCCCCAGGCGCTCATGCAGTGCCGCCGCGCGCTGGAACAGCTGCTTCTCCGACAGCCTGAACGCGTCGCCGCGTGCGGCGAACACTATTTCATTCACACCGTCTTCGGTGGCGACGACACTGACCGAATTGGCAAAACTCGCACGCACGCGTCCGATGTAGGCGCCGTGCAGCGCGTCGTCGGCATGCATGTTGATCGCCAGCAGGCCGTTCCGCGTCAAGGCGGCATGGCAGTCGTCGTAGAAGCGCTGCGTGCACAGCGCGCCGGCCTGCCCGCCGATGTCGAAGCCATCCACCAGCAGCAGGTCGAATGCTTCGTCATGGCGCGCGATCCAGTCCGCGCCGTCGACGCAATCGATGCGCAGCCGTTCGTCGTCCGGCGGAATGCGGAAGCGGCTGCGCAGCGCGATCACCTCGGCCGAAATCTCGGCCACTTCGATGCGCGCGCCCGGCAGGTGGTGGTGGCAGTACTTGACGAGCGATCCGCCGCCCAGGCCGATCATGCCGATGCGCGAGGGCGCCGGCACGAAGAGCAGCGCGGCCATCATCAGGCGCGAATAGTCGAGCACCAGATCGACCGGTCGCGCCGGATCCATGCTGCTCTGCACCGCGGCGCGGTCGAAGTGCAGCGTGAGCATTCCCTCGTCATCCTGCACGAAGGGTGCGCCCGGCACGCTGCCGGCCCACGGCGATCGGCGGTCGTTCATGCCGGCGCCCGCATGCAGTAGCCGGCGCCGCGCAGCGTATGGATCAGCGGCAGCCAGCCTGCGCGGTCGACCTTGGCGCGCAGGCGGGAAATGTGGACGTCGATGACATTCGTCTGCGGATCGAAGTGATAGTCCCACACGCCCTCGAGCAGCATGGTACGGGTGACCACCTGACCGGCGTGGCGCATCAGGAATTCGAGCACCCGATATTCCTGCGGCTTGAGCGTGATGTCCTCGCCGGCGCGGCGCACGATGTGCGTCATGCGGTCGAGTTCGAGATCGGCCACCCGCAGCACGCTTTCGATCGCCGGCATCAGGCCGCGCCGCGTGATCACGTCGAGCCGCGCCTGCAGTTCCGACATCGCGAATGGTTTCACCAGATAGTCGTCACCGCCGGCGCGCAGGCCGCGGATGCGTTCGTCGACATGGCCGAGCGCACTGAGGATGAGCACCGGCACGCGCGAACCCGTGGCGCGCAGTGCGGCCAGCATGGCCAGACCGTCCATCTGCGGCATCAGCCGGTCGAGCACGATGGCGTCGAACGCTTCGCCGGTCGCCAGAAACAGCCCGTCGCGGCCATTGGCGGCGTGGTCGACGACGTGCCCGGCCTCGCGCAGGCCGCGGCAGATGAAGCCGGCGATTTCGGGGTCGTCCTCGACCACGAGGAGGTGCATGTCGGACCTTCTCCGGAAGCGGGGCGCACCGCCCGGGTCGGGGTGCGCGAGCCGTGATTCTGCCTGCGTCGAACCACCTTGCCGCAACATGAACGGATGTTCATGTTGTGTCCACCTGCCGGCAATCCGTCGCTGTGCAAGCTGTTGCATGTCTTCCTCCGCCCGTCGTGCGCCCATGCGTTCCGCCCTGCTGTGCTGCCTGCTGTCCGCCCTGTGGCTGACGCCACCGGTTTATGCGCAATCTGTGCCCCTCGCCGCGGCTTCGCACGCCGAAGAGCATGAGCAGACGGTCGAGCGTGACGCCGCACTCACGCTGTCGGGCGCCTTTTCTGCCGCGCTTGGCCGGGCGCCCGGCACCCAGCTTCCGCAGGCCAGGCTGTCCGAATCCCGGGTGCTGACCGAACGTGCCGGCAGCGTGCTGTCGGCACCGCCGGCGCTGCACATGCGCTACCAGACCGATCGCCTGCCCGGCCGCGCGGCCGGCGTGCGCGAACTGGAAGCCGGGCTGGACCTGCCCTTGTGGCGATCCGGCCAGCGCGACGCGCTGCGCCGCGAGGCCGACGCCGGTCGCCTGCTGTCCGACGAGGAACTGCGCATCCACCGCTGGCGCGTGGCGGGCGATCTGCGGGAAACCCTGTGGCGCGTCTTGCAGGCGGAAACCGAGGTGAAGCTGGCTGATGCCGATGTCGAGCTGTATCGCGCGCTGGAAGACGATGTGTCGAAACGCGTTCGCGCCGGGGACGCGGCGCCGGTCGAAGTATTGTCGGCCGAAGCGGCCCGGCGCGAGCGCGACGCCGCCCGTTACGAGGCTCAGGTCGAACTGGCGCACAGCGTGTTCGGCTGGGCCACGCTGACCGGCTTGCCGGCGCTGCCGGCGACGGCACGTGAGCCGGTTGCGCGCGCGCCAATGGCGGACGCGGCGACCGGCTATCCGCCGGTGCTGACGGCGCAGGCTGCGCTCGAACGGGCGCGCAGTGCGCTGGCCAGCGTGCAGGCCCAGGGCAGCGGTGCGCCGCGCATCCTGGTCGGCATGCGGTCCGAAAAGTCGCCCGACAGCCCGGTGACCGACAGCGTCGGCGCCACCCTGTCGATTCCATTCGGCGGCGAGGTGCATCGCGCAGCCACCCTGTCGCCACTGCAGCTCGATCTGGCCCGCGCCGAGGACGATCTTGCGCTGGCGCTGCGCATGGCCACGTTGGTGCTGCACGAAGCCGAACATGAACTGCACGCCCGCGAACAGGCGCTGCAACTGGCCGCCGGGCAGAAGGCGGTCGCCGAACGCGAAGTCGAGCTTGCCCGCCGCGCCTACCGGCTCGGTGAAAGTTCGCTCGCCGAGCGCCTGCTGGTCGAGGCGCGCGCCGCCAACGCACGCCGTGCGGCCGCGTTGGCCGACATCGCCCATGAGCGCGCCGTGGCGCGCTACAACAACAGTCTGGGAATCCTGCCGTGAAACATGTGTTCGTTGTGTCCTGTCTGCTCGCGCTGACGTCCTCCCTCCATGCGGCCGACATCGCGCTCGATGCGACACAGATCGAACGACTGGGCATCCGCGATGCGGCACCGGTACCGGCGGCGCAGGCCAGCGCGGCGCCCTGGTCGGCGCGCGTCGTGGCGTCGGCCGACGGCGAATGGGTGGTGACCGCTCCCGCCGGTGGCGTCGTGGTGCGCGTGCCGGTGGTCGAAGGCCAGCAGGTCGCGGCGAATGCCGTGCTGGTGGAACTGCGCAGCGCCGGTCTGCCCGAACAGGGCGCTGCGCTGGCCCAGGCGCGTTCCGCTGCGGCGCTTGCGCGCAGCAATCTGGAGCGCGACCGGGCGCTGCATGCCGAAGGCCTGATCGCCGAGCGCCGTGTGCGCGAATCCGAAAATGCGGCCGCGCAGGCCGATGCCGCATACGGCGCCGCGCAGTCGCGACTGCGCCTGCTGGGCGTGTCGGCCGCCGACGCATCGAGCGGTCGCGTGCAGGTGCGTGCCGAAGCGGCGGCAACCGTGCTCGAACGCATGGTGCTGCCCGGTCAGCGCGTGGACGAGGCCGATGCGCTGCTGCGGCTGGCCGATGCACGCAAGCTGATGCTCGAACTGAACCTGACGGTGGCGCAGGCACAGGACGTGCGCGAAGGCGACGTCCTGCTGGTGGAGCCGTCGGGCGAGCAGGCGCGCGTGACGCAGATCGGCTGGGGCGCTGCCGACACGACGCAGACGGTGCGCGTCCGCGCCGCACTGCCACCTGCGCCGTCTTCGCTGCGGCCGGGCCTGTGGGTCAAGGCGCGGCGCTCACAGCCGGCGACCGATGCATGGACCGTGCCGGCTGCGGCAGTCACCCATCACGACGGCCGGACCTGGGTGTTTTCGCGCACCGCGCAGGGCTTCCGCGCAGTCGAGGTGCAGGCGCTGTCGCAGGACGCGGGTCGCGCCACGGTCAGCGGCGCACTGGACGCAAAGGCCGCGGTCGCGGTCAGCGGAGTGGCCGCGCTGAAGGCGGTTTGGCTGGGCAAGGGAGCGGAATGATGCTCGACGCCCTGACGCGCGGCGCGCTCGCGCGACCGCTGCTGACGATACTGGCCGCGCTGTTGCTGATGGCGGCCGGTGCCTGGTCGATGACGAAGTTGCCGATCGATGCCTTTCCCGACGTGTCGGCCCCGCAGGTCAAGATCATCGTCAAGCTGGCCGGCATGACGCCCGAAGAGATGGAGGCGCGGGTGACCACACCGGTCGAGATCGAAATGCTCGGTCTGCCGAAACAGACCATGCTGCGCTCGACCAGCAAGTACGGCCTGACCGACATCACCATCGATTTCGAGGACGGCACCGACATCTACTGGGCGCGCAATCAGGTCAGCGAGCGGCTCACCGGCATCATGGGCGACCTGCCGCCCGGACTGACCGGGGGTCTGGCGCCGATCACCACGCCGCTGGGCGAAATGTTCATGTTCACGGTCGAAGGCGACCTGTCGCTGGCCGAACGGCGTGGCCTGCTCGACTGGGTGATCCGTCCGGCGCTGCGCACGGTGCGCGGCGTGGCGGACGTGAATGTGCTGGGCGGGCTGGCCACGGCCTACGAGGTGGTGCCCGACGCGGCGCGCATGGCGGCCACCGGCATCACGCTGGACGAGCTGCGTGCCACGCTGGAGCGCTTCAACCGCAACGACGGCGCCGGTCGCATCAACGAAGGCGAGGAAACCTTGCTGGTGCGGGTGCAGGGGCGGCTCGAATCGCTCGACGACATCGGCCGGCTGGTGGTGCACGCGACGCCTCAGGCGCAGGTGCGCATCGCCGACGTGGCCGAGGTGCGGCTCGGCGCGCTGACCCGCATGGGCGGCGTGACGCACAACGGTGAGGGCGAAACCGTGCAGGGACTGGTGCTCGGCCTGCGTGGCGCCGATGCGCAGGAGGTGGTGCGCGGCGTGCGGGCGCGGCTCGACGAGATCGCGCCCAGCCTGCCGGCAGGCGTGAAGGTGATCCCGTTCTACGATCGCGGCGAGCTGGTATCGAGTGCGGTCGGCACGGTGACCAAGGCGCTGATCGAGGCGGTGGTGCTGGTGCTCATCCTGCTCTTCCTGTTCCTCGGCAATGCGCGCGCGGCGCTGGCCGTGGCGGTGGTGCTGCCGTTGTCCGCGCTGTGGACCTTCCTGCTGATGCACTTCGCCGGCCTGTCGGCCAACCTGATGAGTCTGGGCGGGCTGGCGATCGCCATCGGCCTGCTGGTCGACGCGGCGGTGGTGGTGGTCGAGAACGTGGTCGCCCACCTGCACGAACCCGGTGCGGCGGACCGGCCGCGTCGTGACGTGGTGCTCGAGGCGGTGCGCGAGGTGGCGGTGCCGACCACTGCCGGCATCGTCATCATCGCGCTGGTGTTCGTGCCGCTGCTGAGCCTGCAGGGACTGGAGGGCAAGCTGTTTGCGCCGGTTGCACTGACCATCGTGTTCGCACTGGCCGGCTCGCTGCTGCTGTCGCTGACCGTCATTCCGCTGCTGGCGCGCATGATGCTGAACGCGCGCTCGCACGCCGACCCGTGGCTGCCGCGCACGCTGTCGAAGCTGTACGCGCCGCTGCTGCAGCGCGCGCTGGCCGCACCACGCATCGTCGGCGGCATTGCCGGCCTGCTGTTCGTCGCCGCCGTAGTCGTCTACGTGGGGCTGGGCAAGACCTTCATGCCGACCATGGATGAGGGCAGTCTCATCGTGCAGCTGGAAAAGCTGCCGTCGATCAGCCTCGATGCCTCGCTCGACATCGACACCCGCTTCCAGAAGGCGCTGAAGGACATCGTGCCCGAGGCGACGCAGATCGTGGCACGCGCCGGGTCGGATGAAATCGGTCTCGACCCGATGGGCCTGAACCAGACCGACACCTTCATCAGTCTGGCGCCCGGCGCCGACAAGCCCGCCATCATCCACCGCATCCGCGATCTGCTGGCGGAATTCCCCGGCGTGGCCTATGCCTTCACCCAGCCGATCGAAATGCGCGTGTCGGAAATGATTCTGGGCGTGCGCGGCGATCTGGCGATCCGGCTGTTCGGGCCGGACATCGACACGCTGAACCACAAGGCGGGCGAAATTGCCGACGTGCTGCGCGCCATTCCGGGCGCCGAGGACGTGTTCTTCGTGCGCAACGAGGGCGTGCAGTATCTGCGCGTGCTGCCGGACACCGACGCACTGGCGCGCGCAGGCCTCGACGTCGATGCGCTGGCGGCCACCCTGCGCATGCAGATCGAGGGCGAGCGGGTCGGGTTGATCCAGAAACTGGATCGGCGCTACCCGCTGATCATCCGCTCCACCGGCAGCGCCGGCGCGTCGGAAGAGCTGGTCCAGATGCCGGTGGCACTGCCGGGCGGCGGCCGCATCGCACTGGGCCAGCTGGCGCGCTTCGAACGCGTGGGCGGACCGGTGCAGATCAACCGTCAGCTGGGCAGTCGCAACATGGTCGTGATCGCGAATGTGGGCGGTCGCGATCTGGTCGGCTTCGTCGAGGATGCGCGCGCCCAGGTGCTGCAGAAGGTCGAGCTGCCCACCGGCTACCGACTCACCTGGGGCGGCGAGTTCGAGAACCAGCAGCGCGCCGCGCAGCGCCTCGCCCTTGTTGTGCCGCTGGCGCTGGTGCTGATTTTCCTCATCCTGTACAGCACCTTCGATTCGCTGCGACAGGCGGCACTGGTGATGGCCAACGTTCCGTTCGCGATGATCGGCGGCGTATTCGCGCTGGGCATCTCAGGCGAGTACCTGTCGGTGCCGGCGTCGGTCGGCTTCATCGCGCTGCTCGGCATCGCGGTGCTCAACGGCGTCGTGCTGGTGAGCTACTTCAATCAGCTGCGGGCGGCTGGCCAGAGCATGCTCGACGCGGTGGTCAATGGCGCCCAGCGCAGGTTGCGCCCGGTGCTGCTGACTGCGTCGATGGCCGCACTCGGTCTGGTGCCGCTGCTGTTCGCCACCGGCCCCGGGTCGGAGATCCAGCGGCCGCTCGCCATCGTGGTCATCGGCGGGCTCATTTCTTGTACGGCGTTAACACTTCTGCTGCTACCCATCCTGTACAAAAGGTTCGGTGAGCGTCCTGCCACGGTATCCGCCCCTTCATGACATCGATACGACCTGCGCCGCGCCGGCGCGCACTGCCCTTCCTGCTCGTTGCGTCCCTGCTGACCGTCACCATCTGGACCTTGCTGCGTCTGCTGCTCTGGGGCATCGCCGGCCCGGGCGACATCAGTGCGGCCACGCCGCACGTGTTCGTGCGTGGACTGTGGTTCGACCTGGCCGTGCTCGCCTGGCTGGTGGCGCCGCTGCTCGTGCTGTCGGCACTGCTGCCGGCCCGTCTGCGGGCGAGCCGGTTCATGGGCCGGCTGCGCTGGGGGGCGCTGTGGCTGATGGCCGCGTTGCTGCTGTTCGGTGCAGTGTCCGAAGTCGTGTTCTGGGAGGAGTTTTCGACCCGCTTCAACTTCATCGCGGTGGATTACCTGATCTACACGCAGGAAGTGATCGGCAACATCATGCAGTCCTACCCGGTCGGACTGATCGTCGGCGGCATCGCGCTTGTCGCGGCACTGATCGTGTTCGGGGTGAGCCGTCTGGTCGGGTTCGTCGCCGCGCCGCGCCGGCCCGCTGTGCGGCTGGCGATGCTGGCGGGCGCACTGGCGCTGCCGGCGGCTTCCTGGAGCTTTGCGGCGCTGGAACAGATGGAAGGCAGCGGCAACGCCTATGCCGACGAGCTGGCCGGTAACGGGTTGTACGCATTTGCGGCCGCGATGCGCCGCAACGAGCTCGATTACGAGCGCTGGTATGCCACCTTGCCGCAGGAAGAAGCCGACGAGGTGCTGCTCGACCTGCATGTCGAACGACTGCCGCTGTCGTCGCCGGACAGGCCGAGTGCGATGGACGATCCGCCGCACGACAAGGTGCCGTTCAGCCGCAGGCCGCGCAATGTCGTGCTGGTGACGATCGAAAGCATGTCGGCGGAGTTCGTCGGCGCATATGGCTCGACCGCGGGCTTGACGCCCGAACTGGACCGTCTGGCGGCCGATGGGCTGCGCTTCACGGAGGTGTATGCCACCGGCACGCGTACGGTACGCGGGCTCGAAGCGCTGTCGCTGGGCACGCCACCGGTACCCGGGCAGGCCATCGTCCGCCGCACCCACAACAACAATCTGTCCACGCTGGGCGAGTTGCTGGAGCCACAGGGTGTCGTGCCGATGTTCATTTATGGCGGCTATGGCTACTTCGACAACATGAACAGCTATTTCCGTGGCAACGATTACGTGATCGTCGACCGGACCGACTTTCCGAAGGACAGCATCGTTTTCGAGAACGTGTGGGGCGTGGCCGACGAAGTGCTGTACGCCAACGCCCTGAAGGCGCTGAATGACAAGGCCGCCGCCGGAAAGCCGTTCTTTGCGCAGATCATGACGACGTCGAACCATCGCCCCTACACCTATCCGGACGGGCGCATCGACATTCCGTCACCGGGCGGGCGGCGCGGCGGCGTCAAGTACACAGACTGGGCGATCGGCGAATTCATCCGCGAGGCGAAGAGGCAGCCCTGGTTCGCCGACACGCTGTTCGTGTTCGTAGCCGACCACTGCGCGTCCGTGGCTGGCCGGACCCGCCTGCCGGTCGCCAAATACCGCATTCCGCTGATCTTCTATGCGCCGGACATGCTGCAGGCGGGCGAGTACGTGCAACGGGTGAGCCAGATCGATCTTGCGCCGACGCTGATCGAGGTCATGGGCAAGAACGGCGACGATCATTTCTTCGGCCGCTCGTTCTTTGAGGCGGATGAGCCGCTCGACCGTGCCTTCATTTCCAACTATCAGGATCTGGGCTATCTGCGCGGCGACCTGCTCACCGTGTTGTCGCCGCGCCGTGTGGTGCGCGCTTTCAAGGTCGATCCGGTCACGCTTGAGTCGACGCCGACGGAAGTGGATCCGCAGCGTGCGCGCGAGGCAATCGCCTACTACCAGACGGCCGCGTCCGCGTTCAAGCAGGGGCGGCTGCACGCCATCGAGGTCCGGTGAGCCGGTGGCTCGGGGCGCGCGACGCCGATCTGCTGGTGGTCGCGCTCGTCTGCGCCGTGCTGGCCGTGTGGAGCAACCGCTGGAGTGGTACGGACCTGTCGCTTTCGGCGCACTTCTACGACGCTGCAGCCGGCGGTTTCACGCTGCGCCGCGACTGGCTGTGGTCGGTACTGCTGCACGACGGCGTCAAGTGGCTGTCGGTGGCGGCATGGCTGGCGCTGTTCGCGGCCGGATTCGTGTTGCGGCTGCGGGCGCGCGAACCCGGCCGTTTCGTGCGCGTGGCGTTCGTGCTCTGTGCTTCGCTGGCGGCGGTGGTCGCGGTGAACCTGCTGCGCATGCAGTCAGCACACAGTTGTCCATGGTATCTGGCCGATTTCGGCGGTCAGGCGCAGTTTTTCCGGCTTTTCGACAGCGTGCCGACGAATTCCGGTCCGGGCAAATGCCTGCCCAGCGGCCATGCAGCGAGCGCCTTCATGTGGCTGGCCGTGCTGCCGGTGCTGCGCGGCGCAGCGCGGCGGCGCGCGCTGTTCGCCGTGCTGACGCTGGGTGGGCTCGCGGGTGTGGTGCAGGTCGTGCGCGGTGCGCATTTCCCGTCGCATATCCTGCTGGCTGCCGCCGCGTGCGCCATCGTGGTGCTGGGCGCGGCAAGCGTTATGCGCCCGCCGGCCAGGCGACGACGGTAGATGTGTGGCCATTGAACGGAGGGTGACGGAGCCCCGGGCGCATGCAGGGGTCGTTGGGCATCGCTGCGCTCACCCCAACCTACGGACACCTCACGCCGTTGTAGCCGCAGGTTCGGGTGAGCCGAAGGCGATGCCCAAAACCCGTCCCCGTAGGTTGAGGTGAGCGCAGCGATGCCCAACATCCGCAGCAGGCAAACCCCCGATTGCGACGCAGATACGATCTGCCCGTCACCCGTGGGTTGGCTCGGGCTGAGCGGAGCAATGCCCCCACGGCTGCGCCCGGCNCAGGCAAACCCCCGATTGCGACGCAGATACGATCTGCCCGTCACCCGTGGGTTGGCTCGGGCTGAGCGGAGCAATGCCCCCACGGCTGCGCCCGGCGCTGTCGGGCGGCCGTGCGCGGTGCAGTCGCTTCGCCGATGTCAGCTCTCGAGCAGACTGCGCAGCATCCAGGCGTTCTTCTCGTGCACCTGCATGCGCTGGGTCAGCAGGTCGGCAGTCGGCTCGTCGTGCGCTTCTTCAACCGCCGGGAAAATGCTGCGAGCGGTGCGCGTCACGGCTTCCTGGCCAGCGACCAGCTGGCGGATCATGTCGGTGGCTGACGGTACGCCTTCCGGTTCCTTGATCGACGTGAGCTTTGCGTAAGCCGAATAGGTGCCCGGTGCCGGGTAACCCAGCGCGCGGATGCGTTCCGCCACCAGGTCGACCGCCAGCGCCAGTTCGGTGTACTGCGCCTCGAACATCAGGTGCAGCGTGTTGAACATCGGGCCGGTGACGTTCCAGTGGAAGTTGTGCGTGGTGAGGTAAAGCGTGTAGGAATCCGCCAGCAGGCGCGACAGGCCGTCCGCGATGGCCCGGCGGTTTTCTTCGGAAATGCCGATGTTGATGCTGCTCATGATGCTTTCCTTTCTCGGTTCTCGTATTCGTGCACTTGGGAGCCCGGACTCCGCCCGGCGGTTCCGCTTCCGTCGCCCGAGTCTGACAGGTGCAACGGTGCCTGTGCGGCGATCAGCTCGGCAATACGTTCGAATGATTCCTGCCGTGCATTCGAACTGCGGGCAACCAGCGCGATGGTACGGCGTGGCCGGGGCTCGGAAAAGCGTCGCGACACCAGTTTCATATGCGAAAGGATGTCCGAGCGCAAACTCATTTCCGGCAGCAATGCGAGGCCCAGACCGCCCTCGACCATCTGTGCCAGGGTAAACACGCTGGTAGCTTCCATTCCGCGGGTCCTGGGTTCCCGCAGACCGCAGCCACCCAGGGTGTGACCGCGCAGGCAGTGCCCTTCTTCGAGCAGCAGCAGTTCATCCGGATCGATCCTGGAGATTTCGCCCGGCATGTCCGCCTCACGATCGGCCGGCGCAATCAGGTGCAGTTCCTCATCGAACAGCGGCTTCACCTGCAGATTGCCCGTGTCGTAGGGCAGCGCGATCAGCGCGAAATCCAGCTGGCCGGCCGTCAGGCGGGTCAGCAGATGACTGGTCAGGTCTTCGCGCAGCGCGAGCCGCAGCGACGGATAGCGCTGGCGCAGCGCCGGCAGTACCGTCGGCAGCACGAAGGGCGCGACGGTCGGGATGACGCCGAGCCGCAGCAGGCCGCTCATCGGCTCCGCTGCGCTGCGCGCCCATTCGCTCAGGTCTTCGGCTTCGGACAGCAGGCTGCGCGCACGGTCGACGATTTCGATGCCGATCGGCGTCATCACCACCGAGTGACGTTCGCGCTCGACCAGATGCGCGCCCAATGTAGCCTCCAGCTCCTTGATGCCGGCGGACAGCGTGGACTGGGTGACGAAGCAGGATTCCGCGGCCTGCGTGAAATTGAGCTTTTCGGACACCGCAATCAGATAGCGCAACTGGCGAAGAGAGGGCAGTGCAGACATGTGGCGCGGACCTTTGGTGGAAGACGTCGGCTGTGAAATCAGATCTTCATCGAAACATTCGATCAATACGACAAGTTTAATCCATTGGACGATTGAAGTGTATGCGCCCACACTGCACTTCGTCGATGCGCTGAACCGGTACATAAAACGCCCGGCGCATCTCCGGATAACGATTCATCCCTCTGAAAGGAACAGCAATGAGCCAGCACAACCAGGAAGGCAAGCGCGTCCCGAACGTCACATTCCGCGTACGTCAGAACAACGAATGGACCAATGTCACGACCGATGATCTGTTCAAGGGCAAGACCGTGGTGGTGTTCTCGCTGCCCGGTGCCTTCACGCCGACCTGCTCGTCGACCCACCTGCCGCGCTACAACGAACTGGCGCCGGCCTTCAAGGCGAATGGCGTCGACGGCATCGTGTGCATGTCGGTCAACGACACCTTCGTGATGAACGAGTGGGCGAAGGACCAGGAGTCGGACAATGTGACGTTGATCCCAGACGGCAATGGCGAATTCACCGAAGGTATGGGCATGCTGGTCGACAAGTCGGATATCGGCTTCGGCAAGCGCAGCTGGCGCTACTCGATGCTGGTGAAGGACGGTGTCGTGCAGAAGGTGTTCTCCGAGCCGCAGGAGCCGGGTGATCCGTTCAAGGTGTCGGACGCCGACACGATGCTCAACTTCATCAATCCGAACGCGAAGAAGCCGGATCAGGTCGCCATCCTGACGCGCGAAGGTTGCGCCTTCTGCGCCAAGGCCAAGGCACTGCTGACCGAACGCGGCTACCACTACGCGGAAATCAACCTGCCGCACACCGAGCGCTCCCGCGCACTGGGGGCCATCGCCGGTGCCAGGACCGTGCCGCAGGTGTTCATCAACGGCCAGCACATCGGCGGCTGGGAAGAGCTGGAAAAGTGGTCGGCCAAGTAAGGTCGCCGACCTGATCTGACCGGATGACGGGGCAACCCGTCGTCCGATCAGGCCTGCACATCGAACGGTGTGCAGGCCTGATCGAGCGCTACAGGGAGAACGACATGAATGAAGTGAATGTGGATGTGGCCGTCATCGGAGCCGGCACTGCCGGCCTTGCAGCCTATCGCGCGGCCATCGCCGCCGGCCGTCGTGCCGTGATCATCGAAGGTGGCCCGTACGGCACGACCTGCGCGCGCGTCGGCTGCATGCCGAGCAAGCTGCTGATCGCCGCTGCCGAAGCGGCCCATGCGACAGAAAAGTGGGACACCTTCGGCATCCGCCTCGAAGGGACGGTGCGCATCGATGGCGCGGCCGTGATGGCGCGCATCAAGCGCGAACGCGACCGCTTCGTCGGCTTCGTGCTCAAGGGCGTCGACAACATTCCGGCCGATCACAAGCTGCGCGGCCATGCGAAGTTCGTCGATGACCACAGCCTGCAGGTCGATGACCACACGGTCGTCACCTTTGGCCGCGCGGTGATCGCGACCGGCTCGTCACCGTCGATACCTCCGGTGCTGAAGGGTGCTGGCGACCGCTTGATCGTGAATGACGATGTGTTCGACTGGGACGACCTGCCACCGTCGGTGGCGGTATTCGGTCCGGGCGTCATCGGTCTGGAAATCGGTCAGGCGCTTCACAGGCTCGGCGTGCGCACCGAGGTGTTCGGCCGCGGCCACTTCGTCGGCCCGTTCTCGGATCCGGCTCTCAAGGCCTACGCCACGCAGACCTTCGGTGATGAGTTCCCGCTGTTCACCGACGCACGCGTCAGCTCGATCGAACGCGTCGGCGACGGCGTACGCCTCATGCAGGACTTCGACGATGGTTCCTCGGCCGTCAAGGAATTCGACTGGGTGATCGCCGCGACCGGCCGGGCGCCGAATGTGAAGCATCTCGGCCTCGAGAACACTTCGGTGACGCTCGGCGCGAATGGCGTGCCGGAGTTCGACCGCACGACGATGCAGTGCGGCAGCACCGGCATCTTCATCGCCGGCGATGCGAACAACGATGTGCCACTGCTGCACGAAGCCGCGGACGAAGGCCGGATTGCCGGCGAGAACGCGGCGCGCTTCCCGCAGGTGCAGCCCGGTCTGCGGCGCGAGCCGATCGGCGTGGTGTTTTCCGATCCGCAGCTTGCAACGGTCGGCCGCCGCTTCGTGGATCTGGCGCCCGACAGCTTCGTCACCGGCGAGGTGTCGTTCGAGGACCAGGGCCGTGCGCGTGTCATGCTGCGCAACAAGGGGTTGCTGCACGTCTATGCCGAAAAGGGCTCCGGACGCCTGCTGGGCTGCGAAATGATCGGGCCGGACGTGGAACATCTTGCCCATCTGCTGGCATGGGCGATGCAGTCGGGCATGACCGTGCAGCGTGCTCTCGAAATGCCCTTCTATCACCCGGTGGTGGAAGAAGGCCTGCGCACCGCACTGCGCGACGCAGCGGCGAAGCTCGCCGACGCGTGATGTACCCGTCCGCCCGGACGACACGCCGGGCGGACGGTTAGAATGTGGGCCTCGATGCGCCGGTGATCGCCCATGCCCTTGTGCCGGCGCGCAGCCGGTATCCGCACGTGTCCGCACCAGAACCCTCGCTCGTATCCCGCAGCCTTTCAGCCGTCTGGCACCCGTGCACGCAGATGCAGTGGCACGCGGACCGTTCCCTGCCGCTGCTCGCCATTGCGCGCGCGCAGGGCGCGTGGCTGTACGCGCCCGATGGCCGTCGCTATCTCGACGGCATCAGTTCCTGGTGGACCAATCTGTTCGGGCACAGCCATCCGGCGATCGTGCAGGCGGTGCGCGATCAGCTTGATACGCTGGATCACGTCATGCTGGCTGGCTTCACGCACGAGCCGGTCGTGGCGTTGTCGGAGCGACTGTCGGCACTGACCGGCGGCCGGCTCGGCCACGCCTTCTATGCATCGGACGGCGCGTCGGCGACCGAAATCGCACTGAAGATGTCTTTGCACTACTGGCGCAATGCCGGGCAGGTCGACAAGAACGAGTTCATCTGCTTCGCCGGCAGCTATCACGGCGAAACGGTCGGTGCGCTGTCGGTGACGGATGTCGCGCTGTTCCGCGACGCCTATGCGCCGATGGTGCGCGGCGCGCATGTGCTGCCCAGCCCGGCGGCGGGCGGCGCGGCGGCGCTGTCGGCGCTGGACGCCTTTCTTGCGCTTCACCACGGCCGTATCGCCGCGCTGATCGTCGAGCCGCGCGTGCAGTGTGCCGGCGGCATGGCGATGCACGAGGCCGCCTGGCTGCGCGACGCGCGCCGGCTGTGCGATCGCTACGCCGTGCATCTGATCGCCGACGAGATCGCGGTCGGCTGCGGCCGCACCGGAACCTTCTTCGCCTGCGAACAGTCGCTTGACGCCGACGGCGGCGGTTGGCCCGACTTCATCTGCCTGTCCAAGGGCATCACGGGCGGCACGCTGCCGCTGTCGCTGGTGCTGTCGGCGCCGGCGGTGTTCGACGCCTTCCTCGACGACACGATGGCGCGCGGCTTCCTGCATTCGCATTCCTACACCGGCAATCCGCTGGCCTGCCGCGCCGCGCTGGCGACGCTCGAGCTGTTCGACAAGCTCGACATCCTGCAGCGCAACCGCGTCTGGGCTCAGCACTTCACCGATGCGCTGACGCCGCTTGCGGCACACCCCGCAGCGCGAAATTTCCGTCAGGCCGGCATGATCTGGGCGCTCGACATCGACGCCGGACACGACGACTTCAGTCGCCGCTTCTACCGCGAGGCGCTGGCGCGCGAACTGCTGCTGCGGCCGATAGGCAACACCCTGTATTTCATGCCGCCCTACGTGCTCGACGACGCGCAGACCGCATTGCTCGCGCGCGGCGCGCTGCAAGCGCTGGACGCCGCACTCGCATGAGCGCCTTCGACTTCCGCGCACGTCTGGCCGCGCTGGCGCGCGACGATCTGACGCGCACGCGTGGAGTGCTCGACGCGCCCTGCGGCCCGGAAGCCGTCGTCGACGGGCAGCGCCTGATTGCCTTCGCCGGCAACGACTATCTCGGTCTTGCGAATCATCCCGAGGTGGTGGAGGCGCTGCGCGAAGGCGCGTCCCGCTGGGGCGCCGGCGCCGGTGCATCGCATCTGGTGAGCGGTCACCAGCGGCCGCACGAGGCGCTGGAGCAGGCGCTTGCCGCCTTCACCGGGCTGGCGCGCGCGCTGTTCTTTTCCACCGGCTACATGGCCAACCTGGCATTGCTGCCGGCGCTGGCCGGTCGCGGCGATACGCTGATCGCGGACCGCCTGAACCACGCGTCGCTGGTTGATGCTGCGCTGTTGTCGCGCGCAACCGTGCGGCGCTATCCGCACGGCGATCTTGCAGCCGTGGCGCGCATGCTCGACGCCGCGCAGGGACGCAAGGTCGTGGTGACCGATGGCGTATTCAGCATGGATGGCGATATCGCACCGCTGGCTGAACTGCTGGCGCTGTGCGAACGGCACGACGCGCTGCTGGTGGTGGACGACGCGCACGGTTTCGGCGTGCTGGGCGAGCAGGGCCGCGGCGTGCTGTCGCACTGCGGACTCGCGTCGGAGCGCATTGTCTATATCGGCACGCTGGGTAAGGCGGCTGGCGTGGCGGGCGCTTTCGTCGCCGGGGGCACGGACCTGATCGAGTGGCTGATGCAGACCGGTCGCAGCTATCGCTACACCACGGCGGCCCCCCCGGCGCTGGCCTGCGCACTGATGGCCAGCCTCGGCCTGATCGGGGAAGCCGATGACAGGCGGGCGACGCTGGCGGCTCACCGCGAACGGCTGCAGCGGGGGCTGACCGGTGCGCGCTGGACCTTGATGCCCTCGCACACCGCCATCCAGCCACTGCACGTGGGCACGAATGCCGCTGTGCTGGCGCTTGCCGGGCAGTTGCGGGCGCATGGTCTGTGGGTGCCGGCCATTCGCCCGCCCACAGTGCCGAGCGGCACGGCACGCCTGCGCATCTCGTTGAGTGCCGCACACACGGCCGGGCACCTCGATGCGCTGTGCCATGCGCTGAGCGAGGCCGGGCATGACTGAGCCGCTGTCCACACGGGCCTTCGGCGACCGCGGACCGCGCGTTGCGCTGCTGCACGGCTGGGGCTGGGACGGCCGCCTGATCGCACCGCTTGCCGAGGCGCTCGGCCGACATGCGCGCGTTGTGCAACCTGATCTGCCCGGTTACGGGCTGAACGCTGAACGTGACTGTACGGGATTCAATGACTGTGTCGACCACCTGATGGCGACGGTACCTGATGCCGACGTCGTTGTCGGCTGGTCGCTTGGCGGCCTGCTCGCGCTGGCCTGGGCCACCCGTGCGCCGCTGCGCAAGCTGGCGCTGATCGGCGCGACGCCGTGTTTCATGCAGGCATCCGACTGGCCGCACGGCATGAGCGCCGAACGCTTCGACGCCTTTGCCGATGCGTTCGACGATGCGCCGATGAAGGCGCGCACGCGTTTCGCCGCGCTGTCTGCAATGGGTGATGCCGATGCGCGTCAGGTGCGCGCCGCGATGGCCGGTCTGGTCGAACAAGCGCCGCTGCCGAGCCGCAAGGCGCTCGACCAGGGTTTGCACTGGCTGCACGACGTCGATCTGCGAGCGGCCGTGCAGGACGTGTCTGCGCGCATGCTGTGCCTGCACGGCGTGGAGGACCGGGTGGTCGATGTCGCGGCATGCGACTGGATGTCGACCGCGGCGCCGGCGTGCTGCGTGCGCATTCCGGGCGCAGCGCATCTGCCCTGGCTGCAGGGCGGTGTCGCGGATCTGTGCGAGTGGGTGGTTGCCGATGACTGACCTCACTGCTGTTCGCCGCAGCTTTTCACGTGCCGCCGACCGCTACGCCGCGGCGGCACGTCTGCAGCGACAGGTCAGCGACCGCTTGCTCGACATGTTGCCGCCGATTGCGGCGGGACGCGTGCTGGATGTCGGCTGCGGCACCGGATTCGCGTCCGCCGGACTGCGTGGCCGCTATCCGGATGCGCTGCTGCTGTCGGCCGATTTTTCGCCAGCCATGCTCGGCGCACACGCACCGATGGCTGACAACGCCCGTGTGTGCGCCGACGCGCACGCGCTGCCCCTGCGTGAAGGCAGCGTCGATCTGATCTTTTCCAGCCTTATGCTGCAGTGGTGCGACCCGTCGCGATCGTTGCCGGAATGCCGCCGGGTGCTCCGGCCGGGCGCTCCGATGTGTTTTGCCACAGTGCTCAACGGGACGTTGCGAGAAATCGATCAGGCTTTTGCCGCGGTTGATCGGCATCGCCACACGTTGCCCTTTCTTGATGAGGCGGGCCTGCGCGAAGCGCTGGGCGCAGCCGGACTGGTCGTCGATCATGTCGAGCAATCACGGCAGGTAGAGTATTTCGATGACGTGCGCAGACTGCTTCAGTCCAACCGCGATATCGGCGCCTCGCGTGTGCCGCTGCAGGCCCGGCATGCGACGCTGGGCCGCGCTGCCTGGCAGTCAGTCTGTGCCGCGTTCGACGCCCAGCGGACGCCGCTGGGCATTCCCCTTACCTATGAACTGGCCTGGGTGGTCGCGCATCGCCCGGAGAACGGAGATTTTGGATGCTGAAGGGCCGCGCTCATTTCGTGACCGGAACGGACACCGGCATCGGAAAGACCCTGGTGGCATGCGCGCTCGTGCATACGCTGCGTTTGCGCGGATTGGACGCGGTCGGCATGAAGCCGGTGGCGTCCGGTGCCTGGCGCGATGCGCACGGGGTGATGCGCAACGAGGACGCCGATGCGCTGGCGGCTGTCAGCGGGGCGCAGCTTCCGCAGGCGCTGACCAGTCCTTACCTGTTCGAGGCACCCCTTGCGCCGCATGTGGCGGCGCAGCTCGAAGGACGGACAATAGCGTCAGCGGTCATCCTCGACGCCTTCCGCTCGCTGTCGATGCGCGCGCAGCATGTGGTGGTCGAAGGCGTCGGTGGTTTTCAGGTGCCCTTGAACGACGATTACACCACCGCCGATCTTGCGGCTGCGATTGCTGCACCCGTCATTCTGGTGGTGGGGCTCAAGCTGGGCTGCATCAACCATGCGCTGCTGACAGCCGAATCTATTCGTGCAAGGGGCTTGTGTCTGGCGGGTTGGGTAGCCAATGCCATGCCTGACGGGATGCTGGAGCAGGGCGCAACGATCGCAACGTTGACGTCCCGGCTCGATGCGCCGCTATTCGGAGCGCTGCCTCGCCTGGCTCGGGCCGACCCGCAAACGGCCGCTGCAGCGCTCGATTTCAGCGTGCTGCGCGACGGCGCCGACTGAAATTTTCGAAGCAGTGTTTGACAGAGCACGAAACGCTCACCATAATCGCGGGTTTCGCTGGTCGCCGGAGGGGTTCCCGAGCGGTCAAAGGGATCAGACTGTAAATCTGACGGCTCTGCCTTCGAAGGTTCGAATCCTTCCCCCTCCACCATAACCTTTTGTATTTGAAGGCTATATTGAGGCGACCTCGAAAAACGTGCAAGTGAAGGTTCCGATCATGGTGGCCGGTTACGGCGGGCCAGCGTGTTTGGAATGGTCGGGCGGGAGTAGTTCAATGGTAGAACCCTAGCCTTCCAAGCTAATGACGCGGGTTCGATTCCCGTCTCCCGCTCCACGAATTGAAGCGTGCATATATATAAGGCGTTTGTCGGGGCGGTGTTCTCGATGAGTGTCTGCAGGTAGTTTTCGTGCCCATGTAGCTCAGTGGCAGAGCACTCCCTTGGTAAGGGAGAGGTCGGCAGTTCAATCCTGCCCATGGGCACCACGGTATTTGGCGTGCGGCATGCCGCGTAAAGGCGCGGTTGCCTGTCGAGGTTTGACGCAGATCTCTAATCAGTTATCAGGGTGATCAAAAATGGCAAAGGGAAAGTTTGAGCGTACCAAGCCGCACGTGAACGTGGGGACGATTGGGCACGTTGATCATGGCAAGACGACGCTGACGGCGGCGATCACGACGATTCTGTCGTCGAAGTTCGGTGGCGAGGCGAAGGCGTACGACCA